>NZ_CADIJL010000012.1 GCF_902859695.1 Achromobacter ruhlandii
CGGTCGCGGCTTGCTGGGCGGCGGGCGCCGCGGCAGCGGCGGGTGCCGCGGCCGCCGGAGCCGCTGCCGGGCTGGTGGCCGCCTGCGCCACCAGGGTGGCGCTGTGCATTGCGTTGGACATCTCAGTTCCTCATTACGAAATCGAACGGAATCTTTGCTTTGGCGGGATATGCCACGCCATTGCGGCTATAAGGTTTCATGCGGGCCTTGCGCGCGGCGGCCAGTGCCGACTCGTCCAGCCTGGGAAAGCCCGAGGACGCGTCGATGGTGGCCCGCTCGACCAGCCCCTGGGTATTGATTTCCACCAGCACCACCACCCGCCCCTCTTCCCGCATGCGGCGCGATGCCATCGGGTAGTTGGGCATGGGTCGCGCGCCCAGGTATTCGATCTGGGTTTCCTGCAGGATCTGGTCGGGCGGCGGACCCTGGCGCGGGGCCTGGGTGGTCTGCGCGCCTTCCGTGGCGCCGGCCGGCGGCGTTTCCACCGGCGGCGTCTCGGGCTTGGGCTCGGGTTTGACTTCCTGCTTGGGCTGGGGCTTGGGTTTGGGTTTGGGCTTCGGCTTGGGGGCCGGCATCGGCGGCTTCTCGACCACCGGCTCGGGTTCGGGCTCGGGTTCCGGCTCCACCTTGGGATCCGGTTCGGTTTCGGGCTCGATCTCGGGTTGCGGCTCGGGCGGCGGTTCCGTCACCGGCTGCGGCACTTCCGGCGTGGGCTCGGCTTTGGCGATCTGCGGCGTGGGCGCATCCACCACGCTCACCATGATGGCCTCGGGTTCCTCCAGTTCAGGGCGGTTCTCGGGCGCCAGGTAAATGGCATAAACCACTGCGGCATGTAGCGCAACGACCGCCAGGCCTGCGCCTATGCGTATACCAAGGGAAGACGGCGGTGAAGAGTTCAGACCACGTTGAAAGCTAGGCATGAATCAGCCAGGGTGCATTAACTTATCTGGCCAGCCAGGAAAAAACGCGCGCAACGAGCGCACGCTGGCTGACCGGTACAAGCCAAAGATCATAGCTTAAATGCGAATGATTCGCACGTCATATTTCGTCTGCAATAGCGTAACACCCCGATGCGGCGCCAACCCTGCGCTGGCGCAAACGGCGGCAGTGCAAACGTCGATTGCGCCAGCGGGGCCGTGCAGGCGCGACGTGCAGGCGGCACGCGCGGCGTCGCCCGCGGATTCCGCCCGCGGATTCCGCCCGTGCATTCCGCCCGCGCATTCCGCCCGCGCATCCCGCCTGCGCATCCCGCCCGCGCATCCCGCCTGCGCATCCCGCCTGCGCATCCCGCCTGCGCATCCCGCCTGCGCATCCCGCTCGTGCATCCCGCTCGTGCATCCCGCTCGTGCATCCCGCTCGTGCATCCCGCCCGCGCATCCCGCTCGCACAACCCGCCCCCGCAACGGGCGCTGGCGGGCAGGCAATCCCTGCGAGGGACGCAGGCAAGCGCCGAAATGCCGCGCACACACCCCGAGCGCACGCCTGAAGCGCTTTACCCATGAATGCGCTCTGGGTCGCGCACGCGCCCCATGCATGCAGCCCGTGCGCGTGCTCCATGCCCGTACCCGAAGCATGCGATCGCAGCCCTGAACCGAAACACGAACCCGAAACGCGCATCCCAAGCGCGCAAACAAAAAACCCGCCACGTTACCGTGTGCGGGTTTCTGTTTCGGCTTGCTGATGGTGGGTGCTACAGGGGTCGAACCTGTGACCTACGCCTTGTAAGGGCGCCGCTCTACCAACTGAGCTAAGCACCCGTCCTGATGATGGTTTCGCCGCAAACGAACTGCGGAAAACGCTAGCCGGGGTACTCAAAAGCAATACGCGGGCCGGAGTATACCGGACCGCGTACCTGTCGGCAAATCAACGGGTGCCGTGCCCGCTCGATCCGCCGATCCGTCAATTAGTTGACGGCGTCCTTCAGGGCCTTGCCCGGACGGAACTTCGGCACCTTGGCCTTCTTGATCTTGATGGTTTCGCCCGTGCGCGGATTGCGGCCGGTGCGAGCGGCGCGGGCCGACACGGCAAACGTGCCGAAGCCCACCAGGGTGACCGTACCGCCCTTCTTCAGGGTGGTCTTGACGGCGCCAATCAGGGCGTCAAGCGAACGACCGGCGGCAGCCTTGGAGATATCGGCCTTGCTGGCAATGTGATCGATGAGTTCGGTTTTGTTCATGCAGGTGTACCCCTCACAAGGTATGGAGTCTGCCGGGAGTGCAGTTCATCATGGCTGTCATGCTGGACATCACGACTAGGCGCGTAGACCCGACAAACGACGAACAGACTAGTGGATAAACTTTTTCTTGCGCTGCAAAGCACAACTTTTAAACTGCTGCGCCGCCTAGGTTTCAAGGGTTTCAAGACCCCTGAACCGTCAGCGACGCAGACATGTATTAGGCCTTGGCGTAGAGCGGCTGTCAAGCGAAAACCTCACGTCAAGCCGCACCAATACTAGCTTTTAGGCCTTTCCGCAATAAACATAAACGCGCATTTCGGGGTTTGCGCGACACCGGCGCACGGCCCCTCGGCACGGCCTTCACACATCGGCCCAGCGCCGCAGCAAATTGTGATAGATGCCGGTGAGCTGGACGATCGAAGGGTGGCCCGCGGCATCCTGGTTCAAACGCTGGATGGCCACATCCATGTCGAGCAACAGCGCACGCTGGCTGTCTTCGCGCACCAGGCTCTGCATCCAGAAGAACGCGCTGACACGGGCGCCGCGCGTGACCGGATTGACCTTGTGCAGGCTGGTGCCGGGATACAGCACCATGTGCCCGGCCGGCAGCTTCACGGTGCGCGGCCCGTAGGTGTCGTCGATGACCAGCTCGCCGCCGTCGTAGGAATCAGGCTCGGAGAAGAACAGCGTGGCCGACAGGTCCGTGCGCACGCGCTCGGCGGTGCCGACGATGCCGCGCACGGCGTTGTCGACGTGATAACCGAAGGCCTCGCCACCCTCGTAGCGGTTGAACAGCGGCGGAAAGATCTTGCGCGGCAGCGCCGCCGACATGAACAGGTTGTTGCCGGACAGGCGCTGCAGGATCAGGTTGCCGAGTTCCTGCGCCAGCGGATGCTGCTCGGACAACTGGCGGTTGTGCTTGACCGAGGCGGACTGGAAGCCCGCGGTAACCTTGCCATCCACCCAATCGGCGGCATCGAGACGCTGGCGGATGGCGGCCGCCTCGTCGGGGGTGAATACTTCGGCGATCTGTATAAGCATGGGTTCCTGCGCAGGTAACGGCCGGCGCGTCACCGCGCCGAGCCCCGCCAGATTATCCCTGCAGGCAGCCGTTGAGCGCCTGATCGAAGTCAAATAGCAGATCAGTCTCGTCTTCGATGCCCACCGACACCCGGATCAGACTGTCGGCGATGCCCATCTGCTTACGACGCTCGGCGCCCATCTCGTAGTAGATGGTGTGCGCGGCGGGCAGCGCCAGGCTGCGCGTGTCGCCCAGGTGCGTGGCCATCAACACGATGCGCAGGCGGTTCAGGAAATCGAAGCAGTCGACGCCGTCGGCCAGCTCCACGCCCAGCAGGCCGCCGAAGCGCGAACCGAACAGTGCCGCGGCGCGCGCATGCTGCGGGTGGCTGGCCAGGCCCGGATAATGCACCTTGGCCACGCCGCGATGCTCTTCCAGGAAGCGCGCCAGCGCCAACGCGTTGGAACAATGCTTGGCCATGCGCAGGGCCAGCGTCTCGGCGCCCACCGCAATGCGGTGCGCGGGCTCGGCCGCCAGCGTGCCACCCATGTCGCGCAGGCCTTTCTTCTTGATCTGGGTCAGGCCCCAGCCGGTGGACGGGCCCTTGCGATAGGCGTCGTAGATGTTCGAATAATCGGCCCAGTCGTACAGGCCGGTGTCGGTGACCGCGCCGCCCAGCGCGTTGCCATGGCCGCCGATGTACTTCGACAGCGAGTTCATCACCAGCGACGCGCCGACCGTCGACGGCCGGAACATCCACGGCGAGGTCAGCGTGTTGTCCACCACATAGACCAGCCCCTTTTCGCGGCAGATCTCGCCGATCACCGCCAGGTCGGCAACCTGGGTGCCGGGATTGGCGATGGTCTCGGTGAACACCATGCGGGTGTTGGGCTGGATCGCCGCGCGCACCTGCGCCGAATCGGTGGCATCCACGAACGTGATTTCCACGCCCAGTTCCAGCAGCGTGCCCAGCAGGCTGTTGGTGTTGCCGAACACGTACTGGCTCGACACCAGATGGTCGCCCCGGCGCAGCAGCGTGGTGAAAATGGCGGCCAGCGCGGCCATGCCGGTGGCGAAACTCACCGTGCCCTTGCCGGCTTCCATGTGGTTGATCTTGGCTTCCAGCGCCGTGGTGGTCGGCGTGCCCTGGCGGGCATAGGTGAAGCCGGGCTTGCCCTGGAACACCGCGGCCAGCTCGCGCGCATCGGCGTATGCAAACTCCGACGAAGGGTGCATCGGCTTGTGCACCGCTCCGTGCTCGACGGATTGCTGGCGGTCGGAATGGAGGATCGTGGTGGTAAAGCCGTTCTGGTGCATGATGGGCTACGCGGAAAGAAGGGAACTACGAAAAGAAGGGCGCGGCCGGCTCAGGCCTGCCGCTGACGCACGGTCTCGTACAGGCACACCGCGCTGGCCACGCTGACGTTCAGGCTTTCGACCGAGCCCAGCATGGGAATGTTGACCAGTTGGTCGCAGGTCTCGCGCGTCAGGCGGCGCATGCCCTCGCCCTCGGCGCCCATGACCCAGGCCATCGGCTGGCGCGCATCGACCTGGTGCATGCTTGTCGTGGCCTGGTCGTCGGTGCCGACCAGCCACACGCCGCGATCCTTCAGGCCGCGCATGGTGCGCGCAAGGTTGGTGACCATCAGGTACGGCACGGTATCGGCCGCGCCGCAGGCCACGCGCTGCACGGTGCTGTTCAACCCCACCGCGCGGTCGCGCGGCGCGATCACTGCGTGCACGCCGGCGGCGTCCGCCGTCCGCAGGCAGGCGCCCAGATTGTGCGGATCGGTCACGCCATCCAGGATCAGCAGCAGCGGCGGCCCCTCGATCACGTCGAGCACCTCATCCACGTCCACCGCCAGCTGGCGCTCGTCAGCCAGCGCCACCACGCCCTGGTGGCGGGTGCCGCGCGCCAGGCCATCCAGGCGCTCCATGGCGACCGGGTGCAGGCGGCAGCCGGCCTTCTCGGCCTGCTCGATGAACGTCTGCATGCGCTTGTCGCGGCGCGACGCTTCTACGTAGATTTCCTTGATCGACTCGGGCGCGTGGCGCAGCCGCGCGACAACCGCGTGAAACCCGGCAAGGACTTGGGTCGACGCCATAAATGCAAATACCTTTAGAGAAACGAATGCCCGTCCCAGAGCGGAACGGGCCGCCGGACAGGCCGGCCATAGGCGCAATGTTACCCCTTATGGCGCCGTCACCCGCCTTTGCCCGACCGAAGTTGCGCCCCCAAAACAGCGTGCCGGCGAATCGCGGGCCCGGCGGCGGGGTGCCGCGGCGCCCGCCCTCCCGGGCGGAACGCCGCGCCGCATCAGTGGCGCTTGCGCGTGGCTTTCTTGGCCGGCGCGGCGCGTTGCGGGGTATTGGACGGCTTGCCGGCCTTCTTGGCCTCGGCGCGCCGCTCCTTGGCGGTCTGGCCCTTGAGCGCGGCCGGCTTGGGCGCCGCCGCCTTCTTCACGCGGCGCGGACCTTCATCGGGACCACGCGCGGCCGCCTTGCGCAAGGCATCGAAGCTGGTGCCTTGCACCAGGCGGAACTCGATGCGACGGGCTTCCAGGTCGACCCGCGACACCTGCACCTGGACCTTGTCGGTCAGGCGGTAGCGCATGCCGGTGCGTTCGCCGCGCAGCTCGTGCAGCGCGTCGTTGAACTGGAAGTATTCGCCGCCCAGCTCGGACACGTGCACCAGCCCTTCGACGTGCAGCGTATCCAGCGTGACGAAGATGCCGAAGCTGGCCACGCCGGTAACGGTGCCGCTGAAGTCCTCGCCCACGCGCTCCTTGACGAACCAGCACTTGAGCCAGGCCTCGACGTCGCGCGAGGCCTCGTCGGCGCGGCGTTCGCTGGCCGACAGCACCAGGCCCAGCTTTTCCCAGATGGCGTGCTCGTGCTCGCGCTGGGTGCGGCCGATGACGACCGGCTGGTCGTCCAGGCTCGGCACGTAGCGCTGGCCGGCCAGCAGGGCCTTGATGACGCGGTGCGTGAGCAGGTCGGGATAGCGCCGGATCGGCGAGGTGAAGTGGCTGTAGCCGGGATACGACAGGCCGAAGTGGCCCAGATTGTCGGGGCTGTAGATGGCCTGCTGCATCGAGCGCAGGCACATGGTCTGCAGCAGTTGGTAGTCGGGACGGCCGCGCACGGAGTCGAGGAAGTCGCCGTAGTCCTTGGCCGTGGGCGTATCGCCCCCGCCCAGCGACAGCCCCATGGTGCGCAGGAATTCACGCAGCGACTGCAGGCGCTCGGGCGTCGGGCCCTCGTGGATGCGGTACAGGCCCGGATGCTTGCTGCGCGTCATGAAGTCGGCCGCGCAGGTGTTGGCGGCCAGCATGCACTCTTCGATCAGCTTGTGGGCATCGTTGCGCACCGAAGGCACGATCTGTTCGATGCGCCCCAGCTCATTGCAGACGATCTTGGTCTCGACCGTATCGAAATCGATCGCGCCGCGCTTCTTGCGGCTCTGCGAAAGCAGGTGGAACAGTTCATACAGGCTCTGCACCTGCGGCATGACGGCGCGCATGGCGTGGGCCGCCGGGCCGCCGGGCTGCTGCAGCGCCGCCCAGATATTGGTATAGGTGGTGCGGGCATGCGAGTGCATCACCGCGTTGTAGAACTGGTATGCCGTGACCGTGCCGGCCTTGGCGCCCGACGCCGGGATCACCATGTCGCAGACCAGCACCAGGCGATCGACATCGGGATTCAGCGAGCACAGGCCGTTGGACAGTGACTCGGGCAGCATCGGGATGACGCGGCGCGGGAAATACACGCTGGTGCCGCGCTCGAGCGCGTCATCGTCCAGCGCGTCGCCGGGACGCACGTAGTGGCTGACGTCGGCAATGGCCACCAACAGGCGCCAGCCCGGCCGCTTGCGCTGGCCGGTGCCCAGTTCCACCGCTTCACAATAGACGGCATCGTCGAAATCGCGCGCGTCTTCGCCGTCGATGGTGATCAGCGGCACATCGCGCAGGTCGACGCGGTCTTTCAGGTCGCCCTTGCGGACCACGTCCGGCAGGCGGGCGGCCTGCTTGCGCGCGGCCTCGGAGAATTCCACGGGCACATCGAACTTGCGCACCGCGATCTCGATTTCCATGCCGGGATCGTCGATCTCGCCCAGCACCTCGGCCACGCGCCCCAGCGGTTGCGTGTGGCGGGTCGGCTGCTCCATGATCTCGACCGACACCACCTGCCCATGCTGGGCGCCGTTGGTGTCGCTGGGAGGAATCAGGATGTCGTGCTTGATGCGCTGGTCTTCCGGCACCACGATGGAAAGGCCGTGCTCGTGCAGGAAGCGGCCCACCAGCTTGTTGGTGCGGCGCTCGATGACCTCGACAATGGTGCCTTCCGGCTTGCCGCGGTATTCGCCCGACGGCTTGACCAGCACACGGTCGCCGTGCAGCACCTTGAGCATTTCGCGCGGCGACAGGAACAGGTCCGGCCCGCCGTCATCGCGCAACAGGAAGCCGAAGCCATCGCGATGGCCCAGCACCTTGCCGGCAACGAAATCCAGCTTGGTGGCCAGCAGCAGCACGCCCTTGCGGTTCGGCATCAGCTGGCCGTCGCGTTCCATCGCACCCAGGCGGCGCTCGAATCCCACCATCGTCGCCGGACGCTCCACGCCCATGCGCTCGGCCAGCTCCACCGGAGACAACGGCGCCCCCGCGGATCGCAGCGCTTTCAGGATGGCTTCACGGGACGGGACATCAGGATCGAAGTCTGGCGGCGCTTCCGGCAACGGAGTGGATCTGTTGTTGTTCGATTCGTTATTCGATCGTTTTGCCAAAGCTAATTTTTCCGTATATAATGCGCAGCTTCTGTGGTTCGCCCAAGGCTGAACACTGAAGCAGAAATGGTCAGACGGATTGTAGAGTGATTTTGCAATTGCGCTTTGAATACATGGGAATAAAAACCTCATGCAATCGAAGTGGCAGCGTATCACAAAGTTCTGGCTGCAATGTCTCAGTGCCCAGGTGGCGGAATTGGTAGACGCGCATGGTTCAGGTCCATGTGCCGCAAGGTGTGGAGGTTCGAGTCCTCTCCTGGGCACCACGGAATTTCAGCCAAGGCTGTTTGGCTTGCGATGACATCACGTCGCAATATAAACAGGCAGCGTTGGCAAAAAGTTGAAAACCCCGAAAATCGCGAGATTTTCGGGGTTTTTGCTTTGCGACTTGCGCTTTGCGCGGCAGTCCCGCCCCTTCCCCGCCGCCCACGCCAAGACCTTCTTTCAGCGCCACGGCACCTTGCGGTTCAAATGGTGGCGCGCATACAGGTCCGCGCCCATCCCCGCGATCTGGCCATCGATCAAGGCCTCGAACGGCCGCAGCAGTTCATCGAAATCGCGGGGCGCCTCCAGCGCATTGAGCGCATGCGTCACCGCCTCGATGGTGGACAGCGCGCCCGGGATGTCCGCGTGCCGCACCCGGTAGCGCGTCGCCAGGCCGGGCGGCAGCATCACGCGCGGCAACGCGGCCAGTTGCGGATTGATGTGCAGCAGCTTGCGCGCATGGGTCCAGGTGCCGTCGGGCACGATCAATTGCACCGGCGCGCCCGCCGCGGCGGCGCACCCGGGCACCAATACCTCCGCGCCCTCGCCGGGAAACAACACGCGGGGCGCATAGCCGGGTTCGGCCCACTGCTCATGCTGAAAGTATTCCCCCACCAGGCGCCGCGCCCCATCCAGCCCCAGCACCGCCAGCCGCGCTGTGTTCAGCGCATGGCGCGCCTCGCTCGGATGCTGCAACACCACCACGCGGGTTCGCGGACTCAGCGCCGGGATCAGGGCGCACAGGCAATGGGATTCGGGGCGCTTACAGCGCAGGCAAAGAGGGCGTGACATGGGGCGACACTATAGCGAAGCCGGCCGCACCGAAAAAAAAGTGAAAAAAATGCAGCATGACTTGCACACTTCCAAAAAAGTATGCATAATCTCGTTCCTCTGCTGTTGAACACGAAACGAAACGCAGCCGGTAGCAAGAAGTCGAAAGATCAAATGCAAACTGGAAAGCGACGCGGAAGGTAAGACATCAGCGCCCAGGTGGCGGAATTGGTAGACGCGCATGGTTCAGGTCCATGTGCCGCAAGGTGTGGAGGTTCGAGTCCTCTCCTGGGCACCAATTATTACATCACGAGGTACCTGTCGTGATGCGCCAAGAAAAACCCCGTTCGCGAAAGCGTCCGGGGTTTTTTCTTTTCCGGTTCCGATCATGAGACCGGGCGGCGGCGGCATCGACATCCGCCGCCGCACCAGGCGATTTGCCTGACGACGACAAGCCCGCCATAACAACGAGCCCGCCACGCCAGTTGCGCCACGCCAGTTGCGCCACGCCAGTTGCGCCACGCCAGTTGCGCCACGCCAGTTGCGACTAGCCAGTTGCGACTAGCCATCTGCACCGCGCCAACGTGCACCACCCCAGCGTGCACCACGCCAGCCGCACCTCGCCAGCCCGCTGCCACAAGCCCGCTGCCACAAGCCCACTGCGACAAGCTGGCCGCGACACCGCTGCCGCCAGGGCTGTCCGATCGCTTGCCGCGCCTAGGCCAGCACCCGCGTCATGACGACGTGCGCGATGCCGGCTTCCATGAACTCCTCGCCTTCCACCTGGAACCCGTGGGCCTCGTAGAAGCCCTTGGCGTGGGTCTGCGCGTGCAGCACCAGCATGCGGTGGCCATCGCCATGGCCCTGGCCGATCAGGGCGTCTAGCAACTGGCCGCCCACGCCCAGGCCGCGCGCCCGCTTGTGCACGGCCATGCGGCCGATGTGGCCGTCGGGCAGCAGGCGGCCGGTGCCCAGCGGCGTGCCGTCAGCGGCGTAGGCCACCGCATGCACCGAGACCGCGTCGTCGTCGTCCATCTCGACTTCGGGCGGCACCTTCTGCTCGACCACGAAAACGTCATAGCGGACCGACGAGGCGTCCTCGCGCAGGCGATCCCAGGTTCCCAGGGTGATACGTACCGTCGGCTTTTGTTGGTTGGCCATTTTTTCCCTCGCGCCACTGCTGAATGTGAATCTTCTGTCGACATTTTCGCAGGGATGGCGTGTCGGCGAAACAGGCGTACCATCGCGGCTGGCCCATTCCCGCAGCTGATCGCCATCATGCCGCAAGCCGCAACGCCCGCCTGGTTGAAATTCGCGCCCGCGCTTTTCCTGCTGCTGTGGTCCAGCGGCTTCGTCGTGCTGAAAGTGGGGCTGGCCTATGCCGATCCCATGACCTTTCTGGCATTGCGCTATGCCTGCGTGGTGGCGCTGCTGATGCCATTTCTGCTGGCGCTGCGGCCGCCGCTGCCGCAAGGCGCACGGGCGTGGGGCCACCTGGCCATGGTCGGCCTGCTGCTGCAGGCGGGCTACTTCTGCTTCACCTATCTGTCGCTCAAGCAAGGCATGTCCGCCGGCGGGCTGGCGTTGATCACGTCGCTGCAGCCTATCCTGATCGGGCTGCTGGCGCCGGTGATCGCGCACGAACGCGTCGACGCGCGGCGCTGGGCCGGGCTGGGACTGGGCGTGTCGGGCGCAGCGCTGGTCATCGTCGCCAAGGCCTCGGTCGACCTGGCTTCGACGCTCGGCCTGGTGTTCGCGGCGGCCGCGCTGCTCTGCATCACCAGCGGCACGCTGTATGAAAAGCGCTTCGGCGTGCAGACCCACCCCGTCACGTCCAACACCGTGCAATACGCCGTGGGCCTGGCGGTCACGGCGCCGCTGGCCTTCTGGCTGGAGCCGATGCGCATCGACTGGACCGGCCCGCTGTTCGGATCGCTGGCGTACCTGGTGATTGGCAATTCGCTGGTCGCCATCACGTTGCTGCTGGCCATGCTGCGCCATGGCGAAGCCTCGCGCGTGTCGGCGCTGTTCTTCCTGGTGCCGCCATCGACCGCCGTCATCGCGCTGCTGGTGCTGGACGAGCCGATCCCGCCGCTGGCCTGGCCCGGCATGGCGCTGGCCGCGCTCGGTATCCTGCTGGTGACCCGTTCGGCGCGCACGCCCGCGCCGGCGCGGCAAGTAGAATGAGCGCCCTTTCGCGCCCATTTCTGCCGCCGCCATGAATGCCGTCATCACCGCCGCCCTGCCGGTCTTCGCGCTGATCCTGACCGGATGGCTGGCGGCGCGCTGGCGCATCCTGGGGCCGGCCGCCACCGACGCGCTGAACCGCTACGTGGTCTACCTGTCGCTGCCGGCGCTGCTGTTCCGCGCCATGACGCAGGTGGACCTGGCGCACATGGCGCACTGGGGCTTCGTCGGCGCGTTCGCCGGCGGCATCGCCGTCACCTTCGCGCTGTCGTTCCTGCCGCGCAAGCGCGGCCCGCGCGGGCTGACCGACCGCAGCATCGAAGGACTGGCGGCGGCCTACGCCAATGCCGGCTATATGGGCATCCCGCTGTGCCTGGCGCTGTTTGGCGCCGAAAGCCTGGCGCCGGCGGCCTTCACCACATTGATGACGGCCAGCGTGCTGTTCGGCTTTGCCATCGCCCTGATTGAGTTCGACCGCCAGCAGGCGCCCGGCCTGGGCGCCACGCTGGTGAAGGTCGGCCGCGCGCTGATGCGCAATCCGCTGCTGGCCGCGCCGGTGCTGGGCCTGGCGTGGGCCGGCACCGGGCTGGCGTTGCCCGAGGGACTGGATCGCTACGTGTCGCTGCTGGGCGCATCCGCCAGCCCCTGCGCGCTGGTCACCATCGGCCTGTTCCTGGCGCAGACCGAGACCGCCAGCCCGGGACCGGGCGTGCTGCGGCTGGTGGCCGGCAAGCTGCTGCTGCAACCGGCCGTGACCGCGCTGCTGGCGTTCCAGGTGTTCTCCATGCCGCCGCTGTGGGCCTGGACGGCGGTGCTGATGAGCGCGCTACCGATTGGCACGGGCCCCTTCATGCTGGCGCAGATGTACGGACGCGACGCGCGCGTGACGTCCCGCGCCATTCTGGTGTCGACAGTGCTGTCGGTCCTGACGGTGAGCCTGCTGGTGGCCTGGATCAGCGCCAACCCGATCACATAACGGCTGGATAATGTCGTTTATATAACTTATGGTTATTAAAAAAGCGTGAATTTGTGTTTTGAGAAATGTTCCGCACCCTTTAGACTGGACGCCACGATGACGGGTGCGGCGACGCGCCCGTTTGCTTTTCCTTCGCCGCATTCCGGCCCTACCGATTGCCTCGGACCCCGATCATGAGCACCAACGCCTCCACCCTGCCCCTGCCCTCGGCGCTGCCGCCCATCCAGATCAACCGCAAGCCGCTCTGGATCGCGCTGCTGCTGGTGCTGGCCGGCGCCCTGTACCTGAACCAGACCGTCAGTTGGCGCCAGGGCGCGCTGTGGATCGTCGGCGCGCTGCTGGGCGTGGCGCTGTACCACGCGTCGTTCGGCTTCACCCAGGCATGGCGCGTGTTCGTGTCGGACCGTCGCGGCGCCGGCCTGCGCGCGCAGATGTTCATGCTGGCCATCGGCGTGCTGCTGTTCTTCCCGTTCCTGGCGCAAGGCTCGCTGTTCGGCCAGCCGGTCAACGGCCTGGTCTCGCCCCCGGGTGTGTCGGTGCTGCTGGGCGCGTTCCTGTTCGGCATCGGCATGCAGCTGGGCGGCGGCTGCGCCTCGGGCACGCTGTTCGCGGTGGGCGGCGGCAATACCCGCATGCTGGTCACGCTGCTGTTCTTCATCATCGGCTCGGTCATCGCCACCGCCCACTTCGGCTGGTGGTCGACCCTGCCCGCGCTGGCGCCGACCTCGCTCATCAAGACCTGGGGCCTGGCGCCCGCCATCGTCGCCAACCTGGCGGTGTTTGCGCTGATCGCCTGGATCGCCACCGTGCTGGAAAAACGCCGCCACGGCCACGTGATCTCGTTCGCCTCGCGCACCGCGCGCCCGGCCTCGCTGCTGCAGGGTCCGTGGCCGCTGATCTGGGGCGGCGTGGCGCTGGTGGCGCTGAACTTCGCCACACTGGCGCTGGCCGGCCGGCCCTGGGGCATCACCTCGGCGTTCGCGCTGTGGGGCGCCAAGGCGCTGGACGCGATGGGCGGCGACGTGGCCACCTGGGCTTACTGGAGCAAGCAGGCCGCGCTGGGCGCGCCGCTGCGCCAGGACGTGACCACGGTGATGGACATCGGCCTGATGCTGGGCGCGCTGGCCGCGGCCAGCGCCGCCGGCAAGTTCGCGCCGGTCTGGAAGGTGCCGGCCCGCTCGCTGGCCGGCGCGGTCATCGGCGGCCTGCTGCTGGGCTACGGCGCGCGCCTGGCCTTCGGCTGCAACATCGGCGCCTACTTCAGCGGCATCCTGTCGGGCAGCCTGCATGCCTGGCTGTGGCTGCCGGCGGCCTTCGCCGGCAGCGCCCTGGGCGTGCGCCTGCGTCCGTTGTTCGGCCTGGCGGTGGAAAAGACGCCGTCGGCATCCAGCTGCTGAGAAACACTGTTCCAGCACCGGCCCCCGAAAAGGGGGCTTTTTTACGTCCGCGCCCCGCAGCGCCAGCACTGGCGCCGTTTCCGGGGTAACGGACGGGTCCGGAAAGCGCGCCCTGCCGTCCCGCCCGTTTACCGGTTTTACAGCCGCCCTGGTGTATGGTTGCTGCATTCCGCAATACGGAGATGGACCATGCAATGGATCGCCGGCCGCTTCACGGCTTTTATCTTGACCCTGGTGGCCGCCGCCGCGACCACCATCCTGGTGTTCACGGACTCGTACTGGTGGCTGTGGGCCGCCGTGCCGCTGGTGCTGCTGGGCCTGCTGGGCGTGTACGACCTGATCCAGACGCGCCACGCCATCCGCCGCAACTATCCGGTGCTGGGCAACCTGCGCTTCCTGTTCGAATTCATCCGCCCCGAGATCCGCCAGTACTTCCTGGAAGACGACACGCAGGCCTCGCCGTTCTCGCGCGCGCAGCGCTCGATCGTGTACCAGCGCGCCAAGCGCGAGATCGACAAGCGCCCCTTCGGCACCCAGGAAGACGTGTACGGCGACCGCTACGAATGGATCAACCATTCCATGTCGCCCACCCACATCGGCGACACCGACTTCCGCGTGGCGGTCGGCGGGCCCGACTGCAGCCAGCCGTATTCGATGTCGGCCTTCAACGTCTCGGCCATGAGCTTCGGCGCGCTGTCGGCCAACGCCGTGCTGGCGCTGAACGAAGGTGCGCGCCAGGGCAACTTCGCGCATGACACCGGCGAGGGCGGCATCAGCCGCTACCATCGCCAGCCGGGCGGC
Source organism: Achromobacter ruhlandii (assembly GCF_902859695.1). Taxonomy (GTDB): domain Bacteria; phylum Pseudomonadota; class Gammaproteobacteria; order Burkholderiales; family Burkholderiaceae_B; genus Achromobacter; species Achromobacter ruhlandii. The sequence continues at coordinate 14,377 of NZ_CADIJL010000012.1, forward strand.
AGCCTGGTGTGGAACATCGGCTCGGGCTACTTCGGCTGCCGCGACGAGCACGGCGCCTTCTCCGAGGAAGCCTTCGTCAAGAACGCCTGTACGCCACAGGTGAAGATGATCGAGATCAAGCTGTCGCAGGGCGCCAAGCCGGGCCACGGCGGCATCCTGCCAGCCGGCAAGGTCACGCCCGAGATCGCCGAGGCGCGCGGCGTGGCGCCATGGCAGGACTGCAACTCACCCGCCAGCCACTCGGCCTTCGACTCGCCCATTGGCCTGATGAAGTTCGTGGCACGCCTGCGCGAGCTGTCCGGCGGCAAGCCGGTCGGTTTCAAGTTCTGCGTCGGCCATCCGTGGGAATGGTTCGCCATCGTCAAGGCCATGCTGGAAACCGGCATCACGCCCGATTTCATCGTGGTCGACGGCGCCGAAGGCGGCACCGGCGCCGCGCCGGTCGAGTTCGTCGACCACGTCGGCACGCCGCTGCGCGAGGCGCTGCGCCTGGTGCACAACACGTTGATCGGCGTGAACCTGCGCGACCGCATCAAACTGGGGGCCTCGGGCAAGATCATCACCGCGTTCGACATGGCCCGCGTCATGGCCATGGGCGCGGACTGGTGCAACGCCGCGCGCGGCTTCATGTTCGCCATCGGCTGCATCCAGGCCCAGGCCTGCCACACGGGCAAGTGCCCCACCGGCGTCACCACCCAGGATCCGTTGCGCCAGCGCGCCCTGGTGGTGCCGGACAAGGCCGAGCGCGTGGCCAATTTCCACAAGAACACGCTGCACGCGCTGGCCGAACTGCTGGCGGCCGCGGGCCTGACCCATCCGAGCCAGTTGCGCCCGCATCACATCGCGCGCCGCATTTCATCGAGCGAGATCCGGCTGCTGTCGGCGCTGTTTCCCGAGCTGGCCCCCGGCGAGCTGCTGCGCGGCGAGTTCCGCCACCAGGTGTTTCGCGCCGGCTGGTCGATGGCGCGCGCCGATTCGTTCCAGCCCACGCACGACATCAGCACCGCCCTGGCGCAGGAATACGTCATGACGCATCCGCCCCAGGGCACGCCGGCCTGACGGCCGGCGGCGGCGCAGGCCGTCCTGGCGCTCGTCCGCGGGCGGCAATCCGGCCTACAGCCAGCGCTCGAACATGCGCGAGAAGAACTCCATGAATCGGTCATCCACGCCCCGGGCCCGCCAGGCCTCGGGCGTGATGCGCACCGACTCGGCCACGTCGCGCTGAAACAATGCCTCCATCTCGGCCGCGAACTCCGGCCCCAGCACCACCGCGTTGACCTCGTAGTTCAGCGCGAAGCTGCGCCAATCCATGTTGCTAGAACCCACGGTGGACCAGACCCCGTCGACCACCGCCGTCTTGGCATGCAGCAGCGCGTCGCGCCGCTCGTACAGCTTCACGCCGGCCTGCAGCAATCGCGTGTAATGGGAGCGCCCGGCGTTGAACACCAGCGAGGAATCGCTGAAGCCGGGCAGCACCAGCACCACGTCCACGCCGCGCTGCGCGGCGCCCGCCAGGACATCGACAAAGGCCGGATCCGGCACGAAGTACGCCATGGTGATGTGGATCGAGCGCTGTGCGCTTTCAAAGGCGGACATCAGCGTCAGGTAGACGGTATAGCCGTCGCTGCGATCGGGCTGGTTGGCCAGGATCCGCACGCGGGTCGGCCCGGCGGCGGCCGGCGCGATGACTTGGCCGCCGCCCCGCAGCGGCTCCTTGGCCTGGGATTGCCAGCCGTCCTGGATCACCGCCTCCAGCTGCGCCACCGCCGGCCCTTCGATACGCAGGTGCGTGTCGCGCCAGGGCGCGCCATCGGCATCGGCGCGCGCGCCATCCGCGCCATCCGCCCCGCTACCGACGCCGCCGCCCGAGCCGCCGCTGCCGCCGGCCGGCGATGAGGCGTACACGGCGCTGACGTTGATGCCTCCCAGGTAGCCGACCTTGCCATCCACCACCAGGATCTTGCGGTGGTTGCGCTGGTTGGGCGACCAGCCGGCGCGGCTGCCGTTGACCGGGCTGACAGGATTGAAGACCGCGACCTGCACACCCGCGTCGCGCAGTCGCTGGAACAGCGCATCGGGCGTCTTGATGGTGCCCACCGCGTCCACCATCAACGCAACGTCGGCGCCGCGGTTGCGCGCGGCGATCAGGGCTTCGGCAAAGCGCCGCCCCGCTTCGTCATCGTCGAAGATGTAGGTTTCCATGTGGACGTAGCGCCGCGCCTGCGCGATGGAACGCAGCATGGCCTGGTAGGTGCCCGGGCCGTCGGCCAGCAGGCGCACGCGATTGCCCGCCATGAGCGGCGCGCCGCTGACGGCTTCTTCCACCGCCAGGTGGCGGGCAAGGAAATCCTCCCGGTTGTTGCGGGGATCCGCCGCGATGTCGTGGCCGCGGCGGTAGCTGTCCCGGGCCGCGTCGGCCGACAGGCCGGCCTGCGCTTTGCGGGCGGCCCGTTCCTGCGCATCGGGCACGCTGGCGCAAGCGGCCAGCATGGCGGCGCAGCAGGCCAGCGCTACCGCCCGCCACCCGCGCCGCCACGCCGCGGACGCGGTCCACGCCGCCGCGCGGTCGTCGCGGGACGGGGCCGATGGCGGCCTCATGGCAGACCGGCTCAGCGCCGATTGGCCAGCAGGCAGCAGCCCAGCAATACCCCCACCAACGTGGCCACGCCAACCGACTTCCACGCGTGTTCATGGACATATTCATCGGCGTAGGCCTTGGCACGGCGAGCCCGTTCCCGCGCCGCGCCTTCCCAGTCACCCGCGGATTCGCGCGCATCGGCCAGTTGCTGCTTCAGGCGCGCGCGCGCCGCCTCGATCTCGGAGCCCGTATATGAAGCCGTCGAACGCAGCAGGTCTTCCGTTCCGGCCAGCAGCTCTTGGAAGCTATCGCTCACGCGTTCGCGATGCAGGGCCATTTCAGCGCGTTGGTGCTTTCGATTCATGGTCGCTCCTTATTGCTTGTGGTGTATGGGGCCTGTCGGGCACGACGCGACGCCGTGCCCGGCGGGGGCCGGGCGCATGGCGCCAGACCGTGTCCCATTGTGGCCATTCCCGGCGCGGCGCGCCCCGAGCTTTCGCAACCAGCCGTTAACCGATATTTCAGCGGCGCGGAACTTGCTGAGCATCCCGGCCCGGCGGCCCACGCCCGTGGACCCGCCCCTCCTCCGGTCACGTTGATTTAGTAAAAGTCCATTGCATTTCAGGCGCTTAGACTTGACACCAGAACCCCTCTGGCGGCCACAATAAGCCTTTGCAATGCGCTTCATCAGCCTCAAAAAGGAACTGAACGCATGGTCTCCCCCTCCGCACTGCTCGCTGGCGCCGACCCGCACTTCCTCGCGCCCTCCCCCCAGCCCCACAGCGCCGAGCAGCACGAATTGCGCGACGGGTTGCTGGACGACCCCGCCCATATCGATCCGAAGTTCCTGTACGACGCGCTCGGCTCGTCGCTCTTTACCGCCATCACCCAATTACCCGAGTATTACCCGACGCGCTGCGAGGCCGAGATCTTCGAACGCCACGGTCAGGACATTGCCCGCCACATCGGGCCGGTGCAGACCATGATCGACCTGGGCGCGGGCGACTGTGCCAAGGCCGAACGGCTGTTCGCCAGCCTGCGGCCGCGCCACTACGTGCCCATCGACATCTCCGCCGACTACCTGGAATCGGCGGTGCGCCGGCTGCGCCTGTCGTATCCCGACCTGCGCATCACCCCGATCGGCCTGGACTTTTCCCAGGCGCTGGCGCTGCCCGCCGACATCGCGCCCGAGCAGCGCCTGTTCTTCTACCCCGGCTCCAGCATCGGCAACCTGGATCCGGACGCCGCCCTGGCGATGCTGCGACGCATCCGGCGCCAATGCGCGGGCGGCGGGCTGCTGGTGGGCGTCGACCGGGTCAAGCCCCGGCAGGTCCTGGAACCGGCCTACGACGATGCCCTGCATCTGACGGCCGCCTTCAACCTCAACCTGCTGCGCCACGTCAACGGTGTGCTGGGCAGCGACTTCGACGTGGGCGACTGGTCCCATGTCGCGCTGTTCAACAGCGAACGGTCACGCATCGAAATGCACCTGCAGGCGCGCCATCCGGTCACCGTCACCTGGCCTGGCGATGCGCGCCACTTCGCCGCCGGCGAACGGATCCACACGGAAAACTCGTACAAGTTCACGCCGCCGGCCTTCACTGATCTGCTGCGGCGGGCGGGCTTCGACGGCATCGAGCACTGGTCGGACACGCGCGGCTGGTTTTCGGTATTCAGCGCCCGCGCCTGACGCGGCCCCCTCAACCCGCCCCCGGAGGATCGCCATGGAACCTGCCTGCCTGCTGACCCATCCCGCCAACGGCCCCTACGCGGCCGGACAGGCCGGCCAGCACGACCGCTACGACGCCGTACGCGCCACCACCATGGCGCTGGCGGCGCCTTTGAGTCCGGAGGACTGCCAGGCGCAGTCCATGCCGGACTGCAGCCCGGTCAAATGGCACCTGGCACACACCACCTGGTTCTTCGAGACCTTCCTGCTGACCCATTTCCCGCCGCCCGTGCCGGTGTTCCATCCGCAGTATCGGATGCTGTTCAATTCGTACTACAACGCCGTCGGCGCCAAGCATCCGCGGCCGCAACGCGGCCTGCTGACCCGACCGCCGCTGGCGGACGTGATGCGCTACCGCCAGCACGTGGACCAGGCGATGCACACGCTGATCTCGCGGCTGGGCGGCAACGACCCCGCCTTTGACGCGCTGCTGGAACTCGGCTTGAACCACGAGCAACAGCACCAGGAACTGATCCTGACGGATCTCAAGCACCTGCTATACGCCAATCCATTGCGGCCTGCCTATGTGGCTTCGGGCTCGCCGGCCCTGCCGCCGGGCACGCCGGCCGGCTGGACGCGCTACGCCGGCGGCGTGGTCCGCATCGGCCATGATGGCCGCGATTTCGCCTTCGACAACGAAGGGCCGGCGCACGAGGTGTTGCTGCGGCCGTTTCACCTGGCTGATCGCCTGGTGACGCAGCACGAGTACCTGGCGTTCATCCGCGACGGCGGCTACAAGCGGCCGGAACTGTGGCTGTCGCTGGGCTGGGAACGGGTCTGTGCCGAAGGCTGGCGCGCGCCGCTTTACTGGGAGGGCCAGCGCGACGACTGGCGCGTCTTCACGCTGCGCGGCATGCAGGAGCTGGAGTTGCAGGCGCCCGTCACCCATATCAGCTATTACGAGGCCGACGCCTATGCGCGCTGGGCCCGGGTGCGCCTGCCCCGCGAGGCGGAATGGGAGCACGCCGCCCGGCAATTGCCCGACGGCGCCCGCTCGAGCCGCGCCAACCTGCTGGAAAACGGCCATCTCGATCCCCGGCCCGCGCCAGCCCGGCTCGGCGCCAGCGGGCCCGCGCAGTTGTACGGCGATGCCTGGGAATGGACCGCCAGCGCCTATGACGCCTATCCCGGCTTTACCCCCGATGCCGGCGCCGTGGGTGAATACAACGGCAAATTCATGTGCAACCAATACGTGCTGCGCGGCGGCTCCTGCGCCACGCCGCGCGGCCACATCCGCCCCAGCTACCGCAACTTCTTTCCGCCCGAGGCCCGCTGGCAGTTCTCCGGCATCCGCCTGGCGCGGGACGATTGAGGCGGCCAGCAAAAAAAGCTGCCTGGGACAGTTGCATCGGCCGAAAATTCCATGCTAGAATTTCGTTCTTCGTTGCTTGACTCTCTTTGAATTGAGCGGCGATAAGGATGGCGCATTAGCTCAGCCGGTTAGAGCGACGGAATCATAATCCGCAGGTCCCCTGTTCGAATCAGGGATGCGCCACCAAGGAATTCAAAAGGCCTTCACTTTGCGTGAAGGCCTTTTTCATTTAGGCCGCCCGACCCGCGTTATTTCTGGTGGGTCGCCCCTGGCGCCGGGTGGGTGCAAAAGGCGGGGCGGCGTGCAGCGCCCCTCGTGGATTGTGCGAGGCGGCCCCAAAGCGGAAAAATACGCGGAAAAATACGCGGAAAAAAATACCTACCGATGGCGATTTTCCATGGACTGGGCGGCAGCGGCGGCTTGGGGCTGCATCGACGTGGGCACCGTATCGGTTTAAAGGCGCCGGCTTAAAACACCGCCCCCTACTGTCACGCACCGCCCTCACCCACGGCTTGGAATACGCCACGATCGCGCATCGATCCCCCTGCGCCGCCCGCCCTCGTACGTGCGGCGCGAACGCCTGGGGGTGTCGTCTGCCCTCCCCCGAATGCGGTATCCATCATCGCATCGCGCCGGAGCTGCCGGCCGCGGGGCCTTGGCGCGACGGGTTGTTCCAGCAACGCCCGCCCTTGCGGCAAACCCCGGCGCGACACGCCTGCGCTACACCTTGAACGGCAGATCACGGCGCCGGCCGCCCCAGGTGGCGCACAGGCTGGCCACGAACGCGCCGATCAACATGGATGCGAAGCCCCACAGCGCCACCGTCGCCGCCGCCTTGCGCGCCTGATCGGCGGCCTCGCGCGCCTTGCGCTTGGCGTCATCAACCGCCTGTCGGGCGCTCTGCAGGGTCTGGTCGACCCGCTGTTGCGCCGCGGCCGGATCAATGCCCGCCTGGGCCGCGACCACCTTGGCCACATAATCCCGATCCGCCGGCGCCATCTCGCCGCGCGCCAGGCTCATCGCCACGATCCGACCGACTTCGGCCCGGGCCGCAACGCGGTCGCCCGCGGCGTCCGGCCGCTCCGAGCGCAGCAGCACATCGCTGAAATAGTCGCCGGCCTGATCCATGCCGCCGCCCGCCCCCGCGCCAGCGGCCGCGGTGGCGGTCACGGCCGCGCCCGCTCCCGCCGCCACCGAAGCGCCAGCCTTGGCCGCGCCGGAGGCCAGCGTCGCGAGCGCGGACCCAAGCAATGCCGCGCTGACCACGGCGCTCAATGCCCACACCAGGAACCCGTGCGCGGTATCGCGGAAATAGACCTCGTCAAGATGCGCGTCCACCCACTTGGTGCGCAGGCGACCGGCGACATAGCCACCGATGCCATAGGCCACGATCTGTGTGAACAGCATCCAGGCAACGATGCCGATGCCGGCGGCCGGAGCCGACAGGCCTTCCCCGCTCCAAGGGGAAACCGACAGCAGGCCCAGCCCGGAACCGCCGGCAAACAATGCCAGCGACAAGGCGGCGGCGATCACCGCGCCGGCGAACACCGCCGCCCAGGAAACGGCCGAGACCGCCGATTCGCGCACCGCTGGCGCGCCGTCCAGGGCGCGGCCGCCCGATATTGCATTTTCCATGGTGGTTCCTTGTTCAGTTCGCGCGCGGCGGTTGCCGGCGCGGATTCAAGCCGTCCTTCAATGCCAGAACAGCGCCAGCAGGATGATGATGGGAATGGGCACGCCCAACAGCCACAGCAGAATGGAACGCATACAAGCCTCCTTTGCTCGAGCGAAATGATTCCCGGCGGATCAGGCCAGGTCGATGGTGCCCGGCGCACGCGGATTGGGCGCAGGCGGGGTGACATCGGGTCCGCCCGGGTCGCCGGGCGAATGACGGGGGTCCGGACGCGGATCGTCCGGCGGCGGATTGCCGGGCAGCGGCGGATCGTCGGCCGGCACGTCGTCAGGCGCGCCTGGCGGACGGTGTTGGATTACAGACATGGCGGATCTCCTCGGCGGCGCCAAAACGCGCCGGTCCGCTATCAGCAATTGCCGTGCCCATGTCCGCACCGGCTCGCGGAACGAAAAAAAGCCCTCGTTCGAGGGCTTTGGGGGCATTGGGAAGCGGTCTCAGGGCCTGGACGTCTTGGCGTCCCCGTCGTTCTGGTTTCCCAGGAATTCCATTACCGCGGCCTTGCCGGCAGCGGAGGCCTCGTCGTGGCTGGAGTAGCGGCGCTCGGAATAATTGGTGCTGCGCACATTGCCCGTATCCGGATCCAGCAAGGTGATGATCCAGGCGAACTCGCCCGGCAGCAATTGCCTGATCTGCAATGTGGCGCGCGTGCCGGGGCGGAGTCGTTGCGGCATTTCGCGGCCTCAAGAGGAGATTCGAGTGATTCGACGCCGCCATCGTAGCGCAAAGCGCGTGCTCCGCGACACGGCGGGAATGTTGCGCCGCACACCGATTTCATGCTGCAGCGTGCGCGGCGAAAACGCCACACCGGTTGGCGGGGGCCAGGAAAACCCTAGCGCCAAGCCCCCCAATACAGGCGCACAATCAGACCAAACACCTAGACCGTAGCAACGGCGCCGCAATCCCTTAATCAGGCGAGGACGGAGACAACATGACTTACGTAGCAGTGGTAATCAGCTGTTTGATGGTTGTGGGTATCGTCGCGTTGGTGATTCAAACGATTCAAAGCGCGGGGCCCGAGCCCTGGCTGAAGATATCGGCGGCGATTGTCAGTTCCCTGTTCGCTTCCCTGTTGCTCATTCCGCTGGGCTACGCCGTGGCCCAGACCATGGTTTTGGAATGAGCGCGCAGCCGCTGCGCGGCTGAACCGGGATCGATCCCGCTTTTCGACGCCCGGGGGTTACCCACCCCGGGCCGGCCGGCCGCGTGTCGCCGCCCAGCAGATCAACGAGCCGGCGGTGACCATGGCCACGCCTTGCCAGAACGTCGCGGTCAGGCGCGTCGACAGCCAGACCGCCGCGAAAAAAGTCGACAGCACCGGCGTGAAATACGACGCCGTGGCCAGCAAGGTCAGATTGCCGTTCAGTATGCCCACGTTCCACAGCGCATAGCCCGCCGCCATGGCGCCGCCCGTCACGCACAACTCCAGCACGGCGGCCCCCTTGAATGCCAGCGCCGGTTCCGCGCTCAGGGCGTATTTGATCCACAGCGCCGCCGCGGTCAACATGAAAAACAATGCCACGCCGTTCTTGCCGTCGGCAAAGCGTTTGGTGACATTGCAATAAACGGCCCATATGATGGCACCGCTGAACGCCAGGCCATAACTGAGGGGATTGCTCGATACATTGGCGACCACGCGCAGCCACGAGACGCCGCCGTCGCCGCCGACCACCCAGACGATGCCGCACAGCGACAGCGCGATGCCCGGCACCACCCAGGCGCCCGCGCGCTGGCCGTTGATCAGTATCGCCAGGATGACCGTGAAGCACGGCCACAGGTAATTGACGATGCCCAGCTCGATCGCCTGGCCGCGGTTGGCGGCAAAACCCAGCGACAGCGACAGGCAGATTTCATAGGCCACGAAAAGGACGCTGCCGCACACAAGATAAGACCGCGGGAACGTGCGCAGCCGGGGAAATCCCAACAGCAGCACCAGGAAGATCGAACCGACCGTATAGATCAGGGCCGCGCCCCCGATCGGCCCGAAGCTTTCGCTGACGCTGCGGATCAGGCCGACGACGGTGCCCCACAGCACGACAGCCATCAGTCCCAGGAATGTCGCCGTATTCCGGCCGGGAGCATGTTGCATCACTTTTTCCGATTACCCGATTTCCACCCGATACGCCGCGCCGGGCCACGCGCGAGAACGACGCAGTGTAGCGAAAACGGGAACAGGGCCGCGGCATGGCCGGCATCCAGGGAATTGATGCCGGCGCGCGGCGCAACCGTCCGACTAGGAACAAGAGGGAGACCAAGCCGCATGACAATCTCTGTACGCAGACTGGCCGACGTACTCGCCGCCACGGCAGCGGGCCGACTCTATCGCATCGAAGTGTTCTCGCAGGCCGACCCTCAAGCCGGCCCGCCCGCGGTCACTCGCTACATCCTCAGGACGACGGAAGGCGAACGCGTCATCGCCCTGGGCGAACGGCGCTACCGCTTGAAATCGGGTGAAGTGCTGACCGCGCTCGCGGCCGCGCCGGCGCCGCGCCACGATGCCTGAACCGCATCGCGGCGCCCCGGCGGCATGCCGGGATCAACCGCGTCAGCGATCGGATGCCACCCGCCGCTTGCCCAGGCCCTTGGCCCGATACAGCGCGACATCGGCCCGCTCCAGCAACTGCAGCATGGTGACGCCCGACTGCGGATACACCGCGATCCCCACACTGGCCGACACCGCCACCCTGATCTTGGGATAGGGCAGCGACAGGCTTTCGACCAGCGCCTCGGCTACCGCCTGGGCCCCGTCCTGGTCGCTCTCCAGCAGCAGCACCGCGAACTCGTCGCCCCCCAACCGCGCCGCCACATCCGACACCCGGATGGCACGCGCCATGCGGTCAGCGGCCTCTTTCAGCACGGTATCGCCGGCCGCATGCCCATGCAGATCGTTGACGGCCTTGAAGCCGTCCAGATCGATTGCCAGGATGGCGAAGGACTGGCCGCTGCGCTGGGCCACGGCCAGTTCGCGCAGCACCAGTTCGCCGAAAAGCACCCGGTTGCACAGCCCCGTCAGGGGATCGTAGTGGGCCAGGTGCTGCGCGTGCGCCAGCATGCGGGAGGCCTGCAACAACGCCGTGCCAACCTCTTCGGCCTCCTTGACGCTCGTGGCCGGCAACTCCACGGTACGGCCTTCGCCCAGCGCCAGCGCCGGCCCCACCAGGCCCTGCACCGCCGACGTCAGGCGATTCGCCAGGCGCAACGCCAGCCACAGGCCCAGGCTGAAAGCCGTCAGCGTGCCCAGCGCCAGCCAGGCGATGGAACGGTACAGGTCGGTCGTCACCAGCGTCATCGGCGCCCCGGCCGCGATGGTCCAGCCGGTCAGCGTGGAACGGCTGAAGGCGGTGTAGACCGGCGTGCCCTCTTTGGTGGTGGATTCGAGCGAACCCTCGCTTTCCATCTGCACCGCCCGCGCCAGCGTCGGCACGGCCTTCTGGCCGACATACCTCTCGGCGTCGCGGGTGCGCGCAATGATGGTGCCGCTCCTGTCCAGCACCGCCGCCACCCAGCCCTCCGGCAGGCCGCGCCGGCCGAGCACATTGCCGATGCGCTCGGGCGACAGCCCGACATTGAGGCTGTAGATGACTTCGTCGCCCCGCACCACCGGCACCCCTAGCGCAATGACGGGGACCCGGCTGACCGCCCCCGTGAACAGGCTGCTCAGCACCGGTTCGCGCGCCCGGAACACCCGCGTCAGCTCCTGCGACACGCCCGAGGATGGCAGCGCCGTGCCATAAGGCACCAACGTGTTGACCACTTGGTGGCCATCCTTGTCGGTCAGCACATAACTGTCGACGATCTGGAACTTGATGGCATCGCGCGCGCGCTGGTGGAATCCCGCCAGATCCCCTGCGAGCAGGTCGGGCGACGAAGCCAATATCTGCACACCGGCCTCGACCCCGGTCATTTCACGGTCGAGGATGGCGGTCAGATTGCGCGCCAGGAAAATCGTGTCGCGGAAAATCCGCTCGCGCTGGATCTGGTAGCTTTCATAGACCGCGACCGAGGCCACCATCAGGGCCGGCGCGATACAGGCGAACACCAGCACCAGCAAACCGGCTCGCATCGAATACCGGTAGCGCGGGCGAACCTGCGTGGCGACCAGGCTTTCGCCATCAGCCATATTATTTTTCCTGGCGCTTTTGCGCGGCGCAAAGCGCTTGCCGACACTGCACTTTCTGACCCATGGCGCGTCTCCTGGAACTATCGGCCGGACCGGAACCCGGCAGCACGGCAAACCAGAAATTATTGCAGAACCAGACCGCGACGTGTCCATCCGCCCTTGAACCGGCGCCGGCAATCGGATGTGCCCGCAACGGAAAAGTCGCGTCCCCAATTTACCTCAAAAACAGAGCCGGGCAACCATCTCGTTATGTTCGAGTATCTGGCGGCGAATGGCCGCTGGCGTGGCATCGACTTCGGCCGAGGAATTGAAATACACCGGCCGCGCATGATCGCAATACTCAATCCCGGTCCGAGGGGGGAGCGGCGCGCACCCACCCAGACTTGAGGCGATCAGCCACGGCGTCGTCATCGCTGCGAGCCACCTTTTCCTGCACATCCCTGGCCTCCCTGCGAGCCTGGCCGGCCCGCTCCTGGAGGCGGGCCGCATTGTCCGAGCGTTCCCGCGCCCGGCCCATGGCCCGCCCCCGCCAATAAACCCCGGCAATGGCGGCCAGGCCCGCCAGCACTGCCGCCATTACGCCGAGGCCCCGCTTAATCCACACCTGCAACATGGGTCGCGCTCCTGTCCGCCCGGGCCCGCACGGCCGCCACCGCCTGTGAATACAGGGCGGGCCAGCTGTCCGGCTTGGGCTTGCCCGGACGCCAGGTGCGCAGATACAGCGCCCAGGCCGCGACCGCATCGCCAACCGGCGGCAATGCCTTCGGGTCGGTCCAGAGCAACAGGCGCGCAACGCCCGCCGCCAGCACATCGTCACGCTCGAGCGCGGCGTGGATCGCGTCCGGATCGCAGGCCACGCCGCGCGCCTGGCACAGCACGACCAGGGGCGCCTTGCTCGCGGCGTGCAGGAATACCCCCCACACCCCGCCGCGGCTGGCGCGCGTGCCCTTCTCGAATTGCCAGAAACCCCGAGCCGGTCCGCCGATCTGGCGCCGGTGCACGAAGCGGCTCTCCTGCGAGCCGATCGCCAACAGCATGCATTGCGCCTCGCGCGTATCCATGCGCGCCGGCAACAGCGCCAGCGCCGGCCGCAGCGCCTCATCCATGATCTGGTCAAGCGTCATGCCTGCCCTCCTTGTCCGTTTGCGTATCCATCCCCAGCGTCTTGCGCCGGATCTCCACCGCCCAATCCACCAGGTCCTGGTTCTGCAGCTTGGCGGTCAGGCGCAGGTAGGCGCCCAGCACCCACCAGGCCGGCAGCCCGGCCAGCAGCATGCAGGGGCCGAGCACGTAGAACATGGCCAACAGCCCGTCCTCGCCCAGCCCGGTGCGCTGCGCCATCCAGTAGGCGGACGACATGATGTCGGGCATCCACGCGATCATGCCGATCGCCAGCAATGGCCCGAACAGAAAAGAGCTGACCACCGTACAGGCGGTGCGCGCGACGAACTCGCGCGGGCTGCGCGGCGGCATCAGCAACATGCCGATCAACGCCGCCATCGCCGCCGGCATGCCGAAAGCCAGCGCAATTTTCAGGGCGGCGAACCCGCCCAATCCCGTAGATGCCGGTTCCATGGTTACACCGCTCCTGTCGACGGTGCGCATCGCTGCCTCCCGTGAACATCACGGGCGCCGCGGGGGCGCGCCGGATGGACCAATTGAAATGTGGGCGACACTGTCGCCCCTTTCGTGCAGGCGCAGCCAGTGCCTGCACGTGCTCTGCTCCCGTGTATCGCTGCTCTCCGTCAGTCCCGTATGTCAGTATGTCAGGCGGGCTCAATGGGCCAATCGATTGCGGCGGGATATCCGGCTTGGTCAGGCACGCGGTTCAAGTGCACGCGATAGGTCTTCCATGCTGTCAGAGACTCCTGCTCAGCATTCGTCGCAATACCAAGATCGACAGCATCCTGTAATGGCGCCATACGCAGCCCGGCATGCTCCAACAAAACGTCCCGCCGGACACGGGCAGCCAGATCCTGGTGCTCCTCGCTCGGCAATCCCGTCTCTCTCGATGAATCGAAACCCGGGATGTCCAGCGCCGTCCAACGACCATCCTCGAGTCTGTAGCGTTTGCCGGGTTCCTGGCGATCGGGCGGCGCGATGTCGATGGCCCCACCCGGCATCAGAAACACCCCTGGCTCCAGGGGAGACATGTCTGCGATAGCTGGGCCGACGTAGAAACCGTCGGGAGTCAGTTGCGAAACGATTTTTTCCATAAGAGTTCCCCTCAATATTTAATGCACGCAAGCAACGCGATGTTGCGCGGGCGGACCGAAGCCATCGAGGCCGTAGTGCCCATATTTGTGTAGGACCACCCGGCCAAGAACGAACCGGATCCACTGACCATGTCAAACCCCTCCGTATAGGCGTCCCCCACCTTGAACGAGGTATTGCCGTTATCCGTGCTGTATCGCCACTCTCCACTGCCTGATAGATACGGAAAGGAAGGGTTGCTGACCGAGCCAATCACACGCGAAGCGCGCTGGCTCGAGCCCAATTGCCGTCCGACGTCCGCTCCGCGGCCATCGTCCCAGCCCCGCACGAACTCTCCACGCAGATCTGGCAGCACGATGTATGCGCCGGTGATGCTGCGCGTATTCGTCGGATCTGCGGCATTGGTGCAGCGATAGCCCACCTGCGCCGTCGCATTCAAAGCGTCGCCGCAATAGATGGCCGAAGCCAATGCCGCATAGGCGCTGACCGAGGCTGCCGCGCCGTTGGCCCGCATCCACCCGTAAGGCACCTTCGAGAATGGGAAATAGGCAATCTGCCCGGACAGTGGCGACCGATAACCGGTATGGAAAGCTGCGGTTCCCCATGTCCACACTTCGGCACACTCCGCCACGATGATGGGACCGACGTCCTGCGTCGGCAGCGCGCCGATCGAATAGATTCGCGGAAAGTTGCCCGCCACGAATGCGGTCGTTGCGATCCGGGTGCTCTTGTCAGTGGCGGCCGGCGTCGGCGCGGTCGGCGTTCCAGTAAACGCCGGCGACGCCGCCAGCGCCGCCACGAACCTGGCCTGCAGCGCCGCCAGGTCGCCGTCGTCCAGCACGTCCTGACCAGCCTTGTCGGCGATGTACTGGCCGATCATGGCGGCCACGAACGAAGCCTGGCGCCAGACCGTGTTGAGTTCCTTGGATTTGGCCGTGCCGGCCGAGAAACCGCCCAGCCGGGCGGCCAGCGCCTGGTAGTCGGCGGGAGCGAGCACATTGGCGCCGGGAACGGTGCCGAAAGGAAGAATTTGATTGATAGCCACGGAATTGTCCTTATTCAACCGGCAAAAAGCGAACCCCAGAGTCCGCTGTCGAACCCCGAGATGTAGTGGTTTTGAACGTCAAAACCGAACAAGGGCCCCTCTTGCGAGGGGATGACGTAGTAACTGATGCGCACGCCCTCCGGCTTGAGCGGGATGTACCCGCCCGTCAGGAGCGCCAGGAACAGCGCCGACGGCGGCGCGCCGGCCACGCCGATGTCGACCGACATGTCGCCGTTGTCCTGGATGAATACATGGGTGCCGCCACCGAAGATGCGGTCCAGGATGGCGGCCGAGGTCTCGAGCGTGCCGTCCCAGTGGTTGGCGCCGATCTTGGCGCGCAGCAGCAGGCGGTAGGTATCGTCATCCAGCTCGGTCAGGCCGCTGTCCGGATCGAAGGGTCCCTGCCATACGCCCTGGTCAAAGCCCAGGCCGTCCAGGTCGTGCGAGAAATACACGTTGGCGATAGGCGTGCTGACTTTGCGCTCCAATCCCACCCAGCGCCCCACTGCGTCCAATTGCGCGCCGACGGCCAGGTCCAGGTCGAAGGCCGCCGGCATGCCACCGTACAACTCGCGCAGGCTGGCCGCCGCGTCGCACAGGGCCGTCACGGTGGCGGTGAACTTGGGCTTGCCACGGTGGTAGGCCGACAGCCGCGCGATGTAGTCGTCTGTATTGGCCATGTCAGGTCACCGTGAGTTTCACGTCGTCCGGGGTCGCGGCGGCGGCCTCGTTGAAGGCCAGCGGCACATCGGGCACGCCGTTGCCGGCCGGGCCCCGCAACGTCAGGCCGGTGATCTTGAACGTGCCGTTGCCCGGCACGCCATTGGCCGCCGAGATGGCATCGGCCCACTCCACCGAGGCGCTGGCGCCGCCGCCGATCGCGACGCCGTTGATGTAGTCCGCCACTGCCCGCTGCACCGCCTGCCCCGTCGCCGTGTTGTAGCCCGCCAGCGCGCGCATCTGCACATCGACCGCAAGCGGCACGATGGTCGGGCGGAAGAAGCGGATGCGATGGGCGATGCCGTAGATGTCCGTCACGACTACCGTGGTGGTCCCATGGGTGCCCGTGCCCGGCGTCTTCTTGGCGGCGATCGCCTGCGCGATCAGCGCGGCATCGCCACCGTCAACCACCAGGGCGATGCTGTGCGGCGGCAGGCCGTGCGCGTCGGCCGCCGCCGTGTCGTTCTCGTATGCCGCGTGGCGCAGCACGCCCGGCACCGACGCCACCGCGCCGATCGTGCCTTCCAGCACGCTGCGCGACGGCAAGGCCACCGACACCGCCTGGCGCACCCGCAAGGCCGCGTCGCTTTCGACCGGCGCGCCAGGCGTCGCGGCCGCCGGATTCGAGACCGACTGCCAGCCCAGCGTCGGCGTGCCGATCTGGTTGATGCTGCCCGCCGCCGCGGTCACGGCGCCCAGCGCCTGGGATTGCGCCGTGACAGTGATCTCGCCGCCCGGCGGGATGGTCACGCTGGCCGGCAACAGCCAGCGGCCGCGGTCGGCATCGGTGGCGACGCCATCGACGATGGTGACGCCGCCTTGCCCGACAATGCGCAGGTCCACCGACGAGCGCGTGGCCACGCCCCGCGCCAGGCCGTTGATCTTGACGTTGCTCGACAACGCCGCGTTGGCGGCGGTGGCGGGCGAAAACGCGTTGTAGACGTTGATCGCCGCGGTATTGGCCTCATGGATGGCCAGGGCGAACACGGCCAGCAACTGGCCGTCCTGGCTGTCCGCCTCTAGATAGGTGTCGGCGCCGTAGATGCCGCGGTACTGCTCCTTGAAATACTGCAGCACCTCGCCATAACTCGGCGCACGGATGCCCGTGGCGTCGATGACCGGGGCCGTGGATAGAATCGTCATAATGCCGCCTGCACAGTGGCCGTGCCATAAAGGGTTGAAATGGATGCCGTCACGCTCAAGCCGCGTGTTTGCGGGTCGAGCCGGCTCGAGTATTCGGCCAGGTCGATGACACCTGCCGTGCCCAGGATGCGCTGGCGGATGGCCCAGTCGTAGCTGGCGCGCGGCTGCTTGCCCAGCACTTCGCCGTTCCAGGGCGTGCCTTCGGTCACGTCCAGGAACCACTCGCCGCGCGCCAGCATCAGCCGGGTCTTGACAGCCTGGGCCACGGCCTGCGCCGTATCGCGGTGGAAATCGGCCCGTGCCGAGCCGAACGAATAGTCGCCATCGGCGTCCAGTTTTCGGTAACGCATAGGAATCCTCAGTTGGGTGGCGTGGTCACCGCATTGGCGCCCTGCGCGGTATGGGTATGGGTGTCGTCGACCCGTTTGCCGTTGGCGAGGATCTGGCCGATCACGTTCAGCACGCCGGTGATCTGGGCGGTATTGCCCTGGCCGCCGCTGCCGACCAGTCCCGCCAGGTAGCTCAACAGTCCGTTGACCAGCACCTGCCCGGAAAACTCGGATACCGGCGCAACCACATCGAAACCGCCGGGCGCCACGATCTTCACCTTGCCGGCGGCCGGGTCCAGCTCCAGGAAAGTCGTGCCATCGTCACTGCGCAGCTGGGTCGCGCTGGTGCTGACCGCCGGCAGCACGCGGGGTTGCGAGCGCACGCCCACGTAGACGAAGCCGTCGGACAGGTCATGCATCCGCATTTCGGCCTGGTCCTGTACCTGGCCGGATTGCCACCAGGCGTCGATGCAGCGCGAGGCAAACACCACCAGGCACTCATCGCCCGGCTTGACCGGAAAGGTCAGCGTGCAATTGCCGCCCGAGGGGAAATACACCGGGCAATCCACCAGCAACGGCAACGCCAGGCTGTGCTGCCGGCCCTCGGGTGTCTTGACCCGCGCGCGGATGGCCGGTTGCGCCGTGCACGTCATCGCCACCGGATCGAAGGCGCCGATGATCGCCGGCATGGCGGTCCAGGTCTGCGCCAGCGCGCCATGCAGCGCCGCGCCGATCGCGGCTTGCGGATCGTTCAAAGTCTCAAGTCGGTTCATGAATCTTCCTGCAGGGATAGGGCCGGACCGCGCGCTACTTGACGACGGCGGCTGGCTTGGCCGCGTCGCCCTCGGCGCCGGCCCGTCCCAGGTCGCCGGGAAACAGGGTGGCGTCGGTGGCCAGGCAAAGGACCTCCGTGTACCACTCGTCGTCGCGCGTATTGCCGCGGTGCTCGACTTCCATCACGTAGTAGTAGCCATCGCCGCTGATGCGGCGCTGCTCGGCGCGATCGATCTCGTTCGCGTCCTTGCGCTCGGAACGGGCCTGGAAGCCATACTCGGCGATCCGGCTGTTGTCCAGGTTGACCAGCCCGCCCACGCGGATGCTGGGGTTGAGCAGCATCCGCAGCTTGATGCCCTTCTCGGTCTGCTCCGGCATGCCGACCAGGCCGCTGTCGTGGGACAGCACGGGCACCGAGCCCGGCACATAGGCGGTTTCGGGAACCACCACCACCTTGCCGTCCTGGATGCTCCACAAGGTGTTCGCACTGCCGCAGACATCCTGCAGGTAGTCCCGCACCATGCCGGACATGACGGCCCCGCGGATCGACTTCTTGCCGCCCAGGTCGGGCACGTAGCCCTGGCGCACGCCGTATGGGTTCATGGCCGAGCACAGCAGCCGCACCTTGTCGGCGCGGTCGCTGCCCTTGGGCACGGTGGCGTTGACCACCGCAAAGTTGTAGGCCTTGTCGCCATCGGCCGCGGTGATTTCCAGCACGGTCTCGGTGTCACCCGAGCCGCCCCATTTGGCGCGCACCACGTTGCCGTGGAAGATCACGCCGTAATTGCCTTCATAGCCGGCCTGCAGCACCACTCGGGTGAATTCGCGCTGCGCCAGGCTGGCGGTTTCACGGCTGGCGTTCATCACCTTGATGGTGGCGGTGTTGGGGGACTTGGCGTCGTTGCGCTTGATGCCGAAGCTGAAGCTCAGCGCCGACAGATCCAGCGCCTCCTCGTCGCCGACGATCAGCGAGACCTTCCGGCCCCACTGGCGCACGCCCTCATCGTCATCGACCGGATCGCCGTATACGGCGATCGGCTCCATTGTGGTCGTGTCTGCCATGTCAGTCCGCCACCCAGTAGAGCTTGGCGCCACGGCCCAGGTCGGTGGCCGTCGGCGCGTCGTCGGGCGACTCCGCCCCGGTCACGCGCAGGCCCCCGGCAAAGCCCAGGTGCCGGTATTGCCCCAGCAGGTTCAGGCCCGTCACCAGCGGAATGCCGGACACCAGCGGCTGGCCGAGGTCATCGGCCACGTCCAATATCCAGCCCTCGCGATACTGCAGCGTCAGCCGGTAGTCGTCACCGCCCAGCGAGATGGCGAACACCTGCGGAATCGGCGACAGAGGTATCTCGAAGTAGTTCATGCGGATCTCCTAGTTCCAATGCAGCGAGCCGCCGTTGGGCGCGGCCGCGGGCCGGGACGCTTTCACGCCCAGGTTCTGCCTGTCCGCGGTCTTTTCCTTCTCTTTCTGGTGCGCGTAGGGCGGCAGCGACGTGCTGCGGGTCTGCGCCACGATCACTTCGCGCAGCGTCACGGTCGCGAACACGGCGCCGGAGGTCTCCCGGCTGTTCTCGACCGCGATCTTCTCTATCAGCATGCTGCTGTAGCGGCGCCGGCTGGTAATCACATCCACCGGCTCGCGCGACTCCTGCAGATTGAGCAGTTGCGAGTAGATCGCGGTGGCGTAGTCGTCGGCGGCCGCCTTGCCATTGGCCACGTCCCTGGCCCGGGCGCCGCGCAACGCCTCGTACGAGGCGTTGCTCCAGGCGCACTTCATGGTCAGCGACAGCGGCAGCTTGAAGGCATGGTCGCTGATCGCCGAGCGGCCATAGGGGCCCGACTCCACCGGGTGGCTAGTGATCTTCAGCGTATCGTCGTGCGACTCGGTGATGGTCGCCTGCACCACAATGTCGCCGATCTTCTTCGACAGCAGGCCCACCATGTCGGCGCCCGTGAAATTCGTGTCAGTCATAGGACCCCTGCAGGTTGCGCGTCAGGTCGGCGTTGACCCGGCTTTGTTGATTGGCCACGGCCGCTCCGGTCGCGCCGGGGTCGGCCGACCCGTTGACGTAGATGGTGGTGGTGGCATTGACCGACACCGGCGCGGCGGCGGCCGCCGGCGCCAGCGCGGCGCCCCCCGCTTCGCCAAGCGCGAAGCCGGAGTGGTAATCGCGCCACGGTTCGATCCGGGCGCCGTCCATGGGAGGCGGTTGCCAGCTGCCGCCGGCCCCGTTGAAATCCGGCTCCGCTTGCCCGAGGCCGAAACGCCCGTCGCCTTGCAGCGACTTCAGCGTGCCGTCCCCAAGCGTGCGGGGATACAGGGCCAGTCCCACCCCCACCGCCACCGGCGATATCGCCACGCCGCGGGCCAGGCTCTTGGCGCCATCGACGATGCGGCCGATCCACGAGCCGGCGGAGGCCCACAGTGACTGCCCCCATTGCAACGCGATGGCGCCGGCCGCCTTGACGCTGTCGACCACCAACGCCCCCCCGCGCGCGGCCATGTTGCCCATCCAGGACCAGACCGCGCTGGCCATGTTGCCCATCTGGGTGACGGCCGTCCGTCCCATCGAGGTCATTCTGCCGAACACGCCGCCCACGAAGTTGCTGGTCGCCGTCCAGGCCCGGCTCATGAGACCGCTGATCCGGCCAGGCAGCGAGGCCAGCTGCGTGCCCAGCCCGCCAATGATCGAGCGCATGCCGCCCAGTCGCGAGACCAGGCCCATCAAGGCCCCCACCACGCCACCGCCGCCCAGCATCAGGAAGCCGCCGACCAGCACCAGGAGCTGCGAACTCAGGCCCCCGGTCAGCCCGTCGAGCCAGGTGATCAGGCTGATCACCGGTCCCAGCAACGACATGATCGACAGCACGAAATTGCCGACCTCGCCCAGCCGCTTGCCGGCCGTCTGGCCGTTCTCCTTGAACCAGGCCGAAATACCGTCGAGCGTCTCCTGCAGCTTCGGGCCCATCGTCAGGAGCGCCTGCGCGAACATCGCGTTGACGGAGGCGCTCAATTCACGGACGGTGCCCATCAGCTGGTGCGCGCGTTCACCGGCCGCTTCGACGGTGCTGTTTTCCTGGGTATCGCGCTGCGCCGACAGGCGCTGCCCGAACCCGGGATCGCGCAGGGCTTCCATGACGCCTGGGTCCAGCCCCAGGCCCTGGCCCGTCGCCCGGGCCTGCGCCGGATCCATGCGTTTGAGCGCGTCGCTCAGCTCCAGCATCAGGTCGGCGCTGTTGCGCTGGGCGCCCGCGCCATCGCTCGACGAGATGTGCAGCTGTTCCAGCAGCGCGGCGATCTTGGGATCGTCGCGCACGTTGCGGTGCAGCGCCTGGGTACTGTTGCGCATTGCTTCGACGGAGACACCGAAGTCCTGCGCCACCGTCTCCAGCGCCCGCATGTCCCGGCCCGATGTGCCGCCCAGCTTGGCGGCGAAATAGCCTTGCTCGAACTGGGCGATCTTGTTTTCGGCGAAGTCGACAACGCTCTTGGCCCGCCCCGCGAACACCGCCAGCGCGTCGGCCAGGCTCTGCTTGCGCGAGTCGCCGATCGCCTGCTTGAGGTCCTTCAGGTCGTCCTTGTCGATCTTGAATATGCCAATCAACCCCGACGGGTCGATGGGCACGGTTGTATTAGCCATTTTTTTCTGCCATGTGGCGGCGGTACGCTTCCGCCTTGTTGTCTGCCCGCACCGACAACGCGTCGTTCAGCAGCGCGATGTCGGCCAGGTCCAGGGTGCCGTCCTTGAGGGACTCGTACTTGCAGAGCCCCTCGAGGACCGGCGCCAGCAACCAGTCCTCGCCACCGGGCAGGCTCTTCAGCCAGCCTGTGTCGCCTCGGGGCTGCCGGTCTGGCTGGTAAGCAGCCCTTGAATAAAAGGCCCGAGGCTTGCCACGATGACGCGCACGGCCAGCGGCAGCATCACCGCCAGGTCGATGTCCTGGAACATCGGCACGCGCTGGCTGGCCGACCAGATGGCGGTCCAGCCATGCTCCTGCCGGCGCTGGACCGCCTGCATGCAGGTGTCCAGCACATAGTCGGCGTCCTCGTCCTTCATCGCCGCCAGGCCGTCGGCCAGCGGTTGCAGGACATCGGCCAAGCCGCCCGGGTCCTCGGTGATCCCGCGGCCGCCCGCCGCGAGGCGGACGAACACGGGGATCAGCGTAGGAACGATCGGAGCGATGCGGCGCGACACGTGGAACTGTTGCTTGGCGCTCAGTTTCCCGATGGAGTACCGGTGGCCGTTCAGATCAAGTTCCTGCGACATGGCTTAGTAGGTTCCCAGGATCGTGTCGATCTTCGCGGCGTCGAAGGTCCACTTCACCACGTCGCCGTCCTTCTTGTAGGTCAGGTCGGGCTTCTTGCTGAAGGCGCACGAACGGCACGCCGTCACGTCGCCCGTGGCCGGATTGGTGATGGTGATCAGGTTCTTGCCCCACAGGCGGCTGTCCAGCGACTGGGCGTCGTACAGCGCCTGCAGCTGGGCATTGACGGGCGAGGTCTTCAGGTAGCTCAGCGTCACGGTGCCGCTCTTGTCGGCGCGCAGCGTGTGCATGACTTCGCCATCGGCGCCCACCGTCATGGCGCTCTTTTCGCCCTTGGCGGCGATGGCGATGCCTTCATCGGCCACGCCCGAGCCGGAACCCAGCGAGATCGCCCCGCCCGGGCCCACGAGACTGGCGCTGATATCAGCGAACGAATAGGTAGACATCTGCTACTCCTGTTTAGCGGTTGACCGTGACCAGAACGTCGACGGTGTGGATGGCGCCGGCTTCCTTGGCGGCGACCTGGAACGGGACGGCCTTGCGCGCTTCGCGGTCGGCCTGCGACTGGGTGGCGATCGCCGGCGCGTAGACGTAGTAGCCCTTGGCCAGCGTGTCGCCCTGCTTGAGGGCGCCGAAGCCGGCCGAGTTCCACACGCCCGGGGCCAGGTAGCCGTTGTTGACGGCGGCCTCGCACGCGGCCTCGATCACCGAGGCGATCAGCTGGTTGCCGGCGTCGGTCTGCGGCACCTTGGTCGGGCTGGTGTACAGCAGGTTGTAGACGTCGGTCTGGACGCGATTGCGGAACCAGATCGCGTTGTAGACCGAGTCGATGAAGATGCCGCTGGGCGTCACGCCGTACTGGATGATGGCCGTGTCGTTGTCGTAGTTGACGAACACGTTGCAGTTCTTGGCGGCCAGCGTATCGGCCTGGCTGCTGGTCAGGGTCTCGGCGACGATGCCGGGTTCCTGCTTGTACATCAGCGTGATGGTGGTGTTGTTGGCGTTGAAGTTCACCGTCAGCAGGCGGCCCAGCAGCGAGGCCACCGCGTACGGACTGGCGCTGGAGAACTGCACGATCGAGTACTTGTACTTCAGCGCCTTCAGCTGGCTGGCGATGTCGTCGTGGTGGGTCGGATCGAGCACCTGCGGCGCCTGGGTCGACACGCCGTACAGATGGCGCTGGTCGGCCTCGATCAGGCCGGCCACGGCCAGGTGCTGAGCGTCGGTGATGTCGGCGTCGGCGAAGGCCAGGCCCAGGAACTTGTTGGCGAAGCGGTCCAGGAACAGCGACACGGCGTCCACCGGCGTTTCGGCGACGATGCCGGCGACGGGCGTCGAGGCCTTGCCCGCGGTCAGGCCCAGCATCGACGAGATGTCGGTGCCGGTGCCCGCGGCCGTGGCGTAGCCCAGCGTCGAGGTCGCGCCGGAGGTGTTCGAGGTCACGACGAACTGCGCGCCGTTCCACAGCACCGAGGCCGACGCCAGGGCCGTCGAGATGATCGCGGCGACCCCGTTCAGGTTGGTGGCGCCGGAGAAGTCCAGGCCGTTAACCGTCTTGGCGGTGCCGTCGACGGTCAGCGTGAAGGCGCCCGCGGTCACCGCGGTCCAGGCCGACATCTGCTTCTCGGCGGCCGACAGCACGGCGCCGCGCAGCGTGGCCGAGGTCGCGCCCTTGGCCCAGCGGCCGATGTACAACTGCGAGGGTTGGGGCGTCTGCTGGAAATACAGCAGGGCCGCGCGGTACTCGGGCGCGCCGGTGCCGAAGTCGGCGGCGACGGCGTCGATGCCGCCATAGGAGCGCATGCGCTCGCCGGTGTCGATGACCGCGGACGAGCCCAGCAGCAGCGCGGTGTTCAGGCTCGCGCCTTGCGCCGCGAGCGGCGACATGTTGATCGTGACGTTGATCAGGCGTGATACCGGCAATCCATTAGCCATGGTAAATCCCTTAATCTGCAAGGTGGTTGATGTTGTCCGTCGGGGACAGCGACGCGGCATGCGTCGTGACTTGCGCCGACAGGAGATTCAGGACCGGATAGCTGCGCGCGACCCGGCGCGCAAAACGCAGGGTCATGTCGAACTGCCGTATCCACTGCTGATTCACCAGTTCGTGCATGGCCACGATCGGCCCCGCGCCGCTCACCGCCATGCCTTGCGCCAGCAAGGGCTCGCGGTTCTGCGGCACGGCGGCGCCGTCGCGCAGCAGCGCCGCGTGGCGCAGCGCGCGCGGCCCGAACATCGAGCAAAGCACCTCGATGTGTTCGTGCCGAACGTATGAATCAGATCCTTCCCCGGCCGGGTCGTGGGTGACGACCGGACCGGCGTCCGCGGTTTGCGACCGGATGTCCATCAGGCACCAGGTCTCGGTCTGCGCGGGCGGTTCCACGCCGGCGGCAGGCCAGCGCGTACGAACCAGGTCAAGGGGCAGGCCGGCCACGCCGGCGATGAACCCTTGGAACAGCGCCTCGAGCTCGGCATCCTCCAGGGGCGGAGAAATGGCGATCGGCGCCAGGTAGCCGCCGGTGGCCGAACTGTTCGCCATGCGTCGCTCCTTTGTCGTGTTGAGATGCCCGAGGGCGGGTTTGGGGGAATCCAGAGGCCTGGAGGCGGAACGCCGACTTTGCTGCGCCATCGGCGCGGTGCCGCGTTGCGTGATGCGTGCGGCCGGGTTGCGGCGGATTCCGGCTGTCGCCCACCGGGCTGCCGCCTCGAGCCATTCCAGGTCACCGCGGGCGGGAGAAAGGCCCGGTCATGGAAGGAACGGCGAGGCGGCAGGCCGCTGGGCCCCGCCTTGCGGGCGGCGCCTAACAAAACGCCCCGCGCTCTCGAAGAGAACGCGGGGCGCGCAAATGAAAAAGGCCCGCCTGCGGCGAGCCTGTATCGGGGAACTGCAAAGAACGTGGGGGACGCGCATCCGGCGATTCAACCGTCTTCCGGCGCGTTGGCCGGGCGCACGTACCCTCTCATAAATAAGGCCCGCTGTCGGCGGGCCTGGTTGGTTTGTTGCTTGCTTGTTTGTTGCTTGCTGCTGGCTTGTTTGTTGCTTGCTGCTGGCTTGTTTGTATGTTGCTTGCTTATTGCTGCTTGCTTGTCGCTTGCCTGCCTGTTGCTTGTTGCGGGCTTGCTGCTGCCTGGAGAGTCCGTCGGCGTGAACCGCGACGCCATGACCGAATTGTGGCGCAACACCTGCCGCCGAAGCAATCCCCGCATGTCGCACCGCGTTGCAGCGTTATCCGGCGGGCGTTTCGCGTGAGCCTGGCTTGTGCCAGACGGGTGCCAGACGGGTGCCAGATGTGTCTGGCGTGTGTCTGGCGTGTGTCTGCCGTGTGCCTGGTACCTGGTATGTAGCTGGTGCGCGCCGGGTGTCTGCCCGGGGTATGTGCCTGGTGCATGCCTGGTGCGTGCCTGGCACGGCCCCGCCTCACGCCGCATCATGAATGGCGCCTTCGCACGAACGTACCCTCTCATAAAAAAGGCCCGCGGTTTGAGCGGGCCTGTTTCTGCTGCGTGCCAGCGCGTCGGCGCTTGGACGGATCGTCGGCGGGTGACGCGACGACATGGATGCATTCTGCCGCCCCATCAGGCGCGCAGGCAATCCCCCTCGCGTCGCACTTCGCCCCAGACGTAGGTCAGCGAGTTGCGGGCGTGCTCGATGCGGGCCACCTGGCCGCCCTCGTGCAAGGCTTCGAGCACCCGCAGGATCGCCTGTCGCATCGCGTTGCGTTCACGCCGCGTCAGCTCGCGCGCGCCGGACGCGCCGCGCACCAGGTCCGCCATGCGCCACGGACGCCCCGGCGCCGCCGCCATGAGATCCAGCACTTCGGTTGCATATTTCATTGGGATGCCTCCCCGCCAAGACGCTTGTCCATGCTTTTTTTCCTTGATGCAAGTTTGCCGTTCGTCATATTCCCGAGAAGGTCGGCGGCGGGTAATCGCTACCTGGGTAGCGATGATGGGTCACATCTGCCGGTTCCCCCCGATCACCACGGACGCGACGGCGAGCCCCGCCGCATCCGTATGAACCGCGGGCCATCTGCACGATGACTTGCGGCCGGCCCGACTATCTCCAGGATGAAATCAATGGTAGCGAGTCGCTACCCAAAAATCAACAGCGAATCGCTACTGTACTTTCGGGTAGCGGATTGCTACTATCGCTACCATGGATATCCGCTCGATACGACTGAACAATCTCAAGTACGCCGTGCACGAGGCGGGCGGCGTCGAGCGCCTGGCCGAACGCGCCGGCGTCAGTCGCAAGTACCTGGACCAGATCCTTCAGGGGTTCCAGGGCAAGCGGGACAAGAACCCGCGCCGGGTCGGCGACGCGCTGGCCGCCAAGCTCGCCACGGGGCTGGGCCAGCCGGCGCACTGGATGGACACCGCCCACCCCGACCTGTGGGGCGAGCTTGCCCCCGACGTCATCGCGGACGAGCCCGCGGCCCGGCTTGTCTCCTTCCACGCGCCGCGGCTGGGCAGGCCCGATCACGGCAACGTCCTCATCGCCCAGTTCGATACCGGCGGCGCAATGGGCAATGGCCTGGAACTGCGCGACCAGCCCGGCGTCATCCAAAGCTGGAACGTCAGCCCCGAATGGCTGCAAAAGAACGTCCGCGGCTATTCCGCCTCGAAGAACCTGTGCATCGTCACGGGTTTCGGCGACTCCATGCGTCCCATGTTCAACCCCGGCGATCCGCTGATCGTCGACCGTGGCGTGCAGGCCGTCGAGTACGACGCCATCTATTTCTTCCGCGTCGGCAGCGAGGGCTTCATCAAGCGACTGCAGCGCATTCCCACCGCCAACGGGCTGGTGGTGCGCGCCAAGTCCGAAAACACCAAGTACGATGCCTGGGACATCACCGAAGGCATGGATTTCGAGGTCTTCGGCCGCGTGCTGAAGGTCTGGCGCAGCGAGGACTTCTAACCCCCCATGGCAACCCCTTCCCGCCTGTCGGCTCCCGAAAAAACCATCCTGGTCTATGGCGCGCTCGGCGCGCTGCTGGCCTTGGCGCTGCATGCCGCGCTGCTGAACCGTGTGTGGCCATGGCATAACCTGTTCGCCACCCTGTTCGCGATCCAGTGGATCTGGCTGGTGCCGCTGGCGGGCGCGATGCTGGCCGGCATGCCCGCGGGCCGGCGCTGGCTGCTGGCGCTGGTGGCCTACGGCCTGGTGCTGCCCGCGCTGCACGCGTATGGGCTGGTCGCGCTGCTGGGCTCGCAGCCCCTGCCCTATACCGACAGCGGCCCCCGGTCCCTGGCGACGCTGATCACCGCCGCCAGCGGCTTCATGCTGCTGCCGCTGATCCAGGCGCTCGACCCGTCCCGGCCTGGCTGGGACTATCCCGCCGTGTTCCGCGCCGCCTGGCGCAACACCGTCAAGCTGGCGCTGGCCGGCGGCCTCGCGCTGGCGGTCTGGCTGCTGTTCTGGGCCGCCAGCGCCATGTTCGGCATGATCGGCATCGCCGCGGTCGGCCAGGTCGTCAAATCCACCCGCTTCGTGCTGGGTGTCATGCCGCTGGTGCTGGCGGTGTGCCTGGTGGGCGTGCATCGCCGCCCGCAGCTGGCGGACACGCTGCAACGCTCGTGGCTGACGCTCACCGCCTGGCTACTGCCGCTGGTCGCGCTGGTCGGCATCGCTTTCGTACTGGCGCTGGCGGCCCGGCTGACGCTGGACCTGCAGGCCGGCGCGCTGTCCGCCGGGGCGCTGATCGCCTTCAGCGCGCTATGGATCAAGCTCATCAACTCCGCCTGGCAGGACAGCCCGCAGGCCCCGCCCTTCGGCCCGCGCCTGCGCGCGGTGCTGCGCGTGGCGGCGGTCGGCCTGCTGCCGCTGGCGCTGGTGGCGTTGTACGGACTGGTGGTGCGCATCGAGCAGTACGGCTGGACCGTTCCGCGCGTCTGGGGCCTGTACGCCGCCATCCTGCTGACGCTCTACGCGCTGGGCTATGCCTGGGCGGCGTTGGCGGCGCGGCGCTTTCACACGATCCTGGGCGGCACCAACATCGTCGCGGCGTTCTGCGCGCTGGTCGTGCTGGCCCTGGTGAGCACGCCGCTCCTGAGCCCCGAGCGCATCGAGATCGACAGCCAGGTGCAACGCCTGATTGACGGTCACGTTCCTCCCGAGGACTTCAGCTATCTCTCGGCCGCGAACGACCGCGGTGAATACGGCCGGCAAGCGATGCACAAGCTGGCCGCCGGCGCCGCCCAGGCGCAATCGCCCCGGATCGCGGTCGCCGCCGCGGATGCGTTGAAGGGCAAGTATTACGACTGGGGGCCGCGCAAGTCCAGCCTGGCCGCCTCGCTGATCAAGCCGGACAGCCTGCAGGTCTACCCGGCCGGCAGCCCGGTGCCGGACGCATGGTGGCGCTATGCCGCGGAGCAAAGCCCGTTCGACCTGGACCGATGCGTGAACGCCGAACAGGCCGCGGCCGCCTCCCCCACCGACCCCGCCTTGCAAGGCGCGCGTTGCTGGCTGATCCATGCGGATATCACCGGACCCGGCGTGGATGACCTGGTCCTGTACGTACCGCCACGCGCGGACGCCGGCGCGGGAGGCTACCAGACATTCCTGAGCTACCAACGGCTGGACGAAAACACCTGGCGCGTGCTGTCCTCCAAGACCCATCGCAGCAAGGAAGGCGAACCGGACGTCGATATCGCCGGCGCGCTGGCGCAGGGCCAGGTGCATACCGAACCGCGCCAGGACCGGGACCTGATCGTGGGTGGGCAGCGCCTGCCACTGCGCTGAGCGGCGTCGCATGGGCGCTGCGGGCGTGGCGCGGGCGTGACACGCGGGCCACGCCGCCCCCACCATGACGGTTACTTTTCTTCCAGGTCCGGGGTGCCGGCGAACTGGCTCTTGAGCAGCGTCAACGCGCCCTTTTCCGCCAGCGCCTCGTTCGGAAACACATTGCGGGTGTCTTCCAGCACGGGAAAGCCGAAGACGCGCACACGGGCGTGATAGCCCTCCGGGGTTTCGGCGAATTCGATGTCGAAGTTGCGCTCTTCGATCCAACCCGACTTGTGCAGTTTCCAGTCCATAGCCGACGCGCTCCTCTTGAGGAAAGTTGGCGGCGCCACCGGCCAGGCAGGCGGCGCCGCGGACACCGGGCGCCGGCTTCAGCGAGCCGGCACACCCACACCACACCTTACACGCTCCGCCCTGACGCCGTCTTGACCGCGGACAGGCGCCGCCCGCCGGCCCGCCCCGTCGCGCCCGTCAGTCGGCCTGGGAGGACGAGGTCTCGGCTGGCGGCGGCGCCGGCGTGGCGGCCGGCGCGGCGGCGGCTTCCTCGGGGGGCGAGAACAGATCCCAGCTGGCCATGAACAGCGCCGCGATCAACGGGCCGATCACAAAGCCGTTCAGGCCGAACAAGGCCATGCCGCCCAGGGTCGAGATCAGCACCACGTAGTCGGGCATCTTGGTGTCTTTCCCCACCAGGATCGGACGCAGGACGTTGTCGACCATGCCGATCACCAGCACGCCGAAGGCGATCAGCACCACCCCCTTGATCGTGGCGCCGGTCAGCAGGAAATAGATCGCCACGGGCGCCCAGATCAGCCCCGCGCCCACCGCCGGCAACAACGACAGGAAGCCCATGATGACGCCCCACAGCAGCGCCCCCTGGATACCCAGGATGGAAAAGATGATGCCCCCCAGGGCGCCCTGCGATGCCGCCACGGCGATGTTGCCCTTGACCGTGGCGCGCACCACCGTCGTGAACTTGCGGAACAGATGGTGCTTGTGCGCGTCGCTCAGCGGCATGGCGCGCTTGATGCGCTGGCCCAGCTGGGGGCCATCGCGCAGCAGGAAGAACAGCAGGTACAACATGATGCCGAAGCTGATCACGAACTGGAACGTGTCCTGCCCGATGCTCAGCGCCTGCGTGGCCAGGAACTGGCTGGCCTGCATGGCCCCGGCGCTGAGTTTTTCCTGCAGACTGGGAATGTCGGCCAGGTCGAAACGCGCCAGCAGGTCATGCACCGATGGCGGCAGCGCCTCCATCGCCTGCTGGAAATACGCGCCGAAGTTGATCTGCCCGGACTTGATGCTCTGATAGAGGTTCGCGCCCTCGCTCACCAGCGAACCGCTGATCACCACCAGCGGCAGGATCACCAGCAGCAGCACCAGCGCCAACGTGATCAGCGCCGCCAGGTTGCGTCGCCCGCCGATGCGCGGCACCAGGCGCCGCTGCAACGGCGCGAACAGGATGGCCAGGATGGCGCCCCAGAACACGGCGCCATAGAACGGCCACAGCAGCCAGCCGAATGCGATGGAAACAACCACCAGGAGGAGCAGGAAGGTCCGATAGTGCAAGCTGGAAGATTGGCTCATGTTCCGTCCAAGGCGCGGCATGCGCCGCGAGACCCGCATTGTACAAAGCGGCGCTCCGCCCCGCTTCCCTCGATTGCCTACGCCCCGCCGCCCGCCCCTGCGGCAGGCCGCCGCCAGCGTGTCGATCAATGCTCGCCGGCCGCCGCGCGCGACACCACGGCGCGCGCCTGTTCCAGCGCCTGCGATTGCGCATTCAGCCCCTGCAACCGCAGATTGAGCGCCTCCTGCAACGAGGGCGTGGCGACTTTGGCCTGCCCGTCCTCGAGCGTGATCCCGGCCGCATTGGCGGCGACGAAGTCCGCAACGCCCAACGCATCGCGGGCTACCGTGTCCATACCGGCCGCCGCGCCCAGGAATTCGGCCGCGGGCGCCGTAACCGCCTCGTCATACACGCCGTCATAGACGGGCGCCAGGTCCGGCGCCAGATCCAGTCCGCCCCGCGCCTTGTCCGCGCGGGCCTTGGCATCCTGCACCGCGCCAGCACTTTCGGCCAGGGTCTTGCGCGCGGCCTGCAGCGCCTCGCGCCGCCGCACGATGTCATCGACGGACTGGATGCGTTCCGCCGCCAAGATCGGCCGCAGCGGCTGCGCCGCCTTGGCCAAGGCGGCCTGGAAATCGACGATCACGTCGTAGGCATCGTCATAGCGGCCCACCGCCTTCTTCTCGGCCGCATCGAGAGCGCCGATCGGCACCAGCGTTCCGGCCGCAAGCCGGCTTTGCAACAGGCTGATGAACGCCGCCCGCTCCTGCGGTTCGCGGTTGCCGCACGCCGCCAGCGCGAGCACTAAAGCCGCCGCCAGCCCGGCCAGGCAGATGCGCAGCAATGCCATGCCCTTCCCCCCTTGCGTAAAGCGTTGTATTCCGGGGACCCGGCCGACGGCCGGCGTCCTTCCGGCAGATTATCCCGAAGCGCCCGACAGGCGCCGCCAGCGGGCGGATTTTGTTGCCATCGAATCGATATGACACAGGGAGCCGCGGGGGCGGCCGCTCACTCCCGCAGCGCCAGGCGCATTGCGCAGCGGCGCGCCGGATCGAAGCCGGCGTCGGCTTCGGCCCGCAGGCGGGCGCGCAAGGCGGGCGACAGTAGCGCCACGGGCACTTCGGCAAAGCCGTGGCGCTGGTAGAACGGCCCATTCCAGGACAGCTCGCGATCCGTGGTCAGCGTCACGCCGCGATAGACCCGCGCGGCGCGCGCATGCTCGATCACCGCGCGCAGCAGGTCGCGCCCCAGGCCCCGCCCCTGCATCGGCAGGGCCACCGACATTTCCACCAGATAGAGGTCGTCATCCATCGGCCGCGCCAGCGCGAATCCCGCCGGCTGCTCGTCATCGCCCGGCGCCACCCACAGCAGGCCCACGGCGGCGGCCCGCGCCAGTTCGACCGGCGGCAAGGGATCGCCGGCCGCGGCCCAGGCCATCGCGGTTCCCAGGAAGCGTCCAGCGGCGGAGCGTTCGATGTCGGGCAGGAGCGCCAGGTCGGCGGAGCGTGCGTGTCTGATCATGGGGCGCCAAGTATGCCCCAAGTGGGCGGCTCCCGGGGGGCGGCTCCGGCCCGCCCACGGGCCAGATTCCCAGGGAGGCCGCCCCATGCCGGGCCGGCACCCCCTAGAATGTAGGCTTGGCGGCCCTCACCGGCTTTACCCACCCTTTACCCTCCCGCCTGAATGACCCAAGACGCTTCCCCCGACACCTGGGGCTTTGCCCATCCCGATTGCCGCGGCGCCGCCGCCCTGCTGTTTTTCATGAACGACCTGGCGCGCGTGGCCAACCAGTACCTGCGCCCGGGCCATCTGGGCGAGGAAGCCCTGGCCGACGCGCAGAAGGCGGTGGACGCGCTACTGCAACGCTATGTCGAGATCCAGGCCGCCCCGCAAGCCTTCGACGGCGAACGCATCGAACTGGCACTGGAGACCGACACCCGCCCCGATGGCTCCACCGCCGCCCAGGTCGCCCTGCGCATGTCGCCACGCCTGGAAGCGCTGATCATCGAGGCGCAGCGCCAGGCCCGCCCAGCCACGCATTGAGCCGATCATCCGACGCCGCCGGAAGGGGCCGCCGGCGGGCTTTCGCGCGGCAGGTTCGCGTCCGGCAGCCGCGGGGCCGGCACTGACCCCTGGCCTGGCGATGCGTCGGCCAAGCAGAACCTTGCAAAATCATGGCGTTAGTTATATAATCGTTTGTTGAGCCAATAAAAGCTCAGCGAATTTTCCAGTCATAGCCCTTCGGCCCGTAGTCTTTTCCCCCTTTTTATCGGCCAGGCTTTTTGCCTCTTCTGCGACACACAACCCTAAGAACGCAGAGCGGGCGCCGGCCGATGAAGCGGCATGTCTGAAGCAGCATGTCTGAAGCAGCCTGTCGAATGAGACTGCTGAAGAAGCCGCCAGAAAGAAGTTGCCGAAGAAAGCCTGTGAAGATGGTCTGCCAACAACAGTCCATCAAAACCGGCCCGCTATATGAAAGACAGCCTGCTGAATGCAAGGCCTGTCGCACGACCCGCCGAAAGCGACCGATCGGACTAGACCTGTAGACAGGCCCCGCACCTTCGCTGACACATACCCGTTGCCGGCTCGCCAGGCCCGTTGATCCCACGACGTCCCTGATCGAACCCGACACATTCGCCCCGACCACGCCGCCGAGTCCGGCCTGTTCGGAACGTATCCAGCGCAGCGTTGATCCGCTGCAATCGACCCGCGGTGGCGTTGCCACGCCGCCGCCCGCCAGGTTCGCCGCCCATCGCTGATGGCCGACCACCCTGGCAGCGATTCCGGGCCCGGCCCGCCATCGCACCCCGCAGCCAGTCCGGCGCGCCCGCAAACCATGAGAATGCGCAAAGGACCGGCGGCGAAAACGCGTTAGTGTCATGCATGACCCGGCGCGCGGACGGGACGCGGCGCGCGACAGCGCCCTCGCCCCTTTCTCGCGGCATGCACGACGCGGCCATTCCTATAACAAGAACTTGAAAGAGAACACAACATGAATACTCGTTTCACCACCTCGGACCTGATCCGACGCCCGGCCCATACCAAGCTGGACAACATGCCGATCCACATCGGCGACATCGTTTACCTGCAACCGGCCCACGGCCCGGCCATCCGTGCCGCCGTGATCTTCAACGCGCCGATCGACGGCACGACCACGTACACCACCGAAGTCGTGCCGTGCGGAGCGGCCGCGCAAAAGGCGCCCGGTCAGCGCATCCGCTTCCGTCACGAGCACGTGCACCGCATCGAACCGGTGCGTCGCGCCGCTCGCTGAGCCAGCGCAAACCCGCCGCGGCCGTGCCGCGGCGGCTTCATTCGTGCGTGATAAAGTTCCAGGCACCGCAGTCATCGCCCGACCATCATGCAAAACAACCGGCTCGCCATCCGCATCTGGGACCTTCCCACCCGCCTCTTCCACTGGGCCCTCGTCGTCTGTATCGTCGGCGCCTTCGTCAGCGTCAAACTGGGCGGTCTGTACATGGACTGGCACGTGCGCTTCGGCTGCGTTGCGCTGGGCCTGATCATCTTTCGCCTGCTGTGGGGCTTTGTCGGCCCGCGCTATGCGCGCTTCGCGCAGTTCGTGCGCGGCCCGCGCGCGGTGGCCAGGTACCTCAAGGGCGCGGCCGCGCCCGCCGGCCACAATCCGCTGGGCGCGCTATCGGTGCTGGCACTGCTGCTGGTGGTCGGATTCCAGGCCGTGAGCGGCCTGTTCACCACCGACGACATCATGACCCAGGGTCCGCTGTTCGGCCACGTCAGCGAATCCACCGCCAGCCTGTTGACCTCGTGGCACAAGCTCAATGAATGGGTCATCATCGGCCTGGTCGCCCTGCACTTGCTGGCCGTGGCCTGGTACGCGCTGGTGCGCCGCAAGCGACTGGTGCGCGCCATCATCACCGGCAATGTCGACCCGAAAGACGTCCCGGCCGGCACACCCCCGACCCAGGACGGGTTCACAATCTGGCTGCGCGCCCTGATCCTGGGCGCCTGTGTCACCGGCCTGGTGCTGTGGATCCGCTCGCTGGAGATCGCCGCGGACATGTCGTTCTCATAGCTGTCCGGCTCGCGCATCGCGCGAGCCAACCCGCAGGGCGCGACAACCAAACCGCGCGCCAAAAGAAAAGCCCCTCGTTCGAGGGGCTTTTCGCATGCGGCGGATGCGCCACGGCGGGCGCGGCCGGCTTACTTCTTCTTGCGGTAGGCGTCGTGACAGGCCTTGCAGCTGGCGCCCACGTCGCCGAAGGCGGCGCGCAGCTTGTCGAGGTCGCCGGCGTCGGCGGCGGCCGACAGCTTGACGATGTTGTCCTGGAACGCCTGCTGCTTCTGCTTGAAGCCGGCCGCGTCGCTCCAGATTTCCGGACGGGCATCGCCGCCTTCCGTGCCCGCGCCGAAAGCCGTCCACGGCAGCGCCGACAGGGTCTTGAGCACTTCGACGTTGGCCTTGATCTGGGCCGCGTCGTAGGGCGCCTGGCCCTTGATCACCGGCGTCATGCGGCCGAAGTGCGAGGCCATCAGCGTCAGCGCCGACTGGCGGTACTTGACGGCGTCTTCGGGCTTGGCGAACTGCGCCTGGGCCGAGGTCGCCAGCAGCGACCCGACGGTCATACAGGCCAGCGCGGCGAGCGTGGACAACTTCTTCATTGCAATCTCCCGTAAGTACAACAAGAATGCCGCGCGCCCTGCGCGCGGCAAGGCGACTATACCGCCCGGGCCAGGTCCGCGGCCAGGCCGATATACGAACGCGGGGTCATCGCCAGGAGGCGCGCCTTGGGTTCGTCCGGCAGGGCCAGGCCCTGGATGAATTCTCGCAGGGCTTCCTCGGTGATGCCCTTGCCGCGCGTCAAGGCCTTGAGCTGTTCGTACGGCTGCGGCAGGCCATAGCGACGCATGACGGTCTGCACCGGCTCGGCCAGCACTTCCCAGCAGGCGTCGATGTCGGCGTCGATCGCGGCGGCGTTGACTTCCAGCTTGCCCAGGCCGCGCATGCAGGCATCCCATGCCACCAGGCAGTAGCCCAGGCCCACGCCCAGGTTGCGCAGCACGGTGGAGTCGGTCAGGTCGCGCTGCCAACGGGAGATCGGCAGCTTGTCGGACAGGTGGCGCAGCACCGCGTTGGCCAGGCCCAGGTTGCCTTCGGAGTTTTCGAAGTCGATCGGGTTGACCTTGTGCGGCATGGTCGACGAACCAACCTCGCCTTCCTTCAGGCGCTGCTTGAAGTAGCCCAGGGCCACGTAGCCCCAGATGTCGCGGTCCAGGTCGAGCACGATGATGTTGGCGCGCACGATGGCGTCGAACAGCGCCGACATCCAGTCGTGCGGTTCGATCTGGATGGTGTGGCGGTTCTGGGTCAGGCCCAGGCCGGCGAGCACGCGCTGACTGAAGGCGGGCCAGTCGATTTCCGGGTAGGCCGACAAGTGGGCGTTGTAGTTGCCGGTGGCGCCGTTGAGCTTGGCCAGCGGCTCGACCGCTTCGACCGCGGCGATGGCGCGGTTCAGGCGCGCCGCGACGTTGGCGAATTCCTTGCCCAGCGTGGTCGGGCTGGCCGGCTGGCCATGGGTGCGCGACAGCATCGGCTGGTCGGCCTGGGCCACGGCCATGTCATTGAGCTTGGCGGCGATTTCACGCAGGCGCGGCAGCACCACTTCGCTGCGGGCGCGCGACAGCATCAGCGCGTGCGAGGTGTTGTTGATGTCCTCGGAGGTGCAGGCGAAGTGGATGAATTCGGCCGCGGCCGCCAGTTCGGCGTGGTCGGCGACCTTTTCCTTGAGCCAGTACTCGACCGCCTTGACGTCGTGGTTGGTGACGCGCTCGATGTCCTTGATGCGGGCGGCGTCGGCCTCGGAGAAGTCGCGCACCAGTTGTTGCAGGCGGGCGCGGGCTTCCTGGGAGAAAGCGGGCAGTTCCGGCAGGCCGGCATCGGACAGGGCCACCAGCCAGGCCACCTCGACTTCGACGCGGTGGGCCATGAAGCCGGCCTCCGAAAGCAGCCCGCGCAGCGCGTCGCCGCGGGAGGCGTATCGGCCATCCAGTGGCGAAAGGGCGTTAAGTTGGCTAAGCTGGTCGGCGATTTGCATGGTCTGGGAAAGAAAAAGCGGCGGATGGGAAAACCCGGCGATTTTATCATTCAGGGCCGCGCAACATTGTGGCAAACTGGACGGGATTCCGTCCCGCGGACGGTTTGGCCGTTATACGGCCTGCTATACTTCGGCCGCTTTCCGACTCCGCTTGTGAATCCATGAAACTGATCGGCTCGCTTACCAGTCCATACGTGCGCAAGGTGCGTATCGTCATGGCCGAGAAAAAGCTGGATTATCGGCTTGAACTCGAAAACGTCTGGTCCGCCGACACGCAGATCCAAACGTACAACCCCCTGGGCAAGGTGCCCTGCCTGGTCATGGAAGATGGCGGCGCCCTGTTCGATTCGCGCGTCATCGTCGAATACCTGGATACCTTGTCTCCCGTCGCCCGCCTGATTCCGCAGCCGGGCCGCGACCGCGCGGCCGTCAAGTGCTGGGAAGCCATCGCCGATGGCCTGCTGGATGCGTGCGTCACCATCGTCAAGGAAAAGCAGCGCCCCGAGGCGCAGCGCAGCCCCGAATGGATCGAACGCCAATACGGCAAGATCCACGCCAGCCTGGACGCCATGGACAAGAGCCTGGGCGACAACGCCCACTGCATGGGCATCAACTACAGCCTGGCCGACATCGCCGTGGGCTGTGGCCTGGGCTACCTGGACCTGCGCTTTGCCGAACTGGACTGGCGCGCCAACCACCCCAACCTGGCGCGCCTGTACGACAAGCTGTCGCAGCGCCAGTCGTTCGTCGACACCATCCCCAAGACGGCCTGACGCGCCCCCGGCGCCCCTCCGCACCGCTCCGGCCGCCTCGCGCGGCCGGTTTCACGTCCGGCTCAGGCCCGGAACGCCTGGCCGGCCTTGAACAGCATGTAGGCCGCCAGCGCGAACAGCAGGCAGGCGAACACCCGCTTCAGGGTCTGCACCGGCAGGCGGTGCGCCATGCGCGCGCCCAGCGGCGCGGTCAGCACGCTCACGCACACCAGCACCAGCAGCGCCGGCCAGTAGATGTAACCCAGCATGCCGGGTCGGGTCGCGCCCTCGTTCAGGCCCGACACCACATAGCCGATGCTGTTGGCCAGCGCGATGGGAAAGCCCAGCGCCGCCGAGGTCGAGACCGCGTTGTGCAGCGCCACGTTGCACCAGACCATGAACGGCACCGACAGGAAGCCGCCGCCCGCCCCCACCAGCCCCGACAGGAAGCCGATGCCGGCGCCGGCCGCGCTGGTGCCGACCACGCCGGGCATCTGGCGGCTGGGCTTGGGCTTCTTGTTGCGCAGCATGTTCCAGCCGGAATAGCCCACGAACAGCGCGAAGAACAGCGATAGCCACAGGGTGCTGAGCGCCGCGAACACCGCGCCGCCCGACAGCAGGCCGCCCAGGATGATGCCCGGCGCCATGGCCCAGACGATCGGCCACTTGATGGTGCCCTTCTGCTGGTGCGCGCGCACGCTGGAGATCGAGGTGAACAGGATCGAGGTCATCGAAGTGGCGATGGCGGCATGCACCACCAGGTCGGCCGGCATTCCCTTCCAGGCGAACAGCATCGTCAGGAACGGCACCAGCAGCATGCCGCCGCCAATGCCCAGCAAGCCCGCCGCGAACCCCGCCACCGCGCCCAGCGCCAGCAGGCAAATCACCATCGTTACATCCACATCCCTCTCCTCTCGTTGTCGGCGTGCGCCGTTTTTCATGAGCCAGGCCCCGCGAACGCGACGCCCGCGGGGCCTGGCTGGAACTGCTATCGGTATTGCGACGGCCTGTCGCGGGCCGGCGCGCCTAGACGATGATGCCGCCGCCCAGGCAGATATCGCCATCGTAAAGCACCGCCGATTGCCCGGGCGTGACCGCCCATTGCGGCTCGCTGAAGTCGAGCGTGAAGCCCGCGCTGGTCGCGTCTTCCAGGCGGCAGGCGGCGTCGGCCTGGCGGTAGCGCGTCTTGGCGCCGTATTCCCCCGCGGCGGGCGCGTGTCCGGCGACCCAGCTGACGTCCTGCGCCCGCAGCGAGCCGGACAGCAGCCAGGGATGGTCATGCCCCTGCACCACGTAGAGCACGTTGCGCTCCAGATCCTTGCGCGCCACGTACCAGGCCTCGGCCGTGCCGTCCTCGCGCTGGCGGCCCTTCACGCCGCCCACGCCCAAGCCCTTGCGCTGGCCCAGCGTGTAGAACGACAGGCCCTCGTGGCGTCCGACCTTCTGCCCCTCGGGCGTCAGGATCGGGCCCGGCTCGGTCGGCAGGTAGCGGTTGAGGAACTCGCGGAACGGCCGCTCGCCGATGAAGCAGATGCCGGTGGAGTCCTTCTTGGCCGCGTTGTGCAGGCCGATCTCGTGCGCGATGCGGCGCACTTCGGTCTTGTGGATCTCGCCCAGCGGGAACAGGGTGCGCGACAGCTGCGCCTGGTTCAAGCGGTGCAGGAAATAGCTCTGGTCCTTGGAGCCGTCCAGCGCCTTGAGCAGCTCGAAGCGCGAGCCGCCGCCCTCGGCCGCCACTTCGCGCACACGGGCGTAGTGGCCGGTGGCGATGTGTTCGGCGCCGAGCGCCATGGCGTGGTCGAGGAAGGCCTTGAACTTGATCTCGGCATTGCACAGCACGTCCGGATTGGGCGTGCGGCCGGCCGAGTATTCGCGCAGGAATTCGGCGAACACGCGGTCCTTGTATTCGGCGGCGAAATTGACGTACTCGAATTCCACGCCCACTCGATCGGCCACGCTGGCCGCGTCCAGCAGGTCCTGGCGGGTGGAGCAGTATTCGGAATCGTCGTCGTCTTCCCAGTTCTTCATGAACAGGCCGACGACCTCGTAGCCTTGCTGCTTGAGCAGCCAGGCGGTGACCGAAGAATCGACCCCGCCGGACATGCCGACGACAACGCGGCCTTTCTTGGTGGATGTTTGACTCATGATGGTGCCATTTTACTGTGGGCTGGCCGCGTCCTGCGGCTGCGGCTCGGCCGCCCGCGAGACCTCCATCAGCCAGGTCCGGAACGCTTGCAGCGTCGGCAGGTTGGCCTTCTGGTCGGGGTAGCACAGGTAGTAGCCCATGCGCGCGCGGATCGGCAGCTGGATCGCCACCGCCAGCTTGCCGTCGCGCAGCTCGTCTTCGATCAGGCAACGCGGGATCAGCGCCACGCCGAAACCGGCGGCGGCCGCCTGCGACAACAGCGCGTACTGATCGAAGCGCGCCCCTTCCAGGCTGCGCCGGGTGTCGCAGCCGGCCTGTTCGAACCAGTCGCGCCAGCCCTCCAGGGCCGAGGTGTGATGCAGCAGGGGGTAGGCCAGCAGGTCCGCCGGCGTGCTACAGCCGCCCGGAATCAGGCGCGGGCTGCAGACCGGCAGGATCTCGCGGCCGACGATGTAGTCGGCGCCGCTGCCCGGCCAGATGCCCTCGCCGAAGCGGACCGCGGCGTCCAGTTCGGGCGAGGAGAAATCGTAACCTTGCCGGTGCGGCAGGAATTCGACGTGGATGTCCGGGCGCAACCGCATGAAGGCCGTCAGGCGCGGGATCAACCAACGGGCGCCGAAGGTCGGCATACAGGTCAGGTTGAGCGTGCCGCCCTGCCCCTGGTGTGCGATCAGCTCGACGGTGGCCGCCTCGATCTGGCCCAGGCCTGCCTGCACCTTGGTCAGGTAGCTGCGGCCGGCCTCGGTCAGCACCAGTCCTTGCCTGATGCGCAGGAATAGTTCGACGCCGACGAACTCCTCCAGATGTTTCACTTGCTTACTTACGGCGCCCTGCGTGACGCACAGTTCCTGGGCGGCGCGGGTGAAGCTGCTATGCCTGGCAGCCACTTCAAAGGCCTGCAGGTCGGTGAGCGAAGGACAGAACCGTCTCATGGAATAGCGCCTCGATACCGGCAGCGCCGGACGGCTAAGTTACAAAAAGAAACTCCGCCGAAAGAGAGGCATGAAAAAAAGTCATAGCTTAAGGAGAAAGTTTCGTTTGTGCAAACTGGCCTTGCAAGAAAGAATCTTCCTGTTTGCGTCTGCCTTTTGCGCATCCGCGTTCCAATTCATAGGGGAATTCATGCAACGCCGTAATGTAGTCCTGGGCCTGTGTGTCGCCGCCGCGACCCTGGCCACGCCGCTGACCTCGGGCATCGCCCATGCCGAGGACGCCTACCCGAGCAAGCCGATCCGCCTGATCGTGCCGTTCCCGCCCGGAGGCACCACCGACATCGTCGGCCGCCTGTTCGCCGACAAGCTCGGCAAGGAACTGAACCAGACCGTGGTGGTGGAAAACCGCGGCGGCGCCGGCGGCTCGATCGGCAGCGCCTTCGTCGCCAGCAGCGCGCCGGACGGCTACACCCTGGGCATCGCCACCGTCAGCACGCACGGCATCAACCCGGCCATCTACCCGAACCTGCCGTTCGATGGCGAGAAGGACTTCACGCCGGTCTCGAACCTGGCCGCCGTCCCGAACATCATGACCATCAACCCGAAGGTGCAGGCCAAGGACATGGCCGAGTTCATCAAGCTGGCCAAGAGCCAGCCGGGCAAGCTGACGTACGCCTCGGCCGGCAACGGCTCGGTCTCGCACATGATGGGCGAACTGTTCAAGATGGCCTCGGGCACCGACCTGATGCACGTGCCCTACCGTGGCGTGGGCCCGGCGCTGAACGACGCGCTGGCCGGCCAGGTCGACGTCATGTATGACAACCTGCCGTCCACCCTGCCGCACGTGCAGTCCGGCCGCCTGATCGCCATGGCCGTCGCCTCGCCCAAGCGCGTGGCCAGCCTGCCGAACGTGCCCACCTTCGCTGAAGTCGGCCTGCCCGCCGTCAACGACGCCTCGTGGTTCGGCCTGGTCGCCCCGGCCAAGCTGCCGGCCCCGATCCTGGCCAAGCTGAACGCCGCCGTGCAGAAGGTCAGCGCCGAAGCCGACGTCAAGTCGCGCCTGGAAGCGCTGGGCGCCGAACCGGCCGCCAACAGCCCGGAAGCGTTTGCCAAGCAGATCTCGGCGGAAATCGCCAAGAACAAGCGCATCGCCAAAGAAGCCAATGTGAAGATCGACTGAGCGATCTTCGATCCCCGCCGCGCCCGCGCGGCGCGCGGGGATCTCCGATTCACGAACGCAATACCCCCATATGCGAATTACCCAACCCCTGTCCTATCGGCTCGACCTCCCGCAGCAATATCCGAACTCGGCGCCCTCGGCCCCGCTAGTGCTGGACTCCCCGCACAGCGGCACCACCTACCCGCCCGACTTCGCGCCCGCGGTTGATTTTGGCGCTTTGCGCACCGCCGAGGACACCTGGGTTGACGATCTGTGGGGCGACGCCATAGACATGGGCGTGCCCATGATCGCCGCGAGCTTTCCGCGCGCCTATATCGACGCCAATCGCGCCCCCGACGAAATCGACGAACTGCTGCTGGACCAGGCCTGGCCCGGGGCGGTCAACGCCTCGCCCAAGGTCAAGCTGGGCAAGGGCCTGATCTGGCGCATGCTGGATGACGGCACGCCGCTGTACGACCGCAAGCTGAGCGTCGAGGAAGTGACGCACCGCATCGAGGCCTGCTGGAAGCCGTACCACGCCGCCCTCGGCCAGGTGCTCGACAGCGCCCACCAGAAGTTTGGCAAGGTCTGGCACATCAACTGCCACTCCATGCCCAGCGTCGCCGGCGCCTACGCCACCGACCGTCCCGGCCTGGTCCACCCCGACTTCGTGCTGGGCGACCGCGACGGCAGCACCAGCGACCCGGCCTTCCGCGAATTCATCGCGGCCTGGCTGCGCGAGCGCGGCTACAACGTGACCGTGAACGATCCCTACAAGGGCGTCGAACTGGTGCGCGCTTTCGGCCGCCCCGAAGAAGGCCGCCACAGCCTGCAGATCGAGATCAACCGCAAGCTCTACATGGACGAGGTCAGCCTGCGTCCGTCGGCCAATTATGGCCGCCTCAAGGCCGACCTGCGCGACCTCACCGCCGCGCTGATCGACTGGACTCGCGCGCAGACGGCCTGACGCCGGACGCCTGCGCGCCAGTGCCGGCCAGCAGCCCGTTGTCAGTCTGGCCGGTATGACCGGGGCGCGAGCCCCAAAGCCCCATGGTTAACCCCATGGGGCTTTTCTTTTGGACGGCGCGCAAACTCCTCCCCTGGGCGTATATCCGTTATAACTACGGCGAACCTTCTGAGGAGAGGCGTCGATGCACATCGGGATACCAAGGGAAACCCGAGACGGGGAAACCCGTGTCGCAGCAACACCGGAGACCGTCAAGAAGTACGTGGGCGGCAAACACACCGTTGTCGTAGAGCGTGGCGCGGGCACCGCGGCGCGCTATCTGGATGAAGCCTACGAGGCCGCCGGCGCCACGCTCGGCAGTGCCCAGGAGGCCCTGGGGGCGGAGCTGGTCATGAAGGTTCGCGCGCCCTCCGCGGTCGAACTGCCGCAGATGAAGGCCGGCGCCGTGGTCATCGGCATGCTCGATCCCTTCGACGCCGAGGGCCTCGCGCAGATGGCCGCGGCCGGCCTGACCGGCTTCGCGCTGGAAGCCGCGCCCCGCATCACCCGCGCGCAGAGCCTGGACGTGCTGTCGTCGCAGGCCAACCTGGCCGGCTACAAGGCCGTGCTGCTGGCGGCCCACCACTACGGCCGCCTGATCCCCATGATGATGACCGCCGCCGGCACCCTCAAGGCCGCGCGCGCGGTGGTGCTGGGCACCGGCGTCGCCGGCCTGCAGGCCATCGCCACGGCCAAGCGCCTGGGCGCGGTGGTCGAGGCCTCCGACGTGCGGCCGGCCGCGCGCGAGCAGGTCGAATCGCTCGGCGCCAAGTTCATCGACGTGCCGTTCGAAACCGACGAGGAACGCGAGATCGCGCAGGGCGTGGGCGGTTACGCCCGCCCCATGCCGCCGGCCTGGATGGCGCGGCAGGCGGCGCTGGTGTCGGAGCGCTGCAAGCAGGCCGACATCGTCATCACCACCGCCCTGATACCGGGCCGGCCCGCGCCGACGCTGGTGTCGGCCGAAACCGTCGCGGCCATGAAGCCCGGCTCGGTGCTGGTGGACCTGGCGGTCGAGCGCGGCGGCAACTGCCCGCTGTCCGAAAAAGGCAAGGTGGTCGAAAAGCACGGCGTGACCCTGGTGGGGCTGACCAACCTGCCCGGCCTGGTCGCGACGGACGCGTCGGCGCTCTACGCCCGCAACATCCTCGACTTCCTGAAACTCATCATCAATGCGGACGGCGCGCTGGCGATCCAGCGCGACGATGAAATCGTGGCGGCCTGCCTGGTGTGTGAAGGCGGCAATGTGACGCGCGGGAGCTAACAGCATGGAAGCGATCAACCCTACCCTGATGAATCTCATCATCTTCGTGCTGGCCATCTACGTCGGCTACCACGTGGTCTGGAATGTCACCCCCGCGCTGCACACCCCGCTGATGGCGGTGACCAACGCGATCTCGGCCATCATCATCGTCGGCGCCATGCTGGCGGCGGCGCTGACCGAAGGTGGACTGGCGCGCGGCATGGGCGTG
This sequence comes from Achromobacter ruhlandii, assembly GCF_902859695.1. Taxonomy (GTDB): domain Bacteria; phylum Pseudomonadota; class Gammaproteobacteria; order Burkholderiales; family Burkholderiaceae_B; genus Achromobacter; species Achromobacter ruhlandii. The sequence continues at coordinate 58,147 of NZ_CADIJL010000012.1, forward strand.
TTCGCCGTGGCGCTGGCCGCGGTCAACGTGTTCGGCGGCTTCCTGGTCACGCGGCGCATGCTGGAGATGTTCAAGAAGAAAGAGAAGAAGCCGGCCAAGGAGGACGCGAAATGATCTCGCTGAACCTCGTCACGCTGCTTTACCTGATTGCCTCGGTCTGCTTCATCCAGGCGCTCAAGGGCCTGTCGCATCCAACAACGTCGCGCCTGGGCAATGCCTTCGGCATGGCCGGCATGGCGATCGCGGTGCTGACCACCGGCGCGCTCATCGTCGGCCTGGCGCGCAGCGGCACCGCCGGCATCGGGCTGGGCTGGGTGCTGCTGGGCCTGCTGGTCGGCGGCTCCATCGGCACCCTGATGGCCAAGCGCGTCGAAATGACCAAGATGCCCGAGCTGGTCGCCTTCATGCACAGCATGATCGGCCTGGCGGCGGTCGCCATCGCGGTCGCGGTGGTGGCCGAGCCGCACGCCTTTGGCATCGTCGCCGCGGGCACGCTGATCCCCACCGGCAACCGCTTCGAGCTGTTCATCGGCACCTTCGTCGGCGCCATCACCTTCTCGGGCTCGGTGATCGCCTTCGGCAAGCTGTCGGGCAAGTACAAGTTCCGGCTATTCCAGGGGGCGCCGGTGGTGTTCGCCGGCCAGCACATGCTGAACCTGGCGCTGGCGCTGCTGATGCTGGCGATGGGCGTGTGGTTCATGCTGACGCAGGCCTGGACGCCGTTCATCATCATGACGCTGATCGCCTTCGTGCTGGGCGTGCTGATCATCATCCCGATCGGCGGCGCCGACATGCCGGTGGTGGTGTCGATGCTGAACAGCTATTCGGGCTGGGCGGCGGCGGGCATCGGCTTCTCGCTGAACAACCCGATGCTGATCATCGCCGGCTCGCTGGTGGGCTCGTCCGGCGCCATCCTCTCGTACATCATGTGCAAGGCGATGAACCGCTCGTTCTTCAACGTCATTCTGGGCGGCTTCGGCGGCCAGGCCGGCGAGGCGGCGGCGGCGGGCGGCGGCCAGCAGCGCAGCGTCAAGTCGGGCAGCCCCGACGACGCGGCCTTCCTGATGACCAACGCCGAAAGCGTCACCATCGTGCCGGGCTACGGCCTGGCGGTGGCGCGCGCCCAGCACGCGCTCAAGGAACTGGCCGAAAAACTCACCGAGCGCGGCGTGACGGTCAAGTACGCGATCCACCCGGTCGCCGGCCGCATGCCGGGCCATATGAACGTGCTGCTGGCCGAGGCGGAAGTGCCTTACGACCAGGTCTTCGAGATGGAAGACATCAACAGCGAGTTCGGCCAGACCGACGTGGTGCTGGTGCTGGGCGCCAACGACGTGGTCAACCCGGCGGCCAAGAACGATCCCAAGTCGCCGATTGCCGGCATGCCGATCCTGGAAGCCTACAAGGCCCGCACCGTGATCGTGAACAAGCGCTCGATGGCCTCCGGCTACGCCGGCCTGGACAACGAACTGTTCTACATGGACCGCACCATGATGGTCTTCGGCGACGCCAAGAAGGTGCTGGAAGAGATGGTCAAGGCGGTGGAGTGATAGGCGTGGCCTGGCGGTGCGCATGCGCATCCGCGAGGCTGCTCCCAGCCCAGGCCGCGGCACCGCACGCAGTGTCCGCGGCAACACCCACCGCGGCGTCCGCGCGATCAGGCCCGCGCCAGCTGCTCGTCCACCACTTCGATCCAGTGCCGCACCGGCGTGCTGGTGCCGCTCTGCAAGTGCCCGATGCAGCCGATATTGGCCGACAGGATCACGTCCGGCGCGGCCGGCGCGATCGCGGCCAGCTTGCGGTCGCGCAGCGCCAACGCGATGTCGGGATTCAGCACTGAATACGCGCCCGCCGAGCCGCAGCACAGGTGCTGCTCCGCAAACGGCTGCAACTCGAACCCCAACTCGACCAGCAAGCGTTCCGACAACGGCCGCAGTCCCTGCCAGTGCTGCAGGGTGCATGGCGGGTGGAACGATGCCCGCGCGCCCTTGCCCGCCAGCCGCTGGCGCAGTTGCGCCGCATGCGGCGCCACGATTTCCGCCACGTCCTTGACCCGCGCCACGATGTCCGCGGCACGCTGCGCGTAGGCCGGGTCGTGGCGCAGATGATGGGCGTACTCCTTGACCATGGCGCCGCAGCCCGACGCATTCATGACAATGGCCTCGACCGCGCCGTCCTTCACCAGCGGCCACCAGGCATCGATGTTGGCGCGCATCTGGTCCAGGGCCGCAGCCTGCGCGTCCAGGTGAAAGCTGGCGGCGCCACAGCAGCCCGCCCCCGGCGCGATGCGCGCGCCGATGCCAATGGCATCCAGCACGCGGATGGTGGCGGCATCGATCGACGGCATCATCGACGGCTGCACGCAGCCGGCCAGCATCAGCACCTGCCGCGCATGCCCCGCCACCTGCGGCAAGGCGCCGGCGGGACGACGCTCCGGCACCTTGCGCCTGAGCGCTTCCGGCAAGACGCCGCGCACCGCCTGCCCCAGCCGCATCGCGGGCCCGAACAGCGGCGACAGCATGGCCCGGCGCAGCATTTTGCGCTTGGCCTTCTCGGCCCAGGGTCGCGGCACCCGTTCCTCGACGATCTGGCGGCCGATGTCCACCAGATGCCCGTACTCCACGCCCGACGGACAGGTGGTCTCGCAGTTGCGGCAGGTCAGGCAGCGGTCCAGATGCTGCTGGGTCGACTGGGTCGGCTCGGCGCCTTCCAGCACCTGCTTGATCAGGTAGATGCGGCCACGCGGGCTGTCGAGTTCGTCGCCCAGCACCTGGTAGGTGGGACAGGTGGCCGTGCAGAAGCCGCAGTGCACGCAGCGCCGCAGGATCGCATCGGCCTCTTTGCCCAGATCGGTATCGCGGGCCCAGGCTGCCAGATTGGTTTGCATGATGCCTATAGCTCCAGGACCAGCCGGCCGGGATTGAACAGCCCCGCCGGATCGAGTTCTTGCTTGAGGCGGCGCGTGATCAGCGCCACGCCCGGCGACAGCGGATGGAACACGCCATCGGCCGGCGGCCGCGTGCCGGCCGCACGGAACAGCGTCGCGTGGCCGCCCAGCCGCTGCGCCAGTTCGCGCAGCTCGGCGGCGTCCTGCGGTCCCGACAGCCAGCGCTGACCGCCGCCCCACTCCAGCAGGGCCTGCCCGCTGCCGACCGCCGCCGCCGTCGGCGGCAAAGCCAGCCGCCACAAGGGCTGGCCCGGCGCAAAGAAAGGATGGGTCTGTTCGCGCAGCCCGCTCCACCAGGCCTGCGCGGCCTCGGGCGCCAGCGCATCACCGCCGATCACCTGCCGCGCGCCAGCGATGGCCGGTGGCGCGCCCGACAGCCGCACGTGCATCTGGCCTTCCTCCCGCACGGTCCCCACCCAGCTGGTGGCCGAGATCGGCAAGGGCTTGCCGCGCCACAGCGCGAAGCTGGCCAATGCCTGGGCCTGGGTCGCCGGCAGCACCAGCGTCAATTCCTCCATCGGCCGCGGCACGACCTTCAGCGACACCTCGAGGATTGCCCCGAAGATGCCATGGGAACCGGCCAGCAGGCGCGATACGTCGTAGCCGGCCACGTTCTTCATGACCTCGCCGCCGAACGACAGCACCCGGCCGTCCGAATCCAGCAGCTGCGCCCCCAGCACGAAGTCGCGCAAGGCACCCGCGCTCATGCGGCGCGGCCCCGACAGGCCCGCGGCCACGCAGCCCCCAATGGTGGCGGCAGGCGAAAAATGCGGCGGCTCGAAGGCCAGCATCTGGCCGTGTTCGGCCAGTGCCGCCTCCAGCTCAGCCAACGGCGTGCCGGCCCTGACCGTCACCACCAGTTCCGACGGGTGATAACTGACGATGCCGCGATACGGGGTCATGTCCAGCAGGCAATGGCCATCCTGCGGCGTCACCGGCCGGTAGTTGCCATAGAAGGCCTTGCTGCCGCCGCCCATGACGAACAGCGGCTTGTGACCGGCGCGAGCCGTCATGACCTGGTCGCACAATTCCGACAGGACGAAGTCCATAAGGGAGACGTCCTAGAAGCGTGCGAGATCCGGGAAGCGCAGCTCGCCCGCGTGTACGTGCATCTTGCCGTACTCGGCGCAGCGGGCCAGCGTAGGGATGACCTTTTCGGGATTGAGCAGGCACGGCGGATCGAATGCCCGCTTGACCGCCAGGAACGCGTCGAGTTCTTCGCGAGAGAATTGCACGCACATTTGATTTATTTTCTCCATTCCCACACCGTGCTCTCCAGTCACGGTTCCTCCCACCTGCACGCACAGTTCGAGTATGGCCGCGCCGAACTTCTCGGCGCGTTCCACTTCGTCCGGTTTATTCGAATCGAACAGGATCAACGGATGCAGGTTGCCATCGCCCGCATGGAACACGTTGGCGCAGCGCAGGCCGAACTCGTCTTCCATTTGCTCGATGGCGCCCAGCACCCGGGCGAGATGACGGCGCGGAATCGTGCCGTCCATGCAGTAGTAATCGGGCGACACGCGCCCGGCGGCGGGAAACGCGTTCTTGCGTCCCGCCCAGAATTTGAGCCGCTCGGCCTCCGAGGCCGACACCTGGCAGCGGGTGGAACCGGCCGCGCGGAAGATGGCTTCCATGCGCGCGATCTCGTGCGCCACTTCCTCGGGCGTGCCATCGGATTCGCACAGCAGGATGGCCTGCGCGTCCATGTCGTAGCCAGCGCGCACGAAGGGCTCGACCATGTGCGTCGCGCGCCGGTCCATCATCTCCAGCCCGGCGGGAATGATGCCGTCGGCGATCACCCGCGTTACCGCGTTGCCCGCGGCCTCGACGCTGGCAAAGCTCGCCATCACCACCTGGGCGCAGGCCGGCTTGGGAATCAGCTTGACCGTCACCTCGGTCACCACGCCCAGCATGCCTTCCGAGCCGATGAACACCGACAGCAGGTCCGGCCCCGGGGCGTCCGGCGCCTCAGAGCCCAGTTCGACCACGTCGCCGTCGATGGTGACCATGCGCACCCGCAGCACGTTGTGCACCGTGAGGCCGTATTTCAGGCAATGCACCCCCCCGGAATTCTCGGCGACGTTGCCGCCGATCGAACAGGCGATCTGGCTCGACGGGTCGGGCGCGTAGTACAGCCCGTAGGGCGCCGCGGCTTCCGAAATGGCCAGGTTGCGCACCCCGGGTTCAACCACCGCGGTCGCGCTGGCCAGGTCGATGTGCTTGATGCGATTGAACTTGGACAGGCCCAGCAGCACGCCCTGGCTATGCGGCATCGCGCCGCCCGACAGGCCGGTGCCGGCGCCGCGCGCCACCACCGGCGCATTCAGGCGCTTGCAGATGCGCATCACGGCCTGCACCTGTTCCTCGGTCTCGGGCAACGCCACCACCGCGGGCAATGCGCGGTAGAGCGACAGGCCGTCGCACTCGTAGGGGCGGGTGTCCTCTTCACGAAACAGCACGCAATGCGACGGCAGCGCGGCCGACAACGCCTCGACGAGTTGCTGCAACGAATAAGGCGCCGGCACTTGTGCCAGGCCGGTTTCGACCAGTGAATTCATGAGCGCAACAATAGCGCGACCGCAGGCTGGACGCAGGCCGGGATTTACCCGCATCCTGCGTACATCCAACGGCCGCGCGTGACCGCGGACGTAACCAGCCGTAAAACCCCTGCGCGCGGCGTGGACAAGCGCGCGGCGGGCAGGACCGCTCGCCATTCCCATCCCTTGGGAATTTTTATCCGCCGCGCCGGCGGGGGTTTTCCTGAGGCCGAAAAAAAACCGGCGGATCGCCCCGCCGGCTTCTTCGTTGCGCCCCTGCGGACGCCTTACCAGGACACGATCTTGCCCGGGTTGAGAATGTTGTTCGGATCGAACGCGTGCTTGAGGCTGCGCATCAGCGCCAGCGCGTCATCGCCGTGCTCTTCGGCCATGAACTGCATCTTGTGCAGGCCGACGCCATGCTCGCCCGTGCAGGTGCCATCGGCCGCGATGGCTCGGCGCACCAGGTTGTGATTGATGGTCTCGGACTCCTGCCATTCGCGCTCGCTGTCGGCGTCCAGCAGCATCAGCACGTGGAAGTTGCCATCACCGACGTGGCCGACGATGGTGTACGGGAAGCTGGCGCGGTCCAGTTCCTCGACCGTGTCGCGCACGCAGTCGGCCAGGCGCGAGATCGGCACGCACACGTCGGTGGTGCTGGCGCGGCAGCCGGGGCGCAATTGCAGGCCGGCGAAGTAAGCGTTGTGGCGCGCGGTCCACAGGCGGCTGCGGTCCTCGGGGCGCTCGGCCCATTCGAAGTCCATGCCGCCATGCTCGGCGGTGATGGCCTGCACGGTCTCGGCCTGCTCCTGCACGCCCGCCGGACTGCCGTGGAATTCAAACACCAGCAGCGGCGTTTCGCGCAGCGTCAGCTTGCTGTGCAGGTTGACAGCGCGCACGCTGGCCGCGTCCATGAACTCGACGCGCGCCACCGGCACGCCCATCTGGATGATTTCGATCACGCTCTGTACCGCGGCATCGAGCGTGGGGAAGTTGCAGACCGCGGCCGACACGGCCTCGGGCTGCGGATACAGGCGCACGGTGACTTCGGTGATGATGCCCAGCGTGCCTTCGCTGCCCACGAAGATGCGGGTCAGGTCGTAGCCGGCCGACGACTTGCGGGCGCGGCCGGCGGTGCGCACGATGCGGCCGTCGGCGGTGACCACGGTCAGCGACATGACGTTCTCGCGCATGGTGCCGTAGCGCACGGCGTTGGTGCCGGAGGCGCGCGTGGCGGCCATGCCGCCCAGGCTGGCGTCGGCGCCCGGATCGATCGGGAAGAACAGGCCGGTGCCGCGGATCTCTTCATTGAGCTGCTTGCGCAGCACGCCGGCCTGCACGGTGGCGGTCAGGTCTTCGGCGTTGACGGCCAGCACCTTGTTCATCTGCGACAGGTCCAGGCTGATGCCGCCCTGGATCGCCAGGATGTGGCCCTCCAGCGACGACCCCGCGCCGTAGGGAATCAGCGGCACGCGGTGTTCGTTGCACAGCCTGGCGACCTCGGCGACTTCCTCGGTGCTCTGGGCGAAGACCACGGCATCGGGCAGCATCGCCGGATACGGCGACTCATCGCGGCCATGGTGTTCGCGCACCGCGGCGGATTCGGAGAAGCGGTCGCCGAAGCGGGCGCGCAGGGCCTCGAGACAAGCGGCCGGCACCGCGCGGCGCAACGATTCAGCGTGCAAGGGAGCGTTCATGATCAGCGGATTCTCGGATGGGGAATCCGGATATTCTACGCCGCCCGCCTTGCTGCGCCGCAAACCGTCCGCCTGGACGGCTCGCGGCCGTTGCGGCTCATTTGCCGGAGGTAAGCGCAACCCGGCGGCGCTCCCGCACGGCATGCGCCAGGCGCTCGAGCACGGCCACCGAGGCGTCCCAGTCGATGCAGCCGTCAGTGATGCTCTGGCCGTAGACCAGCGGCGTGCCCGGCACCATGTCCTGGCGGCCGCCGAGCAGATGGCTTTCGACCATCACGCCGACAAGACGCGCGTCGCCCGCTTCCATCTGACGCGCCACGTCCTCGATCACCAGAGGCTGGTTCTCGGGCTTCTTGCTGCTGTTGGCGTGGCTGGCGTCGATCATGATGCGTTGCGCCAGGCCGGCCTTGGACATGTCCTGGCAGGCCGCATCGACACTGGCGGCGTCGTAGTTCGGCGTCTTGCCGCCGCGCAGGATGACGTGACAGTCCTCGTTGCCGGCCGTCGAGACGATGGCCGAATGCCCGCCCTTGGTCACCGACAGGAAATGGTGCGGCTGCGATGCCGCCTTGATCGCGTCCACGGCGATCTTCACATTGCCATCCGTGCCGTTCTTGAAACCCACCGGACACGACAGTCCGGATGCCAGTTCGCGATGCACCTGGCTCTCCGTCGTGCGCGCCCCGATCGCCCCCCAGGAAACCAGGTCCGCAATGTACTGCGGCGTAATCATGTCCAGGAACTCGCACCCCGCCGGCAGCCCCAGGCTGTTGATATCCAGCAGCAGCTCGCGCGCCACGCGCACGCCCTTGTTGATGTCGAAGCTGCCATCCAGGTCCGGGTCGTTGATCAGCCCCTTCCAACCGACCGTGGTGCGGGGCTTCTCGAAATACACGCGCATCACGATTTCCAGGTCCGCGCTGAGACGGTCACGCACCGGCTTCAGGCGCTTCGCGTATTCGATCGCGGCGCGGGTGTCGTGGATCGAACACGGGCCGATCACGACGATCATGCGGTCGTCCATGCCATGCAGGATGCGGTGCATCGACTGCCGGGCGGCGAACACGGTGTCGGAAGCTTCCTTGGTGCAGGCGAACTCGCGCATGACGTGCGCGGGCGGGTTCAGCTCTTTGATTTCTCGGATGCGAAGGTCGTCGGTATTGTGTGACACGGTACTGCTCCTGGGTTTCCCGCCACCGGGATCGGTCCCGGGGTTGTTCCTCAAGCTGACGGCACAAAAAAAGCCGCCAGTTCGCTGGCGGCTTTTTTGGGGGGATTCTTTCCAAACTTCAGATTGAGCGCTTCCCTTCCTCCGCCAGCGGCTTCAGAAAACCAAAAAAATAAAAGTAAAAGGCGGGGGAAGCGAATTTCATGGGAAAAGACTCTAGCACAATTTTTTCGGGCCGTCACGCCGGTTTATGACGCGGCGTGGCGGCCCTGCTGGCGGCCTGGCGCCCGGTCAGGCCGTCCCGCCGACGGTCAGGCCTTCCATGCGCACCGTGGGCATGCCCACGCCCACCGGCACGCTCTGGCCATCCTTGCCACACGTGCCCACGCCGGAATCCAGCTTCAGGTCGTCGCCGATCATGCTGACGCGGGTCATGGCGTCGGGGCCGTTGCCGATCAGGGTGGCGCCCTTGACCGGATACGTGATCTTGCCGTCTTCGATCATGTAGGCCTCGGAGGCCGAGAACACGAACTTGCCGTTGGTGATGTCGACCTGCCCGCCGCCGAAATTGGCCGCGTACAGGCCGCGCTTGACGGACGAGATGATTTCCTCGGGCGCCTTGTCGCCGGCCAGCATGTAGGTATTGGTCATGCGCGGCATGGGCAGATGCGCGAACGATTCGCGGCGGCCGTTGCCGGTGGCGGCGGTCTTCATCAGGCGCGCGTTCAGCGTGTCCTGCATGTAGCCGCGCAGGATGCCGTCTTCGATCAGCACGTTGCGCTGGGTGGCGTTGCCTTCATCGTCGATGTTGAGCGAGCCGCGGCGATCGGGAATGGTGCCGTCGTCGACCACGGTCACGCCCTTGGACGCGACACGCTCGCCGATGCGGCCCGAGAACACGCTGGAGCCTTTGCGGTTGAAGTCGCCTTCCAGGCCGTGGCCGACGGCTTCGTGCAGCAGGATGCCGGGCCAGCCGGATCCCAGCACCACCGTCATCTCGCCAGCGGGCGCCGGGCGCGCCTCCAGGTTGACCATGGCTTCATGCACGGCGCGCTCGACGTAGCCCTGCAGCATTTCGTCGGTGAAATACGCCAGCCCCAGGCGGCCGCCGCCGCCGGCATGACCCATTTCGCGGCGGCCATTGCGTTCGGCGATGACGGTCAGCGACAGGCGCACCAGCGGCCGCACGTCCGCTGCCAGGCGGCCATCGCTGCCAGCCACCAGCACAACGTCATATTCGGCCCCCAGGCCGGCCATGACCTGGATCACGTGCGGATCGCGGGCCCGCGCCATGCGCTCGATGCGTTCAAGCAGCGCGACCTTCTCGGGCGCGCTCAGGGTCGCCACCGGATCGATGTCGGCATACAGGCTGCGGCCCATTTCGGCCTCGACTTGCGCCGCCACCTTGACCTTGCCGGCGCCGCGGCGGGCGATGCCGCGCACCGCATGGGCCGAGGACAGCAAGGCGTCGGCCGAGAGCGAATCGGAATAGGCGAACGCGGTTTTCTCGCCGCTGACGGCGCGCACGCCGACGCCCTGGCTGATCGAGAAGCTGCCGGTCTTGACGATGCCCTCTTCCAGGCTCCAGCCCTCGCTGCGGGTGTACTGGAAATACAGGTCGGCATAGTCGACCTTGTGGGTGAAGATTTCGCCCAGCGCGCGCGCCATGTCGGCCTCGGTCAGCCCCCAGGGGTCGAGCAACAGCGATTTGGCGGTGGCCAGGGATGCAATAGCGGGATCGATGATTTTCATAGGACTCTGTTCGGGGGCGCCGGCGCGCACACGCGGCTGCCAGGACGCTCAAGGCTATATCGTACCGCCGACACGGGTCCGACGTCGCGCCGCTCGAATATTGTCTAGCAAGTTAACCAATTTGCGGCCGCTCCCAAACTGGCGCCAACGCTAGCCGAAAATAGGATCCTGCCGCCACGCATTGCTTCCAGCGGCCCCTGCCGACCGCAATGCAGCATGGCGGAAGACAGTGCCAAACTTGTCATACAACTCAACAACAAAATAGAGATACCGGGGAGAATGACGAAAATCTTTACACCGACATAACTTTCCCGAGAATCGGGAAGGAAAATCCGTATACCCGCTCAAATCGCTGAAATACGCGCAATGCCCCAGTCGTCCGATCTCTGGAAGATCAGTCCGAGACGATGCGGACGCGCTTTCCGAAACCGGGGTGACGCATTCTTACCTATCGCTGAAATTTCCGGATCTTTCATCCATCCGCTCGCTTCCTGAAACAAAAGCACGCAATTCCGGCGCCATGAAGTTGCATTCGTCCGCCCCGTGAACCAAAGCGGGTTTTGTTTCAATTGGTCCCAAATTTGAGAATATCATTCCCAAAACTTGTTCCTTGCGGGAACCCGCAAGACTAAAGACTCTCCGGCGGTTTTGATACAAAGTAATTAGTCCAAAACTGCGGCACTCGACCGGCAATTTCTGTATTATGCGAGGCACAACAAATAAACATAACTCCGCCGGCGATTAAAGCAGTTCCATAATCAGGAATAACCATGGCCCGAGAAACCTACGCAGCTCTGCAAGCAAAGATCGAAAAGGAAATCAACAAGCTCCAAAAGAAGGCTGAAGTCCTCCAAACCAAGCGTCGCAAGCCGGTGATCTCGTCGATCATCACGTCGATGCGCGAGTACGACATCACCCCCGAAGAGATCGCCGCCGCCTACGGCGCCGGCAAGCCTGTCCGCGCCGCCAGCGCCGGCCGCCGCAAGGCTGGCGCCGCCGGCCGCCCCGCCAACGCCGCCAAACGCGCCGTTGCGCCCAAGTACCGCCACCCCCAAACCGGGGAAACCTGGAGCGGTCGTGGCAAGGCGCCGCGCTGGCTCGCCGCGGAAGAAGCCGCCGGCGCCACGCGCGACAGTTTTCTCATCAAAGAATAAAACCTATTTTTCAGTAAGAAAAATAAAGGCGCACCATTGTGGTGCGCCTTTATTATTTTTGGCTTGCCGCCCGCGGCGGCTGAAATTTACTGAACGGGAAATTGGATTTCACGCTCGGCGCCATTATTTCCCGGGAAGTTGTCAAATATTGCACGAACCAGGTAGGGCATCATGCGGACGAAATTGTCCTGCTCGCTGAGTATGAAGGCGCTGGACCGGTAGACCTCGGCCCCGCCGCGCTGGCTGTCGTGGATCTGCAGCGAGAGCGTATTGCGCTGGGCCACCACGGGCACGTCCACCCATTCCGGGCCCCAGTAGCCGTAATAGCCGCCCCACGGACGCGGACCATAGAAGCCGCCGTAGCCATACCCGCCGTTGAAATATGGGTCATAAGGCCGCCGCACCATGACTTGCGTCTGTGCCGTGCCATAACGGAACGACACGTCGAAACGGGCCTTGGCGCCGGCCGGGGCTTCCACCAGGCCGGTGGCGCCGATACCGGCACGAACCATGTCCTGGTAGGACTGGTATTCAAGATTATTGGCCTGTGACGGTTCGGCGGGCACGAATTGATAGGTCTGGCCTTCGACGCCGGTGGGCCATTGCTGGAACGAGGTGACGCGCGCCGACACGGTGGGAGTGGCGCATCCGCTCAGCACCAGCGCCCCCAGTACGGCCAGGACGGCGGCCCAACGGCCGGTATTGAACGGTACGGAACGGAACATTTGCAACTCCTCATTGCGCGACGGCGCCCATCATACTGAGCTTTGACCGCGCGGGCCGCCGAAAGTTTACGCTCCCCCGGGGCCGATGCGCCTGTGTGTCACGGCCCAGCCACTACAATAGGACTCTCGTTCATACAGGACTGCAATCCCATGCGCACAGACACGCCCGTTACCGTATACCGCAAGGATTACCAGCCCTACCCCTACGACATTCCGCAAGTCTCCCTGGCCTTCGACCTGGCGCCCGACAGCACCGAGGTGCGCTGCATCATGCAGGTGCGGCGCAAGGCCGATGCCAGCGCCGACGCCGCCCTGGTGCTGGACGGCGAAGAGCTGGAACTCGTCTCGGTAGGCGTGGACGGCCAGGCCCTGCCGGCCGACCGCTACCACCTGTCCGAACACAGCCTGGCGCTGTACGGCCTGCCCGCCGAAGCCACCGTGGAGATCGTCAGCCGTTGCAAGCCCTCGGCCAACTCAACGCTGATGGGCCTGTACGTCTCGGGCGGCAATTTCTTCACCCAATGCGAGGCGGAGGGATTTCGCCGCATCACCTGGTTCGCCGACAGGCCGGACGTCATGTCGCGCTACCGCGTGACCTTGCGCGCCGCGCCGGCCTATCCGGTGCTGCTGTCCAACGGCAACCTGGTTGCCTCGCGCCAGTTGCCCGACGGCCGCAACGAGGTGGAATGGGAAGACCCGTTCCCCAAGCCCTGCTATCTGTTCGCGCTGGTGGGCGGCAACCTGACGCAGCGCGAAACCAAGGTCAAGACCGCCAGCGGCCGTGACGTGCTGCTGCAGGTCTACAGCGACCCGGGCGCCGAGACCAAGACCGAATGGGCGCTGGACTCCCTGGTGCGCGCGTTGCGTTGGGACGAAACCCGTTTCGGCCTGGAACTCGACCTGGACCGCTTCATGGTGGTGGCCGTCCATGACTTCAATATGGGCGCGATGGAGAACAAGGGCCTGAACATCTTCAATGCCGCCTACGTGCTGGCCGACGCGGATACCGCCACGGACGCCAATTACGAGGGCATCGAATCGGTCATCGGCCACGAGTACTTTCACAACTGGACCGGCAACCGCGTCACCTGCCGCGACTGGTTCCAGTTGAGCCTGAAGGAAGGGCTGACCGTCTTCCGCGACCAGGAATTCAGCGCCGACATGATGGCGCAAGGCATGGACGAAACCGCCGCCGCCAGCGCCCGCGCGGTCAAGCGCATCGACGACGTGGTGACACTGCGCGCGGCGCAATTCCCGGAGGACGCGGGTCCGATGGCCCACCCGATCCGCCCCGACAGTTATCAGGAAATCGGCAACTTCTATACCGCCACGGTGTACGAGAAAGGCGCCGAGGTCATCCGCATGCAGCACACGCTGCTGGGCGAAGCCGGTTTCCGCGCCGGCATGGACGAGTATTTCCGCCGCCACGACGGCCAGGCCGTGACCTGCGACGACTTCGTCGCCGCCATGGAATCGGTCTACACCCGTCAGCACCCGGGCCGCGATCTGTCGGTGTTCCGCAACTGGTACCGCCAGGCCGGCACGCCGCGCGTTAGCGTCCAGTTGACGCACGACGCCGCCGCGCGCCGCTGCACCGTGACGTTGTCGCAGGAATGCCAGCCGGTCGGTGTCGAGAAAAAGGCCCCCGCCGGCTTCGTCAAGGCGCCCTACCATATCCCCTTCGCCATCGGCCTGCTGGACCGCAATGGCCGCGCCCTGCCCTTGCGCCATGACGGCGCGGTCAAGGACACCGCGCTGCTGGAACTGACCACGCAGAGCCAGCAATGGCATTTCGACGACATCGACGAAATGCCGGTGCCGTCGCTGCTGCGCGACTTTTCCGCGCCGGTGATCGTCGATTACGACTGGACCGACGAGGAGTTGGCGCTGCTGTCGGCCCACGACGGCAACCCGTTCGCGCGCTGGGAAGCCGGCCAGGAACTGGCCACCCGCCAGATCCTGGCGCTGGCCGAGGCGCGCCAGGCCGGCCGCACGCTGCACGCCGACCCGGCCTTCATCGCCGCCTGGCGCGCGCTGTTGACCGACCCGGCGCTGGATGCCGCTTACCGCGCCCGCGCCCTGGCGCTGCCCTCGGAAAAGACCCTGGCCGAACGCATGCAGGCCGTCGATCCGCCGGCGCTGGCGGTGGCGCGCGATTTCCTGCGCGCCGAGCTGGGCCGGCAGTTGGCGGCCGAATTCCGCCAGGCCTTCGACGACAACCAGACGCCGGGCGAATACAGCCCCGCGCCCGTGCCGGCCGGCAAGCGGGCCATGAAGAACCTGGCGCTCAGCCACCTGATGGCGGCCGGCGAGCACGAGGCGCAGCGCCTGGCCGAACAGCAATACGAACACGCCGGCAACATGACCGACAGCATGGCGGCATTGTCGGCCCTGATCAACTACGGCCAGGGCGACTTCCCGCAACGGGCGCTGGCGGCGTTCTACGACAAATGGCATGACAACGCGCTGGTGGTGGACAAGTGGTTCGCGCTGCAGGCGGCGGCGCGCTACACCACGGTGCAGACCGCGCGCGAACTGATGACGCACCCGGCGTTCACGCTGCGCAACCCGAACCGGGCGCGCGCGCTGATTTTCCAGTTCTGCCTGAACAATGCCCGCGGCATGCACCACCCGGATGGCTCGGGCTACGCCTTCTGGGCCGACCAGGTGCTGGCGCTGGACGCCCTCAACCCGGAAATCGCCGCCCGCCTGGCGCGCGCGCTGGACAACTGGTCGCGCTACGTGCCGGCCCTGCGCGGCCCCATGCAGGAAGCGCTGCAGCGGGTGCGCGCCCACGAAGGGCTGTCGCGCAACGTGCAGGAAATCGTATCCAAGGCTTTAGAATTCGCAGCATAGGGAGAACCTCTTGAAACGTAAAACACTTACCCAATACCTGGTGGAGCAGCAACGCTCCGCGCAGGCCCTGGCCCCCGAAGTGCGGCTGCTCATCGAAGTGGTGGCGCGCGCCTGCAAGGCGATCAGCCACGCGGTCAGCAAGGGCGCGCTCGGCGGCGTCCTGGGCAGTCTCGAAAGCGAGAACGTGCAGGGCGAAGTGCAGAAGAAGCTGGACGTGCTGTCCAACGAGATCCTGCTCGAAGCCAACGAATGGGGCGGCCACCTGGCGGCCATGGCCTCGGAAGAGATGGAGACCATCCACCTGATTCCGAACCGTTACCCCAAGGGCGAATACCTGCTGCTGTTCGATCCGCTGGACGGCTCCTCGAACATCGACGTGAACGTGTCGATCGGCACCATCTTTTCGGTGCTGCACGCCCCGCACAACGTGTCGGGCGCGCCGGTCTGTGAGGCCGACTTCCTGCAGCCGGGCAACAAGCAGGTGGTGGCCGGCTATGCCGTCTACGGCCCGCAGACCATGCTGGTGCTGACCATCGGCAACGGCGTGGTCGGTTTCACGCTGGACCGCGAGATGGGTTCCTGGGTGCTGACCCACGAGAACATCCGCGTGCCCGAAGACACCAAGGAATTCGCCATCAACATGTCGAACATGCGCCACTGGGCCGCCCCGGTCAAGCGCTACATCGACGACTGCCTGGCCGGTTCCACCGGCCCCCTGGGCAAGGACTACAACATGCGCTGGATCGCCTCGATGGTGGCCGATGTGCATCGCATCCTGACCCGCGGCGGCATCTTCATGTACCCCTGGGATGCGCGCGAGCCGGGCAAGGCCGGCAAGCTGCGCCTGATGTACGAAGCCAACCCCATGAGCTTCCTCATCGAACAGGCCGGCGGCGCGGCAATCAACGGCACGCAGCGCATCCTCGACATCCAGCCGGACAAGCTGCACCAGCGCGTCAGCGTGATCCTGGGCTCGAAGAACGAAGTCGAACGCGTGGGCCGCTACCACGCCGAGGACGCGGGCAAGTAAGCCCGGTGTTCGCCCAACAAAAAGCCCCGGCCTGAGCCGGGGCTTTTTTTCGTCGGGATCCGGCGAAGGGCTTACTTGACCTCTTCGATGGACTTCACATCGTCCTTGTTGATCTGGACCTTCTTGCCGTCCTTGTCGTACTCGTACATGCCGGACTTCTTGTCATAGGTCGGCGTGTCGGGCGTCACGGTCGAGGTCCCGTCCCGTTGCTGAATAACCGAGGGCGACGAGCATCCGGCCAGCACCCCTACTCCGGTCACCACCAGGGCCAACGTCATGGTCTTCAGGTTCATGGGCGTGTTCTCCGAGTGTGAATGGTGGATTCACTGTATCGGATGCGCGCCGAAAAAAAGTGACGGCATGTGGCCAAAATGCGTATGAAAGTAAAAAACCCCTCGCGGCTCACACCGCGAGAGGTTGCAACCCCATACAACCGCAAGCTGCCTTTACACCTTGGCGTGGGCCTCGATGTAGCGGCGCACGGCGGCGGCATCGCAGTCCATGACTTCAACGCGCTGCGGCAAGGATTCCAGGTTGGCCAGATTGCCCGGCGGCGTGGCCGGACGGCCCAGCGCGGCCTCGATGGTTTCCGAGAACTTGGCCGGCAAGGCGGTTTCCAGCACCAGCATCGGCACGCCGGGCTCGACGTGCTCGCGCGCGACCTTGACGCCGTCGGCGGTGTGCGGATCGACCAGCACGCCGGTCTCGTCGTAAAGCGAACGGATCGTGGCCAGGCGGTCTTCGTGCGAGCTGGCGCCCGAGACGAAGCCGTACTGTGCCTCGAATTGCGGCTTGAGCGCCGACAGGTCGAAGAAACCGTCGCGCGCCATGTCGGCCCACAGCGCCTTGACGCGGTCGGCATCGCGGCCGACCAGGTCGAACACGAAGCGCTCGAAGTTCGAGGCGCGCGAAATGTCCATCGACGGGCTGGAGGTGGCGTAGGTCTGCTCGGCCGGGCGTGGGCGATAGATGCCGGTGCGGAAGAATTCTTCCAGCACGTTGTTCTCGTTGGTGGCCAGCACCAGGCGGCGTACCGGCAGGCCCATGCCGCGGGCGATGTGGCCCGACAGGATGTTGCCGAAGTTGCCCGAGGGCACCGTGAACGAGACCTGCTGGCCCGGCTTGTCGGTGGCGCGCAGCCAGCCGTGAAAGTAGTACACCACCTGGGCGGCGATGCGCGCCCAGTTGATCGAGTTGACCGCGCCCAGGCGGTACTTGGCCTTGAAGGCCAGGTCGCCGGCCAGCGCCTTGACGATGTCCTGCGCTTCGTCGAACACGCCGCGCACGGCGATGTTGTGGATGTTCTCGTCCTGCAGCGAGTACATCTGGGCGCGCTGGAACGCGCTCATGCGGCCGTGCGGCGACAGCATGAATACGGCCACGCCGCGTTTGCCGCGCAGCGCGTATTCGGCCGCCGAACCGGTGTCGCCCGAGGTGGCGCCGACGATGTTGAGCGTGGTGCCGCGTTGGGTCAGCACGTACTCGAACACCTGGCCCAGGAACTGCATGGCCATGTCCTTGAAGGCCAGCGTCGGGCCTTCGGACAGCCCCAGCAGCGACAGGCCGTCGTTCAGCGGACGTAGCGGGACGATGTCTTCGCTGTTGAAGATCTGCGAGGTGTAGGCGGCGCGGGTCAGGCGGCGCAGGTCCTCGGCCGGGATGTCGGTGGCAAAGCGCGACAGCACTTCGAACGCCAGGTCGGCGTACGGCAGGCCACGCCACGATTCCAGCGTCTCTGCCGAGATCTGCGGCAGTTGCTCCGGCACGGCCAGGCCGCCATCCGGCGCCAGCCCTTCGAGCAGGATGTCGGAGAACGGCAGGGGCGCCATGCCCCCCCGCGTAGAAATGTAGTTCATGTCATTGACTCCACAATGCACTGCGTCCCGCCAGGCCAGGCCGCGCGGAGCCGGCTCCGCCGGGCCGCCGCCGGCGCCCCCTTGAGGGGGAAGCGCCGCAGGCGCTTCGGGGGTGGGCCTTCCTCATGCCAAATGCTCCACGCGCAGGCGCGTGACCTTGGACCGCACGAACGGCAAGGCCTCGATGCGCTCGATGGCCTGGTTGACGTTGCCCTCCACCGCTTCGTGCGTCAGGAAGATGATGTCCGCGCCGCCGATGTGCGAGGGCTGCTGGATCATCGAGCCGATCGAGATCGAGCGGTCGGCCAGGAGGCGCGCGATGTCGGCCAGCACGCCCGGCTGGTCGTCCACGCGCAGGCGCAGGTAGTAGGAGGTGCTGACCTGCTCGATCGGCAGGATCGGCGTGTCGGCCATGGCGTCCGGCTGGAACGCCAGATGCGGCACGCGGTTGCCCGGATCGGCGGTATGCAGGCGGGTCACGTCGACCAGGTCGGCCACCACCGCCGAGGCGGTCGGCTCTTCGCCGGCGCCCTGGCCGTAGTACAGCGTCGGGCCGACGGCGTCGCCCTTGACCAGCACCGCGTTCATGGCGCCTTCGACGTTGGCCAACAGGCGCTCGGCCGGCACCAGCGCGGGATGCACGCGCAGCTCGATACCGTCGGCGCGGCGCTTGGTGATGCCCAGCAGCTTGATGCGGTAGCCCAGGCGCTCGGCGTGCTCGATGTCCTCGGCGGCCAGTTGCGAGATGCCTTCGATGTAGGCGCGGTCGAACTGCACCGGCACGCCGAAGGCCAGCGAGGCCAGCAGCGTCAGCTTGTGCGCGGCGTCGACGCCTTCCACGTCGAACGTGGGATCGGCTTCGGCGTAGCCCAGGCGCTGGGCTTCGGCCAGCACGTCGGCGAACGGCAGGCCGCGCGAGCGCATTTCCGACAGGATGAAATTGGTGGTGCCGTTGATGATGCCGGCGACCCACTGGATGCGGTTGGCGGTCAGGCCTTCGCGGATGGCCTTGATGATGGGGATGCCGCCGGCGACGGCGGCTTCGAAGGCCACCATCACGCCGCGCTCGGAGGCCGCGGCGAAGATCTCATTGCCGTGCTTGGCCAGCAGCGCCTTGTTGGCGGTGACCACGTGCTTGCCGTTGGCGATGGCTTCCAGCACCAGCTCGCGCGCCAGCGTATCGCCGCCGATCAGCTCGACCACGATGTCGATCTCGGGATCGCGCACCAGCGCGTGCACGTCGGTATCCACGGGCAGCGTGTCGCCGACGCGGGCGCGCGCCTTGGGCACGTCGCGCACGGCGGCGCGGGTCACTTCAATGCGGCGACCGGCGCGGCGCGCGATCTCTTCCGCATTGCGCGACAGCACCGTCCAGGTGCCGCCGCCGACCACGCCCAGGCCCAGCAGGCCCACTTTCATGGGATTCATCGCGGCGCCCTCGGCGGGCGGGCGT
This sequence comes from Achromobacter ruhlandii, assembly GCF_902859695.1. Lineage (GTDB taxonomy): Bacteria > Pseudomonadota > Gammaproteobacteria > Burkholderiales > Burkholderiaceae_B > Achromobacter > Achromobacter ruhlandii. Next base: position 77,325 of record NZ_CADIJL010000012.1, read on the forward strand.
TGAGGGGAATTCATTTCAGTTCTCCAAACACTCACGCAATAACGGCTGCAGTCCACAAACGCGCCCCCCGATCGGGATGCCGCGGATCCGGCTCCGCCGGTCCGCCAGCATGCCCCCCTGGGGGGAAGCGCGCAGCGCTTCGGGGGGGACCTTACCTATAGCCGTCCTTGCGGAACATATCCTTGATGCCGCGCACCGCCTGGCGGGTGCGCTGCTCGTTTTCGATAAGAGCGAAGCGTACGTATTCGTCGCCATACTCGCCGAAGCCGATCCCGGGGGACACGGCCACTTTCGCATCCGACAGGACGCGCTTGGCAAATTCCAAAGAGCCCATTGCCCGGTAGGGTTCGGGGATCTGCGCCCAGATGTACATGGACGCCTTGGGAATTTCCACATTCCAACCTGCTTCGTGCAGACCGCGCGCGAGCACGTCGCGGCGGCTTTGGTACTGCGCCACGATCTCGTTCACGCAGTCCTGCGGGCCGTCCAGGGCGGCGATCGAGGCCACCTGGATCGGCGTGAACGTGCCGTAGTCGTGATAGCTCTTGATGCGCGCCAGCGCGCCGACCAGCTCGCGGTTGCCGACCATGTAGCCGATGCGCCAACCCGCCATGTTGTAGCTCTTGCTCATGGTGAAGAACTCGACCGCGACATCCCGCGCGCCGGGCACCTGCATGATCGAGGGGGCGACATAGCCGTCGAAGGTGATGTCGGCGTAGGCCAGGTCGTGCACCACCAGGATGTCGTGTTCCTTGGCCAGGGCCACCACGCGCTCGAAGAACGACAGGTCGACGCACTGGGCGGTCGGGTTGCTGGGGAAGCCCAGCACCATCATCTTGGGTTTGGGAATCGACTCGCGCACGGCGCGCTCGAGTTCCTCGAAGAAGTCCACGCCCGGCGTCATGCGCACGGAACGGATGTTGGCGCCGGCGATGACCGCGCCATAGATGTGGATCGGGTAGCTGGGGTTGGGCACCAGCACGGTGTCGCCGCGGTCCAGGGTGGCCAGCATCAGGTGCGCCAGGCCTTCCTTGGAGCCGATGGTGACGATGGCTTCGGAATCGGGGTCGAGTTCGACCGCGTAGCGGCGCTGGTACCAGTCACAGATGGCCTTGCGCAGGCGCGGGATGCCCTTGGACACCGAGTAGCCGTGGGTGGTCGGGCGGATGGTGGCCTCGACCATCTTGTCGACGATGTGCTTGGGGGTGGCGCCGTCCGGATTGCCCATCGACATGTCGATGATGTCCTCGCCGCGCCGACGGGCTGCCATCTTGAGCTCGCCGGTAATGTTGAAAACGTACGGGGGCAAACGCTCAATGCGAGAGAACTTCCTCATGATGGGAATCCTTAGGGGGCGAAGGGGCAAAAATCCAGGGCGCGAGGGCGCGAAGGGGAAACGGGCTCAAAGGCCGCGCCAGCAAAGGTTTGCGGCGCAGCAAAACCCTGTAATCTAGCGCAAGGACGCCTGGGCGGCAAATGGAACAAAAATAGGGCCTGTTTGAGGGCAAAATTGGTGGCAAAAATGCCCGTCCGGCCGCCGGGCCGCCCCCAAGGGCGGGCAGCCCCCGCGGGGCAGAGTGCGCAGCGAGCAAGGCGTGGGGGTATTCCCTTTGCAACATGCCGCCATCCTGATGCGCTATTATCGGAGCCATAAAGCCGGAGTATTTATTGAAGCTGCATACCGATCCTGCGACGGCCGCCCTGAACACCGTCACCGCCTACGGTGACGGTTATATCGAGGTCAACCAGGTACGTTTTTCCTCCTCGGTCGCTTTTGGCCCCGAAGGCGAAGTTGCCCCTTGGCCCGTTCAGTCGCCGGCCGACATCACCCCCACCCTCTTGCGTCAGGCGGCCGGATTGTCCGAACCCGTCCGCGACCCCTTGGCGTTCCTGGACGAACCCGAAGCCACCCCCAGCCGCCCGGCCAATGCGCCGGAAGTGCTGCTGGTCGGCACGGGCGGCCGCCAGCAGTTCCTGCGCCCCGAAGTGCTGCGTCCCCTGTTGGCCGCGGGCATCGGCGTGGAAATCATGGACACCCACGCCGCCTCGCGCACCTACAACATCCTGATGGCGGAGGGCCGGCGCGTGGTCGTCGCCCTCATCCCCCCGAACGGAGAACCCCAGACATGATGATGCCCATCATCGGCAAGCCCGCCCCGCTGTTCACCGCTGAAAGCACCATCGGGCCGATCAGCCTGGAGCAGTGCCAGGGTCGCGCCGTGATCCTGTATTTCTATCCCAAGGACAACACCCCTGGCTGCACGACCGAGAGCCAGGATTTCCGCGACCTGCACGCCGACTTCCTGTCGGCCAGCGCCGTGGTGGTCGGAATCTCGCGCGATTCGCTGAAGTCGCACGAGAACTTCAAGGCCAAGTACGAGCTTCCTTTCCCTCTCATCTCCGACGCCGACGAAACCGTGTGCAATCTGTACGGCGTCATCAAGCAGAAGAACATGTACGGCAAGCAGGTGCGCGGCATCGAGCGCAGCACCTTTCTGATCGACGCTTATGGCGTGCTGGTGCAGGAGTGGCGCGGGGTGAAGGTCCCGGGCCACGCCAAGGAAGTCCTGCAGGCCGCCAAGAGCATCGGTTAGCCGTGCACAGGAATACCCGTCAGGTGCCATAGCCGGCCCATACTGGAGAGTGACGCATATGCCGCTTCCGAAGTTGCCCACCCGCCCCGCAGCCATCCTGACCTTCCCCTCGGGCGATAACGCCCGGGCGCAGGCCCGCAGCACCAAGACCGCCGCTGCGCGGTCGAACACCCAGGCCGTCCTGGCCGAAGACGACGAGGACGAGCTGCTGGTCCAGCCCGAACTCGACGGCATGGCCCATCCCGCCCGCAAGGCCCAGATTCCGGCCCGCCAGGTGCCGCCGCCGGCCCCCGCCGCGCCGGCCCCGGCGCCGCGCGCCCAGGCGCGCCAGGCCAAGCCCGCCGCGACTCCGGCCAAGCGCGCCAAGCCGCGCGCCCAGAACGAGCCGCGCAAGCTGTTCGTGCTGGACACCAACGTGCTGCTGCACGACCCCAGCTCGCTGTTCCGCTTCGAAGAGCACGACATCTTCCTGCCGATGATGACGCTCGAAGAACTGGACCACCAGAAAAAGGGCATGTCCGAAGTGGCGCGCAACGCCCGCCAGGTCAGCCGTTCGCTCGACGCCCTGGTGCAGGACGCGACCCAGCTGGACGAAGGCCTGGAACTGGCCAAGCTGGGCAACAAGGACGCCACCGGGCGCCTGATGTTCCAGACCACCGCCATCCACAGCACCCTGCCCTCGGACCTGCCCATGGGCAAGGCCGACAATCAGATCCTGGGCGTGGTGCGGGCGCTGCAGGAAAAATACCCGCAGCGCGAAGTCGTGCTGGTGTCCAAGGACATCAACATGCGCTTGAAGGCGCGCGCGCTGGGCATGGCCGCGGAAGACTACTTCAACGACCACGTCCTGGAAGACTCGGACCTGATGTACTCGGGCGTGATGCAGCTGCCCGAGGATTTCTGGAACAAGCACGGCAAGGACGTCGAATCCTGGCAACAGGGCGGCACCACCTTCTACCGCATCCACGGCCCGCTGTGTTCGCAGTTCGTGGTCAACCAGTTCGTCTACTTCGAAGGCCAGATGCCGCTGTACGCCCAGGTGCGCGAGGTCAGCGGCAAGATGGCGGTGCTGGCGACGCTGCGCGACTACACCCACGGCAAGAACAACGTCTGGGGCATCACCGCGCGCAACCGCGAGCAGAACTTCGCCATGAACCTGCTGATGAACCCGGAATGCGACTTCGTGTCGCTGCTGGGCCAGGCGGGCACGGGCAAGACGCTGCTGGCGCTGGCGGCCGGCATCACCCAGGTGCTGGAGACCAAGCGCTACACCGAGATCATCATGACCCGCGTCACGGTGCCTGTCGGTGAAGACATCGGCTTCCTGCCCGGCACCGAGGAAGAGAAGATGCTGCCCTGGATGGGGGCGCTGGAAGACAACCTCGACGTGCTGAACATGGGCGAAGGCGAAGGCAACGGCGACTGGGGGCGCGCCGCCACCATGGACCTGATCCGGTCGCGCATCAAGGTCAAGTCGCTGAACTTCATGCGCGGGCGCACCTTCCTGAACAAGTACCTGATCATCGACGAGGCCCAGAACCTGACGCCCAAGCAGATGAAGACGCTGGTGACGCGCGCCGGCCCCGGCACCAAGGTGATCTGCCTGGGCAACATCGCCCAGATCGACACGCCTTACCTGACCGAAGGCAGTTCGGGCCTGACGTTCGTGGTCGACCGCTTCAAGGGCTGGCCGCACTCGGGCCACGTAACCTTGCAGCGCGGCGAGCGCTCGCGCCTGGCGGACTACGCCGGGGACGTGCTGTGAGCCGCCACGCGGCGTGGGCTAGCTGCCCGCCGAGGGGACTGTTTCCCCTTGGAGCGGCTGGCAGGGAATCCCCGTAACGCCGCGCCCGGCCAAAGAAAAAGCCCCTTGAGCGATCAAGGGGCTTTTTTTTCCACACGGCCGGACGATTATTTGTCGGCGGCGTTGGTGATGGCGTTGCCGGCCCGCGACATGTCCTTGCCCATGCCCGCCACGGTATTGCAACCGGCGAGTACGAAGCCGAACACGACGAAGGCGGTCAGCACGATCTTGCTGCGCATGCTGGCGCTCCTGAAGTGAAGAAACGGTTCCGGGGCGTACTTTAAACGATCTGGACGCGAAGTTCGCCCAGGCCATCCACGCCGCCGGTGATGACATCGCCCTGCACCACGGCGCCCACGCCCTCGGGCGTGCCGGTGAAGATGATGTCGCCCGGCTGCAGCTCGAACAGGCCCGACAGGTAGGCAATGCTTTCGGGGATGTTCCAGATCATCTGGGAGATATCGCTGGCCTGCTTGCGCTGGCCGTTGACGTCGAGCCAGATGGCGCCCTTGTCGAGCGTGCCGACCACGCTGCGCGGGTGGATCGGCCCCAGGGGCGCGGACAGGTCGAACGCCTTGCCCACTTCCCAGGGACGGCCCTGCTTCTTCATTTCGCCCTGCAGGTCGCGGCGGGTCATGTCCAGGCCCAGGGCGTAGCCCCAGACGCAATCGTTGGCCTGATCCACCGGAATGTCCCGACCGCCCTTGCCCAGCACCACCACCAGTTCCATTTCGTAGTGCAGGTTGGAGGTCTTGGGCGGATACGGCATCTTGCCGGTCTCGCCATCGGCCACGCTCAGCACGGCGTCGGCGGGCTTGCAGAAGAAGAACGGATCTTCACGGCCGGTGAAGCCCATTTCCTTGGCGTGCTCGGCGTAGTTGCGGCCGACGCAATAGACGCGGCGCACCGGGAACAGCGCGGCGCTGCCAGCAACGGGAACCGCGGTCAGCGGCTGGGGAGGCAATACGTAGTCCATGATCTATCAACCTATGACGGGTGGAACGGTCCGATGGCAAAAAATCATCCGCGAGTGTATCCCTTTCCGGGAACGCGAATATTCAGGGAATTGTAGGGATTTCCCCGTCAAACACCACCAGGCGCGTGATGAAGTCGGCCATGTAGGCTTTCATTTCCTGATGCGCGGGCGACACCTGATAGCGGTCGTGGGCGGCGACGTCGGCGAAGCCGGCCACCACCGCATGGGACAGGCCATCCGAGCGGCTGGCCTCGTTGGGCCGGAAGGCATAGGCGGCCACCCCGTCGCATTCGGCCATGATGCGGGCACAGTATCCCTGCACCCGTTCATGGAAGCGCGCGTCGGCGGCGCCGGAAAGCTGCAGCATCACGACATGCAGGAACATCACGACTCCTTTTTCGAACGGGCGACGGCCAGCCAGGCGCGCGACACCAGCCCCATGATGCCGTCGCGGAACAACAGGACGCACAGGATGAAGATAGCCCCCTGCACGATCAGCACCCAGGACCCCAGCGGCGCCAGGTAATTCTGCAGCGACACGAAAGTGAACGCGCCGGCCAGCGGACCGAACACCGTGCCAATGCCGCCCAGCAGCGCCATCAGCACCACTTCGCCGTTGGCGTGCCAGTGCACGTCGGTCAGCGAGGCCACGCCGAACACCAGCACCTTGAGCCCGCCGGCCAATCCCGCCACCGAGGCCGACAACGTAAACGCCAGCAGCTTGTAGCGCGACGTCGAATAGCCCAGCGAGCGGGCCCGTTGCTCGTTGTCGCGCACGGAACGGATCACCTCGCCGAACGGCGAATTGAGCACCCGCAGCACGAAGGCGTAACCCAGGGCGAACACCGCCAGCGTGAAGTAGTACATCGGCATCACGCTGTCCAGGTCGAACAGACCGAACAGCTTGCCGCGCGGCACGCTCTGCAGGCCGTCCTCGCCGCCGGTGAAACCCGCCTGCACCGCGATGAAGTACACCAGCTGCGACAGCGCCAGCGTGATCATGGCGAAGTAGATACCCTGGCGCCGGATCGCGATGGCGCCGAACGCCAGCCCGAGCAGGCCGCCGGTCAGCACCCCGGCCAGCAGGCCCAGTTCGGGCGTGGCGCCCAGCAGCTTCATGACAATGCCGGTGGCATAGGCCGCCGCGCCGAAGAAGGCGGCGTGGCCGAACGACAACAGGCCGACATAGCCCACCAGCAGGTTGAAGGCCGCGGCGAACAGCGCGAAACACAGCACCTTCATCAGGAACGTGGGATAGACAAACCAGGGCGCGGCCAGCGCCACCAGCGCCAGGGCCGCCATGCTCCAGCGCATGGCGCGACGACCCAGCTGCACCGGTTCGCGCGTGGCTTCGGCCGCCAGCACGTTCTGCACCTGCAGCGGCTTGCCGAACAGGCCGGCAGGCTTGCACAGCAGCACCAGCACCATGATGAGGAAGATCGCCAGGTTGGCGGCTTCCGGATAGAACACCTTGGTCAGCCCCTCGATGATGCCCAGCCCGAAGCCGCTGACGATGGCGCCCATGATGGAACCCATGCCGCCTATCACCACCACCGCGAACACCACCACCACCAGGTTCGAGCCCATCATCGGGCTGACCTGGTAGATGGGCGCGGCGATCACGCCGGCCACCGACGCCAGCGCCACGCCGAGCGCGTAGGTCAGCGTGATCAACAGCGGCACGTTGATGCCGAACGAGCGCACGATGGTCGGGTTCTCGGTGGCCGCGCGCAGCATGGCGCCGACGCGGGTCTTCTCGATCAGCACCCACACCGCCAGACACAGCACCAGCGACACCGCCACCGCCCAGCCGCGGTACCACGGCAGGAACATGAAGCCCAGGTTGACCCCGCCCGTCAGCGCCTTGGGGATGGTGTACGGCAACCCCGACACGCCGTAGGCCTGGCGCAGCCCGCCTTCAATCAGCAGCGCCAGCCCGAAGGTCAGCAGCAAGCCGTACAGATGGTCCATGCGGTAGGTGCGCGAGATCAGCACGCGCTCGATCACGATGGCGAACGCCGCCATGATGAGCGGCACCAGCACCAGCGCGGCCCAGTAGTTCACGCCCAGGTAATTGAGCAGCATCCAGGCCAGGAACGCGCCCGCCGTGTACTGCGCGCCATGGGCGAAGTTGATGATGTTCAACAGGCCGAAGATCACCGCCAGCCCGATCGAGAGCAAGGCGTAGAACGAACCGTTGATCAGGCCGAGCAGGAGCTGGCCGAACAGTGCCGTGGACGGCACGCCAAAAATTTCGAACACAGGATTCTCCCCCTCAGACGCCCAGGCGGCGCGCGATCCGCTCGGGATCATTGCGCGCCTCTAGCGCCGACAATTGGTCGACCACGCGGCCGTGCTCCATCACGTAGTGGCGGTCGGCCACCTTGGTGGCGAAGCGGAAATTCTGCTCCACCAGCACGATGGTGAAACCGCGCTCCTTGAGCGTGCGGATGGCCTGCCCGATCTGCTGCACGATCACCGGCGCCAGCCCCTCGGTGGGCTCGTCCAGCAGGATCAGCTGGGCGCCGGTGCGCAGGATGCGGGCGATCGCCAGCATCTGCTGCTCGCCGCCCGACAGGTTGCCGCCGGAGCTGGCGCTGCGTTCGCGCAGGTTGGGAAACAGGGTGTAGATCTCGTCCAGCGACATGCCGCCATCGGCCAGGCGCGGCGGCAGCAGCAGGTTCTCGGTCACATCCAGGCTGCGGAACACCGCCCGTTCCTCCGGGCAATACACCACGCCCAGCCGCGGGATGCGGTGCGGCGCCATGCCCACGGTTTCCTGGCCATTCAACAGGATCGAGCCGCGGCGCTTGTCCAGGATGCCCATGACGGCGCGCAGCGTGGTGGTCTTGCCCGCGCCGTTGCGGCCCAGGATGGTGACCAGTTCGCCGCGCCGCACTTCAATATCGACGCCATGCAGCACATGCGATTCGCCGTACCAGGCGTTGAGGTCCTTGATCGACAGCATCAGTCGTCTCCCTCGTCGGCGCCCATGTAGGCGGTAATGACGCGCTCGTCGCGCGACACCGTGGCGTAGTCGCCCTGCGCCAGCACCGCGCCGCGCGCCAGCACCGTAATGGAATCGGACAGGTCCGCCACCACCGACAGGTTGTGCTCCACCATCAGGATGCTGCGGTTGGCCGACACGCGCCGGATCAGCGCCGCGATGCGGGCCACGTCTTCCTGGCCGAGGCCGGCCATTGGCTCGTCCAGCAGCATCACTTCGGGCTCCAGGGCCAGCGTCATCGCGATTTCCAGCGCCCGCTTGCGGCCGTAGGGCAACAGGGCCGCCGTGGTGTCGGCCAGGCCCGCCAGACCGACCGCCTCCAGCAGGGCCAGGCCCTGGTCGTTGAGGCGATCGACACTGCGACGGCTGCGCCAGAACCGCATCCCGTCGCCATGCTGGCGCATCAGCGCCACGCGCATGTTCTGCAGCACGGTCAGCCCCAGGAACACCGCCGAAATCTGGAACGAGCGCACGATGCCCAGGCGCGCGATCTGCTCCGGCGCCAGCGCGGTGATGTCGCGGCCGCGATAATGGATTGCGCCCTGGTCGGGCGTCAGGAACTTGGTCAGCAGGTTGAAGCAGGTGGTCTTGCCGGCGCCGTTGGGGCCGATCAAGGCATGGATGGAACCTTCCCGCAGGGCCAGGGACACGCCGTCGACGGCATTGAAGCCGCCGAACCGCTTGACCAGCCCCTGGGCGGACAGAACCGCTTGGGTGCTCATGGCCGTTCTCCTACATGCGGGCCAGCAGGCCGCCGTCGATCGCCAACACGTGGCCGTTGACGAACGAAGCCCCCGGCGAGGCCAGGTACACCACCGCCGGCGCGATGTCCTCGGGCGTGGCCCACCGTCCCACCGGCACCGCCGTCGACAGGAACGACTGGAACTGCGGATTGTCCTGCAGCCCCTGGGTGAAGTCCGTGCGCACGAAGCCCGGCGCCAATGCGTTGCAGGTGATGCCCTGACCGCCATACTCGACCGCCAGCGCGCGGGTGAACGCCGCGATGGCGCCCTTGGCGGTGGCATAAGCGGCGATGTTCGGCATGGTGGCCTGACCCGCGACGGAGGACATCAGCACGATGCGGCCAAAGCCGCGCGCCGCCATCCCCGGCAGCACGGCGCGGGCGCAATGGAAGGCGCCATTCACGTGCACGTTCTGCAGCGCCTGCCATTCGGCGGGCGCCATCTCGACCACCGGTTTGCGGTTCTGGTTGCCGGCATTGCTGACCAGCACGTCGACGGCCACGCCATCGGCATCCAGTCGCGCCACCGCGCGTTCGACGGCGGCGCCGTCGGCCACATCGAACACCGCGCTGCGCGCGGCGATGCCGGCCGCGGCCAGCCGTTCACAGGCGGCATCGCAGGCCGCCTGCGACAGGTCGTTGATCACCACGCCGGCGCCGGCCTGGCCCAGCCCGGCCGCGATGGCGAAGCCCAACCCGCGCGCCCCCCCCGTCACCAGCGCCGTGCGCCCGGCCAGCCCGAAGGTCTGGCCCAGATAGTCCTGATTCACAGCTTGTCTCCTTGTTTTATTGGCGCCGGATCTCTAGCGGCATGCGCGCCGGGATGACTCCCTTGACGCGTGCTCCCCCTGGTCCGGCCCGTGTCGCTCCGTCATCCTTGGTGGAAAACGTGATTGACATAAATCTCAATATACGCGACTATTTTCAAACACTCAATAACAAGATTTTTAGTTTTTCTTCCATAACGAGTTTTGGCTAGGAGACATCATGGCCCTCGAAACCCCTGGCTGCCCTGCGGCCAACGCGCTGCCCCCACTGGCATCGCGCTTCCTGAAAGTGGATGAATTGCCCTGGAAACCCACGCAGGTCGAAGGCATCGACATGAAGGTGCTGATGCAGGACAAGGAGTCCGGCCTGCTGACCGCGCTGTTCCGCTGGCAGCCCGGCACCGAGCTGCCGCTACATGAACATGTCGAGGTCGAGCAGACCTACGTGCTGGAAGGCTCGATCGTCGACGCCGAAGGCGAAGTGCGCGCCGGCGACTACGTCTGGCGCCCGCGCGGCAACCGCCACGTGGCCCGTGCTCCGCATGGCGCGCTGGTGCTGAGCTTCTTCCTGAAACCCAACCTGTTCATCGACGCCTACGCCGGCCAGACGCTGGAATAGGCTCGCCCCGGCAAGACCCCGCGCGACCGCCCGGCACAGGACGGCGCGCCAAGCGACAAGCCCCCGAGGAGACAAAACCATGAAGATCCGTTTCAAGCATTGCCTGGCCGCCTGCGCGCTGGGCGCCGTTTCGCTGTCGGCCCAGGCCCAGGTGTCCGACGACGTCGTCAAGATCGGCGTGCTGGGCGACCAGTCCGGCATGATGGCCGACCTGTCCGGCAAGTTCGGCGTCGAGGCCGTGAAGATGGCCGTCGAGGATTTCGGCGGCAGCGTGCTGGGCAAACCCATCGAGGTGGTGTCCGCCGACCACCAGAACAAGGTGGACATCGGCGTCTCGATCGCGCGCCGCTGGTACGAGAACGACAAGGTCGACCTGATCCTGGACGTGCCCAACTCCGCCATCGCCCTGGCGGTGCAGGACCTGACCCGCCAGATGAAGCGCGTGGTGATCTTCACCAGCGCCGGCTCGGCCGACCTGACCGGCAAGGCCTGCTCGCCCAACGGCATGCACTGGACCTACGACACCTACGCCTACGCCACCGGCGTGGCCAGCGGCGTCATGGAAGATGGCGGCAAGAGCTGGTTCTTCATCACCTCCGACTATGCATTCGGCCACTCGCTCGAACGCGACGCCATGGCGGTGGTCAAGGCCAAGGGCGGACAGGTGGTCGGCAGCGTGCGCCACCCCATCGCCAGCGCCGACTTCTCGTCGTTCCTGCTGCAGGCGCAGGCCTCCAAGGCGCAGGTGATCGGCCTGGCCAACGGCAGCGGCGACACCATCAACAGCATCAAGCAGGCGTTCGAGTTCGGCATCATGGGCAGCAAGCAGCGCGTGGCCGCGCTCTTCATGAGCATCGTCGACGTGCGCAGCGTCGGGCTGGAATACGCGCAGGGCCTGAACCTGGTGGAGCCGTTCTACTGGGACCAGGACGACAAGGCGCGCCAATGGTCCGAGCGCTACTTCAAGCGCACCGGCCGCATGCCATCGATGGTGCAGGCCAGCAACTACAGCGCCACCATGCACTACCTGAACGCGGTCAAGGCCGCCGGCACCGATGCGTCCGAGGCGGTGCTCAAGAAGATGCATGACACCCCCATCAACGACTTCATGACCGAGAACGGCCGCATCCGCGAGGATGGCCGGGTGATGCGCGACCTGTATCTGTTGCAGGTGAAGAAGCCGTCGGAATCCAAGCGCGACTGGGATTACTACAAGCTGGTGCGCAAGATTCCCGCCGAACAGGCGTTCCGTCCGCTGGACCAGGGCGGCTGCGCGCTGGTGAAGCCATGAGCGGCGGCGCGCCCGGCCTGCTGGCAGGCAAGCGCGCCGTGATCACGGGGGGCGCCAACCCCCGTGGCATCGGCGCCGCCATCGTCGCGCAATTCCTGGCGCAAGGCGCCAGCGTCGCGGTGCTGGACCGCGATTACCCCGACCACGCCGACGCCGGCCTCGTCGGCGGCCGCGCCAATCTGCACTGCGACGTGTCGAGCAGCGCCTCCTGCGAGCAGGCCGTGGCGCGGGCGGCGCAGGCGCTGGGCGGCATCGACGTGCTGGTGAACAACGCCGGCATCGTCGCCGCGACCCGCATCTGGGACCTGCCCGAGGACGAGTTCCGCCGCATGATCGACGTCAACCTGACCGGCACCTACAACGTGACGCGCGCCGCCCTGCCCCACTTGCTGGAAAGCGAGCGCCGCCCGGCCATCGTCAACCTGGGCTCGACCGCCGCCCTGCGCGGCGGCGGCCTGCTGGGCGGTTCGCACTATGCCGCGTCCAAGGGCGGCGTCATCAGTTTCACCAAGGCACTGGCGCGCGAACTGGGCCCACGCGGCGTGCGCGCCAACTGCGTGGCGCCGGGCATCATCGAGACCGACATGACGCTCGGCAAATTCGGCGAAAATTGGGAACAAGAACTCAAACAGGGCATTCCGCTGCAACGCTTCGGCTCCCCGGCCGAAGTGGCGCAGGCCATTCTGTTCCTGGCCTCGGACCTGTCCTCCTACTCAACCGGCATCGTGGTCGACGTCAACGGCGGCTTCCACATTCACTAGGCGCATCAGCAGCAATGAGCACTCCCGATCGCATGTTGTCCATCCTCGACCTCTTCCGCGACGACACCACCGCCGCGTTCCAGGAGGACGTCATGGCGCATCTGGAGTGTTCGCGCGCCACCGCCTACCGCTATCTCAAGTCACTCACCGAAAGCGGCCTGCTGGCGCCGACCGCCGGCGGCGCCTACGTGCTCGGCTCGCGCATCATCGAGCTGGACCGGCACCTGCGCCAGCACGACCCGCTGATGCGCGCGGCCCGTGAGGTCATGCGCGCCACGGGCGACGAACTCAACGCCAACCTGATGCTGTGCAGCTACTACGGCGACAAGGTCATGTGCGTGGACCGCTACTGGACCGACCATTCCATCGAATCCAGCTACGCGCGCGGCCGCCCCTTCCCCATGTTCCGCGGCGCCACCGCCAAGCCCATCCTGGCCAATCTGCCGCCTTACCAGTTGCGCAACCTGATGCTGTGGCACGCCGCCGAGATCCGCGAGGCCGGCCTGGGCGAGGACTGGGATGCGTTCCGCGCCAACCTCAAGCAATTGCGGGCGGCCGGCGTCTGCGTCTCGCACGGCGAGGTCGATCCGGGATTGATGGGGATCGGCTCGGCGATCTTCACGCCGGACCAGAAGGTGGTGGGCAGCCTGGTGTTCATCGCCGCCGAGGCGCGCACGCCCGCCAAGCGGCTGGCGCTGCTGCAGGAACGCATTCAGGAGGCGGCGGCGCAGGTGACGCAGAATCTGCAGGGCCTGCAAGACAACGGCGCGGCGGCGATCGGCATCATGCCGTCGCGGCCGCGCCGCTTGAAGGCGCCCGCCGGTGCGACACCGGCGCGGCGCAAGGCCTGATCAGCCCTTGTTGTAGCGCTCGGCGCTCTTGAGGATTTCCTCGTGGGCGGCATCAACGCCCTTCCAGCCCTTGACCTTGACCCACTTGCCCTTTTCCAGGTCCTTGTAGTGCTCGAAGAAGTGCTGGATGCGGGCCGTGTCTTCGGCCGGCAGGTCTTCGTACGACTTGATGTTGCGGTACGGGGGGTAGAGCTTTTCGATCGGCACGGCCAGCAGCTTGGCGTCGCCACCCGACTCGTCGTCCATTTCCAGCACGCCGATGGCGCGGCAGCGCACTACGGCGCCGATCTGGATGGGGAACGGGGTCAGCACCAGCACGTCGGCGGGGTCGCCGTCTTCCGACAGCGTTTGCGGGATATAGCCGTAGTTGCACGGGTAGTGCATGGCCGTCAGCATGAAGCGGTCGACGAAGATCGCGCCCGATTCCTTGTCGACCTCGTACTTCACCGGGTCGGCGTTCATGGGGATCTCGATGATCACATTGAAGTCTTCCGGCAGCTTCTTGCCGGGGGACACGCGGTCATAACTCATGATTGAACCTTGTCAGTCTGAAAGAGGATCAAAGCGAGCCGTCGTCCTTGAACGGCGGCTTGGTGGTCGGGACCGGCACGGCGGCCGGCTTGGGCGTGGCCGGCGCAGGCGGCACGGCCGGGGCGGCGGGAGTGTAGGTCGGCACGGGGTTGTCGAACGCCGCCGCCGGAATCGGCGCGCTGTCGAAATACTCGTCGATGTCGGACGTGCCGCCCACCACCGGCGCGTCCTCGGGCGCCAGCGCGCGGGCCTGCTGCTCCTTGCTGGCCCGGGCATCCGGATCCAGCACGTAGTCCGAGGCCGACGCGGCCACCGCCGGAGGCAGCGCGGGATAGTCGCCGCCGATCTCGGCGTCGCCATCCGACAGGCCCACCGCGTAGCCACCCTCCGCGTCCAGATGGTAGGGATCCGAACCGGTATCCGCGGCCGGCAATGCCGCGTCGGCGGCCAGCACCGGCAGCGCCATGCTGGCGGCGGTTGCCAGGCGCCAGTGGCGCACCGCATCGGCCGGACGGTCGAGGCGGTCGTACAGGCTGCCCAGCAGCGCGTGGGTCTGGGCATCGCCACGGCGCGACAGGCTGCGCAGCAGATAGCGTTCGGCCTGCCCCCACAGCTGGCCATTCAGGCACAGCATGCCCAGCGCGGTCAGCAGGTCGGGATCGGTCGGGCGCTGCTGCAGCCAGGTCTCGGCCTTGGCCAGGCGGCGCGACACTTGCGCGGCATCACAACGGGCGTAGGCCGCCACCAGGGCGGGATTGAACTTCACGGCAATGGCGGCCTCGAGCACCTTGGCGGCCTCGTTGGCCTCGCCCGCCGCCTCGAAGGCGGAAGCGCCGGCCAGCGCGATTTCCGGCAACAGCCGTTCCTCGGCCTTGAGATCCTTCCAGATGGCGCGCCAGGCGTCGTTGGCGGCGCCCGCCCGCAGGCGCGCGGCGCCGGCCACGTCGATCAGGTGGTCGCCTTCGCTGCGCGCCAGCGCGTTACGGCGCAACAAACCGCGGGCCAGCGTGAAGACCTGCTCGTCGTGGCGCAGGGCCGTGTGCGCGCGCAGCAGCAGGCGCATGGTGTGCAAGTGGCGCGCGCCGCCGTCGGCAAGCGGCGCCAGCACGGCCAGGGCGCGTTCGGCGCGGCCCTGGTCGAGCAGCATGTCGGCCGAAACGGTCGCGGTGGCTTCGACCAGGCCGGGATCGGTGCCAGCCTGTTCCTGCGCGGTCGCCAGCAGGCGGTCGCGGCGGTCGAATTCACCCAGGCCATGCGCCGCCCGCGCGGCCGACAAGGCGGCCAGCACGCGGCGGGTCTGCACCTTGGTCTGCTCGAGCAGACGGGTCAGGTCCTTCTCGGCGTGCGAGTAGCGCCCTTCCAGCAGGCCGATCCAGCCGCGCTCGAGCAATTCGTGATCGCGCGCCTGGGCGCGCTTGCCGCGCCAGGCGCGGACACGGTCGGGAATGGCCAGCAGCCAGGCCAGCAGGCGCAGGCCCACATACAACACCACGAAGGCGGCCACGATCAGCAGCACGGCCAGCGTCAGCGACATCGAGATGCGCCACGGCCACACCAGCAGCAGCACGTTGCCGGAATGGGAACGCAGCACCACCGCCAGGGCGACGGCGATGACGGCGAGCAGCAGAGTCCAGAACCAGGTACGCATAGGCCTCAATCCTGGTCGCTGGTCTTGAAGCCGGCGGCGCGCAACGCGGCCACGGCGTTCAGGCTGTCGGACACATCGGGCATGCGCACGGCGATGTCGGTCTGCGCCAGTTCACGGGCCAGGTTCTGGGCCGCGACGGTGTCGGGGGACCGGTTGTCGAAATACTTGGCCAGCGTGGCGCCGATATTGTCGAGTTCGCTCTTCCAGACCGTCGGCTGGCGCATCAGCATGGCCAGTTGCACGGTCAGCAGGCGCTGGCGCAGCGTGCCACGCACCTGGTCAGCCTGTTCCGGCGACAGCAGCAGCGCGGCGGGCTCGTCGACGCGCTGGATGGTGATCAGCCCGCCCAGCTCATGGGCCAGGGCCGAACCGGCGCGGCCTGGCCAGGAGGCCACTTCGGCGCGCCAGCGTTGCCACCAGGGCGCGTCGGCGGGCAGCGCCGCCTGCGGATCGACCGCGACCGGCGCGGGCGTGGCGGGACGGGTCTCGCCGGCGGGCGCGATGCCGGGCGCGGCGGCGTCCGGCACCAGCAGCGGCGCCTTGCCAACCAGCGCGGTCAGGCGCTCGATGCGGGCCGACTGGGCGGGAATATCCACGGTGGACACGGCGCGCAGGCGGTCCAGGTCGCCATTGATGGCTTGTTGCAGGCTGGAGAAGCGTGGACGGTCGGCGCGGGCCAGGCGCGCTTGCGCCGTTTCCAGCGCGACGATGGCATTGGAGACGTTGCCGGCCAGGCGCAGTTGCTGGCTGCCGATGGTGAGCAGGCGCTCGACGTCGTTGGCCAGCAGCTCGTCGCTGGCGCTGTCGTTGAAGTTCTGCCAGGCCTGTTGCAAGGCGTTGTACTGGCTCTGGGTCTCGCGCACGCTTTCCTCGAGGTCGCCCAGGCGGCCAGCCTGGGCTTGCGCCAGGGCCAGGGCCTCACGGGTGTCCTTGCGAGCCTGCGCCACGTCGGCCGTCAGCGTGTCGAGGCGCGAAGCGACCTCGCGGCCCGCCGCGACGAACTGGGTGCGTTGCTGCCAGAGGGCGTAGCCCAGGCCGACAGCCAGCAGGATGACGATGATGAGCGCGGTGACCAGAGGGCCACTGCCGCGCTTGGCCGGACGGGCCTTGACGGAATCGGCCGGGGCCGATGCGGGCGCGCTGGCGCCCGGGGCAGCCGCATGAACGGCCGGATCGGTAGCGGGAGTCTTGTCTGTCATGACGCGATTGTATTCGGTGTCCGTCCGAAGCAACGAATCAAGCAGCAACAAAAGCCTGGAAAATCGACTCGTCGTTGGGCAAGCAGATTTTTACCATTGCTTGCGGGCCCATGTCAGGCGCATGCCGCGGCAGGCGCCGGGCCAGTGAAGGATGGGTCACCACGAAGCCGCAGCGGCCCCACCAGTCGGCCAGTCCGGCCCCTCGCAGTTGCTCTTCCACCGCATCGGCGCCCTCGCCGCTCGTGATCAGCCAGGTGGCGGCCACGCCCTGCGTGGCCCAGCGCCGCAGGGGGGCGAAGGCGGATTCGTTCCATTGCGCGGGGCGGCGCACATAGGCCGCATGACGTGTCACGGCAACGCCATGTGCCTGCAGCCGGTCACCCAGCCAATCGCGCCCCTGCGTGCCGCGCACCAGCAAGACCCGTGCCGGCAGCCGTGGCAGGCCGCAAAGCACCTCCCAGAGCGCCTCCGAATCATGGCTGGCGGCCTGGTCGCCGGGATGCAGGACTGTTGTATTCGCGCCAAAAGCCGGCAGCTCGCGCAGGCCCGCGGCACTGGCCGGGCCGACCGTGGCGGCCATCACGCCCGCCGGCCAGGGCGCCTGGCCGTCCGCCCGCGCCAGTTGATCGAGATAGAAGCGGGCGGCATTGCCGCTGACGAACACCACCAGATCGTAGTCCGCCGGCCGCGGCAAGTCGGCCGCGGCGACGGCCAGAGGCTGGATATCGAGCGCGGGCAGGATGCAGGGCATCCAGCCGGCCCCGCGCAGGCGGTCCGCCAGCCCCTCATTGCGACCGGCGGGCCGTGTCAGCACGGCCACGCGCGGCGCTTGGGCGGTGGCCCCGTCCATCACTCGGGCGCGGAGTCTTGCAGCAGTTCGTCGAGAATGGCCTGGGCGCCGGCGTCGAACAGCTCGGCGGCGACCGCCTCGCCGATCGCCTGCGCCTGGGCCACCGGGCCACTGCCTTCGGCGCGCAGCATGCGCGTGCCGTCGGGCGAGGCCACCAGCGCGCGCAGGTGCAGGCCATCGCCCTCGATTTCGGCGTAGGCCGCCAGCGGCACCTGACAGGAACCGCCCAGCCGGCGCGACACCGCGCGCTCCGCCAACGCGATCGAGGTGGCGCCCGCATCGTTCAGCGGGGCCAGCCAGGCGCGCAGATCGTCGCGGTCGTCGCGGATCTCGATGGTCAGCGCGCCCTGCCCGGCCGCAGGCAGGCAATCCGCCGGATCGAGCAGGCAACGGATGCGGTCGGCCAGGCCCAACCGGTTCAAGCCCGCGGCGGCCAGCACGATCGCATCGTATTCATCGCGATCGAGCTTGGCCAGGCGGGTGTCGAGGTTGCCGCGCAGGGGCTTGACCACCAGTTGCGGAAAGCGCGCGCGGATCTGCGACTCGCGCCGCAGGCTGGAGGTGCCCACGACGGCCCCGGCCGGCAGGTCGGCCAGCGTGGCATGGCGATTGGAGACGAAGGCATCGCGCGGATCGGCGCGATCGAGGACGGCGCACAGCTCGAACGGCGCCTGCAGATCGACCGGCATGTCCTTCAGACAATGCACGGCCAGATCGGCGCGGCCGTCGAGCAAGGCGTTTTCGAGTTCCTTGACGAAGAGCCCCTTGCCGCCCACCTTGGAGAGGGTGCGGTCGAGGATCTGGTCGCCTCGGGTCGTCAGGGTGAGGAGTTCAACCGCGCACGCCGGATACAGCGTGCGCAGCCGATCGCGCACATGCTCGGCTTGCCACAGGGCAAGCCGGCTGGCGCGGGTCGCGATGACCAAGCGTTGCGGTAGCGACACGTCGCGCCATCAAACGAAGTTTGAGACGATGACCGTCGCCACGACCCCGAGGATGGCCAGCACGAACAGGCCCTGCAGGAGGCTCAGGCCTGATTCGGTTTGCTGGGGATCGGCGGATCTACGCAGACTCATGTACGGATTCCTTGGAGGCGGTTTTGCGGCTTGCCAGCCACCGTCCAAGGACAACAACGAGCAAGGCGCCGAAGATTTCTACGCCGATTTTAACCGCAGTGGGCTGGACGCCGAATTGACCTTCGACAAACACGTCCGTGACCAGCATGCCGCCCGCGATCCAGCCCAGCAGCGCCGCGCCGAAGGTCACCACCAGCGGATAGCGGTCGATCAGCTTCAGCACCAGCGTGCTGCCCCAGATGATGATGGGCACGCTCACGACCAGGCCGAAGATAACCAGACCGATCTGATGATCAGCGTGAGCGTTCTGGGCCGCGCCGGCGATGGCGATGACGTTGTCCAGGCTCATCACGAAGTCGGCGATGATGATGGTCTTGATGGCGGCGATGATGGATGTGCCGCCCTTCACATTGCCATGGGCGTCATCCTCGGGCACCAGCAGCTTGACGCCGATCCAGACCAGCAGCAGGCCGCCCACTACCTTCAGGAACGGGATCGACAGCAGGGTCAGCGCGAAGGCGATCAGGACCACGCGCAGCAGGATGGCGCCGGCGGTGCCCCACAGAATGCCCTGCATGCGCTGCTTGGGCTCCAGGTTGCGGCAGGCCAACGCGATCACCACCGCATTGTCGCCGCCGAGCAGGATGTCGATGAGGATGATCTGGAATACCGCTGCCCAACTCAGCGTCTGGAAAAACTCAAGCAATTTGAACCCCCGAAGGCATTTATCAAAATAAAGGCCGGCCCCGTGCCGGCCAGCCCGCCGCCGTGGCGGCGGGCTTGGAACAACTTATTATTGTAGTTCAGCTTTCAGTCAGCTTTCTGGCGCAGAAGCAAAACTTTGCCGATCGCCAGGACCAGCACCGCGCCCAACGCGCCGCACATGAGCGCGAAGCTGTGCTGGGTCACGCCCAATGCCGCATCGATGCGCGCCACCGGCTCCTGCAGGGCGGGATCACCCACCAGCAATTCGCCGGCAATGAAGCCCAACAGCGCCGCGCCCACCCAGACGATGAGCGGGAAGCGTTCGATGACCTTGAGCAGCAGCGTGCTGCCGAAAATCACAAGCGGAATACTGATCGACAGGCCCAGTACCAGCAGCGTGGTGTCGCCCATCGCCGCGGCAGCCACGGCCACCACATTGTCCAGGCTCATGACCAGGTCGGCGATCATGATAGTGCGGATTGCGGTCAGCAGATTGCCATGGGTCTTGCCGTCCCCCTCTTCCTCGCCTTCCGGCAGCAACAGGGTCACGCCGATATACACCAGCAGCAGTGCGCCGATGAGCTTGAGCCACGGCAGCATCAGCAGCTTGGCGGCCACCAGCGTCAGCACGATACGCATGATGATCGCGGCGGCCGAGCCGATCACGATCGCTTTCTTTTGCTGCGCCGGCGGCAGCGAGCGCGCGGCCAGCGCAATCACCACGGCGTTATCGCCCGACAGCAGAATGTTGACCCAAATGATCTGGAGCAACGCTAACCAGAATGCCGCTGAACTGAGTTCCATACCTCTCTTTCCTAGGACGTGATCCCCCTAGGACAAACCAAATGAATGGGTGGAAAAGACAAAAAGACGTACTGACCGTCTTGGTGCGAGCCCGACGGCATTCTTGCTGGGTACGTGCAGAATTTCTTTCATTATAGTTTCGTTCAGCTTTCCGTATGTTTCGCCGGCCGCATCATGGACGCGGGATTTCCCTAGGCTGGAACGAAAAAAAGGCCCGCCAAGGCGGGCCTTCTTCATGCACACAACCTTACAGCACCGACTTGAGCAGCTTGCCCATTTCGGAGGGGTTGCGCGTGGTGCGGATGCCGCAGGCTTCCATGACTTCCAGCTTGGCGTCGGCCGTGTCGGCGCCGCCGGAGATCAGCGCGCCGGCGTGGCCCATGCGCTTTCCGGGAGGGGCGGTGACACCGGCGATGAAGCCGACGACCGGCTTCTTCATGTTGTCCTTGGCCCACTGGGCGGCGTTGACTTCGTCCGGACCGCCGATCTCGCCGATCATGATGACGGCGTCGGTGTCGGGATCGTCATTGAACATCTTCAGGACGTCGACGTGCTTGAGGCCGTTGATGGGGTCGCCACCGATGCCGACGGCGCTGGATTGACCCAGGCCCAGCTCGGTGACTTGCGCCACGGCTTCGTACGTCAGGGTGCCCGAGCGGCTGACGATGCCGATGCGGCCCTTGCGGTGGATGTGACCGGGCATGATGCCGATCTTGATTTCGTCCGGGGTGATCAGGCCGGGGCAGTTCGGGCCCAGCAGCAGCGTCTTGCTGCCCTTGGCCTTCATGCGGTTCTTGACTTCCAGCATGTCACGGACCGGGATGCCTTCGGTGATGCAGATCACCAGATCCAGCTCGGCCTCGACGGCTTCCCAGATGGCGGCGGCAGCGCCGGCGGGCGGCACGTAGATGACCGACACGGTGGCGCCGGTGTCGGCCTTGGCGTCCTTGACCGACGCGAAGATCGGCACGCCTTCGAAGTCCTCACCGGCCTTCTTGGGGTTCACGCCGGCCACGAAGGCGGCTTTGCCATTGGCGTACTCGCGGCACATGCGAGTGTGGAACTGACCGGTCTTGCCCGTGATGCCCTGGGTGATGACCTTGGTGTCCTTGTTGATCAGAATCGACATTTGTGAATCCTTGGATTTTTTCTCTTTACTTGACGGCGGCGACGACGCGGGTGGCGGCTTCGGCCATCGTGTCGGCGCTGATGATCGGCAGGCCCGACTCGGCCAGCATCTTCTTGCCGAGTTCTTCGTTGGTGCCCTTCATGCGCACGACCAGCGGCACGTTCAGGTTGACGGCCTTGCAAGCGGCGATCACGCCTTCGGCGATGACGTCGCAGCGCATGATGCCGCCGAAGATGTTGACCAGGATGGCCTTCACGCTCTTGTTCTTGAGCATGATCTTGAAGGCTTCCGTGACCTTCTCGGCCGTGGCGCCGCCGCCGACGTCCAGGAAGTTGGCCGGCTCGCCGCCGAACAGCTTGATGGTGTCCATGGTGGCCATGGCCAGGCCGGCGCCGTTCACCAGGCAGCCGATGTTGCCGTCGAGCTGGATGTAGGCCAGGTCGAACTTCGAGGCTTCGATTTCAGCCGGATCTTCTTCGTCCAGGTCGCGGTAGGCAACGATTTCCGGGTGACGGAACAGGGCGTTGGAGTCGAAGTTGAACTTGGCGTCCAGGGCGATGATGTTGCCCTTGCTGTCACGGTTCAGCGGGTTGATTTCGACCAGCGAGGCGTCGGTGTCCATGTAGCACTTGTAGAGCTTCTGGAACACGTCCACGGCCTGGGCGGTCGAGTCGGCGGGCAGGCCGATCGCGTTGGCGATCTTGGTGGCTTGCTCGGCCGACAGGCCGGTCAGCGGATCGATGTATTCGGTGACGATCTTCTCGGGAGTGGAGTGAGCCACTTCCTCGATGTCCATGCCGCCTTCGCTGGAGGCGATGAAGGCGACCTTCTGGGTGGCGCGGTCGGTGACCAGCGACACGTAGTATTCCTTCTGGATGTCGGCGCCGTCTTCGATGTACAGGCGGCGGACCTTCTGGCCTTCCGGGCCGGTCTGGTGCGTGACCAGCTGCATGCCCAGGATTTCGGAGGCGAGCTTGCGCACGTCGTCCAGCGAGCGCGCCAGCTTCACGCCGCCGCCCTTGCCGCGGCCGCCCGCGTGGATCTGTGCCTTGACGACCCAGACCGGTCCACCCAGCTTTTCAGCGGCAGCCACGGCCTCGTCGACGGAAAGAGCGGGAATCCCGCGCGGCACCGGGATGCCAAATTGCTTCAGCAGTTCCTTGCCTTGATACTCGTGGATTTTCATGTGTTACCTGTCAGGACGTATGAGAAAGAGAAGGTGAATCGGAGGTCGAATCGGCCGATGCCTCAGCGCTACCCCCGGTGTACCACTTGGGATAGTGCTCAGCCACCACCGGGCCGTCGGTGCTCAGGGCATGACAGCCGTCCAGTTGGAATGGACGCCGGTTCGGGTTGCTTTCCTGCCGTCGGCGGTTGGCCATGGTCTGCACCGCCGCGGTGGGAAGCACCTGCGACAGCTCGGTCATGTGCGTACAGCCCTCGACATGGCCGAAGCGCTCCTTGACCTGACGGCGGAACCCCTTGAGCAGGTTCATGCCGACCAGGTCAGCGTAGGCGGATTCGATGGCCATGCAGTGCTCGCCGTAGGGAGCGGCATCATAGACGGCCCGCGCGGCCACGATGGTGAAATCGCCATCGATGGTGATGCGCAGGTGCATATGGTGGATGGGTTGCCCCGCCTTGAACATCTCGCCGTCGCGCTTGGGAAAATCGTACGCCTTGACGTCGATGAGCTCGGCTTCCAGGTCCCAGTTGCCGTCATCGCGCGCATACGACTGCACGCGTATGGAACGCGTGTGCAGCGGCTGGCGAGGACAATCCGGCGGTGGCAAGGGCATGCTTGGGGCCTGCGGGGCAGAGACGGCCGGCGCATGGTGCGCGGCAACAAAACCTTCAAAGTATAGCGCAGCCCGCCCTGCCCCGACCGTCAAAATGCGCGCCGCGCCCGCCCCGGCGGCCGGCGGGCGGGCGTCCGCCGGCTCAGCGCCGCGTCCACGGCGTGGCCGGGCTGCCCATCCAGGCCTGCCCGGCCGGAATGCTCTCTCCCTTGAGCACCAGGGTCAGCGGCCCCAGGCGGGCGCCGTCCTCGACCCGGGTGTCGTACAGGATGGTGCTGCGCGGGCCGACGTTGACGCCATTGCCGATCCGCACCGGCCCGATTTTCATGACGCGGTCCTCGAACAGGTGCGTCTGAGGCCCCGACCAGGCGTGCATGACAGAATCGTCCCCAATTGATACGCAGTCGTACTCGGTGACGTCGGTGGTATCCATGAACACACGTTTGCCGATGCGCGCGCCCATGCAGCGCAGGGCCAACGGCAGCCAGGGCGTGGCGCGCAGGAAGTTGAAGAAGTTGGGCACCGCGATGGATTCGTACAGGCTGGTGACAGCCTCGCTCTTCCAGACGAACGGCGTCCACATGGGCTCGGCGCGCGGCCGGTAACGGCCGATCAGCAGCCACTTCAGCAGGATCAGGAACAGGAAGGTGCCCACCCCGTACAGCACGCCCGCCAGCATCAGCTCGTCGAACGCCGCCACGAAACCGTCGCGCACCGCGATCGGGATGACTTTCATGACCGTCAGGTAACCCACCGCGATCACCACCGCCAGCGGCAGGATCATGCGCATCAGCTCGACCGCGCCGCGCGCCACCTTGCGGCCCAGGCTCGGGCGGAAAGTCAGGTGCTCGGGAAAGCCGGCCGCCTGTTCGCGCGCCGGCAGCGCCAGCGGCGGATTGCCGAGCCAGGTCTGGCCGCTGGCCATGCGGGCGTTGGCCGGCGCCCGGCTCTGCACGCCGATCAGCACGTCGTCGGGCAGCACCGAGCCGTCCGGCACATAGGCGCCGTTGCCGACAAAGCTGCGGTTGCCGATGACGGTGGGCCGCATGGTCATCCAGCCGCGATCGACTTCCTCGTCGCCCAGCATCACGCCGTCGGCGATGAAACTGTCGCGGCCCAGCGTCAACATGTCCGGCACGATGCCCATCGCGGTCGATATCTCGGTGCCGCGCCCGACCTTGGCGCCCAGCAGGCGGTACCAGGTGCCGGCGTAGATCGATGCGTACAGCCCGTGCAGCACGCTCAGGCTGGACTCCTGGATCTGGTTGGTCAGCCAGCGCCGCAGGTAGATCTGGCCATACACCGGCCATCGGCCGCTGGCCAGACGCGGCAGCAAGGTCCAGCGCAACAGGGCGGACACCAGCACCGTCAGGAACAGCAGCAAGGCGCTGGCCGGCAGCGCCAGCAACAGGTAGACCAGGAACGCGTACGGCCAGGATACGCGCGACCCCATCAGGTCGAGCCAGCGAGCGTCGATCCAGTCGATCAGCACGAAGCTCGGGAACACCGGCATGAAGAACAGCGCCGCGATCAGCGTGCCGCCGGCCGCATAGGCCAGCATGTCGAGCCGCGCCCAGCGGCCTTCCCGCGCCGGGCGCTCGGGCAATTCTGGGGCCCGCGCCTGCGGGTCGTGGCGCGCCGGGGCGCCGGTCCAAATCTCGCCGGCGCCAATGCGGGCCCCCGCGGGCAGCGACGACAGCCCTTCCAGCCGGCCGTCGGCCTCGATCACGACATCGCCCTGCACCACCGCGTAGGAGCCGATGTAGGCATTCTCGCCCAGCGTGATGGGCGCGACTTCCCAATGCGCGCCGCGCACCTCGAAGTTCTCCAGGTTCACCGCGGCGCCGATGCTGGCGCCATCGCCCACCGTCAGCAGGTCGGGGGCGCGCACCGAAATGCGGCTGATGGCGGCATCGCGGCCGATGCGCGCGCCCAGCGCCCGCAGGTACCAGGCCTGCAGCGGCGAGCCCGCCAGCAGGTACGCGGGCGGGATATCGAGGATGCGGTCGACCAGCCACCAGCGGTAGAAGGTCCAGCCATAGAGCGGATAGCGGCCCGCCTTGAGCCGGCCCAGGATGCCCCACTTACAGACCACCGCGACGCCGAAGCTGAGCAGGTTGCAGGCCAGGTAGCTGGCGATTGACAGGGCCACCGCGCGCCACACCGAATCCCCCTCGTCGCCAGTAAAGTAGTGATAGGTGAAGAACGGCGTCAGCCAGATCAGCATGCGCACGCCGATCAACAGCGGCAGCACCGCCAGTTGCGCCAGGCCACAGGTCCAGCGGCGCCATTCGGGCGCGCGTTCGATCGGCGCCTGTTGCGCCGGCGCCGCCGCGGCCGCCGATTCGGCCGCCAGCGCGTCGAGCCGCGCCGCCAGCGCGCCCAGCACGGAATGCTGGTAGAGCTCGTGCATGGTCAGCGCGGAAAACTGTGGATGCTTGCGCAGCGAGGACACCAGCCGCGCCGCCAGCAGCGAATGGCCGCCCAGGTCGCGGAAGAAATCGCTCGCCAGCCGCAGCGGCTGCCCCGGGAACAGCGGCCGCAGCGCCTCGAACAAGGCGTGTTCGGCGGGCGAGACCGGGGTGTCGTCCTCGCCGCTGGGCTCGGACGCGGTGGCCAGTTCGCGCGCCTTCAGGGCCTTGCGGTCGATCTTGCCCGAGGTCAGGCGCGGCACTTCGGCCACCAGCTCGAATCGGGCCGGAATCATGTAGGCGGGCAGTTCGGCCGCCAATGCCGCGCGCAGCGTGTGCGGGTCGAGCCGGGCATCGCCTTCCGGCGTCAGGAACGCCACCAGTTGGTCGATGCCCGCCAGGTCGCGCAGCACCACGGCGGCCGCGCCGACGCCGGCCTGCCGGTACAGCGCGGCTTCGATCTCGCCCAGCTCGACGCGAAAGCCACGCACCTTGACCTGGTCATCGCTGCGGCCCAGGCACTGGATCTGGCCATTCTCGTCGATGCGCGCCAGATCGCCGCTGCGGTACATGCGGGTGTCATGTTCGCCGCTAGGGCGCGGATTGGTCAGGAACTTCTCGGCCGTCAGTTCGGGCCGCCCCAGATAGCCGCCGGCCACGCCGGGGCCGGTGATACAGAGCTCGCCGGTCTGGCCCTGCGGCAGCACGGCGCCGTCCTCGCCGCGGATCAGCATGCCGTAGTTGGGCAGCGGCGTGCCGATGGTCACGGGCTGGCCCGGCAGCAGCTCTGCCAGGCTGGCCGATACGGTGGTCTCGGTGGGACCATAGGTATTGAACAGGCGCCGTCCGGGCGTGGCCCAGCGCTGCACCAGGAACTCCGGGCACATCTCGCCGCCCAGGTTGACGATGCGCAGGCCAGGCACGTCGCGCGCGAACAGCGCCAGCAGTGTCGGCACCGCGTGCAGCACCGTCACGCCCTCGCGCACCAGCGCGTCGGGCAGCGCCTCGGGATCGGTGGTCAGCATCTTGGGCGCCACCCAGAGCGTGGCGCCGACCAGGTAGCTGATCCAGATTTCCTCGAACGACATGTCGAAGGCGACCGAGAAACCCTGGTAGACCTTGTCGCCATGGCGCACGCCCAGCACTTCGTTCTCGCTGCGCAGGAAATGGCAGATGCTGGCCTGGCTGATCGGCACGCCCTTGGGCTTGCCGGTGGATCCCGAGGTATAGATGACGTAGGCCGGATGTTCCGGCAGCAGGCCGTCGCGCCGGCGCAGCGCCCCCTCGACCGGCACCGACAACTGCCAGGTGGTCCAGGTGATCATGCCGTCCAGTTGCACCTCGCCGCCGGCCACCAGCCCGCGCGCGCCGGCGTCCTGCAGGCAAACCAGCATGCGGTCGGGCGGCGTGTCGGATTCGAACGGCAGCCAGGCCGCGCCCGCCTTGGCGATGGCGGCCTGCATCACCAGCAGATCGTCGCCGCGCGGCAGGCACAGGCCGACGATATCGCCGGGACGCACGCCAGCCTCGATCAGGTGGTGCGCCGCCAGGTCGGCACGGCGCCCGAGCGCCTCGTAAGTCAGGGATTGATCCAGCCAATGAATGGCGATGGCGGCGGGATACCGCAGGATCGTGGCTTCCAGAATATCGGGCAGCGTCTCCGCTCGGAGCAGATCCGGCCGATAGGGGCCTTGGAGAATCATAGGTACGGCGACAATCCGGCAGAAGGGATGTTTGCGTATTGACCCACAAGGCGCGAAATCGTTCAAGCCCGGACGCAAAAAACCCCTGTGGTGTGCATCCCGCACGCAACACAGGGGTTCCGGATTGCCGGCCCGGGCAAACGCCCGACCGGCCGGCCGCCTCGCGTCAGGCGGCCTCGCGCAGCGCGCGGGCGGCTTGCACCATGCCGATCAGCGCCGCTTCGGTTTCCGGCCAGGCGCGGGTCTTCAGGCCGCAATCCGGGTTCACCCACAGGCGCTCCTTGGGCAGACGGGCGGCGGCTTTGCGCATCAGGCCGACCATCCAGTCCACCTCCGGCACGTTGGGCGAGTGGATGTCATAGACGCCCGGGCCGATGTCGTTCGGATAGCGGAAGTCCTCGAACGCCTTGAGCAACTCCATGTTGGAGCGCGACGTTTCGATCGTGATCACGTCCGCGTCCATGGCGGCGATCGATTCGATGATGTCGTTGAACTCCGAATAGCACATGTGCGTGTGGATCTGCGTCTCGTCGCGCACGCCGGCGGTCGCCAGGCGGAAGCAGTCCACCGCCCAGTCCAGGTACGCCTGCCAGTCGGCGCGGCGCAGCGGCAAGCCTTCGCGAATGGCCGGTTCGTCGATCTGGATGACGCTGATGCCGGCGGCCTCCAGGTCCACCACCTCGTCGCGCAGCGCCAGCGCCAGCTGGCGGCAGGTCTGTTCACGCGGCTGGTCGTCGCGCACGAACGACCACTGCAGAATGGTGACCGGCCCGGTCAGCATGCCCTTGACCGGCTTGTCGGTCAGCGACTGGGCGTACGAGGACCAGCCCACCGTCATCGGCGCGGGCCGGGCCACGTCGCCGAAGATGATCGGCGGCTTGACGCAGCGCGAGCCGTAGCTCTGCACCCAGCCATTCTTGGTGAAGGCGAAGCCGGCCAGCAGCTCGCCAAAGTATTCCACCATGTCGTTGCGCTCGGGTTCGCCGTGCACCAGCACGTCCAGGCCGACCTTTTCCTGGAAGCGGATCACCTCCTCGATTTCCTTGCGGATGGCGGTCTCGTAGCCCGCGTCCGTCAGCGCGCCCGACTTCCAGTCGCGGCGCAGCGCGCGGATCTCGGCGGTCTGCGGGAAGGAACCGATGGTGGTGGTGGGATAGGCCGGCAGGCCCAGCTCTTGCTGCTGGCGCGCGATGCGGCCGGCGAACGGCGCGCGGTCGCGCGACACGCTGGCCGAGGCCGCCATGCGCTGCGCCACGGCGGGGTTGTGGATGCGGGTCGACGCGCGGCGCGCGGCCAGGGCCGCGCGCTGCCTGGCCAGACCCTCCTGCACGCCGGCATCGGCCACGCCGTCCAGCGCGCGGCCCAGCAGGCTCAGTTCTTCCAGCTTCTGCGCCGCGAAAGACAGCCAGCTCTTGAGTTCGGCGTCCAGCTCGGTTTCGTTGGCCAGATCCACCGGCACGTGCAGCAGCGAGCACGACGGCGCCAGCCACAGGCGTTCGCCCAGTTGCTGCCTGACCGGCGCCAGCGTGGCGAGGGCGGCGTCCAGGTCGGTGCGCCAGATGTTGCGGCCATTGATGATACCGGCGGACAGCACCTTGTCGGCGCCCAGGCCGGCCAACACCTCGGTCAGTTGCCCGGGCGCGCGCACCAGGTCCACGTGCAGGCCGGCCACCGGCAGGCCCAGCGCCGTGCCCAGGTTGTCCTTGAGGCCGTCGAAATAGGTGGCGATCAGCAGCTTGACCGGGCTGGCCGACAGCGTGGCGTACACCTGCTTGAAGGCGTCGCGCCAGGCTTGCGGCAGGTCCAGCACCAGGATCGGTTCGTCGATCTGCACCCACTCCACGCCCAGCTTGGCCAAGCGCGCCAGCACTTCTTCGTACACGGGCACGAGGTTGGCCAGCAGTTGCAGCTTGGCCGCATCGGCCGCGCCCTCGCCGAAAGCGTCGCCCTTGCCCTGGAACAGCCAGGTCAGCGGCCCCGGGATCACCGGCTTGACGGCGTGGCCCAGCGCCTGCGCTTCCTGGACCTGCTCGAACAGCGATTCACGCGCAATACGGAAGGTCTGGCCAGGCACCAGCTCCGGCACGATGTAGTGGTAATTGGTGTCGAACCACTTGGTCATTTCGCAGGCGGCGGCGGGCTTGCCCGACGGGGCGCGGCCGCGTCCCATGCGGAACAGCGTGTCCAGCGAGACCGGCTCGTTGTCCTTCTGGCCGAAACGCGCCGGCACGGCGCCCAGCAGCGTGGTCCATTCCAGGATCTGGTCGTACCAGGCGAAATCGCCCACGGGCACGAACTTGACGCCAGCGTCGGCCTGCACCTTCCAGTGCCGGGCGCGCAACTCGCGGCCCGTCTGTTCCAAAGCCTCGCCAGTCTGCTTGCCCGCCCAATAGGCTTCGACGGCGCGCTTCAGTTCCCGCTGGGCCCCAATGCGGGGAAACCCCAAATTATGAATCGTAGTCATGGCAATCCCGTCATCAGACAAAATTTATTCAAGTGCCAGCTATTCTGAAGCCAAACAAAAATGAATCAAAATCAATGTCTACATTTATAAGATGAAAAAACCTCATAAAATATAAGCTCATTGCCGCCCACCTCCGTGGCCAGCCCCGACCGTGCCGGTCTGCCTTTCCTATCGCCCTCCCATGCTGGAAATCCGCCATCTCGAAACCCTGACCGCCATCCGTGAAGGCGGCAGCCTGCAGGAAGCAGCCGATCGCCTGCACCTGACCCAGTCGGCCCTGTCGCACCAGTTGCGCGACCTGGAGACCCGGCTCGGCACGCCGCTGCTGAACCGCCGCACCCGGCCCGCGCGCCTGACCACCGCGGGCCTGCGCGTGCTGGCCCTGGCCGACGAGGTGCTGCCGCGCATGCGCGCCACCGAAAGGGAATTGCAGCGGCTGGCCGCCGGCCGCACCGGCCGGCTGCACCTGGCGATCGATTGCCATTCCTGCTTCCAATGGTTAATGCCGTCGCTGGACGCATTCCGCGCGCAATGGCCCGACGTGGCGCTGGACCTGTCGGCGGCGTTCTCCTTCGCGCCCCTGCCCGCGCTGGTGCGCGGCGACCTGGACCTGGTCATCACGTCCGACCCGCAGCAACTGGACGCCGTCGAATACCTGCCGCTGTTCAAGTACGAACTGGTGCTGGCCGTGTCCGAATCGAATCCGCTGGCCGGCAGCAAGTTCGTCATGCCGGATCAACTGGCCGACCAGACGCTCATCACGTACCCGGTGGACAAGCAGCGTCTGGATATCTTCACGGCCTTCCTGGACCCCGCCGACGTCGAACCGGCCGCCATCCGCAAGGCGGAGCTGACGCCCATCATCGCGCAGCTGGTGGCCAGCAACCGCGGCGTGGCCGCCCTGCCCAACTGGGCACTCACCGAATACATGAACCAGGGTTGGCTGCGCCAGTGCCGGCTGGGGCCGCAAGGCGTGTGGCGCACCTTGTACGCGACGGTGCGCAGCGAGGACACCGACGCCTCGTACATCGACGAATTCCTGACGCTGACGCGCGATGTCTGCTTCAAGACGCTGACCGGCATCAAGTCGGCGAAATAGGAAAAACAGGAAAAATGGGCAAGGGCGGGCCGGCACCGGCCTTCGCCGCGCGGCCCGCTCAGTCGTCGTCGCGGGCGCCCAGGATGCGGCGGATGACGTCGTGCGCAAAGCCGCGGCTGGCCAGGAAGCGCGCCTGCTTGGCATAGGCGGCGCGGTCCTCGGGCCTGGCGCCGAAGCGTTTCTGCCAGACCTCGAGCGCGCGCTCGTATTCGGTGGCGCGCAATTGCTCGCGCAGCTCGGACACCTGGGCGTCATCCACGCCGTGCTGGCGCAATTCCTGCACGATGCGGGCCGCCCCCTGGCGCGACGCGCGGCGATGCACCAGGCTTTGCGCAAAACGCTCGGTCGACAGCCAGCCTTCCTTTTCCAGCGCGTCCAGCACGCGTTCGACCTCATCGGGGTCTTCGGCATGGGGCGCGAGTTTGCGCGCCAGCTCATCGCGGGCATGCTCGCGTCGCGACAGATAACCCACCGCGCGCATTTTCAGCGACGGCCCCTTGGGAGGCGTGCGGGGCTTGTCTTCGGATGTCCGCGCGCCCTCGCCCGTGTCATCGCCCTCGCCGTCCTTGCCACGCCGGCCGCGTCCGCTGGCCGCGCGCCGTTCGGAGCTGCGCTGCCACTGCGACGCCGGGGCGCTCGCGCCCTCGGGATCCTGGCCGGCCGCCGCGGAGGCTTCGGCAGCCCGCCGCAGGTCAGACGTGCGGCGCAGCCCCTCGGGCTTGGCCACGGTCTCGAATTCATCGTCCAGCCTGGCGCGCAGGCGATCAGCGGACGTGACGGGCGGTTTCCAGCTCATGCGCTTCCTCTATGTGCCAGCGGCAGGTCTCCCGGTAAGGGAGCCTGCCGCTGGCGGCCGGGCTGGCGAGCCCGGCGCTATCCGATGACGCGACGACGCGATTACTCGTCGCTGTCGTCTTCAGCGGTGGGCACGAATTCCGCGGCGCGGCTGACGATGCCCTGGTTCTCGCGGACCCGGTTCTCGATCTCGATGGCCAGTTCCTTGTGTTCCTTCAAGTATTCGCGGACATTGTCCTTGCCCTGGCCGATGCGGTTGCCGTTGTAGCTGTACCAGGCGCCGGACTTGTCCACCACATTGGCGGCCACGCCCAGGTCGATGATTTCGCCTTCACGCGAGATGCCGGCGCCGTACATGATGTCGAACTCGGCCTGCTTGAACGGGGGCGCGACCTTGTTCTTGACCACCTTGACGCGGGTTTCGTTGCCGACCACCTCGTCGCCCTTCTTGATCGAGCCGATGCGGCGGATGTCCAGGCGCACCGAGGCGTAGAACTTGAGCGCATTGCCGCCGGTGGTGGTTTCGGGGTTGCCGAACATCACGCCGATCTTCATGCGGATCTGGTTGATGAAGATGACCATGCAGTTGGTCTTCTTGATGGTGGCGGTCAGCTTGCGCAGCGCCTGGCTCATCAGGCGGGCCTGCAGGCCGGGCAGCGAATCGCCCATTTCGCCTTCGATTTCGGCCTTGGGCACCAGCGCCGCGACCGAGTCGACCACGATCAGGTCGACCGAGCCCGAGCGCACCAGCGCGTCGGTGATTTCCAGCGCCTGCTCGCCCGTGTCCGGCTGCGAGATCAGCAGGTCGGCCAGGTTGACGCCCAGCTTCGAGGCGTACTGCACGTCCAGCGCGTGTTCGGCGTCGACGAAGGCGCAGGTGCCGCCCAGCTTCTGCATTTCGGCCACGACCTGCAGGGTCAGGGTGGTCTTGCCCGAGGATTCCGGACCGTAGATTTCCACCACGCGGCCGCGCGGCAGGCCGCCGACGCCCAGCGCGATGTCCAGGCCCAGCGAGCCGGTCGACACCACCTGGATGTCATGCGAGACCTCGTTGTCGCCGTAGCGCATGATCGAGCCCTTGCCGAACTGCTTTTCGATCTGCGAGAGCGCGGCGGCCAGCGCCTTGGCTTTTTCCGAAGCGGCGGCCTTGGTGGTTTTGTCGTCCATGTAGTGTCCTGTCAGGTCTGGGTCTGTAACGTATCGGGGCGCGGCACGGGGTGTCGGTCAGCGCACGGGTTGTCGCAAGGGGTGATCGGGCCGTTGCCTGACAGCTGTTGCCAGAAAACTGGCAGTGCAAACTGTGGCGCTCAAGCGTGATCAGTAAAGCGATAGCGCAGATTATGGCATCGGATTGTACTGTACAAAAAAACAGTGTGCCACAGTTTTCCACGTATTCCCTGAGTGGGCAAGCCCGGTGCCGTATGACAGAATCGAGGAAAAAACTGGCGCTATGTCCCCATTGCGCTCCCGGCACGCCGCCCCGGCCTCCCACCGAGGGCGGCACGCGTGCGCCGCTCACCCGGCGCCCTTCTTCTTTTCGACTGCCCATGCGCATCCTGATCGCGGAAGACGACAGCATCCTGGCCGACGGCCTGTCACGCTCGTTGCGTCACAACGGCTACGCGGTCGATGCCGTGCGCGACGGCCTGGCGGCCGATTCGGCGCTGGCGGCCCAGGCCTTCGACCTGCTGATCCTCGACCTCGGCCTGCCGCAACTGGCCGGCCTGGAGGTCCTGCGCCGGCTGCGGGCCCGCAATTCCGCCCTGCCTGTCCTGATCCTGACCGCCGCCGACAGTATCGAGCAACGCGTCAAGGGACTGGACCTGGGCGCCGACGACTACATGGCCAAGCCCTTCGCCCTGTCCGAGCTGGAAGCCCGCGTGCGCGCCCTGACCCGCCGCGGCGCCGGCGGCGGCGCCACGCTGCTCAAGCACGGCCGTCTCGTGTTCGACCAGACCGGGCGCGTTGCCATGGTCGACGACCAGACGCTGGACCTTTCCGCGCGCGAGGTC
Source organism: Achromobacter ruhlandii (assembly GCF_902859695.1). Taxonomy (GTDB): domain Bacteria; phylum Pseudomonadota; class Gammaproteobacteria; order Burkholderiales; family Burkholderiaceae_B; genus Achromobacter; species Achromobacter ruhlandii. The sequence goes on from NZ_CADIJL010000012.1 coordinate 110,962, forward strand.
AGCCTGCTGGAGATCCTGCTGACCCGCAGCGGGCGCATGGTCAGCAAGACCCAGCTGGTCGACCATCTGTGCGAATGGGGCGAGGAAGTCAGCACCAATGCCATTGAGGTCTACGTGCACCGCCTGCGCAAGAAACTCGAGCCCAGCGGCGTGAAGATCGTGACGGTGCGCGGCCTGGGCTATTGCCTCGAACGGGACCAGGGTGCGGCCTACCTCGCAAGCTGAACCGCCACAGCCGGAGGCGCTCAACCAGGAAGCGCTGGATGTGATGCGGGCCGGGGCCCGCGGCCCCAGCTTTGCGCCGCCGCAACGTTCGCTGCTGGGCGAGATCCTCGACTGGATGCTGGCGCCGCTGTTCCTGCTGTGGCCCATGAGCGTCGCCATCACCTACGTGGTGGCGCAGAACATCGCCAACGTGCCGTACGATCGCGCGCTGGCCAACAACCTGCACGTGCTGACGCGCCAGGTCCACGCCCAGGACGGCCGCGCGGTGCTGCGCATGACCGACCCGGCGCGCGAGGTGCTGCGCGCCGATGAAACCGACAGCGTGTTCTGGCTGGCGCTGGGCAGCCGCGGCGAATACCTGGGCGGCGATCGCGCCCTGCCCCTGCCGGCGTCGGTCGGCCAGCCGCGCCCCGGCGAGGTGCAATACGAAGACGACACCCTGCGCGGCTTCGGTATCCGCCTGGCCTTCACCTGGGTCGACCTGAACCTGCCCAATACCCAGCCGGCGCTGCTGATCGTGGCCGAGACGGTGGAAAAGCGCACCCAACTGGCCAACGACATCATCAAAGGCGTGATCATTCCCCAGTTCGTGGTGCTGCCGATCGCGGTGCTGCTGGTGTGGTTCGGACTGTCGCGCGGCGTGGCGCCGCTGAACGCGCTGCAACAGCGGCTGCGGGCGCGCCGACCGGACGATCTTTCGCCCATCGACGAGCGCGCCGCGCCCTCCGAGATCGCGCCGCTGGTGGCGGCCATGAACGATCTGCTCGACCGCCTGTCGGCCAACGTGCAGGCGCAGCGCCGCTTCGTCGCCGATGCCGCGCACCAGTTGAAGACGCCGCTGGCCGGTCTGCGAACCCAGGCCGAGCTGGCCCTGCGCGATGCCAGCCCCGAGGAAATGCAGGCCAGCCTGCGCCAGCTGGTGACCGGGTCCGAGCGCGCCACCCGCCTGGTGAACCAGTTGCTGCTGCTGGCGCGGGCGGAAAACCCCAGCGCCATCGGCCTGGCCGCCACCGATCTGAACGCCATCGCCTACGAGCAGGCCATGCACTGGGTGCCACAAGCGCTGTCGCTGGGCACCGATCTGGGCTTCGAAGGCTCGGAGACGCCGGTGCTGATCAACGGCAACCCGCTGCTGCTGGCGGAGCTGCTCAACAACCTGGTCGACAACGCCCTGCGCTACACGCCGCGCGGCGGCCACATCACGGTGCGGGTGCAAGGCCACGGCGGCCAGGGCATCCTGGAGGTAGAGGACTCCGGCCCCGGCATCGCGCCGGAGGAGCGCGAGCGGGTCTTCGACCGCTTCTACCGGGTGCTGGGCACGCTGTCCGACGGCAGCGGGCTGGGCCTGGCGATCGTCAGGGAGATCGCCCAGAAGCACCAGGCGACGGTGCTCATCAGCGACCATCCGACGCCCCATTCCGAGCTGCCGGGCACCCGCATCCGCGTGGTCTTCCCGCTTTACGCCGAGCCGGTCGACGACCTCGGCGACTAGGTGCGCCCGCCCTGCGCGAATGCGGCGATGTGGCGCCAGGAGTTCCTCGTTCCGTCCCTAGGATTATCCCTAGCCTCCCAGGGGGAAATTACTTTTTGTTTCAATTTTAAGATTCAGGTAAGGGTCGCGTCAGAACCTCGTCAGCCTCGCGCTCCAACCTTGCCATAGCTCGATGTCGGCTCGCCGGCGGAGGGTCAAGCACGGCGGAAAACCGCCGGCCAGAAAAATCGAGGAGACATCATGAGCACAACTACCATGGCAGGTCGCGGTCCATCCGCGGATCCGCGCCCGATGACCAAGGATGAACGCCGTGTCATCTTTGCCTCGTCGCTGGGCACGGTGTTCGAGTGGTACGACTTTTATCTTTACGGTTCGCTGGCCGCGATCATCGCCCAGCACTTCTTCTCCGGCGTGAACCCGACCGCGGGCTTCATCTTCGCGCTGCTGGCCTTCGCCGCCGGCTTCGCCGTGCGTCCGTTCGGCGCGCTGGTGTTCGGCCGCCTGGGCGACCTGGTCGGACGTAAATACACCTTCCTGGTCACCATCGTGCTGATGGGCCTGTCCACCTTCCTGGTGGGCGTGCTGCCCAGCTATGCCAGCATCGGCATCGCCGCGCCCGCCATCCTGATCGTCCTGCGCCTGCTGCAAGGCCTGGCGCTGGGCGGCGAATACGGCGGCGCCGCGACCTACGTCGCCGAACACGCGCCGCATGGCCGCCGCGGCTTCTACACCTCCTGGATCCAGACCACCGCGACGCTGGGCCTGTTCCTGTCGCTGCTGGTGATCCTGGGCATCCGCTCGTTCATGGGCGAAGACGACTTCAAGGCCTGGGGCTGGCGCATTCCGTTCCTGATCTCGGTCGTGCTGCTGGGCATCTCGGTGTGGATCCGCCTGCAGCTCAATGAATCGCCGACCTTCCAGCGGATGAAGGCCGAAGGCAAGGGTTCGAAGGCGCCGATCGCCGAATCGTTCGGCCAGTGGAAGAACCTGAAGGTCGTGCTGCTCGCCCTGCTGGGCCTGACCGCCGGCCAGGCCGTGGTCTGGTACACGGGTCAGTTCTATGCGCTGTTCTTCCTGACGCAGACGCTCAAGGTGGACGCCAACACCGCCAACATCATGATCGCGATCGCGCTGCTGATCGGCACGCCGTTCTTCGTGATCTTCGGCGCGCTGTCGGACAAGATCGGCCGCAAGCCCATCATCATGGCGGGCTGCCTGATCGCCGCGGCGACCTACTTTCCGATCTTCCAGGGCCTGACGCACTTTGCCAACCCCGCGCTGGAAAAGGCGCAGGCAACCGCGCCGGTGACGGTCATTGCCGACCCGACCACCTGCTCGTTCCAGTTCAACCCGGTGGGCACCGCCTCGTTCACCAGCTCGTGCGATGTGGTCAAGTCGTTCATGGCCCGCAACTCGGTGAACTACAAGAACGAAGCCGCCCCGGCCGGCTCGGTGGCCAAGGTCAAGATCGGCACCGACGAGTTCGCCTCGTTCGACGGCAAGGGCATGGCCCCGGCCGACTTCAAGGCCAAGGCCGCCGAACTGGACAAGGCCCTGACCGCCGCCATCCGCAGCCACGGCTACCCCGCCAAGGCGGACCCGGCGCAGAGCAACAACGTCATGGTCGTCGTGCTGCTGACCATTCTGGTGATCTACGTGACCATGGTCTACGGCCCGATCGCGGCGATGCTGGTGGAAATGTTCCCGACCCGCATCCGCTACACCTCGATGAGCCTGCCGTACCACATCGGCAACGGCTGGTTCGGCGGCTTCCTGCCCCCGGTCGCCTTCGCCGTGGTGGCCGCCACCGGCAACATCTACGACGGCCTGTGGTACCCGATCATCATTGCGGTGATGACCCTGGTCATCGGCACGCTGTTCGTGCGCGAATCCAAGGACAACGACATCAACGCCTGACCGACCATCCCCCGCCGGGCGGGACTGCTGCGCCTGCCCGGCCTTTCAAAAGCTCCCCTGGGAGCTTTTTTTTTGCGCGCGAAAAATGGCGGACACAAGGCGCTTCCGATTCAGGACGCTGTCAGACCCCCGCCGTTAGACTGGCGCCTCAGATTACGGCCTTGCGCCTCTTCGCCCGGCGATTGATCCCCCTGCCAGGCGATTGCAGGGCTAGTGTTCTGACACCGATACCGCGTTCCCCGCGAGCCTTTTATGACGCGGTATTGTGTGCTCCCGTACCGGCCCGGCCTCTATTGAGCCGGGCCGCTTTTTTTGGCGGGGTACCGCCGGCGCAAAAAAAGGCGGCCGCAAGCGGCCGCCTCCGGTTTCCCGGGGGATGCGCCTCAACGGCGCATGCCGACCCCGATGACCAGCACGCCGGCCACGATCGCGGCAATACCGGCCCACATCGGAATCGGCACGGACTTCTCGGTTTCGGCCGTGGCCTTGACCGAGCCAACCTGCAGCACGGTTTCCTCGGACTTGTAGCTAAAGCCCTTGTAGGCCAGGGCGGCAATGCCCAGCACGATCAGGATGGCACCGACAATCTTCATGCTTCTTCTCCTATTGCACAGGGGTGACGCGGACATTACCGCAAGGCCGTCCCCCTGTCAGTGACAGAACGTGTCGCCTGGCCCCATCCTATTGCGACGCTACGGCAAAGCAGCCGGCGTCGTATAGAATCAACCCTTTTGGCCGACGCTCATGTGGTTCAAGAATCTCAAGATTTACCGTCTCTCCTCGCCGTGGACGCTGACCGGCGAGCAGCTTGAAGAAACGCTTGCGCGGCATGCCTATCAGGCCGGCAACAACCTCGAAATGCAAAGCCTGGGCTGGGTCCCGCCGCGCGAAAATGGCGGGCTGGCGCACGTCGTGGGCGGACAGATCCTGCTGAATCTGCGCGCCGAGAAAAAGCTGCTGCCCAGCACCGTGGTCAACCAGGTCGCCAAGGCGCGCGCCCAGGAAATCGAAGAGCAGCAAGGCTACAAGCCGGGCCGCAAGCAGATGAAGGAAATCAAGGAGCGCGTCACCGACGAACTCCTGCCGCGCGCCTTCAGCGTGTACCGCGACACCCGCGTGTGGATCGACCCGCAGAACCACTGGCTGGTGATCGACGCCGCCGCCTCGGCCAAGGCCGATGAAGTCATCGGCCTCTTGGCAAAATGCGTGGATCCGTTCCCGCTCGAGAACCTGTACGTGGCCCAATCGCCCGCCTCCGCCATGACGGGCTGGCTGGCCGAGGATGAAGCGCCGTCCAATTTCAGCATCGACCAGGACACCGAATTGCGCTCCTCCGGTGAAAGCGGCGCGGCCATCCGCTACGTCAAGCACTCGATCGACGCCGACGACGTGCGCCGCCACATCCAGTCGGGCAAGCAGTGCACCCGCCTGGCCATGACCTGGGCCGACCGCATCTCGTTCGTGCTGACCGAAGGCCTGGACGTCAAGCGCGTCGCGCCGCTGGACGTGCTCAAGGAAGGCAACGACACCGTCGCCGCCAATGACGACGAGAAGTTCGACTCCGACATGATGCTCATGACCGGCGAGCTGGCCAAGATGCTGGCCGAGCTGGTGGAAGCACTGGGCGGCGAAAAGAAGATCTGAGCCTTGCGCCTTGGTCCGCGGCAAGGGCCGCTCCTGTGAGGGAGCGGCCTTTTTCATGGCGCTGCCATTCGCATGGCGCCTTGCATGCCGCTTGAATCGGCGCGGCGGCGCGCGGCCACGGGCAGGACAGCCGTGTGCGCGTCAGGCGGCGACGCTGCGATCGCGGCCCGACTGCTTGGCCTGGTACAAGGCCTTGTCGGCGCGGTCGATCAGATAGGCGTAGTCGGGATGCCCGTCGAAGGTCGCCACGCCGATGCTGGTGGTGATGCGCAGGCCGCCCGCCTCCGGAATGGAGAAGGCATGGCGGCGGATTTCGGCGCCCAGCTTCTCGGCCACGGCCAGCGCGGCCTCGCGCCCCGTATCCACCAGCACCACCAGGAACTCCTCGCCGCCGTAGCGGAACACGAAATCGCTCGAACGACAGGACTGGTGCACCACTTCGGCGAACTGGCGTAGCACCTGGTCGCCGCCCGCATGGCCGTGCTGGTCATTGATCGCCTTGAAATGGTCGATGTCCAACAGCAGCACCGAAAACATCGACCGCTCGCGCGTGGCAATCAGGATTTCGCGGCCGATCACCGACGGCAGGAAGCGGCGGTTGAGCACATTGGTCAGCGGATCGCTGCCGCTTTCGATCTCGGCCACCATGTCGAACAGCCCATTGAGCAGGTGTTTGATGCGCGCCACCAGTTCCTGAAGTTCGCGCACCTGGTCGGGCAGGGATTCCGGCCCGACCAGCAACAGGCTCGGCAGCACCACGTCATCCAGCCGCGCCACCGCCTCGGTAATCTGCCGCAGGGCCGGCGCGCTCTCGAACAGTACGCCGCCCTTGTGCTGCAACCACAGACCGAATTCGGAGGCCGCCAGCCGCGGCAGCACCTGCTCGGGCGCGCGGTAGTGCAGCCCGATCAGCACCGCCTGGCTCCATTCGAGCAGCGCGGCGCGCTGGCGCTCGCGTTCGGTCGAAATGTTCTGGCCCAGCGCGAACAGGCGGTAGGCTTCGTCATTGCGCGCGCCGCGGTTGATGTCGCGCATGAAGGCGCGGCTCATCTGCTCGATGGCCAGGTCGAACAGGTTGCAGACGTACTGGGTCGCGATCGAAGCCGCCACGCCATCCAGGTCGCTGGCGCGCAGGCGTTGCGCGATCTCGTTCTTCAGGATGCGGGCGCCGGCCATCACCAGATGGATCGGAATATGCACGCGCGCATGCACTTCGCCGACCTTTTTCTGGATCGCCATCAACGCCGCGATATCGCCTTGTTCGCGCACGCACAGCAGGCCCCTGAGCCAACCCTTCATGCCCTGGTGCAGGCGGGTGGCGACGATCTCGTGCGACAGGCGCGGACCGGCCTCGGCATCGGCCAGCAGGGTGGAATAGAAGGCGTCGACCAGTTCGTTGGCGCTGTCCGACACCACCGCCGCGACCTGGCCGCGGGTGTAGGCATCGACCGAGGAATAGACGGCTTGCCAGGCCTGGGCGTTGGAGGCGCTCAGATAGCACGCCTGCCCGGCGGGATCAGGAGAAGACGGGACTGCGCGACTGCTCGAAGACATAGGACCTTCCGACCGAAGATTCCCCCGCGTGTCTCGGAACGACACGCGGCGGGAAAAACCAGCGCGGATTATGCTTGAAATCGCCGGCGGCGGCCGTCATGACGGCCGTGCCGCGCCGCCTCGCGCGGCGCCCTATTCCAGGCCGTGGAACACCGAGTCGTCCGGACCGATGTGCGAGGGATGCTGCCAGGTCACATCGCGCAGCGAATGCTGCACCAGCCCTTCCACGCCCAGCAGCACGGCGAAGATGGCCATGCGGATGGGAATGCCATTGTCGGTCTGGCGGAAGATCGCCAGGCGCGGATCATGATTCAGGTCCACGCTCAGGTCGTTGGCGCCCGGCCGGCTGTCGCGCGGCAGCGGGTGCATGACGATGGTATCCGGGCCGCAATAGGCGTCGATGATGGCGCGGTTGATCTGGAAGTCCGGCGTGTAGCCCTCGTTCTCTTCGTTGGCGAAGCGCTCTTTCTGCACGCGCGTGGCGTAGATCACGTCGGCGCCCGCCAGGCCCTCGGCCAGCGAAGTCTTCTGTTCGATGATGTTGCCGTTGCGGCTGGCCTGCTCGATGATGTAGGAGGGCATCTCCAGGCCCTTGGGCGACACCAGCGAGAACTTGACGTTCTTGTACAGCGCCATCAGCTTGATCAGCGAATGCACCGTGCGGCCGTACTTCAGGTCGCCGACCATGGCGATGTGCGCGCCGTCGAGCAGCTTGCCCAGGCGCGAGAACTCGGTGAGGATCGTGTACAGGTCCAGCAGCGCCTGGCTCGGGTGCTCGCCGGGGCCGTCGCCGCCGTTGACCACCGGGATGTTGGTGGCGCGCGCGAATTCGGCCACCGAACCCTGGTCGGGATGGCGGATCACCATCGCGTCGACATAGCCGCTCATGACGCGGCTGGTGTCGTAGATCGATTCGCCCTTGGCCATCGACGAGAAGGTGAAGCCGGTGGTGTCGCAGACCGAGCCGCCCAGGCGGCAGAAGGCCGAGCCGAAGCTGACCCGGGTACGGGTGCTGGCCTCGAAGAACAGGTTGCCGAGCACCGCGCCTTCCAGGACGCGCGAGACTTTCTGCCGGCGGGCGATGGGCTGCATCATGTCGGCCACGCGGAACAGGTCCTCGACCGATTCCCGGGTGAACTGGTCCACCGACAGCAGTTGGTGCTTGCCCTCTACCGCGATCCGCTCGCGCAGCGGCCCGTCTTGTACGCTTTGCGTATATTTTTCGAGCAGTACGCCGTTCTGAACGATTTCGCTGACGAAACGCTGCACCACTTCCGGCATCGCGCGGAACTCCTGCGATCCCTCCGGCAGCAGCCAGGTATCCAGTGCGCGGCGCTTGACGCCGATCCGGGTCGCGAACACGTCGCGCGTGAGGTTCAGGCGTCGCATGGCGTCGCGCAGGAAGGCTTGCTGGGAAATGGTCATGACAGGTCCCGGAGAGAGGGGTTTATATACGCACTGCGCATATTATTCCCTGCGCCAGTGCATGTCCAACACTTTTGCGCACACGGGTTTACCCTCGAAATTCAGCGCCGAGCGTAAGTCGTCATGTGTGGCGCCGCGTCCGTCGTGGCCTGCCCGGCGGCCAGCCAGCAACCGACGCAGAAAGCCAGCGCGCTGGCCAGGTAACAAAGCAGCGCCAGCGCCTGCGCCGGCAGGTGCGCGCGGGTCAGGCGGCCGTTGTAGCCCTGGCGCAACAGGCTGACCTGCGCCAGGTAGGCGAACACCGCCCCCAGGCAAGCCAGCAACAGACCGGCCAGCAACGACAACAGCGGCAATTGCAGATCGGGGGCGGCGATATCGCCGCCCACCATGCCCAGCGCGAATGCCGTCAGGCCCAGCGCCGCGCCCCCGTTGAGCCAGCCCAGCAGGCGGAATGCGCCGGCCAGCAGCGCGAACGGCGAGCCGGCGGCGCGGAGCTGCTGGGCGCGCGGGTCCATGGCCCTAGTCGCCCTTGCGGCAGACCGGCGTGGCGCTCTGGATCGAGGCGCGCGCGGCGGCGATCTCGGCCGCGTCCCAGCGACCCTGGCCAAGGACCGTGATGGTGACCTTGGCCTTGGCCGGACCGTCGGACTCGGCCGCGATCAATTCGAGGATCTTGGCGGTTTCGCCCACTTTGTAGACCTGCACCTCGTCGGGCGCGCCCTTCTCGCCCAGGACGTGTTTCCAGGCGTAGGCGACGTTGTAGGGGTGCTGAACATTGACGTGGCACGTGCGCACGTATTCGCCGGCCCGGCGGAACGCCGCCTGGTAGTTGGTGTCCACGCTGAACGTCTCTTTCAGCACGGTCTCGGACTCGTACACGCCGGTGCTGGCGCACCCGCCCAGCAAAGCCATCAACGTGACGCCCACCCACACAGACTTGCGCATGATTCTTCCTGCCATCGGATTCGGATTCCCGCGATTATGCCAGCGGCCGCAAAAAGGCCACGCCCGAAATGCCGCAACATTTCCGCGTGGCCCTGAACGCGCCCGGGCGCGTGGAACGCCCGGCACCCTTATTTAGTCGCGGCGCCCTCGATCTTTTCACCACCGCGCTGGATGTCCTTGCCAGCCCCCGCGACGGTATTGCAGCCCGCCGACATGGCGGCAATCGAAAGCAGCATGACGAGAATCACTTTGTTCTTCATGGAGCATCTCCTATCGAGGCGTGGAAACCGACGCCAGCATACCGCAAAGGCCGCCATTTGCGCAGATGCCGGTGACCAACCCCGCCGCCGACCAGGCGGTCACATGACCGCGCCGCGCGCGGCTTTCGCGCAGCTGTCGCGTATTTGGCGGCAATGGATTAGGATGCGCTAATGACCAAGAAACACGTATCGGAAAACAGCGGCGGCTCGCCTGTCGCCTGGGGCTGGGAGCAGCCACAGTGCCGCGGACAGGCGGCATTGGCCCTCTTCATCGACGATCTGCATCGCATCCTCCAGGCGCACGCCGCCGGCCAGCTCGCTGCCAGCAGCACCCTGGCCGACGCCCAGGAGCAGGTCGACGACCTGCTGGCCCGATACAACGAGATAGCCGGCGCGCCCGAGATCTTCCTCGGCCAGTCGGTGCAACTCAAGGAAGGTGTCGACCGCAGCGGCGTCTCGCATACAGTACCTATTTTTTCCGCACGCCTGAAGCAGTCGCTGGTCGCGATGCTTGGACAAGGCCCCGGCTGACACAACGCCCCCTGGCCGCCACCCAGAACAGCGCAAACAAGAGAGGGAGACCGCAGTATGAATACAGACAATGTCGTAGAGTTTCTCCGCCTGCTGTCGCTGGATGTCTCGCTGGGCGCCGCCGCCCAGCACGCCGCGAGCCAGGCGGATGCGCCTCTGGCGTTGGCCCGGCTGGCCACCGCGCACGGCTTGCCTTGCAGCGCCTCGGACTGGTCGATATTCGCCCGCGATTGCCTGGACGCCTCGGACGAGGCGCCCGCCAGCGTCCTTCCGCGCGACGCCAAGATCTGGCAATTGGTGCAGGATCCCGGCCAGGGCACCAGCGTGCCGGCCAGCGCCGTCACCCGCGTCATCGGCATCATCACGCAGCCTGATGGCCCGGCGGTCGTCGGCCATGTGGTCAACGATCTCGCGCCACGCCCGCCGCAGGGCGCGTCGTCCTATCCGCGCGGCTCCTGACGCGGCTCAGCGTCCCGCCAGGAAATCCGCCACACCCGCCGCGGCGACCACGCCGCTGGCCATGCAGGCGGTCAACAGGTAGCCGCCCGTCGGCGCCTCCCAATCCAGCATTTCCCCCGCGCAGAACACGCCGGGCGCGGCCCGCAGCATCAGGCCGGGCGTCAGCGCCTCGAAGCTGACGCCGCCCGCCGTGCTGATGGCCTCGTCCATCGGCCGCGGGCGTTCCAACCGCAATGGCAGCGCCTTGACCAGCCGGCCCAGGCGTTCGGGATCGCGGAAGTCCTCCGCCCCGGCACACTCGCGCAACAGGCCCGCCTTGACACCCGTCAGCCCCAGCCGGCTCTGCAGATGGCTCGACATCGAGCGCGCGCCGCGTGGGTGGGTCACCGCCGCCAGTACCTTTTCCTGCGTCCAGCCGGGCGCGAGGTCCAACAGCGCGAGGGCGTGACCGGCGGACTCGATCCGGTCGCGCAAGGACGCCGACAAGGCATAAACCAGGCTGCCCTCGATGCCGTTTTCCGTGACCACGAATTCGCCCTGGCGCGCCGGCCCGGGGCCAGCCTCCCCCACGCAACGCAAGGTCACGGATTTGACCGGCTGCCCGGCATGGCGTTGGCGGAAGTGCTGGGACCAGGCCACCTCGAAGCCGCAGTTGGCGGCGCGCAATGGCGCCGTGGCGATGCCGTGCGCGGCCAGCCCCGGCAACCAGGCGCCGTCCGACCCCAGCTTGGCCCAACTGCCCCCGCCCAGGGCCAGCACTACGGCATCGGCCGCCAGCGCCAGTGCACCCTCGGGGGTATCGAAATGCAGTTCGGCCGCCCCAGGCGCAATGGCCGGCGGCCAGCCCAGCCAGCGATGGCGCATGTGAAAGCGCACGCCGCTGGCGCGCAGCCGGGCCAGCCATGCCCGCAGCAGCGGCGCCGCCTTCATCTCCGCGGGAAAAACACGGCCCGACGAGCCCACGAAGGTCTCGATGCCGAGTTGCCGCGCCCAGTCGCGCAAGCCGGTCGCATCGAGTTCGCGCAGCCAAGGCTCGATCAGCGCGGCCCGCTCGCCATAGCGCGCCAGGAACGGCGCCGCGGCTTCGCTATGCGTCAGGTTCAAGCCACCACGGCCCGCCATCAGGAACTTGCGCCCCACCGACGGCATCGCGTCGTACACATCGACCTGCGCGCCGCGCGCGGCCAGCTTCTCGGCCGCCATCAGCCCCGCCGGTCCGCCGCCGATCACGGCCACGCGCCTGCCGCACGGATTCTGGGCGCGATGGGAGGAATGCGGATCGGAAGGCATGGAAACGGGATTCAGGATGACCAGGGCGGGACGAACCGCCGGGGCTGCGATTGTCGCATGGGACGGCCACGCCTCCTGCCGCAGCGGGCGTCGGATAAAAAAATGCCCCGCGCGGGGCATTTTTTTATCGTTGCGGCCAAGCCTTTGATATTGCTGCGATATCGCGACATGCGCAACGCCTATCCCAAGGCTTGTCCACAGTCGCTGTGGGTAACCGGCCTCCTGACCCGCGGGGCCTAGGCGTTGCCCGCGGCCTGCATGGGACCCGGCCAGGGCTCGGCATCGAGCTGAAAGCGCAATTCCTGGTATTCGCCATCGACCGCCACCGAGCGCAGCAGCCCCGCGCCCAGGGCCTGCCCCAAAGCGCGGCGGCACAGGGTCTCGGGGTCATCCGGCAGGGACTGGAACACCCCATCTGGAATGCGCAGCCGCAACAACGCCCGGGGATCGCCCTGCTCGGCAGGCCGGCCGATATGGATGTGGGCGGGATAGCCGTGCGGGCACCAGATGCCCACGTGATACTTGCCTTCGGTGCCGGTATCGGCGACGTAGCCGGGATGATCGTATTTTGCCGTGCCCATGGACCCTCCTCGTGTGCGCGGCGGACGCGCGCGCTTGAGCCATGGTAGCGCAGCGCCCGGCCCCTGTGCGGCCGGCGCCCCCCGGGAAACTCCGGACTGGAACGATGGCTTGATGCAAGGCAAGCGCGGGACGAAAAAAAACCGCGACGAGCGTCGCGGTTTTTTCTGCTGGGCGGGCGGCGGGCCTGGATTGCGGACCGCGCCGGGCGCCGATGCTGCTTGAATCTGGTTGCGGGGGCAGGATTTGAACCTACGACCTTCGGGTTATGAGCCCGACGAGCTGCCAGACTGCTCCACCCCGCGTCTGATGTGTGAATCATACATCATTTTGAAATGTTGTGCAGCGCACCGAGGCGATTCGGCGGATTATTTTTGCCCACAAGGCGCCGCAGGCAGCGGGCGAAGGCCAAGATCCACGCCTTTGCGCCGGGGGCTTGCAGGCAGATCAGTTGCGCCTTCCCGAGCGCCGTCACGGTCAGCGTCCCCCGCTCCGGAAGGAAGAAGCTCTCGCCCGCATGCAGGCGCGTGGGCGGCGGCAAATACGTGCCTGGCGGCAGTTCCGAGCGGTAGGCGGGCTCGGCCACCAGCACGCGGCCGCTGACGCAGATGACCGTTGCGCCGCCCCGCAGGCGCAGCTGGCGGCTGGCGCCGGACGGGAGATCGAAACGTTGCGAATGCGGGTCGGGTGCGGGAAAAAGGGCCATGGTCATCTCCAATCTGATGCCCACAGTCTGCGCCCGCCCTGCTTTGCGCAACAGCCACACAATTTGCCTTTCTGTACCGATGCAGGCTATCAGTTTTGGCACTGTTATGGTGTACTTTGCGGAAATCTGTGCCTACCTCAACCTACCCTCGGGGAGCATGATCGGCGCATGGACCCGCAACCGCTATATCTACGCCTGGCGAACCACTACCGGCGCGCCATCCAGACCGGGGTCCTGGCCCCGGCGCAGCGCATGCCGTCGGTGCGCACCCTGGTACGCACCCACCATGTCAGCCTTTCGACCGCGCTGCAGGCCTGCCGGCTGCTCGAAGACGATGGCCTGATCGAGGCCCGCCCCCGCTCAGGCTATTTCGTCCTCAAGCCGCGCCGCAACAGTATCCCGCCGGTCAACGAGCCGGACATCCGCCAGGCGCTGGGCACCGCCCAGTATGTCGGCATCCATGACCGCGTGTCGGACTTCGTGGCGAAGTGCGAAGCCCACCCCGTCAGCGCCAACTTCGCGCTGGCCGCCGCGGTGCCGCAAGCGTATCCGATGGAGGAACTCAAGCAGGCCATGATCCGCACCCTGCGGCAGTCGCCGCAAGTGCTGGTCAGCCCGGTGCCGCCGCAAGGCCATCCGCTGTTGCGCACGGTGCTGGCGCGGCGCGCCCTGGCCAACGGCATCAATGCCACGCCCGACGACGTCATCGTCACGCACGGCTGCATCGAGGCCCTCAACCTGGCGCTGCGCGCGGTGGCGCGTCCGGGCGACACCATCGCGGTCGAATCCCCCACCTACTTCGGCCTGCTGCAGATCCTGGAAAGCCTGGGCATGCGCGCGCTGGAAATCCCCACCAGTCCGCAACACGGCCTGTCCATCGAGGCACTGGACCTGGCCTTCCAGACCCACGGCAACATCCGCGCGGTGGTGGTGGTGCCCAACTTCCAGAATCCGCTGGGCTGCGTCATGCCCGACGCCGAAAAGGCCCGCCTGGTGGCCCTGTGCGAGCGCCAGCAGGTGCCCCTGATCGAAGACGACACCTACGGCGCCCTGAACGATGACGACACGCCGCTGGCGGCAGCCAAGTCCTGGGATCCGACTGGCAATGTCATCTATTGCTCGTCGCTGCACAAGACGCTCGCGCCGGGCATGCGGCTGGGCTGGTTGCTGGGCGGGCGCTGGAAAGCGCGCATCGCCATGCTGAAGTTCGCGCAGAGCCGGCCCAACGAACCGCTGGCGCAAATGGCGGTGGCCGAATACCTCGGCTCGCGCGCGTACGACCGGCACCTGACACGGCTGCGCCGACAACTGAAAATGCAGCGCGACCAGACCGCCGAAGTCATCGCCGCGCATTTCCCGCGCGGCACGCGCCTGAGCATGCCCACGGGCGGCATGCTGCTGTGGGTGGAGATGCCGGATGGCCGTTCCGGGCTGGAGGTATTCGAGGCCGCGCTGCGGCAGGGCATCCGCGTGGCGCCCGGCGCCATGTTCTCGAACAGCACGCGCTACAACCATTTCCTGCGCATCAGTTGCGGCCAGCGCCACACACCAGAGATCGCGCGGGCGCTGGCCACGCTGGCGCGCATCGTCGCGGAGCGCCAGCCATGAACCCGCAGCTGCACCAGTTCATCGTCGACTACGGCCTGTGGGCCGTGCTGGGCGGCACGCTGCTCGAAGGCGAAAGCGTGGTGGTGCTGGCGGGATTCCTGTCGCACCAACGCCTGCTGCATCTGCCTTATGTAATGCTGTGCGCGTTCGCCGGTTCGTTCATCGCCGACCAGGGCCTGTTCTACCTGGGCCGGCGCTACCGCGAACACCGCTACGTCCAGCGGATCCGCGCCCAGCCGGCGTTCGGCAAGGCATTGGCGGCGATCGACCGCTATCCGCACGGATTCATCCTGGCGCTACGCTTCCTGTATGGCCTGCGCACGGTGGGGCCGGTGGCGCTGGGCGTATCGCAGGTTTCGCCCATGCGCTTCCTGGCGCTCAACGCCATCGCCGCGGCCATCTGGGCGGTGTGTTTCAGCCTGGTGGGCTATCTGTTCGGACAGACCATCGAGTCCCTGCTCGGCCGCCTTCACGGCGTGGAAACGAAGCTGGCGGTGGCCGTAGCGATCGGCCTGGCGGTCTGGCTGGCCTATTGGCTGTATGCGCGGCGGCGTCGCTGACGCGACGACTTGCGTCAGAACACCAGCTTGCCGCTGGCCCGCAGCACGTGGCGGCGGCGGGCCGCGCGATACAGCCGGCCGATGAAGGGCAGCAGGGCCAGCCGCCGCAGGACGGGGTGGCGCTGGTCGAAGTCGTGCCAGGCCTTGAAGCCATGGCCCAGGCGTTCCCAGCTCTGGCGCGCCTCGGGAGAAAGTTTGCCGGGGTCGAAGGCCGCCAGCTTTGCCGCTTCCGAAACGCGGGCCACCAGGCCACGGTTCCGGTTTTCCAATGGATACTGATTCCGCATGGGGCGGCATATTACCCGGCTTGCGTGACCTCTGCCGCTTCCCGTCGCGGGGGCGGCCAGGCGCGGTTTTGGGGCTGCCTTTGAGCGCGCTTTGCAAGCCATTGTAAATAAAGGAAAAAGGCTTTCTATGCCCGCGCTATCCCAAGGCTTGTCCACAGAAGTTGTGGGTAACTCCGGGCGTCACCCGCGCCTACTTCAGTGCCGCCACGATCTGGTCGCGCACGCTTTCGAAGCCCGCCACGTATTGCGGGTTCTCGGAACGGGCGAGCAGGCTGGAGTAGTTCTGTTCCAGCTGCGCCTCGATGGCTTCGCGCAGGCCCGGCGAGGCCTTGGCCAGATGCAGCATCGTCAGCAGCGCCGAATTGAGCGCGTCGATACGGCCGCCCTGGTGCGAGATGGTGTGCACGATGACGGCGATTTGTTCCTGGGTGTCCATGGGTATGCCTCCTGGCGATAAAGTCGGCGCAAATCCTAGCACGGGCACGACGGGCCGCTGGGCAAGACCAGGCGCGCGCGCTAGCATGACGCGTAGCGCGGCGCGCCGACGGCGCGTGGCGCAACTGGAGCGCGCCCATGAAGACGATCGACAATTATGTGCCTCCCGACGCGGCCTCGCTGCGGCGCCTGCAGGAGCGGCTGGGCTACAGCGATGCGCAGATGGCCGAACTGGCCGGGCTGGACGAGGCGGTGTCCTGGTCCAGCTACATTGGCGGCCCGGAACCCCGCGCGCTCGGACGCCAGCGCCTCTTGGCCATGGCGGCCCGCCTGACCCTGGACGAACCGGCCTGGCAGGGCGTGCTGGCGGCCATGCGCGAGGCCGGCGCGCGCTTCGACTATGGCGCGCCCGACGCCGCCGCCCCGGCGCCCTCCCCGATCCCGGCGCCGGAGCAGGAAACCAAATTCGGCATGCTGCTGGTCAGCGACCGCGGCGCGTTCCACGAAATGGAGCAACTGCGCGAGTTCGCCCACCACGTGCATGAATCCGGCGCCAGCGACCTGGTGCGCACGGCGCGCTACGACAGCGGCGCCGACCTGTGCCGCTTCACGTTGGCGCCGCCACGCCCGGAAGACGCCGCGCGCCGCGACCGGGTCTTCGACGCGGCGTCGAAAACCATCACCCGCTTCGCCTTCGATGGCCGCGTCTATCGCGACGGCCTGCCGCCCGAATCCGACGGTTGACGCGCCGATTGACGCGCGCCGCGTCGCCCCTGTATGGTCGGGCGCATGAACGAACGCCTAGACGCCATTGACCGGCAACTGCTCAGCCTGCTGCAGGCCAACGCCCGCGAACCCGCCGCCATTCTGGCCCGCAAGCTCGGGCTGGCGCGCACCACCGTGGTGGCGCGCATCGCCCGGCTGGAACGCGAAAGCATCGTGGCCGGCTACGGCGTGCGCCTGGGACGCCTGCTGGAAGAGGCCGCGGTGCGCGCCTATTGCTTCATCAGCGTGCTGCCGAAGACGCCGGCGGCGGTGATCCGCGAATTGGAAAAGATGCCCGAAGTCGAAGAGGTCTCGTCGGTCAGCGGCCCCTATGACTACCTGATCTTCCTGCGCTGCGAAACCCATGAGCAACTGGACGCATTGCTCGACCGCATCGGCCTGATCGATGGCGTCAAGCAGACGCAGACCTCCATCGTGCTCAGCCGCAAGGTCGACCGCCGCAGAGCCGTCGGCGCGCCCTGACCCTGCCGCCGCCCTCGGCCTGGCCGCCCTCCCGATGCCGTGACGCGCGCCCGATGCGGGCGGCATAATGTTGTAATGTGATTTGTCGCCTTCTACGGATCCACCATGCTCGCTCGCCTTGCCCTCGCCTCCGCCTTGCTCGCCATCCTGGCCGCCTGCTCCAGCATGAGCGAAGTGACGCCTACCGGCAAGAATTCCTACAGCGTCACGTACAGCTCGGGCACGCAGCTGCTGACCTGGGTCGAAATCAAGAACCAGGCACTGCAGCGCGCCGATCAGTACTGCCAGTCGATCGGCCGCAAGCTGCAAAAGCCCACGGTCACCTCCAACCATGCCACGGGCCTGGGCTCCAAGCGCGCCACCGTCACGTTCGAGTGCGGCGAGATCGAACCGCCGAAGAACACCAGGCAGTAAACCGGGAACCTATCGTGAACACCCCTGCGCCCGTGGGCATCACCATGGGGGATGCCGCCGGCATTGGCCCCGAAATCGTCGTCAAGGCCTGCGCCCAGGGCCTGAATGCCCCTTGCGTGGTGTATGGCGATGCGGGCGCGTTGCGGCGCGCCGCGGCCGCGCTGGGCGCGCGCCTGGAGATCCGCGAGATCGCCAACGTCGGCCAGGCCAGCGGCGATGCCGGCCGTATCGAGGTGGTGGCCTGTGGTCCCGCCCTGCCGCCCGACCTGCCCCACGGCAAGGTCAGCGCGGCCGCCGGACGCGCCGCCTACGACTACGTCTGCGCCGCCATCGACGACGCCCAGGCCGGCCGCATCCGCGCCATCGTCACGGCGCCGCTGAACAAGCAGTCGATGCACGAGGCCGGCATCGACTACCCCGGCCACACCGAGATCCTGGCGGAACGCTCGGGCACCGACGACTTCGCCATGATGCTCGCCAACGACGAACTGCGCGTGCTGCTGGTGACCATTCACGTCGCGCTGGCGGACGTCATGGCGCGCATCACGCCGGAGGCCGAACTGACCGCCATGCGCCTGGCCGACCGCGCCTGCCGCCAGATGGGGATCGCCCGGCCGCGCGTCGCGGTGGCCGGCCTGAACCCGCATGCCGGCGAAGGCGGCAAGTTCGGCCGCGAGGACCTCGACATCATCGCGCCGGCCATCCGTCAGGCACGCGACGAAGGCATCGATGCCAGCGGTCCGTGGCCCGGCGACACAGTCTTCATGCGGGCCCGCCGCGGCGAGTTCGACATCGTGGTGGCCCAATACCACGACCAGGGCCTGATCCCGGTGAAGTACCTAGGCGTGGACCACGGCGTCAACGTCACCGTCGGCCTGCCGTTCGTGCGCACCAGCGTCGACCACGGCACCGCCTTCGACATCGCCGGCAAGGGCGTGGCCGACCCGGCCTCGCTGATCGCCGCCTTCGACCTGGCCCTGGCCATGACGCCCTGATCCCCCGGCGGGGCCGGCAGGCGGACACCCGCCACGGCCCGCCGGCGGGCCGCATGCGCCCGGGGTCTACAATACGCCCCGATTCCGGCGCCCTGGCGCGCCGCCGCTTTCCGTCATTGCCCCTACCCCCTTCATGTCACGCCTCGTCCGTCTCCTGCCCGACCGCTTCACCCTCTACCTGATCTGCACCGTCATCATCGCCAGCATCGTGCCCGCCCATGGCCAGGGCGTGGTGGTGTTCGGCTGGATCACCAACATTGCCGTGGGCCTGCTGTTCTTCCTGCATGGCGCCCGCCTGTCGCGCGAGGCCATCATCGCCGGCCTGACGCACTGGAAGCTGCACCTCACGATCTTCTCGGCCACCTTCCTGATGTTCCCGCTGCTGGGCCTGGCGCTCAAGCCGGTGCTGGAGCCGCTGGTCACGCCCGAGCTCTACCTCGGCATCCTGTTCCTGTGCTGCCTGCCGGCCACGGTGCAGTCGGCCATCGCCTTCACCTCGATGGCGCGCGGCAACGTGCCGGCGGCGGTCTGCAGCGCCTCGGCCTCGAGCCTGCTGGGCATTTTCCTGACGCCGCTGCTGGTTGGCACGGTCGTCGCCAACGCCGGCAGCGCGCCGATTTCGTTCGACGCGGTCGGCAAGATCATGCTGCAGTTGCTGTTGCCGTTCGTGCTGGGTCAGTTCGCGCGTCGCTGGATCGGCGCCTGGGTGCACAAGCGCAAGGCGATGCTGAAATTCGTCGACCAGGGTTCGATCCTGCTGGTGGTCTACACCGCGTTCTCGGAAGCCATCAACGAGGGCCTGTGGCGCTCCACGCCGATCCCGGCGCTGCTGGGCCTGGTGGCGTGCTGCGCCGTCATCCTGGCGCTGGCGCTGGGCCTGTCGGCGCTGGCCGGCAGGATGTTCGGCTTCAACCTGCCCGACCGCATCACGCTGCTGTTCTGCGGCTCCAAGAAGAGCCTGGCCAGCGGCATTCCGATGGCCCAGGTGCTGTTCGCGGGCCACGCGGTGGGCGCCATCGTGCTGCCGCTGATGCTGTTCCACCAGATCCAGCTGATGGTCTGCGGCGTGCTGGCCGCGCGCTACGGCAAGCGGCCCGAAACGGAAGAATGATTCCGCCACGCCAGCATGAAAAAGCCGCGCCCTCGGGCGCGGCTTTTTTTTGGCAGGGCGGTTGCGCACGCTCAATACATGTCGCGCGGCTGCGCGCCGGAGAAGTTCAGGAAGCGCGTGCTCGAACCCTGGAAGGTCAGGCGCACCGTGCCGATGGGGCCGTTACGCTGCTTGCCAATGATGATCTCGGCGGTGCCCTTGTCCGGCGAATCCGGGTTGTAGACCTCGTCGCGGTAGATGAACAGGATCACGTCGGCATCCTGTTCAATGGCGCCCGACTCGCGCAGGTCGCTCATCACGGGACGCTTGTTGGGACGCTGCTCCAGGCTGCGGTTCAGCTGCGACAGCGCGATCAGCGGACAGTTCAGCTCCTTGGCCAGGCCCTTGAGCGAACGGCTGATTTCCGACACTTCGGTGGCGCGGTTCTCGCCCGAACCGTTGCCGGACATCAGCTGCAGGTAGTCGATGATGATCAGGCCGAGCTGGCCACACTGGCGCGCAAGGCGCCGGGCGCGGGCGCGCACTTCCATCGGGCTAAGCGCGGGCGATTCATCGATGTAGACCTGCGCGTCCTGCATCAGTTGCACCGCGTGGGTCACGCGCGGCCAGTCTTCGGCGATCAGCTTGCCGGTCCGCATGCGGTGCTGGTCGAGCAGGCCGACCGAACCCAGCATACGCATGGCCAGCTGCACCGCGCCCATTTCCATCGAGAACACCGCCACCGGCAGGCCCTCTTCGATGGCGACGTGTTCGCCAATGTTCATCGAGAACGAGGTCTTGCCCATGGACGGGCGGCCGGCCACGATGATCAGGTCGCCGCCCTGCATGCCCGAGGTCATCTTGTCGAGATCGGTGAAGCCGGTGGGCACGCCGGTCACATCGGAAGTGCTTTCGCGGTGGTAGAGCTCGTCGATGCGTTCCACCACCTGCGTCAGCAGCGGCTGGATTTCCTGGAAGCCGGCGGCGCCGCGCGCGCCTTCCTGGGCGATCTGGAACACCTTGGACTCGGCCTCGTCCAGCAGTTGGCGCGCTTCCTTGCCCTGCGGGTTCATGGCGGCCGAGGAAATCTCGTCGGCGATCGACACCAGCTTGCGCAGCATGGCGCGCTCGCGCACGATCTCGCCATAGCGGCGGATGTTCGCGGCGGACGGCGTGTTGTGCGCCAGCGCGTTCAGATACGCCAGGCCGCCAGCGTCTTCGGCCTTGCCGGCGCTGACCAGCGATTCGTGCACGGTGATGACGTCGGCCGGCCGCGCCAGACCGATGAGCCGGGCGATGTGGTGCCAGATGAGCCGGTGGTCGTGGCGGTAGAAGTCTTCCTCGACCAGCACGTCGGCGATACGGTCCCAGGCTGCGTTGTCCAGCAGCAGGCCGCCCAGCACCGACTGCTCCGCCTCAATGGAATGGGGAGGAACGCGCAGGTATTCGAGCTGGGAATCGGCAGGTGTGTTCATGGCTTCAATAATAACGGCTGCAGGATATCCGCGACGCGGAAGAAACCCTGCACATCGCGCGACGGCAGGCGGCCCAGCAGGGGCCGCAGCGGCGTGGCGATGAAGGAAAGCACCCGGGTCAGGCGGCGCAGGCGGGCCTTGACCTCGGGGTCGGGATTGCATTCGAAATAGACATCCAGCGCCAGTTTACCCAGCGCTCGGCCCACGTCGTCGGGCAATTTACGCAACGACACCAGCGAGGCCAGCATCTGGAACAGATCATAGGCCTGGGCCAGCGGCCGCGACAGCGTGGAACCGATGTTCTCTTCGAAATCGATGCGCCACAGCTCGCCGTCCTGCAGGGTGATATTGCGAATCTGCGCGCCGCCATGCCACAACCCGCGGGCGTGGAAGGCGGCCAGGTCGGTCGCGGCGGCGCGCGTCAGCCACAGGCGCGAGGTGGTGTCTTCATTGCGGATCAGGTCGGCCAGGTCTTCGCCAACGAACTCCAGCACCAGAAGCCCCTCTTCCTGCCACCAGACCTCGGGCACGCGACAGCCGGCCTGCAGCAACTGCTTCAGGCGCCGGGCCTCGTGTTCCAGGCCGTTGCGCAGCAGGATGCCGGGCCGCGGGAATTCGCCCAGGAACAGCTTGCACCCCAGTCCAAGAAACAGTGCGCGCGCATAGCGCAACACATAGCTCACACCACTGGCCAGGCTCGGACGCCGGCGCTTGATGATGCAGCGCACCCCGTCGATGGTCACATCGCGCACCGACGGCTCGCGCTCGGCATCCACGCTGTCGAGCCAGGCGCGCAATCCGGGGGGGGCATTGTGATGGACGGGCGGCGGGGTCAAGAGGTCCTCGGACGAAACAGCGTGGGAGACAAGCGTGCAGCCCGCAAGACTACACGTAAATGGCGGCGGGTAAAGCGAGGAGAAACAAGGCGCAAAGAAAAAAAGCCGGCGCGCGGGCCGGCTTTTTTTCTACCGCGGGGTCAGGCTTACGACAGTTCGCCTTCGACCAGCACCGTGACGTCGACGACGACGTCAGCATGCAGGGCGACCTGGATCGGGAACTCGCCGATGGCCTTGAGCTGGCCATTGGGCATGCGCACCTGGGCCTTTTCGATGCCTTCGAAACCGGCCTTCTTCAGACCTTCGGCGATGTCGGCGTTGGTCACCGAGCCGAACAGACGGCCGTCGACGCCAGCCTTCTGGACGATCTTCAGCTGGTAGCCGTTGACGCGCTCACCCAGGGCCTGGGCGGCGGCCAGCTTCTCGGCCTGGATCTTTTCCAGTTCGGCGCGGCGGGCTTCGAATTCCTTCAGGGCGGCGTCGGTTGCGCGACGGGCCTTCTTCTGGGGGATCAGGAAGTTGCGGGCGTAGCCATCACGCACGCGAACGACTTCGCCGAGGTTACCCAGGTTGACGACTTTTTCGAGCAGAATAACTTGCATTTCAGTGCCCCGGATTAGTTGTGGTTGTCGGTGTAAGGCAACAGGGCCAGGAAGCGCGCGCGCTTGATGGCGGTGTCCAGCTGGCGCTGGTAGATTGCCTTGGTGCCGGTCAGGCGAGCCGGGATGATCTTGCCGTTTTCTTGCACGAAGTCGCGCAGGGTGTCCAGATCCTTGTAGTCGATCTCTTCGACGCCGGCGGCGGTGAAGCGGCAGAACTTACGACGCTTGAAGAGCGGGTTCTGCTGCGTGAATTTGCGTTTTTCCTTGCGTTTTCCGAAGAAAGCCATGATATGTGCCTCTATGTTTGAGGGGACCGGGTCTGCCTTGATCGGGCCCGACTCCCCGTAACCTATCCGTATTCAGAAGGCGCTCGCGCGCCCGTTGCCCTTCCCTGTCAAGCCACCAGCGGATCGCGTCCTGCGCTGCCGCTGATCCTGCGCGCCTGCTGCAGATGCAGCTTGAACTTCACCGAGTCCTTGCGCACGGGGGCCAGAAACCCCTGCACCTGCAATTCGGACCCCAGCGCCGTTCCTTGCAACAGCAACGCCAGATCGCCCAGTGCCACGGCCGAGATCGTCAGTTCGACACGGCGCGGATGGCCGGCTTCGATGACCTCGGATTCGTGCGCCAGCACCATTTCCAGGGCTGGCAGACCGGCGGGAGTGTGGCGCAAAGGCTCGCATTCGAGAACGCGGGCGCTGAGTTCCAGCTTGTTCATCCTGCCAGGCACCAAGGGGACTTCATGGGATGGGCTCTGCCTGAGCCCTGCTTACTCGGCCTGAGCCGCGACAGCTTCCGCCGAAGCCTTGCGGGCTTCTTCGCGCTCGACCGACTTCATCATGATCGAGGGAGCGGTCTGGGCCTTCTTGGTCTTGATGACCAGGTGGCGCAGCACGGCGTCGTTGTAGCGGAACGAGTGTTCCAGCTCATCCAGCGTGGCTTGGCCGCACTCGATGTTCAGGCAGACGTAGTGAGCCTTGACGAGCTTCTGGATCGGGTAGGCCAGTTGACGGCGGCCCCAGTCTTCCAGGCGGTGCACCGAGCCGCCTTGGCCCGTGACCAGCGCTTGGTAACGCTCGACCATGGCGGGCACTTGCTCGCTTTGGTCGGGGTGAACGATAAACACCACTTCGTAGTGACGCATGAGTAAAACTCCTTGAGGATGTCTTGCCTGCCGCTCGCCCGACACCGTCATCAGTCCGCGCACGCATCGCGTTCGCGGTCAGTTCCGGCTTTCCAGTGCTTTCTCTATCACTGGTCTTTTTCTTCGAGGCGTATGGCTTGCAAGGGGCAGCCCGCTGCCCAAAAAACATGGGCGGTCGAGCAAGAAAGCTCTCGATTATCGCCGATCGGGCTGCTGGGCGCAAGCCAGCGGCGTTCAGGAAATCGGGGACGCGTTATTCGCCCCTGCCGGGCGCGGCATATCGGCCACGCCGATCTCCCGGGGCCGGCTGACCACGCTGACCATCACGTAGCTGATGATCATGAGCAGGAACCACGAGCCCAGCTTGTTGATCGACACCAGCTCCCAGCCTTGCGACTGGTTGGGATAGCGCCAGGCGTTGGCAAAGGTGCCGATGTTCTCGGCAAACCAGATGAACAGCGCCACCAGCACGAAGCCCAGCAGCAACGGCATGCGGCGGTAGTCGCGCCAGATGCGGAAATAGACCCAGGTGCGGGCGAACAGCAGCGCCGTCAGGCCGAACAGCGCCAGCCTGAAATCGACAATGAAATGGTGCGCGAAGAAGTTCACGTAGATCAGCACCGACAGCGCCACGGTGGCGGCCAGCGGCGGATGGGCCCGGAAGCGGAAGTCGAACAGGCGCCAGACCCGCGCCAGGTAGCTGCCGACCGCGGCGTACATGAAGCCGGTGAAGAGCGGCACGCCGCCGATGCGCAGCACGCTCGCCTCGGGGTAGATCCAGGAGCCGGCCGCTGTCTTGAACAGTTCCATGCCGGTGCCGACCACATGGAACATCAGGATGACCTTGGCCTCGTCCCAGGTTTCCATGCGCAGGGCCAGCAGCGCGGCCTGGATCGCCAGCGCCGCCAGCGTCAGGAAGTCGTAGCGCGCCAGCCAGGCGTCCTTGGGATACCACCAGTGCGTGCCCAGCAGCAGCGCGCACATCAGGCCACCGAACAGACAGGCCCAACCCTGCTTCACGCCGAAACGGAAGAACTCATAGAGCGCGAGGCCCAAACGACCGCGGCCGGCCAGGTGATCGGCCAGCCGCGCTTCCCATCCCGCCAGTCGCGCAATGAGCGGCCAGTCGCTGGCCGCCGGATGCCGCACGGAGGACTCAGCCTTCCACCACGGCGTAGGCCGAGTGGTTGTGGATCGATTCGAAGTTCTCGGCCTCGACGCGGTAGCGGGCGATGCCGGGGTGCGCGTTCAGGCGGGCCGCCACGTCGCGCACCAGGTCTTCGACGAACTTGGGGTTGTCGTAGGCGCGTTCGGTGACGTACTTCTCGTCGGGGCGCTTGAGCAGGCCCCAGAGCTCACACGAGCCTTCGTCTTCGATAAGGCGGATGACGCCATCCATGCTGATGTCCGACTCCAGGATGGCCGAGACCGTCACGTGCGAACGCTGGTTGTGCGCGCCGTATTCGGAGATGGCCTTGGAACACGGGCACAGGCTGGTCACCGGCACCTGCACCACCAGTTCGAACTCGACCTGGTCGCCCTGGGCGCGGGCGATCCACTGCACTTCGTAGTCCAGCAGGCTCTGCACGCCGGAGATCGGCGCCGACTTGTTGATGAAGTACGGGAAGGCCGCGGTGATGTCGCCGCGCTCGGCGTGCAGCAACGGCAGCATGTCGGCCGCCATGGCGCGGAACAGCGTCGGCGTCATGGGGGTGCTGCGGTACTTTTCCAGCAGCGCCACGAAGCGGGACATATGCGTCCCCTTTTCTTCGGGGGGCAGCGCCACCGTCAGGGTCCAGTTGGCCACGGTGCCCTGGGGCGAACCGTCGGCGTTCTCGATGAGCATGGGGTGGCGCACGCCACGGATGCCCACGCGCTGGATCGGGATGTGCCGCGTGTCCGTCGAGCTCTGGACGTCGGGCATCACGATGGCGGGGTCGATCGGAGAATTCATTTCGGCTTACCAGTCTGGGCGACGAGCGTGGCGTAAACACGCAGACCCAGGAATCTTTAGGAGGGGGCCATTATCGCCCAAAGTCCCGCCAGCGCCAGGGAAAACCCTTTCATTCGTAGGCCGGCGGGGCCGGAACACACTGTTTCGCCACACGGACCAAACCGGCGGGCCGGTCCGTGGGTGCGCGCAATCAGGCCAGCAGCGTGGCGTAGCGCGTCCGGATCGATTGCTCGATACCGGCAACGTCCAGGCCGATCCCGGCCAGCAGCGCCAGCTGATCGCCGTGGTCGATGAACTCGTCGGGAAAGCCCAGTTGCAGCACCGGAATCGAGACGCCTTCGGCGGCCAGCACCTCCAGCACCGCGCTGCCAGCGCCGCCCATGATGGCGGCGTCCTCGATCGTCACCAGCGCGTCGTGGCGGCTGGCCAGATCCAGGATCAGCGCGCGGTCGATCGGCTTGACGAAGCGCATGTCGGCCACGGTGGCGTCCAGCTTTTCGGCCGCCGCCAGCGCCGGCTGCAGCAGCGTGCCGAAGCCGAGGATGGCGATCTTGCGGCCTTCGCGCCGCACCACGCCGCGGCCCAGCTCGACCGTATCCAGGCCGGCCGTTTCCGGCGCGCCGCAGCCCGCGCCGCGCGGATAGCGCACCGAGGCCGGGCCGGGATACTGATAACAGGTGGACAGCAGCAGGCGGGTTTCGTTTTCGTCCGAGGGGGTAGCCACCACCATGTTCGGCACGCAGCGCAGGAACGCGGTGTCGTAGTTGCCGGCGTGGGTCGCGCCGTCGGCGCCGACGATGCCGGCGCGGTCGAGCGCGAAGGTGACGTCCAGGTTCTGCAGCGCCACGTCGTGGATCAGTTGGTCGTAGCCGCGCTGCAGGAAGGTCGAGTAGATCGCCAGCACCGGCTTCTGCCCCTCGCAGGCGATGCCGCCGGCGAACGTCACGGCGTGCTGTTCGGCAATGCCGACGTCGAAGTAGCGCTGCGGGAAGCGCTTCTCGAATTCGACCAGGCCGCTACCCTCGCGCATCGCCGGGGTGACGGCAACCAGCCGCGAATCCTGCTCGCCCATCTCGCACAGCCAGTCGCTGAACACCTGGGTGAAGGTGCGCTTGCCCGGCGCCTTCGATTGCTGGATGCCGACGGCGGGATCGAACTTGCCCGGCCCGTGGTACAGCACCGGATCGGCCTCGGCCAGCTTGTAGCCCTGCCCTTTCTTGGTGACCACGTGCAGGAACTGCAAGCCTTGCAGCGCCTTCAGGTTCTGCAGCGTCGGCACCAGCGCGTCGAGGTCGTGGCCGTCGATCGGGCCGACGTAGTTGAAGCCGAACTCCTCGAACAGCGTGGCCGGCGTGACCATGCCCTTGGCGTGTTCCTCGAAGCGGCGCGCCAGTTCCAGCACCGGCGGCACGTGCTGCAGCACGGCGCGGCCGACGTTCTTGGCGGCGGCGTAGAAGCGGCCCGACATCAGGCGCGCCAGGTAGCGGTTCAGCGCCCCCACCGGCGGCGAGATCGACATGTCGTTGTCGTTCAGGATCACCAGCAGGTTGATGTTGGCGGTGACGCCGGCGTTGTTCATGGCTTCGAAGGCCATGCCGGCGGACATCGCGCCGTCGCCGATCACGGCGATGTGCTGGCGCTGCACGCCGGCGTTGCGCGAAGCCACCGCCATGCCCAGCGCGGCCGAGATCGACGTGGACGAATGCGCGGTGCCGAAGGCGTCGTATTCGGATTCGCTACGCTTGGGAAAGCCCGAGATGCCGCCCAGCTGGCGCAGCTTGGCCATGCCGGCGCGGCGTCCGGTCAGGATCTTGTGCGGATAGGACTGGTGGCCCACGTCCCAGACGATGCGGTCATGCGGCGTATCGAAGACCTGGTGCAGCGCCAGCGTCAGTTCCACCGTGCCCAGGTTCGACGACAGGTGGCCGCCGGTCTTGGAGACCGACTCCAGGACGAAGCCGCGCAACTCGTCGGCCAGCCGCTTGAGCTCGCGACGATCCAGGCGCTTGAGGTCTGCCGGGGATTGGATGCGGTCCAGTAATTCAGTCGTCATGCTTGTATGGGGTTCGTATGCCCGGCCTGCGGCCAGCCCGGACGGGTCACGGTCAGCGGTCTCGGAGGACGATGAAATCCGCCAGTTCGGCCAGGCGCTTGCCGGCGTCGCCCAGTGGCTCGAGCGCGGCCAGCGCGGCTTCGCGCAGCTCGCCGGCGAACGCGCGCGCTTCGTCCAGGCCCAGCAGCGAAACGTAGGTCGGCTTGTTTTCGGCCGCGTCCTTGCCCGGCGTCTTGCCCAGGCTGGCGGAATCGGCGGTCACGTCGAGGATGTCGTCCACCACCTGGAACGCCAGGCCCATGGCCTGGGCGTAGATGTCCAGGGCCTGGCGCGAGGCCGAGCTGGCGCCGGCGACGATGCCGCCCAGCGCCACGCTGCAGGCCAGCATGGCGCCGGTCTTCATGCTGTGCATCTGCTGCAGTTCGTCGCGCGAGAGCCGGTGGCCGACGCTGAGCAGGTCGATGGCCTGGCCGCCGGCCATGCCCTGGCTGCCCGCCGCGCGCGCCAGCGACTGCGTCGCCTGCACGATCAGCGCCGGAGCAATCGGCATGGAGGCCAGCAGCTCGAAGGCGAGCGGTTGCAGCGCGTCGCCGGCCAGCATGGCGGTGGCTTCGTCGAATTGCACGTGGGTGGTGGGGCGGCCGCGGCGCAGGACGTCGTCGTCCATGCAGGGCAGGTCGTCATGCACCAGCGAGTAGGCGTGGATCAGTTCCACCGCCGCCGCGGCGCGGTCCAGCGAGGCCTCGACAGCCAGCACGCTGCCGCTGACCGGGCAGGCCTGGCCGGCGGCGTAGACCAGCGCGGCCCGTACCCGCTTGCCGCCGCCGAGCACGGCGTAGCGCATGGCTTCATGCAGGCGGGCGGGCACGGCGTCGGCGGCCGGCAGGAGGTCGTCGAGCACGTCTTCGACATGTCGCACGCGGCCCTGCAGCCACTCCGGGAAAGCGAGTTGTATTTGCTTCATCCGATTCTTATTCGTCATCCAGCGCCGCCGGGTCCAGCGGGCGCAGCAAGTCGCCTTCGAGGACCTTGACCTGCTGTTCGGCCTGCGCCAAGCGTTCCTGGCAGACGCGCGTCAACGCCACGCCGCGGCGATAGGCGGCCAGCGACTGCTCCAGCGGCAGCGAACCGTCTTCCATGGCCGCGACCAGCGATTCCAGTTCGGCCAGGGCCGTTTCGAAATCCTGGGGCAAGGGACGGTCGTCGGTCTGCGGATCGGCTTGTGAAGGTTTGGCCAAACGGGCCTCCGGGGGCACTAGGGGTGGAT
The DNA here is from genome assembly GCF_902859695.1 of Achromobacter ruhlandii. Taxonomy (GTDB): domain Bacteria; phylum Pseudomonadota; class Gammaproteobacteria; order Burkholderiales; family Burkholderiaceae_B; genus Achromobacter; species Achromobacter ruhlandii. The sequence goes on from NZ_CADIJL010000012.1 coordinate 139,957, forward strand.
CAATCCGTGAATTGTACGAGATACCAAGGCCGCGCCCCGATGCGCCGCCACGCTCAGGCAGAGGCGCCCGCCAGTCCCGCAATGGCGGCCCGCAGCGCCGGGGCCACCTGGCCGCGCAGCGCGGATTCCGGCAACAGCGCCTCCGGCCCGCCGCAACTCATGACGAAGACGCCCTCGCCCGTCACGGAGGCGAACGGCACGGCCACCGCGTTGATGCCCGATTGCCATTCGCCGATGGCGAAGCAGCAGCCGGTATCGACCAATTCGGCGCGGGCGCGCTCGATCGCGGCCGCGGCCGGCGCGGCCGGCCCCAACCGTTCCAGCACGTCGGCGCAGGCGGCGGCTGGCAGGCTGGCGAGGTAGGCGCGGCCCATGGCGCTGTCGAGGCTGGCGCGGTAGCCCACCGGCAGGCGCAGGTACAGGGCGGAAGAACCGTGGATGGCCTCGACGTAGGTCATCGCATCGCCATCGAACGCGCCCAGCGCCACCGCGCCCCCGGTTTCGCGCGCAAGATCGGTCATCGACGCCTTGGCCAGCTCGCGCACCTCCAGCCCGGCCAGCAGGCCGAACCCGAGCGCCAGCACGCCGTAGCCGGGCGAGTACTTGCCGGTGTCCGGGTGATAGCGCAGATAGCCCAGCTCGGTCAGCGTGTACGTGATGCGGCTGATGGTGGGCTTGGGCAGGCCGGTCAGGCGCGCCAAGTCCAAATTGCCCAGCGCCGCCACGCCCGGCCGGAAGCAGCGCAGCACTTCCAGGCCGCGCGCCAGCGCGGTGATGAAGTCCGGCGACACCGGGCCCTCGCCCACGGCGCCGGCGCGCTTGCGGCGCGCGGGCGCGCTCAGCGCCAGCTTCTGGTCGGGCTTGGCGGCGGGATGGGGGATGCGCTTGGGGTCAGAAAAAGATTGCATTTCTATTCGCTTCGTTTTTATAGTTTATTCCGAATAACAAAACTAAATTCCAATTAACGGAATTTAATGCATCCATGGAGACCTGGCAAGCCTGCGCCGTCCCGCCCCCAAGCGGACCGGCCGGGCCGAGCCGGGCCCGACCAACCACTCATGCACGCGATTTCAAGGGGAAAACATGATTCGCAAGCGCTACACATTCCTGGCGGGTTTGCTGCTCAGCGTCGCCGCGCTGGGCGCCCAGGCCGATACTTACCCGTCCCGCCCGATCAAGGTGATCTCGCCGTTCCCGGCGGGCGGCGCCACCGACGTGCTGACCCGCGTCCTGGCCGAGCGCATGGCCAAGACGTTGGGCCAGCCCATGATTGTCGAGAACAAGGCGGGCGCCGGCACCTCGATCGGCGCCGCCTTCGTCTCGCGCGAGGCGCCGGACGGCTACACCATACTCATGGCCACCAACTCCACCCTGGTGACCAACCGCTATCTGTATAAGGAACTGCCCTACGACCCAGACGGCTTCGCGCCGATCGGCATGGTCGGCGTGGGCCCGCTGGTGCTGCTGTCCAGCCCCAAGCGTCCGTTCAACAGCACCGCCGATGTCGTCGCCTTCGCCAAGCAGAATCCGGGCAAGCTGACCTTCGCCACTTTCGGCGCCGGCACGTCGTCGCACCTGGCGGGCGAACTGTTCAAGGAGCGCGCCGGCATCGACATCCTGCACGTGCCGTTCAAGGGCGCGACCCAGGCCCTGCCGGCGTTGATCAGCGGCGACGTGGACCTGTTCTTCGACATGGTCGCCACCGGCATGCCGCAGGCCGAGGCCGGCAAGGTCAAGGTATTCGGCATCACCAGCCCCAACCGCCTGGCCACCGAATCGAAACTGCCGACCCTGGCCGAGCAGGGCTACGCAGGCTTCGACATGACGGCCTGGTTCAGCTTTGTCGCGCCGAAAGGCACGCCGGCCCCGGCGCTGGAAAAGCTGCAGGCGGCCCTGGCCGATACGCTCAAGGACGACGCCGTGAAAAAACGCATGCTGGAAATGGGCATCGACCCGCGTTCCGGCAGCCCGGCGGAACTGGCGCAACAGATCAAGAACGAGCAGCCCATCGTGTCGCAACTGATCAAACAGGCCAATATCGTCCTGCAATGACGGCGGCCGCCGTTTCGTGACAAAAGGTTCACGGACCCGCATCGTCCGCGAGCCGGCGCGCCCGGCGCCCTTGACCGGCAGCGCCCGCCCGGGCCTGTCGGTTTTTCATGCGCCCCCTAACCCCTGGATACAGTACCGGCGCCGCATCGGCTGCTAAGGTGAAAAGCGAGGACGGGCCGTCGCGCCCTCCCCGCTTCACTCGTCTCCGGGAGTCCGATGCCATTGACCGATGACCGCTACGCCCGACTGGATGCCGCCCGCTGGCTCGCCGCCGCGGCGGTGGTGCTGCTGCATAGCGCCGCCCTGATCGTCAGCGAACCAGCGGCGTTCGGCAAGGGCGCCTGGCTGGCCGCCAATATCTATGATTCGGCGGCGCGCTGGTGCGTGCCCGTGTTCGTGATGGTCAGCGGCGCCCTGCTGCTCGACCCCGCCAGACCGCAGGACGCGCGCCGCTTCTACAGCAAGCGGGCCGCGCGGATCCTGACGCCGCTGGTGTTCTGGAGCCTGTTCTACCTGGCCTGGCGCACCGGCTTGGACTGGTGGGACGACGGCCATGTCGATTTTTCCTTCTGGCCGCGCAAGGTCGCCCAGGGCGAGCCCTACTACCATCTCTGGTACCTCTACATGATTGTGGGGCTGTACCTGTTCGCGCCGCTGGTGCGGCTGCTGTATGCGCGCAGCACGCCGCGCTCGCGTTCGCTGTGGGTGGTGGGCATCCTGGGCCTGGCGATCCTCGATGCGCTCTATCGCCGCGCCCTCGGCGCGCAGCCGGGTTTCTTCCTGACCTGGTTCCTGCCCTATCTGGGCTATTTCGTGGCCGGCCGCCAGATCTTCGATGGCGAACTACGTGTGCCGCGTCCGGCCCTGGTGCTGGCCGCGAGCGTGGCAGCCACGGCCCTGGGTGTGTACACCATGTCCAGCAACCGGACGCTGGACACCTATTTCTACGATTACTTCAGCCTGACCGTGCCATTCATGTCGCTGGCGGCGTTCCAGTGCATCGTCTCGTCGCCCCGGCTGCCGCGGCTGGCATCGCTGGCCCCGCTGACCTTCGGGGTCTACCTGATCCATCCGGTGTTCCTGGATGTGGCGCACCGCGCCGGCGCCATCAGCGGCGCGGGTCGCGACGCCTGGGTCGTGCCTTTGCTGACCCTGGCGGTGTTTGCCTTGTCCGCCGCCAGCAGTTGGCTGTTGCGGCGCCATCCCGCCACCCGCAAGCTGGTCTGAAAAACCTACGCCGCGCAAGGTTATTCGGGTTTTGCGCGGGGTCAAATCAACACGGCCGGATCTTCACTAAGCTTCACCGATCTTCACGGGCGTGGGGAAAAGGGTTGGGGTACAATGGACGGCTTACTTGATCGGCCAGACACCGATTTTTCTTCGCGCCAGAACGGATTTGCGGATTTGGCCACCGCCCCTTGCAAACCGTGTTTGCAAAACCGCGAAAGCGGCCGGGGACGTGGCAATGTTCAAGCCGTCCTGGCTTTTTAACGCCGGGCCGCCCCAGAAAGAGGCCCCCATTTGAGGGCAGTCAGCCCACCTGGTACGTAGTACACAGTGGGCGCGGCGTTGGGGGAAATATTCATCCGAGCGGAGGGAATCATGACCGACATCGGTCGGATGGCACATGTTGTGCCAGCTCGCACCCAGCTACCCGTCAGTGCTTACTTTGACGAAGCCCTCTTTGCCCGCGAGCAAGAACTCATTTTCAAGCAATCCTCGCTGTACGTCGGCCACCAGAAGCTGGTGCCCGAAGTCGGGGATTGGCGCACCTTGGCCCAGGAAAATGGAGGGCGCGTGCTGGTTCGCAACCAGCAGGGCGTTGACCTCATCTCAAATGTCTGCCGCCACCGCCAGGCATTGATGCTGGGCGGCCAAGCCGGCGACGTCACCGGCCATTGCAATTCGCACGGCAGCCTCAAGGCCACCGGCGGCAACATCGTCTGCCCGCTGCACCGCTGGACCTACAACAACCGGGGCGAGCTGCTGGGCGCGCCGCAGTTCGACACCACGCCGTGCATGAACCTGCAGAAGTTCCGTCTGCGTGATTGCCACGGCCTGCTGTTCGAAGGCCCGCGCGACCCGGCCGCCGACATGGCGCCGCTGTTCGCGCGCCCGGAGTTCGACTTCGGCGATTACGTGCTGGACCACGTCGAAGTGCACCAGTGCAACTACAACTGGAAGACCTTCATCGAGGTGTATCTGGAGGACTACCACGTCGGCCCGTTCCACCCCGGCCTGGGCCGCTTCGTCACCTGCGACGACCTGACCTGGGAGTTCAACGACTGGTACAGCCTGCAGAAGGTCGGCGTGCACAACGCGCTGGCCCAGCCGGGTTCGGACGTGTACAGGCAATGGCATGATCGCCTGCTGTCGTTCCGCGACGGCGATGCGCCGGATTTCGGCGCCGTCTGGGTCACGTATTTTCCGACCCACATGATCGAGCTGTATCCGCACGTGCTGGTGCTGTCGACGTTGTACCCGAAGAGCCCGCAGGAAACGGTCAACGTGGTCGAGTTCTACTACCCCGAGGAAATCGCCGCCTTTGAGCGCGAGTTCGTCGAGGCGCAGCGCGCGGCCTACATGGAAACGGCGATCGAGGACGACGAGATCGCCGAGCGCATGGACGCCGGCCGCAAGGCGCTGATGCTGCGCGGCGTGAACGAGACCGGTCCTTACCAGTCGCCCATGGAAGACGGCATGCAGCACTTCCATGAGTGGTACCGCCGTATCATGCAGGAGCGGCTCTGAGGACACGCTCCGCCAACGCAAAAGGGCTCGCGATCGCGAGCCCTTTCTTTTTGCCGGGGCGGCTGCTCAGCGGCCGAGGGCGGCGGCGACGGTGCGCTCCCCGATCGCCAGTCCGACCGTCATGCCCACGCCCGAATGCATCACCGCCACCGTGGTGGCGGCATCCACCGGCATCACGGAGAACGGCGCGGGGCCGTGCGTGCCATAGACGCCCTGCCAGCGCTCCAGCACCCGCAGCCGCGCCCCCAGCGCCTGCGACGCCAGGTCCAGCATGGCGTTGTCGACCGCCTCGTCGTTGAACGGGAAGGCATCCTGGCCGTAGCGGTGCGAGTCGCCGATGATCAGCTCGCCATAAGGCGTGGGGCTGATCAGCAGGTGGATGCCGTTTTCCAGCAGCATCGGCGTGCGCGCATGGATCTGCGCGCGCAGCGCCAGCGCCGACGGCAGGTCGGAGAAGGCGCCGTAGTGCACGCAGGACAGGCCAGTCAATAGCGGGCGGTCCAGCGCCATCGGACGCGTCTCGAAGGCCGCGCGCAGCATCTGCAGGCGCGTCACCTCCAGGTTCAGCGGCGCGAACTGTTCGGGCAGCAGCGTCAGGTAGTCATGGCCGGGACACACGAAGACGTGCGCACCGGCGAAGTCGCCCGCGGTGGTCGCGACCTGCCCTTGCTCGACGGCGCGCGCCAGGGTGCCGGTGACGAATTCGACGCCCAGCGAATCGGCCAGGTAGCGCGTGATGGCCGGCAAGGCCTCGCGCGAGTAGATCTGCAGGTCGTCCAGCCCGCGCAGCGCGGCGCAGTGGTGCGCCAGCTGGCCGTCATACAGCTTTGCCACCTCACGGCCCGACAGCAGCTCGGCGCGATAGCCTTCCTGTTGCAGGCGGGTCCGGGCGAATTCGTCCAGCACGTCGGCCTCGCCAGCGTCGCGCGCCAACACCAGCGCGCCGTTGGCTCGCACATGGAAGCCGGCCTGGGATGCCAGGTCCAGCCACAGCTCGCGCGCCTGCTGGGCGTGCGACAGCATCATGCCGGGAGCCTGGCCGGTGACGATCACCTGACCGAAATTGCGGATGGTCGCGCCATGCGCCTGGCGGCTGCGTTCGATCACGGCCACCGACAGGCCGCGCTTGGCGGCGGCCCAGGCGTGGGCGATGCCCAGCATGCCGGCGCCGACCACGACTACGTCGAATTTTTTCATTTGGAAAACGAGGCAAAGAGGTTGCGCGGGAAGCGCCCGCCCGGGCGCTTCCCCTGCCGCGGCGGCGTGGCCGCCGCGTTGGCCCGATTACTTCTTCTTGGGCTCGGACTTGCCGTCGTAGCGGCGGGTCCACTCGGCGATGATGCGATCGCGGTTGGTGGCGGCCCAGACGAAGTCGTTCTTGATCATGCGCTTGGTCAGGTCGGCCGGCAGGTTGGGGTTGGACGTGGCGATCGAGGGAATCGCCAGCACCGCGAAGTTGGCCTTGTACAGCTCGTTGGCCTCGCGGCTGGCCGAGAAGTCGGCCAGCTTGCGCGCGGCTTCCAGGTTCTTGGTGCCCTTGACGATGGCGGTGGCTTCGACTTCCCAGCCCAGCCCTTCCGACGGGAACACGGCTTCGACCGGCGCGCCGTCGGCCTTGAGCTTGGCGGCGCGGTAGTCAAACGACACGCCGATCGGGAATTCGCCGGCGGCGGCCATGTTGCACGGCTTGGAGCCCGAGTGCGTGTACGAACCGATGTTCTTGTGCAGGGCGTCCATGTAGGCCCAGCCCTTTTCTTCGCCGAAGATCTGCAGCCAGGCGCTGACGTCCAGGAAGCCCGTGCCCGACGAGGCCGGGTTCGGCATGACGATCTTGCCGGCGTAGACCGGCTTGGTCAGGTCTTGCCACGATTCGGGCTTGGGCAGCTTCTGCTTTTCGGCTTCGACGGTGTTAAAGCAGATGGCGGCGGCAAAGCCGTCCATGCCGACCCAGGTGGGCTCGGCCTTGGCATCGCGCATGTTGGCGGCGATCTGGTCCAGGCCCTTGGGGGCGTAGGGCTGCAGCATGCCTTCCTTGTCCATCAGGCCCAGCGAGGTGCCGGCCAGGCCCCAGATCACGTCGGCCTTGGGGTTGCTCTTTTCGGCCAGCAGCTTGGCGGTGATGATGCCGGTGGAGTCGCGCACCCACTGGATCTTGATGTCGGGGTTGGCCTTCTCGAAGGCGGCCTGGTAGGCCTTGATCTGGTCGGCTTCCAGCGCCGTGTAGACGGTCAGCGTGGTCTCGGCGGAAGCGGCGCCGGTGATGCCGGCGAAAGCGGCGGCTAGGGCAAGCAGCGTGAAGCGTTTCATGAGGGTACTCCGTGGGTGAGCGGAAAAAGGGTGAGTCGGGTCGCCGCGGCCGGCCCATGCCCGCCGCGGTGCGTTGCGAAAAAAAGTTGGGTCAGGATCCCGGCGTGGACGGCCTCAGGGTCGCTGCCCCGCCGCCAGGCGGGATTCGATATCGGCAATCACGCCGGGCAGGTCGGCCACGGTGTCGATCAGGTAGTGCGGCGCGGCGCCCGACAATTCACGGCCGGCGCGTTCGCGGGCCGCCTGGCGGCCGTTCTCGTCCAGGCTCAGGTATTCGTCCAGCGTCAGGCCGGCGGCGTTGCCCGACAGCAGCAGGCCGACGGTCCACATGCCGGCGCGGCGGCCTTCCTCGATGCCGGGAGCGGTGTCGTCGACCTTGACGCAGCCGGCCACATCCGCCAGGCCCAGCTCCACCACGTTCTTGAGCGCCATGGCCGGCGCCGGGCGCGCGCGTGGCACGTCGTCGCTGGCGACGATGCAATCGGGTTCGAGGCCTTCGCCGGCGGCGCGCTCGACCACGCGGCGCATCACGCTGCCGGGGTAGCCTGAGCACGAGCCGATCTTCAGGCCGCGCTGGCGCAGCGCGCGCAGCAGCTCGGCCGCGCCGGGAATGGCCGCCGAGTACTGCGCCACTTTGTCCAGCTGCATCGGCAGGAAGCGCTCGTAGATGGCGGTGACGTCGTCGTCGGTCGGCAGGCGGCCGAACCGGGCCTGGTATTGATTGGCAATGGCGGGTTCGTCGCACAGCGCGCGGATGTGGTCCCACTTGCCCACGCCCATCGGGCCGCGGGCCTGCTCCAGCGTGACCTCCATGCCGAACTCGGCGAAGGCGTCGACGAACACCTTGGTCGGGGCAAACGAACCGAAGTCGACCAGCGTGCCGGCCCAATCGAAAATCACCGCTTCCAGGCGGACGGGCAGAGGCGAAACAGTCATGAGGGTCTTCCTTGCAGAATATTCAAATCAAAGAGTCGCGGGCCGGCGCCAGGCCTGGCTGCGCGCCACCAGGGCGCGGCTGGCCAGGTGCAGCAGCAGCGCCGCCACCGCCGAGCTGGCCATGATCACGGTGCACATGGCGGCGGCCGGGCCGATGAAGCCGGCGTCATCCATGTTCAGCACCGCGACGGCGGCCAGTACCGTGGACGGGCTGTACAGGAACACCACGGCCGACACGGTGGTCATGGCGGAAACGAACAGGTAGCGGGCGACGTCCAGCGCGGCCGGCAGGCACATCGGCAGCGTCACGCGCAGGAAGGTGGTCAGGCGCGGCACCTTGAGCGAGGCCGAGGCAGCCTCGAATTCCGGGTCCAGTGCGTTCAGCGCGGTGGCCGCCGTCAGGTGCGCGCTGGTGTAGAAGTGCACCACCGTGCACAGCACCAGCAGCGGCATGGTGCCGTACAGCACATTGAGCGGATTGGCGGCGCCGTTGAAGAAGAAGATGTAGCCCAGGCCCAGCACCAGGCCGGGCACGGCCATCGGCATCAGCGCCAGCATCCCCAGCACGCCGCGCAGGCCGCGCGACGACGCGCTGCGGGCCGGCACCTTTTCCATCATCCAGGCGCCCAGGAACACCACCACCGTGCCGATCAGCGCGGTGCAGAAGGCCAGTTCCAGGCTGTTGCGCCAGGCCAGCCAGCCGCCGCCATCCATGTTGTCGAAGTCGTAAGAACGCAGCGACAGCGACAGGTTGTAGGGCCACATCTTCACGAACGAGGCCCACACCGCCACGCCGATGATGAGCAGCAGGAACCCGGCCATGGCGCCTGCCAGCAGCAGGAAGGCCGTGTCGCGCCGGCGGTTGGCGCCGGCCGCGTAGGGCTGGGCGCGGCCGCTCAGCTGGGCGCCCTGGCGGGCCCGCAGGCGGCGGTCCAGCACGAAGGTCAGCAGCGCCGGCAGCAACAGCAGGATGCCGATGGCGGCGCCCTTGGGGAAGTTCTGCTGGCCGACCACGGCCTTGTAGGCTTCCATCGCCAACACGTTGTAGTCGCCGCCCACCACCTTGGGCACGCCGAAGTCGGTCACCGTCAGCGTGAACACCACGCAGCAGGCCGAGAACACCGCATAGCGCGTGCCGGGCAGGGTCACCGTCACGAAGGTGCGCAACGGCCCGGCGCCCATGGCGCGCGCCGCGTCATAGAGGCGGCCGTCGGCCAGCGTCAGGCCGGTCAGCAGGATCATCAGCGCGTGCGGGAAGGTATAGAACGCCTCGCCCACCACGATGCCCCAGAAGCCATAGATGGTCGCGCCGCCGAACAGGCCTTTCAGCAGGCCCTGGTTGCCCAACAGGTATACCAGCGCGATGCCCGGCAGCAGCGACGGCGCCAGCAGCGGCAGCAGCGCGATGGTGCGCAGCAGGCCCTTGCCCGGAATGCGGCTGCGCGTCAGGGCGTAGGCGAAGGCATAGGCGCATGGCACCACCAGCATCATGGTGACCACGCCCACCGTCAGGCTGCGCCCGACCATGCCGAGGAAACCGTCGGCGCCGATGATGCCCAGCACCACCGACAGGCCGGCCCAGTCGCCATTGGCGTCGGTGACCGACTTGGCCAGGATCGCCACCAGCGGCAGGGCCAGGAACAGCGCCAGGCCCAGCGCCAGGGCGCCCTGCCCGAGCGTCAGCCCGAAGGCGCCGACCCAGGCGGGCAGCGGCCGGCGGCCCAATGACGCAGCAACGGGGGCGACGGACGTGTCGGCGGGCATGGACATGGCGGCGGGGACGGGGCTCGCAGCCGGATCAAGCGTAGGCGCGAATCGCATGGCGCGGCAGCTCCACCCAGCAACGGCTGGCAGCGTGAGGCCCCAGCAGGGCATCTCCGGTTTCAGGGGACACGATCGAGTGCACGGTGGCGCCGGGCACGCCTTCCAGGCGCAGCGCCAGGCGGTAGCCGCGGCCCAGGAACACACCGTCCAGCACGTCGGCCAGCATGGTGTTGGGCTGCTCCGGACGCGCCACGCTCACGCGCACCGCCTCGGGCCGCACGAACAGCTTGCCGACGTTGCGCTCCAGCGCCTCGTCCACCGCCAGTTCCTGGCGGCCGACGCGAGCGTGGTGCGCATCGATGCGCTCGAACGGCAGCCAGTTGGCCTCGCCGACAAAATCGGCGATGAAGGCAGAACCCGGCTGGCGATACAGCTCGCGCGGGGTGCCGAATTGTTCAATGACGCCGCCGTTCATGACGGCGATGCGGTCGGCCATGACCATGGCCTCTTCCTGGTCGTGCGTCACCATCAGCGTGGTGATCGACAGGCGTTTCTGCAGCGCGCGCAATTCGATGCGCAGATGTTCGCGCACCCGCGCATCCAGTGCCGACATCGGCTCGTCCAGCAGCAACAGGGACGGCGACGGCGCCAGGGCGCGGGCCAGCGCCACGCGCTGCTGCTGGCCGCCGGAGATCTGTCCTGGATATTTATGGGAAGCGCCGGCCAGGCCCACCAGCGTCAGCATTTCCTCGACCCGGTCGGCCACATGCTTGCGATGGGCGCGCTTGCCACTCAGGCCATACGCCACGTTCTGGGCCACGGTCAGGTTGGGAAACAGCGCATAGGACTGGAACAGGATGCCGTAGTCGCGCTCTTGCGGCTCGGCATGGGAGATGTCACGGCCCGACAGCAGGATGGTGCCGCTGTCCTGGCGCTCCAGGCCGGCGATGGCGCGCAGCAGCGTGGTCTTGCCGCACCCCGAGGGACCCAGCAGGCACACCAGTTCACCGGCGCGGATATCCAGCGACACATCCGAGAGCGCCGTATGGCTGCCGAAGCGCTTGACGAGATTGCTGACCGAAAGAAAGCCCCCGCGCTGCGCTCCGGGCTGGGGCGTAGCGCCCGTCGGAACAGTGTTGGTATCGCGTTGGAGCTGTTGGGCCATGGGGCCTCCGGTCTGGGAACGAAGGCAGTATGGAAGGCGCGTATTGAGTGTTTATGACACTTCGCGTAAATGCAGTAATAAAAACATCAAATTATTTTGGTGTACTGGCGGTCTTGCGCAATCCGTCCACCGATTCATCCGTTTACAGGCCCTGCCCAACGTGCTCGTCGCCGAACTGAAATCCTTCTATGCCGTGGCTCGCTGCGGCACCGTCACCAAGGCCGCGGCCCAGTTGGGCGTCAGCCAACCCACGGTGACGGGGCAGCTGCGCCAGTTGGAATCGCGCTATGGCGTCGAGCTGTTCCATCGCCAGGGTCGCGGCATGCGACTGTCGGATGCCGGGCACAGCCTGATGCCGATGGTCGAAAAGCTGGTGCAGCAGGAAACCGAGATCGATTTCCGGCTACGCGACGCCAGCGACCTGCGCGAGGGCAACCTGCGCATCGGCGCCACCGGGCCGTACTACATCATGGACACGGTGCGCCGCTACAACCAGCTCTACCCCGGCATCGACCTGACCGTGGCCATCGGCAACTCGCAGAGCATGCTGCAGGCGCTGCATGATTATCGTATCGAGATTGCCACGTCCTCGTTTCTGATGGATGACAAGCATTTGTACCGCCGCATGATCGCGGCCGATCCGATCCGCGTGGTGACGCACCGCGGCCACCCGCTGGCGCGGCGCGGCAAGGTGGCGCTGGCGGACCTGGCCGACCACGCGCTGCTGCTGCGCGAACCCGGATCGATGACGCGCCAGCTGACCGAAGAAGCCCTGCAGGCGGCCGGCGTGACGGTCAAGCGCACGCTGGAAATCGGCAGCCGCGAATCGATCCGCCAGGCGATCCTGTGCGAACTGGGCATCAGCCTGATCCCGTCACGCGAAATCCCGTCCCATCCCGAACTGGCGGCCCTGGACATCGAGGGCGCCGATGTCGTGATGCATGAATACCTGTACTGCCTGCGCGAGCGCCAACCGGTGCAGCTCATCGCGCGCTTTCTGGAGATGGCGCCGGCAGCCGGCTGATCCGTGGGATCACTGCCCCGCCTCTTCCCCTTGCGGCCACTCAGGAGACAACCATGGCCTTGACCCTGCAGGACATCGAACAGCTTTTCCTGGAACGCGGGCACCGTTCCTATCATGGCGAATCCGTCAGCCACCTGCGCCACGCGCTGCAGACCGCGACGCTGGCCGAACGCCATGGCGCCAATGCCCAGTTGATCACTGCCTGCCTGCTGCACGACCTCGGCCACCTGATCGCGGACCATCCGGACACGCCCACCCTGCGCGGCATCGACGACAAGCACCAGTATTTCGTGCTGCCGTTCCTGCGCGGGTTGTTCAGTTCGGCGGTGCTGGATCCGATCCGGCTGCACGTGGAGGCCAAGCGCTACCTCTGCTATGTGGAGCCGCAGTATGAAGCGTCGCTTTCGGAGGATTCGAAACGCAGCCTGGCGCTTCAGGGGGGCAGCTTCGATGCGGGCCAGGCGGTGGATTTCGCCAGCATGCCGGGCGCGCCGGATGCGATCCGCCTGAGGCGCTGGGACGACATGGCCAAGGTGCCAGGGCTGGCCACGCCGCCGCTGGACCACTTCCTGGAGATCGCCGAAAGCGTCTCCGGACGGGTCAAGCTGGCTGCGGTCTGGTAAGGCCGCCCCCGCGCCGTCGGGATACCACGGCGCGGTTTCAGGCCCGGCTTGCGGCCGGGCCGGCCGGCGCGCTCACTCGCCCTTGGCCACCGGCCGGGACGGATCGCTGCACCACTCGCTCCACGAGCCCGGATAAAGCCGCGAGCCGGCCAGGCCGGCGATTTCCATCGACAGCAGGTTGTGGCACGCGGTGATGCCCGAGCCGCACTGGTGCACGATGGCCGCGGGGTCGCGGCCGTCCAGCAAGGCGGTGAATTCCTCGCGCAATTGCGCCGCGTCCTTGAAACGGCCGTCGGCCTGCAGGTTCTGGCCGTTCGGACGATTCAGCGCGCCGGGAATGTGGCCGGCCACCGGATCCATCGGCTCGACCTCGCCGCGATAGCGGTTGGTGGCGCGCGCGTCGATCACGGTGAACGCGGGCCGGGCGATGTTGTCCAGCACCGCCTGCGCATCCACGCTGCCCGCGAGCGGCGCCGCTGGCGTCACCGGCGCGCCCGGCCGCACCGGCGCGGCCGCCTCGGTGGAGGTGGGCAGCCCGGCCGCCTGCCAGGCCTGCCAGCCGCCGTCGAGCACGGCGACCCGGTCGTGACCCAGCCAGCGCAGCATCCACCACAGGTGCGCGGCGTACATGCCGCCGCTGGCGTCATACGCCACCACCAGGGTCTCGGGCGTGACGCCGTGCGCCGCCATCAGCGCGCCGAACTGCCCGCGCTCGGGCAGCGGATGGCGGCCATTGTGGCCGGTGCGGGCGGCGGCCAGTTCAGTTTCATGGTCGAGATAGCGGGCGCCAGGAATGTGGCCCGCCGCATAGGCTTCGCGGCCGGCGGAGTGATTGATCAGGTCGTGGCGCACGTCGAACACGCGCACGTCCGCCGCGCCCAGGTGCGTGGCTAGGTCGGCCGCGGAAATCAGGGTCATGGTCATCGGAAATACTCCTCTGATGGGGTCGGGTTCGCGGAATCAGGCTGGCTTGGGATCGCGCATGGTGCGCCAGACCGACAGCAGACCCGCCGAAATGATCAGGCCCATGCCGGCCCAGGCCAGGCCATCCAGGGTGTCACCCCAGAAGCCCATGCCGAGCAGGGCCGCGAAGATAATGGTGCTGTACTGCAGCGCGGCGGTCAGCAGCGCCGAGCCCAGGCCGAACGCCCGCGTCATGGCCAACTGGCCGAACAGGCCGGTCACGCCCACGCCCAGCAGCGAGCTGTAGCCGGTCCAGTCGGCCTGGCCCCAGCCCTCGAAACCCAGGCCGGCGAAACTGGAGGCGCACACCGCCACCGAAAAGAACAGCACCGTGCGCCATTCGGGTTCGCCGATGCGGCCAAGCTGGCGGATCTGCATCATGGCGATCGCCGACATGGCGCCGGCGCCCAGGCCGAGCAAGGCCGCCAGCCACTGGTCTTCGTTGATGCTGGGGCGCAGCACCGCGATCACGCCCAGGAACCCCAGGGCCACGGCGGCGATCCGCACCGGATCGCGCTGCGCCCCGCCCCACCCCAGCATCCAGCAGGCGATGAACAGCGGCGCGGTGTAGTTCAGGCTGGTGGCGGTGGCCAGGGGAAGGTGGGCGATGGCGAAGAAGCCGAGCCACATCGAGGTGACGCCGGACAGGTTGCGCCACAGGTGCAGCTTCCAGCTGGTGGGCACGATCGACTGGCGCCCGGCGCGCGCCCAGATCAGCAGCAGCACCACCGACGGCAGGCCGCGGAACAGCACCACTTGCGGCAGCGTCGCGCCGTGCTCGGTGCCCAGCTTCACGAACGACCCCATGATGGCGAACATGGCGGACGCCAGCAACATCCAAAGTGCCTGCATTGGGGGTTAGCGCTCAGGTGAAAGTGAGGGGGAAATAGGGGAAAGCGATACTATACTCTCCGTCACCGGGAGCAGCGCGGCAGTCGGGGAACTGCTGCGCCGCGGCACAGTCCAATCCCGCACAAGTCCCGCTCGCTGAGGAACAAAAAAAGCATGAAACGCATCATCCTTTTCGTCATTACCAACCTGGCCGTCATGCTCGTGCTGTCGGCCACGCTACGCATCCTGGGCGTAGACCGCTACCTGACCGCCAACGGCCTGAACCTGCAGGCGCTGCTGATCTTCTCGGTCGTGGTCGGCTTCACCGGCGCCATCATCTCGCTGCTGATCAGCAAACCCATGGCCAAATGGAGCACCGGCGCCCAGGTGCTGGACCCGAACGCGCCGCGCAACCAGCGCGAGGCCTGGCTGCTGGACACCGTCCACCAGCTCGCCGACCGCGCCGGCATCGGCCGCCCGGAAGTCGCCATCTACGACGGCGCGCCCAACGCGTTCGCCACCGGCGCCTTCAAGAACGACTCGCTGGTGGCGGTGTCGACCGGCCTGCTCGAAAGCATGAGCGAAGAGGAAGTGGCCGCGGTGCTGGCCCACGAAGTGGCGCACATCGCCAACGGCGACATGGTCACGCTGACCCTGATCCAGGGCGTGGTCAACACTTTCGTGGTGTTCCTGGCGCGCGTGGTCGGCTACTTCATCGACCGCGTGGTGTTCAAGAACGAACGCGGCCTCGGGCCGGGCTACATGGTCACCGTGATCGTCTGTGAGATCATTTTCGGCATCCTGGCTTCGATCATCGTGGCCTGGTTCTCGCGCCAGCGCGAATACCGCGCCGATGCCGGCTCGGCCCACCTGATGGGCGCCCGCGAACCCATGATCCGCGCCCTGGCCCGCCTGGGCGGCCTGGAGCCGGGCGAACTGCCCAAGTCGTTCGAAGCCTCCGGCATCACTGGCAAGGGCGGCCTGGCGGCCATGTTCGCCTCGCACCCGCCGATCCCGGCCCGCATCGCCGCGCTGCAGAACGCCCGCGTGATCTGATCCCGGCACAGGCCTGGGAAAAGCCCCCACGCCGCGCCTTCGGCTTGCGTCCCCCCGGGGCGCTTTCATCGTGAGGCGGCTCGGCAATGAAAAAGCCCCTTGAGCAATCAAGGGGCTTTTTGTTGGGGGCGGCCCCGCCTCAGCACTCGACGATGTTCACCGCCAGGCCGCCGCGCGCCGTTTCCTTGTACTTGGTCTTCATGTCGGCGCCGGTCTCGCGCATGGTCTTGATGACCGAGTCCAGCGACACGTAGTGCTGGCCGTCGCCGCGCAGCGCCATGCGGGCAGCGTTGACGGCCTTGATCGAGGCCATCGCGTTGCGTTCGATACAGGGAATCTGCACCAGCCCGCCGACCGGATCGCAGGTCAGGCCCAGGTTGTGCTCCATGCCGATCTCGGCCGCGTTCTCGACCTGCTCGACCGAACCGCCCAGCGCCGCGGCCAGACCGCCCGCCGCCATCGAACAGGCCACCCCGACCTCGCCCTGGCAGCCGACCTCGGCGCCCGACAGCGAGGCGTTGTACTTGTACAGCAGCCCCACGGCCGCCGCGGTCAGCAGGAAGTCGCGTACGCCCTCGCGGTTGGAACCGGGGACAAAGCGGTCGTAATAATGCAGCACCGCGGGGATGATGCCCGCCGCGCCGTTGGTGGGCGCGGTCACCACGCGCCCGCCGGCGGCGTTTTCCTCGTTCACCGCCATGGCGTACAGGTTGACCCAGTCCATCACCGACAGCGGATCGGACAGCGTGCGCTCGGCGCGCTGGGTCAGGTTGCGGTACAGCTCCGGGGCGCGGCGGCGCACCCGCAGCGGACCCGGCAGTTCGCCATCGGCTTCGGGGTAATTGATGCCACAGCCGCGCGACACGCAGTCCTGCATCACCTGCCAGATGCGGTCCAGCCCGCCCGCGACCTCGCCCGCCTCGCGCCAGGTCAGCTCGTTCTTCATCATGAGTTGCGCCACGCTCAGGCCGCTTTCGCGGCACATGGTCAGCAGCTCACGGCCGGTGCGGAATGGGTACGGCAACTGGTCGTGCGCGGCGATGACCTGGCTGTTGGAGGCACCCGCCGTCACCACGAAGCCGCCCCCCACCGACAGGTAGCGGGCCTCGCGCAGCGACTGCCCTTCAGCGTCGAAGGCGTGGAATTTCATGCCGTTGGGGTGCTCGGCCATGGCCTCGCGGCGGTAGAACATCATGTGTTCCTTTTCCACGAACGGCACCGGATAGTGGCCCAGCAGCGGCAGCTGGCGGCTGGCCCGCACCGACGCGATCATGCCGGCGATGGCGGCCGGGTCGACCGTATCGGGCGCCTCGCCCATCAGGCCCAGCAGCACGCCCTTGTCGGTGCCGTGCCCCTTGCCGGTGGCGCCCAGCGAGCCATAGAGCTCGGCGCGCACGCTGGCCACCTTGGGCAACAGGCCGTCTCGCTCCAGCCCCTGGGCAAACAGCAAGGCGGCCCGCATGGGGCCGACCGTATGGGAGCTCGACGGGCCTATGCCTATTTTGAACAGATCGAAAACGGAAACGGCCACCGCAAAACCCCTGCATCCAAGAATGATCCGGCAATGATACGCGGAAGGTCCGGCGCTGCGCAGCAAAGCCCTGCGAGGCGTATGCTGTATTCCGGATACGGGTTTCCCCGCCCTTCCCGGCATGCGATCATTACAGAATTATTTCTTGTCATAAAAAGAAGGGAACTGCCCCAGGATGTCCGGACTCATTACCCTGCTTGACTTCGCCGGCTACGTCGCCCTGCTGCTATGGGGCGTGCACATGGTCCAGACGGGCGTGCAGCGCGCCTTCGGCGCCGCCCTGGGCGCCGCGCTGGGCCGCGCCCTCGGCACCCGCCTGCGGGCCTTCGCCGCCGGTCTCGGCATTACCGCCGCGCTGCAAAGCAGCACCGCCACCGGCCTCATGATCACCGGCTTCGCCGCCGGCGGCGTGGTCGGGCTGGTGCCGGCCCTGGCCGCCATGCTGGGGGCCAACGTCGGCACCACCCTCATCGTGCAGTTGCTGTCGTTCGACCTGACCTCGCTGGCGCCCATCCTGATCCTGGCGGGCGTCTGGATGTTCCGCCGCTATCCGCCGGGGCGCACCCGCGACCTGGGGCGGGTCTTCATCGGCCTGGGCCTGCTGCTGCTGTCGCTGCACCAACTGGTGGAACTGTTCGAGCCGTTCCAGACCGCTCCCATGCTGGGCATGATCCTGGACGCCCTGGCCACCCAGCCGGTGGCGGCCGTGCTGCTGTCGGCCGCCTTCACCTGGGCCGCCCATTCCAGCGTCGCCGTGGTGGTGCTGGTCATGTCGCTGGCCAGCCACCACATGGTGGCGCCGCACGTGGCTTTCGCGCTGGTGCTGGGCGCCAACCTCGGCACCGCCATCAACCCCATGATCGAAGGCGTCACCGGCGACGATCCCGCCGCCCGCCGCCTGCCCCTGGGCAACCTGCTGACCCGCGTCCTGGGCGTGCTGGCCGGCCTGGTGCTGCTGCCCTGGCTGCAACCGCTGATGAGCGAGATGTCCAACGACCCGGCCCGCGCCGTCGCCAACTTCCACACTCTGTTCAACGCCGTCATCGCGCTGGTGTTCCTGCCGCTGCTGGCGCCCTACGCCGCGTTGCTGACCCGCTGGCTGCCCAAGCGCGCCGACCCTAATGATCCGTCCCGCCCCCAATACCTGGATGAATGGGCCCATGATGTGCCCGCCGTCGCCCTGGGCAACGCCGCGCGCGAGGCGCTGCGCATGGCCGACATGCTGCAAACCCTGTTGCTGTACGCCCGCGCCGGCTTCAAGCGCGACAACCGGCACCGCATGGTGCAGGCCCGCCAGCTGGACGCCGCCCTCGACAAACTCGAAAACGCCATCACCACTTACCTGGCCACGCTAGACCAGGAAAACATGACGCGCGACGACGTGCAGCGCATGGACGACATCCTGGCCTTCATCAGCAACATCGGCCACGCCGGCGACATCGCCCACCATGGCCTGCTCAGCCACATCGCCAAGCTGCGCAAGCAGGGTTGGACCTTCTCTCCCGAACAACGCGCCAGCCTCGACGACACGCTGGGCGAACTGATCGCCAACCAACGCCAGGCCGCCGCCCTCTTCGTCAACGACGACCTGCGCCAGGCCCGCGCCCTGGCCGGTGAAAAGTCGCGTTTCCGCACCATCGAAACGCAGGCGGCCGACGCCCACCTGCAGAAGATCAAGGGCGGCCAGGTCGACGCCGCCGAAGTCGGCGCCCTCTACCTCGACATCCTGCGCGACATGAAGGGCATCAACTCCCACCTGGTCGGCGCCGCCGCCTACCCCCTCCTGGCCCGCCACGGCGAACTCCTCCCCAGCCGGCTGCGCGAAGCGGGGAATTAGGGCCCCCACGCCGCGCGCGCTTTGCGCGCTAGCTGCCCCCCGAGGGGGCTGCCCCGCCTTCGGGCGGCCGGGCGGCGGGGCGGCCCCCACGCGGCGCGCTTCGCGCTTGCTGCCCCCCGAGGGGGCTGCCCCGCCTTCGGGCGGCCGGGCGGCGGGGCGCCCCCCCCACACCGCGCACGCTTTGCGCGCTTGCTCCCCCCCCCGGAGGGGCCTGGCCCGCCTTCGGGCAGCCGGGCGGCCGGGCGGCTATCCTGGCGGGAGGTTTTTGAGGGTGCCCGCGCTCCCCCTCACTGGCTGCCACCGTTGGAAGCTACCCCGGCTTGAAGCAGCAATGCCGCAAGGCGGAAACACCGGCACATGCAACGTGAGCACGACGCATCACGATGCACCGCACCATGCGGCGTCACCCTACCAGCAAAACACACATCGCCATCCGCGCGCAGCGAACCCGGCCCCGACGCCCCACACCACGTATGCCAGCGCCGGCTGCCCGTGCAGCCGGCGCTGGCGGGCCCCGCAACCCTCCCGCATGCCGCCTCGGTCCAGCAGCGCCCCTAGCCTCGAAACCGGTAGCCCGGCGCGGGTGGCGCGCGGGCGGGCGCGCCGTCAGATGCGCCCGGCGGAAACCGTAGGGAGCCGAAGGCGGACGAGGTTGAGCGCGGGGAAGTCCGGAGCGAACGCTCCGGACCGCAATCGTAGGCGCGCCCACCCGCGCGCCACCCGCGCCGGGCGGGCCTACGTAGCGCCGGACGCCCCACGAAGCAACAATCGCCAAAAAAAACCGCCACGCAAACGCGCAGCGGCTTCATCACGCCCAGAGGAAAAATCCCCCCTCAAAGGTACCGCTTGAACCACTCAAGCATCCGCCCCCACCCATCCTTGGCCGCCTCCGCCTGATAATTCGCCCGGTAATCCGCCATGAACGCATGATCCGCCTGCGGATACACCACGAACTCCGACCGCCGGGCACTCTCATTGCCCGCCGCCAGCTTCGTCTTCATGATCTCGATATCCGACACCGGAATGCTGGCATCCTTGGCCCCATACAACCCCAGCACGGGCGCATGCAGGTCATTCACCACATCGAACGCATAGCGCTTGATCAACGGCCCATGCCCCGTGCTCAGCTTGCCGTACCAGGCCACGCCCACCTTCACATCCGGATTGTGCGCCGCGTACATCCAAGTCAGGCGCCCCCCCCAGCAGAACCCCGTCACCGCCACGCGCTTCGGATCGCCGCCATGCTGCGCGGCCCAGGCCACGCTGGCATCCAGATCCGCGAATACCTGCTCGTCGGGCACCTTGCTGACGATCTCCGCGATCAGCTTGGGAATATCGGTATAGGTCGACGCATCCCCCTGGCGCTCGTACAGATTGGCGGCCACGGCCAGATAGCCGGCCTTGGCGACCCGGCGGCAGACATCCTTGATGTGCTCGTGCACCCCGAAGATTTCCTGGATCACCAGCACGACCGGCAGGTCGCGCTTGCCCTCGGGCGCGGCGTAATAGGCATCGATGGATCCATCGGCCACGGGCAGCCGGAAATCCCCGTGGACCAGTCCCTGCGCATCGGTGTGGATCACGGTGGGGGCGACGTTGCCGGCGGCGGCGGAAAAACTCATGGCGAACTCCTGTGTAGGGATCAACGCGGAACCGATCCCGCGGCTCGCCTTCAGGGCATCCGCGGTGACCGGCCAGGTTCGTAAGCAAAGCCGGGTACCGCGCGCCACGGTTCAATGCGTGTGCATGTGCTCCGTACGCGCCGCGCCGTGGCCCGCGTCCGCCTCGTGGTCGTGCCCGTGGTGCATCAGGGTCGTCACGCTGTAGATCAGCGCCACGCCCACGCCCACCAGCAGCAACTGCGGCACCGCATCGGCCAGGGATACCCGTTCGTGCATCTGCGGCATCAGGTCGGCCACCGAAATGTAGAGGAAGCTGCTGGCGGCAACCACCAATACGTACGGCACCCAATCCTGCGCCTGTTGCAGCACGAAGTAGCCTATTATGCCGCCCAAGGCTGAACACAAGCTGGTGAACAGGATCAGCGCGAACGCTCGGCGGCGCGCCAGGCCGGCGTTGAGCAACACCACGAAATCGCCCAGCTTGTGGGGCACCTCGTGCACGATGATCGAGGCCGCGGTCAGCACGCCCAGGAGCGGATCGGTCAGGAAGGCCGCCGCCACCAGCACCCCGTCGCACAAATTGTGCAACGAACTGCCGATCAGGATCAGCACGCCCCCGCGACCGGCCTCATGCCGGTCGTGGCCATGATGGTGATGGTGTCCGTCGCCCTCGTGGTGATGGCTGTGGCGCAGCAGCGCGATCTTCTCCAGCACGAAAAAACCGATCAGCGACGCCAGCATCAACCCGAACAGCACGTGGGCGTCCGCCACGCCGCTTTCGAACGCCTCGGGCAACAGATGCAGGAGCGCAACCGACAGCAGCACGCCCACGGACAGGCTGACCATGTGGTGCAGGTAGTGGGCGAACACCTTGTAGGCCAGCCAGCTGGCGACAAAGACGGCGATGAGGCCACCGGTGACGGTGGCGAGCAGGACCCAGAGCAGCAGCATTGGGGGACGTATTATTGGGGAAGGAAGCGCAACATTATATTGTTACGGCCATAAAAGCAAAAATGGGCCGCCCGCGCGACGGACGGCCCACGGCCCCCTGATGTGCAGGAACCTGACTCAGTGGGCCTGCTCCCAGTTCTTGCCCACGCCCACTTCGGCCACCAGCGGCACGCGCAGCTCGGCCACGTTGCACATCAATTGCGGCAGCGTCTTCCTGACCAATTCGAGTTCGGCATCGGGCGCTTCCAGCACCAGTTCGTCGTGCACCTGCATGATCATGCGGGTCTGCAGTTTTTCGGCTTCGAGCCAGTCCTGTACCGCCACCATCGCCATCTTGATGAGGTCGGCCGCGGTGCCCTGCATCGGCGCATTGATCGCCGCGCGCTCGGCGCCCTGGCGCCGCGGCCCGGATGCGCCGCGGATTTCCGGCAACTGCAGCCGGCGTCCGAACACGGTTTCGACGTAGCCCTGTTCGCGCGCCACGCGGCGCGTGTTCTCCATATACATCGCCACGCCGGGATAGCGGGCGAAGTAACGGTCGATGTAAGCCTGCGCCGCGTCGCGCGTGATACCCAGGTTGGACGCCAGGCCAAACACACCCATGCCGTAGATCAGGCCGAAGTTGATCGCCTTGGCCGCGCGCCGCTGCTCGGACGACACGTCCGCCAGCGCCACGCCGAACACTTCCGACGCCGTGGCGCGATGGATGTCCTCGCCGGCCGCGAAGGCGCGCTGCAGGTTGGCGTCATCCGACACGTGCGCCATGATGCGCAGCTCGATCTGCGAATAGTCGGCTGACAGCAGCATGCCCTGCTCGGCAATGAAGGCCTCGCGCACGCGACGTCCGGCCTCGGTGCGCACCGGGATGTTCTGCAGGTTGGGATCGGACGAAGCCAGCCGGCCGGTGATCACCGCGGCCTGCGAATAATGCGTGTGCACGCGGCCGGTATCGGGGTTGATCATGCGCGGCAGCTTGTCCGTGTAGGTGGACTTGAGCTTGGACAGTCCGCGGTACTCCAGCAGCACCTGCGGCAGCGGATAGTCCTGCGCCAGCTTGCTCAGCACTTCCTCGTCGGTCGACGGCGCGCCGCCAGCGGTCTTGCGCACCACCGGCAGTTGCATGCGGCCGAACAGGATCTCGCCCAATTGCTTGGGCGAATTCAGATTGAAGGGCTGGCCGGCCAGTTCGTAGGCTTTCTGCTCGAGCTGCAGCATTTCCTGGCCCAGCTTGTGGCTCTGGCGGCCCAGTTCGGCGGCATCGACCTTGACGCCATTGCGCTCGATCGTGGTCAGCACCGCGGACACCTGCATTTCCAGCAGGTAGATGCGTTCCAGTCCGGCGTCGGCCGCCACCTGCGGACGCAGCACCTGATGCAATTGCA
Organism: Achromobacter ruhlandii; assembly: GCF_902859695.1. Lineage (GTDB taxonomy): Bacteria > Pseudomonadota > Gammaproteobacteria > Burkholderiales > Burkholderiaceae_B > Achromobacter > Achromobacter ruhlandii. Next base: position 162,752 of record NZ_CADIJL010000012.1, read on the forward strand.
AGGTGAAATCGGCGTCTTCGGCGGCGTAGTGGCCGGCCTTGTCCACCGCCACTTCATCAAAGCCGATCTGCTTGGCGCCCTTGCCGCACAGGTCCTCGTACGAGACACCGCTGCGGCCCAGGTAGCGCTGCGCCAGGTCGTTCAGGCCGACGCCGCGATGCGACTCCAGCACATAGGCCTGCAGCATGGTGTCTTCGGCAATGCCGGCCAGGCGGACGCCTTCGTTGGCGAACACATGCGTGTCGTACTTGGCGTGATGCAGCAGCTTGGCGCGCGAGGCATCCTGCAGCCACGGACGCAGGCGTTCCAGCACCTCGGCCTTGGGCAATTGCGTCGCGCCGTCGGGGCCGCGATGCGCCACCGGAATGTAGCAGGCCACGCCCGGCGCCACCGCCATCGACAGGCCGACCAATTTGGCCTGCATCTCGTCCAGCGAAGTGGTCTCGGTATCCAGCGCCACCAGGGGCGCCTTGTCCACCAATTCCATCCAGGCATCGAACGCAGCCCAGTCATCAATGATGCGGTAATCCAGTTCCGTCGGCGCGGCTGGCACTTCGGCCGCCACGCGGGCGTCGCCCGTCGGCACGCGCTCGGCGTCGCCGGTCAGGTCACGCAGCCAGGTACGGAAACCGTAGCGTTCGTAGAGTTCTGTCAGGGTGGCGTCGTCGCGATCGCGCGGCGTCAGGTCGTCGACGCTGTCGACGTACCCGGTCAGGTCGCAATCGCACTTGACCGTCAACAGCTGGCGCGTCAGCGGGAAATTGGGAATGGCTTCGCGCAGGTTGCTGCCGGCCACGCCCTTGATGCCCTCGGCGCCCTCGACCAGTTTGTCGATCGAACCGAATTCGGAGATCCACTTGGCGGCCGTCTTGGGGCCGACCTTGGTCACGCCCGGCACGTTGTCGACGGTATCGCCCACCAGCATCAGGTAGTCGACAATGCGGTCCGGCGCCACGCCGAACTTGTTGACCACGCCCGCCTCGTCCAGCACCTCGCCGCTCATGGTGTTGACCAGCGTGACGTGGCTGTTGACCAGCTGCGCCAGGTCCTTGTCGCCGGTGGACACCACCGTGTGCACGCCGCGTTCGGCGGCGCGGCAGGCCAGCGTGCCGATCACGTCATCGGCCTCGACGCCTTCGATGGCCAGCACCGGCCAGCCCAGCGCCCGCACGGCGCGGTGAATGGGTTCGATCTGGGCCGCCAGGTCTTCCGGCATGGGCGGGCGGTGCGACTTGTATTCCGGATACAGGTCGTCCCGGAAGGTCTTGCCGCGCGCATCGAAAATACATGCGGCATACTCTGCCTTATAGTCGGATACAAGCTTGCGCAACATATTCACCACGCCGTACAGCGCACCCGTAGGTTCGCCTTGCGCGTTGCGCAAATCAGGCATAGCGTGGAAAGCGCGGTACAAGTAGCTTGAACCGTCGACCAGCAATAAGGTTTTTTTCATGGTTACAAAGGCAGATATGGCAACAACTGCGGCAACAACTGCGGCAACAATTGCGGCTACCCCCGCCGAAAAACAAATTCCGCTGATTATGTCAGAGATACGGACGGCGGCGGAAAAGCTCGCGCATATCGGGCCCGCGGTCAGTGTCTTCGGCAGCGCGCGCGTCAGCCGCAACTCCCCCCACTATGAAACCACCGTGGCCATCTCGGCCGCCCTGGCCGAGGCGGGGTTCGCGGTCATCGCGGGCGGTGGACCGGGCATCATGGAAGCGGCCAACAAGGGCGCCTTCGAAACCGGCGGCACCAGCATCGGGCTGAACATCAGCCTGCCGCACGAGGCCCACAACAACGAGTATCAAACCATCAGCCTGTCGTTTGAGTACTTTTTCTCCCGCAAGGCCACGTTCTTCATGCACAGCTTCGCCTACGTGGCGATGCCGGGCGGCTTCGGCACCCTGGATGAGCTCTTCGAGGCCCTGACGCTGATCCAGACCGGCAAGGTCCCGCCCGCGCCCATCGTGCTGGTGGGCAGCGAATACTGGTCCGGCCTGGTCGAATGGCTCGGCGGCCAGGTGTTGGGCAATGGCATGATCGGGGCGCACGACCTGGATCTGTTCATCATCGAGGATGATCCGCGCAAGGTCGTGCGCAAGGTGGTCGAATTCCACCAGAAAGTCAGCACCGAAGCGCAATACGCGCCATCCCTGCCGGCCTGACACACGCCGGCCCGCGGCGTGGACCGGCATACGCCGGGCGGCCCCGAATCGCGGCCGCCCCGCCCGCTCCTACTTGCGCATGAACGACGGCACCACGTCCGCCGGAATCGGGCAGACATACGGCTGGCCGCGGCGCATCTCCAGCAGCTCTTCCTTGGCGCGCGCGAGCGCCTCGGGCTGGCCATACAGGTCGGCCGCGGTTGCCGCGATGATCTTGGCCGCGTGCACCATGCCCTTGTGCGCCAGCGACAGCTTGCCCTGGGCCACCATCTGCCACGAATGGAACGGCGTGCCGTAGGCATAGCACGCGCCCCAGCATTGCGCCGTGGGGGTCACCCAACTGACGTCGCCGACGTCGGTCGAACCATAGCTGATCTCGTGCTTGCCGGGCTCGTACGGCGCCACCCCGCTGAACAGCGGCGTGGGGTTGCGCAGCACCGCGCCCAGATTCTTGCCGGCGTTATCGATGTCATCGGCAGAAATCGCGTCCCACATGCGACGCGCGGCCTGCTGCTCGCCGTCGGTGTACGCGGGTCCCTGCAGCGCCTGCATGTTGGCATACATGACCTGATTGAGCACGCCGTTGGGGATGTAGTTCGAGCAGGCCTTGTCAAACACGATCTCCAGCTCGCAGCCCGTCATCAGCGCCGCGCCCCGCGCCACATTCTTGACCCGCTCATATAGCTCGGCGGCCTGCGAATTGATGGGCGCGCGCACCAGGTACAGTACCTCCGCGCGGGCCTGCACCACGTTGGGCGAAATACCGCCGCTGTTGGTCACCGCATAGTGCACCCGCGCGTCCGGCACCATGTGCTCGCGCAGGTAGTTCACGCCCACGTTCATCAGCTCCACCGCGTCCAGCGCGCTGCGCCCCAGATGCGGCGAATTGGCCGCGTGCGCGGCCACGCCGCGAAAGCGGAAATAGGCCTGGATATTGGCCAGCGACGATTGATGGAAGATGCCGGTGTGGGAAGCCGGATGCCAGGTCAGCGCCGCGTCCAGGTCGTCGAACAGGCCGGCTCGCGCCATGAAGGTCTTGCCCGAGCCGCCTTCCTCGGCCGGACAGCCGTAGAAGCGGATCCGCCCGGGCAGGCCGTTGCGCTCCAGGAATTCCTTGACCGCCACCGCCGCGAAATGGGCGGCCGTGCCCAACAGGTGATGGCCGCAGCCGTGGCCATTGCCATTAGGCGTTTCCGGCGAGGGCTGGCAAGCATAGGCCCCGCTTTCCTGGCTCAGCCCCGACAGGGCGTCGTATTCGCCAAGGATGCCAATCACCGGACCGCCCGTGCCCGCCTCGGCGACGAAAGCCGTGGGAATGCCGGCCGCGTCGCGGGTAACGCGAAAGCCCGCCTCTTCCAGCATGGCGATGTGCAGTTCGGCCGATTTGTGCTCGTCATAGCGCAGCTCGGCCAGGCTCCAGATGCGGTCGCTCAGCTCGGCGTAGCGGTCGCTGCGCGCGTCAATGAACGGGGCAAGAATGTCGATGGTTCCCATCGTGTCTCCAGTGGCGGTTCTACAGGATTGGTTCTACAGGATCTACCCGCGCCGGCGACGACGCGCCACCGGCGGTGCAACGCTTACTCGTCAAGCTTGATGGCCGCAGTTTCAATGATTTTGCGGTTGGCGGCCAGCGTCTGCGCGATGCGCTGACCGAAGGCCTGCGGCGTGCCGGTGTCGGGCTCGGCGCCCAGGCTGGCCAGGCGCTGCGCCAGCGCCGGATCCGCCATGGCTTGCCGCACCGCGTCGTTGAGCTTGCCCACCACCGCGTCGGGCGTGCCGGCCGGCGCCACCAGGCCGAACCAGGTCTGGCCCAGCGCGTTCAACCGCGGGTAGCCCAGCTCGGCCAGCGTCGGTAGTTGCGCCAGCCCCGTCAGGCGCGTTGGGGCGGCCACCGCGATCGGGCGCAGCTTGCCCGCCTTGATCAGCGACTGCGCCGAGGCGTACTGGTCTTGCTGCACCTGCACCTCGCCGCCCACGGCGGCGGTCAGCGCCGGACCCATGCCGCGGTACGGCACGTGCAGCACCTCGACCTTGAGGTCGGCATTCATCGCCGCCAGGTTCAGGTGGCCGAGCGAGCCGACGCCCGGCGAACCGAAGGAATACTTGCCGGGATGGGCGCGTAGTTCGGCCAGGAACTGGGCGAAGTCGGTCGCCGGAAACGCCGGATTGACCATCCACACCACCGGCACATTCGCCACCGAGCCGACCGGCTTCAACTGGGTCGCCGGATCGACGCGCGCGGTGCCGTACAGCAGCGGATTGACCGCCATGGTGCTGACCGTGGCCATGCCCAGGGTGTAGCCATCGGGTTCGGCGCGCGCCACCGCCTCGGTGCCGATCAGGCCGCCGGCGCCGGCGCGGTTTTCCACCACCACGCTCTGGCCCAGTTCCTTGCGCAGGCCATCGGCCACCACGCGCGCCAGCACGTCGGTGGAACCGCCGGGGGCAAACGGCACGATCAGGCGCACCGGCTGCGAGGGATAGGCGCCCTGCGCGAGCGCCACGGAGGAGGCGCCGACCAGGGCGGCGCAGACGACAGCATGCAACAGACGAGACTTCATGGAACGGCGCATCCTCGAATGGAAACCGGTAGCCGGCGTCACGCCATTCTGGGCAGGGCATATCCTTATTTCAAATACATTAATGGACTCTTATATTCGCGTTTTGAATAACTCATTCCCCCGCGCGATGGATGTCGCCCCTGCCACCCTGCTTGCCCGCCTGCTGGCCAAGGGCCGCCTGCGCCACCTGCAACTACTGGCCGGCATCGCCGAACTGGGCAGCCTGCAGCAGGCCGCCGCCCGGATCGGCATGAGCCAGCCCGCCGCCACCCACGCCCTGGCCGACATCGAATCCCTGCTGGGCGTCGAACTGTTCGAGCGCCACGCCCGCGGCATGCGCACCACCCGCAGCGGACAACTGATGGCCGATTGCGCGCGCGGCATGCTCACGACGCTGCGCGCCTCGACCGACTCGGTGGCCGCCCTGCGTGGCGGCGCCTCGGGCAGCCTGCGCCTGGGCGCCATTCCGGCGGCCAGCTGCGGCCTGTTGGCCGAACGCCTGCCCGCGTACATGCGGACCCACCCTGACCTGCAGGTGGAGTTTCAGGAAGGCAGCCGCGAACAGCTGCTGCCGCTGGCGGCGGCCGGCACACTCGACATGCTCTTGTGCCGGCGCCCGGAAGCGGTGCCTGCGGGCCTGGAATTCGTCCCGCTGCAACAGGACGCCGCCGTCGTTGTGGCCACGCCAGGCCATCCGCTTCTGGCGGCTGAAGCCGCGCCGACCCTGGCCCAGGTGACGTCCCAGCTCTGGATCCAGCCCCGTCCCGAACTGGCGATCCACGCCGTCTTCACCGCCTTCTTCGAGCGCGCCGGCGTGGTGCCACGGCTCTGCCGCCTGGCCAGCGCCGCGCCGCCGATGCCGCTGCTGATCGCGGTCATGCAGGCGCAGCAGGCGCTGGCCATGGTGCCGCTGACGCTGGCCGGCTGGTATCTGCAGCACGGCCATTTCCAGCGCCTGCGGATCGAGTCGCCGGGCGCGTTCCAGCCCATCGGCGCCCTCGTGGGCGAGGCCGGCCCGGGCCGCGAGTTCCTGCACTGGCTGATGCGCGCGCCGGACCGGCAGGCGCCCTAGCCACCGCGCCGAGGCCGGCTCAACGCAGCGCCCGCTCGATCGCCTCGCGCGCCTGACCGATAAAGCGGTCTTCGCCCGGCCGGGGCGGCAGCAGGCGGAATTCGACGTCGGGCAAGGACGGCAGCCCCGGCGCCTGCAAGCGGCCGATGCCGGGCGTCAGCGCCGACTCGTTCAGGCAGGCCACGCCCAGCCCCGCCGCGATCGCCAGCTGCAGCCCCGCCACGCCCGAGGCCACGTGCGCCACCGCGTACGGCACCGCGCGCCGCGCCAGCAGCCGCTCGGCGTACTGGCGCAACGCGCAGGTCTCGGGCAGCGCCAGTAGCGGCAGCGGCTCAGGCGGCGCCGACGCGCCCTCGGCCGCCATCCACAGCAATGACTCACGCCGCAGCAACGCCCCCTGCGGCCGCCCTTTCGACGCGCCGCGCTCCTGGATCACCATCGAGATGCCGACATCGACCTCGCCGCGTTCGTAGGCCGCCTCGATCGTGCCGCTCTTCATGATGGTGACGTGCATGCGCACCTGCGGGTACTGCTCGTTCAGACGCCGCAGTAGCCGCGCCACATCGCCCGGTCGGAAGTAGTCGGTGATGCACAGCCGCAGCTCACCACGCAGTGCCACGCCGCGCAGGTCGCGAAAGGCCTCGTCGCTCAGCGCCAGGATGGCGCGCGCATGCGCCAGCAGGCGCTCGCCGGCGGGAGTGGCGATCACACCCGCCTTGCCGCGGATCAGCAGCGGCTGGCCGGCCCGTTCCTCCAGCTTGCGCATCTGCTCGCTGACCGACGACTGCGACAGGAACACCTTGGGCGCGGCCGCCGTGAGGCTGCCCGCTTCCAGCACCGCCACCAGGGTGCGGAGCTGGTCGAGATCGAATCCGGACATGAGCCATCCAACGGTTTATGCGATGGTTGAAATCGTAAATTCCCGCTTTTCCGATGTCAATGCGGTCCCTACACTGGCTCCATTCCCCTCACCAAGGAGCCTGTCATGCCCCACATCGTCGTCCACGTCTCTGGCCAACCCGATGCCAACCGCAACCGCCGCATCGTCGATGCGGTCGCCGGATTGACCCAATCCGTGCTCGGCAAGAAACTGCCGGTCATCGCCATCACGCTGCAGCACATCCCCCACGACCAGTGGTTCATCGGCGCGCGCCCGCTGTCGGAAACGGGCAGGAACGCCTTCCACCTGGACATCAGCGTCACCGACGAGACCAATACCAAGGCCGAGAAGGCGCGCTTCATCCAGGAGATCTACGCGTCCTTCAGCGAGATCCTGGGCGAGCTGCACGAATGCTCCTATGTGCATGTGATCGACGCGCGCGCGGCGGCCTACGGGTATGGCGGAAAGACCCAGGAATACCGGCACCAGCATGCCTGAGCCCGCGTGCCGGCGCACGGGCGGCGGCCGGTGCGCCGCGCGGCCGGCGGCGTGCAGGCCGTCGGCCGCTTGAACAGCGCCGCTGGCAAGCCCGCGTCCCGAACGAAAAAAAGCCGCGCATCCCGAAGGATGTGCGGCTTTTCCGATTGCCAGGCGCGCGGGACAGACGTCCCGCCTCGCCTTACACGGCGGATTCGCGTGCGGCGCGCTTGCGGTCGTTTTCCTGCAGGTGACGCTTGCGCAGGCGGATCGACTTGGGCGTGATTTCGACCAGTTCGTCGTCGTCGATGAATTCCACGGCGTATTCCAGCGACATCTGGATCGGCGGCACCAGGCGCACGGCTTCGTCGGTGCCCGAGGCGCGCACGTTGGTCAGCTGCTTGCCCTTGATGGGGTTCACGACCAGATCGTTGTCGCGGCTGTGGATGCCGATGATCATGCCCTCGTACAGCGCATCGCCCGGGTTCACGAACATGCGGCCGCGATCCTGCAGCTTCCACAGCGCGTAGGCCACGGCGTCGCCGTTGTCCTGGCTGATCAGCACGCCGTTGCGGCGCTCGCCGATCGAGCCTTCCTTGATGGGCGCGTATTCGTGGAAGATGTGGCTCATCAGGCCGGTGCCGCGCGTCAGCGTCAGGAATTCGTTCTGGAAACCGATCAGGCCACGAGCGGGGATCAGGTATTCCAGGCGCGTGCGGCCACGGCCGTCCGGCTGCATGTCCTGCAGATCGCCCTTGCGGCGGCCCAGTTCTTCCATCACGCCGCCCTGGTGGGCGTCTTCGACGTCGATGGTCAGCGATTCGAACGGCTCGCACTTGACGCCGTCGACTTCCTTGAACACCACGCGCGGACGCGACACGGCCAGCTCGTAGCCTTCGCGGCGCATCGTTTCCAGCAGAATCGTCAGGTGCAGTTCACCGCGGCCCGACACTTCGAACACGGTGTCGTCGCCGGTATCGCGCACGCGCAGCGCCACGTTCGACTTCAGTTCGCGGTCCAGGCGGTCGCGCAGCTGGCGGCTGGTGACGAACTTGCCTTCACGGCCGGCCAGCGGCGAGGTGTTGACCATGAAGTTCATGGTCAGCGTCGGCTCGTCGATGCGCAGCATCGGCAGCACGTCCTGCGTCACCGGGTCGGTCACGGTGCAGCCGATGCCCAGGTCTTCGATACCGTTGATCAGCACGATGTCGCCGGCTTCGGCTTCATCCACCACGATGCGCTCCAGGCCGTGGAACTTCAGCACCTGGTTGATGCGGCCGCGGCCGCCCTGGCCCTCGGGACCGAACTTGTAGGCCACTTCCATGCCGGGACGCATGCGGCCGCGGTTGATGCGGCCGACGCCGATCTTGCCGACGTAGCTGTTGTAGTCCAGCGAGATGATCTGCATCTGCAGCGGGCCGTTGGGATCGTCGTCACGCTGCGGCACGTGCTGCAGGATGGCTTCGAACAGGGGGCGCATGTCGCCTTCGCGCACATCCGGGCTCAGGCCGGCGTAGCCGGACAGGCCCGAGGCGTACACCACCGGGAAGTCCAGCTGCTCGTCGGTCGCGCCGAGCTTGTCGAACAGGTCGAACGTGGCGTTGATGACGAAATCGGTGCGGGCGCCCGGACGGTCGACCTTATTGACCACCACGATGGGCTTGAGGCCCAGGGCCAGCGCCTTGCGGGTCACGAAGATGGTCTGCGGCATCGGGCCTTCGACGGCATCGACCAGCAGCAGCACGCCGTCGACCATCGACAGCACGCGCTCGACTTCGCCACCGAAGTCCGCGTGCCCCGGGGTGTCGACGATGTTGATGTGCGTGCCTTCGTATTCAACGGCACAGTTCTTGGCCAGAATCGTGATGCCGCGTTCTTTTTCCAGGTCGTTCGAGTCCATGACCCGTTCGGTCAGCGCCTGGTTTTCGCGGAAGGTGCCGGATTGGCGCAGCAGCTGGTCGACCAGGGTGGTTTTACCGTGGTCCACGTGGGCGATGATGGCGACGTTGCGCAAGGCGCGAGTCATAGCGAGTCCTTTAAGGTGGTGGCGGGCAGCAAGCCCGCCGGCAATTCGTTCAGTGCAAGCAATGCCTGCTTCGGGTCTGGCATCGCCTGCAAGGCATCCAGCGCAACGGCGCGTTCCAGAGAAAATGGCCCGACGTGCGTGCGCCGCAGCGCCGCCAGGTGGGCGTAACAGCCCAGCGCGCGCCCGATGTCCTGGGCCAGCGTCCGGATGTATGTGCCTTTACTGCAAGCCACATCGATCTCTGCCTGCGTCCCGTTCAGGGACAGCAGCTCGATGCGGTAAATCGTAATCTGCCGCGGCGGGCGTTCCAGCTCGATGCCCTGCCGCGCGTATTCGTACAACGGCTTGCCGTCGCGCTTGAGCGCCGAATACATGGGCGGAATCTGCTCGATCGTGCCCGAGAAACGTGACAGCGCATCGCGCAGCGCCTGTTCCTCGACCACGAAGCCGGGCGCGGCGGTAGCCACCACGTTGCCGGTCAGGTCGCCCGAATCGGTTTCCTCGCCAAATTGCAGCGTAGCGCGATAGGCCTTGTCGGCGTCAAGCATCGCGCCGGAAATCTTGGTTGCCCGGCCCATGCAGCACACCAGCAGGCCGGTGGCGAAGGGGTCGAGGGTGCCGGTATGGCCGGCCTTGGCCGCGTCCATGGCACGCTTGGCGCGTTGCAGCGCGTGGTTGCTCGACAAACCTACGGGTTTGTCGAGCAACAGCACACCGTCGAGCGCAAGCCCGCGTCGTTTAGCCATCGTCGGAATCCGGAAATTAAAGCAGTGACGACAGCCCGATCAGGACTGGTCTTCAGGTTCGTCGGGCACGCCCGAGTGCGGGCCGGGCCGGTTTGCGCGGTCGATGAGGATCGACATTTCGATACCACGGGCAATCTGCTCGTCGTGGAAGAAACGCAAAGTGGGGACAGTATGAATGTGCAGCAGCTTGTACAGCTGCGAGTGCAGCCAGCCGGCCTTCTCGTTCAGCAAGGCGGTCGCGGCCTCGGGCTCGGCGCCCAGGACCGTGAAATACACCTTGGCATGCGCGTAGTCGGTCGACAGTTCCACACCGGAGAGCGTGATCAAGCCAGCGCGGGTCGTGTCGATCTCGCGCTGGATGATCCCGGCCAGATCCTTCTGGATCTGGTCGGCCAGTCGCAGATTGCGACCGGGGATGGCTTTGGACTTGTGACGGCTCATTAGAAGCAATGCCTCGCGACGCCTTACAGCGTACGCGCGATTTCCTTGATTTCAAAGACTTCCAGCTGGTCGCCCACCTGGATGTCGTTGTTGCCGCGCAGCGTAAGACCGCAATCGAAGCCCGACTTGACTTCCTTGACGTCGTCCTTGAAGCGGCGCAGCGAATCGAGCTGGCCGGTCCACTGAACCACGTTGTTGCGCAGCAGGCGGACCTGCGAATCGCGACGCACCAGGCCGTCGAGCACCATGCAACCGGCGATGTTGCCGATGCGGGAGATGCTGTAGACCTCGCGGATCTCGACCAGGCCGATGACTTCTTCCTTCTTCTCGGGCGCCAACATGCCCGACATGGCTGCCTTCACTTCGTCCACGGCGTCGTAGATGATGTTGTAGTAGCGCACGTCGATGCCGTTGGTCTCGGCCAGCTTCTTGGCGCTGGCTTCGGCGCGGACGTTGAAGCCGATCACCACGGCGTTCGAGGCGATCGCCAGGTTGATGTCGCTTTCCGAGATGCCGCCCACGGCCGCGTGCACCACTTGCACGCGCACTTCGTCGGTCGACAGCTTGGTCAGCGACTGCACCAGCGCTTCCTGCGAACCCTGGACGTCGGTCTTGACGATCAGCGCCAGGGTCTGGGTGCCTTCGCCCAGGTTGTCGAACATCGATTCCAGCTTGGCGGCCTGTTGGCGGGCCAGCTTGACGTCGCGGAACTTGCCCTGGCGGAACAGCGCGATTTCGCGCGCCTTGCGCTCGTCGGACAGCACCATCAGTTCGTCGCCGGCGGCCGGCACTTCGGTCAGGCCCTGGATTTCCACCGGGATCGACGGACCGGCGGCCTGGATCGGCTTGCCGTTCTCGTCGAGCATGGCGCGCACGCGGCCGAAGCTGGCGCCAGCCAGCACCACGTCGCCACGGTTCAGCGTGCCGCTCTGGACCAGGATGGTCGCGACCGGGCCGCGGCCCTTGTCCAGGCGGGCTTCGATCACCAGGCCCTTGGCGGGCGCGTCGACCGGCGCCTTCAGTTCCAGCAGTTCGGCTTGCAGCAGCACGTTCTCGAGCAGCGCGTCGATGCCCTCGCCGGTCTTGGCCGACACCGGCACGAACGGCACGTCGCCGCCGTATTCTTCCGGCACCACTTCCTCGGCGACCAGTTCCTGCTTGACGCGCTCGGGGTTGGCGCTGGGCTTGTCGATCTTGGTCATGGCCACCACCATCGGCACGCCCGCGGCCTTGGCGTGGTGGATGGCTTCACGCGTCTGCGGCATCACGCCGTCGTCGGCCGCGCAGACCAGGATGACGATGTCGGTGGCCTTGGCGCCGCGGGCACGCATGGCGGTGAACGCCTCGTGGCCCGGGGTATCCAGGAAGGTCACCATGCCGCGCTCGGTTTCCACGTGGTAGGCGCCGATGTGCTGCGTAATGCCGCCGGCTTCGCCCGCGGCGACCTTGGCGCGGCGGATGTAGTCCAGCAGCGAGGTCTTGCCGTGGTCGACGTGGCCCATCACGGTCACGACCGGGGCGCGCGGCAGCTGTTCGGCTTCCGACACGCTGGCGGTTTCGTCCAGGAAGGCTTCCGGGTCGTCGAGCTTGGCGGCGATCGCCACGTGGCCCAGTTCCTCGACCACGATCATCGCGGTTTCCTGGTCCAGCACCTGGTTGATGGTGACCATCTGGCCCAGTTTCATCAATTGCTTGATGACCTCGGCGGCCTTGACGGACATCTTGTGGGCCAGGTCGGCCACGCTGATGGTTTCCGGCACGTGCACTTCACGCGCGATGAACTCCTGCGGCGCGGGCTCGTTGCGGCGGTCGTTCTGCTGGTTGCGGCCACCACGGCCGCCACTCTTGCCACCGCCCTTGCCGCCGGCACGCCAGCCGTCGCGGCTGGCCGGCGCCGCCGGCTTGTCGGCCGGCTTCTTGCGTGAGGCGTCATCCGACCAGGTCGAAGCGACTTCGGCGGTCTTGATGGTCTTCTTGGTGCCGGGCGCGGCGGGCTTGGCATCCTTCTTGGCGCCAGGCGCGGCGGCGCCCTTGCCGGCCGGCTTGTGCAGCGTGCCCGAGATCGGGGCGGCCGCGGCGGCGGGCGCTTCCGGTTCGGGAGCGCGCAGCACCTTGCGCGGACGGTTCAGCATCTCGCGCAGGGCGGCGGCTTCGGCCTCGGCGGCACGGCGGGCCTCGTCGCGGCCAGCGCCGGTGGCGGAGGCGGCGAGCGGCGGGCCGGCGCGGCGATTGTCGGCGCGGTTCCCGACCTTGGCGGCGGGCGCAACGGACTCGACCGGCTTGGCGGCGGATTTCACGGGTTCAGACTTCGCGGCAGGCGGCACCTGGGCGACAACAGGCGCGGCGGCCTGGGCGGACGATGGTTCGGACTTATTGGCTAGCACAACGGGTTCCGGCTTGGCTTCTTCAGCCTTGGGCTCGGTGGATTCAGTCTTGACTTCGGGCTTGGCCTCTTCGGCCACGGGCTCGGCAGGAGCGGGCGCCGGCGTCGGTTCCGGTTCAGGCTGAGCCTGGACTTCGGCGGCGGGAGCCGCAACGGGGGCGGGCACTTCGGCCGCGACGGGTTCAACAGGCGCGGCCGCTTCTACCTGTGCGGGCGCTTCGACAGCAGCGGGCTCTTGCACCGGGGCAGGAGCCGGCGCCTGGACGGGCGTGGCTTCGCGCGGTTCGGCCGGCTTGGCCGCCTCGGGCACGACGGGTGCGGACACCGGCTGTGCTTCCTCGACGGACGATTCTTCCTCAGCGCGGGCGCTGGCGGCCTGCTCCAGGGCGATTTCGGAGGGATCACGCTTGACGAACACGCGCTTCTTGCGGACCTCGACCTGGATGGTGCGCGAGCGGCCGGTGGCATCTGCCTGGCGGATCTCGGAGGTCTGGCGGCGCGTCAGGGTGATCTTCTTGCCTTCGGTCGCGCCGTGGGCGCGACGCAGCGATTCGAGCAATTTCGCCTTGTCGCTGTCGGTGACGGAATCGTCCACCGATTTGAGGTCAACGCCGGCCGAGCGCAGCTGTTCCAGCAGCACATTGGCAGGCATTTTCAGCTCGGTAGCGAACTGGGCGACGGTGTTACTCGACATTAGGCTCTCTCTTCCCTATATGCAGCTATTACAAACAACGTGAACTTGCGGCGGACTTGACGGCCATCCGCCGCAGACCCGTGTCCTTTTGGTTATTCTTCATCGAACCAATGGGCGCGGGCACGCATGATGAGGTCGCTGGCTTCCTGTTCGGTCAGGCCGGCGATTTCCGCCAGCTCGTCCGTCGCCAGTTCGGCCAGATCATCACGCGTATGCACTTGACGCTCGGCCAGCTTGGCGGCCAGTTCGGGCGTCACGCCTTCGAGTTCAAGCAGATCCTGGGCCGTCTCAAGGCGCTCTTCCTGGGCGATGGCCTCGGTCAGCAGCGCATTGCGGGCACGGGCGCGCAACTCGTTGATGGTGTCTTCGTCGAACGCCTCGATCTCCAGCAGTTCCTGCATGGGGACGTAGGCGATTTCCTCGATACCGGTGAAACCTTCGTCGATCAGGATGTCGGCGACTTCCTCATCGACGTCCAGCTTGTTCATGAACGTGGCGCGCAGGCCCGAACGCTCGACTTCCTGGCGGTTCAGGCTTTCTTCCGGCGTCATGATGTTGATCTGCCAGCCGGTCAGCTCGGACGCCAGGCGCACGTTCTGGCCCTTGGCGCCGATCGCCTTGGGCAGGTTTTCCTCGTCGACCACCACGTCCATCGCGTGCTTGTCTTCGTCCACCACGATGGACTCGACGTTGGCCGGCGCCAGGGCGCCGATGACGAACTGCGCGGGATCTTCCGACCACAGCACGATGTCGACCTGCTCGCCGCCCAGCTCGTTGCGCACGGCGGTCACACGCGAACCGCGCATGCCGACGCAGGTGCCGATGGGGTCGATACGCTTATCGTATGCCACCACGGCGATCTTCGCACGCACGCCGGCGTCGCGAGCCGCCGCCTTGATCTCGAGCAGGCCCTGCTCGATCTCGGGCACTTCGTTCTCGAACAGTTGGCGAATGAACTCGGGCGAGGTACGCGACAGGATCACCTGCTGGCCACGGGCGGCGTGGTCGACGCGCAACACGAAAGCGCGCACGCGGTCGGCGACGCGCAGGTTTTCCTTCGGGATCATTTCGGAACGCGGCAGACGCGCTTCGATCTTGCCGGTCTCGATGATGGCGTCGCCCTTGTCCATGCGCTTGATGGTGCCGGACACGATGGTTTCGCCGCGATCCAGGAAGTCGTTCAGCACCTGCTCGCGCTCGGCGTCGCGGATCTTCTGCAGGATCGCCTGCTTGGCGGCCTGTGCGCCGATACGACCGAATTCGATGGGTTCGAGCGGCTCCTCGATGTACTCGCCAACCTGGATGTTGGGCACGATCTCGACCGCGTCCGACAGCATTTCCTGCTTGTCGGGCTCTTGCAGGCCCGCTTCATCGGGCACCACCAGCCAGCGGCGGAAACCTTCGTGGTCACCGGTTTCACGATCGATGGCAACACGAATGTCCGCATCATCCTTGAAGCGCTTTTTCATGGCCGAGGCCAGCGCGCTTTCCAGCGCCCCGAACACGACATCACGCGTGACGTTCTTTTCACGCGCCAAGGCATCGACCAACAGAAGAATTTCGCGACTCATCGCTTTTTGCCCTTGAAATCCAGAACGGGGTCCAGTTTTGCACGCTCGATATCGTCGACCGTGAAATTCAACACCTGGACTTCGTTCTTTTTTGCCTCAAATTCGAGACCGAACACGGTCTTGTGCATCCCAGCCGCGGCGTCGGAAGCCGCGGGCGCGTCTTCGGGCACGGTCAACGTGCCGGAGAAGACCTTGCGTCCGTCCAATGCCTCGCGCAGCTTGATCTCGATGCGTTCGCCAGCGAACCGGCGGAATTCGGCCTCGTTGCGCAGCGGGCGATCAACGCCCGGCGAGCCGACTTCCAGCCGCTTGTAGTCGATGTTCTCGACCTCGTACACCCGCGACAATTGGCGGGACACCTGCTCGCAGTCTTCGATGCGCACACCGCCGACCCGATCGATCGTGACGCGCAAAAGGCCCAGCGCGGCACGTTCGACGTCAACGAGTTCGACGTCCATGCCGGCCAGTGCCTCTTCGGTCAATGCGAATAAATCAGCCATATACTCAAAAAAAATGGGCTGCACGCCCAGCCCACCGTATTGCACAGTGCCCAGCCGCCACCCTACTGCACGTAAGGAGCAATGCTGGGCAGTGCCCTATATTGCGACCTAATTTTCGGCTCGCGCCGCCCTTGCGGCGCACCCGCCAGCTTCGCATTCCGCATTTGCTTGCACACCCGCCGTGCCAACCGCCACAGCCAGGATGCACGCCATCAAACAGGCATTCCGGCGCGCCAGACGGCAAAAGCGGGGCGCGAACCAGGGAACGCGCAACGAACGCGAAGCCATGAAAACCATTGATTTTACCAGATAAACCGGAAAAACGCCTGATTCGTCACGGGCTTACGTTTATGTGGGACGCATCTAGCCGGCGGCGGCGCGCGGACGCCGCCTCGGGGGACGGTTTAACGCCCCCGGGTACCCCGTCCGCCCATCACGCCGAGACGCGATTCATGGGCCGACGCGCCACGCGGTTGCCAGTCATCGCCTCGGGGAGCAGCCCCGCTGCGCGCCGCCCGCGGCTTGCCGCCCGCGCCCGGCCCCTTGTTGCCGCCACCGGCGCGCGGGCCTTCGGCCTTGTTGCCGCCGCGACCGGCGCCCGCGGGTTTGCCGCCGCGGCCGG
>NZ_CADIJL010000013.1 GCF_902859695.1 Achromobacter ruhlandii
AGGGCGGCGTCCTGCCGACCACGCCCGTCGATGGCGGCGGTGGCGGCGCCGGCGCGACGCCGTCGACTGCTGCCGGCGCGGGCGCCAATGGCGGCAACTCCGGCTCCGCCGCCGGCGGAATAGGGGGCTTCTTGTACGGTAACGACCTGACTTCGGGCGGGAGCGGCGGCGGCGGCGCCGCGTCCGTGGGCGGCCCGGGTGGTCGGGGAGGGAACAGCCGTACGCCGAACCTTGGTGGCAATCTGAATGGCAGTGCCAGCACGGTATTGTCCAGCAGTGTGTCTGGCGAGGCAGGCGAGGCAGGCGAGGAGCAAGGCTTCAACGCTGGCGGCGGCGGCGGCGGTGGCGGGCAGGGCGGGCTCGTCCTGACCGCGCCTGGCGCGACGCTGGACACAGCGGGCAATCAGGTGCGCGGGGGCAACGGCGCCGCCGGAACCCTCGCGGGCGGTGGCGGCGGCGGCGGTGGCGCCGGCCTCGTGCTGCTTTCGGGCGGCGCCATCCAAAACAACGGCGGCGACATCCTGGGCGGAGCGGGCGGCAATACTAACGTCGGGGTCGGCGCGAGCGGCGGCTCGGGCGGCGCGGGACTATTCCTGGTGGACGACGGAACCCTGTCCAACAATGCCGGCACCGTGCAGGGCGGCGCCGGCGGCACCGCCAACAACGGCGCGGGCAACCGCGGCGGCAACGGCGGCGCCGGCGTGCTCGCCAATCGCGGAACGATCATGAATTCCGCGACCATAAGGGGCGCATCGGCCGGCGCAGGCGCCAATGGCGGCATGGGCGGCGATGGCATCGTCGCCAACGGCACCACCATCGACAACGCGGCGGGCGGGCTCATCTCGGGCGGCGCGGGCGGCAACTCGTTCGGCGCCTCGGCCGCGGGCGGCGAGGGCGGGGCGGGGGTGCGTTTCATCAACACCGGCGGGTCGCTGGTGAACGCCGGCATGATCCAGGGCGGCAGCGCCGGATCGTCCTCCAGCTTTCTAGCCGCGAGCGGCGGCGCGGCGGTCGTGGCGCAAGGCGGCGTCCAGATCATCAACAGCGGCACGCTGGTCGGCGGCTCAGGCAGCTTCAGCGCGCGGGCCAATGCCGTGCAGCTCAGTGGCGGCGGCAACCGCCTGACGCTGACGGCCGGGTCCGCCATCGTCGGCAACGTCGTCACGACCAGCGGCGCCGGCGCCAACGGCGACGTGTTGGCGCTGGGCGGCGATACGACCGATGCCAGCACAACCTTCAATGTCGGCCAGCTCGGCGCGGTGGGCAGCGGCGCGCAGTATCAAGGCTTCGCCAGCCTGGAGAAGTCCGGCGCCAGCCTCTGGACGCTGACAGGCGCCGCCACCGGCCTCATGTCATGGACGCTGCTTGGCGGCACGCTGGCCATCGCGTCGGATGACGCGCTTGGCGACCCGGCCGGTTCCCTGGCCCTGGACGGCGGCACATTGCGCAACACCGCGCCGATCGTTGCCGCGCGCCCGCTGCAGGTGCGCGCCGGCGGCGGGACGCTGGAAACGCTGCAACCATTGACGCTGCAGGGCGCGCTGGGCGGCAACGGCGCGCTCGTCAAGACGGGCGCGGCCACGTTGACATTGAATGGCGTCAGTACCTACGCTGGCGCGCTTGATCTGCGGGCAGGCAAGCTGGTGGTGGGCGATGCGACCCATGCGGCGGCGGTCCTGCCGGCGGCCGTCACCGTGGCCAACGGCGCCAGCCTTGGCGGACAGGGGACGATTGGCGGCGTCATCGTCGCGTCCGGCGGCGTCATCGCGCCGGGCAACTCCATCGGCACCCTCAACGTGTCGGGCAATCTCACGCTTGCGCCCGGTTCGGTGTATCAGGTCGAGGTCGATCCCGGCTCGACGGCCAGCGACCGCATCGTCGTCGGCGGCACCGCCACGCTGGGCGGATCGGTCGTCCACATCGGGCCGGATGGAAATTTCAGCACGGCGCGCGACTACGTCATCGTGACCGCGGCCGGCGGCGTGACCGGCCGCTTCGGCAGTGTCGCCAGCAACTACGCCTTCCTCGATCCGCAATTGAGCTACGACGCCAATGCCGTCACGCTGCGGATGCCGCTCAAGCAGGTGCCTGGCGACCCCGGCTCGGGCAACGGCGAGAACGGCGGCAATGGTGGTAACGGAAACAACGGCGGCGGCACGCGCCCGATCCGCTTCGCCGACGCCGCGTTCACCCGCAACCAGCGCGCGGCGGCCAACGCCGTGCAAACCCTGCCGCAAGACAACCCGGTCTACGCCCGCGTGCTCAATCTGCCCTCGGGCGCGCCGCCGGCCGCCTTCGACGCCTTGTCGGGCGAAATGCATGCCAGCGCCACCGCCGTGCTGCGGGGCGTCGCCGACACCGTGGCCAGCCTTCCCGTGGATCATCTGCGCGCCAATCTGTATGCCGGCCAGACACCCGGCGCGTCCACCGCGCAGCGCGACAGCGCCGGCGCCACGAGGGACGGCGCTGCCTTGCCGCGCTCGGCGGCCCAACCGCTCTGGGCCCAGGCATTCGGCAATTGGCGCAGCCTGCGTGACGACGGCAACGCCGCCCGGGTACGCAATTCCGACGGCGGCCTGTTCGTTGGTGGCGACAGTGCGTTGCGCGGCGGCTGGCGCCTTGGCGGCGCCCTCGGCTATACCGGCAGCCATGCCTCGCTGCGCGACCGCGCCTCGACCGCCGACATCGACAGCTACAGCGCCACGATCTACGGCGGCAAGGCCTTCCAGGCGGGCGCGGGCCAGATCGAATGGACCGCGGGCCTGGCCTACACCTGGCACGCCATCGATACGCGCCGCGACACCGGCGCGGCCGGACTGAACCAGACCTTGAAGGCCAGCTATCACGCCGGCACCGCGCAGGTTTTCACCGAGCTGGGCTACCGGCTCGCCCTGAACGACCGCGTCGCGCTGCAGCCGTTCGCCGGCGTCGATTTCAGCGACCTGCGCACGCGCGGTTTCTCGGAATCCGGCGGTTCGGCGGCGCTGGACGGCGACAGCAAGCGCAACGCCGTCACCACGACCACGCTGGGCCTGCGTGGCGAGGCGCGCTTCGAATCCGCCGGCAGGCCTGGGCGCGTGCACGCCATGGCGGGCTGGCGCCACGCTTTCGGCGATCTCGATCCCAGCACTACCTTGACGTTCAACGGCAGCGCGCCTTTCACGGTGGCCGGCACGCCCCTGGCGCGCGACGCGGCCGTCATCGGCCTGGGGATCGACATGCGGGTGACGGCCTCGACCACCGTCGGGGTGGCCTATGACGGCCAGTTTGGCGACGGCAACCGCCAGAACGCAGGCAGCCTGAGTGTCGCCTGGCGCTTCTGACCGCCGCCGCAGGACGGCCGCCGATCATCGGCGTCGCGGTCGCGCGACGCCGACGGCTGGCGTTGATGCGTTGCCTGATGGACGGGGCGCCCGTTCCTTCGATTTTTCCGCCCCCGCGCTCAACGTTCCGCGATGCGCAGGATCGTCTCTTCATTGACGCCGCTGGCGCGCAGCTCACCCGCGAGCTGGCGCGCCTGGTCGCGCTGGACCGGCGTCATGTGCGCCAGGAGCGTGTCGCGGTATTCAGCGGTTGACGCGTCCGGCGAAGGAACGGCGTCGACCAATGCGAAAGCGACCGGCAGCTTGCGGGCGGTGCCACGTCCTTCGGCGTACATCACCCCAAGGCTGAACAGCGCCTCGCGATGCCCCTGCGCGGCGGCCTGGCGCATCAGGCGCATCGCCTGCGCTTCGTCCCGGGCCGTGCCGTCGCCGTTGGCATACATCACCGCCAGGTTGAACTGCGCCGACGCGTGGCCCTGGTCGGCCGCCTTGGCGTACCACTGCCGGGCCAGCGCGAGATCCTGCGGCACGCCGCGCCCGGCGTCGTATTGCTGTCCGAGATGCAGCTGCGCGGAGGCCAGGCCTTGCTCGGCGGCCTGGCGGAACCAATGCAGGGCCTGCGCCTGATCGCGCGCCACGCCGCGCCCCTGGAAATAGAGCAGGCCCAATGCGTCCTGCGCCGGCGGGTACCCCTGATCGGCGGCCTTGCGCAGCCATCGCGCGGCCTCGGCCGCGTCTTCCGGCACGCCTCGTCCGGCGAGATAGGCCCCGCCCAGCCGATCCTGCGCCGAGGCATTGCCCTGGTCGGCGGCCTTGCGCCACCACTGCGCGGCAAGCGCATCGTCGCGGGGCACGCCGCTGGCGGTGGCGTACATCGCCCCGAGATTGTTCTGCGCCTTCGCCAATCCCTGGTCGGCGGCCCGGCGAAACCACTGGACCGCCTCGCCGACATCCCGTCCCTTGGCTGCGCGCCCGTCCGCATACAGCGTGCCCAGATTGTTCTGCGCCTCGGCATGGCCCTGCGCGGCGGCCAGGGCGAACCAGTGCTCGGCCTGGGCGTCGTCGCGCGCGCCGGCGCGGTCATCGAAATAGTAGTCGCCCAGCAGGAACCGGGCTTCGGCCAGGCCCTGGTCGGCCGCCTTGCGCCACCATTGCAGCGCCTGCGCGTCGTTGCGGACCACACCCTGGCCGCGATGGTAGAGCTGGCCAAGCATGGCCTGCGCCTGGGCGTCGCCCTGCGCGGCGGCCTGGCCGCACCATTGCGCGGCCAGCGCGTAATCCTGCGGCACGCCGCGACCATTGGCATACATCACCGCCAGATTGAACTGGGCCCCGGCCACCGCCTGCTCGGCGGCTCGTCGCAGCCACTTCACCGCGAGCGCATCGTCCTGCTTGACGCCTTGCCCGTGCGCATACATCAGCCCCAGCCCATACTGGGCCTTGGCATGGCCGGCTTCGGCCAGCGCGCGCCAATGTTCGAGCGCGCCGGCGTAATTGCCGGCCTGGTATTGCGCGTATCCCTGCGCGAATGGGTCTTCGCGCGGGTCCTGTGCGCCGGCCAGGGCAGGCGGAAGGGTCAGTGCCAGTACTAGCAGTGCAACGTGAATTCGCATTGGCAATCCGTGATGGTGGCGCCGTGTGCGGGACGGGCGCCGGGAGCCCAAGAGAGAGAAGCGCCTGGCCGGGACCTCATTGCCCTGTCTGACGGGCGGCGGCATGGCGCGCGGCGATCCACGACAACCCGCCCACATCGGCGCCGCCCGTTTCGACGACTTCGGTGCCGGCCATCATCATTCCATAACCATGTTCGGCGTCCCAGGCACAGCCGAAATCCAGTCCGATGTAGGCCGCGCCAGCGACGGGGTGGAACGTGACGGTATTGAGCCGCAGCAACTTGTGCATGCTTCCTTCGTCCCATTGCCGCGGCAGCAGGAAGGCGTCATCGGGCAGTGCGATGCCTTCCTGTTCGGCCCGCAGGCGCGGCAAGTCGGCCAGCAGGGTGTCCCGCACGGTGCGATAGAACGCCGCGTCGTGAGCCAGCAGCCAAAGGGCCGCCTCGATCATCGGCGTTGCCGGCGCGTCGCAGGAACCATCGTCGTTCTCGAAGCACGCCAGCACCTCGCCCGGCGCCGCCAACCGGTCGTCGCGCGCATAGCCTTTCGACGGGGGCAGAGCGCTGGCGTCGCGAAAACGCGCTGTTTCCGGCAAGGGCAATGCCGTCATCCACACGCACCAGCCCTGGCGCGGCCCGTACAGCAACGGCAGCCCGGCTACGGCATGCGGCGCATAGTCCGCGGGAAGCTGCTCGGTATTCATCGCAACACTCCTTTGGCCGCCAGGGCGACCGGCATGGATTCAGGCACCGTGGTGTGCGGAATGCGCGCCCCGGATCGATTCAACGGCGGGCGAGCGGTGAGGGGAGCCGCTAGCGGCAGGCAAACGACCGGCGCAGCGCCTCGCTCACCAGCGGCGCGGCATTCTCGGCGAGACGGCTGGCGGGCAACTCGGACAGGTAGGTGTAGACGCGGTCCTTCAGTTCATGGGGCAGGACGCCGCTGCGGGTACACCAGAGCGTGCCCTGGGTCTGGTCGGCGACCCCCAGGATGTAGGCCTGCGCATACGAGGCCGAGAACTGTCGGCCGAGCGAGGCATCGCGCACTTCAGAAGGCATCCGCCCGGCAAGCGCCGTGGCCAGTTCGGCGCCAGTGAAGTGCCACGTCCTGGGTTCCTGGGCCTGTGCGATGGCGGACGCTGACAGCATGATGACCAACACGAGGCGCTTCATTGGCGGTTTTCCCCTTCATACGAACCGGTGACCGTGGTCGGGCGTGGTGGCCCATGACTGCCGTCGATGTTAGCACCTGCCTGTTTCGAGCCAGGAAAGACGAGCTTCGTCTTGAAAGATATGAAATCCTACATATGATGTATGATATAAAACGTTTACCGCAATTTAATCACGATAAGATTCCATTATCGTGAGTAATTCAACACTATCGAACCGGGAAATCCAGCCATGGCCGCGGGAATCAACGAACAGGATGTATGGCGCGCCGCCGATGCCTTGCTGCTGGAGGGCGCCCGGCCCACCATCGAGCGGGTGCGCCAGAAGATCGGACGCGGCTCGCCCAATACCGTCAGCCCGCACCTGGAAACCTGGTTCCGCGCCCTTGGCGCCCGCATCCAGGATCCCGGCGCGTTCGCCGCGCCCGCGGCGGTACCCGAGCCCATCGCCCAGGCCGCCGCCCATTTCTGGGAAACCGCCCTGGCCGCCGCCCGGGCCGACCAGGCCGACGCCCTCCGCGAACGCTGGGACGAACTGCGCCAGGAGGGCGATCGCCTGGCCGCGCAGGCCGAGCAGCTGCGGCAGCGCGAGGCCGTGCTTGCCAGCCGCGAACGCGACCTGGAAGAAGGCCTTAAGGTCGTGACCGGGCAATTGGCCGCCACCGAGTCCCGGCTGCGGGCGGCCGAAGGCCAGTTGCGCCAGCGCGACGACGCCTTGGCCTTGGGCCAGCAGCAACTGGCCGATGCCCGCGCCGCCTTGCTGGCCCAGGTGGCCGATGCCGAGCGCGGCCGCCAGGAGCAGGCCGAGGCCCTGGCCGCGGCGCACGCGCGCCATGCCGCCCACGAACGCCGCTGGCTCAACGAGCTGGACGCCGAACGCGGCAGCGCCAAGCGCCTGCAGGCGCGCCTGGACGAATTGCAGGCTGCCCAGCAACAGCAGGCCGAACAGTCGCGCCAGGCCCTGGCGCAGGCCGCCGAGCGCCTGCGCGCCGCCGAAACCGAGGCCGCCGCGCAGGCGCGCGCGATGCAGGCCGAGGCCCAGGCGGAGCAGGGGCGGCGCCAGGCCGAACTGGCCACGGCGCAAGAAGCGCTGCAGGCTTCCCGCCGCCGCGAGCAGGATCTGGCCCAGCGCCTGGCGGCCGCCGAAACGCGGCAGGCCGAATTGCTGGCGCAGCAGCAAGCCCGCGATGCACAGTTACTGGAACTGACCCGCCACCTGATCGCGGCGCGCGTCGACCCGCGCGCCGCCGCGGGCGAGGACACGCCCGGCAACGGCGCCTGAGGCGCGGCGGCGCGCCACGGCCGGCGAAGTTCGGATAAATTCGTACACGGCCAATCCGCCGCCTGGAGCCTCGCTTGAATCCGATCCCACGCCCGCCCGCGGACCTCGCCCGCAATCTGCTCGTCATCGTCATCCTGTCGGCGCTGATGATCGGCAGCCTGTACGTCCTCAAACCATTCCTGTTCGGCCTGATCTGGGCCACCACCATCGTGGTGGCGACCTGGCCCGTGATGCGGGCGGTGCAGCGTCGCTGCGGCGGCCGCCGCTGGCTGGCCACGGGGGCCATGCTGATTGTGCTGCTGGTGGTGATCGTGCTGCCGCTGTATCAGGCGATCTCGACGCTGGCGCTGCATGGCGGCGCCATCATGGCCGCCATCAAGGGCCTGCCGGACTATGCCCTGATGGCGCCGCCGGGCTGGGTGCGCGGCATTCCGCTGGGCGGCGAGCGCATCGCGCGGGAATGGCAGGCGCTGGCCGATGCCGGGGCCGGCGGCCTCTTGGCGCGGCTCGAGCCGTACGTCACCATGGCCGCCAAATGGCTGCTGAGCAATGCCGCCATTGTCGGGGTGTTCGTGATGCACATGCTGATCACGATCGTGATCGCCGGCATCCTCTACAGTCAGGGCGACGTGGCCGCCGATTTCGTGCAGCGCTTTGCCAATCGGCTGGCCGGGCACCGCGGCGTGGCGGCGATCCGCCTGGCGGGCCTGTCGATCCGCGCGGTGGCGCTGGGCATCGTGGTCACGGCGGTGGTGCAGTCGGCGCTGGGCGGCCTGGGCCTGTGGATCGCCGGCGTGCCGGCGGCCGGGGTCATCACCGCCCTGATGCTGATGCTGTGCCTGGCGCAGCTGGGGCCGTTCCTGCCGCTGCTCGGCGGGGTGATCTGGCTGTTCCAGAACGACATGAAGGTGACGGCGATCCTGCTGCTGGTGTGGGCGGTGCTGGTCACCATGCTGGATAACCTGCTGCGGCCGATGCTGATCAAGCGCGGCGTGAACCTGTCCATGCTGCTGATCCTGGCCGGGGTGCTGGGGGGCATGCTCGCCTTCGGCATCGTCGGCCTGTTCATCGGCCCGGTGATCCTGGCGGTGACGTCCACGCTGCTCAAGGCCTGGGTCGACGAAGTCCCGCCGCCCGCAATCGACGCGCCGGCCGCCGCCACGCAATCCACCGATCCGTGAACCGCCCACGCGATCGGTCGCGGGCCGCCGCAAGGCCGTCGGAAACGGCGTAACATCTCGCTCCAGGCCCCATGCCTGCGCCCCGGGCGCCGCGCGGGGCCGGTCTTTTTTCGCCTTTCACGCCGTATCCGAGATGACGATGTTCCCGCCGATTGCCCAGCCCCGCCATTTCCCCGTCCTGCGCGCGCCGGCGGTGCGGCCATGAGCGATAGCGTGCGCCTGGCCAAGCGGTTGGCCGCCGAACAATCCTGCTCCCGCGGCGACGCCGAACGCTACATCGAGGGGGGCTGGGTCGCCGTGGATGGCAAGGTCGTCGAAGAACCGGGCTTTCGCGTCGGGCCCGACCAGGCCGTGACCCTGCTGCCAGGCGCGCGCCTGGAGGAAATGCGGCCCGTGACCGTGCTGGTGCACAAGCCGGCGGGCCTGTCGGCCTCAGATCCGGCGCACTCGGCCCTGGCGCTGGTGGTGCCCGAGAACCTGATGCCGGGCGACCGTTCCGGCCAGCGCTACCTCAAGCGCATGTTCAACGGTCTGAAGCTGGCCACGCCGCTGGAGCGCGCGGCCAGCGGACTGGTGGTCTACACGCAGGAATACGCGGTCACGCGCAAGCTGGTGCAAGAGGGCCCGCACGTCGAACAGGAATACATCGCGCAGGTGCGCGGCACGCTGGATGCTGCCGGCCTGGCGCGGCTGCAACGCGGCCTGGCCTACGAAGGCCGGCCGGCCACGCCCATGAAGGTCAGCTGGCAGAACGAAACCCACCTGCGCTTTGCGCTCAAGACGCCCGCGCTGGGTTTCATCGAATACGCCTGCGATGCGGCTGGCCTGCAATTGCTGGCGTTGCGCCGCATCCGCATCGGCCGGCTGCCCATGGCCGGCCTGGCGGCGGGGCAGTGGCGCTACCGGCTCGACTACGAGCGCTTCTGAAGACTTAAAGTGAATTCTGGAATAACTTAAAGTGAATTCGGGGATGACAGGGCGCACTTAAAGTGAATTCTAGGAAAGGAAGTGAATTCTAGGAAAGGATAAGGGAACGCTGAGCGCTCCAAACCCTCGGAATCCTTTCTAAAGTGAATTCTCATTAATTAGCTATAAGTGTTTGATAAATAGCAATAACCAGAAATAGGGAATGGCAATGCCGCCTCGCAAGTCTGTTGCACCGATCGATCCCACGCGGCGCGGCCTGCTGCGAGCGGCGGGCGCATTGGGGCTGTCCAGCCTGGCGCTGGCGGGCTGCGCGGGCCGGGTGGCCGCGCCTCGCGATAGCCAGGAGGCCCCTGGCGGCAATGCCGCCGTGGCGCCGCGCCGCGACATGGCCGTTCCCGCCTTGCGCCCGGGCGGCCGCGTCGCCATCGTCGCGCCGGCCTCGGCCGCCGATGGCGCCGCCTTCGACGCGGCCGAATGGCTGCAGGCGCGCGGCTACGACCCACGCATCATGCCCGCCGCATTGACGCGCGCCGATGCGCCATTCGACTACCTGGCCGGCGACGACAGCGCGCGCCTGAACGATCTGCACGCAGCCTTCAGCGATCCCGCGATCGACGCGGTCTGGTGCCTGCAGGGTGGTTTCGGCTCCTGGCGGCTGGCCGACCGGCTCGATTTCAACCTGCTGCGCCAGCATCCCAAGCCGTTCATCGGCTACAGCGACATCACCGCGCTGCACCTGGCGATCCAGCGCCACGCGGGCTTCGTCACGTTCCACGGACCGATGCTGGCGCAGGACCTGCTGGCCGGCAAACAGGAGCCCACCGCCAGCCATGTGCTGGCCATGGTGGGCGGCCAGATCGGGCAGGGCGCGTGGATCGACGCGCCGCCCGACTCCAACCCGGTGGTGTTGGCCCCGGGCAGCGCCAGCGGCCGGCTGGTGGGCGGCAACCTGGCGCTGATCGCCGCCATGATCGGTTCGCGCCACGAAATCGCCACGCGCGACGCGATCCTGTTCATCGAGGACGTCAACGAGGCGCTGCCGCGCATCGACCGCCTGCTGTGGCAACTGCGCGCGGCGGGCAAATTCGACCGCATCAGGGGCGTGCTGGCGGGAAATTTCACCCGGCTGGGCCTGCCGATGGGCGATGCGCTGGGACAGAGCCAGCTGTTTGCGCTGCTGCAGGAGCAGTTCGGCGGACGCGGCATCCCCGTGCTGGCGGCCTGGCCCAGCGGCCACGGCGATCCCAACCTGACGCTGCCGCTGGGCGCGACGGTGACGCTGGACACGCAGCGGCGCGGCCTGCGGCTGGAGCAGGCGGTGGCGGTCTAGGCCCCGCGCGCCGCCGCCATCCGGGAACCCGACCCATGAACGATTTCTTCCAGGCCCTGGGCCGCCAGCTCAAATCCCCGCAGCGCGCGCGCGCCGCCCAACGCCATGCGCGCGCCAAGGCGTTCCAGTGCGTCTGCGGCCAGCGCATCTTCTTCAACAACACCGAATGCCTGAACTGCCGCCGCCAACTGGGCTTCGATCCCAGGCGTGGCCACGTCCTGGCGCTGGATCCGGGCAAGGCCGCGGACACCTGGCTCGAAGCCGGCCGCGCGCGCGGCCGGACGTTCAAGCGCTGCGCCAACTTCGCCAGCCCGGCGGCCTGCAACTGGCTGCTGCCGGCCGCGGCCGCCAACTCGCTGTGCCTGGCCTGCGGCCTGAACCGCACCATTCCGGACCTGTCGGTGGCCGAGAACGGCAGGCTGTGGTTCAAGGTCGAAGCCGCCAAGCGCCAGATGATCGCCCAGTTGCTGACCCTCGGCCTGCCGATTCGGCGTTCGCAGGCGCCCGGCGACGGCGGCCTGGCGTTCGACCTGCTGGCGCCGGCGGCCGACGGCACGCCGCCGCTGACCGGGCACAACCACGGCCTGATCACTCTGAACATCCGCGAGGCCGACGATGCCTATCGGGTGCAGGTGCGCGAAGCGATGCATGAACCCTATCGCACGCTGCTGGGGCATTTCCGCCACGAGATCGGCCATTTCTACTGGGACCAGCTGGTGGCGGGCGGCCCCTGGCTGGCGCCGTTCCGCGCCGTGTTCGGCGATGAGCGCGCCGACTACGCGCAGGCGCTGCGGCGCAACTACGAAGCGGGGCCGCCGGCCGACTGGGCGCAGCGCTTCATCAGCACCTATGCCTCCTGCCATTCCTGGGAGGACTGGGCCGAGACCTGGGCCCACTACCTGCACATGATGGACACGCTCGACACCGCCATCAGCTTCGGCGTCAGCCGCGTGGCCGTGGAACAGGCCTATGAGCCCTTCACCCGCGCGTCGCTGTACGACCCGGACGATCCCGAAGGGCAGGGCTTTCTCGACCTGGTCAACGCCTGGGTGGCGCTGACGGGCGTGCTCAACGAGCTGTCGCGCAGCATGGGCCAGCAGGATTTCTACCCATTCGTGTTGCCGGGCGCGGTGGTCGGCAAGCTGCAATTCGTGCACCGGGTCATCCGGGACGCGGCGCGCTAGAGTCGCCGCGCCGACCATTCCCCCTTGCCGGCGGCGCTGCCGCGGATGGTGGCGCCATTGACTTCGCCGGTGTAGCGCACGCCGTCGACCGTGAACGAAATGGTGCGGCCGTCCATGCGCGCCTGCGAGATCTCGCTGCCGCCCAGCTTGCCGGTCAGCATCTGGTAGTGCTGCTCCAGCCGCAGGGTGCGGCCGTCCAGGTCCCACCGCCCGCCGACCTTGGCCGGCACGATCCACAACAGGGCGTTGCAATAGGTCTGGCAGGCCTCGGTCACGGTCTCGGAGGCGTCCGGCTCCCAGTCGCCCATGCGGAAAGTGTTGGAGACGATGCGGGTGCCAGGCGCCAGTTCCAGGAGCCGGGGCCGCAGTTTTTCGTTGATGGTCGACAGCAGGAACATGGTGATCACGTCCGCCTGCGACAGGTCGGTCTCGAACAGGTCCGCCACCTCGAACGTGGCGCGGCTGGCCACGCCCGCCTTGGCCGCGTTGCCGCGCGACAGGGCCACCAGGTCGGGGTTGTATTCGATGCCCTTGGCTTGCAGGCCGCGCTGGGCGGCGGTGATGACGGTGCGGCCGTCGCCCGAACCCAGGTCCATCAGCCGGTCACGCGGCGTGACCTTGGCCATGTCGAGCATCTTGTCGACCAGGGCCTGTGGGGTCGGCACCCAGATGACGTCCTTGCCATCCTGGCCGACATCGGGCACGTATGCGTCGGTCTTGGCGCCGGTCTTGGCGGCGGCCTCGGGAGTGGCGCCGGCGGCGCGCGCCTCGGCCAGCAGCGACAGGGACAGGGCCAGCGCCAGCGCCGATCCCAGGGCGGCCCGGCGGCGGGCGAACGAAACGGACGATAGGACACGTTGCATGAGGAAGACTCCTTGAGGCGGACGAAAAAGAGGGCGCGGCGTTCAGCCCGGCGGCGTGGCCGGCGACGCCCCGGCCGGCTTGAGCAGGCGCAGCATCGGCACGCCGACCGCCAGCACCGCCAGGCCGATCAGGGCGCCGGCCCCGGCATACACCGCGCTCGAATACACCAGGCCGGCGCAGGCCAGCGCCAACAGCGCCGGGGTCAGGGGATACAGCGGCACCCGGAACGGCCGCGGCCGCGCCGGATCAAGGCGGCGCAGGCGCCATACCGAGGCCGCCACCAGCAGCATGAACAGCCAGAACACCGGCGCGGTGTAGGCCACCATGGCCTGCACGCTGTTATGGCTGAAGGCGCCCACCGCCAGCAGCGCCAGCGTGATCGCGCCTTGCGCCAGCAGGGCGCTGACCGGGGTCTCGTTGCGCGCGCTCCAGCCAGCCAGCGCCCGCAGCCGCGGCAGGTCGCGACCCAGCGCGTAGTAGACGCGCGCGCCGGTGATGATGGTGCCGTTGATGGTGCTCAGCGCCGTGGCGCAGATCACCAGGCTGAGCAGCGCGGCGGCATAGGGACCGGCGGCCAGTTGCATCACCGCCGCGCCCAGGGCCGGCGTGTCGCGCAGGCCCTGCAGCCCGAACAGTTCCAGCAGCGCCAGGTTGGTCAGCAGGTAGGCGCCGGTGACCACCGCCGTGCCGATCAGCAGCACCCGCGCCATGTTGCGGCCGGGATGGCGCAGTTCGCCGCTCAGGTAGGCGGCTTCGTTCCAGCCGCCGTAGGTCAGTAGCACGAACACCATGCCCATGCCCATCAGGCCGGCGGCGTTGCCATCCAGCGGCGCGGGCGCCGGCGCCAGCGGGGTCGAGGTGAACAGGGCGGCGGTCAGCACCGCCGCCAGCGCCGCCAGGGTCAGGATCGTGAACAGCCATTGCAGGCGCTTGGAGTGGCGGGTGCCGGCCACGTTCAGGGCGGTCAGGCCGGCCACCGACAACGCCGCGTGCGCGGTGGCGCCGTACTCGCCCAGCGGCAGCAACTGCTGCGCATAATCGCCATAGATGAAGGCCACCACCGCGATCGCGCCGGTCTGGATCACAGTGCAGCGGGCCCAGGCGAACAGCAGCCCCACGCGTGGCCCCCAGGCGCGCGACAGGTACAGATATTCCCCGCCGGCGCCAGGGTAGGCCGCGCCCAGCTCGGCGTAGCACAGCGCGCCCACCAGCATCACCAGCCCGCCGGCGCACCAGTACGCCAGATACATGGCCTCCGACGCGGCATGCTGCGCCACCAGCGGCGGAAAGCCGAAGATACCGATGCCGATCACCACTCCCACCAGCACCACCGTGGCATCCATCACCGACAGGCCCGGCGGGCCCAGGGCGCCGGTGCCCACGCCGCCCGGCGCGCCGGCGCTGCTGGGGCTGGCACGCAGGGGACGGCGGGGCAGAGACGACATGGAATTCTCCCGATAGGTCGGCGCCGCACGGACGTACGGCGCCCAGCCGCGATGGCGCCCGGCGCGAGGGCGTCGAGAAGCCCCGGCGCGCCGGGGCCGCGTCAACCCGCGCGGCTGGTTTCCAGGCCCGCGGCTCGCCGGATCCGCAGCGGATAGCGATGCCCGGTGCCGGGCGTCGCTATCTGACAATAAGCTGAATAATGAGTGACCCGGCGCGGGGAGGGAAAGTTTCTACGGGATTTCCCGTAGCCGGGAATCGCGGCGCGCGGCCAGGGGCGGGCCGCGCCGGATCGGCGGCAGTACAACGTGCGCGAGGCGGGGCGGCGGGCGCCGTCCTCAGGGCTTGCGCGGCGCCGGCTTGAGGCGCGACGGCACTTCGTCCAGGTCGCTGCAGACCGCCAGCACTTCGGCCGGCTTCTTGCTCAGCGACAGGTAGACATGGCCGATGCCGCTGTCGAAATAGGCCGATTCCAGGCGGTTCAGCACCACGCTGTCGCCGTTCTCGAACTGGATGCGCACCTTGCCCGACAGCACCAGCGCGAATTCCTGGCCCGGATGGCGGATGTAGTCCTCGAACTCGACCACCTTGCGCGAATCGATCAGCGCCAGCATGGGCATCATCTTCTTGCCCGGATACTCGCCCATCAGCAAGCGGTAGTGGTAGTTGTCGGTGGCGTAGTCGCGCGCGTCGCTGAGCTTGTTCTTGACGTAGGTGGGCGCCACCTCGGCCTGGGCCGCGTCGCCCAGCATGAACATGCGCGTCATGTCGATGCCCAGCGCGCGCGCCAGCGCGGCGAATTTCTCGTAGCTCAGTGCGATCTGGCCCAGCTCGGCCTTGGACAGCGTCGATACCGCGATGCCGCTGGCCTGCGATAGCGCCTGCAGCGTCATCTTGCGCGCCTTGCGCTCGGCGCGCAGGCGGGCGCCCATGACTTCCTTGCCCACGATGTCGGGTGGGGCGGTGCTGCGAGCGGGTGGAGGGGCCATGTAGCGGTCTGCGTCCAGGGTTGGCGAAGTAGGGCGGAACCCGCCCGTTCACGCCGGATTGTAAGGGTTGGCGCGGCTCAGGCGGCCGTGCGCGCCAGCACCCGGCCGGCGTGCCGGCCGGTGAAGGCCTGTTCGCGCCAGACCGGCGCGCCGTTGACGTACACGGAATGGATGCCGGCGGCGCGCTCGGTGGGACGTTCGAAGGTGGCGGTATCGGCCACCGTGGCCGGGTCGAACACCACCAGGTCGGCGAAGTAGCCCGCCTGCACCTGCCCGCGTCCGGCCAGGCCGAACCGCGCGGCGGTCAGGCCCGTCATCTTCCACACCGCCGTCTCCAGCGGGAACAGGCCCAGGTCGCGCGCATAGTGGCCCAGCACCCGCGGGAAGGTGCCCCACAGCCGCGGGTGCGGACGCTCGTCGTGCGGCAGGCCGTCCGAGCCGATCATGGTGGGGCCGAACGCCAGGATGCGCTGCACGTCGGGCTCGTCCATCATGAAGTAGATGGCCCCGGCCGGCTGCAGTTCGGGCACCACGTCGTACTTGGACTTGCCGCGCTCGGCCGCGACCTCGTCCAGGTCGCGCCCGCTCAGTTCGGGGAAGGGCTTGCACCAGGTGATGATGGTGCGCCCGGCCAGCAGCACGCGGTCCTGCTTGAGCATGGTGGAGCCGGCCACGTAGGGATAGGCATCCAGCGACACGTCCTGGCGCGCCATGGCCGCCTCGATCAGCGGCAGCGTCTCGCGCGAGCGGCCGAAATTGGGCTGGCCCATGACCTTGTGGTGCGAGATCACCACCGGCACGTCCAGCTCGCGGCCGATGCGGAAGGTTTCCTCCAGCGCCGCCACGATGTGTTCGCCTTCGTCGCGCATGTGGGTGGCGTAGATGCCGCCGTGCGTGCTCAGGGGGCGGCAGACCTCGATGATCTCTTCGGTGGTGGCGCGCGCCGCGGGCGGGTAGAAGGCGCCGGTCGAAATGCCGATGGCGCCGCTGGCCATGGCTTCCTCGGCCAGCGCGCGCATGGCGGCGATTTCGTCGTCGGTGGCTTCGCGCTGCAGGTCGGGCATGACCGCGGCGCGCAGCGTCGAATGGCCCACCATGCAGGCGGCGTTGACCGCCGCCGGCGTGGCGCGCAGGGCGTCCAGGTAGTCGGCGAAGCGCTTGAAATGGTATGACCCGCCTTCGTCCAGCAGGTCCAGCGGCGCCGGCGGGTTGGCGTGCGCCAGCGGCGCCAGGCTGATGCCGCAGTTGCCCGTGACCACGGTGGTCACGCCCTGCGAGATCTTGGGCGTCATGTCGCGGCGCCGCAGCAGGTAGTTGTCGTCGTGGGTATGCGAGTCGATGAATCCGGGCGCCACCACCAGGCCGGACACATCGATACGGTCGCGGGCGGCGGCGCCGGACAGGTCGCCGATGGCGGCGATGCGATCGCCGCGCACGCCGACGTCGGCGCGCCGGCCGGGGGCGTTGCTGCCGTCGATGACGAGGCCGCCGGCGAGCAGCAGGTCGAAAGGCTGGGAATCGGTTTGAGACATGGCAAGCTCCGGCTACGAGGCGAAATGACAGGCGACCGTCTGGCCGTCGCCGATGGGACGCGCAATGGGGGTTTCCTGGGCGCAGCGCGCCTGGGCCAGCGGACAACGGGTGCGGAAGGCGCAACCGGACGGCGGCGCCAGCGGGCTGGGAATCTCGCCCTTGAGCACCGCCACGGGCGCGCGCTCGCCACGCCGGGCCGAGGGCACCGCGGCCAGCAGGGCGCGGGTGTAGGGGTGGGCCGGCCGGTTGAACACCGCATCGCGCGAGCCGGCTTCGACGATCCGGCCCAGGTACATCACCGCCACCTGGTGGCTGATGTGCCGCACCACGCTCAGGTCGTGCGAGATGAACACATAGGTCAGGCCGAGATCGCGCTGCAGGTCCATCAGCAGGTTGATGACCTGCGCCTGCACCGACACGTCCAGCGCCGAGACCGGTTCGTCGCAGACGATCAGGCCCGGTTCCGGCGCCAGGGCGCGGGCGATGACGATGCGCTGGCGCTGGCCGCCGGAGAACTCGTGCGGGTAGCGGTCGGCGGCGTCCGGACGCAGGCTGACGCGGGCCAGCAACTGCGCCACCCGTTCGCGGATGGCCTCGCGGCCGTAGCCGAAGTTGCGCAGCGGCTCGCCGATGATGTCGCGCACCCGCATGCGCGGGTTCATCGACGAAAACGGGTCCTGGAAGATGAACTGCATGCGCCGCCGCATGGCGCGCAGCTGGCCGCTGTTCATCGCGGCCAGGTCGGCGCCTTCGAGCAGGATGCGGCCCGCGGTGGGATCGGTCAGGCGGATCAGGCACTTGCCGGTGGTCGACTTGCCGCAGCCGGACTCGCCCACCAGGCTCAGGGTCTGGCCGCGCGCCACCGACAGCGACACGCCGTCCACGGCGCGCAGCACCTTGCCGCCCTCCAGCGGGAAGTGCTTCTTCAGATCGGTCACTTGCAGCATGGGGGTAGCGGACGCCGTGGCGACGGCGGCGGGAAAGGGGGCGTCGTGCAGGTTCATCGCGGGTCTTGCTCCATCATGGCGGCCGGCGCGGCCTGGCGCGCCCAGCACCAGACGCGGTGGCGGTCGCCGCTGGCGACCTCGGGCGGCGTCTCGTCGGCGCAGCGCGGCAGGGCCTGGGGACAGCGCGCGGCAAAGGCGCAGCCGCGCGATTCGGGCGTCACCACCGGCACGATGCCGGGCAGCTCGGCCAGGCGGGCGCTGTGGTCCTGGCCGTCGACGAAGTCGGGCAGCGAACGGATCAGCGCCTGGGTATAGGGATGGGCGGCGCGGTCCAGCACGTCGTCGACGCTGCCTTCCTCGACCTTGCGGCCGGCGTACATGACGATGACGCGCTGGCACATCTGCGCCACCACGCCCAGGTCGTGGGTGATCAGCACGATGGCCGTGCCCAGCCGCGCCTGGATGTCGCGCAGCAGGTGCAGGATCTGCGCCTGGATGGTGACGTCCAGCGCGGTGGTCGGCTCGTCGGCGATCAGCACCTTGGGCTGGCAGGCCAGCGCCATGGCGATCATCGCGCGCTGGCGCATGCCGCCGGACAGTTGATAGGGGTATTCGCGCACGCGCCGCGCCGGATCGGAGATCTGCACCAGCTCCAGCAGCGCCTCGGCCTGCTTCATCGCCTCGCGCCGCGACAGGCCCTGATGCAGCATCAGCGGCTCGCTGATCTGGCGGCCGATCGTGAAGACCGGATTGAGCGAGGTCATCGGCTCCTGGAAGATCATTGACAGCTGGTTGCCGCGCACCGCCCGCATCGCTTTCTCGGGCAGGGCCAGCAGGTCGCGGCCGTCGAATTCGACGCTGCCGCGCGCCACGCGCCCGGGCGTGCGCAGCAGCCGCATGATGGACAGCGACGTGACGCTCTTGCCGCAGCCGGATTCGCCCACCAGGCCGAGGGTCTCGCCCGGCATCAGGTCGAACGACAGGCCGTCCACGGCCAGCACCGTGGTCTCGTCGCCGTCGAAACAGGTGGTCAGGTCATTCACTTGCAGGACAGGTTGGGATGGCATGCGCGCTCCTACAGCTTTTTCGCCAGGCGCGGATCGAGCATGTCGCGCAGCCCGTCGCCTACCAGATTAACGGCCAGCACGGCCACGCCCAGGAACAGGCCCGGATACAGGATGATGTGGAACGCCACCGCGACGAAGTTGCGGCCCTCGGCCATGATGTTGCCCCAGCTCGGGATCTGCGGCGGGATGCCCACGCCCAGGAAGCTCAGCACCGCCTCGGTCAGGATGGCCGAGGCCGCGATGAAGGTGGCCTGCACCATCAGCGGCGCGAACAGGTTGGGCAGGATGTGGCGCAGCAGGATGGCCGGCACGCGCGTGCCGGCGGCCACCGCCGCCTCGATATAGGGCTGCTCGCGGATGGTCAGCACCAGGGCGCGCACCAGCCGCACCACGCGCGGCACCTCCGGCACCACGATGGCCACGATCACGGTGCCCAGGCCGCCCTTGAGCGTGGCCATCAGCGCGATCGCCAGCAGCACGCCCGGAATCGCCATCAGGCCGTCCATGATGCGCATGATCACGGCATCCAGGCGGCGAAAGTAGCCGGCCAGCATGCCCAGCAGGACGCCGCCCGCGGTCGACACCAGCGCGACCACGACGCCGACCAGCAGCGAGACGCGCGCGCCCCACAGGGTGCGGGCATAGACATCGCGGCCCAGCGCGTCGGTGCCGAAAAAGTGTTCGGCCGACGGCGGCTTCATGCGCGCCATCGGGTTGATGTCCAGTGGATCGACCGCGGTCAGCCAGGGCGCCGCCAGCGCGATCAGCGCGAGCGCCAGCAGGATGGCGCAGCCGACGTACAGCATCGGGTGGCGGCGCAGCGAGCGGGCGGCGCGGCGCCAGCGCGGGCGCGCCGCGGCCAGGGGCAGGGTGGTGGTGGTCATGGATCGCCCCTCTTCAATAGCGGATGCGCGGGTCGAACAGGCGGTAGCTCAGGTCGACCAGCAGGTTGATCAGCACGTAGATGCCCGAGGCGACCAGCAGCACGCCCTGGATCACGGGGTAGTCGTGGCGCAGCACGGCGTCGATGGTCAGGCGGCCCAGGCCGGGAATGGCGAACACGGTTTCCGTGACCACCACGCCGCCGATCAGCAGCGCCACGCCGACGCCGATGGTGGTGACGATGGGGTTCGCCGCGTTCTTGAGCGCGTGCCAGACGATCGGGCCGGCCGCCAGACCCTTGGCGCGCGCGGTGCGGATGTAGTCTTCCGACAGCGCCTCCAGCATGGTGGCGCGGGTCATGCGGGTCAGCAGGGCCATGTACACCAGCCCCAGCGATAGACAGGGCAGCACCAGGTGCCGCAGGTAGGGCGCCAGGCCGTCGGCCAGCGGCTTGTAGCCTTGCACCGGCAGCCAGCCCAGCTTGATGGAAAAGCCGTACACCAGGCTGTAGCCGATCAGGAACACCGGCACCGAGAAGGCACAGACCGCGCCGATCATCACCAGCCGGTCCAGCAAGCGGCCGGCGTTCCAGGCCGCCAGCACGCCCAGCGGCACGGCGACCAGCACCGCGAACAGCATGGTGAAGATGGCGATCGACAGGGTCGGCCCCATGCGCTGGCCGATCAGTTGCGCCACCGGCATCTGGGTGGCGATCGAGGTGCCCAGGTCGCCGGTGGCCAGATGCCCGACCCAGATGCCGAACTGCGTCAGCAGCGGCTTGTCCAGGCCCAGGTTCTGGCGAATCTTCTCGACGTCCTCGGTGGTGGCGTTGTCGCCCGCGATCACCGCCGCCGGGTCGCCCGGCGACAGGTGGATCAACATGAACACCACGACCGCGACCACGGCCATGACGGGAATGACGGCCGCGATGCGGCGCAGGATGTATTTCACGCTGGGTTTCCCCCTAGCCTGGCGCGGCGCGCACGGGGCGCTGGGCGGCGGCCTGATTGTGCAGAGGCGGGGCGCGCGTGGCGATCACGCGCGGTCCCGCGCCGCGTTATGGTTTTTCCACGTTCCACATCACGGGGATGCCGGTCTTCATCAGCTCCGTGTGCGACAGCCCGCGGATCGCCGACACCGGCTTGAATTCGCCCCACATGACGTACGGCACCGTCTGGTAGGCGCGGGCCTGC
This sequence comes from Achromobacter ruhlandii, assembly GCF_902859695.1. Classification (GTDB taxonomy): domain Bacteria; phylum Pseudomonadota; class Gammaproteobacteria; order Burkholderiales; family Burkholderiaceae_B; genus Achromobacter; species Achromobacter ruhlandii. The sequence goes on from NZ_CADIJL010000013.1 coordinate 20,927, forward strand.
AACTGCGCCGCGATGTCCTTGCGCCTGGCGGCGTCGGGTTCCTGGATCCACTGGGTGCGCAGCGCGTCCAGCTCCTTGTCGCAGGGCCAGCCCGGCAGGCTGTTGCCGCAGGCGGCCGACAGCCAGGGGTTGGTCAGCGGCGTGCTGGCGTCGTAGTAGCCGCCCCAGGTCACGAACAGGCTCCAGCCGCCTTGCTCGGGCGGATCCTTCTTCAGGCGGCGCGCCGCCAGCGAGGCCCAGTCCATGGATTGCAGGTCGACCTTGAGGCCGGCCTTCTTCATGTTCTGCGTCAGCACCATGACGGCGGGCGCGCTGATGTGGTCGGTGGGGTAGAGCACCACGATCTTCTCGCCCTGGTAGCCGGCCTCCTGCAGCAGTTGCTTGGCGCGCGCCAGGTCGGGCTTGGCGTAGGGCGCCGCGCCGGCGTCGGTGGCCAGCGGCGAGCCGCAGATGTACAGCGTGGCGCAGTAGTCGACGCGGTACTTCTCCGGATAGCCGATGGCCGCCAGCATTTCCTTCTGGCTGAACAGGTAGTACAGCGCCTGGCGCGCCTGCGGCTTGTCGAACGGCGGATGCAGCGCGTTGACGATGGCCATGCCCTGGGTGGCGACCGAGGTGTTCAGCTTGATGTCCGGGTTGCTTTCCAGCACCGGCAGGAAGTCCGGCGTGGTCTGCTCGATCATGTCGACCTCGCCGTTCATCAGCGCGGCCGTGGCGGTATTGCCGTCGGGAATGTAGATCCATTCGACCCGGTCGACCTTGGCGACCTTGCCGCCGGCCAGGCCGTCGGCCGGTTCGTTGCGCGGCACGTAGGCCGGGTTCTTGACGTACACCACCTTGTTGCCCGGCACCCACTCATCGCGCTTGAACAGGAACGGGCCGGAGCCGACCATTTCCGTGACGGGGGTGTTGGCGTCGGTCTGCGCCAGGCGCTTGGGCATGATGAACGGCGGCATGCCCGACGGCTTGGCGAGCGCGTCCAGCACCAGGCCGAACGGCTGTTTGAGCGTCAGCGAGAAGCTGTCGGGGCCGGTAGCGGCCAGTTCGGCGCCGGCGGCCATCAGCGCCTGGCCCATCGTGTCCTTCTTGGCCCAGCGCTGCAGCGAGGCGATGCAGTCCTCGGCGGTCACCGGGGTGCCGTCGTTGAACTTCAGCCCCGGGCGCAGCTTGAAGGTCCAGGCCTTGCCGTCGGGCGAGGCGGTCCAGCTTTCCACCATCTGCGGCTTGGGCTGGCCCTGGCTGTCCTGCGCGAACAGCGTGTCGAACACCATGTAGCCGTGGTTGCGGGTGATATAGGCGGTGTTGAACAGCGGGTCCAGCGTCTTCAGGTCCGCGTGCGGCACCATCCGCAGCGTCTTGGCCTGGGCCTGGGCCGGCTGGCCCGCGGCCAGCCCGCAGGCCAGCAGGGCGGCGGCGCCCAGCAGGCTGAATCTTTTCATCATGGTCATCCCCTTGTGTTGTCCGGTTGCCTGCGTGGGCAATGGTTGGATATCAGCCCTTGAAGGGCCATTTCGGCAACTTGCGTTTGGTGAACGGCAGCGCGTTGTAGTCCTGCGTGATGGCGCCGGGCGTCTCGACGTAGATGACGTGGCGGCCGAGCTTGGAGTACGAGGCGTAGAAGTGCTGCGACGATTTCGGGATGACCAGCTTCATCGCGCCCAGATCGACGCCGAACTGCGTGAACAGGTCGGTGTCCATGGCCTGGGTGCGGTTGGTGGTCATGACGATGGTCACGCCCTGGCTGCGCACCACGGCCACGTCGCCGAGCAACGCGGGCGTGCCGGCCAGCCCGGTCATGATGGCGTCGCGCTTGAGCGCGACGATCTCACAGGCCAGGTCCAGCGGCTGGCCCGACACCGGCGCCACCTTGCCGCCGATGCGCAGCTTGATCTGCGCGCCCTGGCCGGCCTCGAAACAGAGCTGCACGGCCACCGGGTCCCAGAACGGGCCGGTCGCCACGTCCTGGATGCCGCGCGCCAGCACGCGTTCCAGGATGAAGGTGGCATCGCTGGGCGCGCCGCCGCCGGCGTTGTCGGCCGAGTCGGCCAGCACCACGGGGAAATCGGCCAGCGCCAGCGCCTGGTCCAGCGCCTCGTCGGCGCCTGGGTAGGGCGGCGCCAGCTGGTCGCGAAAAGCGATGATCTCCTCGCCCAGCGCGCGCGCCAGCCGCTCGGCCTGGCCGGCGTCGCCATCGGTGTAGACCAGCACCTTGGAGCCCATGTCGGGCGTATCGCCCCACGGGAATCCGTGCGCGATCGACACCGACAGCACGCCTTCCTTGCCTTCCATCGCCAGCAGGCGGTCGACGAAACCGCGCATCGGCTCGCGGCTGGTGTGCATGATGGAGATCATTTCGCAGTCGAAGACCGCGCGCGTCGGCTTGATGCGGCCCTCGGCGCGCGCCACGCACAGGTCGACCAGGTCGTAGGCGCGGTCCAGGATGTCGGTGTGCGGGTATTCCTTGAAGCACACCAGGAAATCGGCGCTGTTCACCATGGCGTCGGTCAGGTGGCAGTGCGGATCCAGCTCGGCGCCGATCACCGTGTCCGGGCCGACGATCTCGCGCGCCCGCCGCAGCAGGTCGCCTTCGCAATCGTCATAGCCATCGGCCACCATGGCGCCGTGCAGGCCGAACAGCGCGATGTCGACCTTGCCGGCGCGGCGCAGGTCCTCCAGCAGTTCGTCGCGCAGGGTCTCGTAGGCGTGGCGGGTGGTCAGGCCGGCCGGCGTCGCGCCCGCCGTCATGCCTTCGATCAGCGTCCAGTCCTTGCCCTGGGCGCGCTGGCGCGCGGCCCACAGGGGGCCGGAGAACATCTGCATGCGGTCCGGGTGCTGGCCGGCCGGGTAGTAGCCGCGCGACCGATAGGCCGACAGGCCGGTCGGAATGGGGGAGAAGGTATTGGTCTCGGTCGCCAGGGACCCGGAAAAAATCTTCATGCGATCGCTCCGTGCTTTAGGGTTGTCCGTTCTTGCCGCCGTGTCGAACTTCAGTCCTGCCCGCTTGGGTCCTGCCCGCTTGGGTCCTGCCCGATATACGCCTGCACTTCGATTTCCACGTCGACGTTCAGCGCCAGCGCCGACGCCACCGTCGAGCGCACCGGCAGCGCCGCGCCGAAGAATTCCTTGTAGACCTCGTTGAAACCGGCGAAATGGCTCATGTCCGACAGCCACACGGTGGCCTTGACCACCTGGTCCAGCCGCGCGCCGCCGGCCGCCAGGCTTTCGACAATGCGCTCGCAGGCCGCGCGGGTCTGGGTCTGGATATCGCCGCGCACCACCTCGCCGGCGGCGCTCATCGGCACCTGCCCCGACAGGAACAGGAAGCCGCCGGCCTTCACGGCCCGCGAGAAGGGGAAGGGCAGGCTGCTGGGCAGGCGCTGGATGGCTTGGCGCATGGAACGGGCTCCTATCGGGAAGGGGAGAAACGGGCCGGCGACAGGCGCGCGGGGTCGACCCCCTGCGCGGTCAGGCTGTCGTTCAACGGCAGGTCGAGCAGCAGGTCGGCGGCCAGGCGCGAGACGCCGGCGGCGGACTGGATGCCGTAGCCGCCCTGGGCCGCCAGCCAGAAGAAGGCGGGCGTGGCCGGATCCCATCCGATCACGAAATCGCCGTCGGCCACGAACGAGCGCAGCCCGGCCCAGGTGTGGCGCGGGCGGCGGATGGTCAGGGAAGTGGCCGCTTCGATGCGGTAGATGCCGGTGGCCACGTCCAGTTCCTCGGGCACCACGTCGTGCGCCGGCACCGGATCGGCATTGGCGGGCGAGCCCAGCAACTGGCCGGCGTCGGGCTTGAAATAGAAGCTCTCGTCGACCCCGACCACGGCCGGCCAGTGCGCGAAGTCGACGTCGTCCGGCCCGGTGAAAGTAAAGGCGGTGCGGCGGCAGGGCTGCAGGCCCACCGGCCGCACGCCGCACAGCGTGGCGGCCTGGTCGGCCCAGGCGCCGGCCGCGTTCACCAGCACCCGCGCCCGCAGCGGCTCGCCGCCGGCCAGCGTCAGGGTCCAGGCGCCGTCCTCGTACGTGGCGGCAACCAGTTCGGCGTGGTTGCGCAGCTCCGCGCCCTGGCGCGTCATGCCGCGCAGGAAGCCCTGGTGCAAGGCATGCACGTCGATATCGCGAGCGTCCGGCTCCTCGATGGCGCCGCACAACTGGTCAGGCCGCAGGCAGGGCACGCGCGCCAGCGCCTGTTCGGCGTCGATCAGCGTGACGTTGGGCGACTGGCTGCGGAATTCGTCGTAGACCTCGCGCAGCAGGTCCTGCTGGTCGGGCGCGGCGATGTACAGCACGCCGCGCGGGCTCAGCAGGGGATGCTCGCAGAAACCCTGCGGCGGATGTTCGTAGAAGTCGCGGCTGGCGCGGGTCAGCGCCTTGATCTGGGCGGTGCCGTAGGTCTCCATGAACATGGCGGCCGAACGGCCGGTGGAGTGGTAGCCGGGCTGCGCCTCGCGCTCCAGCACCACCACGGAGGCGGCCGCGCTCAGGCGGTAGGCCACGGAGGCGCCGGCGATGCCGGCGCCGATGACGGCGTAATCGTAGGTTGTGTCTGGGGCCATTTTGTCGGAAGCGAGAATTCTCTTATTTGATAATTCTCGAATACGATAGTTGTTCGGGATGAGGCGGGTAATAGGGGTTGTCCCGAGGACGGATCGCCGGGCCGCGTAAAATCGCGGGCATGCTTCCCACTCAAGTCATCGTTGCGCTGCTCGTGCTGCAGCTTGCCCTGGTCGTTCCGCTGGTCGCCGTCGTGATCCAGCTGCTGCGTTGGTGTCACTGGTATTTCCGGGCCGATCCGCAGACCCGCGGCGAACGCCCGCATTTCACCGGCCCGGCGCTGGCGCTGCTGTTCAGCGCGCTGGCCGCCAGCGACTTCATCGGCTATGAGCCGTTCCCGACGTTGTCGCGCCTGAATCCCGTGCCGCTTGAAGCGCGCGCCTATTTCACGGTGGCGATGCTGGCGCTGGCGGTGTGGTGCTGGGCCTATGCCGGCGCCATCCGCGAGCGCGTGCGCCGGCTGTTCTGATCGCAGCCTTGCCTGGCGGCCGCATCGGGCTGCCGTTTGGATGCGCGGCCCCGGCCCATGTCACGCACGTGGGCAGGCCCTAGGCCTCGCGTTTTCGAATCGGTGGCCCGGTCCTAGGCCGCCGCGCTGTCGGCCGGCTGCGCCAGTCCCGCCACGCCCCCCCGCAGGGATTCCAGCAGCACGCGCTTGTTCTCGCGGCTGCGGTAGGCGTGCTCGCGCATCAGGTTCTCGGCGCGCGCGGCCTCGCGCCGCGTGATCGCCCGCAGCAGGTCCTCGTGATCCGATTGCGCCCGCAGCACGAAGGGCGTCTCCAGCAGGGAAGGGGTGGACGGCAGCGTCAGCGCGGCCGGGCCGGCCAGCGGCGTCTTGTTGTTGTGTTCCAGCGCCGACAGCAGGGCGCGGTTGCCGGCCGCTTCGCACAGGATCTCGTGGAAGCGGCGGTTGATCTGCCCCCAGGCGCGCGCGTCCACCGTGGCCTTGGGGTCGCGCCGCGCCGGCGCCAGCAGGGCGCGGCCTTCCTCCACCGCCTGCGACAGCTGTTCCAGCACTTCGGCGCTGGCGCCGCGCTCGGCCAGCAGCCGCGCCGCCATGCCTTCCAGCACCCCACGCACTTCGACCGCGTCGCCGATCTCGTCGACGGTAAAGGCCCGCACGCGAAAGCCGCGCGAAGGCAGGCGTTCCAGCAGGCCTTCCTTTTCCAGTTCGGTCAGCGCGATGCGCAGCGGCGTGCGCGACACGCCCAGGCGCGCCGAGAACTGCAGTTCCACCACGCGTTCGCCGGGTTGCAGGGCGCCGGAAAGCACCATGTCCCGGAGTTCGGAAATCACTTTGTCGATCTGAGCGGCCATAGCGGATCGTCGGCTGAAACGTATCTGAAGGGGCCTCCAGTGTACCTACAAAATTGCATGCAATCGCGGATCAAAAAAACAACTCGACCTTGCGATTTATCAAAATTGCATGCAATAATTCGGAAAAACAGCGGTCACGGCACTTAAAAGCCACCGAATGCATGCAATGCGTCACTCAATTGCATGCCAGGAGGACCGCCCACAGAACAGGAGACAAGATGAAGCTGATCAGCTTCGAGCATGCGGGCCAGCCGGCCTGGGGGGTGCTGCGCGACGCCGAGGTCGTGCCGTTGACGCGGTACTGGCCCGACCTGGCCACTGCGCTGGCGGCGGGCATCGAGGCCATCGCGCAAGCGGCGGCCGGCCAGGACGGCCCCGGCATTGCGCTGGCCGGCCTGCAATGGCTGCCGCCGGTGCCCGCGCCGCGCAAGATCCTCTGCGTCGGCCTGAACTACGGCCGCCACGTGGCCGAGGCCGGCCGCGAGCTGCCGCGCCATCCCTCGCTGTTCGCTCGTTATCCCGACAGTTTCGTCGGTCACGGGGCGCCGGTCTGGAAGCCGCGCGCCTCCGACCGCTTCGACTACGAGGGCGAACTGGCGGTGGTGATCGGCCGGGCAGGGCGCCACATCGCGGCGGGCGACGCCCTGGCCCACGTGGCCGGCTACACCTGCATGGCCGAAAACTCGGTGCGCGACTTCCAGAAGCACAACGCCCAGGTCACGCCCGGCAAGAACTTCGAGCGCAGCGGCGCGATCGGCCCCTGGCTGGTCACCGCCGACGAGATCGGCGACCCGGCGGGCCTGCGCATCCAGACGCGCCTGAACGGCGAGACCGTGCAGCAGGGCGAGCTGGCCGACCTGATCTTCCCGATTCCCGAACTGATCGCCTACATCAGCGCCTTCACGCCGCTGGCGCCCGGCGACGTGATCGCCACCGGCACGCCGGAAGGCGTCGGTTCCAGCCGCCAGCCACCGCGCTTCCTGGCGGCCGGCGACACGCTGGAGATCGAGGTGCCGGGCGTCGGCACGCTGCGCAACACGGTGGCGGACGAACCCGTCCACCCCCACTGACACGAAGGACACAGGCATGACCGAGGCATTGCGGTATCTCACCGAAAAAGACGTGGTGGCGGCGCTGACCATCCCGCGCGCCATCGACGCGCTGCAGCGCATGCTGGTGGCGCAGGCGAAGGAGGGCGCGCGCAACGTGCCCAAGGCGCTGGCCACCTGGGGCGACGGCAGCTCGATGCATGCATTGGGCTCGGTGCGGCCCGGCCCCGGCGGCTACGCCGGTTTCAAGACCTGGGTCCACACCAAGGCGGGCGGCGGGTCGCTGTTCAGCCTGTTCGACGCCGACACCGGCCTGCTGCGGGCGGTGATCGAGGCGCGCGCGCTGGGCATGCTGCGCACCGCCGCCATCAGCGGCGTGGCGACCCGCGCCCTGGCGCCCGAGGGCGCGACGCGGGCCGCGCTGATCGGCACCGGGCCGCAGGCCGTGACGCAACTGGCCGCATTGGCCGCAGTGCGCAAGCTGCGGTGCGTGCGGGTTTACAGCCCGACGCCGGCAAAGCGCCGCGCCTTCGTCGATGCCGTGTCCGGCAAGTACGCCTTCACGATCGAGGAATCGCCCACGCTGGAACACGCGCTGGCCGGCGCCGAGATCGTCACGCTGATCACGCGCGCGGTCGAACCGTTCGTCGACGCGGCCCAACTGGCCGACTGCCGTCACCTGAACGCGGTGGGCGCGATCCTGCCGGCCAAGGCCGAATTCAGCCAGGACGTGTTCGAGCGCGCCGACCGCGTGGTGGTGGACGACCTGGAAAACGCCCGGCGCGGCTCGCGCGAACTGCGCGAACGCTATGGCGCGGACGGCGCGGCGTGGGACGGCGTGGCGGTGCTGGGCGACCTGCTGGCGCGCGGCGAGACCCGTGCGCCGGATGCGCGGCTGACGCTGTTCAAGGGCATGGGCATGGGCCTGTCGGACCTGGCGATGGCGCAGGTGGCGTACGAGCACGCCCGCGATCACGGGCTGGGCGTCGCCCTGCCGCCGCAGACCCGCGAGAACCTGCTGCTGGCGCAGCCCTGATTTCGATTACCCCCTTCAAAGCACCATGACGCCGGCGCGCACCGCCCGCCGGCCACAGGAGACAGACATGTTCATCGACGTCAGCGGGGCCGCGCCCCGCGAGCAGAACAAATGGCCATCGATCGTGATCCCCAAGGAGGAGATCGACCTGGAGATCGCCCGCCTGATCGACGCGCCGCGCCCCGCCAACGGCCGCCGCGCCTCGCTCATCGCCCATCCGCTGGCGACCGCGCCGGGCCTGGGGCTGGCCCCCGGCACGGACGTCACCATCAACGTCGTCAACCCCGGCGAACGCACCTTCAACCTGCGCAAGAACTCCAACATGCTGGAGATCTGTATCAGCGGCGAGGGCGTGGCCACGGTGGCCGGGCGCGACATCCGGGTGGCGCGCTGGGACGTGTGGAACACGCCGGCGATGCAGGTGCATTCGTACCGCAATGACGGCCAGACGCCCTGGGTGCGGCTGTCGTACTCCAACGCGCCGCTGCTGGAAAAGCTCGAGATCCACTACGTCGAGGAGTTCGAGGGCGACGTACCGCCGGCCGACGCCAACACCCGCCCGGCGCCGGCCCGCTCGCCCGAGGCGGTGCGCGCCCGCGACCTGGCGCTGCGCGAGCAGATCACGCCGGAAGGCGCCTGGCTGATGGGCTACGAGTGGCTGATCGACATCGACGTGCTGGAATCGAAGGCGTTGCACTGGCCCTGGGCGGCGGTCTCGCGCCACCTGCCCAGCGTCGAGGACATGGCGCGCGGCTATAACGGCCGCCGCCTGTTCGTGCTGTACAACCCGGCCACCGAACGCCGCATCGGCACCACCCACAGCTTCTTCGCCACGATTTCATCGTCGCCGCCGGACAACCACCACGTGCCGCACCGCCACAGCTCCTCGGCCATCAACTACTACCTGCGCGGCAACGGCTACAGCAAGGTCAACGGCGTGCGGCTGGACTGGAAGGCCGGCGACCTGATCCTGTCGGCGCCCGGCTGGGCCATGCATTCGCACCACTCGGGCACCGAGACCACCTCGGCCCTGACGGTGCAGGACCACCCCCTGCAGATCGCCATGGAATCGCTGATCTGGCAGGAGCGCATGCAGGAACCGATCCTGGCGCTCGGCAGCCAGGGCGGTTTCGAAAGCAACCTGGCGCAACTGGCCGCCGCGTCCTGAGCGCGCCGCTCGCATTCCGGAAATTCCCATGACCCAGATCCAATTGCCCGACGACACCTCGCTGCGCGCCCGCCTGCGCGACTTCTACGACGACTACGCCTACTGCCTGGACGAAGACCGGCTGGAGGAATGGCCGGACTTCTTCACCGAGGACTGCCACTACCGCGTGCTGTCGCGCGAGAACCACGACGCCGGCCTGCCGCTCGGCCTGATCTATTGCATGAACAAGAACATGCTACGCGACCGCGTCACCGCGCTGCGCCAAACCACCATGTTCGAGCCGCGTTCGCTGCGCCACTTCATCAGCGGCGTGCGCGTCATCGAGGCGCAGGGCGAGCGCATCGTGGCCCAGGCCAACTTCGCGGTGATGGAGTCGCTGTCCGACCGCGAGCCCACGCTGAACATGGTGGGCCGCTACCTGGACGAACTGCGCCTGACGCCGCAAGGCCCATTGCTGACCCGCCGCGACTGCGTCTACGACAACTACCGCGTGCGCACCTCGCTCATCGTTCCCCTCTGATCCCGCTGCCAGGAAACCCGCCATGACCTGTTCCGATTCCGCCGTGCTGGAAACTCCCGCCGCGGCCCCCATCCATATCGAGCGCCGCTGGCCCAAGGAGGGCTACACGCGCATTCCCAACTGGGTCTACACCGACCCCGCCATCTTCCAGAAGGAAATGGACGTGTTCTTCGGCGGCCGCACCTGGAACTACGTCGGCCTGGAGTGCGAGGTGCCCGAAACCGGCTGCTACAAGCGCAACTGGATCGGCAACCGCCCGGTCATCATGGTGCGCACCGAAAGCGGCGAGATCAACGTGCTGGAGAACCGCTGCGCCCACCGCGGCGCCCAGATCTGCTGGCAGAACACCGGCAAGGTGAGCGACTTCACCTGCCCGTACCACCAGTGGAACTACGACCTGGACGGCAACCTGCAGGGCGTCCCGTTCCGCCGCGGCGCCATGGGCAAGGGCGGCATGCCGCGCGACTTCGACCCCAGGCAGAACGGCATCCGCAAGCTGCGCAGCGTCAACCGCGGCGGCTCGATCTGGGCGACGTTCGCCGACGATGCGCCCAGTTTCGAGGACTACTGCGGCCCCGAGGTGCTGGCCGAGATCGACCACATGCTGCCGGGCAAGAAGCTCAAGCTGCTGGGCTACAGCCGCCAGCTGATTCCCAGCAACTGGAAGATGTACCTGGAGAACCTGAAAGACCCGTACCACGCCACCTTGCTGCACACCTTCTACATCACCTTCGGCCTGTGGCGCGCGGATTCCAAGTCCGAGTGCATTCCCACCGGCGGCGGCGCCCACAGCGTGATGGTGTCGCACAACGAGGGCAAGAAGAAGACCGAGGCCACCAGCGAGATGAGCCGCTTCCGCGACGACCTGGAGCTGCTCGACCTGGAAACCGTCACCCCGCGCGCCGAATTCAACCGCGGCCGGGTCGGCGGCGCCTGGGTCTTTCCCGCCGCGCAATTCGGCATCCAGGCCAATTCGCTCAAGACCCGCCACGTGATCCCGCGCAGCCCGACCGAGCATGAACTCGTCTTCACCTACTACGGCTACGAGGACGATGACGAGGAAATGACCCGCCTGCGCCTGAAGCACGCCAATCTGCTGGGCCCGGCCGGCTTCGTCTCGATGGACGACAGCGAGATGCTGAACCAGGTGCAGATCGGCGTCACCGGCTACCCCGAGGCGCGCGGCATCGTCGAGATGGGCGGCCGCGACACCGAGCCGGCCGACTACATGGTGACCGAAGTGCTGATCCGCTCGTTCTACGACTACTACCGCAACGCGATGGGGCTGTGACCATGACGACCTGGACCCCGGTCGCCCAGGTGGGCGACATCTCTCCCGACACTGGCACGCTGCGCGTCGCGCTGGAGGGCGAGGCCGTCTGCCTCTACGACCTGCAGGGCGATATCTGCGCCACCCAGGACCGCTGTCCGCACGGCAACGCCAGCCTGGCCGACGGCTATATGGAAGACGGCACCATCGAATGCCCCTTGCACCAGGGCGTGTTCGACATCCGTAGCGGCAAGCCCCAATGCCCGCCCGTCACCACCGACCTGCGCCGCTACGCGGTGCGGGTCGAGGCCGGCACCATCTATCTGAGCGCGGAGGCCCCGTGAAAGCGGGCGCCATCGTCATCGTCGGCGCGGGGCAGGCGGGCGGCTGGGCGGCGGCCACGCTGCGCGGCCGCGGCTACGCCGGCCGCATCGTGCTGCTGGGCGATGAACCGCACGCGCCCTACGAGCGGCCCCCCTTGAGCAAGGCGGTGCTGGGCGGCCAGGCGGCGCCTGAAAGCACCGAGCTGTTTTCCCTGGAACGGCTGGCCGAACTGGATATCACGTTCCGGCCCGGCGTCGCGGCGACACGGCTATGGCCCGAACGCCATCAGGTGGAAACCTCCACCGGCGCCGTGCTCGACTACGACAAGCTGATCCTGTGCACAGGCGGCCGTCCCATCGTGCCGGCCTTGCCCGGCGCCGACGGCCCCGCCGTCCATGTGCTGCGCACCCGCGACGATGCCTTGCGCCTGCGGGCCCGCCTGGGCCCGGGCCGCCGCATCGTCATTGCCGGCGGCGGCTGGATCGGCCTGGAAGTGGCCGCCACCGCGCGCCAGGCGGGCTGCGCCACCACGGTGCTGGAGCAGGCCCCGCGCCTGTGCGCCCGCAGCGTGCCGCCCGGCGTCTCGGCCCATTTGGCGGCGCTGCATGCCGGGCAGGGGGTGGCGCTGCGCCTGAACGCCAGCCTGCGCGCGGTGCATGCGCGCCCCGAAGGCGGCGGCGTCGTCGAACTGGCGGACGGCAGCCGACTGGACGCGGACGCCGTGGTGCTGGGCGTGGGCATGCAGGCCAACGACGCCCTGGCGCGCGAGGCCGGCATCGCCTGCGAGCGCGGCGTGCTGGTCGACGAATACTGCCGCACTTCGGCGCCCGATGTGCTGGCCGCGGGCGACGTGGCGGTGGCCGCGCCCGCCGGCGGCGGCCCCATCCGCCTGGAATCCTGGCAGAACGCCCAGGACCAGGGCGCGGCGGCGGCGCTGTCGGCGCTGGATGCCGGCCAACCCTACCAGCCCAGCGGCGCGGTGTGGTCGGAACAGTACGATGCCATGGTGCAGATCGCCGGCTTTCCGGCGCGGGCCGCCCGCGAAGTGCTGCGGCCCCAGGCGGACGCCCGGGCGCTGCTGTCGGTGGCGCTGGACGATGGCGGCCGCGTCATCGGCGCCGTGGCGGTGAACGCGGCGCGCGAACTGCGCCAGCTGCGCCAGTGGATCGCGCAAGGCACCCAGGTAGACCCCGCGCAACTGGCGCGCGCCGACGCGCCGCTGTCCAGCGCCCGGATCGGCTGACCCACGATGGAGAACCGAATGCAGACCGAACACGTCAAGGCCGCCTGCGAGGCGGTCGTCCTGGCCTTTTTCCACGCGCTGGATACCCGGCGCCACGAGGCTGCCGCCTTGCTGATGGCGCCAGATGGCACCTGGCTGCGCCAGGGCCAGCTGCTGACCGGGCCGGGCGAGGTGCTGGCGGCCCTGGAGGCGCGCGCGCCGCAGCGCGCCACCTGCCACGTCATCACCAACCTGCGCCTGCTGGAACACAGCGGATCGCAGGCCATGGTCGGCTATTTCCTTACCGCCTACGACAGCGATCCGCAAGTGCAGGGCGGGGCGCCGCGCCTGGTCGCCATCCGCGACTGCCAGGACCGGCTGGTCACCAGCGGCCAGGACTGGCTGCTGGCGGAAAAGCGCAGCCGGCGCCATCTGCCGCCCGAATGACATTCCCCAAACCCTGCCGGAAAATCCCATGACACCCCAAGGAACCTCCATGGACGCCGCGACCATCAAGGCGCTGGCCCAGCGACTGGACCAGGCCGAACGCAGCCGTACCCAGGTGCGCCAGCTGTCGCTGGAACATCCCGACATCACCATCGCCGACGCCTACGCCATCCAGCGCGAATGGGTGGCGGCCAAGATCGCCGGCGGTCGCCGGCTGGTCGGCCACAAGATCGGCCTGACCTCGCGCGCCATGCAGCTGTCCTCGCAGATCGACGAGCCCGACTACGGCGCCTTGCTGGACGACATGCTGTTCGACGACGGCGCCGAGATCCCCCACGACCGCTTCATCGTGCCCCGGGTCGAGGTCGAGCTGGCCTTCATCCTGGACCGGCGGCTCAAGGGCCCCGGCGTGACGCTGTTCGATGTGCTGGACGCGGTCCGCTATGTGATCCCCGCGCTGGAGATCATCGACGCGCGCTCGCACCAGATCGACCCCGACAGCAAGCGGCCGCGCAAGGTCTTCGACACCATCGCCGACAACGCCGCCAACGCCGGCGTGGTGATGGGCGGGCGGCCGGTGCGGGTCGATGCCGTCGACCTGCGCTGGGTCGGCGCCATGATGTCGCGCAACGCGGTGATCGAGGAAACCGGCCTGGCGGCGGGCGTGCTCAACCATCCCGCCAACGGCGTGGTGTGGCTGGCCAACAAGCTGGCCGGCTACGACGTCGCGCTGGAACCCGGCCAGATCATCCTGAGCGGCTCGTTCACCAGGCCGGTGTTCGCCCAGCAAGGCGACACCTTCCACGTGGACTACGGCGTGCTCGGCGCGGTCAGTTGCCGCTTCGTGTGACGCCGCCGGGAGCCTGTCGCACCATTCCATTTTTCGTTCCACGCGCGTCCGATACATCAAAACCAGCGGCCGCGCGCCCCGCACCCCCAAGGAGACAAACCATGATCCCCCTCAAAATCTCGTTCGGCATCGCCGCCGCCGGTATGGCGCTGGCGGCCGGCCCCGCGCCGGCGCAGGCCGCCGACTGGCCCACCCATGCCATCACCCTGGTGGTGCCTTTCGCCGCCGGCGGCGGCGGCGATACCCTGGCACGGCTGGTGGCCGAGCCGCTGTCGCGCGAACTCGGGCAGTCCATCATCATCGAGAACCGGCCCGGCGCTGGCGGCAACATCGGCACCGCCATCGTGGCGCGCGCCAATCCCGACGGCTACACGCTGTCGTATGGCACCAACGGCACCCAGGCCACCAACCACTGGCTGTACAAGTCGCCGGGCTACGCGCCGGGCGACTTCGAGCCGGTCTCGCGCTTTACCGTGATCGCGGCGGCGCTGGTGGTCAACGCCAGTGACGAGCGCTTCAAGTCGCTGGCGCAGCTGCTGGCCTACGCCAAGTCGCATCCGGGCGAACTGACCTGTGGCTCGGCCGGCAACGGTACCTCGTCGCACCTGGCCTGTGAGCTGCTGAACCAGATGGCGGGGGTCAAGATCATGCACATCCCGTACAAGGGCGGCAGCGCCGCCATGACCGACCTGCTGGGCGGGCGCATCTCGCTGCTGATCGACGTCATGCCGAACGTATCCGGCCAGATCGCTGCGGGCAAGTTGCGCGCGCTGGGCGTGACCACGCCGCAGCGTGTTGCGTCGAATCCGGACATCCCGACCTTGAGCGAGGCCGGCGTCAAAGGCTACGAGTTCTTCGCCTGGGACGGCCTGTACGCGCCCAAGGGCACACCCGTCGCCATCCTCGACAAGCTCAACGCCGCCGTGAATCGGGCGCTGCAACGGCCCGAGGTGAAACAGGCGCTGGAATCGCGCGGCGCGATCCCGTCGCCGACCTCGCGCCAGTCGCTGGCCGAATTCGGCGCCGAGGAATACACGCGGCTCGGCAAGGTCGTGAAGACGGCCGGCGCCGCCATCGACTGAAACCGCCGCGCGGGATCCGCGCCGCCCGGGCGCGGGTCTCGCCACGGCGGGCAGGGCAGGCCAGACCCTTGGGGCGGGAAAGCCGGACGCCTACAGCGCCGGCTTGACCACCATCAGGAAATACACCCCCACCATCGCCAGGAACGCCGGGTACCCCAGCCATTCCCAATAACGCGCGAAGCGCCAGTAGCGCGCCGGCAGCGCCAGGGCGCCGGCCGTGTGGGCGTCGCCGGCCATCTTCGCCATTTCGTACTGCAGCCACACCACTGGCAGCCAGCAGGCGCCGGCCAGCAGGTACAGCCCGATCGACACGGCGATCCACGGCGTGGTCCAGTTCCAGCCGGCGGTGTGCGCCAGCCACAATCCGGTCAGCGGCTGCGCCACCACGGCGGGCGTGGTGAACCACAGGTCGGCCCGCACCACCAGCTTCGAGACCGCCGCGATGGCCGGCACCGAGCCGGTGCGGTTGGCGAAGAACAGGTAGAACGCGGTGCCGAAACCGGTTCCCACCAGCAGGACGGACGACAGGATATGCAGGGTTTTGATCGTGAGATAGGCGTTCATGATTGGGTTTCCTCGCTGAACAGGATGAATAGGAGCGCGACGACGGCGACGTTCTTCAGGAGCGGGCCGAACGGATGCCACAGGAATTCCGGCAAAGCCAACGCGATCACCGCGGAATAGCCCAGCACCAGGGCAAGCTGCGCTGCCCACAGCCGCCGGCCGGGTCGCCAGAGCGTGGCGACGCCGAACACGGCGTCCAGCGCGGCGGCCAGGTACAGCGCCGCCACGGCCACCGGGCCGTGCAGGCCGACCCGAGCCAGCAGCGCCAGGCTGTCGCCGGTCGGGTAGATGAAGGCGCTGCACAGCGCGGTCCACAGCCAGATCAGCGCCAGCGCAGCGCGCAGCAGGGCGGGGCGCCAGGCCGCCAGGGCCTGCTGGCGCAGGGCGGGGGCCTGGTCCGGGGTAATGAAGGCGTCGATGGCAGCCGGCGGACGCCCCAGCACGCGGGTGGTGAGCGCCGCGTCGCCGCTATTGCCGGCGCGCAGCATGCGCCAGGTGTCGCGCGTCAGGATCGAGCCGGGCAGGCGGTCGCACAGTGCCGCGCCCGCGGCGACCAGCGCGCCCGGCACGGCCAGCGTCCAGGCCGGCGCAAAGCCCATGGATGCGCGATAGACCCCCAGCATGCGCTTGAAGGTAACCTCGGCACCGCCCACCAGATCGAGCACCGCCGGCGCATCGACCGTCCCGCCGACCAGGCGGACCACGATCTCGGCCAGCTCATCGACGTGGATCGGCCGCAGCGGCTGGCGTCCGCCGGCGGGCAGGGCGTGCAGCGGCAGCGACGCCAGCGCGCGGAAAAACCGCGCCGACGCGCCCTGGGCGCCATACACCAGCGCCGGCCGCAAAATATGATGCGCCACCGGCAGCGCCTGCAGATGCTCATCGGCCGCGCGCTTGCTGCGGAAATAGGCGGTGGCGCCTTGCTGCGCGCCGAGCGCGGATAGTTGCAACACGCGCCTGACGCCGGCTTGCGCCGCCGCCTCGAACAGGGCCGCCGGGGCAAGGTGATGCAGCCGGTCGAAATCGCCGCGGTCGGCTTCGCGCAGGATGCCGACCGCGTTGATCACGACATGGATGCCGCGCAGACGGTCGACCCAGGCAGCCGGCGTGGTATCGACGCGGTAATCCACGGCGATCTCATCGGGATGCCGCGCCTGCCGCACCCCCTTGAGCACCCGGTGTCCGTCGCGCGCCAGCGCCTGGCACAACGCGCGGCCGATGAAGCCATTGGCACCGCATACCAGGATGTTCATGTGATCCGCCTCCAGCCGCATCGGCCGATTGATTCTTCAATTTCTGTTATTTCTGTATAGACAGAAATAACAGACCAAAAAAAAGGCGGGACACGCGGCCCGCCCACGCCATCACGCCTTGGTGCGGCGCATTGTCTTGCTGATCTTGGCGCCCATGCCGAGCGTCTTCATCAGCGTCTCGGGTTTCATGCGCAGCATTTCATCGGACCAGGTGGTGAGGATTTCCAGGAACGACAGCGTCTCGCGCACGCGCTGCGCGGTGAGCGGGGTTTCGTCGGCCATCTCGGGACTGGCCAGGGTGTCGCGCAGCATCGACAGGGTGGGATCGATCTCGCGCTGGCGGCGGCCCTCGACGATCAGCTTGAACAATTCCCAGATGTCGGTGGAGGTTTCGAAATGGTCGCGGCGGTCGTCCATGACGTGCACCACCTTGGCCAGGCGCCAGGCCTGCAGTTCCTTGAGGCTGTTGCTGACGTTCGAGCGCGCCACGCCCAGCGTCTCGGCGATTTCCTCGGCGGGCACGGGCCGGCCCAGCAGGTAGAGCAGGGCATGGATCTGCGCCACGGTGCGGTTCACGCCCCAGCGCGAGCCCATTTCGCCCCAATGGAGGATGAAGCGTTCGGCGATCGGAGTCAGTTTCATGGGGCCACTGTAGATATTTCTGTTATTTCTGTCAAGACAGAAATAACAGAAATCACCGCGATCCGCTAAGCTCCCGGCATGAACCAACACGACTACCAAACCGCCCTGCGGCGTGAACTCGACGCCCACACTGACGCCGCGCTGCGCGTGCTGGCCGGCCTGTTCCCGCGCCTGCCGGAAAAGGCGCGCGAGATCCAGTTCGGCATCTTCCCCGACCAGGACGGCGAGGGCACGTTCTCCGTGGTCATCGGCCTGGATGGGCCCGACCTGTACGTGCTGAACAAGGCCATCGAGGGGCACCGCCACCTGTTTGACGTGGTGCACGGCGAAACCGGCCTGACGCCGCCGGTGCCGGCGTTCGGGCGCGATCCCGGCTTCTGCGTGCAGGACGTCATCGCCGACACCGCGGCCGACTGGATCGAGGCCTTGTGGGAGCGGGGCGGCCGGGCGGTTTCACCGCTGCCGGCCTGCATCTATGCGGACGAGGACTACGGCACGACCACGCCGCGCAGCCTGTCGGCGGACGCGGCGCCGGCCCCGCGCTGAGCCGGCCCGCGCGCCGCGAGTCTTGTCGGGACGCTTCTTGTTCAGACGCCCTTGTTCGGAAGCGGCTTGTTCGGAAGCGGCTTGTTCGAACTCGGCTTGTTCGAACCCGGCTTGTTCGGGCGCGCCTTATTCGGCCTTGGCCTGCGCCAGGGCGCGCTGCACCGCCGGCCGCGCCGCGACCCGCGCCAGGTAGGCGGTCAGCGCCGGGAAGCGCGCCAAGTCCACGCCGTCGCCCTCCAGCCAGCTGCCGATGGTGTAGAGATAGGCGTCGGCCACGCTGAAGCGGTCGCCCAGCGCCCAGGGACCGGCGATCTGCGATTCCAGGTACGCGGCCACGGCCGTCATGGTTTCCGGCACCTTGGCGCGCATGGCTTCGTGCGCCGCCGGGTCGTCGGCCCAGCGCGCGCCGCGCCGCTTGTGCGCGTGCGCCACATGGGCGGTGGACGCCAGGTAGCTGTTCAGCTCCTGCAGGCGGGCGAACGCAAACGGATCGTCCAGCGGCGCCAGCCCCGCCGCCGGGAAGCGCTGCGCCACGTAGGCAAGCAGGGCCGGCGTTTCGGTCAGCACGCCATGCTCGGTGGCCAGCGCCGGCACCCGCCCCTTGGGATTGACGCGCAGGAATTCCGGGCTTTGCTGCTGCCCCGCGCCGAAATCCAGCTTGACGACGTCGAACTCGGCGCCGGCTTCCTGCAAGGCGATGTGGGTGGCCAGGGCACAGGTGCCCGGCGCGGTGTAGAAGGTCCAACGAGACATGGCGTCCTCTTGAGCGGTGGTGACGGGTGGCAAAGCGCAACGGGTCATTATCGCCATAACCGCCTGCGCCGCCTATGGGGAGCGCCGCGCGCGCATGGCGACACCGCACAGGTCGCGCAGCGCCCGGCCCGCGTCAACGCCCGCTCAGCGGGCGCGGGCCGCCAGCGGCGTGCGCGCCAGGAAGCGCTCGAACGCCTCCAGGTAGGCCGTCTCGGCCGCGCTCAGCTTGCGCTGCCGGTGCCAGGTCAGGAACACGTCGATCTCGGCCACGCTCTCGTTGGGCGGCAGGCGCCGCAATTCGCCGTTGACCACGTCCGGCACGATCAGGTGTTCGGGCAGGAAGCTCAGGCCGATCCCGGCCACCACCATGCGCCGCACCTCCTCGATATGCGGCGAGGTGCCGACGATGCGGCCGGTGAAGCCCTGCTGGTCGCGGAAGATGGTCAGCGGCGACAGCGTGTCGCCGATCTGGTCGCTGGCGAAACAGACGAAGTTCTGGTCCATCAGGTCTTCGATGCCCACCCGCGGTCGTGAAAACAGCGGATGGCGCCGGCCGCAGACCACCGCGTAATGGTGGCGCAGGAACAGCCGGCGCTCCAGCGCCTCGACCGGCTTGCGGCACAGGCACAGGCCCAGCGCCGGCACGCGCTTGGACAGGGCGTCGAGGATGTCGGCGCTGGGCAGCACCTCGATGTGGAATTCGATGCGCGGATGGCGCTGGTGGAAATCGGCCAGGAAATCGTCGTAGGCCGCGCTCTGGATGCGGCTCATGACCAGCAGCCGCAAGGTGCCGGCGACCTCATGCCGGTCCTGCGGGGCGGCGGTCTCGATGCGCGCCATGGCGCCGTACATGTCGCGGGCGATGGCGTAGATCTCCTCGCCCAGCCCCGTCAGGCGGAATTCGCCATTGCGCCGGTGCAGCAGCATGCCCCCGACCGCGTCCTCCAGCCGCTTCAAGGCCTGGCTCACGGCCGGCTGGCTCAGGTGCAGCGCCTGCGCCGCGCGGCCCACGCCGCGCGCCTGCACCACGAACATGAAGGTGCGCAGCAGGTTCCAGTCCATGCGCTCGGGCGCGAGCGACAGGGTGTGGGCGGGGCGGGCAGGGGCAGGGCACATGGCGGCGTGGCGGATTCCGGCAAAAGGACAGGGCCGGTTTCCGTCCGCCACGCCGGTCCCATGTTCAGGTTCCGGCCAGCCCCGCGAAGAAGCGCGCGGCGTTCGACTCCAGGCCCTCGATATAGTAGCCGCCTTCCTGCACGATCAAGGTCGGCAGCTTCAGGCCGGCGACCTCGCGGCCGAGCCGCTCGAAGCCGTCTTCCGTGACCGCCACCATGGCCTGCGGGTCCTTCTCGAAGATGTCGAAGCCCAGCGACAGCACCAGCGCATCGGGCTGGAATTGCTCGATCGCGGCGCGCGCCTGGCGCAGGCGGTCGAAGAACACCGACTCGGGCGAGCCGTGCGGCATCGGCAGATTGAGGTTGTAGCCGTAGCCTTCGCCCGCGCCGCGCTCGTCCTCGAAACCCGCGACCACCGGATAGAAATTCTCCGGGTCGCCGTGGATCGACACGTACAGCACGTCGCTGCGTTCGTAGAAGATGTCCTGGATGCCCTGGCCATGATGCATATCGGTGTCCAGGATGGCGACGCGCCCATAGGTGTCGCGCAGGCGCTGGGCGGCAATGGCGGCGTTGTTCAGATAACAGAAGCCGCCGGCCGCGTCGCGGCGCGCATGGTGGCCGGGCGGGCGGCACAGGGCGTAGGCGTGGCGGTCGCCGGCGGCGATGCGGTCGGCGCCGGCAATGGCGCACTGCGCCGACCAATAGGCCGATTGCCAGGTGTTCGGCCCCACCGGGCAGCTGCCGTCGGCCAGGTAGCGCGCGGCCTGCGCCAGCACGCCGCGCAGCGCGTTGGGCTCGCGCACGAAGACGTTGGAAACCACCTCGTCGCCCCAGTCGTCGGGCAGCTTCTTCCATTCGGCGTGCGCTTCGCGCAAGAAGCGCAGGTACGCGGGCGTGTGCACCGCTTCGAGCGGGGCGCTGCCGTGGTCGGGCGGCGCCTGCACGTCAAAACCCAGGTTGCGCGCCGCCTGCGCCAGCGCGTCCAGGCGCGACGGCACTTCCTGCGGCGTGCGCATCTTGCCGCGCGAGAAATAGGTCTGCGGATGATGCAGTTTCTGATCGTCGTGGAAGTACGCCTTCATGCTTGTTGAGCCTCGGGTTGCAGTTGGACATGGCGCTGGCGGCAGGCGCCCAGCAATAGCACGGATACCAGCGAAAGCAGCGAAATCACCGAGAACAGCACGGCCAGCGGCCACCACTGGCCCTTGAAGTTCTCGGCCAGCACGGTGCCCAGCATCGGCGTCAGGCCGCCGAAGATGGCGCCCGACAGCTGGTAGGCCATGGAAATCCCGGTGTAGCGGATCGCCGTGGGAAAGCTGTCGCTGACGAAGCCGGCGATCACCGCATAGTAGGCCCCCATGAACAGCACCGCCACGCCGATGCCCAGGGTGATCGCGCCCAGCGAACCCAGGTCCACCAGGTTGAACATGGCGTAGGGCGTGAAGACCGACACCAGCGCCATCGTCGCCAGGAAGCGCAGGTTGCCGACGCGGCTGGCGATATAGGCCGCCAGCGGCGTGATGAAGAACTGCATGATCGACACCACCAGCAGGCAGTCCAGGATCACCGCGCGGTTCAGGCCGACGTACTGGGTGGTGTAGGCGATCATGAAGGTGCTGGTGAAGTAGAACCCGGCGATGCCCAGCACATTGGCGCCCACGGCCAGCGCCAGCAGGCGCGGCGCGCCGGTCAGCACCTGCGCCAGCGGCGCCCGGGCCGGCTTGGCGCGCTTGGCCTGGGCCTGTTTTTCCTCCAGGAAGTCGGGCGACTCGTTGACGCTCAGGCGGATCACGAAGCCCACCACCAGCAGCACCGCCGAGAACAGGAACGGCACGCGCCAGCCCCAGCTGAGGAAGGCGGCATCGTCCAGCCCGGTCACCAGCTTGAACATCAGCATCGACAGGATCAGGCCGGCCGGGCTGCCAAGCTGCGCGAACGAGGCGAAGAAAGTGCGCTTGCTCTTGTCGGGCGAGTGTTCGCCCGCCATCAGCACCGCGCCGCCCCATTCGCCGCCCACCGCCACGCCCTGGACGATGCGCAGCAGCACCAGCAGCACCGGCGCCCAGAAGCCGATCGAGGCATAGGTCGGCAGCAGGCCGATCAGCACCGTCACGGTGCCCATCATCAATAGCGTGATGACCAGCGATTTCTTGCGGCCGATGCGGTCGCCGATGTGGCCGAACAGGGCGCCGCCCAGCGGCCGCGCGAAAAAGCCCACGGCAAAGGTGCCGAAGGCCGCCAGCGTGCCGTAAAAGCCCGTGGCGGACGGAAAGAACAGTTTGCCGAACACCAGCGCGGCGGCGGTGGCGTAGATATAAAAGTCGTACCACTCGATCATCGTGCCGATGAATGCGGCGGTGGACGCGCGCACCGGCTGGTGGCCCGTCTTGGTATTTCCCCTCATGATTTTCTCTCTTGCAGGTTGGTTCAGATTGCTGCGCCAACCGTTATACGCGCGCCCCCGGCATAAGAAAAATTCTGAATTCTTATCCGCGAAATTCAGCGTATTTATGAGTGAAAACCCTAATAATGACCGACGATGCACGCAGAACCCCGGGACAGGAATGGCCCGGACTGCCACGGCGGCGGTTCGGCGGGACCGGGCGCGCGTACCCCGGAGAGCGCGGGACGCGCCAGCGCGCCTTAGCGCGCCGGCTGCCAGTCGGTCCGGCAGTTGGCCGCCGGCCGCAGCTCGTTGGCCGCCGCCAGGCGCAGGGACGGCCTGGCGCCCGCCGCATAGACCAGATTGCGCGCGCGCCACACGGCCAGTTCGGCATACGGCACCTGCGCCGACGACGCGCCGCCGGTGCCCCAGAAGTCCATGCTCGGCGCATCCAGGCAGGCATCGCGCGCGGCCACGCTGGCCAGCTCGCGGCCGGTCTCCAGTTCAACCGCGCGAAAGCGCAATGGCGTCGGCCGCTGGCGCAGCTCGGCCGCGATCACCACCGGCGTGCCGTTGGCGGTCTGGCCCAGGCTGGCCGGCTTGACGGTCTGCACCTCCTGGTCGCGCGGCACCAGCAGGAAGGCCACGCCATTGTCGATATCCAGCAGGCGGCCGCGTCCCAGCCGCACGGCCTGGAATGGTTCGTGGCGGATCAGCGTGGTCTCGTACCAGCCGTTTTCGTAGCGCGTCCAGCCGGGCAAGCCGGCGTCCAGGAACACCTGCCCGCCGATGCTGTCGCCGGCGCCTTCCTTCTGCACCGGGATGTCGGTGATGCGCAGATCGCCGCCGCCGACATCCAGGTACAGCAGGTTGCCGTGGCCGGAGGTGCGGGTGACGAAGGCCAGCACCCCGTGGGCGTTGATGGCCTTGGCCGGACCGCAGAAATAGTCGCGCGCGCGGCGCGGGTCGCCCGCCGGCAGGAAACGCTCGCCCAGCTTGACGCCCTTGCCGCAGAGCGGCTGGCGCTGGTAGGCCAGGGTGTATTGGCTGGCGTTGCGCCGCCTGCCTTCCTGGTAGTCCTGGAAGCCGATATCGGTTTCCTCGACCCGCAAGCCCTTGTCGTTATAGATCGTGCGGGCCTGCGACGGACCGGCCATGGCGGCCAGGGACAGCGACAACAGGACGGCCGCGCAGGGCGTGCGCGGGCGGATCAGGGGATGGCGCATTGTGCTTGTCATTATCGGGTTGCCGATGGGGCACCTTAGCACAATGACGCCGGCGATCCGCCGCGACGGCGTAGCGGAAAAACGCGGCCGCGAGGCGGCTTGCGCGGGTGCCCGCGAGCCGCCTCGCGAGCAAAAAAAGCCCTCCGGCGAGGGAGGGCGGGGCGGGCCTTACAGCGCCTGCATTTCCGTGTTGGCATTGCGGCCTGGCGCCGGCGCGCCCGGCTCCCGGGCGGCGGGCGCCACCGGCGCCACGGCCGGCGCGGCGGGCGCGGCTTCCGGCACCGGCACCTCCACGTACGGCAGGTGCAGCACCTGGCTCGTCATGGCGCGGATCTGGTTGGTCAGCGCCGGACTGTCGTTGAGCTTCTGGCCGTACGACGGAATGATCTCCTTCAGCCGCGCCTTCCAACCCGCCTCCATCTGCTGCGGGAAGGCCTTGGCCAGCAGGTTCAGCATGATGGGCGGCGAGGTCGAGGCGCCGGGCGAAGCGCCCAGCAGCGCGGCAATGGTGTTGTCCTTGTCGGTCACCACTTCGGTGCCGAACTGCAGGATCGCGCCTTTCTCCGGATCGCGCTTGATGACCTGCACGCGTTCACCGGCCGTCACCAGGCGCCAGTCTTCGGGCTTGGCCTGCGGGAAGTACTTGAGCAACTGGGCATGACGATCGGCGTCGGTCAGTTGCGCCTGGTCCACCAGGTACTTGACCAGGTCCAGGTTCTCCAGCCCCACGTCCACCATGCTGGCGACGTTGTTGTGGTTGACCGACGAGAACAGGTCGAAGGCCGAGCCCTGCTTGAGGAACTTGGTCGTGGCCAGCGCGAACGGACCGAACAGCACCACCGGCTTGCCGTCCAGCTTGCGCGCGTCCAGGTGCGGCACCGACATCGGCGGCGAATCGGTATCGGCCATGCCGTAGGCCTTGACCTCATGGCGGCCGGCGATGGCCGGCGCGTCGAAGGCCAGGAACTGGCCGCCCACCGGGAAGCCGGCGTAGTTCTTCGATTCGGGAATGCCGGACAGCTGCAGCACCTTGAGCGAGGCGCCGCCCGCGCCGATGAAGACGAAGCGCGACTTCACCGTGCGCTCCTGGTTGGTCTTCAGGTCCTTGACCGTGACGTTCCAGGTCTTGTCGCCGTTCTGGCGCAGCGCAGTGACCTCATGCCGCAGTTGCAGCGTGAAGTTGGGATTGCGTTGCAGGCCCTGGGTCAGCTGGTTGGTGATGACGCCGAAGTTCACGTCGGTGCCCAGCGGCATGTAGGTGGCGGCGACCTTCTGGCTGGCGTCGCGGCCTTCCATCAGCAGCGGCGCCCACTGGCGGATCCGCGCCGGGTCGGTGGAATACTCCATGCCATAGAACAGCGGGCTCTTGACCAGGGCATCGCGGCGCTTGCGCAGGTATTCGATGCGGTCATCGCCCCAGACGAAGCTCATGTGGCCGGTCGGGTTGATGAAGTCCGACGGCTGGCCCAGGCGGCCGACCTTGACCTGATGGGCCCAGAACTGGCGCGAGATCTCGAACTGCTCGGCGATATTGATGGCCCGCTTGATATCGACGGAACCGTCGGGCATCTCGGGGGTGTAGTTCAGCTCGGCGAAACCCGAGTGGCCGGTGCCCGCATTGTTCCAGCCGTTGGAGCTTTCCAGCGCCACGCCGTCCAGGCGTTCGAACAGTTCGACGCGCCAGTCCGGCTGCAATTCCTGCAGGTAGGTGGCGAGCGTCACGCTCATGATGCCGCCGCCGACGAGCACGGCGTCCAGGGGCTTGTCGTTGTCGGCTGCCGGGACCGAACGTTGATGCAGGGGCCAGTACAGGAACAGGGCGGCCGCGACCACCACCGTCACCACCAGGCTGCCCACGATTTTGAGAAACTTTCTCATGGGTATTAGACCTTACGGTTCAAAGGATTATGTTGTTGTCGTTGTAGGCACTACGGGAAAAGGGGCGCAGGCACCTCCGGACGAAAAATACGCAAACGGCTTCCCGGCCATCCAGGGCGCCAGGGCGGGACGGGGCGGTTGCGGGAACATCATGGAATGGGAACCCGACCGGTCCGGCAGGCGGCCGGAGCGACCCATCTGTCGATGGGTGCGCGGTCAGGTCATGCGCGCAGGCCACACCCTAGCCGAAGCTGGCTGATCAAGCCGCAATACCCGGGTCGCGGGCATTGGCTTGGGCGCAATACGCGTTGCGTTGCGATTGTAAACAGATTGCGGTTGCGAGGCCCTCGGGCGTTCCCACCGATACCCGGACGGCCCTGGGGGCCGTCCTGCCGCTTCACCGGGCCCGGCAAGGCGCCAGGCGGCGGCACGCGCCGGACGCCGGCTGGCGCGCGGCAACCGCCCGCCACCAGGGCGATCCCGGATGCGGGGTGTCCAGGTCCAGCCGCTCACCCATTTCGGGCGTGGCCAATGGGACCCCGCGTTCGGCCGCCAGCGCGGCGATGCGCTCGAACGGCTCCTGCCAGGCATGCATGGCAAGGTCGAAGGTGCCGTTGTGGATCGGCAGCAGCCAGCGGCCGCCCAGATCCAGGTGGGCCTGCAAGGTTTCCTCGGGCTGCATGTGCACGAAGGCCCAGCGCTTATCGTAGGCGCCGGTTTCCATCAGCGTCAGGTCGAACGGCCCGAAGGCGTCGCCGATGGCCTTGAACCCGTCGAAATAGCCGCTGTCGCCGCTGAAGAACACGCGCATGCCGGCGTCGTCGATGACCCACGAGGCCCACAGGGTGCGATCGCTGTCGGCCAGGCCGCGACCGGAGAAATGCTGCGCCGGGGTGGCGGTCAGGCGCAGGCCTTCGACCTCGGTGGACTGCCACCAGTCCAGCTGTTCCACCTTGGCCGGATCGATGCCCCACGCGATCAACTGGTCGCCCACGCCCAGCGGCGCGATGAAGCGGCCGGTGCGCGCCGCCAGGCGGGTCACGGCGGCGCGGTCGAGATGGTCATAGTGGTTGTGCGACAGGATCACGCCGGCGATCGGCGGCAGATCGTCGATGGCGATGGGCGGCGCATGAAAGCGCGCCGGTCCGGCCCATTGCACCGGCGAGGCGCGCTCGGAGAACACCGGATCGGTCAGCCAGTAGCGGCCGCGCAATTTCATCAGGATGGTTGAGTGCCCCAGCCGGAACAGGCTGCGGTCGGGCGCGGCTCCCAGTTCGGCGCGGCTCAGCGGCCGCACCGGGATCGGCTGGTCGGGCACGGTGCCGGCCGGCTTGCCGAACAGGAAGGCCCAGGTCAGCTTGAGCCCCTGCCAGAACCCCAGGGACGGGCGGGGACGGGCATTGCGGAAACGGCCGTCGCCATGATGCGTCGGGCGAGCGCCGGGAGCAACCGGCAAAGCGGGGGAGGCGGGCATCGAAGCGGTCACGGCGAGATTCCTGGCGGCAGAAGGGAGGGGGAATGGCCGCGGAGGCCAAAAGTATACTGAGCAGTGTAATTTCGTTTTTCTTGAAAGTACACCGTCGAGTGTAGAATTTTCGCTATCGCTCCAATCAGGAAATCCTCATGGCAGAAGCACCGCAGCGCCTCACCGACAAAAAGCGCGAAGCCATCCTCCGCGCCGCCGTGGAGGAATTCCGCACGGCGGGCTACGAAGCCACCAGCATGGATCGCATCGCCGCCGCGGCCGGCGTGTCCAAACGCACGGTCTACAACCATTTCCCCAGCAAGGAAGAACTGTTCGGGCTGATGCTGGAACAGCTGTGGAACCGCAGCATCGCCAACGCCACGGTCGTCTACCGTGCCGACCAGCCCCTGGCGACGCAACTGCGCCAATTGCTGCTGCGGAAACTGGAACTGCTGGGCGATCCGAACTTCATCGACCTGGCGCGCGTGGCCATGGCCGAGATCATCCACACACCGGAACGGGCACAGGCCATCGTGTGCCGCATGGGCGCGAAGGAGGGCAGCGAAACCGCCTGGATCCGCGCCGCCATCGCTGATGGCCGCCTGACCGCCGGCGACGCGGAATTCGCCGGCCAGCAATTGCAGGGGCTGATCAAAAGCTTCGCCTTCTGGCCGCAGGTCACGCTGGGGCAGCCGCCGCTGGGCGCGGCCGAGCGCGAGCGGGTGGTGGATTCGGCCGTGGCGATGTTCCTGGGATGCTACGGACGCGGCGAATGAATCACGCGCCGCGCCGATAGAACGCCAGCGAGCCGGCCAGCGCCAGGAGCGCGCCCCCACACGCCCGGTCCAGCCAGCGGGCGCCGCGCCGCTTGAACAGGCGGATGGCCCTGGCGCCGGCGCAGGCATAGGCGAACATGACCAGCAGGTCGATGGCGGCGAACACCGCCGCCAGCGCCGCATACTGGGGAAACTGTGGCGCCTGCGTGGAGATGAACTGCGGCAGGAAGGCCGAGAAAAACAGGTATCCCTTCGGGTTCGTCAGCGCAACCAGGAAGCTGCGCAGGAACACCGCCCGGCCGGACGGCGTGCGCGCGGCGGCTTCGTCCGGCAACGTCAGGGCGCCGGACGAGCGGCACAGGCGCAGGCCCAGGTAGGCCAGGTACGCCACGCCGATCCATTTGACGACCGAGAACCAGAATTCGGAAGCGGCCAGCAGCGCCCCCAGCCCCAGCGCCACCGCGCCGATCAGGACGACATCCGACAGCACAGCGCCCGCCATGCCGGGCAGGGACGCGCGCAGGCCCAGCCTGGCGCCGTTGTTGAGCGCCAGCAGCACCGTCGGGCCGGGCGTCGCGATGCCGATGAACGCCACCACGGCGAAAACGAGTAGGGTGTCTGCCATGTTCGAAGGAACTCCCGGGGGGAAGGGAAGAAGGGGACCCGCCCACGCATTCTCCGCGCGCCCGCGCGCCGCAGCAAGCGGCGCCCGTCGCTGCTGGCCGTTTCCCAATGCAACGTCCTTTGACGCCAGGCCGGCCGCGTGGGTATGGTGTTGCGCAAGTCGTGACCCTATCGACACCCCGGAGGAGCAACCCATGCAGATCTATTGGATCCAGGCGCAGGCGCCACGGCGCGTCCTGGCCCTGGTCAAGCACCTGGGCATCGAGGCCGAACTCATCGAAATGGACCTGATGGCGGGCGCGCTGCGGCGGCCCGACTACGCCGCCATCAATCCCAACATGAAGGCGCCGGCCCTGGTGGACGGCGATTACCGGCTGTGGGAATCATCGGCGATCATGGCCTACCTGTGCGTCAAGGCCGGCTCGGACATGTGGCCAACCGATGCGCGGGAACAGATCGAGGTGCTGCGCTGGCTGTCCTGGAACGATTGCCACTGGGCACAGGCGGTGTCGCCGTACTACTTCGAGCACATCGTCAAACCCACCTTCGGCATCGGGCCGCCGGACGAGAGCCAGCTGGCGGGCAAGGGCAAGGATTTCAACCGGTACGCGGCGGTGCTGGACACGCATCTGCAGCGGCGCGATCACGTCGCGTGCGGCCGGCTGACGATCGCCGACTTCCAACTCGCGTCGATGGCGGCGTACTGGCGAACATCCACCATGCCGATGGCGCCGTTCCCGAACATCGTGCAATGGCTCGATGGCCTGGCGCGCCTGCCGGCCTGGGCCGATCCCTGGCCCGACGGACGCGCCGACCCGGCCTGACCTGGCCGGCCGCGGCACGCCTTCGAGGGTATCGTCCTGGCAAGATCCGGGCCTCTGTTATCGTTGCCGGGTCCGGATCCCCACGCCGCATCCCCAAGACCCCGCCGCCCATGCCAGGGCAGTCCGACGAGGCCTGATCGATTGAAAACCACGAACTATCTGTTTGGCATCATCGTGTCGTTCGCGCTGGCGACGCTGCTGGCCTCGCTTGGCCTGCTCGCCGTCTTCAGCGACAACCTCGGCTGGGGCATGGCGGCGCTGCTGTCGTACGGGGTTTTGTACGGCGGGCCGCTGGCGATCGTATTGGCGCTGACCTGGGTTGTGTACCTGGTGCGCGATCGCGGCAAGGTGCCCGGCCGGGTCCACGCGCTGCTGTTCCTGCCCTCGCTGCTGGCGCTGCTGATCGTGCCGGTGGACGACACCCTGCGCCGGGCGGGCGCCGACCGTTTCCGCGATGCCAACCCGGCCATCACTGAAAACCACGTCAACTTCAGCGGCCGCACGCTCTGGCTGGACTATCGCGCCGCATCTTCGAACGATGGCGGCGGCTCGCCCTACATGGAACCCGCTTCGGCGCAAAACGACCGGTTCTCGCGCTTTCGCCGCTATCCCGGCGCGAACCTGGTGGCGGCTGGCACGTTTCCCTACGCCGGCGCGCACCTGAAGCCAGACAGCGAGCGCTATGCGTATTCCACGCAGGATGGCAATGCCGGCGATTCCCTGCCGCTGCGGCGCCTGCCCGCGCCCGATCTGGACAAGCTGCTGCCGGCATTCGCCTACGGCGAGGCGGCGCTGCTGATCTATCAGTACTTCCATTACGCCGACCACGTCGAGGTCGCGCCGACCATCGAGCGCTTTGCCGGCACGACCGAGGAGGCCATGACAGCCGCGCGCCCCCCGGGACTGACGATAGTCAGCCTCGACAACTACACGACGCAGGCAATCGCCCGCCTGGAAATCAATGGCCAGACACTGGACCTGGGCGGCCAGGCGGCGCGCAGCCAGGCCGGCGAACCCTGCGACCCGGGACGGGGCGGGAGCCCGGCCATGCTGGACCTGGAACAGCCGCTGCGCGTGCGCTGGCAGACGCTGGAAGATCCCTCGCGCTGGCACGAGGCGAGGGTGGGGGTGCCCACTTTCAGCGCCGCGAGCCAGGCGGATCCGGACAAGGGGCTGCCACGGGTGCGGCTGTATTTCCTGCCGGATGGCTCAGTGGCCGCGGAGCGGTTCCGGGAATTCCGGCTGCGTGGCGGCGAGCTGGCCGTGCGCGCCACCGGCGTGCCGCCGCAAGCGCGAACGGTCGTCGCCTGCGGCGCCGGCGCCTATGCCGGCTACAACCCGCAGACGGTGCGGCTGCTGGGGAATTGAGTCGAGAACGCTTGCATGAGGAGCGCCATGACCGGAGCGATGACGCCTCCACAAAAACAAAGGGGATCCCTTGTTTCTGTACTACCGGATAAGTTTTATCGTGAGCCTGCTGACGCTCGCGGCTTGGACAATCGCCGCCGCCGTCTACGAACCGCCGCGCCACGGCGACGGCTATGGCCCCGACCCACTCGGGGTACTGCTTTACCTGGCGCTGTGGCCGGTCGGGCTGCTGCTGGCGCATTCCGGCTTGCTCGCCTGGGCGCTCCGCGCAAGACGGCCCGCGTCGATCCTGCAAGGCCGGCAGGGGCTTGCCATCCATCTCGCGCCGGCAGCGGGCTTTCTGGCATGCGCGCTGTGGAAGTTCCATCCGGGCTGAGCGCCGTAGCGCGACCGGCGACCGACACGAGCGCCGGCTAATATACGGACTCACGCCGCACTGGGTATCCAGCCGGAAGCGTGACCGGCGTCCTGACCTGAACACGGAGCCTGACCTATCGACACGTTTTGGCAATGGGCACACAACCTGCGCAGGCTCGCCGTGCGGCGACCGGCGTGGCGGGCATGCGGCCCGGCATTGCGGCCATTCGGGCTGGCAGCCATCTTGGGATTGACAGCCGCGGGAGCCGCCGCGGCCGGTCTTCCGGATCCGCCCCGGCAGTCCCCGCCGCGCGAGGAACTGTCGGCGGAGCACCAGCGCAGGTTTGCCGAGATCGCGCGCCGCTATGTGGCTGCGCAGGATGAAGGCGAGAAAACCCAGGCCGCGCAGGCATTGGCCGAACAACTCTGGACAGCGCCGTTTCTCTCGCAACGCCGTCAAGGCGGCGTCGGCCTGTCCGACGCGTTGCTACAGGCCATGGCCCGGGACATGGCCGGCAATGTCCCGCAGCCGCGCATGAACGCGGTGGCCAGGATTCTCGCCGTGGCCGACGCGCCTGGACGCGCCGCCATGGCAGGCCCCTTGCTCGCGCATTTGCGGCAGGCGCAGGCGGAGCCGGAGCGTGCTTCAACGCGGACGGCGCTATGGACCGCGACTCGAGGCGCGTCCGAGACCATTTTTCAGGCCATCCGCGACACGCGGGATGAAAGAACGCTGGGAGATCTGGCGCAGATCGCCGCAGGCCTGACCTTGCCGGACGACGTGCGCCTGAAACTCGATGCCACCAGCGCGGCATCAACATCGCCCGCTGTCCGCATCCAGATCGCCCAGACGCTGGGGCCAGGGTCTACAGGCTATCGCGATATCGTGCGCGAGCTGATCTTGGCACTGGAAAGGGCTCCCTCCGATGAAGCGCGTGAACGCCTCATCGTCACGCTCGGCGGCTTTCCCAAGCCCGATGACGCCATCGCACAGGCGATGATCGATGCCGTATCGCGCTCCAACACGTCCTCCAGGGTCACGTGGCGCACGCTCGCGCAGAGCGGCCCGGCCGGGCTGCTGTATCTTGCGGGCTCGATCAAAGGGGAGACCGACGCCACACGGCTCGTGGACAAGGCGACGATGATGGCGGCGGTGGCGGGTGAATCTTGGCCGTTGCCGGCTGAAATTGCATCAGCGGTGATCGAGGCGGCGATCGACGCGCGGCTGCGCAGTGACGATCCGTTGCTGCGGTCATCCGTGCAGGCAATGCTGCTTCGGACGGGCCAGGCCGCCGTCGCACCGCTGCGGCAGGCGCTCGACCACGCCGCGCCTGGCCAGGCGCGCGATGACCTGGCGGCCGCGCTCGTCCGGCTGCAGGGACGGTGATCGCCTCGGTCGAAATAGGGGCGCGATTTCTGCTTGATAAAGGTCAACAAGCGCCGGAGATGACGGCTCAAGATGGCGGGACAGGTGTGTCCACACCGCTATTGAAGGAGCCATCATGTCTCGCCTCACCCCCTACAGCGCCGTCTCCGCCGATCCGTTCGCGGACGTCTTCCAAGCTT
The DNA here is from genome assembly GCF_902859695.1 of Achromobacter ruhlandii. Lineage (GTDB taxonomy): Bacteria > Pseudomonadota > Gammaproteobacteria > Burkholderiales > Burkholderiaceae_B > Achromobacter > Achromobacter ruhlandii. The sequence continues at coordinate 53,105 of NZ_CADIJL010000013.1, forward strand.
TCCTGCGGCCGCTGCGGCAGCGCGCCGACGGCGAATCGCCACGCATGGACCTCGACGTCACCGAGGACGGCGACAAGTATGTCCTGAAGGCCGAATTGCCCGGCGTCGACAAGAAGGACATCTCGGTGCAGATCGACGGCGCCACCGTCATGATTTCCGCCAACAAGGAACAGCGCAGCGAAGTCAAGGAAGAAGGCAAGGTCCTGCGCAGGGAGCGCTACTGGGGCCAGATCGAGCGCTCGGTCACCCTGGCAACCCCGATCGATGCGTCCGCCGCCAAGGCGGCCTGCGAAAACGGCGTGCTGGTGCTGACGCTGCCGAAAATGGCGGGCAGCCAGGGCAAGACGCTGCGGATCGAATAGCGCCACGCCCCAGGATGCCAGGGGCGCGACGCGCCCGGGCGATGTACGCGGACCGGGTGTCCCGGTCCCGGGACCAGGAGAACATCATGAGTGACGAACAACTGCGGGAGCGGGTGCTGCAGGCGCTGGCATTCGAGCCCAGCATCGACGACCTGCACATCGGCGTGGCGGTGGAGAACGGCGTGGTGACGCTCAGCGGCCACGTCGGCAGTTATGCGCAGAAACTGGCCGCCGAGCATACAGTGCAGCATGTGAAAGGCGTGCGCGGCATCGCCCAGGAAATCCAGGTGCGCACCGCGGCGGCCAAACAGCTGGCGGACGACCAGATCGCCGCGCGCGCGCTCAGCATCATTGCCTGGGACGCCACCGTGCCCGATGGCAAGGTGCAGGTCACCGTGCAAAAAGGCTGGGTCACGTTGAGCGGCAATGTGGAGTGGTTCTACCAGCGAGACGCCGCCGAACGCGCGGTGCGCAAGCTCTCCGGCGTGATCGGCATTTCGAACACGATCGAAGTCGTTCCCAGCGTGCGCGCCGGCGACATCAAGCGGCGCATCGAAGACGCCTTGCTGCGCAGCGCCCAGCTGGAAGCCAACCGGGTCCAGGTCAGCGTGCAGGACAACAAGGTGACGCTGAACGGCTGCGTCAACAGCTGGAGCGAGCGGGGCGCGGCCGAACGCGCCGCCTGGTCGGCCCCAGGCGTGGTCGAGGTGGCCGACAGGCTGGTGGTGGGCTGATGCGGGTCGGGCGGCGGGGGGCTGATGCCGCCTGCCATTGCCTGGCCGCGCGCAGGGACGGCAGGCATCGCGCTGCCGCCCACGGTCAGCGGATTTCCAGGCGCGCCCTTCGTTGGCGCCTTGCAAGCTTGATCCGCGTCAATAAGCCCCGGGCGGGCGCGAGTACCGTGGGATTGACCCAATCACCAGGAGCGCGGTCATGACGCGATCAACCAAGCGCACCGCCGCCAACGGCGGCGGCGCGCGGGAACCCGCCGGCGCCACGCCTGCGCCTCGGGCCAGGCCCGAGGGCAATGGCGCCGCCGCGCCATCTCCCTTGCGGGACGGGCTGCACGCCGTCGCCGCGATCTGGTTCGGCGAGATCCACGGGCGCGTGCGGCGCTTGAGGGAAGGCGATGCCGCGGTAGGGCAGGCCGCGCCCGACCTCATCCACGACCTGCGGATCTACGTGCGCCGGTTGTGCGCCTTGTCGGACCTGTTGCCGCGTCCGGCCGACCGGCGGCCGTTGCGGCGCGCGCTGCGCCGGGAGGTCGCCTGGGCCATGCAGCCCCTGTCGCGGGCGCGAGATTGGGATGTGTTCATGGCCGACGTCCTGCCGCGGCTGTGCGAGGCCGAGCCGGACATCGACCGCGAGGTCTCGCTGCGGCGGGCGGGCGCGCGCTCGGACGTGGCGCATGCCGAAATGTACGCCAGTCTGCGCAACGAGCGCTTCGACGGCATGGTGCGCCTGCTGCGCGAGCGCAGCGATGAAATGCACGCGGCCCTGGCCGAGCGCAAGCCCAAGGCGCTGTACCGCGCCATGCGCCGTCGGCTCGAGCGCTGGGACGCGGCGCTGCGCGGCCGCCTGGAGGCCGAGGGGCAGGGCGCCCGGCGCGAGCACCAGACCCGCATCGAGATCAAGCGCCTGCGCTACGCCAGCGAAGCGCTGTTGCAACTGTGTCCCTCGCGCCGGCTGGAACGCTATGCCAAGGGCCTGGCCGACCTGCAGGCGGCGCTGGGCGGCACACAGGATTTGCGCACCGCGGCGCGCCTGGCGCCGGATACCTGCGTCAGCCTGGCCACCGGCAAACTGGCGCGCCAAGGCCTGGATGACGCCTGCCGACACCTGCGGCGCCAAGCCCAGGCCGAGGCGCGCAAGGCCGGCAGGCGCTTCCTGCGAGCGCCGTCGTTCTGGGCGGCGCGCAAACAGGGGCGCGTGGCGCGGCGCCTGGCGGAGGGCGCGCCCGCAAGACTGCCCGCGACCGCGTAGCGCGCAGCCCTCAACCCGCCGCATCGCCACGCCGCCCACTGGTTGACACTTGTCAACAGCGGGTCGGCGCGCCCGTGCGTCAATCTAGGTGAATCCTGGCCAGGCGGCGCCGCCGCGTCCGCCATGCCGCCCACCACGGGAGCGCCTCATGAAAAAGCCCATCCTCCTGTTGCTGCTCTTTCTCCTGCTGGCCCTGCTGCTGACCAGCGCCGCGCGGGCCCAGCCGGCCCCGGGCCCGCTGGCGGTGCCGCCCGCGATGCTGGACCGGATCGACCGCGAAGCCGAGGCCACCCTGGCGCGGCTGTACCGGCTCTCGCCCCCCGCGCAGGCCCTGGTGGCGCGCGCCTTCGGCGTGCTGGTGGTGCCCGGCCTGCGCGCCGACGGCGGCATCCTGGGCGTGGCCTACGGGCGCGGCGTCCTGATCGAAGCCAGCGGCGAGCGCACCTATTACAACGTCATCGCCGGCCCGGCCGGCGCCATTCTCGGCCTCGACGGCAAGGCCGTCGTGCTGTTCTTTTCCGCCCACGACGCGTTGCGCGCGTTCCTGGCCGGCCCCGGTTGGATCGAGGGTGAGAACGGCACCATCCAGATCCTGGACGAAAGCGCCATGGCGGGGCCGCGCGCGCCCACGGTCGCGCAGATCGCCGGCTTCATCCTGTCGACGGATCGCCTGTTGCGCGGCCTGTCCCTGTCAGGCAGTCAGTTCATCAAGGTCCCGCTGGTCATGTGCGGGGACGCCGCCACGGCCTGCGCGGGCGATCGGGCGAGCCGCTAGAGCGTGGCCAGCATGGCGGCGACGACACCTCCCATCGCCACCGTGGCGCACCATCCCGCCAGCCACAGGCGCGGCCCGATCACGTGCGCCCCCATCACCGCGCGCCGGGACGCCAACACCATCATCACGGCCATGATGGGCAGGGCCACCACGCCGTTGAGCACCGCGGCCCAGAACAATTCCTCGACCGGGTCGACCGGCGCGAAGCACAGCGCCACGCCGCCCGCCGTCGCGGCGGCGATGACCGCGTAGAACGCGTGTCCCTCGCCCCGCCCCAGCCGGGCATCCAGGGTGGCGGACAGGCCGGCGGCCTCGGCCACGGCATACGCGGCCGATCCCGCCAGCACCGGCACCGCCAGCAGGCCGGTGCCGACGATGCCCAGGCAGAACAGCAGGAAGCAGAGGTCGCCGGCCACGGGCCGCAGCGCCTCGGCCGCCTGCGCCGAGGTTTCGATGCGGACGCCGCCGCCAACATGCAGCGTGGCGGCGGTGGCCAGTATGATGAAAAAGCCGATCAGGTTCGAGAACGTCATGCCGACCAGCGTGTCGGCGCGGATGCGCCGCAGTTGCCGCCGCACTTCGCCGGCCGAGCGCGTCAGCCCGTCCCGACCCGATTCCATCTCGAGCGCGGCCTGCCAGAAGAACAGATAGGGGCTGATGGTGGTGCCAAACACCGCCACGATCATCAGCAGCGCATCACGGCCGAGCGCCAGGCGGGGCAGGGCGAGCTGGCGCGCCAGCTCGCCCCAGTCCAGTTCAATGGTAAAGGCCACCGCGACGTAGGCCAGCAGGGCCAGCGTCAGCCATTTCAGCCAGCGCACATAGGCCTGGTAGCGCATGAACACCTGCAACGCCAGGCACAGCGCGCCGATGCCGACGGCATAGCCGCCGCGCGGGCCGCCCACCGCCAGGTGCAGCGCCTGTGCCATGGCGGCGATGTCCGCCGCCAGGTTGAGCGTGTTGGCCATCACCAGCAGGCCGACCACCAGCCACAAGACCGGCGGCGCGAAGGCGCGCTTGATGTTGGCCGCCAGGCCGCGCCGCGTCACGTAACCGATCCGCGCGCTCACCAGCTGGATCGCCACCATCAGCGGCAGCGTCAGCGGCATCGTCCACAGCATTGCGTAGCCGAACTGGGCGCCGGCCTGGGAATAGGTGGCGATGCCGCTGGGATCGTCATCGGCCGCGCCGGTGATCAGGCCGGCGCCCAACTGCCGCGGACTGTAGGGCGAGGCAGCGGACCGGCGGGGCCGCGCCCGGCGCCGGCCCGCCGCGGGCCGGTGGCTCGGCGCGCGCATGCCGCATCACCCCGCCCGGTGCCGCCCTGGAATCACGCGGATTCCTCTGGCGCGCGCACCAGCAACACCGGCACGGGCGAGGTGCGCAGGACGCCTTCGGCGCTGCTGCCCAGCACCAGCCGGCGCACGCCGCGACGGCCGTGCGTGCCGATCACGATGAGGTCCGCCTTCCACATTTCGGCTTCGGCGATGATGCGCTGCTGCACGGTCTTGTCCAGATTCTCATACAACACGCTGTCGACCGGCACGCCTTGCGCGCGCACGGTGGCGCTGGCCTGCTGCAGAATTTCGGTGCCGTCCTTGCGCAGCAGGTCCAGCAGTTCGCCGGCGGCGTAGCCATAGGCGTCGATGCCCAGCATGAAGGACATTTCGTCGATCACGTGGATCAGGCGCAGGCTGGCGTGCGTCAGCAGGGCCAGGCGGATGGCTTCCTGCAAGCCGCGTTCCGACGTCGGACTGCCGTCGACGGGTACTAGGATGCGTTGATACATGCGAGTTCTCCGAAATGGGGGAAGGGGCTTACCGTGGGTTTACGTTAGGAGCGCGCGACCGCGTCGATGTTGACGGGAGTCAACCGGCGTGGAAATCGGCCGGCGGGCGTGGATCGGCCGGATTGCCGATTCCCGCCGGGCCCGTTTTGGCGCAACAATGAGGCTTCGGGCGGCCGCGCCGTCTTCGGCGCATTGACGTGACATCATGGACACGCAGACTCCACTCCCGTTCGCGATCGCGCTCGGCATCGGCTTGCTGATGGGCGTGGAGCGCGAGCGGCGCAAACGCGGCGCATTGGCCCGGCCAACCGCCGGCGTGCGCACGTTTGCCCTGACGTCATTGCTCGGCGCCGTCGCCATGTACCAGGGCGGCGCGCTGCTGGTGGGCCTGGCGGCGGCGGCGTTGGGACTGCTGTTGCTGGCGCACGCGCGGGCCGCCGGGACGGGGCAGGGCATGGCCACCCAGGCGGCCTTGCTGTTGAACCTGCTGCTGGGCGGCCTGTGCCTGCGCGACCCGGTGCTGGCGTCGGGCCTGGCCGTGACGGCCGCCATCCTGCTGGCGGCGCGTACGCGTCTGCATCGGTTCGTGCGCAAGGTCCTGAGCCGCGAGGAAATGGTCGACGGGCTGATCCTGGCGGCTGCCGCGCTGGTGGTGCTGCCCATGCTGCCGGATGCCTACCTCGGGCCGTTCCAGGCCTTGAACCTGCGCACCGTCTGGAAGTTCACCGTGCTGGTGATGGCGGTCAGCGCGGCCGGCCACGTCGCCTTGAGGCTGTTCGGACCGCGCATCGGGCTGCCGCTGGCCGGCTTCGCATCGGGCTTCATTTCCAGCACGGTGACCATCGGCGCCATGGGCCAGCGGGTGGCCGCCGAGCCATCGCTGATGGGGCCCGCCGTGGCGGGCGCGGTGTTGTCCTCGATCTCGACCCTGGTGTTGATGGCGGCGGTGCTGCTGGCGATCAGTCCGGCCACGCTGCAGGCCCTGTTGCTGCCGCTGGCGTGCAGCGGCGCGGCCGCGCTGGCCTATGGCGCGATGTTTCTGTTGCGCGCGATGCGCCAGCCGCCGGCCACGCCAGTGGAGCCCGGACGGCCTTTCAAGCCGCAGGCGGCCCTGATGCTGGCGCTGATCGCCGCCGCCGTGCTGGTCGGGGCGGCCGCGTTGAATGCCTGGCTGGGGCAAAGGGGCATCGCGCTGGCGGCATTGCTTGGCGGCTTCGTCGACACCCATGCGGCGGCGGCCTCGGTGGCGACGCTGGCCGCCGCCGACCGCGTCCTGCCGGCGCAGACCGTGGTGCCGGTGCTGGCCGCGTTGTCGGCCAATGCCTTGAGCAAGGCGGTGTTCGCGGCCGCGAGCGGCGGACGCCGTTTCGCGGCCCAGGTGGTGCCCGGGCTGCTGCTGATGATCGTGGCCGCCTGGGCCGGCTACGCGGTCGGTTGAGCGTGGCGGTCGGCGGCGGCCGCATCGCCCTGGCGATCGCCGCCGGCCCCGTTGCCCTGCGACAGAAACTGCGCCGCGCCTTCGGCGATCTGCGCCATGCGTTCCTGCCAGGGACTCTGGCTGCTGCGGATGGCCGCGGCGGTCAAGGCGGTGGCTTCGCGCGCGATCTTTTCCAACTCCCGCAGGTAGGCCAGCTCTCGCCCGAACAGCTCCAGCATGAAGCTCTGCTGCACCGCGAGCAAGGCGCCAGCGGTGTCGGCGGCGTCGACCTGGTCGCGGGCATGCTGGACGAACGCCAGCATTTCCTTGTCGGTCCTGAGCTGCAACGTGCGCAACTGCCGCAAAGTGTCGAAATAGCCCGAGGCCGAGGCCAGCAGGCTGTTGAAGCCGTACTTGTACAGCGCGGCATGGGGTTCGTAGTCGAGTTGCATGGTGGGTCTCTCCACGGGGACGGCGTATGCATGCGCCCGCGCCGCCTGGAAGATCCAGCATAGGCCCGCCGTCCCCGCCGACATTGACCAAACTCAACTACGCGGCCGGGTCAGCCGCAGCTCAAGCGGCGCAGGGCGTCGACGTCGAGGATCTCCAGGTGGCGCTTGCTCACCAGGAGCAGCGACGCCGCCTGCAGGCGCGCGAAAACGCGGCACACGGTTTCGATTTTCATGCCCAGGTGGTTGGCAATGTCCTCGCGCGTCATTTTCAGCACGAACTGGCGCGACGAATAACCATGGGCGGCCATTTGCTCGGAGGTCTCGACCAGGAAGCTGGCGATGCGTTCGTCCGTCGTCATGCGACCCAGGGTCAGCAGCAGGCGCTGGCAATGGTTCATGTCGTGCGCGATCAGGCGATGGAGCTGGCGTCCCGCCTCGGCATCCTGCTCGCAATTGGCCTCCAGTTCGCGGTAGGGCAGGGCGCAGGCCACCGAGTCCTCCAGCGCAATGGCATCGCAGGTATGGATGCCGGTTTCGATGGCATCCAGGCCCAGCAGCGAACCCGCTCCCGGGAACGCGGTGATCTGCTCCAGACCCGACGTATTGGTGACGCGGATCTTCATCGACCCGGCGCGCAGCAGATACAGGTTGTGCAATGCGTCACCGGCGCGATACAGCGCTTCGCCCCGGCGCACGCTGCGCCGCCCGCGCGCGGCCGGCGCTAGCGACGCCCAGTCCTGTGGATGGCACAGGCGCGCCACCTCGCAGGAAGCGCATTCGCGCGGTAGCCCCTGATTGACCGGCGGGGGAGTCGACAGCGCGAGCGAGGTCGTGTCCATGGTTGCACCTCATCGGGTAAGGATATCCAGGCAGAAATCGAGGCGGGCGCGCGACCGGCACGCGCATGCAAGCAGTATGCGCGGCGGCCGGCGACGGCGCTATCGGCGCAACCCGCCAGTTCCCATACGAATCGCCCCCGATCGGGTGTAGGAATATTCCTACACCGCCGCGCGACCCGGTCAGCCGGCGGGGCCTTCCTGGTCATCGATCAACCGGTGCTTGAGCGCGTAGCGGACCAGGTCGGCCTGGTTGCGCAGGCGCATCTTCACCAGGATCCGGCTCTTATAGGTACTGACCGTCTTGACGCTCAGGAAAAGCAGCCGCCCGATGTCGGCGTTGTTCAGGCCCCGGGCGAGGTGGTGGAACACCGACGACTCCCGATCGGACAGCGACAGATGCGGTTGCAGGGCGCCGTCGGCATGGCGCTCGAAGGCAACGCTCTCGGCCACCGACGGGCTCAGGTAGCGGCCACCGGCGGCAACCCGGCGCACGGCCTGCACCAACTCCGTGGCGGCGCTGTCCTTGGTGAGATAACCCGCCGCGCCGGCCTTGATGGCCTGGACCGCGTATTGCGGCTCGCCGTGCATCGTCAATACCAGGATCGGCACGGCGGGGTAGTCGCGGCGGATCAGGCGGATCAGGTCGACGCCGTCGTGGCCCGGCATGGACAGGTCCAGCACCAGCAGGTCCCATGGCCGCTCGGCCAGCAAGCGCAGCGCTTCGGCGCCGTTGCCGGCCTCGCCCTGCACCGAGATGTCGCCGGTCGGTTCCAGCAGGCGGCGCAGGCCCTCGCGCACCAGGGTATGGTCGTCGGCGAGCATGACGGCGATCATGGCGTCTCCCACGGCGGCTGCGGCGGCTGGGCCGGCAGGGTGGCTTTCAGGCGGAAGCCGCCTTGCCGGCGCGTCGTGATGCTGACGTCGCCATTGAGCAAGCGCACCCGTTCGCGAATGCCCTGCAGGCCGAGCGAAAAGGACAGCTTGCGCGTCAGGCTCTCCGGTGTCGCGCCCACGCCGTTGTCCTGCACTACCAGGCAGCACTCGGTGGCGTTGCAGGACAACCGCACCTGCACCTGGCTGGCCTGCGCATGCCGGGCGATATTGGTCAGGGCCTCCTGGACCACGCGATACAGTGTCGTCGCCACCTGCTTGGCGGGTTCGCCGGCGCCGATGTCGATATGCGCGTCGGTGGCGATGCCATAGCGCGACACGAAGTTCGACACCAGCCATTCGATCGCCGCGGCCAGCCCGAGGTCATCGAGCATGACCGGCCGCAGGTCGGCGGCGATGCGCCGCAATGAGGTGAAAGTCAGTTTGATGAGGCGGCGCATGGCCTCGACCCGGTCATGCAGGTCCTGGTCGTGCGGCGACAGGCGCGCGGCCAGTTGCGACAGTTCCATGGTCAGCGCTGTCAGGCTCTGGCCGAGGTCATCGTGCAATTCCCGCGCAATGTGCTTTTTTTCCTGCTCGCGTACGTGCAACAGGGCATTGGACAGCCGCGTCAGTTCGTCGCGCGAGGCCAGCAGGGCCTGGTCGACCCGCTGCCGCTCGGTGATGTCGCGCAGGAAAATCGACAGGAACACGCCGGCTTCGCCCTGTGTCTGCGAAATCGAGGCTTCCATGGGAAATTCCTCGCCATTGGCGCGCAGGCCCCACAGCGGCGCGCCCAGCCCCATCTTGCGTTCGGAAATGCCGGTATGGCGAAAGCGCTCGACATGCCGGGCATGCACGGCGCGAAAACGGACGGGTATCAGGATGTCGAGACTGGCGCCGATGGCCTGGTCGGCCTGGCGCAGGAAAACGCGCTCCGCCGCCGGGTTGAACATCACGATGCGCTGTTGCGCGTCGACCGTGATGATGGGTTCCGTGGCGGACTGGATGATATCGAGAAGCGGTGGCGCGTTGGCCGGGGGCTCCATGGGCGGGTGAGATGTGCGCGTTCCAGGACCGAACGGGGGTCTGGATTGATTGCAGCACAGTTCCCCGCCGTGCGCCATAGTCGCGATGCACGGGGCCTGAAGGGCCGGGCACGAGCCGTCCCCTTTTTGTTCCCCCCGACGGTCAGTCGACGGCGGGCAGCACCGGGTCGTCCCAATCACCCGCGCCGCCGAAGGCCTGCAACTGCGCCTTGAAACGGCACAGCGCCGCGTCGCTCTCGCCGGCCAGCACGTCGAACTGCTTGAGCAGCAGGATCGAGCGCGGCTTGGCGCCGATCGCGCTGGCCATGTCGTCGACCGCGCGAAAGCCGCCATATCCGGACATCACGCAGATCACCGAATAGGCCCGAATTCCCTGGCGCGCATTGCGCAGGAATGCGCGCATGGGCGCGGCCAGCGATCGCAGCCACACCGGCGCGATCAGCACCACGTGGTCATAGGCGTCGAGCGCCGGCCCGTCGTAGCGGTACGCCGGGCTGCGCTTGAAGAGCACGTCGACGATGCAGCGCAGGTCCCCGCGCAAGCCGAGCCGGGGCTGTGGGTCGCGGATCTCATGGACCGGCCAGTGGGTCATGGCGGCCAGGCGTTCGGCCACCGCGCGCGCGGTGCCGCTGCGCGAATAGAACACGATGCCGATGCGGGTCATGATGCCTCCTTGCGGGCGGGAGAATCGCGCTCATCCTGGGCCAGCAGGGCGCGCAGGATATCGCGGCGGCTGACCACGCCCACCAGCTTGCCGTCGCGCGTGACCGGCACGCGCTTGATGGCGTGCTTGAGCAACAGGTCGGCGATCCGCGACAGGGGCGCCGATTCATCGACGGTGATCACCGGGCTGCTCATGACGCTGGCGGCGGCGCGCTCGCCCAGTTGCAGGCTGTGCAGGAATTCCAGGTTCAAGGGTTCGCCTTCGGCCAGTTGCGCCAGCCAGTGGTCGAGTTTTTTCTGGTGGGCGCTGTCCTGCCGGCGCACCAGGTCGCCTTCGCTGATCAGGCCGATCAAGGTGCCGTCGTCGCCGACGACCATGACGGCGCTGATTTCCCGCTCGACCATTGCGCGCATGATCTGGGAGACGGGCGTTCTGGCATTGACGCAATAGGGATTCGGGGTCATGAGTTCGCTCGCGAGCATGCTGTTCTCCAGGGGAAAAGGGGCGTACCCTGGCTGGCGGGGCGCCTTGTCTTCATCTTGATCCGCCCGCCGGGCGCGGTCTTGATCTAGGTCAAGCCGCGCGCCGCGCGCCATTTCCCATGGGCGCGCGCCGTGCGATGCTGGCAGCGCATCCGCAAGGAGGAGCCATGTCGAACCATCCGATGCTGTGTTTCCTGGGCGCCGCCGGCACCGTCACCGGCTCGCGCCACCTGCTGGAGATCGACGGCCGGCGGATCCTGCTCGATTGCGGCCTGTTCCAGGGCGTGAAGACCTTGCGGCTGCGCAATTGGGCGCCGTTCCAGGTGCCGCCCGCCGACATCGACGCCGTGGTCCTGTCGCATGCGCACCTGGACCATTCGGGCTACCTGCCGCGCCTGGTGCGAGACGGTTTTCAGGGGCCGGTTCACTGTTCACACGCCACGCTCGACCTGTGCCGGCTGCTGCTGCTCGACAGCGCCCACCTGCAGGAAGCCGATGCCGATTACCTGAACCGGCACCATCTATCCAGCCACAAGCCCGCGCTGCCGCTCTATACGGTGGCGGACGCGCAACGCGCGATCGCAGCGTTGCGCCCCCAGGATTTCGAAACCTCGGTCGAACTGCCCGGCGGCTGTCGGGCCCGGCTGCACCGGGCCGGCCATATCCTGGGGGCCTCCATTGTCGAACTCGAGTACCCGGGCGGCCGCCTGGTCTTCAGCGGCGACCTGGGACGCTATGGCGATCCGCTCATGCCGGCGCCGCTGCCGATCCCGCAGGCCGACTATCTGGTGCTCGAATCCACCTACGGCAACCGCGCCCACAGCAAGGAAAGCGTGCTGGTCGCCCTGGAGGCCATCATCCTGCGCACGGTCAGGCGCGGTGGCACGGTGGTGATTCCGTCGTTCGCCGTGGGCCGGGCGCAAGCGTTGCTGTATTACCTGTGGCAGCTCAGGCAGGCGGGGCGCCTGCCGCGCGACCTGCCGGTATTCCTGGACAGCCCGATGGCCAGCGGCGCGGTGGACGTGTACCTGCGGCACCTGGCCGACCAGCGGCTGACGCTGGCCGACGCGCGCGCGGCCTTCGGCATGGCCACCTGCGTCACCGACGTGGAGCAGTCCAAGGCACTCGACGCCTCGCCCATGCCGAAGATCATCGTGTCGGCAAGCGGCATGGCCACCGGCGGCCGCGTGATCCACCATCTCAAGCACTATCTGCCCGATCCGCGCAACACGGTCCTGTTCGCCGGTTTCCAGGCCATGGGCACCCGGGGCGCCGCCATGCTGGATGGCGCGGCGACGGTCAAGATCCACGGCGGCTACATTCCCGTGCGCGCGGAAATCGACAACCTGTCGATGCTGTCGGCGCACGCCGACGCCGACGAGATCCTGCGCTGGTTGGGCGGCTTTACGCAGCCGCCCCGCGAGACCTTCATCGTGCACGGCGAACCCGACGCCGCCGATGCGCTGCGTCTGCGGATCAAGGACGAACTGGGCTGGCGCTGCCGGGTCATGGAACAGAACGACAGGGTGGAACTGGCCTGACCGGCATCAATCGCGCCGCGCCTCGTAAGTCGGCCATCTGCCGTCGCGGATGTCGTCGCTGTCGATGCCTTCGGCGCGTGCCTGCGCCACCTGCTGGTCGCGCCTTGCCAGCCACTGCTCGCGGACGGCGGCGCCGCAGTGGCGCAGGCGCGGCACGCGGGCCAGCACGTCGATCGCCAGGCTGTAGCGATCGATGCCATTGAGCACGGCCAGTTCGAAGGGCGTATTGACATCGCCCTGTTCGCGGTAGCCATGCACGTGGAAATTGACGTGGTTGCGGCGCTGATAACACAGCCGGTGGATCAGGGCCGGATAGCCATGGAAATTAAAGATCACCGGCTTGTCGCGCGTGAAGAGGGCGTCGAACGCCTCGTCGGTCAGGCCGTGCGGATGAACCGTCGGCGGCGCCAGGGCGAACAGGTCGACCACGTTGACAAAGCGGATCTTCAGGCCGCCGAACCGCGACGACAACAGCGCCACCGCCGCCAGCGCTTCCCCCGTGGGAACATCGCCGGCGCAGGCGAGCACCACGTCCGGCTCGTGCGACACATGGGTGCCGGCCCAGTCCCAGGCGCTGGCGCCGGCCTGGCAATGCCGCGCGGCCTCGCTGGCATCCAGGTAGACGGGGTGGGGCTGCTTGTCCGCCACGATCACATTGACGTAGCCGACCGAGCGCAGGCAGTGCGCGGCCACGTTCAACAGACAATTGGCATCCGGCGGCAGGTAGATGCGAACCACCTCGGGACGCTTGTTGGCCGCGACATCCAGGAACCCCGGGTCCTGGTGGCTGAAGCCGTTGTGGTCCTGGCGCCAGACCACGGAGGTCAGCAGCAGGTTCAACGACGGCACCGGCGCGCGCCAGGCGCCTTGCCGGCGCGCCTTGTCCAGCCATTTGGCATGCTGGTTGAACATTGAATCGATCACATGGGCGAACGCCTCGTAGGTGGCCAACAGGCCGTGCCTGCCGGTCAGCGTATATCCCTCAAGCCATCCCTGCAGCAGGTGTTCGCTCAGGACCTCCATGACCCGTCCGTCGGCCGCCAGGTGCCCGCCATCGGCATCGCTATCGAGCAGACGGGCCATCCAGGTCTTGCCGCTGGCCTCGAAGACCGCCGCCAGGCGGTTGCTGGCGGTCTCGTCCGGCCCGAACAGGCGGAATCGGTCGGCATTGGCCCGCATGACGTCGCGCAGGTAATTGCCCAGCAGTTGGGTGGGCGAGGCATCGGCGGCGGCGGGCGCGCGCACCGGCTGGCTATAGGCCTCGGGGCTTGGCAGGTCCAGCGCGCGCCGCAGCAGGCCGCCATTGGCGTGGGGGTTGGCGCTGATGCGCCGGTCCCCGACCGGGGCGAGCGCGCGCAGTTCGGCCGCCAGCGCGCCATCCGCATCGAACCACGCTTCTGGCCGATAGCCTCGCATCCAGGCCTCCAGCGCGCGCAGATCCTGCGGCCGGCCGGCGGGGTCGGGCAGCGGGATCTGATGGGAACGCCACGAGTTCTCCACCGCGTGACCATCGATCTGGCGCGGCCCGGTCCAGCCTTTCGGGGTGCGCAGCACGATCATGGGCCAGCGGATAGGGGTCCGTTCACCGCCGCGCGCGCGCGCCTGGATCGCGCGGATCTCGGCCAGGCATTGCTCCAGCGCCCGCGCCATCTTCCGGTGCATCGCGGGCGGGTCGTCGCCTTCGACAAAACAGGGGCGATAACCATGGCCCTCGAACAGCGCGAGCAGTTCGGCGTGGGAAATGCGGGCCAGCAGGGACGGATTGGCGATCTTGTAGCCGTTCAGGTGCAGGATGGGCAGCACCGCGCCATCGCGCGCCGGGTTCAGGAAGCGGGCCGACTGCCACGACGCGGCCAGCGGTCCGGTTTCGGCCTCGCCGTCGCCGACCATGGCGGCCACGATCAACGCAGGATTGTCGAACGCGGCGCCGAAGGCATGCGCGAGGCTGTAACCGAGTTCGCCGCCCTCGTGGATCGAGCCCGGCACATGCGGCGAGCAGTGCGACCCGATGCCGCCCGGGGCCGAAAACCGCTGGAACAGGCGCGTCATGCCGGCTTCGTCCCGCGAGCATTCGGGGTAGCGTTCCGAATAATGGCCGTCCAGATAGGCGTGGGCCAGCACCGCGGCGGCGCCGTGGCCGGGACCGCATACATACATCAGGTCCAGGTCGTGCTCGCGGATCAGGCGATTCAGGTGGGTCAGTGTGAAGGTCTGGCCGGGGCAGGTGCCCCAGTGCCCCAGGATTCGCCGCTTGATGTGCGCGGGCGCCAGCGGCTGGCGCAGCAGGGCGTTGGCGCGCAGGTACAGCATCCCGGCGCACAGGTAATTGCTGGCCTGCCAGTAGGCGTGCAGGCGCTGCACCTCGGCATGGGAGGGCAGGGAGGTCATGGCGGTTTTCCTTTGGCGGGCGCGGCGGGTACCGCCCATGCCGGACGCGTCGAACGGCCGCTGTCGACGATGATCAGGTAGCGGCCGGCGCCGGTCACCGGCGCGCGGTCACGCAGCAGCACCCAGGGAGGCGTCACCAGCGCGGCGGCCAGCTCGTAGTCGGCATCCAGCAGCCCGAGACGGTCGATCAGGCGATTGAATGTCGCCGGGATGCGGATGCAGCCTTTCGATTGGGCCGTGCCCAGGCGCTGTTCCAGTACATACGGGTCGGTCGCGTGCATCTGCAGGCGCATGGTCGCGGGCGCGCGGTCGCCCCATCCCTTGTTGGCGGTCTGCCAGCCGAAGTCGTAGACCCGCATGCCCTTGGCCCCATAGCCGAGGATGCCGTTGGCGTTGCGGGTGCCTTCGGCCCGGAAATCGGGGTTGGCGAGCGTGTGGCTGAAAACGCCCCTGGGCGTCTCGAAATGGTCGAACTGGCCGACCCGGCCGGTGGACACAGGCGTAGCCCCCAGGAACAGCGGCGGCTGCGCCAGCCAGTACAGCAACGCCGCCTGCACCCGGATATCCCGATCCACCACGATGACAAACTGCGGACCGAGCGGCGTGATGCCGGCCGCCCGCAGGGCCTGCGCCGCCAATTCTCCGTAGCGCGCCTGTTCGTCGGCGGGCGGCCTAAGCGTCGGCGTGACCTGCTCGCCGAAGGCGCGGGCCACTTGCGCGGCGGGGGCCGGCGGGAGAGGCTGCGCCGCCGCGCCGGCCGCCGGCAGCAGGGCGACCAGCGCGAGGTGCCAGGCCATGACGGCGCGCGGCGACGGGCGCCGGCTTGCCGGACGGCCGGGCGCGGGCAGGGCGCCTGCCTGGCGCGGTGCGGGCTGCGCGCTTGTCATGATGGGCTCGCCGCTAGTTCACCATGACCACCGGCAGGTGCACGGCATGCAGCAGTTTCAGGGCCACCGAGCCCAGCATCAGGCTGCCGGCGGCGCCCAGCCCGCGCGAGCCCATCACGATGTGGTCGCACTGGTGTTCGGCCGCGTATGCCTGGATGGACTCGGCGACATTGCCCACGCGCAGGCTCGATTGATACATGATGCCCGCCTTGTCCAGCGCCGCCTTGGCATCGGCGAGCGCCGTCCTGGCTTCGTCCTCGTAGTATTGCTGGATCATGTCATGGGACACGAACGCCAGCACCGCGCCGGAGACGATAGGCGGCTGTACGTTCAGCAGATGCAGGTTGCACGCGCCGTGTTCGCGGACATGGTCGATCATGTAGCGCACGGCACGCAGCGAATTGGCGGATCCGTCGACCGGGATAAGCACGTTTTTCATGGAACCTCCTGGCGGGGAAGGGGAGCGGCAGGTGTCATCATCGCGCCGCGCGTCCGCCGGCCATTGACGCGGGTCAAGCCGGCGCGATTTCTTTCCGGTCTTGTGGCGGCGGCAACCGATCGGCTTCGCCGGCTGGCGGGGTTGACAAAGGTCAACGTCCCACGCCGTCGGCGGCGCAAGATGGCGGAACATCCCGACCCGCGCCGCGGGCACGCCGCCCGCCGGCCGGACAACGCCGCATCCTCCTGGAGGCTCCGCCATGTTCCGCCGTATCGCCGTGCACCTGGACAATGGCGTCGATTGCAGACGCCGTATCGATATCGCCCTGCGGATGGCCAAGGCGCATGACGCCCATCTCACCGGCATCTTCGCCAGCCACATGCAGCCTGGCTATTTCTACGACGAGGGCGGCCTGTGGGCCCGCTCAATGGAAATCATCAAGGAAATCAATACGAAAGGGCGCGCGGCCACGCAGCAGGCGTTCAGTCAGGCCGCCGCGCAGGCCGGCGTGGCGATCTCCTGGCGGCAGGGCGACGACGCGCCGGCCGACTGCCTGGCGCGCCACGCGCGCTATTCCGATGTCGTCATCGTCAGCCAGGAAAACGGCTATGACATCGAAGCGGCCACCGGTGACGATTTCGTGCCGCAGACCCTGCTTGCCGCCGGACGTCCCGTCATCGTCCTGCCGACGGCGGGCACGTTCGAGACCATCGGCATTCGGGCGCTGTATTGCTGGAACCGGGGCCGCGAGGCGGCGCGGGCGCTGGCCGACGCCGCGCCCATGCTGCGCAGCGCCGTCGCGCTGCGCGTCCTGACGCTGCAAGGCGCCGAGGAAGATCCCGAGCGGCAGGCCGCTTACGAGGATCTGGCGGCGTACTGCGCCAGCCACGGCTTTCCGCCCTTGGAATCCGAGACGCGCGACGCGCGCGAAGCGGGCATCGGCGATGCCATCCTGGACGCCGCCGCCGACTTCGGCGCCGATCTCATCGTCATGGGCGCGTACGGACATAGCCGCGCCCGCCAATGGATACTGGGCGGCGCCACGCGTTCTTTGCTGTCGGCGATGACCGTGCCGGTGCTGTTTTCGCACTAGCCGGGCGCCAGGATCCGGGAGACCGCCATGCCAACCGAACATCGGCGCATTCTCGTGGCCATCGACGGCAGCCACGCGTCGGACCGCGCGCTGGACGAGGCCATCGGCCTCGCCAGGCTTTCACATGCCGAACTGCGCGTCATCCACGTCCTGGACGATCTGTCCATTTCAATGGCATTCAATCCCTATGCGGGCTATTACACCGGCGAACTGATCACCCAGCTGCGCCAGGACGGCGCCCAGTTGCTGGCGCGGGCAGCGGCGCGCGCCAGCGCCGCGGGCGCCGTGGTGCAGACCGCGCTGTACGACGATCTCGGCCTGCCGGTGCGGGAGCGCATTTTGGAAATCGCCCGGAGCTGGCCAGCCGACCTGATCGTGATGGGCACGCACGGGCGTCGCGGTGTCGACCGCGCCTTGCTGGGCAGTTGCGCGGAAGGCGTGGTGCGCGCCGCCTCGGTGCCGGTGTTGCTGGTTCGTGCGGCCTGAACGCGGCGGTCCGAGGGGAGGATAACCAGGGGGCGAAGGGATAAAGGCGTCGAAAAGGGTTGCTGACGTCGACGGAACAATCGGGAAGAAGCAGGCCGGTCCTGGAAACCGGCCCATTTCTTACTTTACATAATATACATTATGCGTATTTTCAAACGACCGGCGGCGTACGCTCCCGTTCAGGATGGCGATGACGTGCCAACGCCTCCAGAAATCCCGCCGCGACCTTCTGCGATGCTTCGCCGATGATCAATCCGCCGTCGTCTTCCGCCGGCGCGATGCCGGCCGCTTCCAGCACGTCGGCGCCTTCGCCCAGCGCCAGCAAGGTTTTGCCATGGCGGTAGCTGTCGCGCACGAACTCCAATGCCCGGCCGTCGCCGAGCCAGCGCTCGCTGGCCGCGCCACCGGACGGCACCACCGCGCCGTCGAACAGCCCGGACGGCTGGTTGTCCAGCGATGCGTCGGCATCCAGCGAACCGCCATCGGCGGTGTCCACGGGGCCGATGCGCTGGCCGACCAGGCGCACCACGACGCCGGCCTTGATCAAGGCTTGGGCCAGCGTCGTCACGGCGGCGCCATCCACGCCTTCGGCCACCAGGATGGCGACCTTGCGGGTGGCGACGCCTTGTTCGCCCGGCCGCGCCGTCAGCGACAAGGACGGCGACTGTTCGACTTCCGGGCTGGGCGGCTGACGCAAGGCCCGTGGCATGGGCTCGGGCAGCGCCATGCCCAGCTTGTCCGCCACCGTCCGCGCCAGGTCATCCGACACGTTGCGCAGCGACGCCACCATGCGCTGGCGGATGGCGGCGACCGTGACCTTGCTCAGCTCGAAGGCGAAGGCGTCCGCCAGGTGCCGCTGTTCCCAATCCGCCTGGCTGTTGTAGAACAGGGTCGCCTGGTTGTAGTGCTCGGCGAATTTTTCCGGATGGCCGCGCAATTCATCGCCGGCCACCGGCTCGGGGAACGACACGTAGCCGGTCATCCCGGCCTGGAAAGGACAGCCGCCCGCCAGCGAATTGGGCTCGTAGGCCACGCGCCCGCGATGCACCGCCTGCCGATGCATGCCGTCGCGTTGATTGTTGTGCACCGGCGCCAGCGGCGCGTTGATCGGGATTTCGTGGAAATTCGGTCCCCCGAGCCGCGAAATCTGCGTATCCACGTAGGAATGGATGCGCCCCGCCAGCAACGGATCGTTGGTGAAATCGACGCCCGGCACCACGTGGGCCGCGCAGAACGCGACCTGCTCGGTTTCAGCGAAGAAATTGTCCGGGTTGCGGTCCAGCACCATGCGGCCGATGGGCCGCACCGGCACCAGTTCCTCGGGCACGATCTTGGTGGCGTCGAGCACATCGAAACTGAAGCGCTCCGCCTCTTCCTCGGTGAAGACCTGCACGCCCAGCTCCCATTCCGGGCCATGGCCCGAATCGATGGCTTCCCACAGGTCGCGGCGGTGAAAGTCCGGATCGGCGCCCGACACTTTCACGGCCTCGTCCCAGACCTGCGAGTGCGTGCCGGCCACGGGATTCCAGTGGAATTTCACCAACCGCGACTCGCCGCGCTCGTTGACGAAACGGAAGGTGTGCACGCCAAAGCCCTGCATCATGCGGTAGCTGCGTGGAATGGCGCGGTCCGACATCAGCCACATCAGCATGTGGGTCGATTCCGGCATCAGCGACACGAAGTCCCAGAAGGTATCGTGCGCCGAGGCCGCCTGCGGCATGCCGTGATGCGGCTCGGGCTTGACGGCATGCACCAGGTCGGGAAACTTCATGGCGTCCTGAATGAAAAAGACGGGCATATTGTTGCCAACCAGGTCCCAATTGCCCTCGTCGGTATAGAACTTGACGGCAAACCCGCGCACGTCGCGCGCCGTGTCCTTCGAGCCCCGTTCGCCGGCCACCGTCGAAAACCGCACGAAGACCGGCGTGCGCTTGCCCTTTTCCGCGAACAACGAGGCGCGCGTCAGGTCCGTCAGCGGCTCGTAGCATTCGAAATAGCCATGCGCGGCCGAACCGCGCGCGTGCACGATGCGTTCCGGAATGCGTTCATGGTCGAAGTGCGTAATTTTTTCGCGCAGGATGAAATCCTTCAGCAACGCCGGGCCGCGCAAGCCCGCCTTGAGCGAATGCTGGTTGTCGCTCACGGGCACGCCCTGGTTCGTGGTCAACGCCTGCCCCTGGGCATCGGCGCGCACCCGCGCGAGCTGGCCATCGACCGCGTTCACGCCCGGCGCGGCGCCCTCTCCCGTCTTGGCGTTTCCCTCGCGCTCGGACAGGGTGCTGGCGCCCACGACGGCATCGGGCGGCTCGACCTGGGCGCCCAGGTACGGGCAGCGCGCGCCCTCTTCCCCATACTCGTTGGCCTTGTCGACGTGGTGCGGCAAGGCCTGCACGGTCTCGGCCACCGCGGCGGCGCGCCGCATGGCCGGCGTGGCGGCGCCGGCGGGCGGCGCGCCGGGGCCGCTGTCCGTATTGTTGAACGCGGTATCGACAGGGCCCTGGGCCTTGGCCTTGCTGGGTTTCTTGCTTGCCATGGATATCTCCTGGTGCGTCGGGCCGGCCGGAGCCGGCCGGCAGCGACGGGATTCGCTGAGTGGGATCCGGCAAGCAAGTCCCGTACCCGCGCCGCCGGCGCGTCCCCGCCCCCTGGGCACGCGCCTTGCTTCATGAGGGTCCCGCCCTCAACGAGACCCGTCATGCAACCCATCCGAATCGCGGTTTTCCCCGTCGCCGGACTCGGCACCCGCTTTCTGCCCGCCACCAAGGCCATGCCCAAGGAAATGTTGCCCGTGGTGGACAAGCCCTTGATCCAGTATGCCGTCGAAGAAGCGATCGCGGCCGGCATCACTGAATTGGTGTTCGTCACCGGGCGCAACAAGCGTGCCATCGAGGACCACTTCGACCGGGTGCCCGAGCTGGAGCTCGATCTGGAAGCCAAGAACAAGGTCGCGCTGCTGGAGACGATCCGCAACGTGCTGCCCGCCCACGTCAACTGCGTCTACACGCGCCAGTCGACGCCGCTGGGGCTTGGCCACGCGGTGCTGTGCGCCGAACCGATCGTGGGTAACGAACCCTTCGTCGTGCTGCTGGCCGATGACCTGATCGATGCGCCCTTCCCCGTCATCGGCGAGATGATCAAGGTGGCGCGCGAATTCGAGGGCAGCACCCTGGCGCTGCAGCGCATTCCCCGCGAGCACTGCCGCCAATATGGCATCGTTGCTGGCGAGCCGGTCGCCGATGGCGTGCTGCGCCTGAACGGCATGGTCGAGAAGCCGGATCCCGCCGACGCGCCGTCGAACCTGGCGGTGGTGGGACGCTATGTGCTGGAGCCGGAGATCTTTGCCTGCCTGCGCCGAACCGCCGCCGGCGTGGGCGGCGAGATCCAGCTGACCGACGGCATCGCCGCCCTGCTGCGCGAACGCCGCGTGTTCGGCCACGAGTATGACGGCGTCCGCTACGACTGCGGCAGCAAGGCGGGCTTTTACCAGGCCACGATGGAAATCGGTAAAAAGTACCACCAGCTCGGCACCGGTCACGCCTGAGGCTACCGCGCCGGGACGCGCGGCCATGCGATGCCGGCGTCCCTTCCCCGTCGCCCCCGCCGCCCGCGCCCGTCCCGGGAACAGGGATTGCGGGATTGGCGCCAGGCCCGCATCCGCCAGGCCACGCGCTTCACCCCATCTTGGGAGCACGCCATGTCCATCCGCTATCTCACCACCTTGTCCCTGTTGTTGTTCGCGCTGGGAGGGCCCCAGGCCGGCATTGCGCAGGCCGCGCCGACCCCCACCAAACTCGACAGCGGCGACCGCGACTTCCTTGAAAGCGCGGCGCAGGCGGGCCACCTCGAAGTCCAGGCAAGCCGGCTGGCGCTGGAAAAGACCCGCAACGCCGACCTGAAAGCGTTCGCGCAAAAGATGATCGATGAGCACGGCAAGGCGGGGCAGCAATTGGCCGCGCTGGCGCACGGCAAAGGCTATGACGTGCCCACGGAACCTTCGCTGACGCAGAAGGCCCGCTTGAAGGCATTGGGCCTGCGCGACGAGGGTTTTGACAAGGCCTACGCCGAGGAAATCGCCGTGGGCGCGCATGAAGATGCCGTGGCCCTGTTCGAGAAGGCCTCGAACGACGTCAAGGATCCTGACATCAGGCAGTTCGCCATCCAGACCTTGCCCACGCTGCGGCAACACCTGCGGATGGCCGGGACGCTCAAGCAAGGCATGGACAAGCCATGATGATGGGCAGATATGCGCCGCTGAGACCGCCGAAGCCGGCCGTACCGCCCTTCGCGGCAGGCCCATGATGGACGGCGATGAACTGCTGGCCCGCATGCTGGCCACCTCGGTTACCGACAGGCAGGTCACCGACTGGCCGGAGGTGCTGGCCGACTATGCGCAATGCGTGGCGGCCTTGCGCCACAAGTTGACGGCGCGGGAAATGGAAACGCTGATCTGCGCGGGCGCCGATTTCTATCGCACGCTGGCGCGCGCGGAACAGTATCGGCAGGCGTCCGTCTGGAACACCTCGCGCTGAACCCGGTCCTGAACACAGGAAATGCCATGATCATTCCCGAGCCGGCTGCATCCACCACCCTGATCGGCAACGCGGCGGTTTCGTTGAGCCCGCCCGCCGCCCCGATCCCCGGTCCCGCCGCCAATGCCGAGCGCCTCCAGGAGACAGACCGATCGCCGCGGCCGGCGTCCTCGCAGACGCCCTCACACCGGCTGCGCAGGCTGTCCATCGGCCTGTGGCTGGCCCTGCTGTTATGGGCGATGGGCGCGGTGCTGCTGGCGCTGCTGAACCTGGCCTCGCGCCTGCTCGCCTTCTGACACCTCCAGACGAAAGACCCGCCGAGCCCGGCGCCAGGGTGGGACGGCCGGACCAGCCAAGTCAGGGCTTGCCGCGCGCGCCCGGCGCCGCGATGGCGCTGGCTGTTCCAATGCCGACCGATGCTGGTCTGCCATACGTGCGCGCCTTTCAATGCGACTCCGGTGCCGCCCTTTGACTGACCACCGCAGCGGCGATCCCCAAGCCCGAGCGCCAGGCGGGCGGCGAACGCACGGCACGGCGATTGCTGCATAGCGGCATCCCCTTCCCCCGGAGACGACATGCCCTCCCCCTGGTTTTCCTTCTCCGCCCTGCTCGCCGATCATCCCGTCGCGCTGTGGCTCGCGGCGCTGGCGACAGGCGCCGCGCTGTGCGGCCTGCTGATGCTGGTCCTGCGCCTGGCGCGGGCGCGCCTGGATCGCCTGGCACGCCCCCCCGGCCAGGGGATCGCCGGCGCGGCGTCGCGCATCCTGCTGCGCACCAACTGGGTGATCCTGGCGCTGGCCTCGCTGCTGCTGGCGGCGGACCTGGTGGGCGCGCCGCTGCCCGGCCGCGCCGGCCCGGGCCACCTGTGGTTCGTCCTGATCGCGCTGCAACTGGCGCTGTGGCTGGATCGCGGCATCGACGTGGGCCTGGCCCACGCCGTGGCGGCGCGCGGGCGCACCGGCTCCATCACCGCCACGCTGCTGTCGTTCCTGCTGCGGGCGCTGGTCTGGGTGATCGTGCTGCTGGCCATGCTGGACAACGTGGGCGTGAACATCACCGCGCTGGTCGCCAGCCTGGGCATCGGCGGCGTGGCGGTGGCGTTGGCGGTGCAGACCATCCTGAGCGATCTGTTCGCGTCGATCTCGATCGGGTTGGACAAGCCATTCGAGGCCGGCGATTTCATCGTCTTCGGCGCCGTGGCCGGCAGCATCGAGCACGTCGGCCTCAAGACCACCCGCATCCGCAGCCTGGGCGGCGAACAGATCGTGTGCTCGAACACCGAGCTGCTCAAACAGACAATCCAGAACTACAAGCGCATGCAGCAACGGCGCATTGTGTTCTCGATCCGGGTGGCGTATCGCACCCCGGTCGACCAGGTGGCCGCCATCCCCGCCATCATCCGCGCGCGCATCGAGGAACAGCCGGACACCCGCTACGACCGCGCCCACCTGGCGCGGCTGGGCGAGAGTGCGCTGGAATTCGAGGCGGTGTATTACGTCATGAGCGCCGACTACAACCGCTACATGGATCTGCAACAGGCCATCTACCTGGGCGTGATGCGCGACCTGCAGGCCGCCGATATCGCGCTGGCGCTGCCCGAAAGCATCCTGCACCTGGCACGGCGCGCGGCGCACGGGGAGGAAGCGGCGGCGTGAGTTCCGCGCCGCCGCCCGGCGCTGCGTCAGCGCGTGTCGGTGGTGCCACCGGAACCGGCCGACGCGCCGGAGCCCGGCATGCCGCCCTGCCCCGTGGAGCCCGTGCCGCCCTGGCCACGCGCCGGGCCGCGGCTATCGGTGCCGCCTTCGCCTTCCAGGCGCCGGGCCGGACGGTCATCCTTGGCCGGACGCGGCTCGCCTTGCGGCGACTGCGACTTGGGCACGGCGCGCGAATCGCCTTGTCCCGGTTGCGCCTTGGGTTGCGGCTGCGGGTTCGCCTGCCCGGGCTGCGCCTTGGGCATTGGCTTGGGGGCCGGCGCGGTGGTCGCGGGCGGCGTCGCATTGCCGTCCGGCTGTGTGCCCTGGGCCCATGCGGAGGCGGTGGCCAGGGCGCCGAGCGCGGCGGCGCTGATGATGCGTCGGGAAAGCTTCATGGGATATCTCCAATAAGGGACGGCCCGGTCCGGGCCGGACGCGGCCGGGCGGTGCACGGCCTGAGGTGGGGGGCATCGGGTGTGAGGAACATCGGGTAAAGCGCCTCGGGCAAATTGCCTCAGGCGGCGCGGACGCCCGCGCCGTGAGCCAGGTCCTGGCGCAGCAGCGCGGCAAGCCGCGCCAGGCCGGCGTCGAGATCCCCCGAAATGTGGATGCGCAGGCATTGCCGGCCTCGCGCCATCAGTTCTTCCATGTCGGCGCGCGCCTGGGCGACCTGCGTGGCGCCAAAGCTTGCGCCATGGCCCGGCGCGGCCAGCGCTTGCGGCGCATCGGCGGTGATGAACAGGAACACGCCGCCCGCGGTTCCCCCCTTGTGCAGTTGCCCGCAGGAATGCAGGTAACGCGGACCAAAGCCGCCCACCGTGGCCGCGCCGGTGCCGCCACGCACGCAGTCGCGCGCCGATGCCAACCAGCGTTCGCAGTCTGCGTCGCGCGGCAAATACGCCAGCAGCGCCACGTAGCCGCCCGCGTCCAGGTGCGCCGCCAGCCGCGCGAACGACGCCGGCGCCGCCGTGGGCGCGCCGTGGAAGGCCAGCGGCCCTTGCACCCGCAGCAATGCGCACGTCTGCGCGCCGGCCGTGCCGTCCGGCGCCGCCGCCAGGCTGCGCGCGCGCGCCTTGCTGGCCTCGACGTCGGGCTGGTCAAAGGGATTGACGCCCAGCACGGCGGCGGCGATGGCGGTGGCCGCCTGCCAGCGGAAGAATTCCTGCCCCACCGATAACGCCGCGCCGCTGTGGCAGGTCACCACGGGATGGCCTGCGGCGGCCAATTGCCGCACCCTGGCCTCCAGCCCGGCGGATTGCCCGTTGGACAGGTGGACGAAGAGCCGGTCGCGGCCATAGTCCGCCGGCTCGGCCAGGGGTTCCTGGGCGATCGGAATCAGGCCCTTGCCGTCCTTGCCGGTGGATTCGGCCAGCAGTTGCTCCAGCCAGCAGGCCAGCGCTTCCAGACCCGGGTCGGCCAGCAAGGTGACCTTGTCGTGGCCGGCAAGCGCCGCCTCGCCCAGCAGCGCGCCCAGCACCAGGCCGGGATTGCGCCTCGGGTCGCGGCGCGCGGAACAGGCGCGGCGCATGGGCTGGGTGGCGCGCAACAGGCGGGCCGGATCATGTCCCAGCAGCGCCGCCGCCGCCAGGCCGAACGCGGAAAGCACCGAATAGCGGCCGCCCACGGCGGGATTGCCCAGGAAGATCGCCGCGTAGCCCTCCTGCAGCGCGCGCGCATGCAGCGGCGTGCCGGGGTCGGTGATGGCGACGAAGCGGCGGGCGGCTTCCTGCCGGCCCAGCCGCCGCGCCACGCACTGCTGGAAGTAGGCGGCCAGCATGCCGGACTCCAACGTAGTGCCAGATTTGCTGGCGACCACGAAGAGCGTGCGGGTCAGGTCCAGCCGCGCCTGCAGCGCCAGGATCTGCGCCACGTCGGTGGAATCGAGCACGTGCAGGCGCAAGCCGCCGCCGGCCACGCCCAGGATGTGCGCCAGCGCCTCGGCGCCCAGTGTGGCGCCGCCCATGCCCAGCCATACCGTATCGGTAAAGCCCGCCACGCACAGCCGGCGGCAAGCGGCCGCGAGGCGGCCAAGGTCCGTCGGGGCGGCGCCAGGCCGCAGCCAGCCCAGCCATTCGCTTTCGTCGCCACCGCTCCAGAGCGTGGCGTCCCCGGCCCACAGGCGTTGCGCCCACGCCTCTTGCGTGGCCGTGGCCAGACGCCGCTCCAGGCTGGCCGCCAGGGCGGCGGGCAAGACATGCGAGAAGCCGTTCAACGGCACGCGCGGGGTCGCCCGCCGCGCGGGCGGGCGTCCGGCCGCCATCGCGGGGTGTGGCGCGCGGCGCGCGGAAGGGGTGGGTATGGCTGTCGGCGGTGCGTACATGTCCATGGCGGTTTCCTAGCGTGCGCGTCCACTGCGCGCCCATACTTGCTGTTCGCGGCCGGTATCGCCGAGTCGATCGATGCCCGGCGTCTGTTGCGGATCGACTTCCGGCATCGGATTGGGCAGGCTGTCGGGCGGCCAGCGGCCGCGCCGGTCCGCCTTTTCATCGCGCACGGGCGGGTCGGGCGACTCGGCGGGCGATTGATCGGGCCGGGCCGGCGCCTTGCGGCCCGGGTCTGGCGCCTCCGGATGCGTGATGGCATTGCCCATGGCGGTCTCCTGATCGTCGTGTCGATATCACGCGGCCTTGCCGGCCCGCGCCGCCTTGGCATTGGCCTGCTCCAGCGCCAGCGTGTTCAGCTTTTCATCGGCGGCTTTTTCCTCGGCCAACGTTTCCTTGAGCAGCGCCAGCGCGTCGCCATGTCCCAGCTGCTTGGCAAAGGTGCACAGCGTGCCGTAGCTGGCGATCTCGTAGTGCTCGACCTTCTGCGCCGACGCGATCAGCGCGGCATCCAGCACGGGGCCTTTCTCGACTTCCTCGATGACGTCGCGGCCCTCTTCCACCAGGCCCTCCATCGCCGCGCACTTGACGCGCTTGAGCCGCAGGCCCGTGGCCTCGACGATCTTGTCGATCCGTTCCACCTGGCCCCGGGTTTCCTCCAGGTGCGCGGTGAAGGCCTCGGCGAGCTTGGCCTCGCTGGCCGCGCGCGCCATCTTGGGCAAGGCGCGGGTAAGTTGCTTCTCGGCGCTGTAGATGTCCGACAGTTCGTGGATGAACAGATCCTGCAAAGTCTTTTGCGTCATGGTTGACTCCTGTGTGTTTCCGGCGGGGTTGCCGCGGCGTGATCGGTCGGTCGCGGCTGATGCCGCCGGCTCTCTCCAGCAACCGCCGTGCCGCAGGCGCCGCGGACCGCGCCGCGCGGAGACGCCGTCATGGATGGGGCAGACGCGTCGGCGGCAAGCAGGCAGCCGGGTCTTTGGAAGAAATGGCTCGCAAGGAGCGCAGCACGAAGCGATCGCGAACGGTGTCGCGATCCGGCGGGCCGCCGTACTGACCCTTGCGGACGGTCGGCGTGGCATGGCTCATTGCCGCCTCCGGGTCCGGGCACGCTTGCGCCGCTGCGTGCGGGCGCGCGCCGTGCAGGCCGCCGCCAGCGCCAGCAACTTGTCTTCGTCCAGGCGCTCGGCGTCGACCAGCCGCTCGTCGGCGCCCTGGAGCGCGATCAGCAACTCGTCCAGCTTCAGGTGCACGGCCTCGCTGTCCTTGTTCTGGCTCTGCTGGATCACGAACACCATGAGGAAGGTGACGATGGTCGTGCCGGTATTGATGACCAACTGCCAGGTTTCGGAATAATCGAACGCCGGACCGGAAAGTCCCCACACCACGACCGCGATCAACGCCAGCCCGAAGGCGACGGGCGAACCCGCCCCTCGGGTCACATGCGCGGCGAAATGGTCGAAGAAACGGGAGACGGGATTGCCACGGCCGTCCCCCTGCCCGGAGGACGCTCGCTTCGACGATGATGGCCGCCTGGGTACGCGGGTGATGGGCATGGGGTCTGTTTCCGGTCCGACGAAACCGTTGACCCAGCAAGCCGCGTGCCCGCCGCGCGCGCCGCCCGCGGCCCGGCCGTGCTAGGCTGGCACTATTGCGGCCTGCCCCAGTCCCGATGAAATCCATTCTGCAGTCAGAGAAGTTCCTGCTTCTGGCCTGCGCCGTCGCGATCGCCGGATTCGCGCTCGATTCCCGCCTGGGCGGTTACGGCCGCCTGTCCAGCCTGCTGGAAAGCGCGGTGCTGATCGGCGCCATCCTGGCCGCGTCGCTGAGCGTGGCGCGCCACGCCGAGCGCATCGCCCGCAGGCTGGGCGACCCCTATGGCAGCATGATCCTGACGCTGTCGGCGGTGCTGGTCGAGGTGATCGTGCTGGCCATCGTCTCGTCCCAGGCGGGCTCGCCGACGCTGGTGCGCGACAGCATCTATTCGGCCGTCATGCTGGACATCAATGGCATCCTGGGCGTGGCCGCGCTGATCGGCGGCTTCAAGCACGGCGAGCAGGCCTACAACGACGATTCCGCGCGCACCTACAGCGTCATGATCCTGACCGCCGTGACGGTGTCGATGATCATCCCCGAATTCGTGCCCCAGGCAGGCTGGCGCGCCTACAGCGGCT
Source organism: Achromobacter ruhlandii (assembly GCF_902859695.1). GTDB lineage: Bacteria > Pseudomonadota > Gammaproteobacteria > Burkholderiales > Burkholderiaceae_B > Achromobacter > Achromobacter ruhlandii. The sequence continues at coordinate 81,336 of NZ_CADIJL010000013.1, forward strand.
TCACCATCGTGGCGATGCTGTTGCTGTACGGCGTGTTCCTGCGCATGCAGACCGGCCCGCACAGCTACTTCTTCAGCTACAGCTATCCGGACAAGAAGACCCGCCAGCCGTCGCCGCCCTCCGGCTACCCGAGCCCGCGCCAGTCCATCGTCGTCATGGCGGTTGGCATTGCCGCGGTAGGCGCGCTGGCCGAGCTGATGTCGCATTCCCTCGATCGCGGCCTGGCGGGCATGGCGGTGCCCGCCGGCCTGGTGGCGCTGATCGTGGCCGGCATCTCGGCCGCGCCGGAGATGCTGACCGCCCTGCGCGCCGCCCTGGCCAATCGCATGCAGTCGGTCGTCAATATCGCGCTGGGGGCTTCGCTGTCCACGGTGATCCTGACCGTGCCCGCCATGGAGGCGCTGGCGCTGTTTTCCGGGCAGCGCATCGACATCGCAATGACGCCGCTGCAGACCCTGATGATGCTCGTCACCCTGCTGGTGGCCGCCATCAACCTGAACGACGGCCAGACCAACGCAATCGAGGGCATGACCCATTTCGTGCTGTTCGGCGCCTTCCTGATGCTGTTGGCGCTGGGACTGTAGCGCTACTGGCGCCAGGCACGGCACTTGCTACCGGGCGAGGATTCCCGCGCCTGGAGACGCCATGCCTGCCCCCGCCACCTTGACGGTGCTGACCGTCAATACCCACAAGGGCTACACCAGCTTCAACCGCCGATTCATGCTGCCCGACCTGCGCGACGCGCTGCGGTCGGCGGCGCCTGACCTGGTGTTCCTGCAGGAGGTGGTGGGGGAACACCAGGGCATGGCGGCGCGCCGTCCGCAGGGCTGGCCGGCCGCCTCGCAGTACGAATTCCTGGCCGACACGCTATGGCGCGATTTCGCCTACGGCCGCAACGCCGTCTATCCGGCCGGCCACCATGGCAACGCGGTGCTGTCGCGCTATCCGATCACGCGCTTCGAGAACCATGACGTCAGCATCGGGCGCCATGAAAGCCGCGGCCTGCTGCATTGCGTGCTGGAAATACCTGGCAGCGCCCGCGCGCTGCACGCGATCTGCGTCCACCTGGGCTTGCGCGAGGGCCATCGCCGGCGCCAGATCGCCAGTCTGTGCCGCCTGGTGGCGCGCGACGTTCCCGCCGGCGAGGCGCTGCTGATCGCCGGCGATTTCAACGACTGGCGCCTGAATGCCGATGGCCTGATGCGGGATTGCCGGGTGCGCGAGGTCTTCACCTCGCGCCTGGGCCGGCCGGCCCGCACCTTTCCCGCGCGCTGGCCGCTGCTGCGGCTGGACCGCATCTACGTGCGCGACGTGCGGGATTGGCAGCCGGTGCCGCTGGCCTCGCGGGTCTGGTCGCGCCTGTCCGACCACGTGCCGATCGCGGCGGAGATCGCGCTATGACGCCCCCGCCGCTGGGCTGGCGCGACGGCAACCGCTACACCTTGCTGGAAAACGGCGAGGCCTATTTTCCGGCGGTGCGCGCCGCCGTGGACGCCGCCAGCCGTGAAATCCTGGTCGAGACCTTCATCCTGTTCGACGACCCGGTCGGGCGCGATCTGCAACGCGGCCTGATCGCCGCCGCGCGGCGCGGCGTCAGCGTGGATGTACTGGTCGACGGCTATGGGTCGGACGCGCTGTCCGATGCGTTCCTGGCGCCGCTGACCGACGCCGGCGTGCGCGTGCATCTGTTCGATCCGCGCCCGCGCCTGCTGGGCGTGCGCACCAACCTGTTCCGGCGCATGCACCGCAAGACCGTGGCGGTGGACGGCGCCTGCGCCTTCATCGGCGGCATGAATTTCTCGGCCGACCACCTGCGGGACTATGGACCGGAAGCCAAGCAGGACTATGCGGTGCGGGTGGATGGCCCGCTGGCCTCGGACATCGCCGACTATGCCCGTGCCGCGCTCGGCGCGGGCCGGCGGCGCCGGCGGCGGCCCGGGCCCGTCGACGCCATGCCCGCCGGCGACGGCGGCGGCCGCCTGGTGGTGCGCGACAACCACGACCACCCCACCGACATCGAACGCTACTACCGCGCCGGCCTGCGCGCGGCCCGCCACGATGTGCTGATCGCCAACGCCTATTTCTTCCCGGGCTATCGCCTGCTGCACGACCTGGCCAAGGCCGCCCGGCGCGGCGTGCGCGTGCGCCTGCTGCTGCAGGGCGAACCCGACATGCTGGTGGCGCAGCTGGCCGCCAGCATGCTCTACGACTACCTGCTCGACGCCGGCGTGGAGATCTTCGAATACTGCAAGCGTCCGCTGCACGCCAAGGTGGCCTGTGTCGACCAGGACTGGTCGACCGTGGGGTCCAGCAACCTCGATCCGCTCAGCCTGGCATTGAACCTGGAAGCCAACGTGGTGGCGCGCGATACCGCCTTGAACGCCGCCCTGCGCGCCAGCCTGGACCGCCTCATCGCCCAGGACTGCCGGCCGGTGCGGATGCGGCCCGGCTCCCGGCGGCGCCTGCGCCGCTTGTGGGTCGGCGTGGTGGTGTTCCACTTCCTGCGGCGCTTTCCCGCCTGGGCCGGCGCCCTGCCGGCGCACAAACCGCGCCTGCGCACCCTGGACGACAACAGTCCGCGGCGCGAAAGCGAGGCGCAATGAGCCTGTATCGCTCCCGCCTGGCGCGGATCGCGCGTCACCGCTGGCCCCGGATCAAGCGCGTGCTGCCCTGGATCGTGCTGGCGCTGGTGGCCGCCCTGCTGGCGTATTTCGCCACGTCGGTCGACTGGCCCCAGGTGTGGCAGGCGGTACGCCGGATTCCGCGCGCCACCATCGCGCTGGCGGCCGCGTTGGTGGTGCCGGCCTATCTCGCCTATGCCTCGATGGACCTGCTGGGCCGCCGCTATGTCGGCCACGCGCTGCCCTGGCCCAAGGTACTGGGCGTGGCCATGCTGAGCTATGCGCTGAACCTGAACCTGGGCGTGCTGCTGGGCGGCCTGGGGGCCCGCCTGCGCCTGTATGCGCGGCTGGGTTGCCGCAAGGCCGTGGCCACGCGGGTGGCGGTGTTCTCCGCCGTCTCCAACTGGCTCGGCTACGGCTGGGTGGCGGGCCTGGTGTTCGCCAGCGGCCTGATCGTGGTGCCTGCCGGCTGGGAGATCGGCGGCGGCGTGCTGCGCCTGCTGGGCGTGGGCCTGATCGCCCTGGCCGCCCTCTACGTCTGGATCTGCGCCCGCGCCACGCGCCGTTCGGTGCACTGGCTGGGCCAGCGCGTGAGCCTGCCGGGCGCGCGCATGGCCGCGCTGCAGAGCCTGACGGCGGCCCTGTCGTGGCTGTTGATGGGCGCCATCATGTATGTGCTGCTGCAAGGCAGGGTCAGCTATCCCGTGGTGCTGGGCATCCTGCTGTGCACGAGTTTCGCGGCGGTGGTGACGCGGGTGCCGGGCGGACTGGGCACTACCGAGGCGATCTTCGTGGCGGCCCTGTCGCCCCGGCTGCCTGCCGCCGAGGTGCTGGGCGCGGCCCTGGGCTATCGCGCCCTGTACGCGCTGGCGCCGCTGTGCCTGGCCCTGCTGGCGTTCATGCTGGTCGAGCTGCGCCTTGCCTGGCGCAAGCGCCACACCCTGGCCCGCGCGCGCTGAGCCAGGATTACAAGATGCGGCAACAACGGCGCCCGCGCGCCGTCTCCCCCCTGGCGCGACGGGGCGCCAGGCCCGGGCATGGCACTTGCGTAGGGATCAGGCTTGCGGACACGGCCCCGATTCCGGCGGCCCTCCGCCCCCTCTCCGGAGCGAGCATGGCGACACCCAGAATCCTTATCGTGGCGGCCGAAGCCTTCCCCCTGGCAAAAACCGGCGGGCTGGGCGATGCCATCACCGGCATGGCGCGTGCGCTGGCCCAGGCCCAGGCGCTTCCGACCCTGCTGCTGCCCGCCTATCGCGGCGTGGCGCAGCACCTGCAATCGCTGTGCCCCGTTGCCGACCTGCCCGGGCTGCCGGGCGGTGACGCGCGGCTGCTGTCCGGGATCTGCCCGCAATCGGGCCTGTCCTTCCTGCTATTGGACAACGACGCGCTCTATGATCGCGACGGCCTCTATCTGGATAGCGGCGGACAGCCCTATCCGGACAACGCCCTGCGCTACGCCGCGCTGGCGCATGCCAGCGTCCGCATCGCGCAAGGCCTGCCGGGGCTGCCGCGCCCCGATCTGGTGCACGCGCACGACTGGCACGCGGCGCTGGCGCCCCTGTTGTTGCGGGCCGCGGGCATCGAAGACGTCAAGAGCGTCCTGACGATCCACAATCTTGCCTTCCAGGGCCAGGCCCCGCTCGAAGACGCCGCCGCGTTGGGGATCGGGCCCGCCTTCCGCGGCGAGGACGGCGCGATGGCCTGGGGCCAGCTGAATTTCATGAAGGCCGGCATACGCTACGCCGATCGCGTCACCACCGTCAGCCAGCGGTATGCGCGCGAGATCCTGACCCCCGCGTTCGGCTGCGGCCTGGACGGCGTCCTGCGTGAACGCGAGACCGATCTGCTGGCCATCGCCAACGGCATCGACACGCATCTGTGGAACCCGACGCGCGACCCGCACCTGGGCCCGCTGCGCTACAGCGCCGCCGACCTCGCCAACAAGCGCCTGTGCAAGGCGGCCGTGCAGCATGAGTACGGACTGCGGGAAGATCCGCAGGCCGTCCTGATGATCATGTGCAGCCGCCTGACCGGCCAGAAGATGGCCGATGTGGCCGCGCAGGCGCTGCCGCAGGCGCTGGAGGCGCACCCGTCGCTGCAGGTGGCGGTGCTGGGCCAGGGCGAGCGCCATCTGGAGGCCGCCCTGGCCGAATTGGCCGGGCGCTTTCCGCGCCGCTGCGCCGTGCGCATCGGCTACGACGAGGCCGGCGCGCACCGGCTGCACGCCGCCGGCGACGTGCTGCTGCACGGCAGCCGCTTCGAGCCGTTCGGCCTGACGCCGCTTTACGCCATGCGCTATGGCACCCTGCCGATCGGCTCGCGGGTCGGCGGCATGGCCGACACGATCGCGGACCCCGGCCCGCACCAACCCCTGACCGCCATGGCCCGCGCCACAGGCGTCCTGTTCGACGGCGACGCGCCCGCCGACATGGCCGCCGCCATCGCGCGCGCGCTGCACCTGCACGGCCACGCGACGCTGTGGCGGGCCATGCAGCGCAACGCCATGACCGCGGACTTCAGCTGGCGGCCCGCGGTGGCGCAGTACCTGGCGTTGTTCCAGGCGCTCGGCGGCGATCGCGCCGCCCCGGCGGAGTCGCCGCTGGCGGAAAGCGCCACGCCACGCGCGCGGCAGGCGCGCCGCGCCGCCTCCCTCACCACCCCCGTGCTGCAGTAGGAACCGCCAATGGCCTTGCCTTCCTCCGCGCCGCGCATCTATTACGCGCCGTCCGGCCTGCCGGCCGACGACGCCACGCGCGAGCGGCTGCTGGCCGGGGTCGGCCGCGACGGATTCAGCGCGGTGCTGGTCCCCGTGCCCTGGCTATGCCCGGCCAACGCGCGCTCGCTGGCGCCGGTCGACGCCGATCGCGCGCCGGCCCCGGACGGCGGCACCGGGCCGCTGCCGGCGCGCCTGGCGCGGGATGCCGGCGAGGCCGCCAAGCACGGGCTGGCATTGCTGCTGCGGCTGGAACTGCAGCGCGTGGCCCGCGATGCGGTGGACAGTACGGCGCCCGCCGCCTGGTATCACGATCCGGTCGACGACCCGGCGCGCGATCCGCGGCTGTCGCTGGCCGAACACGGCGTCAGGCAGCTGCGCGAGGATCCGCCGGCCGGCTTTGTCGATGCCTGGGCCGCGCGCCTGCTGCGCTGGACGCGCGCGGGGGTCGGCGGCTACGTCGTGCAGCCGCCGCCGCATCTCGATGCGCAGACATGGCGGTCGCTGTTCGCGCCCGCGCGTCAGGCCGACCCCGCGTTGCGCTGCCTGGCCTGGACGCCGGGCCTGGCGCCAGCGGCCCTGGCCCGCCTGCGCGACGCGGGCTTTGACGGCGTGTTTTCATCGCTGCCGTGGTGGGACTACCGCTCGCCCTGGCTGGCCGAGGAACTGGAACGCTTGCGCGAGGTGGCGCCGGTCATTGCCCCAACCGGCGCGCTGGACAAGGCCCGCCCGGACACGTCCGTCGCCAGCGATGCGCGACGCGCCTGGAGCGCCGCGTTGAGCGCCTCCGGCTGGCTGGCCGCCGACGCCGATCGCGCGGCCGGCGCCGCACAGGTCAACGCCTGGTTGCGCGACGCGCACTGCCCCGCGCCGCCGCGCCTGGTGGTGGGGCGCGACGGCGGCGCCACCCTGCTGCTGCGGGACACGGCCGACGAGGGCGCGGCGTTGCTGGCGCTCAACCCCGACGACCGCTCCCCGGCCCGCCTGGACTGGGACCTGGCCGCGGGCCTGCTGCCCGCCGGCACGATCGTCGCCCGCGGCGATACCGCGGTGGGCGCCCCGCTGCCGCCCGCCGCCTGCGCCCGCTACGAGCTGGCGCCAGCCGCGCCCGTGCGCCTGTCGCCCCGCGCGACCTCGGCGACGCGCGGCGACGGCGTCGGCCAGGCCCGTATCGCCATCGAACAGGTCGTGCCCGCGGTCGACGGCGGCGCCTTCCCCGTCAAATGCGGCGTGCATGATCCCGTGCAAGTCGAGGCCGACATTTTCATGGACGGCCATGACCGGCTCGCGGCCGAGCTGCGCTGGCGCGCCGACGACGAACCCGCCTGGCGCGCCGTGCCACTGGTTCCGGTCGGCAATGACCGCTGGTCCGCCAGCTTCCGGCCCGACCGCATCGGCCCGCACGCGTTCCAGGTGGCCGCCTGGCACGACGGCTGGGAGACGTTCCGGCACGAACTGGAAGTCAAGCATGCCGCCGGCGCCAGTCTGCGGCTGGAACGCGAGGAAGGCCTGCAACTGCTGCGCGCGGCCGACCAGCGCGCCAGCCAGGCCGCCACGCCCGGCGCCGGCCTGATCAAGCGCGCCCTGCGCGCCTGCGCCGCGCCGGCGCCGGACAGCGAACCCGACGCCGCCCAGATCGAGACGCTGCTCGACCCCGCTTTGGCCCAGGCCATGCGCAGCCACGACAGCCGCCCGTTCGAATCGTTGTCCGCCATCCACCCGCTCTGGGTCGACCGGCCGCGCGCCACCCACGCCGCGTGGTACGAACTGTTCCCCCGGTCGCAGGCCGCCGAACCCGGCCGCCACGGCACCTTCGACGATGTCATCGCGCGCCTGCCCGACATCCGCGCGATGGGCTTCGACGTGCTCTACCTGCCGCCGATCCACCCCATCGGCCTGGCCAACCGCAAGGGCCGCAACAACAGCCTGCGCGCCGGACCCGACGATGTCGGCAGCCCCTACGCCATCGGTTCGCCGGCCGGCGGCCACGACGCCATCGAGCCGCGCCTGGGCACCCTGGCCGACTTCCTGCGGCTGGTCGACGCCGCCCGCGAGCACGGCCTGGAGATGGCGTTGGACTTCGCCATCCAGTGCTCGCCCGACCACCCCTGGCTGGCGCGCCATCCCGACTGGTTCTCCTGGCGGCCCGACGGTTCGCTGCGCTATGCCGAGAATCCGCCCAAGAAGTACGAAGACATCGTCAACGTGGCGTTCTATGGCCCGGCGCCCAAGCGCGCGCGCAAGCTGGGCCTGTGGCGCGCCCTGCGCGACATCGTGCTGTTCTGGGTGGAACAGGGCGTGCGCACCTTCCGCGTCGACAACCCCCACACCAAGCCGCTGCCCTTCTGGCAATGGCTGATCGCCGACGTGCACGCCCGCCATCCGGATGTGCTGTTCCTGTCCGAAGCCTTCACCCGGCCCAGGATGATGTACCGCCTGGCCAAGATTGGTTTTAGCCAGTCGTACACCTACTTCACCTGGCGCAACGACAAGGCCGAGCTGGAAGCCTATCTGCGCGAGATCTCGCAGGCGCCCGTCGCGGATTTCTTCCGGCCGCATTTCTTCGTCAACACGCCCGACATCAATCCGCTGTTCCTGCAGACCTCGGGCCGCCCCGGCTTCCTGATCCGGGCGGCGCTGGCCGCGCTGGGTTCCGGCCTGTGGGGCGTGTACAGCGGCTTCGAACTGTGCGAGGCCGCGCCGGTGCCGGGCAAGGAGGAATATCTGGACTCCGAGAAATACGAACTGCGCCAGCGCGACTGGCACCAGGCCGGCAACATCCGCGCCGAGATCGCGCGCCTGAATCAACTGCGCCGCGCCAATCCCGCCTTGCAGAGCCACCGCGGCCTGACGCTCGCGGCCAGCGGCAACGACCGCGTCATCGCCTTCGCCAAGGCCACGCCCGGCCAGGGCAATGTGATCCTGGCGGCGATCAGCCTGGACCCGTTCCATCCCCAGACCGCCCGCCTCGAGCCGCCCTACGCGCTGTTCTGCCCGCCCTGGGCGGCCGAACTGGTGGCCGAGGACCTGCTGGGCGGACAGCGCGAAACCTGGCAGGGCGGCGCCCGCGACGTGGCGCTGTCCCCCGATCAACCCTACCGCATCTGGCGGCTGTCGCGTCATGGTTGACGCCGCCCGGGAGCCCGCCACCATGAACAGCGACACCCCGCCCCAGGACGACGGCCTCTGGTACAAGGACGCGGTCGTCTACCAACTGCACGTGAAGTCGTTCTTCGACTCCAACGACGATGGCGTCGGCGACCTGCCGGGGCTGATCTCCAAACTGGATTACATCGCCAACCTCGGGGTGGACACGATCTGGCTGCTGCCGTTCTATCCCTCGCCCCGCCGCGACGACGGCTACGACATCGCCGACTACCGCGGCGTGCATCCCGACTACGGCACCGTGGCCGACGTGCGCCGGCTGATTCGCGCCGCCCATGCGCGCGGGCTGCGCGTCATCACCGAATTGGTGGTCAACCACACCTCCGACCAGCACCCGTGGTTCCAGCGCGCCCGCAGTTCGCGGCCCGGTTCGGCCGCGCGCAATTTCTATGTATGGTCGGATAACGACAAGGCCTACGCCGGCACCCGCGTCATCTTCTGCGACACCGAAAAATCGAACTGGACCTGGGACCCGGTCGCCAATGCCTACTTCTGGCACCGCTTCTATTCGCACCAGCCCGACCTGAACTACGACAACCCGCAGGTGTTAAAGGAAGTGCTGGCGGTGATGCGGCACTGGCTGGACATGGGCGTGGACGGCCTGCGGCTGGACGCCGTGCCGTACCTGGTCGAGCGCGAAGGCACCAACAACGAGAACCTGCCCGAGACCCACCAGGTGCTCAAGCGCATCCGCGCGGTGATCGATGCCGAGTACCCGGGACGCCTGCTGCTGGCCGAGGCCAATCAGTGGCCCGAGGACGCGCAGGAATATTTCGGCGATGGCGACGAATGCCACATGTCGTTCCACTTCCCGCTGATGCCGCGCATGTACATGGCGATCGCGCAGGAAGACCGCTTTCCCATCACCGACATCATCCGCCAGACGCCCGACATTCCCGCCACCTGCCAGTGGGCCATCTTCCTGCGCAACCACGACGAACTGACGCTGGAGATGGTCACCAGCCGCGAACGCGACTACCTGTGGAGCGTCTACGCCGCCGATCCGCGCGCCCGCATCAACCTGGGCATCCGCCGGCGGCTGGCGCCGCTGCTGGAACGCGACCGGCGCCGGGTCGAACTGATGAACAGCCTGCTGCTGTCGATGCCCGGCACGCCGGTGCTGTACTACGGCGACGAACTGGGCATGGGCGACAACGTGCACCTGGGCGACCGCGACGGCGTGCGCACGCCGATGCAGTGGTCGCCCGACCGCAATGGCGGCTTCTCGCGCGCCGACCCCGAGCGCCTGCCGCTGCCGGTGCTGATGGGGCCGCTGTATGGCTACGAGGCCGTCAACGTCGAGGCCCAGCAGCGCGACCCGCATTCGCTGCTGAACTGGACCCGCCGCATGCTGGCGCAGCGCCGCCAGACCCGCGCCTTCGGCCGCGGCACGCTGCGCTTTATCCAGGCCGGCAACCGCAAGATCCTGGCCTACCTGCGGCAGTGGCGCGACACCACCATCCTGTGCGTGGCCAACCTGTCGAACGCCGCCCAGCCGGTCGAACTGCCGCTGCAGGCCTTCAATGGCCGCGTGCCGGTGGAAATGCTGGGCGGCACGCCCTTTCCCGCCATCGGCGAACTGCCGTATCTGCTGACGCTGCCTCCGTATGGTTTTTACTGGATGGACCTGAGCGCCGAGGCGGCGCCGCCCGGCTGGCATGCCAGCCTGCCCGAACGCATGCCGGAGCTGGTCACGCTGGTGTTGCGCGGCCACGCCAATGCCGTCCTCACGGACGCTTCGCGCGTCGCGCTGGAAACCGAAGTGCTGCCGGAATACCTGGCGCGCCAGCGCTGGTTTCCGGGCGCCACGCCGCCGGCGCGGGCGCGGCTGGCCTACGCCACGCCGTTCGGCGCCGATGGCGCGGAGTACTACTGGGCCGAGGCCGAACCGGCCGACGCCGGCGCCGGCCAGCGGGTGCAGGTGCCCTTCGCGCTGGTGTGGGACGAAACCGCGCACGTCCAGTATCCGATCGCGCGGGTGCGGCGCGGGCCGGAAGTCGGCATCCTGGCCGACGCCTTCCTGCAACCCGGCTTCGTGCTGGGCGTGGTCCAGGCCCTGCGCGCCGGCCGCGAGTGGGACGGGCGCCAGGGCGGCAAGCCGGGCGAGCGGCCCGGCGTGATCCGCTGCCAGGCCGAACCCGGGCTGGCGGCGCTGGACCTGGGCGCCGAGCCGGCGCTGCAATGGATCAGCGGCGAGCAGTCCAACAGCTCGGTGGTGATCGGCGGGCAGGCCATCCTGAAACTGCTGCGCAACGCCGAACCGGGGCTGTCGGCCGAAGTGGAAATGAGCCGCCACCTGACGCGCGCCGGCTACGCCAACATCCCCACCCTGCTGGGCGAGGTCAGGCGGATCGACGCCGACGACACGCCGTGCACCCTGGCGGTGCTGTATGCCTATATCGCCAACGAGGGCGACGCCTGGGGTTGGACCCTGGACTTCCTCAAGCGTGCCCTGGCCACCGCGCTGCTGGGCGGCGACAGCCCCGAGGAATTCGAAGCCAGCCTGGAGGGCTACGCGACCTTCGCCGCCACCGTCGGCCGGCGCGTGGCGCAATTGCACCAGGTGCTGTCGCGCCCCAGCGACGACCCGGCGTTCGCGCCGGCGCGGGCCTCGCGGGAGGATGCCGACGCCCTCGCCGCCAGCGTCACCGCGCAACTGGATCGCGCCGCCAAGGCCTTGCGCCATCGCCTCGATACCCTGGAGGAACCCTCGCGCGCCTGCGCCCAATGGCTGTTCGAGCACCACGACCGGCTGACGGCGCGGATCGAACGCATGGCGCAGTCGCTGGCCGGCAGTCCGCTGATCCGCGTGCATGGCGACCTGCACCTGGGCCAGGTGCTGGTGGCGCAGACCGACGCCTACCTGATCGACTTCGAGGGCGAGCCGGATCACCCGCTGGCGCAGCGACGGCAACTGGCCTCGCCCGCCAAGGACGTGGCCGGCATGCTGCGGTCCTTCGACTATGCGGCCGCCGCCGTCGCGCGCCAGGATCCGCTGGGCGGCGCGCCCGCCGACGCCAACGCGGCGCCGGTGGAAAACGCCGCCACCGCGAATTCGCCGGCGCAGTTGCGCGATGCGCTGCTGGCGCGCTTTCGCGCCCGCGCCAGCGAGGCCTTCCTGCAAGGCTACGAGGAAACCGCCGCGCTGGCTTCACCCGCCTGGCGCACCCTGCTGCAACTGGCTCAACTGGAAAAGGCCGCCTACGAGATCGGCTACGAGGGCGGCCACCGCCCCGACTGGATCTCCATTCCGCTGTGCGCCCTGGCTGGCCTGGCCCATGAATGGCTGCGGAACGCGGCCATCGATGCCGAGGATTCGACCTCATGACGCGCCATCCCGTCCCGCTCGACCCCGCCGAGCGCACCGCCCTGATCGCCGGCCTGCATGGCGATCCCTTTGCCGTGCTCGGCCCGCATCAGGGCGGCGTGCGGGTGCTGGCGCCCGGCGCGCGCGCGGTCACCGTGCTCGGTCCGGACGACGCGCGCCGCGCGCTGGCCGATGACGGCGACGGGCTGTACAGCGGCCCCGCGCCCTTCGCCCGCGCCGGCGCGCCGCACAGCTATCGGCTGGAAATCGAATGGCCGCAGGCGCGGCAGTCCACCGCCGACCCCTATGCCTTCGGCCCGGTGCTGCCCGACGACGCGCTGCGGCGACTGGCCACCGGCGACTGGCAAGCGGCGCTGCAATGGCTGGGCGCGCGCCTGGACACGATCGATGGCGTGGCCGGGCTGCGCTGCGCCCTGTGGGCGCCCAACGCGCGCCGCGTGGCGGTGGTGGGCGATTTCAACAGCTGGGACCCGCGCCGCCACGGCATGCGCCTGCGGCACCTGGCCGGCGTCTGGGAACTGTTCATCCCCGGCGTGGACGCGGGCGCGGTCTACAAGTTCGCGGTCACCGACGCCACCGGCGCGGTGCGCCTGAAGGCCGACCCGCACGCCCGCCGCGCCGAACTGCCGCCCGCCACCGCGTCGGTGGTGGACGACACCGCGCCCTATCCCTGGACCGACGACGACTGGATGCGCGCGCGCGGCCGGCGCCACGCGCCCGGCGCCGCCATCGCCATCTACGAAGTCCATGCCGGCTCCTGGCTGGCCGCCGACGGCGACGCCTGCCCCTGGCGGCAGCTGGCCGACAAGCTGCCGGCCTATGCCGCCTCGATGGGGTTCACCCACGTCGAACTGATGCCCATCATGGAACACCCCTTCGGCGGATCCTGGGGCTACCAGCCGCTGGGGCTGTTCGCGCCCAGCGCGCGCTTCGGCCCGCCGGCCGCGTTCGCGCATTTCGTCGACCGCTGCCACGCCGCCGGCCTCGGCGTGATCCTGGATTGGGTGCCGGCCCACTTCCCCGACGACCCCCACGGCCTGGCGCGCCTGGACGGCACCGCGCTGTACGAATACGACGATCCGCGCGAAGGCTACCACCCGGACTGGCACACCCTGGTCTACAACCTGGGCCGCACCGAGGTGCGCGCCTTCATGATCGCCAGCGCCCTGCACTGGCTGCAACGCTTCCATATCGACGGGCTGCGCGTGGATGCGGTGGCCTCGATGCTGTACCGCGACTACAGCCGCCGGCCCGGCGAGTGGATCCCCAACCGCCACGGCGGCCGCGAGAACCTGGAGGCGGTCGACTTCGTGCGCACGCTCAACCAGGCGGTGCGCGACGAGGTGCCCGACGCCATGATGATCGCCGAGGAGTCGACCGCCTGGCCCGGCGTGACCGCGCCGGTGGCCGACGGCGGCCTGGGCTTTCACTACAAATGGAACATGGGCTGGATGCACGACACGCTGCGCTACCTGGCCGAAGACCCGGTGCACCGCAAGCACCACCACGGCGAGCTGACCTTCAGCATGGTCTACGCCTACGCCGAGCGCTATGTGCTGCCGCTCTCGCACGACGAGGTGGTGCATGGCAAGGGCTCGCTGCTGCGCAAGATGCCGGGCGACGACAGCGCCCGCTTCGCCAACCTGCGCGCCTACCTCGGCTACATGTGGGCGCACCCCGGCAAGAAGCTGCTGTTCATGGGCGGCGAACTGGCGCAGCCCGGCGAATGGAACCACGACGCGCCGCTGGACTGGAACCTGCTGGACGATCCGCGCCACCGGGGCGTGCAGCGCCTGGTCGGCGACCTGAACCACCTGTATCGCGCGCAGCCCGCCCTGCACGCGCGCGATGCCGACCCGGCCGGCTTTGCCTGGGTGGTGCTGGACGACGCCGACAACAGCGTCGTCGCCTTCCTGCGCACCGACGGCGCCACCCAGTTGCTGGCGGTGTGCAACTTCACCCCGGTGGCCCGCGGCGGCTACCGCATCGGCGTGCCGCTGGCGGGACGCTGGGACGAAGTCCTGAACACCGATGCCGGCGTCTACGGCGGCGCCGGCATCGGCAACCTGGGCCAGGCGCTGACCCGCCCCGAAGCCGCGCACGGCCACGCCCAATCGCTGCTGCTGACGCTGCCGCCCCTGTCCACGCTTTACTTCCTGCGCCAAGGCGAATGACCATGGATCCTTCTTTGTTGACCCGCATGACGGCAGGCCAGCCGTACCCCCTGGGCGCCACCAGCGACGGCCTGGGCGTGAATTTCGCGGTGTTCTCGGCCAATGCCACCCGCGTCGAGGTCTGCCTGTTCGACGCCCGCGGCCGCAAGGAACTGCGCCGCTTCGACCTGCCGGAATGCACCGACGAGATCTGGCATGGCTACCTGCCCGATGCGCAGCCCGGCCTGGTCTACGGCCTGCGCGCGCATGGCCCCTACGACCCGCGCAACGGCCACCGCTTCAACCCGCACAAACTGTTGCTGGACCCTTACGCCCGCCAGCTCACCGGTCCGGTCAACTGGAGCGATGCGCTGTTCGGCTACCGCCTGAACCACGCCCGCGCCGACCTGTCCCTGGACCGGCGCGACAGCGCCCCGGCCATGCCCAAGGCCGTGGTGGTCGAGGACCTGCCATTCAACTGGGGCAACAGCAAGCCGCCGCGCACCGCCTGGGCCGACAGCGTCATCTACGAGGTTCACCTGCGCGGCGTCTCGATGCAGCGCGAGGACCTGCGCCAGCCGTTGCGCGGCACCGCCACGGCGCTGGCCGACCCGCGCTTCATCGAGCACCTGCAGCGCCTGGGCGTCACCGCGGTCGAGCTGCTGCCGGTGCACGCCTTCCTGCAGGACCGTTTCCTGCTGGAACGCGGCCTGCGCAACTATTGGGGCTACAACACGCTGTCGTTCTTCGCGCCCGAGCCCTCGTACCTGCAGCACGGCCCGAACGAACTGCGCCAGGCCATCCGCCGGCTGCACGCGGCGGGCCTGGAAGTCATCCTGGACGTGGTCTACAACCACACCTGCGAAGGCAACGAACTGGGACCGACGCTGTCCTGGCGCGGCCTGGACAACGCCAGCTACTACCGCCTGGTCCCGGGCGAGGAGCGGCACTACATCAACGACACCGGCTGCGGCAATACGGTCAACCTGTCGCATCCGCGCGTGCTGCAGATGGTCACCGATTCGCTGCGCCACTGGGTGCGCTCCTATGGCGTGGACGGTTTCCGCTTCGATCTGGGCGTCACGCTGGGGCGCGAAGGCACCGGCTTCGACCCCGGCTCCGGTTTTTTCGATGCCGTGCTGCAGGATCCGGAACTGGCGGCGGTCAAGCTCATTTCCGAACCCTGGGACATCGGCCCGGACGGCTACCAGCTGGGCAATCATCCGCCCGCCTTCGCCGAATGGAACGACCGCTATCGCGACACCGTGCGCCGCTTCTGGCGCGGCGACGAGGGCCAGCGGGGCGACATGGCGGCGCGGCTGACGGCCTCGCGCGACCTGTTCGACCGGCGCCATCGCCGCCCGTGGGCCAGCGTCAACTTCGTCGCCTCGCACGACGGCTTCACGGTGCGCGACGTGGTCAGCTACAACGGCCGCCACAACGAGGCCAACGGCGAAAATGGCGAGGACGGCCACGCCGAGAACTACAGCAGCAATTGGGGCGAAGAAGGCCCGACCGAGGACGAAGCCGTGCTGGAACGGCGCGCCCGCGTGCAGCGCGCCTTGCTCGCCACGCTGTGCCTGTCGGATGGCACGCCCATGCTGCTGGCGGGCGACGAATTCGGCAACAGCCAGGACGGCAACAACAATGCCTACTGCCAGGATTCGCCCCTGTCCTGGCTGGACTGGACCGAGGCGCAGAGCGACCAGGGCCGGGGCTTGAGCCAGGCGGTGGCGCGGGCGCTGGCGCTGCGGCGCGGCCACCCGTCCCTGCGCGCCGCCCGGTATGGCGACGCGGCGCGCGAAGTCCGCCCCGGCATCGCCGCCATCAGCTGGTTCAACCCCGACGGCCAACCCATCGAGCCCGCCTCCTGGGAGGACGCCGGCGCGCGGGCCATGGCCCTGCGCCGCGCGGCCCTTCGCGACGACGGCAGCGCCGACATCACGCTGCTGCTGCTCAATCCCGGCGCCGAGGCGCTTGCGTTCACCCTGCCGGCGCCGGCCCTGGCCTGGATCCGCGAACTCGATTCGTCCGCCCCGACGCCAGCGGCGCCCGTCAACGATGCCGAGGTAACGGTGCCGGCGCAGAGCCTGGTGCTGCTCGCCGCCGCCCCCATGCAGGAGCCGGCGGCATGACGGCCTGGCCCGAACCCTTTTCTTTCGGCGCGCTGCCGCTGCCCGACGGCCGCACGCGCTTCCGCCTGTGGGCGCCGTCCGCGGCGCCGGGCCTGGCCCTGCTGATCGAAGGCCGCGACGCCATCGCGCTGCATCCCGACGCGCAGGGTTACGCCCAGGTTGACGTCGATTGCGGTCCCGGCACGCGCTACCGTTATCGCCTCGGCGACGGCGCCATGGTGCCGGACCCGGCCTCGCGCCTGCAGGACGGCGACGTGCATGACGCCAGCGTCGTGACCGGGCCCGACGCCTACGCCTGGCAGCATGCCGGCTGGCGCGGACGCCCGTGGGAAGACAGCGTGCTGTATGAAATCCACGTCGGCCTGGCGGGCGGCTACGCCGGCGTCCGCCAGCGCCTGCCGGCCCTGGCCGAACTGGGGGTCACGCTGCTCGAACTGATGCCATTGGCCGACTTTCCGGGCGCGCGCAACTGGGGCTATGACGGCGTGCTGCCGTACGCGCCCGACACCGCCTACGGCACGCCCGAGGAACTCAAGGCGCTGATCGACACCGCCCATGGCCTGGGCATGGGCGTGATGCTGGACGTGGTCTACAACCACTTCGGCCCCGATGGCAACTTCCTGCCGCGCTACGCGGCGCCATTCTTCCGCGACGATGTGCCCACGCCGTGGGGCGCGGCGATCGATTTCCGCCAGCCCGCCGTGCGCCGCTTTTTTGAGGAGAACGCGCTGTACTGGCTCAGCGAATACCGCTTCGATGGCCTGCGGCTGGATGCCGTCCACGCCATCGTCGGCCACGAATGGCTGGAGGAACTGGCGCGCCACGTGCGCGGCCAGTTGCCTGGGCGCCACGTGCACCTGGTCCTGGAAAACGACGACAACCGCGCCTCGCTGCTGCAAGCCGGCTACGACGCGCAATGGAACGACGACGCGCATCACGTGCTGCACCATCTGCTGACCGGCGAATCGCAGGGCTACTACGCCGACTACTCGCGCTATCCGGCGCAGGCCCTGGCCCAGTGCCTGGAACAGGGCTGGCTCTACCAGGGCCAGCCTTCGGCCTACCGCGGCGGCCGTCCGCGCGGCGAGCCCAGCGCCCACCTGCCGCCCAGCGCCTTCGTGCTGTTCCTGCAGAACCACGACCAGACCGGCAACCGCGCCCTGGGCGAACGCCTGACGCGCCTGGCGGCCTCGCCCGAGCGCCTGCGCGCGGCGGTGGCATTGCAGTTGCTGATACCGCAGATTCCGCTGATCTTCATGGGCGAGGAATGCGGCAGCGAGGCGCCGTTCCTGTACTTCACCAGCCATGCCGACCCGGCCCTGGCGCAGGCGGTCCGCGAGGGCCGGCAACGTGAATTCCCGGCCTATGCCGCCCACGATGCGGCCACGGCCCTGCCCGATCCCAACGCCCCCGATACCTATGCGCGCAGCGTGCCCTGGCACGACGACACCGGCGATGCCGGCAAGAACTGGCTTACCTATTACCGCGCCCTGCTGCACCTGCGCCAGCACGCGCTCGCCCCGCGCCTGCGCGGGGCCGAGAGCCTGGGCGCGCTGGCGCTCGGGACGGCCACGGTCATGGCGCGCTGGCGGCTGGGCGACGGCGCCGTGCTGACGCTGTACGCCAACCTGGGCGCCGACCGCGAGCCGCTGCCGGCAACGCTGTCGCCACCGGGCGACTTCGCCGATCTGCTGTTCGAGTCCCTGCCCGGCGCGCTTGCCTCGCTGCGCGCCGGCAGCGCCTGCGCCGACAGCGTGGTGGTTCTGCTGGAGGACGCGCCATGAGCGGGACGCTCTCGGCCCTCGCCCTGGCCGCCGGCCTGGCCGAGCATTGGACCGATGCCTATCGCCAGCCGCGCACCGTGGCGCCGGAGACACTGCGCGCCCTGCTGGGCGCGATGGACCTGCCGGCGGACAGCGACGCCGACATCCGCGCCAGCCAGGAACGCCTGGCGCGGGCACGCGGCGACGCGCAACTGCCCGCCATGATGGTGACCACCGCCGGCGGCATGCTGCGCCTGCCCCCCGCCTGCGCGGGTCATTACGAAATCGGCGCCGCCCACGCGAAGCCCCTGGCCGGACACACCACGGCCGATGCCGCCGGCGTGCCGCAACTGGAAGCGCCGACGGTTCCCGGCTACTACACGCTGACCCTGGCCACCGGCACCGTGACCCTGGCTGTGGCGCCCAGCAGCGCGCCCAGTCTGTCCCATCTGCTGGGCGAGCCCCAGCCGCGCGCCTGGGGCCTGGCTGCCCAGGTCTACAGCCTGCGGCGCCCGGCCGCCGACCTGGTCCACGCGACCCAGGGCTTCGGCGACTTCGGCGCGCTGCGCGACCTGGCCGTCAGCGCCGGCGCCGCCGGCGCCGACGTGCTGGCGATGAGCCCGGTGCATGCCATGTTCGCGTCCGATCCCCAGCAGTACAGCCCCTATTCCCCTTCCAGCCGGCTCTTCCTGAACGTGCTCTACGCCGATCCCGCCGCCGCGCTGGGCGAGGCCCAGGTGCGGGCCGCGCTGGCGCGGATGGGGCCGCTGGCGCAGCAGGCGTTGCGCACGCTGGACGCGCGCGACCTGATCGACTGGCCGCAAGCCGCCCATGCGCGCCAGCGGCTGCTGCGGGAGCTATACCGCGACTTCGAACGGGTCGCGACGCCGGACCAGCGCCAGGCGCTGCGGAGCTTCTGCGAGGCGGGCGGGCAGGACCTTCACGACCACGCGCTGTTCGAGGCCTTGCACGAACACCTGGCGCGCATGCCCGGCGCGCCGCGCGCCTGGAGCGCCTGGCCCGACGGCCTGCGCGACCCGCGCTCGCGCGAGGCCCGCGACTTCGCCCAGGCGCAGGCTGGCGAGCTGGCGTTCCACCAGTTCTGCCAGTGGCTGGCCGCCGTCAGCCTGTCGCAGGCGCAACAGGCGGCGCGGCGGGCCGGCATGCGGGTGGGCCTGGTGGCGGACCTGGCGATCGGCGCCAGCCCCGCCGGCAGCCACGCCTGGAGCCACCAGGCCGACCTGATGCGGCGCACCGGCGTGGGCGCGCCGCCCGACATTCACAACCCGCGCGGCCAGGCCTGGGGCCTGACCGCCCTGTCGCCGCAAGCCCTGCATCAATCGGGCTACGCCGCGTTCATCGCGCTATTGCGCGCCAGCCTGGCCCAGACCGGCGGCCTGCGCATCGACCATATCCTCGGCATGGCGCGCCTTTGGTTGATCCCGCAAGGCGCGGCGGCCGGCGATGGCGCCTATCTGCGCTACCCGTTGCGCACGCTGCTGCGATTGACGGCGCTGGAGGCCTGGCGCCACCAGGCCCTGGTGATCGGCGAAAACCTGGGCACGGTGCCCGACGGCTTTGACGACACGCTGCGCGACCACGGCGTGCTGGGCATGGACGTGCTGTGGTTCATGCGCGCGGCGCCCGGCGCAAAGCCGGCGGCCCCGTTCATGCCGCCGGGCGACTGGCCCGCCCAGGCCGCCGCCATGACCACGACACATGACCTGCCCACGCTCGAGGGCTGGTGGCGGGGCCGCGACATCGATTGGCGCGCCGGCCTGGATCTGCTGGGCCCGGCGCAGCGCGAGTCCGACCTGCGCGCGCAACGCGACGCCGATCGCGACAGCCTGTGGCAGGCGGTGCGCGAGCATGCGCACCAGCCCGCCGAGCCTGCCCCCGCGCAGGCGCCCGCGGCCAAGCTGCTGGCCTTCGTGGCGGCGGCGCCATGTCCCCTGACCCTGGTGCCGCTGGAAGACGCCACCGGCACCCTCGATCAGCCCAACCTGCCCGGCGGCGATGCCCGCCATCCCAACTGGCGCCAACGCCAGCCGCTGGCCGCCGCCGATTGCCTGGACGCGCCCGAGGTGCGCGAACGGCTGGCGCTCCTGCGGTCCCTGCGAGGACGCACGCCATGAACGGTATCGACACGCCCCCGGGGCCCGCGCCGTCCCGGCCGCGCGCCACCGCCCGCCTGCAACTGCACGCGGGCTTCACCCTGGACGATGCCCGCGCCCAGGTCGGCTACTTCGCCGCGCTCGGCGTCAGCCACCTGTATCTGTCGCCGATCACGCGCGCCCGCGCCGGGTCGACCCACGGCTACGACGTCATCGACCACGGGCAGGTCAGCCCGGAACTGGGCGGCGAAGCGGCGTTGCGGCGGCTGGCGCAAGCGGCCCGCGCCCACCGACTGGGCCTGATCGCTGACATCGTGCCCAACCACATGGCGGCCGATGTCTCCAACGCCTGGTGGGCCGACGTGCTGCGGCGCGGCGAACGCAGCACGCATTCGCGCTGCTTCGACATCGACTGGCGCGCCCCCGACCCCGCCCTGCGCGGCAAGGTATTGCTGCCGGTGCTGCCCGAACCCTATGGCGTCTGCCTCGACGCCGGCATGATTGTCCTGACGCATGACCCGCAGCACGGCTACGCCATCGACGTGGGCGGCCAACGCTATCCGGTGGCCGAGCCGCCGCCGCCCGCGCAAAACCCCGCACACACCTGCGCGGCGCATGCCGCCGACTCGGCCGCCGGCCGGCGGCGCCTGCACCATCTGCTGGAGCGCCAGCACTACCGCCTGGCCTGGTGGCGCGCCGCGCCCGACCAGATCAACTGGCGCCGCTTCTTCGAGATCCATGAACTGGTCGGCGTGCGGGTCGAGGACGACCTGGTGTTCGACGCCGTGCACGACCTGCCGCTGCGCCTGTATCGCGAAGGCCTGCTGGACGGCCTGCGCATCGATCACATCGACGGCCTGGCCAGCCCGGGCGCCTACCTGAAGCGGCTGCACGGCGCCCTGCTAAGGGCGGCGCCGGAACGCGCCCGTGCCGGCCTGCCGGTCGACCCCTACCTGATCGTGGAAAAGATACTGGCCGACGACGAAAGCCTCGATCCGCGCTGGCAGGCGGACGGCACCACCGGATACGACTTCATGGACCAGGTCGGCGCATTGCTGCATGCGTCGGCGGCGCGCGACCCGTTGACACGGTTCTGGGAGACCCTGAGCGGCGATCCCCGCCCCGCGGCGGCGCAACTGAGCGCAGCGCGCGAACTCATGCTGGCGCGCCACTTCGCCTCGGAACGGCTGGTGCTGGTGCGCGCGCTGACCCGGGTGGCGCGCCTGGACCTGCGCACGCGCGACTGGGCGGCCCCGGCGATCGACCGGGCGCTGACAGCGTTGCTGGCGGCGTTTCCGGTGTATCGCAGCTATGCCGAAGACGGCGGCCGCGGCGCGGCGGACCGGATTCATTGGCAAACCGCGCTGGCCGGCGCCCGCGCCGCGCTGGCGGCCGCGCCCGACAGCCCCGACGACCAGTTGCTGGCACTGCTGGACCAATGGCTGGATGGCTCGCCCGGCGAGCCTTGCGAGGCGGACGCGGCCAACGCCCTGCGCAACGCGCGCGCCCGGGCGCTGCGCCACTTCCAGCAACTGACCCCGCCGCTGGCCGCCAAGGCGCTCGAGGATACGCTGTTCTACCGTTACGGCCCGCTGTTGTCGCGCAACGAGGTTGGCGCCAGCCCGGCGCGCTTCAGCCTGGAACCCGCGGCCTTCCTGGCCGCTTGCGCCGCCCGCGGCCGCAGCCATCCCGACGCGCTGCTGGCCACCGCCACCCATGACCACAAGCGCGGCGAAGACAGCCGCTGCCGCCTCGCCGCGCTGAGCGAAATCCCGCAGGACTGGATCGCCGCCGCCAGCGGCTGGATCGAACGCCTGCCGGGCCCCGAGCAGCGGCCATCGCGCGCCGACCGCTATCTGCTGCTGCAAACGCTGGTCGGCGCCTGGCCCCTGGAGCTGGCCCCCGACGACATCGACGCCCGCCCGGACGCCGTCGCCGCCTGGATCGAGCGCGTCGCGCAATGGCAACTGAAGGCCCTGCGCGAAGCCAAGCTGCACACGCGCTGGACCGCCCCCGACCCGCGCTACGAAGACGCCGCCAGCCAGGCGCTCGACGCGCTGCTGACCACGCCCGACGGCAGGACACTGCTGCGCGAGATCGCCGGCTACGCGCTGCGCCTGGCGCCAGCCGGACTGGTCAACAGCCTGGCCCAGACCCTGCTGCGCAACACGCTGCCCGGCGTGCCGGACCTGTACCAAGGCGCCGACCTGTGGGATTTCAGCCTGGTCGATCCCGACAACCGCCGGCCGGTGGACTATGCCCGGCGCGCGGCGCTGCTGGACGGTGCGCCTGCCGCCGGCGCCATCGACGCCAGCGCGGCCGCCTGGCACAGCGGCGCGGTCAAGCAGGCCCTGATCCAGCGCGCGCTGGCCGTGCGCGCCCGCCATCCGGCGCTGCTGCGCGAGGGCACGCTGCAACCCGTCGCGGCGCAAGGGCCGCGCGCCGCGCACGTCCTGGCATTCCTGCGGCGCCACGAGGACCAGGCCCTGCTGGTCGTCGTGCCGCGCCTGTGCGCCACGGCGATCGCCGGCTATGCGCGGGGCGACGCGGCGACCGCGCGCGACCATTGGGCCGGCACCCGCCTGCTGTTGCCGGACGATGCGGGGGGCGTCTTCCTGGACCCGCTGTCATCGCGCCGGCATCCCTCCGCGACATGGGAACTGGACCAGCTGCTGCATGATCTGCCCGTGGCGCTGTGCGTGAGCGGGGACCCGCGGACCGGATAACCGTGCGCCCGCGACGCCTGCCCCTCGCCGCCGCGCCCGGCCAGGCCATCCCGGTCAGCTCAATAATCGTCGCTGGGACCGCGCCGATTGCCGCCGGTGATGTCGTCTCGGCCCAGCAGATGCAGCGCCACCGCCTCGGCCACTTTCATGCCGTCGATGGCGGCCGACATGATGCCGCCGGCGTAGCCCGCGCCCTCGCCCGCCGGGAACAGCCCGAGGGTGTTCATGCTCTGGAAATCGTCGCGGCGCGTAATGCGCAGCGGCGACGAGGTGCGCGTCTCGACGCCGGTCAGCACCGCGTCGTGCATGGAAAAGCCCTTGATCTGGCGTTCGAACGCCGGAAGGGCTTCGCGGATGGCGGCGATGGCGTAGTCCGGCAGGCTTGACGACAGGTCGGTGAGCGTCACGCCCGGCTTGTACGACGGCGTGACGCTGCCCAGGGCGGTCGACGGCCGGCCCGCCAGGAAGTCGCCCACCAACTGCGCCGGCGCGCTGTAATCGCCGCCCCCCAGTTCGTAGGCGCGCTTTTCCCAATGGCGCTGGAAGTCGATGCCCGCCAGCGGCGAGTCCTCGATGCCGGGAAAGTCCTTGGGCTCGATGCCGACCACGATGCCGGCATTGGCGTTGCGCTCGTTGCGCGAATACTGGCTCATGCCGTTGGTGACCACGCCGCCGGGCTCCGACGCGGCGGCCACCACGGTGCCGCCCGGGCACATGCAGAAGCTGTAGACCGCGCGGCCGTTGCCGGCATGGTGCACCAGCTTGTAGTCGGCCGCGCCCAGCACCGGATGGCCGGCGCTGGGACCGAAGCGGGCGCGGTCGATCACCGACTGCGGATGCTCGATGCGGAACCCCAGCGAGAACGGCTTGGCTTCCATGAACACCCCGCGCTTGTGCAGCATGCGGAAGGTGTCGCGGGCGCTGTGGCCCACCGCCAGCACCACGTGGCTGGCGGCAATGAACTCCCCGCCCGCCAGGCGCACGCCGCGCACCCGGCCGTCCTCGATCTCGATATCGTCCACGCGGCTCTCGAAGCGGAACTCGCCGCCCAGCGCGGCGATCTGCGCGCGCATCTGCTCGATCATCTTGACCAGGCGGAAAGTGCCGATGTGCGGCTTGCTGACATACAGGATCTCGGGCGGCGCATCGGCGGCGACGAATTCCTGCAGCACCTTGCGGCCGTAGTGCTTGGGGTCCTTGACCTGGGTCGAGAGCTTGCCGTCGGAGAACGTGCCCGCCCCGCCCTCGCCGAACTGCACGTTCGACTCCGGCTGCAGGATGTTCTTGCGCCACAGCCCCCAGGTGTCCTTGGTGCGCTCGCGCACCACCCGGCCGCGCTCCAGGATGATGGGCCGGAACCCCATCTGGGCCAGGATCAGCGCCGCGAACAAGCCGCAGGGGCCGAAGCCGATCACGACGGGGCGACGGCTCTCGGGCAGATCGGCCGGCGCGTGGCCGACGTACTGGTATTCCATGGGCGGCGTCGGCATCACCGTGCGCAGGCCGGCGACGCGCTTGAGCACGGCGGCCTCGTCGGCCACCTCGACATCCACGGAATAAGTCAGCGTGATGGCGCTGCGCTTGCGCGCGTCATAGCTGCGGCGGAAGATGGTCAGCGCGAGCAGGGCCTCGGGGGCGATCCCCAGGCGGCTACAGGCCGCGGCGCGCAGGGTGTTTTCGATGTCGTCCTGGGAGGTCGACAGGGGCAGGATGATTTCGGTCAGGCGCAACATGAGGCAGGGGAACCGTGTCAGGGTTCAAGGGCTCGTAAAACGCGTATTAAAACACGCCGACGGCCCTTGCCCCTTGCCCCTTCCCGGTCGCTACCAGCGGTGCTGGTACGTCAGCGTCAGCACCGTGCCCGGGGCCGGCAGGCGGCTGGTATTGGTGCTGGTGCGCATCAACTGGCTATAGAGCGGGTAATAGTCGCGGTTGAACAGGTTCTCGATCCCAACGATCAGCGTGTCCTTCGGCGTGACCTGGTAGCGGCTCATCAGGTCCACCGTGAAGTAGCTGCCCACGTCGCGGCGGCCGAAACTCTCGACGCCATCCAGCCGGTAGTCCTTGGCCCCGAAGTAATTGGCCTGGATGCGGTTGCTCCAGCGCTCGTTGGGCCGGTACTGCAGGTACGCGGTGAGCTTGAGCGGCGGGATGCGGTAGCCGGTCATGTCGCGCCACTGGCCGTTGTCGGGCCGCTCGCGTCCCTTCATCCACGTGAACGTGCCGCCCGTGCCCCATTTCTCGTCGTCGGTCAGGTAGTCCACCGTCGCCTCGATGCCGTGGATGCGCTCCTCGGTGCGGGTCAGGATCAGGCCGTTGTTGAAGCTCTGCACATCGCCCAGCTTGGAGGTGGTGTAGAACAGCGCCAGCGACGCCGTGGTGTTGCCCACCCCGCCGCGCCAGCCCAGCTCGTAGTTGTTGGTCTTGACCGGCTGCAGGTCCGACGAGCCGATGTCGAAGCCCGGCCGCGCGTTGCGCATCTGCACGCCGATGTCCGGCAACTGGAAGCCCTGGCTGAAGTTGGCGTACAGCTCCTGGCCGCGGATCGGCGCGTAGGACAGGCCGGCGTTGAACAGGAAGGCGTCGTAGCTGACCGAGCCGCCCCGCACCGAGGCTGGCGACGCCACGCGCGATTGCGACAGCGGCACGAAGTCGCCGAAGCGGGCGGTGGCGTACTCGTAGCGCGCCCCGCCCTGCACCGACCATTGCTCGTTGAAGCGGTGCTCCAGCTGGCCGAAGATGCCGGTGCTGCGCGAGGTCAGCTCGGGCATGTAGGTCAGGCGGCCGGTCTTGCGGAACACCCGGCCGCCGCTGGCGTCGTAGGCCGCCGCGTCGAACACGTCGATCGGCATGTCGCTGCGTTCCTGGTTGAAGTCCATGCCCCACAGCAGTTTCGACTGCTCGCCCAGCGGCGTGTCGATCGTCAGCCGGCTGCCGAACACCTTGCTGTTCTGCATGACCTGGTCGACGTTGCCGCCGCGCGTGACCACGGCGCGCGCGTCGAACGGCGTGAAGCGCGTGTAGTAGTCGCGGTAGTACATCTGCGCCGTGACCTTGCTGCCCAGCAGGTCCAGGTGTTGGTATTCGAGGTTCACCAGCGTGTTGCGGATCTGGTTCTGGTCGGCCAGGTCCAGGCCGCCGAGCGGCAGCGCGCGCGCCGTGCCCGGCGGCAGGCGGCCGACCGAGGGATCCGAGGTGTAATCGGAATGCTGGTCGGCGTTGTAGTAGCTGGCCGACAGCTGCAGGCGCTGCTTGTCGTCCAGCCGCAGGCCCAGCTTGCCGCCCAGGCTGTAGATGTTGGAGTCGAACAGATCGCCCTGGCTGGGTTCGGGCGCGATGCGGCGGCCGCGCGCGTCGTAGGAGGCGCCGTTGTGGCGCGCGCCCAGGTCCAGCGCGTAGTCCAGCATGCCCTGGCTGCCGGCGAAATGCTGCTGCAGTTGGCCGCCCAGCCCGTCCGAATTCAGCCGGCTCAGCGGGCTGACGGCGGTCACGGTGGTTTCGGCCACCGGTTCGCCGCCGGCGGGCCGGGTGGTGATCGAGACGATGCCGCCGGTGGCCCCGGCGCCGTAGATCGAGCTGCTGCCGCGCAGCACTTCGACGCGCTCGATGGTGGCCGGGTCGATGTTGGCCAGATTGCGCGACGAATCGCGGTTGGTGTTCAGCGGAATGCCGTCCACCAGCACCAGCACGCCGCGTCCGCGCAGCGTCTGGCCATAGTCGGTCATGGTGCGGCTGGAATCGGCCATCCCCGGCACGGTCTTGGCCAGCACGCTGGCCAGGCTGTCCGAGCCGGTGCGCAGTTCCTGCAAGGCGTCGCGCTCCAGCACGATGGTCTGCTGCACGGGGCTGACCAGGTTGCTGGCCGTGCGCGAGGCGCTGACCTCGATCGGCGCCATCACGGTGGCGCCGCCGCTGGCCGCCTCGGGTTCGATGAGGGTGGCCGAGCCTTCCTGCCGCAGCCGCAATGGTTTGCCCTGCAGCAGCGCGGCCAGCGCCTGTTGCGGCGTCATGGACCCGGACAGCGCCGGCGCCTGCATGCCGGCCACGGTCTGGGGCGCATAGAAAATCTGCAGGCCGTGCGTTTCGGCCAGCCGCTTGAGCGCCTGGTCGAGCGATTGCGCCGGCATGTCGATGGCGACGGGCGCCGTCGCCTGCGCGTCGGCCATCCCCGGACCGAACGCCAGCACTGCCGCCATCGCGGCCATCGTCAGGCGCGCGGCCACCGGCGCGCCTTGTCCCATTTTCTTGTGAACCACAGCTTCTGCTCCTGATCCGTCATCGATGGGCCCCATGCCCCACGGAATCAAGAAGAAGACGCAATACGGCAAAAAAACCTGAATGCCCGGCCGAACTATTTTGTAACAGCATCAACGCGCCGAAATCTCGCTGCGGCCGTCGGCCAGCTGGCGCACCTGCACCGGCAGGATGTGCGGCAAAGCCGTCAGGAAGGCGTCCGTGTCGCGGGTCTGGAACACGCTGGTCACGGTGAGATGCGCCACCCCGGCTCCCAGCACGATCGGGTGCTGCCGGTACCGCGATACTTCCCGCGCCGCCGTGGCCAGGTCGGTATTGCTGAAGCGGATCTGGCCGCCGCGCCAGGCCAGCGTCGCCGCCACGTCGGCGGGCTCGACCCCTCCGGCCTGCCCGGCCGCGCCGATGCGCACGCCCTGCCCGGCCGCGACCGGCAAGGCCGCCGCGTCGTGCGCGCCGGCCACCTTGACCGAACCCGACTCCACCAGCACCCGCACTTGGTCCGCGTCGCGGCGCACGTCGAAGCGCGTGCCGGTCACGGTGGCGGTGCCCAAGCCGGCATCCACCACGAACGGGCGGGCGGCGTTCTTCTCGACCGAGAACAGCGCCTCGCCCGCCACCAGCAGCACGCGCCGCTCGACATCGTCAAAGCGCACGCGGATATGGCTGTTGCTATTCAATTCGGCGCGGGAACCATCGGGCAGCGCCACGCTGCGCAGTTCGCCAACCTGTGTCTGGTATTCGGTCCAGCCCGCGCCGCGCGGCCACAGCGCCCAGCCGCCGACGGCGAGGATCGCGGCGCCCAGGCTCAAGGCCAGCGCGGCTCGCCGTCCGGAATGGGACGCGCGGCCCGGCGCTTCGGCCAGGGCGCGCAGGCGCTCGGGCGCGACGGCGTCCGCGGCCTGCCAGATCGATTCCAGCAGGCGGTACTCATAGGCGTGGCGCGGATCGGCCGCCAGCCAGTCGGCGCGCGCCTGTTCCTGCGCGGCGTCCCACTCGCCGGAATGGGCGCGCGCGAACCAGCGCGCCGCCTCGGCGCGAATGGCGCCGGCCTCGCCGCCGGCCTGCCCGGGCGATGCGGCGTCAGTGGGGCGCATACGCCCCCAGCCGCTCGCGCAGATGCAGCGCGGTACGGATCATGTATTTCTCGACCATGTTCTTGCTCAATCCCATGCGTTCGGCGATCTCGGCCTGCGTCAGGCCTTCCAGCCGCTGCCAGACGAACACCTGGCGGCACTTGAGCGGCAGTTCCGCCAGCGCCGCTTCCAGCGCCTGGCCCAGCTGGCCGGTGCGCGCCTGGGCCATCGGGTCGCCCAAGGGGCTGGCGTGGTCGGCAATGGTATCAAGCGGCACCCATTCCTGCCCGCCGTCGCGGCGGAACTGATCGACGGCCGCGTTGCGCGCGGCCTGGTGCAGATAGGCGCGCGGCTGCGCCACCTGCGCCGGGTCGGTTTCCAGGCACTTCACCAGCGCGTCGTGGGCCAGGTCGCGCGCGGCGTCGCGGCAGCCCAGCTTGCGGGTCCAGACCGCGAGCAGCTCTTCGTAATAGGCCAGGAAGCCGGAGGGACGGGACGGACGCAAGGACATGACGCACAATCGACAGAGGCATGCATGATAATGGTTTCCATTTTCATAAACAAACCCGGGCGTGATGGCTGCGTCCGCCGCCCTGCCCGCCTCAATGCAGGATGCGCTCCAGGAAGGCGCGCGTGCGTTCATGCCGGGGGTTGTCGAAGAAATCGCCCGGCTCGCCAATCTCGATGATGCGGCCGCCGTCCATGAACACCACCCGGTCGGCGACGTTGCGGGCAAAGCCCATCTCGTGGGTCACGCACAGCATGGTCATGCCGTCCTCGGCCAGCGAGGTCATGGTGTCCAGCACTTCCTTGACCATCTCCGGATCGAGCGCCGAGGTCGGCTCGTCGAACAGCATGATGCGCGGCTGCATGCAAAGCGAGCGGGCGATGGCCACGCGCTGCTGCTGCCCGCCCGACAACTGGCCCGGGTACTTGCCGGCCTGGTCGGGAATGCGCACCCGCTCCAGGTAGCGCATGGCCACATCCACCGCCTGCGCGCGCGGCATGCGCCGCACCTGCGTCGGCGCCAGGATGCAGTTCTCCAGTACGGTCAGGTGCGGGAACAGGTTGAAGTGCTGGAACACCATGCCGGCGTCGGTGCGCACGCCGTCCACGGCGCGCAGGTCGTCGCTCAGCTCAACCCCGTTGACCACGATGGAGCCCTGCTGGTGGCGTTCGAGCCGGTTGATGCAGCGGATCATGGTGGATTTGCCGGAACCGGACGGCCCGCAGATCACCAGGCGCTCGCCGGCCCGGACCTGCAGGTTGATGTCCTGCAGCACATGGAATTCGCCATACCACTTGTGCATGCCGGCGATGGCGATGGCGGGCGGCGTAGCGGCGGAAGGCGTGGTCATCGGAGTTCCCCTTTTTTATAGCGATGCTCCAGCCACATCGAATAGCGCGACAGGCCGAAGCAGATGCAGAAATAGATCGATGCGATGAAGAGATAGGTCTCGACGTAGGGCGTGGGCCAGGCCGGGTCGGTCAGCGCCGCGCGCCCTGAGCTGAGCAGGTCGAACAGGCCCACGATCAGCACCAGGCTGGTGTTCTTGATCATCACGATGGCGGTATTGGTGAGCGGCGCGATCACCTTGCGCAGCGCCTGCGGCAGCACCACCAGACGCGTCATCTGCCACCATGACAGCCCCAGCGCGCGCGAGGCCTCGGCCTGCCCGGGCGGGATCGCCTGCAGGCCGCCGCGGATCACCTCGGCCAGATACGCGGCCGAGAACACCGTCAGCGCGATGCCGGCGCGCAGCAGGCTGTCGATGGTCATGCCGGCCGGCAGCATGATGGGCAGCACGATCGAGGCCATGAACAGCAGGCTGACCAGCGGCAAGCCTCGGATCAGCTCGATCACGCCGATGCTGATGAAGCGCGCCGTCGGCAGGCTGCCGCGGCGTCCCAGCGCCAGCAGCACGCCCAGCGGCAGTCCGGCGCCCAGCGCGCATACCGCCAGCAGCAGCGTGATCGGCAGGCCGCCCCACGACGAGGTCGGCACCCGCGCCAGGCCGAACATGCCGCCCTGCATCAGCGCCAGGCCCGCCAGCAGCCCCGCGATCCAGATGACCGCCGTGCGGGCGCGCCATTGGCGCGGGCTGAGCGAGAACACCGTCATCGCCAGGATGAACAGGCAGACCACGGTGGGCCGCCATTGCTCGCCGGGCGGATAGATGCCGAACAGGATCTGGCGCATCTTCTCGCCCAGGAAGGCCCAGCAGGCGCCGCCGGCCTGGCGGCAGACAGCGCCCGTGGCGCCCGGCCAGACGGCATCCAGCACCGCCCAGTTCAGCAGCTTGCCGGCCGCGGCCAGCACCAGCGCCAGCGTGGCCACGGTGGCGAGCGCGCTGACGGCGCTGCCGAACAGGCGGTGCCAGGCGCTGTCGCGGCGGTCCGCCGGCGGCGGCAGAACCCGCGGCAGAGAGGAAGGATGGGACAGGCTCATGCGCGTTGCGTCCTCAGGATGCGGCGGTTGTACAGATTCATGAAGAGCGACACGCTCAGGCTGATGCTCAGGTACACCGCCATCAGCACCGCCACGCCCTCGATGGCCTGGCCGGTCTGGTTGATGGTGGTGGTGATGACGAAGGACAGGTCCGGGTAGCCCACCGCCAGCGCCAGCGTGGTGTTCTTGATGATGGACAGGTACTGGCTGGTCATCGGCGGGATGATCACGCGCAGCGCCTGCGGCACCACGATCCAGCGCAACGCGGCGCCGGGCTTCAGGCCCAGCGAATGGGCCGCTTCCCACTGGCCGGCGGGCACCGCGTCGATGCCGCCGCGAATGATCTCGCCGGAGAACGCGGCCGAGTAGATCGTCAGTCCCACCAGCAAGGCGGTGAATTCCGGCGTGAAGGCGCTGCCGCCGGCAAAATTCAGGCCGCGCAGCGCCGGCACGTCGGCGTGCAGCGAGGCGCCGCCCCACTGCGCCACGGCGGCCACCAATGCCAGCGCCGCGACCAGGCCCAGGCTGCGCCACGGCATGCGCGGCGCCACCGACCGGCGCGCCAGGCGCCACGCGCCCCACAGCAGCAGCGCCGCCGCGCCCAGCGCCCACCACAGCGGCTGCGTATCGCCCTGCAACGACAGGCTGGGAAAGAACAGCCCGCGCACCGACAGGAACACGCCTGGCAGCGGCTGCAGCGCCTGCCGCGCCGGCGGCAGGTTGATCGTCACCAGGCTGTACCAGAACAGCAGTTGCACCACCAGCGGCGTGTTGCGCACGGCTTCCAGGTAGACCGTGGCCACGCCCGTCACCAGCGGATGGCGGCTGCGGCGCGCCAGCGCCAGGCCGAAGCCCAGCAGCGTCGAGGCCGCGATCACCAGCGCCGAGATGTACAGCGTGTTGGCCAGCCCCACCAGGAAGGCGCGGCCGTAGCTATCGGTGGGCTGGTAGGCCAGCAGGCTTTCGGCGATGGGAAAACGGGCCGCCTCGCCGAGGTAGTCAAAACCCATGGCGATGCCGCGCTGGGTCAGGTTGGCGTGGGCGTTCCAGGCCAGCCAGCCCACCGCGCCGACGAAGGCGCCGGCGATCAGCAGTTGCGCCAGGACGGACCGGGCGCGGCCGTCGAACCAGAGTCGCTTGAACATGATGAGCCCCGCCCGCCGCTCAGTTGAAGACGTACGGGTACATCAGGCCACCGTCGCGATACAGGCGGTTCATGCCGCGCTCGAGCTTCATCGGGCTGTTCTTGCCGACGTTGCGCTCGAAGATCTCGCCGTAGTTGCCCAGCTGCTTGACGATGTTGTAGGCCCAGCGCTCGTCCAGGCCCAGCGCCTTGCCGTTGCCCGGCTCCGTGCCCAGGAAGCGGGCGATGCGCGGATCGTCGGACTTGAGCATGTCGTCGACGTTGGCCTGGGTGATGCCCATGTCCTCGGCGGCGATCGGCACCTGGATGACCCATTTGACGATGTCGAACCAGCGGTCGTCGCCATGGCGCACCGACGGCGTCAGCGCCTCGCTGTGGCCGCTGGCCGGGAAGATCACGTAGTCGTCCGGGTTCTGCGCCTGGGTCGCGCGCACCGCCGCCAGCGCCGAGGCGTCGGTGATGAGGCCGTCGCAGCGGCCCGAGAAGAACGCCTGGCGCGAGGCCGCGACGTTGTCGAACAGCACGGTCTTCAGGCCCAGCTTGAACTTGCGCGACAGGTCGGCCACCGTGACCTCGTTGGTCGAGCCGGTCTGCACGCAGATGGTGGCGCCGTTCATGTCCTTGGTCTGGGTGATGCCCAGGTCCTTGCGCACCATGAAGGCGTCGTACTCGTAGTAATTCGGGTAGGTGAAGTTGATGCCGTTGGCATCGCGCCGCAGGGTCCACGAGGTGGTGCGCGGCAGCACGTCGATCTGGCCGGTCTGCAGGGCCGTCAGGCGCTGCTGGCCGGTCAGCGGCACGAAGCGCGTCTTGCTGGCGTCGCCCAGCACCGCGATGGCGATGGCGCGGCAGGTGTCGACGTCCAGGCCCTTCCAGTTGCCGTCCTTGTCGGGCGCCGAGAAGCCGGTGGTGCCATGGCCGGAACCGCAGATGACGTAGCCGCGGGCGCGGATCTGGTCGACGGTGGGGCTGTTGGCCTGGGTGACGGCCGCCGCCACCGGCGAGGCGCCGGCGGCGGGCGCTTGTGTCGCGGTTTGTGTCGCGGTTTGTGTCGTGGCTTGTGTCGCGGTTTGTGCCTCGGGTTGCGCCGCGGACTGGGCGGCGGCCTGGGCCGGCACGACGGTCGGCACGCAGGCCGCGATGGCCAGGGCGAGACAACGGTAAGTCTGCTTGAAGCTGAACATGGCAATTCCCCTTGCTATGTGGTGAGCGCCTCGGGGCGCTTCGTGCCGGTCGGCCATGCGCGGCCGGCCGGTGTGTTGAACTGGATTCGGCGCAAAGCGCCGTCCGGGCGGGTCGGGCGCCCGCCTCGCGCCCGGCCGCGCGCTCAGCGTCGCGCCTGGTACGCCGCCAGCGCGCCGCGCAGGTCGTCCTTGAGCGTGTCCACATCCTCCAGCCCGATCGATAGCCGCACGATCGGCCGGTCGGTCGCCGGGTAGGCGCGGCCCGCCTGCAAGTCGGCCGGGTAATAGGCCGCCAGGCTGTGCACCCCGCCCCAGCTGGCGCCGATGGCGAAATGGCGCAGCGAATCGAAGAAGCCGTTGAAGGCCGCCTCGGGCGCCGGCGCCAGCACCATCGAGAACAGGCAGCCGTTGGTGTGGAAGTCGCGCCGCCACAGGGCGTGGCCCGGGTCCGACGGCAGCGGCGGGTACAGCAGGCGCTCGACCTGCGGCTGGCTTTGCAGCCACTTGGCCACGCGCAGCGTCGCGTCGCTCTGCGCGCGCAGCCGCAGCGCCAGCGTCTCCAGGCCGCGCAGCACCAGGAAGCAATCGTCCGGGCTGACCTGCTGGCCCAGGATGCTCTGGGTCTCGCGCAGCACGGCGTAGTGGCCGGCGTCGTTCATGCTGATGCTGCCCATCAGCACGTCGGAGTGGCCGCCGAAGAACTTGGTGGCGGCCTCGACGCTGAAGTCGACACCGTGCGCCAGCGGCTGGAAGCCGAGCGGGCTGGCCCAGGTGTTGTCCATCATGGTCAGCACGCCATGGCGGCGCGCGGCGGCGGCGATGGCGGGCACGTCGACCATTTCCATGGTGACGGTGCCGGGCGCCTCCATGCAGATCATGCGGGTGGCCGGGCGGATCAAGGCCTCGATGCCGGCGCCGATGGACGGGTCGTACAGCTCCACGTCCACGCCCATGTGCGCCAGCCATTTCTCGCCGAAGGTCTTGAGCGCGCCATAGCAGGCGGCCGACAGCAGCAGGTGGTCGCCGCCGCGCACGAAGCCCATCACCACCGTCATCAGCGCCGCCGCGCCGGACGGCGTGATGACGCAATGGCGGCCGCCTTCCAGCGCGGCGATGCGGTCTTCCAGCAGGCGCGCCGTGGGCGTGCCGGTGACGCCGTAGCTGAAGCCGTCGGGCTGGCGGTGCTTGCGGTTGACGAAGGCGTCGAGCGAATCGAACACCACGGTGGAGGCCCGCTGGACGGCGGGCGAGAGACTGGCGAAATCTCTATTAGTCTGATTGATAGCTTTCATCTACTCTATTTGCTGGGCTTAGGAGTGATCGGGAACAGCGCCAGTGTCTGTCTTTCCCACCATTGCCTCAACAATCGAAAAAACTTAGTCAATAAGCGGGACTTATAGATGGACATGCGCGAGATCCAGGTCTTCCGGGCCGTGATGCAGGCCGGCACCACCAGCAAGGCCGCCACCCTGCTGGGCATTTCGCAGCCGGCGGTGAGCCAGGCCATCCGCAAGCTGGAAACCTCGTCGGAACTGCGCCTGTTCGAGCGCGTGCGCGGCCGGCTGGTGCCGACCCAGGAGGCCGGCGCGCTGATGGAGGAAGTGGACCGCTGCTTCGCCGGCTTCGAGCTGATCGAGCACCGCATCCGCAGCCTGAAATCGTTCGGCGTCGGGCGCCTGGCGGTCGGCTCGCTGCCGGCGCTGGGCACCGGTTTCATGCCGCGCGCCATTGCCGCCTTCGGCCTGCAGGACCGCCGCATCCAGATGTCGTTCCAGATCATGAGTTCGCGCGAGGTGCTGCGGCAGGTCGCGGCCGGCCAGCTCGATTTCGGCCTGATGGCCGACGAGCTGTCGGTGGCCGGCCTGGAGCACTCGGAATTCCTGCGGCTGCCGGGCGTGATCGCCATGCACAGCCGCCATCCGCTGGCGGCGCGGCCGCGCATCACGCTGCGCGACCTGACCGAACACCCCTTCATCGCGCTCAACCCCGAGGACGCCAGCCGTCGACGGCTGGAAGCCGCGCTGCACGACCAGGGCCTGGCGCTGCGGCCGGTGCTGGAGACGCCCTACTCCAATTCCGTCTGCGAGTTCGCCCTGCACGGGGTGGGCATCGGCATGGTGCATCCGGTCATGGCGCTGGACTACCTGGCGCGCGGGCTGGCCATCAAGCCGCTGGAACTGGACATCGGTTTCACCTGCCTGCTGGTGTTCCGGCCCGGCACACCGCTTTCGGAAAACGCGCGGGCGTTGCTGAAAGCGATGCGCATCGAGCTGGAACGGGACCTCAAGCGGATCCGGACGGCGCTCAGTACTTGAAGCTCAGGCGCGCCCAGAGGGTGCGGCCGGGTTCATTGAAGGCCGTGTTGGCGGCAAAGCCGAAGCCGGCGTCGCCCGCCAGGTTCAGGTGCTCGGCGTAGGTCTTGTTGAACAGGTTGTCCACGCCCAGCGACAGCTTGACCTGCTTGCTGACCGCGTAGCCGCCGTTCAGCGAGAACACGCCGAAGCCGGCGCTGGGGCCGAAGTCCTTGCCCACCACGTTGCCCTGGTTCAACGCGTAGCGGCGCTGCGCCGCCACCAGCCGCCACAGCGCGCCGGCAGACCACGTGCCGTCGTCGTAGGCCGCGCTGAGCTTGGCTTCCAATGGCGGCATCTGCGGCAAGGCGCGGCCGTCGCTGCGATTCTGGCCCCAGGCATACGCCAGCGTCGCGCCCAGCTTCCAGCGCGGCGCCGCCTGGTAGGACAGCCCCAGTTCGCCGCCGGCGATGCGGGCGTCGATGTTGGCGGCCTGCGTCGAGCCGCCGTGCATGCCATGGCCCCCATGCATGCCACCCATGCCCCCCATGCCCCCCATGCCCCCCATGCGGCTCTTGGCGTAGTCGAACAGGATGAAGTCGTCGACATAGCCGGCGTAGCCGGACACCCAGGCATCCACGGTCTCGGTCTTGTACTGCGCGCCGAAATCGATCTGCGTCGTCTTCTCGGGCTTGACGCCGCGGAACGCGTTGACCGACCCGTCGGGCCCCTTTTTCGGCGAGAACAGCTCCCAGTAGTCCGGGAAGCGTTCCGCGTGGCCCAGGCCGACGTACACCGTGGCCGGCAGGTCCGCCAGGTCCCGCTCGTAGCGCAGGAACCCGCTGGGCAGCGTCTCATTGCGGCGTTCGCCGGCCGTGGGGTTGGGCCTGGCCATCATCATGGACCCGCTGCTGAGCCGGAAGTCCTTGGCCGAGGCCCAGTCCACCCGCGCGCCGCCGATGACCCGACTGTCCTGCGTGGCGTGCCAGGTCAGTTCGCCGAACAGGCCGGTGTTGGCGAAGCTCGCGTCCTTGACCCAGCTCTGCGAGCGGTACGAGACCGTGTCCGTGCCGCTGCGCGAGCGGTGCCGGCTCTGCTGGAAATCCAGGCCGGTCACCAGGCTCAGGTCCGGCGCCAGGTTCCAGGTGCCGGCGATGCGGCCGCCCCAGGTCGCGCGATCCACGTCCGAGGCCATCGCCATCGGCATCATGCCGTGCGGGTCCGGCGTGCGCAGCGTGTAGTTGTCCATCACGTGATCGGCGTAGTTGTAGTAGAGCTGCGCCTCCAGCTTGTCCAGCACGCCGCCCAGGTTGCGCTTCTCGAAGCGCAGGCCGAAGCTTTCGCGCTTGAACTGCGAGCCGTCCATGCCGCGCCCGGCGTAGCGCGCGTTGCCATCGCCGGTGCCGGCGGTCAGCTCGTACAGGGTGTCGGCGTCGGGCGTGAAACCCAGCGCCAGGTCGGCGTTCCACTTATCCCAGCGCGACGGCACCTTGTTGCCGTCGCCGTCCTTGTAGTCCTGGGCGTGCGAATGGTTGGCGGTGATGCGGGTGTAGACCTTGTCGTTGCCCACGGTCAGGTCGGCGGCCTGGTCGTTGCGGCCGTTTGATCCGCCCACGAGGCTGCCGTCGAAGCGCACGCCAGGCTCGGTGAAACGCGGCGTGTCGCGGTCGAAGCGGATGGTGCCGGCCGAGGCGCCCGGCCCCCACAGCACCGTCTGCGGGCCCTTGATGACGGTCAGCTTGTCGAAGTTCTCGGGCGAGATGTACGAGCTGGGCGCGTCCATGCGCGCCGGGCAGGCGCCGGGCATCGAGGTGCCGTTGGTCAGGATGTTCAGGCGCGAGCCGAACATGCCGCGCAATACCGGATCGCCGTTGGTGCCGCCGTTGCGGATGGCCGAAAAACCGGGAATGGTCTTGAGGTAGTCGGTGCCGTCGCTGGCCGGCAGGGGCTGGCGCGGGATCTTCGGGTCGGTGGTGAAGGTCAGCGGCGCGCTCGGGGCGACGCCCGTGATCACCACCGGATCGGTGATGGTGATGGCGTCGGCGCCGGCGGCCTGCGACCAGGCGGGAAACGACGCGGCCAGGGCGGTGACCAGGCAGGTCGCCCGCAGGATGTCCTTGTTCTTGTGCATGAGAGTCTCTGGATCTGAACGGGCTGGACGCGCGCGACCGCGCGGGCCGCAAGCAAGGCGCGCCAGCAACAACGGGAACGGGTGGGGTTCAGGCCAGGACGGGCGGCGCGCGCGACTGCCGTGGCAATCGCGCCTGCGCGCTGGAGAAGTGGATGT
This sequence comes from Achromobacter ruhlandii, assembly GCF_902859695.1. GTDB lineage: Bacteria > Pseudomonadota > Gammaproteobacteria > Burkholderiales > Burkholderiaceae_B > Achromobacter > Achromobacter ruhlandii. The sequence goes on from NZ_CADIJL010000013.1 coordinate 118,739, forward strand.
CGACAGTGGGCGCCGGCAGCGCCTGTCGCGTCGGGGGCAGGCGCCAGGCCAGCGGCAACGGTCCGGGTAGCGCGGCGGCGCCGAGCATGGCGCAGCCGGCGAAGCAGCAATGCGGCAAGGCGCCACTGTGTTGTTGCGCGTCCTGCGCGACGCCGCCCTCGGCGTCCAACGTGACCACGCGCGGACCGCTGGCCGTGCAGATGATGGTGGTGGCGCCCGGCGCGGCGCCGGGACCGGGCAAGGCGGCGGAGGCGATCAGCGCCTGGAACACGAACAGGAACGCCGCGACTAGCGCGGTCCATCGTCTCCCGGTATTGGCGCCCGTGTGCATTCACATCCCCTCGAAGGCGCCGATGGTAGCACGCAGGATCCGGCCCAAAAGATGCGCGGCTCCTTGTAGGACGCTCGGAGACGTGCCATCGGCCGCGGCCGATGCGCGGGCTTGATCCGCATCAAGCCCGCGCATCGGATCAGGCCGGCTGGCGCAGGCGGGCTGGCCGTTGATGGCGCCATGGATCCGCATGACTTCGGCCATCTGGCCGCCGACACTGCGGCCCGGCTTGAGCGCGGTCATCGGCCCCCGAAAGACCGTGGCCATGTCCTTGCCGCGCAGCCTACCCGTCCCGGGACGCATCGTGAGCGCCTCCGGTCCGAGAAACCGCCACATGCCGGAAAACGCGGGTGCGGCGGGCCGGTTACAACGCCCGGCTATGAGTTAACGGTAATTGAATATTTCCAAATACCGGGCGGCATAAGCATCATGCGGTATCGGGGCCTTCCGCCCCGGCCGCGGGTTTCCCGCGTAGCGCCTTTCATCCGGAGAAGCCCTTTGCTCAAACGACTGCTCGCCTCGGCCCTGACGCTGACGGCCCTGGCCGCCAGCGCCGCGCAAGCCCAGCAAGCGCCCCAGGCCCTGCTCAATACGTCCTATGACATCGCGCGCGAACTGTTCGCCGCCATCAATCCGAAATTCCAGGCCGACTGGAAGGCCAGGACCGGGCAGGACGTCACGATCGAACAGTCGTTCGCCGGCACCTCGCGCCAGGCGCAGTCGATCATCCAGGGCCTGAAGGCCGACGTGGTCACCTTCAACCAGGTGCCCGACGTCGACATCCTGGCGCAGAACAAGCTGCTGGCCGCCGACTGGCAGAAGAAGTTCGCCAACAACAGCTCGCCCTACTACAGCACCATCGCCTTCCTGGTGCGCAAGGGCAATCCCAAGAACATCAAGACCTGGGACGACCTGGTGCGCGACGACGTCAAGCTGGTGTTCCCGAATCCCAAGACCTCGGGCAACGCGCGCTACTCGTACCTGGGCGCCTGGCTCTACGCCAACGAGAAGTTCAAGGGCGATGACGCGCAGACCCGCGCCTTCGTCGGCAAGCTGCTCAAGAACGTGGAGAGCTTTCCCACGGGCGGCCGCGGCGCGACCGTGGCGTTCGCCCAGAACAACCAGGGCGACGCGCTGCTGACCTTCGAATCCGAGGTCAACAACATCGCCAAGGGCGACGAGTTCAAGGCGCAGGGCTTCGAGGTGGTGGTGCCGCCGGTCAGCGTGCTGGCCGAGTTCCCGGTGGCGGTGGTCGACAAGGTCGCCGACGAGAAAGGCACGCGCAAGGTCGCCGAGGCCTATCTGCAGTTCCAGTACTCGCCCGCCATCCAGAAGCTGCTGACCGACTTCAACTACCGGGTGCATGACCCGGAGGCGGTCAAGGCCGCGGCCAGCCGCTTTCCGTCGATCCGGCTGATCAATCCGCAGGACGTGCTGGGCTCGTGGGACCAGATCACCAAGACCCACTTCGCCGCCAACGGCGTGCTCGACCAACTGCTGGGCGCCGGCCGCTGACACGCCGCGTCGATCCCCGCCTTCCGTCTCGTCAGCCGGCCGCCCGCGAGGGTGGCTGGCGTTTTTACGTTCAGGTCCGCATGTCCACGTTCTTCCGGCAGCATCCCGTCCTGCCCGGCTTCGGTCTCAGTTTCGGCGTCAGCAGCCTGTTCATCACGCTCGTGATCCTGTTGCCGCTGTCGGCCCTGCCGCTCTACAGCAGCCAGATGAGCTGGGGCCAGTACTGGCAGGCCGTCACCGACCCGCGCGTGCTCGCCAGCTACCGCGTCACGCTGCTGGCGGCGTTCTATTCGACCGCCGTGGTGCTGGTCATCGGCCTGTTGCTGGCCTGGATCCTGGTGCGCTACCGCTTCCCCGGGCGGGCCCTGCTGGACGCCGCCATCGACCTGCCGTTCGCGCTGCCCACGGCCGTGGCCGGGCTGACCCTGTCTGTGCTGCTGGCGCCGGGCGGCTGGGTCGGCCAATGGTTCGCGCCGCTGGGCATCAAGATTTCGTATGCATTCCCGGGCCTGGTGATCGCCATGATCTTCACCAGCCTGCCGTTCGTGGTGCGCTCGGTGCAGCCGGTGCTGGCCGACATCGGGGCCGAATACGAGGAAGCCGCCCGCACGCTCGGCGCCAGCCCGGGCCAGACCGCCTGGCGCATCCTGCTGCCGGCGCTGGTGCCGGCCCTGTTCACCGGCGGCTCGCAGGCCTTCATCCGCAGCCTGGGCGAGTTCGGCGCGGTGGTCATGATCGCTGGCAACATTCCCTACAAGACCGAGGTGACGTCGTTGATGATCTTCAGCCGCCTGGCCGAATACAACTACCCCGCCGCCGCCGCCATCGCCACCGTGGTGCTGGCGGCCTCGCTACTGCTGCTGTTCGCCCTGCAGGCGCTGCAGGGCCGCCTGCTGCCGTGGCAGCGCGTGCCGGGGATCTGAGCCATGACGCGCCCCTCCCCCTGGCCGCGCCGCCTGTTGATCGGCGCCGGCCTGCTCGCCGCCCTGCTGTTGCTGGCCTTGCCGCTGGCGCTGATCTTCGCCCGGGTGATCGCCGGCGGCTTCGACGCCCTGCTGCAGAACCTGGGCGCCAACGACATGCGAGCGGCCATCGGCCTGACCTTGCTGGCCGCGGTGGTCAGCGTGCCCGTCAACCTGGTGTTCGGCGTGCTGCTGGCCTGGTGCGTGACGCGCTACGACTTTCGTGGCCGCCGCCTGCTGGTGGCGCTGGTCGACATCCCCTATGCCACCTCGCCGGTGGTGGCCGGGCTGTGCTACCTGGTGGTGTACGGCCTGGAAGGCATCTTCGGCCGCTGGCTCAGCGGCCACGGCGTGCAGCTGATGTTCGCCTGGCCCGGCATCCTGATGGTGACGGTGTTCGTGACCTCGCCGTTCGTCGCGCGCCTGCTGATTCCGCTGATGCAGGCGCAAGGCCAGGAAGAGGAACTGGCCGCGCTGACGCTAGGCGCCAGCGGCTGGCAGATCTTCCGCCGCGTGACGCTACCCAACATCAAGTGGGGCCTGCTGTACGGCGCGGTCATCACCAATGCGCGCGCGGTCGGCGAGTTCGGCGCGGTGTCGGTCGTGGCGGGCGCCATCCGGGGCAAGACGCTGACGCTGCCGCTGCTGATCGAACAGCTCAACGACGACTACAAGACCGTGGCCGCCTTCACGGCGGCGGCGCTGCTGGCCTGCATGGCGCTGCTGACACTGGTGGTCAAGACCTATATGGAGCGGCGCCGGGGCGAGGCCCGCCCCGCGCCGACGCACTGATCGCGGCGCCCGTCACGGCGTGAAATGGCGGTTGGCCGGACGCGGCAGCCCCAGGTTCTCGCGCAGGGTGCGGCCCTCGTACTCGCGCCGGAAGATGCCGCGCCGTTGCAGTTCCGGCACGACCTGGCCGACGAAAGCGTCCAGGCCGCCGGGCAGCCACGGGAACATGACGTTAAAGCCGTCGGATGCCTCGGTCTCCAGCCATTCCTGCATCTGGTCGGCGATGCGCGCGGCGGTGCCGACCATCGCCAACCCGCCATAGCCGCCCAGGCGCTGCGCCAGCTGGCGCACCGTGAGCGATTCGCGCTCGGCCAGGCGCAGCACGCGTTCCTGGCTGCTCTTGCTGGCGTTGGTCTCGGGCAACGGCGGCAACGGCGCGTCCGGATCGAAGCGCGAGGCGTCGCATCCCAGCGCGACCGACAGCGAGGCGATCGCGCTTTCGTAGTGCACCAGGCTGTCCAGGCGCGCCCGGATGGCCCGCGCCTGGTCATCGGTCTCGCCCACCACCACCAGCACGCCGGGCAGGATCTTGAGATGGTCGCGGTCGCGCCCCAGCGCGTCCATGCGGCCCTTGACGTCGGCATAGAAGCGTCGCCCGTCCTCCAGCGTGGCAGAGGCGGCGAATACCACCTCGGCGGTCTCCGCCGCCAGCTGCCGGCCGGGCTCGGAGGCGCCGGCCTGCACGATCACCGGCCAGCCCTGCACCGGCCGCGCGATGTGCAGCGGTCCGCGCACCGACAGGTGTTCGCCGTGGTGATCCAGCGTGCGCAGGCGCGCCGGGTCGAAATAGATGCCGCTGTCGGCGTCGCGGATGAAGGCGTCGTCGGCCCAACTGTCCCACAGGCCCGTGACCACGTCGTAGAACTCGCGGGCGCGGGCATAGCGCCGGGCATGGTCGGGCTGTTCTGTGCGGCCAAAATTGAGCGCGGCGTCGGGATTGGAGGTGGTCACGATGTTCCAGCCGGCGCGCCCCTGGCTCAGGTGATCGAGCGAGGCGAAGCGCCGCGCCACGTGGAACGGTTCATCGAAGGTGGTCGACGCGGTCGCCACCAGCCCCAGCCGCTCGGTGACCTGGCTCAGCGCGGACAGCAGCGTGAACGGCTCGAACGAAGTGGCGGTATGGCTGCGCTTGAGCGCCTCGATCGGCATGTTCAGCAGCGCCAGGTGGTCCGCCATGAAGAACGCGTCGAAGCGCGCCCGTTCCAGCGCCTGGGCGTAGCGCTTGAGGTGCTCGAAGTTGAAATTGGCGTCGCGCTGGGCGCCGGGGTAGCGCCAGGCGCCGGTGTGGATGCTGACGGGGCGCATGAACGCGCCCAGCTTGAGTTGACGTTGCGCTGGCATGACAAGAACCCTGTTTTCGCCGAAACGAAAAAGATAGCGCGCCCCGGCGGCCAGGCGAACCAACCTGGCGCTATATGGCTATAAGCCGGCGCGTCGAGCGCGCGCCGGTTATTTGGTCATGACGCACAACTAAACAACCAATCCTTCGTTGGGCGCCGCGCGGCGCTCCCGTAATGTTTGCCAGGCAAGCAGGGACTTCCCCTGCGCCTCGCGACATGACCCACGGAGAGCGCCAGCATGAACCAGCCTTTGCACCCGAGCCACGCGTCACGGTCCGCCGCCGTCAAGGCGACCCTGGATTTCCCGGTGATCGACACCGACGTGCACGTCAACGATTACGCGCCGGTCCTGGAGGACTATGTCCAGCACTACGGCGGCGGCAAGCTGGTGGATGCGCTGCGCAAGGCGCTGGGCTCGCGCTTCGCCACCAAGAGCGGCGGCAAGGACTGGTACCAGCAGACGCCGGCCGAGCGCCAGGACAACCGTACCCTGCGCTCGCCCTGGTGGGCGCGGGTCACGCGCAACACGCTGGACCTGGCCACCTACACCCTGCCCGAGCTGCTCAACGAGCGCCTGGCCGAGCAAGGCGCGGACTACTCCGTGCTGTTCCCCAATGACGTGCTGGCGCCGCTGGCCGCGGGCGACGAGTTCCGCCAGCCGCTGCACCGCGCCATCAACCACTTCCATGCCGACCAGTACCGCAAGTACAGCGACCGCCTGACGCCGGTGGCCGGCATTCCGCTGAACACGCCGCAGGAAGGCATCGAGGAGCTTGAGTTCGCGGTCAAGACCCTGGGGCTGAAGGTCATCAACATCGCCGGCGGCGTGAAGCGGCCGATCAAGGCGATCGCGCGCAAGTATCCCGCCGCCGACTATCCCGAGATCTCGAAACACGCCAGCTACATCGACTTCTACGGCATCGACAGCGAGTACGACTACGACCCGTTCTGGGCCAAGGTGGTCGAGCTGGGCGTGCCAGTCACCACGCACTACGGCAGCCAGGGCTGGACCGGCCGCCATTCCATCAGCAACTACATGTTCAACCACATCGGCCACTTCGCCGATGGCTCGCAGGCCTTCGCCAAGGCGCTGTTCTTCGGCGGCGTCACGCGGCGCTTTCCGAACCTGCGCGTGGCGCTGCTGGAAGGCGGCGCCGACTGGGGTTCGCACGTCTACACCCACCTGGTGGACCGCTGGGAAAAGCGCAACCGCGCGGCGGTGCAGAATTACAACCCGGCCAACGCCGACGTGGCGCTGCTGCACGAACTGTTCCAGCGCTACGGCGCCGATTTCATCCGGGGCCGCGACATCGACCCGCAGCAGTTGCTGCGCGACAGCCTGGGCATCTCGGCCCTGCCGCACAGCCGCGACCCGCATCCGGACGAACTGGACGACTTCGCCGCCGCCGGCATCGAGTCGGTCGAGGACATCCGCAAGCGCTGGGTCGACAGCTTCTACTTCGGCTCGGAATCCGACGACCGCACCGTGGCGGCGGCCTTCAACGACAAGGTCAACCCGCTCGGCGTGAAGATCAACGCCATCTGGTCCTCGGACATCGGCCATTGGGACGTGCCCGACCTCACCGCGCCGCTGGCCGAAAGCTGGGACCTGGTCGAACAGGGCGTGATCAGCGCGCAGGACTTCAAGGCGCTGGTGTTCGGCAACCCCTACCGCTTCTATACCGAGGCCAATCCGGCCTTCTTCCAGGGCACCGCCATCGAGCGCAAGCTCGCCGCCGCCGCGCCCGCGCGCGCGGCCGCCTGATCCCGCCCGCCGCTGTTTGCCTGACCGCCGGGCGGCGTGATGCCGGCCGGTTGCCCGATCCTTTTCTGAATGAGTCTTTCCATGAAGTCATTGATGATCCTGAGTAAACGCGTTGCCGCGCTGGGCCTGGTGGCCCTGGCGGCGTGGGGCGGCAGCGCCCGGGCCGCCGACGTGATCCGCGTCGGCGTGGCCACGGCCGGCGGCGGCGACCCGATCACCTGGGGCGGCTCGCCGGGCGGCGTAGTGCGCGTCAATCAGTGGCTGGAACAGGCCTTCGCCGCGGACGGCGTCAAGGTCGAGTGGCTGTTCTTCAAGGGCGCCGGCCCGGCCGTCAACGAGGCGCTGTCGAACAAGCAGATCGACTTCGCCTACCAGGGCGACCTGCCGCAGGTGGTGGGCCGCGCCAACGGCCTGAAGACCAAGCTGCTGCTGGTCAGCGGCGCGCGCAACAACCTGTACCTGGTGGCGCCGCCGAATTCCCCGCTCAAGTCCATCGAGGACCTGAAGGACCGCAAGGTGTCGATCTTCCGGGGCACCAACGGCCACCTGGTGGCGATCAACGTGCTGGCCGCGCATGGCCTGGCCGAGCGCGACATCAAGGGCGTCAATCTGGATGCCGGCAGCGCCCAGGCGGCGCTGGTGTCCAACGGCGTGGACGCGGCCTTCGGCGGCTACGAATGGTTCAAGGTGCGCGACCAGGGCCTGGCCAAGGTCATCTACAGCACCCAGGGCCAGGACCCCGCCTACACCCGCCAGGCCTCTCTGCTGGTGCGCGAGGACTTCGAGCGCGAGAATCCCGCCCAGGTGCAGAAGGTGGTGGACGTGTTCGTGCGCGCCGCGCAGTGGTCGTCCGACGAGAAGAACCGCGACGCGCTCTTCAAGATCTGGGAAAAGAGCGGCGTGCCCTACGCCTCGTGGCAGGCCGAGTTCGACAAGCAGGACCTGGCCTCGCGCAACTCGCCGCTGATCGACGACTTCATCATCGCCCGCTACAAGGCGGTGGTGGCCGACGCCGCCAAGCTCAAGCTGATCCGCCGCGAGGTCTCGCTGGACGGCTGGTTCGATCCGCGCTACCTGCAGAATGCGCTCAAGGCCCAGGGGCTGGAGCGCTACTGGACCGCGTTCGACGCCGCCGGCAAGCCGGTATCGGGCCCGGCGCAGGCCGCGCGCTGACGGGACCGCGCCATGGCCTCTCTTTCCCATCACGCCCTGCCGCGCCTGGCCCCGGCGCCGGCCTGGGCTCGCCAGGCGGCCTGGACCGCCGCGCCCTGGCTGCTGCCGCTGGCCTTGCTGACGCTGTGGCAAACCGGCGCCAGCCAGGGCTGGATCTCGCCGCAGGTGCTGCCGCCGCCCGCCTTTGTCTGGGACACCCTGCGCGACCTGGCCACCAGCGGCGACCTGTGGCTGAACACCCGCGCCAGTCTGCAGCGGGTGCTGGTCGGCTTCGCGCTGGGCAGCCTGCTGGGGCTGCTGCTGGGCACGGCGATGGGCCTGTCTCGCCGGCTCGAGGCCTACGTGCTGCCAACCTTCAACGCGCTGGTGCAGATTCCCGTGCTGGCCTGGCTGCCGTTCGTGCTGCTGATCGTCGGCATCGGCGAACCGCTCAAGTACATCCTGATCGCCAAGGCGGCGCTGGTGCCGGTCACGCTCAACACCTTGCAGGGCTTTCGCCAGGCCAGCCCGGCGCTGCGCGAAGTGGCGCGGGTCTATGGCTACAGCCGGCGCCAGGAGGTGCTGGAGGTGGTGGTGCCGCTGGCCCTGCCGACGCTCTTCACCGGCCTGCGCCTGGGCTTCACCAAGGCCTGGCTGTCGCTGGTGGTGGTCGAGCTGGTGGCGTCCAGCGAGGGCCTGGGCTACCTGATCGTCTATGGCCGCCAACTGTTCCAGCTGGACCTGGTGATGGCCGCGGTGATCGTGGTGGGCGCCATCGGCTACGCCATCGACCGGCTGCTCGACTGGACCGAGACGCGCCTGATCCACGGCCGCCGCCGCGCCGCCAACGTGCAGGTGCGGCCATGAACGCGCCCACGCCTTCCTCGCGCGACGCGGCCGAGCTGGCGCTGGCGCAACCGCTGGCCGTGCGCGGCGGCGGCCGCTGGCGCGGCCTGGTGCTGCCGGTGGCCGCCATCGCGCTGTGGTGGCTGCTTGCCCGCGCCGACCTGGTGAACTCGGCCCTGCTGGTGTCCCCCGGCAAGGTGCTGGCCACCGCCGCCGACCAGATCGTCGGCGGCAAGCTGTGGCGCGCGCTGGGCGCCAGCCTGGGCCGCGAGCTGACCGGGTTCGCCATCGGCACGCTGTCCGGCCTGCTGCTGGGGGTGCTGCTGGGCCTGTCGCCCGTGTTCAACCGGCTGGTGGGGCCCAGCTTCAACACCTTCAAGCAGATCTCGCTGTTCGCCTGGATTCCGCTGATCTCGGTGTGGTTCGGGCTGGGCGACACCGCCAAGGTGGTGTTCCTGTCGCTGGCGGCGCTGGTGCCGGTGGTGGTCAACACCTGCGATGGCGTGCGCAACGCGCCGCCCAAGCTGCTGGAGGTGGCGCGGGTCTACGGCTACAGCCGCTGGCAGACCTTCGCCCTGGTGGTGCTGCCGGCCGCCGCGCCGGCGATCTTCACCGGCGTCTACCTGGCGCTGATCTATTCCTGGCTGGCCACCATCGGCGCCGAATACCTGCTGGTGGCGGGCGTCGGCATCGGCAACCTGCTGATCGAGGGCAGCGAACATTTCCAGATGGACCTGGTGATCTTCGGCATGTTCGTGGTCGGGGTGATCGGCTGGCTCATGAATGCCCTGGCCCGCGTGGCCGAACGGCGGCTCGCGCGCCTGCGCGGGCAGGACCAATAACCGCAGGAAAACTCAGGCATGACTCAACCTACTTCGCTGGACCTGTCGCTGCAGGCGGTCGGCAAGCGTTATCCCAGCGCCCAGGCCGAGGGCGGCGTGCTGCAGGTGCTCACGGGCGTGGACCTGGACATCCCCGCCGGCCAGTTCGTTTCCATCGTCGGCGCCAGCGGCTGCGGCAAGTCCACCCTGCTGCGCCTGATCCTGGGGTTGGACGACAGCTTTGAAGGCGCCATCACGCTGGGCGGCGAGCCGGTGCGCGGCACCGGGCCGGAACGCGGCATCGTGTTCCAGGACCACCGCCTGTTCCCGTGGCTGACGGTGGCGCAGAACATCGCCGTGGGCCTGCGCAACGCGGCGATTTCCAACAACGAAAAGCGCGACCGGGTGGCCGAGCACATCGCCCTGGTGGGGCTGGAAGGCTTCGAGCAATCGTATCCCCACCAGATCTCGGGCGGCATGGCGCAGCGCGTGGCGATCGCGCGCGGCCTGGTCAACCGGCCGCGCGTGCTGCTGCTGGACGAACCCTTCGGGGCGCTCGACGCGCTGACCCGGGCGCGGCTGCAGACCGAGTTGCAGCGCATCTGGCAGAAGGAGCGCATCACCATGATCCTGGTGACGCACGATGTCGAGGAAGCGGTCTACCTGGGCGACCGGGTGGTGATCATGCAGCCGCGCCCGGGGCGCATCCGCCGCATCGTCGACGTGCCGCTGGCGCATGCCCGCAACCGCAGCGATCCACGCTTCATCCGCCTGCGCGACGACGTGCTGTCCGACTTCCTGGAGCCGGACGGCGCGCCCGCCGACGACAGCCCGCCGCTGGGCGCGGAGGCGGCCGGCGGCGTGCCGGCGCTGCCGTCGCTGGCCTCGCTGCGGATGGCGTGGTGATGCCAGCGACGGCCACGCCACTTGCCACGCCCTGACCGCCTGTTTCCTCACTTGCCGACGGCCGCCGCCCGAGCGAGGCCGCCATTCCTTCTGGAGTGAATTCCATGACCCGCCCCTCGCGCCAGATCAAACTCGGCGCCTTCCTGATGCAGACCGGCCACCACATCGCCGCCTGGCGCCATCCCGAGGCCCAGGCCGACGCGCCGGTCAACTTCCGCCACTACGTCGAACTGGCGCGGCGCGCCGAGGCCGCCAAGTTCGATGCGATCTTCCTGGCCGACTCGGTCGGCGTGCGCAACACCGACCTGCCGTCGCTGTCGCGCACCGCGCGCAGCGACCATTTCGAGCCGCTGACGCTGCTGTCGGCGCTGGCCGCCGTGACCGAGAAGATCGGCCTGATCGCCACCGTCTCCACCACCTACAACGAGCCCTACCACGTGGCGCGCAAGTTCGCCTCGCTCGACCACATCAGCGGCGGCCGCTCGGGCTGGAACCTGGTGACCTCCAGCGGCCAGGGCGAGGCACAGAACTTCAACCTGGACGAACACGTGGAACACGCCCGCCGCTACGCCCGCGCCGCCGAATTCCACGACGTGGTGCTGGGGTTGTGGGACAGTTGGGAGGACGACGCCTTCCTGCGCGACAAGGCCAGCGGCCAGTACTTCGACCCCGCCAAGCTGCATCCGCTGCGCCACCGCGGCGAGCATTTTTCGGTGCGCGGGCCATTGAACGTGTCGCGCTCGCCGCAGGGCCGGCCGGTGGTGGTGCAGGCCGGCGCCTCGCCCGCCGGCCGCGACCTGGCGGCGCGCACCGCCGAGGTCATCTTCGTGGCCCACCAGACCTTCGACGAAGCCCAGGCGTTCTACCGCGACATCAAGGGCCGCGCCGTGGCGTACGGCCGCGATCCCGACGACATCAAGATCATGCCCGGCATCTTTCCCGTGATCGGCCGCACCCAGGCCGAGGCCGAGGACAAGTTCGCGCGCCTGCAGGACCTGATCCATCCGGTGGTCGGCGTGCAGTTGCTGTCCAATATGATCGGCGGCTTCGACCTGTCGGGCTACCCGGTCGACGGACCGCTGCCCCACATTCCAGAAACCAACGGCGGCAAGAGCCGCCAGCAATTGCTGATCGATCTGGCGCGCCGCGACAACCTGACGATCCGCCAGCTGTACCTGCGCATCGCCGGGGCCCGCGGCCACCAGCAGGTGGTCGGCACGCCGCAAAGCGTGGCCGACCAGTTGCAGCAGTGGTTCGAGGAGGACGGCGCCGACGGCTTCAACATCATGTCGCCGTGGCTGCCCGGCGGGCTGGATGACTTCATCGAGCTGGCGCTGCCGGAACTGCGCCGCCGCGGCCTGTTCCGCACGGAATACGACGGTTCGACGCTGCGCCAGCACCTGGGCCTGGCGCGGCCGGCGCACCGCGCGGTCGCCAAGGCGCGGGACGCCGCCCGCGCGCGCGAGCCCGTCACGCTGTGAACCGGCGGGTGTCGCGGCAGGCCAGGCTCGTGCAAAGGCGTCGGCGCCGGGCCGATATCAATCCCGCTCATAGCAGATAGCCGGACAGGGCTATTGATGAATGCGCGCGGCGGCCTCATCATTGCGCGGGACCGATCCGGGACCCGCCGATTACGCCATCCCCCATGCCTCACCGACCGCTAGCCATCCTGCAAATGGGCCGACCGCCCGAAGACCTGCGCGCCACCCATGGCGAACAGGCCGATTGGGTCACGGCCGCCCTGGCGGGCATCGACTCGCCCCTGACGGTGGTCCACCCGGCCGCCGAGGAGGCCCTGCCCGATCCGGCCTCGCTGCGCGGCGCCGTGCTGACCGGCTCCTGGGCCATGGTCACCGACCGGCACCCCTGGAGCGAACGCACCGCGCAGTGGCTGCGCGAGGCGATGGACGCGCAGTTGCCGTTGCTCGGCATCTGCTATGGCCACCAACTGATGGCCCATGCCTTCGGCGGCACGGTCGACTACCATCCGCGCGGCCGCGAAATCGGCCTGCATGCCGTCGCCCGCCTGCCCGCCGCCGAGGCCGACCCGCTGCTGGCGGGCCTGCCCGATCATTTCGCCGCCCACCTGACGCACGAGCAGAGCGTACTGCGACCGCCGGCCGGCGCCACCGTGCTCGCCGGCACCGCCCACGATCCGCACCAGATCCTGCGCTACGGCCCGCACGCGCTGTCGGTGCAGTTCCATCCCGAGTTCACCCCGGGGCTGATGGACGCCTGCCTGGCGCGCCGCCAGGATTTCCTGGCGGCCGAAGGCCACGACGTGGCGGCGCTGCGCGCGGCGTTGGGCCCCACGCCCCACGCGCTGGGCATCCTGCGCGCCTTCGCGGCGGCCTGCTGAGCCGTGCGCGCCCGCGCATCCGGCCCGCGCCGCGCCCGCCGCGCCTGTCCGCGGGCGGGTGTCGCGCCATGATGTATCTGCTCTGGTCCGTGCCGGCGCTGGTGGTCATTGGCGCCATCGCCAGCGGCCGGCTCAATACCACCCTGGCGGCGGTGCTGGGGCTATTGGCGGCCATTCCGGTGGCGCTGTTCACGGCCCCCGCTGCTTTCGGCGCCGGCGCGCTGGGCGGGGCCCTGACGCGCGGCCTCTGGATCGGCGGCGTCATCACGCCCTACATCCTGGGCGGACTGCTGTTCTGGCAGATGGCGGCGCGAGGCGCCCCGTCCGCGGCCGCCACGGCGGGCGCGGACGCGGCCGGAGCGCCGCTCGATCCCCTGGCGCGGCGCCGCCTGCTGTTCTTCGCCTGTTTCCTGGTGGGTCCGTTCGCCGAATCGGCCACCGGCTTCGGCGTCGGCATGCTCGGCACCGTGCTGCTGATCCGCCCGCTCGGTTTCAAGCCGCGCGAACTGATGGTCTTCGCGCTGCTGAGCCAGACCCTGATCCCCTGGGGCGCGATGGGCAGCGGCACGCTGCTGGCATCGGCCTACGCGCGCGTGCCGCCGACGCAACTGGCCCTGTACGGCATGGTGCCCGTGGCCCTGATGATGGCGGCATGGATGGCGCTGTTCTGGATGACGGCGCGGCGCGCGGGCCTGCCGGCAACGACGGCCGAACGCGGGCGCGAGGCAGCGTGGATGCTGGCCAGCCTGGTCCTGCTGAGCGCCGCGACGGCGCTGCTGGGCCCGGAAACCGCGTTGCTGGCGGCCTATGGCCCGCTGATCGTGCTGCGCTTCGTGCTGGACCGGCGTCCCGGTCGCGCGCAGTTGCGGACCGCGGCCAGCGGCGCACTGCCCTACATCGTGCTGATCGCCTGCCTGGTCGCCACGCGCCTGGTGCCGGCGCTGAACCAGGGCCTGGCCGGCCTGGCGCGTTTCAGCCCCTATCCCGACCTGCCCGCCTGGGCGCCCTTCCTGCATGCCGGCAGCTGGCTGATCGGCGGCGCGCTGCTGATGGCGGCGCTGCGCCGCCAGCCCGGCCTGCTGGCCGGCAATGCGCGCCACGCCTGGCGCACCGGCAAGCATGCGGTACTGTCCGTCTTCCTGTTCGCGATGATGGCCGAGGTGCTGGCCGGCGCCGGCATTTCGCAGGCCTACGCCGATGGCCTGTTCCGCGCCCTGAATGATTGGACCTTGTTGATCACGCCCCTGATGGCCGGCGCCTTCGGCATCCTGGCCAACAGCGGTAACGCGCCCAACAGCCTGTTCATGCCGTCGCAGCTGTCACTGGCGCAGCACGCCGGCCTGAGCCTGCCCGCGGCCGCGGCGCTGCTGCACGTATCCGGCACGTCGATGGGATTTTTCTCGCCGGTGCGCATGTCCATCGCCGCCGGCCTGGCGCATGGCCACGGCCAGGAACGCCAGGTCTACGCGCGCTTGTTGCCGTTCGCGCTGGCCGCCTTCGGCCTGCTGCTGGCGCTGGCGTTGCTGCTGGTGCTGGCGGGAGGACGGCCCGCATGACGGCACCTCGTGCCGCCGTCATGCCGGGCAAGCGCGCCGCCGGCTACGATGGCGACATCAACCCCAATCCCCCCACGATGATCAGCACCGCGGCGCCCAGCGCCAGTTCCCGGCAGGTATTGCGCCGGATGGCATGCAGCGCCTGGACCGGATCGCGCCGGATGCGCGGGATCCAACGATAGCGGTTGACCAGCGCCAGGCCCGTCATCGCCAGGGCCAGCGCGACCTTGAGCAGCAACACCCCCACATAGGCCCACCCCGGATGCGGCAGCGTCGGCCCCAGAATCAGCGCCGCATTGGCCACGCCGCTCAGCAGCAGGACCATGACGGCGACATGCCCGCAGGCGGAAAACCGCAACAGCGCGCCGGTGGCCTCGGCACGGTCCCCCGGCTGGCGCCAGGCCGCCAGCCATGCCAGGAACACCGGCAGCGATCCGAGCCAGAACGCGGCCGCCAGCACGTGCAGATAGTCATTGAGCGCGTGCGCCATGCCCCAGCCGCCTTCGTGCATCGCCGCGTGGCCCGTGAAAGCCAGCGGCGCCAGCGCCACCGCCGCCGGGCCGGCCAGCCACGACGGCCGGCCCGGCCGCAGCCCCAGCGCCACGCCCAGCACGGCGGCCGCGCACAACGCGCGCACCGTCCAGGCCTGGCCGTAGCGGGTCTGCTGGGTCACCGTGTCCAGCAAGTCGCCGTCCAGTATCGCGCGCCAGTCGCCGGCGATAGTGGCGGCCTGCAACGGCAGCAGGCACAGCGTCGCCACCAGCCCCGCCGCGCCGACGCGCAGCAGGGCCGGCCGCAGCGCCGCTTCCGCCGCCACGCCCAGGCGCGGCGAGCCGCCCACGGCCAGCATGGCGCTGGCGCCGAACAGCACGGCCGCCGCGCCGGCGCTCACGGCGCGGCACAGCGCAAACACGACCCACAACGTGTCCATCTCAGGGCTTGACCGTGAACGTCCAGGCCCCATTGGTCTTGTGGCCGTCCTTGGACAGGGCCTGCCATTTCACGGTATAGGCGCCCGCCGGCAAGGGGTTGGCGACGGGCAGCACCAGCGTCTTGTCATCGCCGGGCGCGGGCGCCGCCTTGGCCTGCACCGCCTGCTTGCCGGCCGCGTCCAGCACTGTCAACGAGGAAAACGCGGGCTCCAGCCCTTCGGAGAAGCTGGCCGTCACCGAGGACGGCGCGGCTACCTCGGCCTTGTCGGCCGGCGTGGCGCGTTGCAGGTGGGCATGGGCCCAGGCCCATTGCGGGGCGAGCGCCAGCGTGGCGGCGATGAATACGGGTTTGAACATGATCGGACTCCAAGGGTTCGGCGGCGCCAGGCCGCGCGGAAAAGGATGGCGCGTGCGCGAGGTCGCGCGCACGCGAAGTCGGAAGACTCGGGATCTGGGGCGGGCGCGTCCCCGGCATCGCGCGCCACGGACGTGGCGCGCGCCGGGACGGGCGCAGTGATCAGGCCGCGCGCGGCGGCGCGCGCGATTGTTGCGGTAGCCAGGCCGGCGCGCCATGCGGGCATGGCGTGGCCCGCGCGGGGCGCGGCAGGGCTGGGGCCGCCAGCGGCAGGCGCCAGGCCAGCCCCGCGAACGCAGGCGGACCGGCGCCGGTCAACATGGCGCAACTGGCGGCGCAGCAATGCGGCAGGGTGCCGCCCACGCCGTGGGGAACGGGGGGAACGGCCGGGGCCGTGTCGGCGGCGGCATCCGCGCCATCCAGCGTCACGACGCGGGGACCGCTGGCCGTGCACAGGATGACGGAAGCCCCTGTTGCGGCGTCCATCGGCAGGGGCGCGCCAAGCGCCGTCGAGGCCACCAGCGACTGGAAAACCAGCAGCCCCGCCGCCAGCCACCCCAGCGCGCGGCGGGCGGCGGCGGACGTGCGCATAAACGTAACCGGCGTGTGCATCCCCATGGTGCCGACGAGCTTACGACGGCCGCCGGACGCCCGCAACTTCAATCCGACACGCCACAACTGTTATGCTGCACGCTTTCAACATTTGAAGTCGCAGCACACCATGGGTCTAGAACAGCTCGCCGCAATCCGAGAACTGCTGTTGAAGCAGGCTCCCGAAGAGGCGGCTTCCAAAAAGAAAACCGCCCGTCCGGCCGGCAACGACGCGGGGTCGCGCAAGCCGGCCGCGCGTCCGTCCGACGATGCGGCTGCCGCCCGGAAGAAACCTGCGCGTTCGCCGGCCGGCGAACGACGCGAGGCGCCGGCGGTCGACCCGGTGCTCATCGCCATTTCGCGACTGCAGCGGCAATTCCCCAAGGCCTTCCCCAAGAAGCCGGCGCCCAAGGTGCCGCTCAAGCTGGGGGTGCTGGAAGATCTGGTGCAGCACGCCAAGACCCTGCAGCTCAGTCCCGATGAGATCAAGCAGGCCGTCAAGACCTGGTGTGACGGCCGCCGCTACTGGGATTGCATGGTCGAGTCCGCCGCGCGCGTGGACCTGAACGGCGAACCCGCCGGCGCCGTCACCGCCAACGAGGCGCAGCACGCCAAGCGCATGGCCTCGCGTCGCCACGCCAAGGCGGGCGGCGGCCGTGGCGGCAAGGGCAATGCGAACAAGGGCAAGCCGGCCGCGGAAGGCGCCAAGCAATCGGCGCAGGCCGAGGCCGCCGCGCCCGCCGATACGTCCGTGGACGCGCCGGTCGACACGTCTGTCGATACCTCGGTGGCAACGCCGGCCCAGGCGCCGTCGGATACGCAGGCCACCGACTGATCGCGGCATTCCAAAAAAAGCGGACCGTGCGGCGCCAGGCGCTCCACGGTCCGCGGTCTTTTGGAGGGCCGGGCGTGCCGGCCGCCCGCTTCAATCCAGCCGGATATCCGCGCTCTGCACCACCTTGGCCCAGCGCGCCCGCTCGCTGTTGAAGAACTGCGCCAGTTGCGCCGGGTCGCGCACCACGATCTCGGCGCCCTGCTCGTTCAGCTGCGATTTCACGTCGGGCTGGTTGACGATCTGCCCCATCAGCGTGGCCAGCAGGCTGGCGGTCTTGTCGGTGGTGGTGGCCGGCGCCATCACGCCCTGCCAGGTGCCGGACTCGAAGCCCGCCACGCCCTGCTCCGAAATCGTCGGGATGTCGGCCACCAGTTGCATGCGTTCCCTCTTGGAAATCGCGATCGCGCGCAGCTTGCCGCCCTTGATGTGCGGCAGCGTCGCCAGCAGGCCGTTCATGATGACCTGGGTCTGGCCGCCGATGGTGTCCGTCACCGCCTGCGAGCCGCCCTTGTAGGGCACGTACTCCCATTGCGCGCCGGTGGCCTGCTGCACCGCCACCGCCGCCAGGTGCGGCGCGCTGCCGATGGCGGTGACGGCGAAATTCAGGCGTTGCTTCTTCGACAGCGCCACCAGCTCCGGCACGGTCCTGGCGGGTACATCAGGATGCACCGCCAGCACGTGCGGCGAATACGCCAGCATGCCGACCGCGCGCAGATCCCTGGACGGATCGAAGCTGAGCTTGGTGTAGACCGACGGGCTGATCGCCAGCGCGCCGACATCGCAGAGCAGCACCGAGTGGCCCTCCTGCGCCGACTGCGCCACGATGCCGGCGCCCAGGTTGCCGTTGGCGCCGGGTTTGTTCTCGACCACCACCGTCTGTTTGAGCGCTTCGGCCAGGCGCGGCGCGATCACGCGCGCGATGATGTCCGACGAACCGCCGGGCGGATACGGCACCACGATGCGCACCGGCCGCGTCGGCCATGCCTCCGCCTGGGCCCAGGCCGGCGTCAGGCGCGCCAGTCCCAGCGCGGCGGCGCCGGCCAGCAGGTGCCTTCTGTTTGAATCCATGTTGTCTCCGTTGTCGTTGTAAGGGGTGTGTCCAGGCCGGCCGCGGCAGGCCTGGTCCGGCCCCCGCCGCCATGCGCCGGGAAGCCGCCGGCGTTGGCGCCGCCCTCGGGCGCCGCCAACGGGAAAAGCCTCAGGTCACCGGACCCGGATTGAACAGCGCCAGGGCGTTGTGCAGTTTGAGTGTCTCGGCACAGGTCTGGCGCCGGCCGCTGGCCACGTCCAGCATCAGGCGGAACAGCTCCCAGCCCACCTCCTCGATGGAGGCCTGCCCGGTGGCGATGCGGCCCGCGTCCACGTCCATCAGGTCGTGCCAGCGCCGCGCCAGGTCGCTGCGGGTGGCGACCTTGATCACCGGCACCTGCGCCAGCCCGTAGGGGGTGCCGCGCCCGGTGGTGAAGATGTGCAGGTTCATGCCCGCCGCCAATTGCAAGGTGCCGCAGATGAAGTCGCTGGCCGGCGTGGCCGCGAAGATCAGGCCCTTGCGCGTCAGCCGTTCGCCCGGCGACAGCACGCCGTCGATATTGGACGTGCCGGACTTGATGATCGACCCCATCGCCTTCTCGACGATGTTGGACAGGCCGCCCTTCTTGTTGCCCGGGCTGGTGTTGGCGCTGCGGTCGGCGCTGCCGCGTTGCAGGTATTCGTCGTACCAGGCCATTTCGCGCACCAGCGCCTGCGCCACTTCCGGCGTGGCGGCGCGCGCGGTCAACTGGTCGATGCCGTCGCGCACCTCGGTGTTTTCCGAGAACATCACGGTGCCGCCGGCGCGCACCACCAGGTCGGCCGCGAAGCCCACCGCCGGATTGGCCGTCACCCCCGAGAACGCGTCGCTGCCGCCGCACTGCACGCCCACCACCAGCTCGGACACCGGACAGGTTTCGCGGCGGCGCTGGTCCAGGATCCGCAGATGGCGCTCGGCGGTGCGCATGATGTTGGCGATCATGGACTCGAAGCCCACGTGTTCGTCGTCCTGCAGCACGATGGTATCGACGCCGCCGTCCGCCGCCATGCCCCCGCCAGCGCGGATCGGGATCGCGCCGGGCGCCAGCAGGCGCTCGGGCTGCAGTTTCTCGCATCCCAGGCTCACCACCATCGTGGTGCCGCCAAAGTTGGGATTGCGGGCGATGTTGTGCAGCGTGCGCACCGGAATCGCCGCGCCCGGCGCGTCGATGGCGACGCCGCAGCCATAGGTGTGCTCGATGCCCACCACCCCGTCGACATTGGGATAGCGCGGCAACAGCTCGCGGCGGATGCGCTCGACCGCGTGTTCGACCACGCCCTGCACGCATTGCACCGTGGTGCTGATCGCCAGGATATTGCGCGTGCCGACGGTGCCGTCGGCATTGCGGTAACCCTCGAACGTGTAGCCTTCCAGCGGCGGCAGCGGCGCGCGCTTGCGCGTGCCGACCGGCAGGTCCTGCAGCGTGCGCGCGGCGGGCATGGTGGTGACGCGCTCATTGACCCAGCTGCCGCGCGGCAGGTCGCGCGCGGCGTAGCCCACGATGACGTTGTAGCGGCGCACCGGCTCGCCCTGCGCCAGGTCGCGCAGCGCCACCTTGTGGCCTTGCGGCACGGCCTCGACCAGCGTCAGGCCGTCGGGCAGCGCGGCGCCGGCCGCCAGGCCGCCGTCATTGGCGACGATGGCGACGTTGTCCTCGGGATGAATCTTAATCAGCACGGGCGCTGGGCCAGCCGCGGGCAGCATGGGGGAGTCCTCTGCGAAAGTGGCGTCGCGGTAGGCGGCGCGCGATACGTTATCGTACAACTTAGATAATTATGCGTTGGACGGGCTTGTCACGCATTGCGGATTTCCCCAATTCCTTCCTCTAGACCTCTCGGTAACGGGTTGAGCCGGCCAAAATCATGTTGTACGATGACGTACCTATTTAACCGATCCGCGCGACAGGCTCGCCTGCCTGCGGTCACCCGCCACTTACGGAAACCCGCCCATGACCACGCCGCAGGAGCTCAAGGCCATCGTCTCGGAAGGACTGCTCTCCTTCCCCGTGACCGATTTCGACGCGCAAGGCAACTTCAACGCCAAGACCTACGCCCAGCGCCTGGAATGGCTGGCCCCCTACGGCGCCACCGCCCTGTTCGCCGCCGGCGGCACCGGCGAGTTCTTCTCGCTGGCCCCCGACGAGTATTCGGATGTCATCCGCACCGCCGTCACCACCTGCGCCGGCAAGGTGCCGATCCTGGCCGGCGCCGGCGGCCCCACCCGCCTGGCCATCGCCTACGCCCAGGAAGCCGAGCGCCTGGGCGCCAAGGGCGTGCTGCTGCTGCCGCACTACCTGACCGAAGCCTCCCAGCAAGGCATCGCCGACCACGTCGAACAGGTCTGCAAGTCCGTCAAGATCGGCGTCATCGTCTACAACCGCGCCCAGTCGCGCCTGTCGGCCGACCACCTGGCCCGCCTGGCCGAGCGTTGCCCCAACCTGATCGGCTTCAAGGACGGCGTCGGCGACATCGAAGCCATGGTCCGCATCCGCCGCAAGCTGGGCGACCGCTTCTCCTACCTGGGCGGCCTGCCCACCGCCGAGGTCTATGCCGCCGCCTACCGCGCGCTCGGCGTGCCGGTGTATTCATCGGCCGTCTTCAACTTCGTGCCCAAGACCGCGATGCAGTTCTACCGCGCCATCGCCGCCAATGACCACGACACCACCAACCGCCTGCTCGACGAGTTCTTCCTGCCCTACCTGGAGATCCGCAACCGCTGCGCCGGCTACGCCGTCAGCATCGTCAAGGCTGGCGCCAAACTGGTCGGCCATGATGCCGGCCCGGTGCGCGCCCCGCTGACCGACCTGCGTCCCGAGGAACTGGAGATGCTCGACGCCCTGATCCGCAAGCTGGGCCCGCAATAGGCCCGCGACGCGCCACACCTGTTCGCCCCCGTTCCGGGGGCGTTTTCATTCGGAGAGATTCATGACCTTGACCGGCAATATGTTGATCGGCGCCCAGTCCGTAAAAGGCGCCGGCGCCCCGCTGCACGCCATCGACCCGGCCCGCGGCGAACCGCTGCAACCCGGTTTCTGCGCCGGCACCGCCGAGGACGTGGCGCGCGCCGCGGAACTGGCCGCCGCCGCGTTCGACCCCTACCGCGCCGCGCCGCTCGAGACCCGCGCGCAATTCCTCGAAAGCATCGCCGAAGGCATCCTGGCGCTGGGCGATGCGCTGATCGAGCGCACTCACCTGGAAACCGGCCTGCCGCTGGCCCGCCTGCAGGGCGAGCGCGGCCGCACGGTCGGCCAGTTGCGCCTGTTCGCGCGCGTGGTGCGCGACGGCTACTTCCTGGACGCCACCGTCGACCCCGCCCAACCCGACCGCCAGCCGCTGCCGCGCGCCGACCTGCGCCTGGCCAACGTGCCGCTAGGCCCGGTGGCCGTATTCGGCGCCAGCAACTTTCCGCTGGCGTTCTCGGTGGCGGGCGGCGACACCGCGTCGGCGCTGGCCGCCGGCTGCCCGGTGATCGTCAAGGCCCACAACGCCCATCCCGGCACCTCCGAAATGGTGGGCCGCGTGATCCAGCAAGCGGTGGCCAAGCACGGCCTGCCTGAAGGCGTGTTTTCGCTGCTGTTCGGCGCCGGCAACGAGATCGGCACCGCGCTGGCGACGCACCCGGCCATCACCGCGGTCGGCTTCACCGGCTCGCGCCGCGGCGGCCTGGCCCTGGTGGCGGCCGCCAACGCGCGCCCGGTGCCGATCCCGGTGTATGCCGAGATGTCCAGCATCAACCCTGTCTTCCTGCTGCCCGCCGCCCTGGAAGCGCGCGCCGAAACCATCGCCAAGGGCTTCGTCGAATCGCTGGTCATGGGCGTGGGCCAGTTCTGCACCAACCCCGGCCTGGTGATCGGCATCGAAGGCCCGGCGCTGGAGCGCTTCCGCCAGGCCGCCGGGCAGGCGGTGCAGGCCAAGGGCGCCGCCACCATGCTGACCCCCGGCATCTTCGCCGCCTACACACAGGGCGAACAGGCCCTGGCCGGCCACGCCAGCGTCGCCACGCTGGGACGCGGCGAAGCCTCGCGGCCCGCCGCCAACGCCGCCGGCCCCGCCGTCTTCGGCACCGACGCCACCCGCTTCCTGGCCTCGCCCGAGCTGGAGGCCGAAGTGTTCGGCCCCGCCTCGCTGGTGGTGGCATGCCGCGACGCCGCGCAGATGCGCGCGGTGGCCGAGCACCTGGAAGGCCAGCTGACCGCGACCCTGTTCGTGGACGAGGCCGACGCAGACATGGCGCGCGGCCTGCTGCCGGTGCTCGAACGCAAGGCCGGCCGGATCCTGGCCAACGGCTATCCCACCGGCGTCGAAGTCAGCCATGCGATGGTGCACGGCGGCCCGTTCCCGGCCACCTCCAACCCCGCCTCGACCTCGGTCGGCGCCACCGCCATCCGCCGTTTCCTGCGCCCGGTCTGCTACCAGGACCTGCCCGACGCGCTGCTGCCCGACGGCCTCAAGCGCGCCAATCCGCTCGGCCTGCCGCGCATGACCGACGGCGTGCTCGCCGCCTGACGCCACGCCGCCGGACGGCACGCGTCGTCCGGCGTTTCCGCGCGCCCCCGCGCCACGGCGGTCCGGCAGGACTGCCGCCTCGCGCCCCTCTTGCACGGTCCGGGACCAAGCCTTAACGAGATCTTGAGATGAGCCTTCCTAGAATCGCTAACGATTCTCATTGGCACTTATTCTGGAACTCGACATGGCGCAGTACAACACCCCTTCCCGCGGCGCTCTGGCGCTCACCCCCCCTGCCCGCGGCACGCTCGCGCTCAGGACCCTGGGCATGGCGCTTGGCGCCGCCGCCAGCGCGCAGGCGCAGCCGGCCAGCGACAACGCCACGGTGCTGGCGCCGGTCACGGTGCAGGCCGACAGCCCCGCGCCCTACAAGGCCGACCGGGTGCAATCCGGCAAGTTCACCGAACCGCTCCTGAACACGCCCCAAAGCATCACCGTGGTGCCCCGCGAGGTGCTGGAGGAGCAACAGGCCCAGAGCCTGCAGGACGTGCTGCGCAACGTTCCCGGCATCACCTTCAGCTCCGGCGAGGGCAACCTGGGCTGGGGCGACATGTTCACCATCCGCGGCTTCTCGGCGGAACAGAGCATCACCATCGACGGCATCCGCGACGCCGGCATGTCCAGCCGCACCGACATCTTCAACCTGGAGCGGGCCGAAGTGTTCAAGGGCACCGGCTCGATCGAATCCGGCGTCTCGGCGGTCGGCGGCAGCGTCAACCTGGTCAGCAAGGAAGCCCGGCTGGGCTCGTTCTACAAGGCGTCCGGCGGCCTGGGCACCGACCACTACCGCCGCATCACGGCCGATCTGAACCAGGAACTGACCGACAGCTCGGCGCTGCGCATCAACCTGATGCGTCACCACAACGGCGTGGCCGAGCGCGACGTGACCGAGTTCGACCGCTCCGGCATGGCGGCCTCGCTGGCGCTGGGGCTGGGCACGCCCACCCGCGTCACCCTGAACTACCTGCACCAGGAAGACAACAACATTCCCGACGGCGGCGTGCCGATCCAGCGCGGCACCGGTGGCCAGCGCATGCCGAACGTGTCGCGCAACGCCTGGTACGGCGATCCGTCGCTGTACACCGAACAGACCCGCACCGACCAGGCCACCCTGAAGGCGGAACACGATTTCAACGACCGCGTGCGCCTGTCCAACATCAGCCGCTGGGAGCAGACCGACCGCATCGGCGTGCTGTCGCCGGCGCGCCTGAACAGCGCCTCGCGCACCTCCTACGGCTACGCCGGCGCCGGGCCGCTGGTCAACAGCGCCGACGGCGTCCCGTCGTACAGCGGCTATGTGGCGCTGGACAACCCCAGCCCCTATGGCCAACTGCGCGGCAACGACTTCGGCACCTCCAAGCGCTACACCATCCTGGCCAACCAGACCAACCTGAGCCTGGATTTCCAGACCGGCGCCATCAAGCACCAGCTGGTGACCGGTGTGGAGTTCTACAAGGAAACCTACGGCGACCACGAACGCACCATCAGGGCGCCGTCGACCAACCCGACCTTCGACCTGCGCAACAACGGCGGCGTCGACATGGGCGGGGTCGATAAGGTCAAGGGCGCCGACGGCAACCGCGCCGAGGTCTTCAACACCGGCCTGTACGTGGGCGACACGCTGACGCTGACGCCGCAATGGCTGCTGCAGGGCGCGCTGCGCTATGACCGGTTCCGCGTCACGCAGGTCACCGGCTCCGCCGGCAAGCACGGCACCAACCGGGTCGAGGACGGCGCCTGGAGCGGCCGCCTGGGCGTGACCTACAAGCCGGTGCCCGAGGCCAGCCTCTACGCCGCCTACAGCCAGGCCGCGCAGCCGTCCGCGCTGGGCGCCTCGACCAACAACAACATCTACGGCGCCACCGGCGGCGACAGCTACAAGCCGGCGGTGTCCAAGACCTACGAGCTGGGCGGCAAGTGGGACCTGGCCCAGGGCGACCTGTCGCTGACCGGCGCGGTGTTCCGCACCGAGCTGTCCGACTCCTGGGAGTATGGCGACGACGCCACCGACGTGGTGCGCGCGCTGCCCGCCAAGCGGGTCGACGGCATCGAGCTGGGGCTGGCGGGCAACCTCACCCCGCGCTGGTCGGCCTTCGCCGGCGTCAGCGCCATGAAGAGCCGCATCACCAAGGGCGCCAACAGCGGCGAGGAGGCCAAGAACGTGCCCGACCTGACGTTCAACCTGTGGACCACGTACGCGGCCACCGACAAGCTTTCGCTGAGCTATGGCGCGCAATATGTGGGTAAGCGGCGCTACACCGATAACAAGTACGTGGGTGGCAAGAACAACAATAGTTCCACGGTGTCGGGTCCGTCCGGCACTCATCCCATCTGGATACGCGACGACGAGAAGGCGCCGTCCTACTGGCTGCACTCGGTCGCCGCGCGCTATCGCGTCGACAAGTCGCTGACCCTGGGCATGAACGTGGAGAACCTGTTCAACAAGTTCTACTACAGCCGCGTCGGCGCCTCGCTCGACGGCTTCCAGCTGTATGGGGTGCCGGGCGCCGGGCGCACCGTGACCTTCACGGCCGACCTGTCGTTCTGAGGTCCACCCGGAACACGCTGCCCTGCCCTGGCGCTGACCGCAGCGCGACGCGCCAGCCCTGGTGCTCGCAGATGCGCCGCACCAGGGACAGGCCCAGTCCCAGGTTGCCGGCATCGGGCTGCGCGCCGCGCACGAACGGGCTGAAGACGGCTTCCTGCCGTTCCACCGGGATGCCCGGGCCGTCGTCGGCCACCTGCAGGTAGTCAGGACCGGCGCTGATCGTGACCCGAGCGCCCGGACCGGCGTATTGCAGCGAGTTGCGGATCAGGTTGGACAGCAGCGCGCGCAGCAAGGGCGCGGGATAACGCGGCGCGTCGGCCTGCGCGGCCGCCGCCTGCGCATCGTCTGGATCCGCCACGCTCGCCTGCGCCGGCGCTTCGAGTACGAGCGACATGCCGCGCCGCTGCGCCATCGCGCTCCAGGCCGCCAGTTGTTCACGCGCCGCGCCGCCGGCGCTTTCGCGCTTGAACTGGTCACTGGCGTCGCGCCCGCGCGCCAGCATCAGGTAGGTATCGAGCCGTTCGCCCATGTCGGCCGCGGCCGCGGCGATGCGCCGCACGCGAGCGCTGCCGTCGGCGTCCAGGCCGGGTTCGTCCAGCAGCAGCTCGCAGGAGCTGGAAATCACCATCAGCGGCGTGCGCAATTCATGGCCGACGTCCGCCGTGAACAACTGTTCGCGCCGCAGCGCCTGTTCGAGCTGGTTGTAGGTGGCGTCGAAGGCGTCCGCCAGCCGGCCGATCTCGTCCGGCGGATAGTCCGCCGCCAGGCGAGTCTGGGGCGGCTGCGCGCCGCGCGCCGTGACCTGCGCCGCCAGCCGCGCCAACGGCCGCAACATGCGCCGCGTCGCCAGCGTGCCCAGCACGAACGCCAGCACCAGGCCGCCGGCCAGGCCGCTGACCACGGTCCAGTGCGAAGTGGACTGGTTGCGTTCGTACTCGGTGTAGTCGCGCAGCAGCATGTAGCGCTGGCCGTCCTTGTCGTCCACCATGACGTGCCAGACGCGGCCGTCGCGCTCGATCTTGTGAAAGCCCGGCGCCAGGCCCCGCAGCCCCGCCGGAAACGCCTCGCTGCCCGGCGCGCCATGGAAGAAACGGTGCGGCCGTCCGGGATCGACGCCGGCCAGGAAATCGTTGCGCACCCGTTCCACCGCCATGCCCATGTCGATGCGCTGCAGGTGGACTTCAAGTGTGTTCACGCTCCAGATCGAGACCCAGGTCAGCGCGCCGCCGACCAGCAGCGCCAGCAGCAGGTAGGTGCGCACCAGATAGCGCGCCAGCCCGCGCCGCGCGCTACGCATCGTCAACGGCCCGCAGTTGGTAGCCGATGCCATGCACCGTGTGCAGCAGCGGCGTGGCGAACGGCTTGTCCACCACCTGGCGGATCTGGTGGATGTGCGTTCGCAGGCTGTCGCTGTCCGGCGGCGAATCGCGCCACAGCGCCTCTTCGAGCCGGCCGCGGTGCACCACCGCCGGACTGGCGCGCATCAGCAGCATCAGCAGTTGCAGCGGCGACGGCGGCAGCCGCAGCGCCTGCCCGCCGCGCGCCAGCGCCAGCGTGCCGGTATCCAGCGTCAGGTCGCCGACCCGCAGCACCCGCGCCGCGCCGGCGCCGCTGGCGCGGTGCAGCAGCGCCTTGGCGCGCGCGGCCAGCTCAGCCAGGGCGAACGGCTTGACCAGGTAGTCGTCGGCGCCGGCGTCGAACCCCGTCAACCGGTTGTCCAGGGTATCGCGCGCGGTCACCATGATCACCGGCGTATCGCAGCCGGCCTCGGTGCGCAGCCGCCGGCACAGGTCATAGCCGTCCAGCCGCGGCAGCATCAGGTCGAGCACGATCAGGTCGAAACCGCCCTCGGCCGCCATGACGTAGCCGCGCAGCCCGTCCTCGGCGCAGTCGACGATGTAGCCGTGGCGCGTCAGGTGGTGCGTGATGTTGGCGAGGATATCGGGGTCGTCTTCGATGACAAGAACACGCATGGGCGGAGCGGGGAATGGAAATCAATCTCAGATTGTAAGCGCGGCCGCGATCCGGTCATGGACGCCCATCGGTTCGCGGCGCTGCCGCCACAACCTGGCGCGCGTCTTAACGAATTCTTGAACCCCGATGGCGGAGACTGCCTGCCGATAGGAATGGTTCGCGTTACCCGCAAGCCCGCGGGGCGTGTCGTGGCCACTGGATCGGGATCTCCCATGCGTTTGAAAATCATGTTCCGCGCGGCGCTGGCCGCCGCCGCCCTGCTCTGCGCCCTGCCCGGCGCCCAGGCGCGCCAGGTGACCGACCTGGCCGGCCGCGTCGTCACCGTGCCCGATCATCCGCGGCGGGTGCTGCTGGGCGAAGGCCGCTTCGTCTTCGCCATGGCGCTGCTGGACCGCGCCGACCCGGTGGCGCGCGTGGTCGGCTGGCAGGGCGAACTCAAGCAACAGGATCCCTATTCCTGGCTGCAGCTGATCAAGCGGTTCCCCAAGGCGGCCGAGGTGCCGCTGATCGGCACCACCTCGGAGGCCAGCGTCAGCCCGGAGAAGATTGTCTCGCTCAAGCCGGACGTGGCCATCTTCAGCCTGAGCGGCCACGGCCCGGGCCGCAACAACCCGATGATC
Source organism: Achromobacter ruhlandii (assembly GCF_902859695.1). Classification (GTDB taxonomy): domain Bacteria; phylum Pseudomonadota; class Gammaproteobacteria; order Burkholderiales; family Burkholderiaceae_B; genus Achromobacter; species Achromobacter ruhlandii. The sequence goes on from NZ_CADIJL010000013.1 coordinate 146,513, forward strand.
GCGTCACTGCAGCAGGCCGGCATCCCGGTCGTGTTCATCGATTTCCGCCAGCATCCGGTCAAGAACACCGTGCCCAGCCTGCGTATCCTGGGCCAGGCGCTCGACCGCCGGGAACAGGCCGAGCGCTACATCGCCTTCTATGAATCGCACCTGGCCAAGGTCCGCGAGCTGGTGCAGCCGGTGCCGCAGGCCGAGCGTCCGCGCGCATTCGTCGAGATGCTGGCCGGCGTGTGGCCCGCCTGCTGCCACACCACCGGCAACGGCAGTTTCGGCGACCTGCTGGAAGCCGCCGGCGGCGTCAACGTCGCCGCCCCGGTGCTGCCGGGCGCGATCGGCGACGTCAGCATGGAGTTCCTGCTCCAGGCCCAGCCGCAGGTCTACATCGCCACCGGCAGCCGCTCCGACCCCGGTCGCCCCGGCCTGCTGGTCGGCCCCGGCGCCGCGGCCGATGTCTCCGCCGTCAGCCTGTCCATCCTGCTGCGACGCGACGGCATCCGCGACCTGGACGCGGTCAAGCGCGGCCGCGCCTTCGGCATCTGGCACGCGTTCTACAACTCGCCCTACAACATCGCGGCAATCGAAGCGATGGCCAAGTGGCTGTACCCCGAACGCGCCGCCGCGCTGGACCCGGACGCCACGCTGGCCACGCTGTACCGCGACTTCCTCGACGTGGACGGCGCCGGCACCTACTGGACCGCACCCGTCGCCCGTTGACGGCAGGCAGGCACGCCATCATGCAGACTTCCGCTACCGTCCTCGCCGCCGACGGCGTCCTGGACGATCCCGTCGCCCGCTACCATCGCACCCGCCGGCGGCGGCTGGCCCTGGCCCTGGCGCTGGCCGTGGCCATCGCCATCAGCCTGCTGGCCGACATCGCCACCGGCCCGGCCGGCCTGGCGCCGCTCGACCTGCTGCGCACCCTGCTGCACCCCGACGCCGCCGACGCCGGCACCCGCGTCATCGTCTGGCAGTTCCGCCTGCCCTACGCCCTGATGGCGCTGCTGGTGGGCCTGGCCCTGGGCCTGGGCGGCGCCGAGATGCAGACCATGCTGGACAACCCGCTGGCCAGCCCCTATACGCTGGGCGTGTCGGCCGCGGCCGCGTTCGGCGCCTCGCTGGCCATCACCCTGGACTGGCACGTGCCGGCGCTGCCGCCCGGCATGGTGGTGTCGCTGTCGGCCTTCGCCAGCACCCTGGTGTCGGTGCTGATCCTGGAGCGCGTGGCGCGCTGGCGCGGCGGATCGACGCTGGGCGTGGTGCTGTTCGGCATCGCGCTGGTGTATTCGTTCCAGGCGCTGGTCATGCTGCTGCAGTTCATCGCCAGCGAGGAAGCGCTGCAAGGCATCGTGTTCTGGACCATGGGCAGCCTGGCGCGCGCCACCTGGACCACCGTGGGCGTGATGGCGGCCGCGCTGGCGCTGGCGTTGCCGTTCTCGCTGCGCGACGCCTGGAAACTCACCGCCGTGCGCCTGGGCGAGGAACGCGCCGCCAGCTTCGGCATCGACGTCAAGCGCCTGCGCCTGGTGAGCCTGCTGCGGGTCAGCGCGCTGGCGGCGCTGGCGGTGTCGTTCGTCGGCACCATCGGCTTCGTCGGCCTGGTGGCGCCGCACATCGCCCGCCTGCTGCTGGGCGAAGACCATCGCTACTACCTGCCTGGCAGCGCGCTGGCCGGCGCGCTGATCCTGTCGCTGGCCTCGGTCGCCTCCAAGACCGTGCTGCCCGGCGCGCTGGTGCCGGTGGGCATCGTGACCTCGCTGGTCGGCATTCCCTTCTTTCTCACCATCGTCATCCGCGCCCTCAAGCGCGGCTGACGCCTTTCCCTGTCCCCGGAGACGCCTCCCCATGCAAACCCGTTACCCGCTCGCCCTCGTCGCCCTGCTGGCCGCCGGCGCCGCCCACGCCGCCGATCCCGCCTGCGGCATCGACGTCGAGGGCCAGCCCGGCAAGAAGTTCGCGCCCAACCACATCGTGGTCCCGGCGACCTGCAAGGACTTCACGGTGCGCCTCATCCACACCGGCAAGAACAGCAAGGAAAAGGCCGGCCACAACTGGGTGCTGACCAAGACCGAGGACATCGACGCGGTCATGGTCGACGGCATCAAGGCCGGCGCGGCGCACGACTTCCTGGCGCCGGGCGACGGTCGCATCCTGGCCAGGACGCCGATGCTCGGCGGCGGTGAAACCGCCACCGTCACCTTCCCCGTCAGCCGCCTGGCCGCGGGTGAGTCCTACACCTTCTATTGCTCGTTCCCGGCCCACGCCCAGCACATGCGCGGCACGCTGGCACTGCAGCGCTGACGCCATGGCCTCGCTGGAGATCCGCGCGCTGACCGCCGGCTACGGCCACCGCCCGGTGCTACGCGCCCTGCGGGCCGCGCCGCTGCCCGAGGGCACGCTGACGGCGCTGCTGGGGCCGAACGGCAGCGGCAAATCGACCCTGCTCAAGACGCTGGCGGGGCTCAATCCCATGCTGGACGGCGACCTGCGGCTGGACGGCGCGGATTTCGCCGGCCTCTCTCCGGCCCGCCGCGCCGAGCACGCCATGTACATGCCCCAGGCCCTGCCCAAGGGCGTGCACATGACCGTGCTGGAGTCGGTGCTGGTGGCGGCCCGCTCGGGCCGCGCGCGCCAGGGCGGCGACGCCTTGATGCGCGAGGCCATGCAGGTGTTGACCGAACTGGGCATCGGCCATCTCGCCAGCCGCTACCTCGACGAGCTGTCCGGCGGCCAGAAGCAGCTGGCCTCGCTGGCGCAGGCGCTGGTGCGGCGGCCGCGCCTGCTGCTGCTGGACGAACCGCTGTCGGCGCTGGACCTGAACTACCAGTTCCATGTCATGGACGTGCTGCGGCGCCAGACCGTCCGCCACCGGCTCATCACGCTGGTGGTGCTGCACGACCTGAACATCGCGCTGCGCCACGCCGACCATGCGCTGTTGCTGCACGGTGGCGTCCTGCTGGCCGAAGGCCCGCCGCAGCACGTGGTCACGCCCGATACGCTGCGCCGCGCCTATGGCGTGCTGGCGCGCGTGGAGCGCTGCCCGCAAGGCCAGCCCCAGGTGCATGTGGACGGGTTGGCCCATCATGGGCTGGCCCATCACGGGTTGGCCGATCATGGGCTGTCCGCCTAGATCAGGAACTGCCGGTACGCCTCGTTCGCCGTCTCTTCCCAATGCGCGTAGCCCAGCTGCGCCAGGAAGCGGTCCAGCGCCGCGTCGTCCGCCAGCGGCGCCTGGATGCCCACCAGCACCGAGCTGAAGTCCGCGCCCTGGTTACGGTAGTGGAATAGGCTGATGTTCCAGTTCGGCGCCATTGCCGACAGGAACTTCATCAGCGCGCCCGGACGCTCCGGAAACTCGAAGCGGAACAGCCGTTCGCCGCCCGCCAGCGGCGAGCGTCCGCCCACCATGTAGCGGATGTGCTGCTTGGAGACTTCGTTGTGGCTCAGGTCGCTGACCGCGAAGCCTTCCTGCTCCAGGCCGCGCATGATGTCCGCGGCCTCGCCGCGGCGCGCGATCTGCACGCTGACGAAGATGCGGGCGGTGTTGGCATCGGCGATACGGTAGTTGAATTCGGTCACGCTGCGCTGCCCCATCACCGCGCAGAAGCGGCGGAAGCTGCCGCGCTCCTCGGGCAGCGTCACGGCGAACACGGCTTCGCGCGCCTCGCCCACCTCGGCCCGGTCCGCCACGAAGCGCATGCGGTCGAAATTCATGTTGGCGCCCGAGGTGATCGCCACCAGCGACTGGCCCTGCGCGCCTTCGCGCTCGACGTACTGCTTGAGCCCGGCCAGCGCCAGCGCGCCCGCCGGTTCCAGCACGCTGCGGGTGTCCAGGAACACGTCCTTGATCGCCGCGCAGACCGCGTCGGTATCCACCAGGATGACTTCGTCCAGATACTGGCGGCACAGCCGGAAGGTCTCTTCACCCACCAGCTTGACCGCCGTGCCATCGGAGAACAGCCCCACTTCGGCCAGGCTGACCCGCTCGCCCACCTGGATCGACTGCGCCATGGCGCTGGAATCGACCGTCTGCACCCCGATCACCTTGACCGACGGATCCACCGCCTTCATGTACACCGACACCCCCGCCGCCAGGCTGCCGCCGCCGATCGGCACGAACACCGCGTCCAGGCGCCCCGGGTGCTGGCGCAGGATCTCCATGCCCACCGTGCCCTGGCCGGCGATGACGTAGGGATCGTCGAACGCCGGGATGAAGGTCAGGTCCTGGTCGCGGGCCAGCGTCTGCGCGTAGGCGTAGGCATCGCTGTAGGAATCGCCCGCCAGCACCACCTGCACCGTCGGGCCGCCGAAGGCGCGCACCGCGTCCACCTTCACCTGCGGCGCGGTCTGCGGCACCACGATGGTGGCGCGCACGCCGAGCCGGGCGGCGGAGATTGCCACGCCCTGGGCGTGGTTGCCGGCCGAGGCGGTGATGACGCCGCGTTCCAGCGCCGCCTGCGGCGTGTTGCGCATCTTGTTGTAGGCGCCGCGCACCTTGAACGAGAACACCGGCTGGTTGTCCTCGCGCTTGAGATGCACGCGGTTGCCCAGCCGGCGCGACAGGCCCTGGGCCAGGTCCAGTTCGGTTTCGCGGGCGATATCGTAGACCCGCGCCGTCAGGATCTGGCGCAGGTATTCCACGGGCGCGGCATGGCCCGGCGTGAAGGGGTCGGTGTGGGACGTCTTGGCGGTGGCGGCTTGCGGTTGTTGCATGAAGACTCTCTGCGGCGTGGGGGCTGGGCCCGGCAGAGGCGGCAACAAAAAACCCGCCTCGTGGGGCGGGTTTGTTTGACTGACTGCGGTCGCGCGTTAACCCACCATTCCAGGAATGATGGTAATAATCAGCGAAATGCGGACGGCGCGGGAAGTCATGGGCCGTAGCTTCCCGCAAGCGGGGCCATTTGTCAAATCGCGCATCAACTCGAACCGCGCCGCCCGCCTCGCCGACGCGGCGGGGCACATGGCGAGTACCTGGCGAATACAACAGGGTGCCTACAGATAGACGCCCACCCGCGACGGCAGGTCATCGATCGGCCGGTGCCTGGCCAGCTGCGCCAGCACGCCCCGGAACATGTTCTTCCTGCCGGCCGCGTCCGGCACCCGCCGCACGAACAGGTATTCGAAGTGCGCCAGCAGGCGCCGCAGCAGGTCTGCGTCCAGGGCCAGCAGGATCTGCCGCAGATCGTCGGGCAGGACCTCGTCCGGCGAAGACAGGAACAGCCCCATCTGCGTCCGCGTCAGCGGCTTGGTCCGGTACAGCGTCTCGCAGGCCGCCTGGCAGGCCTGGCGGTCGTCCAGCGCCAGCAGCGTGGTGCACTTGAGCACCATCAGGAACACCTGGAATTCCGACCCCGGCTCGGCCAGTTCGATGCCCTGGTCGAAGTGGTCGATGGCTTCGCGCAGACGGCCACGGTTCAGGCGCAACTGGCCCATCACCGAAAACGCCGAGGCGAAGGCGGTGCCGTGGCTGAAGGCGTCCTCGGCCAAGGCCTCGGCCAGCTCCAGGTGGTCGTGGCTGACAAAGCACAACAGCTTGGCCGCCGCCAGCGCCAGCAGCGGATTGGCGCGCACGCGCGGCAGCGCCTGGAACACCAGGGCCTCGATCCGCGGCTCCAGTTCGGCCGGATCGCTGGACAGGTCCAGCACCAGCCGCGCATACAGGTGCGACGCCCACATCAGCGCGGTGTGAGGATCGTCCGGACTTTCGGCGCGCAGCTTTTCCAGTTCCGACGCCGACTCCAGCCAGCTTTGCGGCGTGCGCGACAGCAGTTGCGCGGCGCGATGCAGGCGCAACTCGATGGGCTCGTCGGTGGGGCCGGCCAGTTCGCCGCGGGCCCGCGCCAGACTGCGCCAGATCTCGCTCTTGATGGAGGCGGCGAAGGTGGAAGCGGCGCTGCGGCCGACCGCGGCCTCGTCGGCCGGGGCGATGGTCCAGCGCTCGGCGCGCAGCGCGGCGCCGCTGGCGGCCTCGCGCAGCACCACCGCGCAGTGCACGCCGGCTTGGTCCTGGCGCAGCCCGACCTCGACACGAAACGGCGCCTGGGCCTCGTTGGCCGCCGCCAGCGACAACAGGCTGACGCCGCGCTCGCTCGGCAGGCGAGCCCGCAGGGCGCCGGCCAGATCCACCAGGAAGGCCTTGACCCTGGGTTCGGTCCGCAGGGCCTCGGGGCCGGCGGCCGGGCCGATGGCGACGTAGACATCGCCGCCCGGCTCCGGCTCGGGCGCGGCGATCCAGCTATAGCCTTCGCCATAGCTGGTGGCGATGAAGCGCGGCGCGCGGGCCGAATCGCCCAGCTTGCCGCGCAGGCGGTTGATCATCAGGTCAACGCTGCGTTCGAGCGCGTCGGCCTCGCCGCGCTGGGTCGCGTCCAGCAGGCGCTGGCGCGGCAGGATCTGGCCCATGTGCCCGACCAGCAGCGCCAGCGCCGCGCTCTCGACCGGCGTGAAGTGGATCGTCTGGCCATCGGGACGGCTGGCGTAGTGGAACTTCGGATCGAACGACAGACTGCCAAACCGCATTGCATCTCCACGCGCCGGGCTGCACAACGCCCATCGTCATCCGGCGCCCCGCTCTTTTCCGCCCGCGGACTGGCGCGAACGGATGCGGAATATTAGCCATAACTTCCATGCCGATACCAGCAAGTTATGGTCATTTGGCGCCATTCCTGGAAACAAAAAGGCACTTTTCCGCCCCGACCGCACGGCCCGCGGACGATTGGCGCCCATTTCCGCGCGCGCCAGACGGGGCGCGGTATTACAATGTTCGATTCGTGGCAGTCGTACCTTCCAGGCGGTCGGGCAATTGGACCAGCACATAAAGGACGGGCGGCGCCATGTTGAGCCGATCGGGGCCTGCCCGGGTCTGCCCATACGAACCCACTCTCGACAACATCTACCGGCTGACGCCGCATAGCATGTTCGGGTTTGCGCCTAGCGCCACCGCCGAACAGATTCAAGGATCATGTCTCTTACTCCGAAGATTATCTACACCCTCACCGACGAAGCTCCGGCGCTTGCAACCCGTTCCCTGCTGCCGATCGTCCAGACCTTCGCGAAGTCCGCTGGCATCACGGTCGAGACCCGCGACATCTCCCTGGCGGGCCGCATCATCGCCCTGTTCCCCGACTACCTCGACGACAGCCAGAAGCTGGGCGACGCCCTGTCCGAACTGGGCGCCCTGGCGGTCCAGCCCGAAGCCAACATCATCAAGCTGCCGAACATCAGCGCCTCGATGCCGCAGCTCAAGGCCGCCATCAAGGAACTGCAGGACCAGGGCTACAAGCTGCCCGACTACCCGGACGCCCCGGCCAACGACACCGAGCGTGACGTCAAGGCGCGCTACGACAAGGTCAAGGGAAGCGCCGTCAACCCCGTGCTGCGCGAAGGCAACTCCGACCGCCGCGCCCCGCTGTCGGTGAAGAACTACGCCCGCAAGCACCCGCACAAGATGGGCGCCTGGACGGCTGACTCCAAGGCCCACGTGGCGCACATGGACAGCGGCGACTTCTACGGCACCGAAAAGTCGGCCCTGATCGCCGAAGCCGGCGACGTCAAGATCGAACTGACCGCCGCCGACGGCACCAAGACCGTGCTGAAGGAAAAGACCCCGGTCAAGGCCGGCGAGATCATCGACGCCGCCGTGCTGTCGACCGCCAAGCTCAAGACCTTCCTGCAGGCCCAGATCGACGACGCGCGCGCCCAGGGCGTGCTGTTCTCGGTGCACCTGAAGGCCACCATGATGAAGGTCTCCGACCCCGTCATCTTCGGCCACGTGGTGTCGGTGTTCTACAAGGACGTGCTGGCCAAGCACGCCGCCGTCCTCAAGCAGGCCGGCTTCGATCCCAACAATGGCATTGGCGACCTGTACGCCAAGATCCAATCGCTGCCCGCCGACCAGCAGGCCGCGATCACCGCCGACATCGACGCCGCCTACAAGACGCTGCCGCAGCTGGCCATGGTGAACTCCGACAAGGGCATCACCAACCTGCACGTGCCCAGCGACGTCATCGTCGACGCCTCCATGCCCGCCATGATCCGCGACTCGGGCAAGATGTGGAACGCCGAAGGCAAGCTGCAGGACGCCAAGGCCGTCATCCCCGACCGCTGCTACGCCGGCGTCTACCAGGCCGTCATCGACGACTGCAAGCAGCACGGCGCCTTCAATCCGGTCACGATGGGCAGCGTGCCCAACGTCGGCCTGATGGCCCAGGCCGCCGAGGAATACGGCTCGCACAACAAGACCTTCGTGGTCCCCGCCACCGGCACCGTGCGCGTCACCGACGCCTCGGGCAAGGTGCTGCTGGAGCAGGCCGTCGAGGCCGGCGACCTCTGGCGCATGTGCCAGACCAAGGACGCCGCGATCCAGGACTGGGTCAAGCTGGCCGTCACCCGCGCCCGCGTCAGCCAGACGCCGGCCGTGTTCTGGCTGGACGAAAAGCGCGCCCACGACGCCCAGGTCATCGCCAAGGTCAAGCAGTACCTGAACGACCACGACACCAGCGGCCTGGATCTGCGCATCCTGCCCCCGGTCGAGGCCACCAAGTTCTCGCTCAAGCGCATCCGCGAAGGCCTGGACACTATCTCCGTCACCGGCAACGTGCTGCGCGACTACCTGACCGACCTGTTCCCCATCATGGAACTGGGCACCAGCGCCAAGATGCTGTCGATCGTGCCGCTGGTCGCCGGCGGCGGCCTGTTCGAAACCGGCGCCGGCGGTTCGGCGCCCAAGCACGTGCAGCAGTTCCTGGAAGAAGGCTTCCTGCGCTGGGACTCGCTGGGCGAGTTCATGGCCCTGGCCGCGTCGCTGGATCACCTCGGCCGCGCCTACGACAACGCCCGCGCCCTGGTGCTGGGCAAGACGCTGGACCTGGCCACCGCCAAGTTCCTGGACGAGAACAAGTCGCCCGACCGCAAGGTCGGCGGCCTGGACAACCGCGGCAGCCACTTCTATCTGGCGATGTACTGGGCCCAGGCCCTGGCCGAGCAGACCGACGACCGCGCGCTGGCCGCGCTGTTCGCCCCGGCCGCGGCCGCGTTCGCGCAAGGCGAAGCCAAGATCCTGGAAGAGCTCAAGGCCGCCCAGGGCAAGCCGGTCGACATCGGCGGCTACTACCAGCCCAACGAAGACAAGGCCAGCCGCGCCATGCGCCCCAGCGCCACGCTGAACCAGGTGCTGGCCAGCATCGGCTAAGCCCCGTCACGCCCCCGGGCCAGCCGGCCCGGTCGCGCCAAGGCCGGCGGTTCCTCACGGAGCCGCCGGCTTTTTTCTTGCTTTATCGTCGTGGCCGGCCCTTGTCGCCGGCGACCGGCCGTCCCTCGCGGCCGCTAGGCTTGCGAGACTCGCCGCGCCCGGCGGATCTGCAGCCATTGCAGCGCCACCGGAATCAGCGACAGCCCGATGATGATGACCGACACCCAGTGCAGGTTGGCGCGCACCCAGGCGATCGAGCCGAGCCAGTAGCCGGCCAGCAGCATCGAGCCGCACCAGAGGATGGCGCCGACCACGTTGTAGACGAAGAAGGTGCGGCGCGGCATCTGCGACAGTCCCGCCACGAACGGCGCCAGCGTGCGCACGATGGGCACGAAGCGCGCCACCGTGATGGTCATGGCGCCATAGCGGGCGAAATAGTCGCGCGCGCGTTCCAGGTGGTCCGGCTTGACCCAGCGGCTGTGGGCGAGCTTCTGCCCCCAGCGGGACGAGGCGATGGCATAGTTGAGCGCGTCGCCGGCAATGGCGGCGGCCGTGATGGCCGCCAGCGACACCAGCGGATCGATGCCCGCCAGGCCCAGGAAAGCGCCGGCCGCGAACAGCAGCGAATCGCCCGGCAGGAACGGCATCACCACCAGGCCGGTCTCGATAAACACGATGGCGGCGATGATGCAGGTGCCCAGCACCCAATTCTGCGCCAGCAGCGCCATCAGGCCCTGCTCGCTGGTCAACCACGCAAACATCTCGGTAATGCTCATACGGATCCCGCCCTTCTTTTGCGGCCGGTGACGCCGGCCATTCCATGGAGGGGCGAAGTATGCGGCAGAGCCCGTCGATATTTCATCAAATTTGCCGGCGCGGCCTGGTCGACGCGAGGCGGCCATGGGCGCCACCCGCGCTAGCGCTCCGCCATCAGCCGATCGAGCCGCAGCCGGCCACGATCGTCCGTCAGCCGCCGCATGGCGCCGTAGGCCGCGCCCATGGCCGCCATGCCGCTGGCGCCGCAGAGCAGGAACATCAACAGGATCTGGTACTTGGCGGCATCGATGGGATCCATGCCGGCGATGATCTGGCCGGTCATGATGCCGGGCAGCGTGATGATGCCCGCCGCCGACATCTGGTTGATGCTGGGCACGATGCCGCGGCGCACGGATTCCCGCAGCAGCGCCGCGAAGGCCTGGTGCGCCGTGGCCCCCAGGGACAGGCGCGCCTCGATGGCCAGCTTTTCGCGGCGCACGCCGGACAACACGCTGTCCAGCGCCAGGCTGGCCGCGTTGAGCACGCTGCCCAGCACGATGCCGACCAGCGCGATCGTGTAGCGCGGGTCGTACCAGGGCTCTGGCCGCAACGCGGTCGACAGGATGAACAGCGCGGTGATGACCGTCGTGGCGACGACGGCCATGGCGCCCACATAACCGTTGCCGTGGCCGGCCAGGCGCGCCTTGGGCCGGGCGGCGACCTCGCGCGCCGCCAGCGCCATCATCACGGCCACCACCAGCGCGGTCAGCCAGGGCGCCGCGTGCGCGAACACGATGCGCAGGATGTGGCCGACCAGCAGCAGCTGCACCACGGTGCGCAGCGCCGCCCACAGCACCTGCTTCTGCAGGTTGAGCCGCAGCGCGAAGGAAATGCCGGCCGACAGCACAACCAGCAGCGAAGCGATGATCAGGTCCGTGGCCTGCAGTTTGATCACGTCCATTGCGGCTCCAGCTTGCCCTGCGCCATGCGCCAGCCGCGGCGGGCCAAGCGCCGGGCCTGGTCGGGGTTGTGGGTCACCATCAGGATGGCCGCGCCGCCGTCCAGGTAGCGGCGCAGCTCGGCTTCCACCAATTCGGTGGCGGCGGGATCGAGCGCGGCGGTGGGTTCATCCAGCAACAGCGCGCGCGGCGCCAGCGCCAGTGCGCGCGCCAGGGCGGCCCGCTGGCGTTCGCCGGTGGACAGCTCCTGCACCAGCGCGTCCATTTTCCCGGCGGGCAGGCCCATGCGCTGCATCAGCTCGGCGGCCCGCGCGCGATCGGCGAAGTGCGGAGCGACATGGTCGTCCCACCAGCCGGCCTCGGCCTGGCAGTAGATCACCTGGCGGCGCCATTGGTGACCGCGCATGCCCGAACGCGGCGCGCCGTCGAGTTCGATTTCGCCGTGGCCGGGGTCCAGGTCGGCGACCTGGCGCAACAGCAGCGATTTGCCCGACCCCGAAGGGCCAGTGATGGCGGCGCATTCCCCCGCCGCGAGATCCAGGCTGACGGGCGACAAGCGCTCGCTGTAGACGCCGCGCAGCCTGAGCACGGGACGTTTATCTGACATGGCGGCAAGCATAACCCGCGCGCGTCCGCGCCGCACCGGCGCGTTGCCGGCGCTGGCGCCGCATGAGGATATGCCCGCCGATCGCGTCCCTATGCGCTTTGCCACCCTGCATATGAGCGCCGCCTGCATGGCGCGGGCGATGCGTCGCGCCCGGCGCGCATTTGCTAGAGTGCCAATATTGCAAATGAAAATCATACCCAAACAGATGTTGAATTCATGCAATACCGGCGATGGAAATTCTTTGTTGTTGCAGTGGACCGACGGCCCGGCGAGCCGCTCGCGTCCCGTTCCGCCTGACTAGCCGGCCCTGTTCCGAGTATGCCCGCCCCGGGCATCGTCCGTGCAACGAGAGACTCCGCAAAAGGCGTAACCATCATGAACCGTGAAATCTATGACTTCGTCGCGATCGGCCTAGGCCCTTTCAATCTCAGCCTGGCCTGCCTGTCGGCCCCGCTGCCCGGCGTGCGCGCCCTCTTCCTGGACAAGAAGCCGGCCTTCGACTGGCACCCCGGCATGCTGATCGAGGCCTCCACCCTGCAGAATCCGTTCCTGGCGGACCTGGTCAGCCTGGCCGATCCGCGCAGCGAATACAGCTACCTGAACTACAGCAAGCAGACCGGCCGCATCTATTCGTACTACATGCGCGAGAACCACTATCTCACGCGCGCCGAGTACAACCGCTACTGCAAGTGGGTGGCCGCGCGCCTGCCCAACCTGCGCTTCAACAGCGACGTGCAGAGCGTGCTGCACGACCCCGAGACCGACACCTACCTGGTCACCGGCCAGCACAGCGTCAATGGCGAACGCTTTATGGTCCGCTGCCGCAAGCTGGTGCTGGGCCTGGGGTCGCAGCCGGTGCTGCCGCCCTGCTGCGACCGGCGCGAGGCGCCCTACATCCACAGCGCCGAGTATCTGCGGCACAAGGAGCAACTGCAGCGGCGCGCCTCGATCACCATCGTCGGCAGCGGCCAGAGCGCGGCCGAGGTGTTCCACGACCTGCTGCGCGACAGCGACGAACACGACTACAGCCTGGCCTGGATCACCCGTTCGCCGCGCTTTTTCCAGATGGAGAACACCAAGCTCACGCTGGAGCTGATCTCGCCGGACTACACCAACTACTTCTACGACCTGCCCGAAGACCGCCGCCGCCAGATCCTGGCCGAGCAGAGCAGTCTGTACAAGGGCATCAACGCCTCGCTCATCAACCAGATCTACGACCTGCTGGACGAGAAGATCCACAACGGCGACCGCCGCTATACGCTGCTGACCAATGCCGAACTGCGCGCCAGCCGTTACGACCGCCACGCCGCCCGCTACCACCTGGAGTTCCGCCACGTCGACACCGGGCAGGTGTTCTCGCACGCGGCCGACGGCCTGGTGCTGGCCACCGGTTATGCCCGCAGCATCCCCACGTGCGTCAATCCGATCCACGACCGCATCGCCTGGGCCGAGGACGGCAACTACCAGATCGCCCGCAACTACACCATCGACCACGGCGGCAACGAGATCTTCGTGCAGAACAGCGGCCTGCTCAGCCATGGCGTCACCAATCCCGACCTGGGCTTCTGCTGCTACCGCAATTCGCAGATCCTGCGCGAACTGACCGGCCACGAGCACTACGCCATCGAGCCGCGCACCGCGCTGCAGGACTTCCGTCCGCCGGCCAGCGGCGTGCTGGCGCATCGCGCGGCCCAGCCGGCGCCGGCGTGCCGCGGCGCCGTCGCGCCGGAACTGATGCCCATGCTGGACGGCCATCGCGCCGCCACCGTCTGATGCCCCGGGAGCCCGCCATGATCACCATGACCGCCGCCTTCCTGGGCGAGATCGACCGCCAGGCGCGCAGCCACTACGACGAGGGCGCGGGCCTGGCATTGCGCCCGCTCGATCCCGCCGGCGACGCCGCCCTGCTGCGCCAGTGGTTCGCGATGGACTACGCGCGTTTCTGGTCGATGCAGACGTTCACCGAAGCGCAGGTGCGCGACTTCTACGAAGCGCTGGTCGACAGCGGCCATGCCGGCGCCTGGCTCGGCAGCCACGACGGCCGCCCGGCCTTCCTGGTGGAATGCTACGACCCCGCCCACGACCAGGTCGGCGAGCACTACCCGGTGCGCCCCGGGGACCTCGGCATGCACATCTTCATCGGCCCGCCGCGGGTCCGCATCCCGAACTTCAGCCGCAACGTGCTGGCCTTCGTGATGCGCTTTATGTTCGACCGCCTCCAGGCCCGGCGCGTGGTGGTGGAACCCGACAGCAACAACAGCAAGATCCATGCGCTCAACCTGGCCATGGGTTTTGTCTATGCCGGCCAGGCGCGTTTTCGCGAGAAGACCGCCAGCATCGCCTTCTGCACCCGGCAGCAGTTTGAACAGGCCCAACTCCAGGAGTCTTCCCTATGAGCACCCAGCCCCATCCCGCCCAGATCGCCAGCCACCTCGCGCCCGAGGTCTGGGACAAAGTGAACCGCCTGTTGGTGAAGAAGGCCATCTCGGAATATGCCCACGAATGGCTGCTGGAACCCGAACGGCTCGGCCCCGCCGAGGCGCCCGGCTTTGACCGCTACCGCCTGGTGCTGGCCGACGGCCATGCCGAATACCAGTTCGATGCGCAGTTGATGGCCATGCGCCACTGGCGCATCCCGCCCGAATCCATCAGCAAGACCATGGCCGGCACGCCCGCGCCGCTGGACGCGCTGCAGTTCGTCATCGAGATCCGCGACAAGCTCGGCATGCCCGAGGACCGCCTGCCGATCTACCTGGACGAGATCACCAGCACGCTGCACGGCAGCGCCTACAAGCACACCCGCGCCGCGCCCACGGCCGCCGAATTGGCGGTGGCCGATTACCAGACCATCGAGACCTCGATGATCGAAGGCCATCCCAGCTTCGTCGCCAACAATGGCCGCCTGGGTTTCGACGCCGAGGACTACCACGTCTACGCCCCGGAATGCGCCAGCCCGATCCGCGTGATGTGGCTGGCGGTGCACAAGGACAATGCCCACTTCGCCTGCCTGTCGACCATGGACTACGACAGCCTGCTGCGCGACGAACTGGGCGCGGACACCGTCGCCCGCCACACCCAGACCCTGCGCGATCAGGGGCTGGACCCGGCCGACTACTACTTCATGCCCTCGCATCCGTGGCAGTGGTTCAACAAGCTGTCGCTGGCGTTCGCCCCCTACGTGGCCACGCGCAAGATCGTGTGCCTGGGCTATGGCGACGACGATTACCTGGCGCAGCAGTCGATCCGCACCTTCTACAACATCAGCCAGCCCGGCAAGCACTACGTCAAGACCTCGCTGTCGATCCTGAACATGGGCTTCATGCGCGGCCTGTCGCCGTACTACATGTCGGGCACGCCGGCCATCAACGAGTACCTGCACGGGCTGATCTCATCGGACCCGTGGCTGCGCCGCAACGGCTTCGCCATCCTGCGCGAAGCGGCCTCGCTGGGATTCCGCAACTATTACTACGAAGCGGCCATCTCGGTCGACACGCCCTACAAGAAGATGTTCTCGGCGCTGTGGCGCGAGAACCCGACCGCGCTGATCGGCGCCAACCAGCGGCTGATGACCATGGCGGCGCTGCTGCACGTCGATCCGCGGGGCGGCGCCTTGCTGCCCGAGCTGATCCGCGCCTCGGGTCTGGACGCGGCCGCGTGGCTGGAGCGCTACGTCGATGCCTACCTCACGCCGCTGGTGCATTGCTTCTACGCCCATGACCTGGTGTTCATGCCGCACGGCGAGAACGTCATCCTGGTGATCGAGGACCACGTGCCGGTGCGCGCCTTCATGAAGGACATCGCCGAGGAGTCGTCGATCCTCAACCCGAACGCCGCCCTGCCCGAGAACGCCCGCCGCCTGGCCGCCGACGTGCCCGAGGAATACAAGCTGCTGACCATCTTCGTCGATGTGTTCGAGGGCTACTTCCGCCACCTGGCGCAAGTGCTGGCCGACCACGGCGTGATGCACGAGGACGCCTTCTGGAAACTGGTGGCCGGCCGCATCACCGCCTACCAGGAGGCCCATCCCGAGCGGCTGGAAAAGTATCGCCAGTACGATCTGTTCGCTCCCGAAATGATCCATTCGTGCCTGAACCGCCTGCAACTGGCCAACAACCTGCAGATGGTCAACCTCGCGGACCCCATCGGCAGCTTCCAGATGGCGCCCAACCTGGCCAACCCGATCGCCCGCTATCGGCCGCAATGGCTGGGCCAGGGCCAGGCCGACACCGTGCGAGCGCTTGCGTGAACCACGACCTGGACGACCTGCTGGCGCTGACCGGCCGCCTGGTGCCCGGACTGTCGGGCCAGGTCGCGGCGGCGCCCGGGCCGGGCATCCGCCCGGGCGCCGACAACACCCAGGCCATCGCGCGGCTGCGCGATGTCTGGGGGCAGCGTTATCCGGAGGCCGGGCCGCACTACCTGGCTTTGCGCTGCTGGGGGCTGCTGATCTGGCAGCCCGTCTACCTGAGCGTGATCGCCGCGCACCGCAGCGAGATCGTGCCGGACCTGTCGCGCATGACCCAGCCGGTGCCGGACGACGGCTTCATCATCGGCTACACCCTGGAGCGCCATGCCCCCTTGCGCGCCGGCCTGCGCGAACGCATGCAGGCCGCCGCCGCGCAACTGCGCAATATCTGCGCCACCTTCTACCGCGAATTGACCCAGGTGCTGCGGGTCAGCCCGCGCGCCGCCGAGTGCATGCAGGCCGATTGCGTGCTCTACGCGCTGCTCGCGGCGCGCCATGACGACGGCGACGCCGCCAATGCCTGGGCCCAGCGGCAGGCCGGCGCCTGGATGGACCTGCTCGGCGTCCCGGGACGCAGCGGCTACCTGACCTGGCGGCGCGCGGACCTGCCGGTCATCGCCGTGGACCGGCAGGTCTGCTGCCACTACTTCCGCAGGCGCGACAGCGACTACTGCAGCACCTGCCCCAAATTGGATCTTGCCGAACGCATGACCCGGATCGACGCCGAGAGCGCCGTGCCCGCCTGAGGGCGGCCGGGCCTTGCGGGATGGCACAAGGAGTCGGAAATGACGGACATTGGCCGCCTTGAGCATGTGCGCGAGGCGTTGAGCCCGCTGCACGTTCGGGCCTATTTCGACGAAGCCCTGTTCGCCCGCGAACAGGAACGGATATTCAAGCAATCGGCCCTGTACGTGGGCCACGAGAAAGGCGTGCCCGAACCGGGCGACTGGCGCCGCCTGCCACACGAGGACGGCGGCCGCGTGCTGGTGCGCAACGCCCAGGGCGTCGAGCTGGTCTCGAACGTCTGCCGCCACCGGCAGGCGCTGATCCTGGGCGGCGAGACCGGCGCGGTCACCGGCCCCGGCAACCCCGCCGGCAACCTGTCGGCCAGCGGCGGCAACATCGTCTGCCCGCTGCATCGCTGGACCTATGACAACCGCGGCCAGATCCTGGGCGCGCCGCAGTTCCCCAGCACGCCGTGCCTGAACCTGCCGCGCTTCCCCTTGAAGAACTGCCATGGCCTGCTGTTCGAGGGCCCGCGCGACCCGCGCGCCGACCTGGGCCACCTGTTCGAGCGGCCCGAATTCGATTTCTCCGACTACGTGCTGGATCACGTCGAGGTGCACCAGTGCAACTACAACTGGAAGACCTTCATCGAGGTCTACCTTGAGGACTATCACGTCGGGCCGTTCCATCCCGGGCTGGGGCGCTTCGTCACCTGCGACGACCTGAGCTGGGAATTCGGCCGCCGGCACAGCCTGCAGCGCGTGGGCGTGCACGATTCGCTGGAAAAGCCCGGCTCCGACGTCTACCGCGACTGGCACGACACGCTGATGCGCTATCGCGATGGCTCGGCGCCCGAGTTCGGCGCGATCTGGGTGACCTACTTCCCCACCCACATGATCGAGCTGTACCCGCACGTGCTGGTGCTTTCCACGCTGTACCCCAAGAGTCCGCAGGAAACCATCAACATCGCCGAGTTCTACTACCCGGAGGAGATCGCGCTGTTCGAACGCGAATTCGTCGAGGCGCAGCGCGCGGCCTACATGGAGACGGCGGTCGAGGATGACGAGATCGGCGAACGCATGGACGCCGGCCGGCTGGCGCTGCTGCGCCGCGGCACTTCCGAAAGCGGCCCCTACCAGTCGCCGATGGAAGACGGCATGCAGCATTTCCACGAGTGGTATCGCGACATCATGGGAGACGAGCTGGGCGATTGCGCGGCGCCTTGAGGCAGGTGTCGGGGGGGCATGGGCATGGCGCCAAAAAATGGTGCCACATGGGTGAGAATAGCTGCAACAATGCGAACATATGTTATTCTCATTCTCACATCCAATGGCTTGTGAACGGCCATCTTAGGGGCTCATCCCGTAACGCGAGTGACGATCTTGAACCCATCACCCTCCCCCGCCCAATTCACCGTCGCCGACTTCAACCGCATGGGCAGCCAGAGCGGTTTCCGCTACCGCCTGCCGCAGTTGAATGGCGCGCTGCGGGGCGATCCGGAAACCCTCTGCATCGCCGAAGGCCGGGTCGAGACCCACGCGATCCGCCCCGGCCTGACGCTGGTGCTGTCCGATGTGCGCGTGCACCAGCACTACGAAGCCACCTCGATGATGTCGCCGCGTTTTTCGGCCATCGTCATGCTGCAGGGCAACGCCCAGACCCGCATCGATCGCCATGACGACGTCAGGCTGGCCGCGCACTGCGGCGTCAGCGCGCTGTACGGCGACACCGTCGCCATGACCGGCATCCACGCGCCCGGCCAGCGCCTGCGCAGCGTCAACCTGTCGCTGTCCGACCCGGATGGCGCGGGCGACGACCCGACCAGCGAGCTGATCTGGAAAGCGCTGCGTTCGCCGTCGCTGCGGCTGCGCCGCTGGCAGGTGCAGGGCCATCTGCTGCAGGCCATCGAACACCTGCTCGATTGCGGCTGGGACGGCCCGCTGCAGGCCATGCTGCGCGAAGGCGTGGCCACGCAGCTGCTGGCGCACGCCCTGGCCACGCTGGAACAGCGCGCGCCGGCCGACAGCGCCGTTTCCGAGCGCGATCGCCAGTTGCTGGAACGGGTGCGCGAACGCCTGTACAACGCACCCGGCGAGGAACATACGCTGGACGACCTGGCGCGGCTGGCCTGCATGAGCCCCAGCACGCTGCGCGCCAAGTTCCAGGCCACCTACCAGCGCTCGGTCTTCAGCTGGCTGCGCGAGCGCCGCCTGGAGGTGGCGCGCGAACAGCTGGCCCAGGGATGCAGCGTGCAGCAGGCCGCGCACTTCGTCGGCTACCGCCACGCCACCAACTTCGCCACGGCGTTCCGCGAACGCTACGGCATCGCGCCCAGCGAACTGAACTGAGCGCCGGTTCGTGCACGGCTTACGGCGGCGCCCATTGCTCTCGCGGCGTTCTCCATTCCTGCAACCCGCCATGACAGGCGACCATGCGACAGCGCTTCCCAGCCCGGGAAGCCCCTGCCATGGATGCCGTCGTGTCACGCCGCGAACCCCTGCCTTCCTTTCCCGTCATGGTGCTGATGCTGGGCCTGCTGTCCTGTGTCGCCCCCGCCACCATCGACGCCTACCTGCCCGCATTCGGGGCGCTGGGCCGGGAATTCGCGGTTCCGCAGGAAACCGTACAACTGACGCTGGGCGTGTACATGGCGTGCTATGCCTCCATGCTGCTGCTGCATGGCACGCTGTCCGACTCGCTGGGGCGGCGCCGCGTCGTGCTCACGGCGCTGGGGGTGTACGTCGCCGGCGCGCTGATGGCGGCGCTGGCGCCGAGCTTCGGCTGGCTGCTGGCCGGGCGCGCGGTGCAGGGCCTGTCGGCCGGCGCCGGCATCGTGGTCGGACAGGCCATCATCCGCGACTGCTACGACGGCGCGGTGGCGCGCCGCGCCATGTCTTACCTGATCCTGGTGTTCAACCTGTCGCCGGCGCTGGCCCCGATCCTGGGCGGCTACCTGGCCGCGCACCAGGGCTGGCGATCCGTGTTCCTGCTGCTGACCGCGCTGGCCGGCGCCGCCTGGCTGCTGTGCGCGCGGCGCCTGCCCGAAACGCTGCCGCCCGAGCGGCGCCAGCCGCTGGCCTGGCGCACGCTGGGCGGCAACTATGCACGCGTGCTGGGCAACCGGCGCTACGCCGCGCTGGGCGCGGCGTTCAGCCTGCTGTTCGCCGCCCAGGGGTTCCTGATCGGGGCGGCGCCCGATTTCATCGTCAACGTCCTGGGTTTACCGGAAACCGATTTCGCCTATCTGTTCGTGCCGCTGGTGGCCGGCGCCATGGCCGGCGCGCTGCTGGCCGCGCGCAAGGCGGGGCACTGGTCGGATGGGCGCATCACGCTGCTGGCCTATCTGCTGATGGGGGGCAGTTGTCTGGCCTATGTGCTGTACATGGCCGCCGCCGAGCCGCCGCGCCTGCCCTGGGCGGTGCTGCTGCCCGGCCTGTACACCTGCGGCCTGGCCATGGGCGTGCCGGCCATGACATTGCGCATCCTGGGGCATGTGCCGGACCTGTCGGGCACCGCCGCGTCCGTCCTCGGCTTCATGCAGATGCTGACGTTCTCCGTGGCCAGCGGCTGGGGCGTGCCGCTGGTCTATGGCCAGCCGCTGCGGCTGGCGGCGGCCATGCTGGCCTGCGTGGCGGCCAGCGCCATCGGCTGGGCCTGGCTGCACCGCCGCGCCGCCCCCGTGGCCAAGACCGAGGCCGGCCTGGGCTAGCCTGCCGGCCCGCGGGTTTCGAGCGGGCCTATTCGCGCGGCGGCGCACCGGGCCCATGGCATTCTCCATATGCATCACGTCGTTCGGCATACGTCAGCACAACGGTAAAAATCAATAATTCTCATTACCAAATTTTTCCGCTGGAGCTTGTCCTCATGCCGTTCGTACCGCCCCTGCCCGCCGCGCGTCCGCGCCGGGTGCGCCCCCTTGTCTACGCGATTCAGACGGCCCTGTTCTGCTCCGCCCTTACCCACCAGCAAGCCACCGCCCAGAGCGCCGCCAGCGCCGATAGCGGCGACGTGGCGCAACTGCCCGCCGTCACCGTCAGCGGCGCCGGCATCCCGGGCACCACCGAAGGCACCCATTCCTACACCACCGATGCCATGAACACGGCCACCGGCCTGACGCTGTCGCCGCGCGAGACGCCGCAGTCCGTCAGCGTGGTGACGCGCCAGCAGATCGAGGACCAGGGACTGCGCGACACCGGCGCGATCCTGGCCAGCGCGCCGGGCATCTCGGTCTCGCGCAACGACAGCAACCGCTTTGCGTTCTCGTCGCGCGGCTTCGATATCGACAACTTCCAGTTCGACGGCCTGAACTCGCCCATCCTCAGCCTGTGGAACTACGGCGCCACCGACATCGACTCGGCCATCTACGACCGCGTCGAGATCGTGCGCGGCGCCACCGGCCTGATGACCGGTTCGGGCAATCCGTCGGCCGCCGTCAACTTCATCCGCAAGAAGCCGCTGCGCGAGTTCGCCTTGTCCGGCAGCGCCAGCGCCGGCAGCTGGAACCAGGTCGGCGGCAACCTGGACCTGTCGGTGCCGGTCACCGAAGGCGGCCGCATCCGCTCGCGCTTCGTCGCCGCCTATGACCAGGGCGACAGCTACGTGACCTTCCTGGATTCGCGCAAGCGCACCTTCTATGGGGTCATCAGCGCCGACCTCACGCCGGACACGGTGCTGACCGCCGGCATCGAGTATTCCCGCAACCAGAGCAACGGTTTCGGCAGCGGCTTTCCGCTGTTCTACAGCGACGGCTCGCGCACCGACTTCAACCGCTCGGTGGCCAACAACACCCGCTGGGCCCGCATCGACACCGAGTCCACCACCACCTTCGTCGACCTGACGCATCGCTTCGCCAATGACTGGAAGGTGCGCGCGGCCTACAGCCACAACGACGGCGACTACCGCATGAAGCAGCTGTTCCGCGGCGGCTACCCCGACCGCGTCACCGGCGCCGGCATGACCAGCGCGTACAACAACTATGATGGCGACCGCTCGCGCGATGACATCCACCTGACGGTGTCGGGCCCGTTCCAGTTGTTCGGGCGCAAGCACGAACTGGCGCTGGGCTGGATGAGCGTCAACGACCACAGCAATATCGGCCAGTACCTGCAGACCGGCGCCAAGCCCGCGCTGGGCAGCTTCTTCGACTGGCGCCAGGATCACGTGGCCGAGCCCACCTGGGCCGCCAACAAGACGCCCGCGGACGACCTTCGCGTCAAGCAGACTGGCGCCTACGCGGTGGGCCGCTTCTCGCTGGCCGATCCGCTACACCTGATCCTGGGCGGACGCTGGAGCAACTGGGAAACCAACCAGACCTACTTCGGCAGCAAGCGCCAGTACAAGATCAACGACCAGTTCACGCCCTACGCCGGCCTGCTGTACGACATCAACAGCACCTACACGGCCTACGCCAGCTACACGGAGATCTTCCAGCCGCAGAACGCCCGTTCGCCCAGCGGCTCGATCCTGCCGCCGATCGACGGCAAGAGCTACGAGGTCGGCCTGAAGGCGGCCTACCTGGACGGCTTGCTGAACGCCTCCGCGTCGCTGTACCAGACGCGCCAGAACAACCTGGCACAGGCCATCCCGGGCGAGTCGGTCATCGGCATGCCCGGCACCCAGGCCTACCGCGCCGTCTCCGGCGCCAAGGTCGAAGGCTTCGAACTGGAGACCAGCGGCCAGCTCATGCCCGGCTGGAACCTCGGCGCCAGCTACACCCACTTCACCGCCAAGGACGCCGACGGCAAGCCGATCAACACCAGCCATCCGCGCAGCCTGTTCAAGGTCTACACCACCTACCGCCTGCCGGGCGATCTGCACCGCCTGACCGTGGGCGGCGGCGTCGACTGGCAAAGCCGCATCTACCGCTCCGCCGCCAGCCCGCGCGGCAATGTGGATGTGGAACAAGGCAGCTACGCGCTGGTCAACCTGATGGCCCGCTTCGACTTCAGCAAGCAGGTCTCGGCCACCCTCAACCTGAACAACGTGTTCGACCGCAAGTACTACGACCAGATCGGCTTCTACAGCCAGGGCTGGTATGGCGCGCCGCGCAACGTCATGCTGACGCTGCGCGCGCAGTACTGAAGCGGCGGCCGCCAACCCACCAAGGAGCTTCCCGGCACAATGCGTTTGCATCGACTCATCGCGGTGCCCTGGCGCCGCCGCGCCGCCCTGTGCGCGGCGGCGTTGGCCATGGCCTGCACCCTGTCGGCGTGCGACCGGCCCGCGCC
>NZ_CADIJL010000014.1 GCF_902859695.1 Achromobacter ruhlandii
TCTTCCACCTGAACCGCTTCGAGAGCATCGAGCAACTACAGGCCGGCATCCGCCAATACATCCACTACTACAATCACCACCGCATCAAGCTCAAGCTAAAAGGCCTGAGCCTGGTTCAGTACCGGACCCAGGCCTTCGGACCTTAGCTTTTTACCGTCCAACTTCTTGGGGTCAGTTCATTGCGCAGCCCCTTTTTATTTGCCGGCGCCTTTGCATGGGGCGCCTGCCCAGCCCGTTGCCTACCCCTGCACGTCACTCGCCCAAGGTTCCGCCGTCAACCGTTCCGCCAGATACTCGATCAGCGCCTGCACCCGCGCCGGCCGCCGGCGCCCGGGCGGCGTGACGATGTGCAGCGCGATGGGGTCGACCCGCCAGTCGTCCATGGCGGTTTCCAGCGCGCCCGATTGCAGGTCTTCCCAGGCCAGGAATTCCGGTTGCAGCGCCAGGCCCAGGCCGGCCTGCAGCGCGGGTGACAGCGCCTCGGCGTTGTTGACGTTCAGCTGCACCGGCAGCGACTGCGAGAACTCGCCGTGCTTCTCGTGGCGGAAGCGCCAGCTCGAGCCGTTGCGCGCGTACATGTACTGCAGCGCGGTGTGCTGCGCCAGGTCGCGCGGATGCTTGGGCTTGCCGGCGCGCTTGAAGTAGCCGGGCGCGCCCACCAGCAGGATGCGCACCGAGCACAGCCGCCGCGCCAGCAGCGTCGAGTCCACCAGGTTGGAGATGCGCAGGGCCAGGTCGAAGCGCTCGGACACCAGGTCCGACTGCTTGTCGTTGAATTCGATCTCCAGGTCCACGTCGGGATGCGCCTGCATGAAGGGCGGCAGCATCGGCGCCAGGTGCGTGACGCCGAAGGACATGGGCGCGGCCAGGCGGATCTTGCCGCGCAGGCTGGTGGATTTCTCGGTGACCTCGGCTTCGACCGCCTCGCCCTCTTCCAGGATGCGCGCGGCGCGCTCCAGCGCCGCATAGCCGGACTCCGTCAACGACATGCTGCGCGAGGTGCGGTGGAACAGCATGGTCTTCATCTTGGTTTCCAGACGGGTGATGGTCTTGGACACCGTGGCCTGGGACAGGGACAGTTCTGCCGCCGCCTTGGCGAACGAGCCCGTGTCGGCGACCTTGGCGAAGATCGCCCAGCCTTCCAGATCCGGCAGTTTATTCATGATGATTCTCGCAAAGAAAGTGGCGTCGATGATAGCGGCTGGCTATGTGACGAACAAGAACGCCCGGGGAAGGCCGGGCGGGAAACACCCGGGTCATGGGGATCATGCAAAAAATGGAAAGGATGCAATTCCCGGTTGCGGATTCTCAGGTGGAGGGCGGATCCCTAATATGCCCATACCGACAGACGACGTGAACGAAACCCCTCAAGCGGCATTCGGACACGGCGGCAGCGGGGCAGGCCGGAACGGTTTGCGCAGTGCCCGAATTCACCTAGCCGCATTTCCTTGAACGATTCCTTGAAAGAGAGAGCCACCATGTCCGCCAACAAGTACCTCGAAGTCCTGACCCCGCAAAACAGCCAGATCATCTTCATCGATCAGCAGCCGCAGATGGCTTTCGGCGTGCAGTCGATCGATCGCCAGACGCTCAAGAACAACGTGGTGGGCCTGGCCAAGGCCGCGCGCACCTTCAACATCCCGACCACCATCACCACGGTGGAAACCGACGGCTTCTCGGGCAACACCTTTCCCGAACTGCTGGCCGTGTTCCCCGAGAACAAGATCCTGGAACGCACCTCGATGAATTCGTGGGACGACCAGAACGTGCGCGATGCGCTGGCCGCCAACGGCCGCAAGAAGATCGTGGTGGCGGGCCTGTGGACCGAAGTCTGCAACACCACCTTCGCGCTGTGCGCCATGCTGGAAGGCGACTACGAGATCTACATGGTGGCCGACGCCTCGGGCGGCACCTCGGCCGACGCGCACAAGTACGCGATGGACCGCATGATCCAGGCCGGCGTGGTGCCGGTGACCTGGCAGCAGGTGATGCTGGAGTGGCAGCGCGACTGGGCTCGCAAGGAGACCTATGACGCCGTGACCGGCATCGCCAAGGAACACTCGGGCGCCTACGGCATGGGCATCGACTACGCCGTCACCCACGTCCACAAGCTGGCCGAGCGCGTGACGCACGGCGAACGCATCGGCCCCAACCCGGCCAAGTAAGCCGCCTGCCGGGCCGGCGGTGGCGCCGCCACCCCCGGCCGGCGTGATTCCCTTTCGAACACGGCAGGCGGCATGATGAACGCCCCTGGCGACCCCCGAGCGATCCAGGAGCGTTCCATGCCGAACACCCCCCCTCATTCCCCGGGCAGCGGCTTCGCGCCGCTGCGCCAACCCGTCTTCGCCGTGCTGTGGGCGGCCGCGGTGCTGGGCAACGTCGGCAGCTTCATGCGTGACGTCGCCAGCTCCTGGCTGGTGACCGACCTGTCGGCCAGCCCGGCGGCGGTGGCGCTGATCCAGACGGCGGCGACGCTGCCGATCTTCCTGCTGGCGATTCCGGCCGGCGTGCTGTCGGACATCCTGGACCGCCGGCGTTTCCTGATCTTCGTGCAGTTGCTGCTGGCATCGGTCAGCGGCACGTTGCTGCTGCTGTCGCACTTTGGCGCGTTGACGGTGGACTACCTGATCGCCCTGACGTTCGTCGGCGGCATCGGCGCGGCGCTGATGGGGCCGACGTGGCAGTCGATCGTGCCGGAGCTGGTGCCGCGCGAGGACCTCAAGGGCGCCGTGGCGCTCAATTCCCTGGGCATCAACATCGCGCGCGCCATCGGTCCGGCGGCGGGCGGCCTGATCCTGGCCAGCTTCGGCGCGGCGGTGACCTACGGCATGGACGTATTGAGCTATGCGTTCGTGATTGCCGCCCTGGTGTGGTGGAAGCGCCCGGCCAAGGTCGACAGCGCCCTGTCGGAGAACTTCTTCGGCGCGTTCCGGGCCGGCCTGCGCTACACGCGGGCCAGCAAGGAACTGCATCGCGTGCTGCTGCGCGCCGCCGTGTTCTTCCTGTTCGCCAGCGCGGTCTGGGCCCTGCTGCCGCTGGTGGCGCGGCAGATGCTGGGCGGCTCCTCGGGCTTCTATGGCGTGCTGCTGGGCGCCGTGGGCGCGGGGGCCATCATCGGCGCGCTGGTCATGCCCAAGCTGGGCGCCAAGCTCAACGCCGACGGCCTGGTGCTGCTGGCCTCGGTCGTCAGCGCGGTGGTGATGGGCGTGCTGGTGTTCGCGCCGCCCAAGTGGCTGGCGGTGCTGATGCTGGTGCTGCTGGGCATGGGCTGGATCACGGCGCTGACCACGTTCAATGGCGTGGCCCAGGCGATCCTGCCCAACTGGGTGCGGGGCCGCGGCCTGGCGGTGTACCTGATGGTGTTCAACGGCGCGATGGCGGCGGGCAGCCTGGGCTGGGGCCTGGTGGCGCGGGAGATCGGCGTGCCGTATGCGCTGGTGGTGAGCGCGGTCGGCTTGGTGGCCGTGGCGCTGCTGTTTCACCGGGCGCGGCTGCCGGTGGGCGAGGCCGACCTGCAGGCGTCGAACCACTGGCCCGAGCCGCTGGTGTCCGCGCCGGTGGCCAATGACCGCGGTCCGGTGCTGATCCAGGTCGAGTATCGCGTTCGGCAGGCGGATCGTCCCGCCTTCCTGGAAGCGATGCAGCGCCTGTCGCAGGAGCGACTGCGCGACGGCGCCTACGCCTGGGGCGTGGTCGAGCACACGGGCGATCCGGAGCGCGTGATGGAGTGGTTCTTCGTGGAGTCGTGGGCCGAGCATCTGCGCCAGCACCATCGCGTCTCGCACGCCGATGCCGACCTGCAAGCCGAAGCGCTGCGCTTTCACATCGGTCCCGACAAACCCGAAGTGCATCACTTCCTGGCGTTGAAACGCTGACCGCAACGCGCGGCACCCATTCCCCCGACCTGGAGTCTCGTCATGATCGAGCGCCGTCCCCTTACTACCCTGGGCCATGCCCGCCGTGGCTGGCTCGACGTGAAGCACCATTTCTCCTTTGCCAACTACCAGGATCCCGCGCGCATGCGCTGGGGGGCGCTACGCGCCTGGAACGACGAGACCATCGCGCCAGGCGCGGGCTTTGAACCGCTGCTGCACACGGATGTGGAAATCATTACCTGCGTGCGCGAAGGCGCGCTGACGCACGAGGATGACCTGGGCAACCGCGGCCGCACGCGTGCCGGCGACGTGCAGGTCATGAGCGCCGGCAGCGGCGTGACGCACGCCGAATTCAATATGGAAGGCGGCCCCGCGCGCGTGTTCCAGATCTGGCTGGAGCCGGACCGCCGCGGCGTGCCGCCCAGCTGGGGCCGCAAGTCGTTCGCCCGCGAGGCCTGCCACGGCCGCTTCGTCACGCTGGCCAGCGGCATCGAGGGTGACGACGACGCCCTGCCGATCCGCAGCGACGCGCGGCTGCTGGCCGTGGCGCTCAAGGCCGGTGAAGCCGCCACGTATCGCTTTGCGCACGGACGGCGCCGTGGCTACCTGGTGTCTTCCAAGGGACGGCTGACCATCAACGATGTCGAGATCGGCAGCGGCGACGGCGCCGCGATCCTGGACGAGACCGACGTGCGCATCACCGCGCTGGACGATGCCGAGCTGCTGTTGGCCGATACCCATGCATGACCCATCACACACACGAGGACGCACATGAAGATCTATCTACTTTCCCTGGGCGCCGGCCTGCTGGTCGGCGTGGTGTACAGCCTGCTGCAGGTGCGTTCGCCCGCGCCGCCGCTGGTGGCGCTGATCGGCCTGCTCGGCATCCTGGTCGGCGAGCAGATCGTGCCGGTGGGCAAGCAACTGCTCAACGGCACGGCGTTCGTTGCCGCCTGCGACAAGGAGAAGGCGGTCAGCCACGTATTCGGGCAACTGCCCGGCCGACAGGTGAAAGACAAGGATCACAGCTGATTCCCTTCCCGCACCAGAGGAGATAATCGTATGCCGACCCGCCGCGACCTTATCGGTGTTGCTTCCACGCTTGCTCTGAACAGCCTGTTGGGCGGATGTGCCACTGCCCGTTCCAAAGGAGAACCCCCCATGTCAAATGCCTCGAACGCCACTCCCGATGTCATCTTCCACAACGGCCGCATCACCACGCTGGACCGCGCCAAGCCGCTGGCCAGCGCCGTGGCCATCAAGGACGGCCGCTTCGTCGCCGTCGGCACCGACGCCGAGGTCATGGCACTGGCCGGGCCCGGCACCCGGCGCGTCGACCTCAAGCAGCGCAGCGCCCTGCCCGGCCTGTTCGACAACCACACCCATGTGGTGCGCGGCGGCCTGAACTACAACATGGAACTGCGCTGGGACGGCGTGCGCTCGCTGGCCGACGCCATGGCGATGCTCAAGCGCCAGGTCGCCATCACGCCGGCGCCGCAATGGGTGCGGGTGGTGGGCGGTTTCACCGAGCACCAGTTCGCCGAGAAGCGCCTGCCCACGATCGAAGAAATCAACGCCATCGCGCCCGACACGCCGGTGTTCCTGCTGCACCTGTATGACCGCGCCCTGCTCAACGGCGCCGCGCTGCGCGCGGTGGGCTACACCAAGACCACGCCCAATCCGCCGGGCGGCGAGATCATCCGCGACGCGCAGGGCAACCCCACCGGGCTGCTGCTGGCCAAGCCGAATGCGACCATCCTGTACGCCACGCTGGCCAAGGGCCCCAAGCTGCCGTTCGACTACCAGGTCAATTCCACGCGCCATTTCATGCGCGAGCTGAACCGCCTGGGCGTGACCGGCGTGATCGACGCGGGCGGCGGCTTCCAGAACTATCCCGACGACTACGCCGTGATCCAGAAGCTGGCCGACGAAGGGCAGATGACGGTGCGGCTGGCCTACAACCTGTTCACGCAGAAACCCAAGCAGGAGAAGGAAGACTTTCTCAAGTGGACCTCGAGCGTGAAGTACAAGCAGGGCACCGACTACTTCCGCCACAACGGCGCCGGCGAAATGCTGGTGTTCTCGGCCGCCGACTTCGAGGACTTCCGCATCGAGCGCCCGGACATGCCGCCGGAGATGGAAGGCGAGCTGGAGGAAGTGGTGCGCGTGCTGGTGCAGAACAAGTGGCCGTGGCGGCTGCATGCCACCTATGACGAGACCATTTCGCGCGCGCTGGACGTGTTCGAGAAGGTCAACCAGGACACGCCGCTGACCGGGCTGAACTGGTTCTTCGACCATGCCGAGACCATTTCCGACAAGTCGATCGACCGCATCGCCGCGCTGGGCGGCGGCATTGCCGTGCAGCACCGCATGGCCTACCAGGGCGAGTACTTCATCGAGCGCTACGGCGCGGCCGCGGCCGAGGCCACCCCGCCCATCGCCAAGATGCTGGATCGCGGCGTGAAGGTCTCGGCCGGCACCGACGCCACCCGGGTCGCGTCCTACAACCCTTGGGTGTCGCTGTCGTGGATGGTGACCGGCAAGACCGTGGGCGGCACGCGCCTCTATCCGGCGCGCAACTGCCTGGACCGCGAGACCGCGCTGCGCATGTGGACCGAGAACGTGGCCTGGTTCGCCAACGAGGAAGGCAAGCGCGGCCGCATTCAGCCGGGCCAGCTGGCCGACTTCATCGTGCCGAGCAAGGATTACTTCCGCTGCAGCGAGGACGAGATCTCGTTCCTGACCTCGGACCTGACGGTGGTCGGCGGCCGCGTGGTCTACGGCGCGGGCGAATTCGGGTCCGAGGACGACAACGCGCTGCCGCCGGCCATGCCGGACTGGTCGCCCACGCGCCTGTTCGGCGGCTATGCCGCCTGGGGCGACCCCGACGGCGCCGGCCGCAATTCGCTGGGCTACCGCAACATGGCGGCCTGCGCGTGCGCCAGCAGCTGCGGGCTGCATGGGCATGACCATGCCAAGGCCTGGGCCTCGAACGCGCCCAGTTCCGACCTCCAGGGCTTCTTCGGCGCGCTGGGTTGTTCCTGCTGGGCAGTCTGAGGAGGCCGGCCATGAACGCGACCTTTCAATGGGAGCGGCGGCTGGCCAGCCTGGCCCGGCCGCTGTTCGGCTCCTCCGCCGTGCGGTTCCTGGCCTACCTGGGCCTGTGCGCCGCGTACCTGCAGGGCGGGCTGGTCAAGCTGACCGACTTTCCCGGCGCGCTGGCGGAGATGGCGCATTTCGGGCTGGCGCCCGGACCGTTGTTCGCGGTGCTGGTGATCGCGCTGGAACTGGCGGCCTCCGCCATGATCCTGAGCGGCCGCCTGCGCTGGCTGGGGGCGCTGGCGCTGGCTGTCTTCACGCTGGCGGCCACGGGCATTGCGCTGCGCTACTGGGAGATGCCGGTCGGCCAGGAACGCTTCATGGCCGCCAATGCGTTCTATGAGCACCTGGGGCTGGCGGGGGGATTGTTGCTGGTGGCGTGGCTGGATCTGCGCGAGCCGCGCCCGGACGGCGCGACCGCCTGACGGCGGGACGCCGCGGGCAAAAAAAGGCCCCGATTCCGGGGCCTTGTCGTTTCCAGGCGAGGGGGGCCGCTGCCCTCACCGCCCCGGCCGCGCCTTCAGGTCCGCCATTTCCTCCTGCATCAGCTGGTGCGCATAGCGCGAGAACACGCTCACCAGCCGGGTACGGGTATGGTACGGCGGGTACAGCAGCGCCACCGTGACCGGCACCGCCGGGCTGAAGGGGCGGACCTCGACGCCGTTGGCTTCGTATTCCTCGCGCGCCGCCAGCGGGTTGATCAGCGCCACGCCCAGGCCGGCGCCGACCAGCGCACAGACCGACGAGCCCAGCCCGGCTTCGGCCACCGTCTGGCGCTCGACCTTGGCGGCCTTGAAGACCGCGTCGATCTTCTCCCGCAGCGGCGTGGCGCTGGGGAAGGCGATGAAGGGTTCGCCGGCGAAGTCGGCGGGCTTGAGCTTTTTCAGCTTGGTCAGCCGGTGGCCCTTGGGCAGCACCGCCACGCAGTTCATGGTCAGCACCGGTTCAACCTGGATGCCGGGGCTGTCGCCCGACAGCATGGCCAGGCCGGTGTCGCAGAAGCCCGAGCTGATCCAGTTGTGCACGGCGCTGGCGTTGCCGGAGTGGATCGAGACCATGACGTCCGGGTATTCGGTCTTGAAGGCGGCCACGATGCGCGCCAGCAGGCCGCCGGCCAGGCGCGGCATGGCGGCCACGCTCAGGCGGCTGGCGCTGAACGAGCGGATGCTGGCCGCCGCCGATTCCAGGCCGGCCAGGCCAATGAAGGTCTTTTCCACCTCTTGAAAGAAGCGCGAGCCGTCCTGGGTGGGGGTCAGGCGGCTGCCATTGCGGTCGAACAGGGGAAACTGGGTGATTGCTTCCAATTGCGCGATTAAGCGGCTAACGTGCGGCTGCGAGGTGTGCACTCGTCGCGCCGCCGCCGTCATGGATCCGGTCATCATGACAGCACGGAAAGCCTCGATGTGTCGCAAGCCCATTCGTGTAATGGCCATATCAAATCCGTATAGAGGAATACCCGATTGGAACTGGATAAAACCATAACGCTAGTTGATACTTTTTGCCAGCCGCGGGGCTCATCGCGGGACGCGGCGGTTCGCATGCAATCCGGCACCGCTGTTCGTGAACATAAACACGCGCCGCACGACCGGCGCCAAGGGAATACGATGAAAGCATTTGCCGCGATTTCGGTCGCCGCTGCCCTGTTCGGCAGCGCCGCCGCCCACGCCGAAGGCCCCAGCCGCCTGGACAAGATCCGCGACACCGGCGTGATCACCATCGGCCACCCCGAGACCTCGGTGCCGTTCGCCTACCTGGACGGCAACCAGAAGCCGATCGGCTATACCGTCGAGATCTGCCAGGAAATCGCCCAGCACATCAAGACCGCGCTGAAACTGCCCAAGCTGGACGTGCGCTACAACCCGACCACGTCCGCCACCCGTATCCCGCTGCTGGCCAACGGCACCATCGACCTGGAATGCGGCAACACCACCAACAACCTCGAACGCCACAAGCTGGTGTCGTTCGCGCCCACCACGTTCGTGGCGCAGGTGGTGCTGGTGGCGCGCAAGGACGGCGGCGTCGATCCCAACAACCTGGCGTCGTTCCGCGGCAAGACCATCGCCGCGCAGGCCGGCGGCCAGACCTTCAAGCTGATCTCGCGCCTGAACGCCGAGGGCAACCTGGGCATCAGCATGGCGCCCACCAAGGA
The DNA here is from genome assembly GCF_902859695.1 of Achromobacter ruhlandii. Classification (GTDB taxonomy): domain Bacteria; phylum Pseudomonadota; class Gammaproteobacteria; order Burkholderiales; family Burkholderiaceae_B; genus Achromobacter; species Achromobacter ruhlandii. The sequence goes on from NZ_CADIJL010000014.1 coordinate 9,124, forward strand.
TACGGCGGAAACGCTGCTGATGGTGGAATCCGGACGCGCCGCCGGGTCGGCCAACGATGACGGCATCGCCTATGGCGTGGTGGCCTCGTCCAAGAACCCGGACGCTTTCGTGATCGGCACCAAGGGCCTGGAACTGGCGCCCTACGGCATCATGCAGCCCAAGGACGATCCGGCCTTCAAGAAGGTGGTGGACGACGCCGTGCTGGACCTGATCAAGACCGGCCGCGTCGCCGCGATCTACGACAAGTACTTCAACTCGCCGATCCCGCCCAAGCAGATCAACCTGAAGTACCCGATGAGCGACGCGCTCAAGCGCGCGCTGGCGCATCCGACCGACTCCGGCGACCCCAAGGCCTACGAGTAAGCCGGCCCGCCGCGGCGGCCCCGTCATGGGCGTCGCGGCGCCGCGCGACCCGGGGCGCCGCCCGCCGGCGCCCTCTTCTTTGGTTGTCCACAGGTCCTGAAGCATGAATTACAACTGGAACTGGAGCATCTTCCTGGAGATGTCGCCCGACGGCGTGCATACCTTCCTGGAGACGATCCTGATCGGCGTGGGCTGGACCCTGGCGCTGGCCCTGACGGCGTGGGTGTTCTCGCTGTTGCTGGGGTCGTGCCTGGGCGTGATGCGCACCGCCTCGTCGCGCCTGGCCAATGCCGTCGGCGCGACCTATGTCGAGATTTTCCGCAACGTGCCGCTGCTGGTGCAGATGTTCCTGTGGTACTTCGTGCTGCCCGAGCTGCTGCCGCACGCCTGGGGGCTGGCCATGAAGCAGATGCCGCAGCCCTGGGGGCAATTCCTGCCGGCGGTGCTGTGCCTGGGCTTCTACGGTTCGGCGCGCGTGGCCGAGCAGCTGCGCGCCGGCATCCAGTCGCTGCCGCGCGGCCAGTTTCAGGCGGGCACGGCGCTGGGGCTGACCGAGACGCAGGTGTACCGCTACATCATCCTGCCCGAGGCCTATCGCATCGTGCTGCCGCCCCTGACCTCGGAGTTCATGGGCACGATCAAGTATTCGTCGGTGGCGCTGACCATCGGCCTGCTGGAACTGACCGGCCAGACCCGCTCGATGGCCGAGTTCAGCTTCCATATCTTCGAGGCCTTCACGGCCGCGACCGTGATCTACCTGATCCTGAACGGCATCGTGGTCCTGGGCATGCGCCTGCTTGAACGCCATGTGGCGGTTCCCGGCCTGATCGGCGCGGCGGCCAGGAACGGGCGCTAGGAATCGACATGGGCAAATTCGATTTCGACGTCATCGGCAGCGCGCTGCCGTACCTGTTCCAGACCGGCATGACCTTCACGCTGACCCTGACGCTGCTGGCGGCGGTGATGGGGCTGGCGCTGGGCACGGTGCTGGCCATGATGCGGCTGTCGCGCTTCCGGATCCTGTCGGTGCCGGCGGGCATCTACGTGAACGTGATGCGTTCGGTGCCGCTGCTGCTGGTGATCTTCTGGTTCTACTTCCTGGTGCCCTATATCGCCGCCTGGATCGTGGGTTCGCCCACGCCGCTGCGGGTGGGAGCGTTCAATTCGGCGGTGGTCACGTTCACGCTGTTCGAGGCCGCGTACTTCTGCGAGATCATGCGCGCCGGCATCCAGTCGATCTCGCGCGGCCAGGTCTCGGCCAGCATGGCGCTGGGCCTGAACCACTGGCAGGGCATGCGCTACGTGATCCTGCCGCAGGCCATCCGCAACATGGTGCCGGCGCTGCTGACGCGGGTCATCATCCTGTTCCAGGACACCTCGCTGGTGTACGTGCTGTCGCTGACCGACTTCCTGGGCGCGGCGTCCAAGATCGGCCAGCGCGACGGCCGGCTGGTGGAACTCTATCTCTTCGTGGCGGTGGTGTATTTCGTGATCTGCTTCACGGCATCCCGTCTGGTCAAACGGCTGGAAAAGCGCGTGCGGGTGCTGCGCTAGGCGCCCAGGTTATCCACAGGTCCAACGATGCAACTCTCTTCGAAACCCCCGATGATCGAGATCAAGCAGGTCAGCAAGTGGTATGGCGACTTCCAGGTGCTGGATGACTGCTCCACCACCGTTGGCCGGGGCGAGGTCGTGGTGGTGTGCGGCCCGTCCGGGTCGGGCAAGTCGACCCTGATCAAGACCGTCAACGCGCTCGAACCCTTCCAGAAGGGCGACATCGTGGTCAACGGCATCCATGTGGGCGATCCACGCACCGACCTGCCCAAGCTGCGTTCGGTGGCCGGCATGGTGTTCCAGCACTTCGAGCTGTTCCCGCACCTGTCGGTGACCGAGAACCTGTGCCTGGGCCAGCTCAAGGTGCTCAAGCGCGGCAAGGACGAGGCCCGCGCCCGCGCGCTGGCGCTGCTGGAGCGGGTCGGCCTGTCGGCGCACAAGGACAAGCATCCGGGCGAGCTGTCCGGCGGCCAGCAGCAGCGCGTGGCGATCGCCCGCGCCCTGTCGATGGATCCGGTGGTGATGCTGTTCGACGAGCCGACCTCGGCGCTGGATCCGGAGATGGTCAACGAAGTGCTGGACGTGATGACTGACCTGGCCGGCGAAGGCATGACGATGATGGTGGTGACCCATGAAATGGGGTTCGCCCGCCGCGTCGCCGACCGTGTGATTTTCATGGACGGCGGCAAGATCGTCGAAGACTGCCCGAAGACGGCCTTCTTCGACGATGTCGAGGCGCGCGCGCCGCGCACGCGCCAGTTTCTTTCCAAAATTCTGCAGCACTGATTGTTATGACCCAGCGGATTTCCGTCGACTCCTCCAGCGCACTCGTCGACCTGCGCAGCGACACGGTGACCCACCCCACCGCCGCCATGTACGAGCGCATGCGCACCGCCCCGATCGGTGACGACGGGCTCGATGGCGACCCCAGCGTGCGCGCGTTGGAGGCCCACGTTGCCGCGCGCCTGGGCAAGGAAGCCGGGCTGTTCGTGCCCAGCTGCACCATGGCGAACCTGCTGGCGGTGCTGGCGCAGAGCCAGCGCAACGAGCAGGTGGTGCTGGAATCGGCCGCGCACATGTATACGTCCGAGCGCGGCGCCGCCACTTTCACCGGGCTGTTCTACCAGGGCGTGACGGGCACCGATGGTGCCATGGACCTGAACCGCCTGGAAGACGCGCTGCAGTCCGGCGGCCACAAGCTCAAGACCGCGCTGGTGGCGATGGAGACTTCGCACAACAACGCTGGCGGCACGGTGCTGCCGCTGGAACACATGCAGGCGGTCCATGGCATGGCGCAGGACTGCGGCGTGCCGGTGCACCTGGACGGGGCGCGCCTGTTCAACGCCGCGGTGGCGCTGGGCGTGGCGCCGGCCGAGATCACGCGCCATGCCGACACGGTGTCGCTGTGCCTGTCCAAGGGCCTGAGCGCGCCGGTGGGCGCGGTGCTGACCGGCGCGCGGCCGGTGATGGCGCGCGCCCGCATGCTGCGCCGCATGCTTGGCGGCACGCAGCGCCAGGCCGGCATCATGGCCGCGGCCGGGCTGGAAGGCGTGCAGACCATGGGCGACCGCCTGGTCGAGGACCACGCGCGCGCGCGCCGCCTGAGCGATGGCCTGAACCGGCTCGATCCGTCCTTGTCGGCCACGGTGCCGCAGACCAACATCGTCCAGGTCGAGACCGCCGACACGGGCATGACCAATGCGCACTGGGTCACGGCGCTGGAAGGCGCGGGCCTGCTGACGCGGCCGTGGGGCCGCACGCGCCTGCGCTGCGTGACGCACCGCCATATCGACGACGAGGACATCGACCGCGCCATCGAGGCCTTCAAAAAGGTGCTGGCAAGCCGCTGAATCGGCGTTTTTCGGGGGCGGGCGATGCGATAATGCAGGCATGTCCGCTACCCACCTCTCCAAGAAAGACTATCTCTGCGCGCTGGCGGTAGTGGTGATCTGGGGCCTGAACTTCGTGGTCATGAAGTTCGGCCTCAAAGGCCTCTCGCCCATGATGCTGGGCGCCCTGCGGTTCGCCCTGGCGGCTTTCCCCCTGGTGTTGTTCGTGCGGCCGCCGCGCCTGCCCTGGCAATGGATCGCGGCCTATGGACTGGTGCAGGGCCTGGGCCAGTTCGGCCTGTTGTTCACGGCCCTCAAGTTCGGCATGCCGGCGGGCATGGCTTCGCTGGTGATCCAGACCCAGGCGTTCTTCACGCTGCTGCTGGCCGCGCCGATACTGCGCGAGCGAGCCCGGCCGCATCATTGGGCCGGATTGGGCGTGGCGGCGCTGGGGCTGGCGGTGATCGCCGCGGGCCGCGGCGACGGGCCGGGGCAGATGACCATGGTGGGCTTTGTCCTGACGCTGGGCGCGGCTTCCATGTGGGCGGTGTCCAACATCATCGTGCGGCTGGCCAGCCGCAAGGCCCCTGGCTACGATCCTTTCGCCTTCATTGCCTGGAGCAGCGCCGCGCCGGTGTTGCCCTTTCTGGCGTTGGCGGTGATGGCGGATGGCTGGGACGCGGTGACGGACATGATCCTGGGCATCGGCTGGGGCGAGGCGCTGTCGGTGCTGTACCTGGCGGTGCTGGCCACGCTGCTGGCCTATACCCTGTGGACCCAGCTGCTGACGCGCCATCCGGCCGCCAAGATCGCGCCGTTCTCGCTGCTGGTGCCGGTGGTGGGGTTGTGGGCCGCATCGGCGGCCTTCGACGAACGGTTGCAGCCGTTGCAGTGGGCCGGCGCGGGCTGCGTGCTGATGGGGCTGGTCATCAACCAGGTGGGCGGGCGCTGGCTGCGCAACCGCTGATCCCGCCGCGCGCATTGCGCTTCGTCGATTCGGCGGTCGCCGCGCCCGCCTCGGCGTTGCTGCGCCGGTTCTCATCCCGCGGTATTCATCCTTCCCTGGCCATGTCCTCCACCCACTTTGGGATGAAAGGCGGGACGCCTGGCGTGCGTTCTACAGCTGTTCGAAATGGGCGTAGCGCTTGTCGGTGTACTCCCGTCGCGTGACCATTTCGGTGACCTCGGCGCCCGGCGGCCCGCGCCGCAGCCATTCCAGCATGTGATCGACCTGGTCGGGCGTGCCCTGCACCAGCGCCTGCACGGTGCCGTCCAGCATGTTCTGCACCCAGCCGCGCGCGCCCAGCAGGTGGGCGCGGCGCACGGCGGCATGGCGGTAGCCCACGCCCTGTACGGCGCCGCTGACGGTCACATGAACGGTTTCTATATGGGTGTCTTGCATTGGAATTCCTTCGGATGATGCGCCGCGGCGCGCCGGCGGGCTAGACGGTTCCGGCTACAGCGGATGGTCGATAGGCCCCCCGGGCATCGAAGCGATACGTTAGTGCACATGTCGAAACGTGCCAACGGGAACGCCCGCAAGCAAAGCTTGGAGAAGCCATTATGGAAGAGACCAGTTTGTTGTCGGAAGCAGAAACAGCGCGGTACAGGGAACGGGGCTACCTGGCCCTGCAGGATATGTGCCCGCAGGACGAGGTGGGCTACATCCGGCGCACGTTGCTGGACTTGTTCGCGAACAAGACCGGCTATAACGAGGGGGCGCAGTACGACTTCATCAGCCGCGACGACCCGACCAAGCCGGCCAAGTTTCCCAGTCTGCACGATCCTCGCCATTATGCCCCGGGCCTGCTGAAGACCCAGTATCACGAACGCACGCTGGAGCTGGCGCGCCAGCTGTTGGGCGAGGACGCCGCGCTGTACGGCGAACACGCGCTGCTCAAGCCGGCGCTGGTCGGGCCCGAGACGCCGTGGCACCAGGACGAGGCGTTCCGTTCGCCCGATTTCATCTACAACGAGCTGAGTATCTGGCTGGCGCTGCAGCCGGCCACGCTGGAGAACGGCTGCATGCAGTTCATTCCGGGATCGAACAAGGGCGAGGTGCTGGAGCACCGCTCGCCGGGCGGCGACAAGACGCTGCATCCGCTCGAATGCTGCGCCGACTTCCCGCGCGAGCAGGCGGTGGCCGAACCGCTGCAACCCGGCGGCTGCACCGTGCACGATGCGCGCACGCTGCATTTCACCGGCGCCAATACCTCGCCGCAGCCGCGGCTGGCGTACATCCTGATCTACAACACGCCGCCGGTCTACAAGCCGGGACGGCGCGAGTTTCCGTGGCTGGAAGGCCGTTGGACCGACAGCCAGACGCGCAAGAAGGAATGGCATCGCCGCGGCGGCCTGGCGGTGGATGTGATGCGGCGCCTGCCAGCGGCGCGCTTGACCAGCCCGCGCTGGGTGGCGTGGGCCACGATCCGGGCGGTGAGCAAGGTCTGGCCGAGGTAGCGGCGGCGCGGCGGCCGGGCAATCGGCGGCGACGTAGGGGGGGCACGGGGCCGGCAAGGGACGCTTGCCGGCCTCGGCGCGTATACTGGGCGGCGCCGCAGGGCCTGGCCGCCATGCGCGACCCCGGATGTCCTGGCGACGCGGGCGGGTTGCGCGCAGGGGTGGGCGCGCTGCGGGATCGCGACCCCTCTTTCCCCAGAAGAATAACCATGACCGCTGACCTTTCCACGATCACCTGCATCGAAGACCTGCGCGCGATCGCGCGCAAGCGCGTGCCGCGCATGTTCTACGACTACGCCGATTCGGGCGCCTGGACCGAGGGCACCTACCGCGCCAACGAAAGCGATTTCCAGAAGATCAAGCTGCGCCAGCGCGTGGCGGTGAACATGGAAGGCCGTTCGCTGCGCACCACGCTGGTGGGCCAGGATGCGGTGATGCCGCTGGCGATTTCGCCGACGGGCCTGACCGGCATGCAGCACGCCGATGGCGAGATCCTGGCGGCCAAGGCGGCGGCCGATTTCGGCGTGCCGTTCACGCTGTCGACCATGAGCATCTGCTCGCTGGAAGACGTGGCGGCGGCCACCGGCAAGCCGTTCTGGTTCCAGCTGTACGTGATGCGCGACCGCGAGTTCGTCGGCAACCTGATCGACCGCGCCAAGGCGGCGGGCTGCTCGGCGCTGGTGCTGACGCTGGACCTGCAGATCCTGGGCCAGCGCCACAAGGACATCAAGAACGGGCTGTCGACGCCGCCCAAGCCGACCCTCCGCAATCTCATCAACCTGGCGACCAAGCCGCGCTGGTGCCTGGGCATGCTGGGCACCAAGCGCCGCACGTTCGGCAACATCGTCGGCCATGCGAAGGGCGTGAGCGACCTGTCGTCGCTGTCGTCGTGGACGGCCGAGCAGTTCGATCCGCGCCTGAGCTGGGACGATGTGGAGTGGATCAAGCAGCGCTGGGGCGGCAAGCTGATCATCAAGGGCATCCTGGATGTCGAGGATGCGCAGCTGGCGGCCAACAGCGGGGCGGATGCGCTGATCGTCAGCAACCACGGCGGGCGCCAGCTCGATGGCGCGATGTCGTCGATCGCGGCGCTGCCTGGCATTGCAGATGCGGTGGGCTCGAAGATCGAAGTGTGGATGGATGGCGGCGTGCGCTCGGGGCAGGATATCCTCAAGGCGGTGGCGCTGGGCGCGCGCGGCGCGATGATCGGGCGGGCGTTCCTTTACGGCCTGGGCGCATATGGGCAGGCGGGCGTCAAGCGCGTGCTGGAGATCCTGTACAAGGAAATGGATACGACGATGGCGCTTTGCGGGCGGCGCAATATCGAAGTCGGGGATCGGAGCATTCTGCTGCCGGGGACTTATCCCGTTTGAGCGTTGCGCTGATTGGCTGGAAGCCGGTGGGTCGCTGTTGCGGCTTGCCGGCTTTTTTGTTTTCTTGCTTTGGGGTTTTTGCTTGGCGAGTCGTGCTTCGTAGGTCGGCCGGCGCGGCGAGGGGCGGGCGGGGCGCGCCTACGATTGCGGTCCGGAGCCTTCGCTCCGGACTGCCCCATCGTCATCCTCGTTGCCGCCTGAGGCGGCTGCCTACGGATTCCCTCGGGCGCATCTACGCGGCGCGCCCCGCCCGCCCCTCGCCGCGCCGGCCTGCGGGTGTCGAGAGTTGAGGCGTTGTTGGAGCGGAGGGGGCATGAAGAGTGTGCGTTGCCCGTCATGGTCGGCTGCGCGGGCAGCCGGCCATGACTTACGCGGTGTCTTGTGGTGGCGCGATGTGCGCTGCGCGACGTTGACGCGGGGCTGGGTTGGCCCGGCCTTGGGTGGGGAGAGGGGGCGGTGTGGCTGGTCGTTTCAGTCGCGGTTGCCGGTTCCCAGGAATTGGCTGGGGCGCCTTAGCGCCGGGTCGAAGGGGTTGAGTTGGGCGCTGATGCCGGCGGCTTCGCGGCGCAGGATCTCCACGATCAGGGGCAGGCGTTCGTCGCTGATGCGTTCTACGGGGGCGGCGATGCTGAGGGCGGCGACGGTGACGCCGTTGGGGTCGTGCACGGGGACGGCGAGGCCGGCGATGTTGGGGAAGATGCCCTGGCCCTTGCTGCGGGCGTATTGGAGTTCCTGGCATTCCTTGATGCCGGCGCGCATGGTGATTTCGTCGACGAAGCCCAGGTGGTGCAGGCGCGGGATGTTGAAGCGCAGGACTTCCTCGCGTTCGGCGTCTGGCAGGTTGGCCAGCAGCAGCAGGCCGCCCTGGCCGAGGCCGAGCGGGACGCGGCCGCCGATGTCGCCGGTGTGCGAGCGCACCGGGAAGGCGCCGTCGATGCGGTCCAGGCAGACGGCGTCGAAGCCGCTGCGCACCAGCAGGAAGATGGTGTCGTTGAGCATGCCGCTCAGGCGCAGCATGGCGGGACGGTAGATCGAACGCAGGGTCGATTGGTGGTTGCCGGCGTTGGCCGCGAGCGAGAAGAAGGCGACGGTGAGTTGGTAGCCCTTGCTCTGCGCGGGCTGTTCGACCATGCCTTCCTGCACCAGGCCCTGCAGCACGCGGTGCACGGTGGCCTGGGCCTGGCCGGTGCGGGCGGCGATGTCGGTCAGGCGCAATTTTTCGCCCTTGGCGTCGGACAGGACGCGCAGCACGGCGAAGGCGCGTTGCAGGACGCCCTGAGCGCCGGCGTCGTCGGCGGCTTCTGATTTCTTCATTGTTCAATTCCGATAATCAAAATATACGGCTGTATTTTTATCAGGAAATTCAGCTATACGGAAATAATAAGTAGAAAATTCGATTCTTCGGAAAACCCTAATTGACCGGCCTTTTCGGCCCCTCCTAGACTGCCCTGCATCGATTGCAACGCGGGCGGGTCCCGCGCACCGCGCCTTACCGGGCAGGGGGTTGGAATATGTCATTTCTGCGGCTGGACAACGTCTCCAAGAATTACGGCGACCTGCGGGTGGTCTCGGACCTGAGCCTGGCGGTCGAGAAAGGGGAATTCGTGTCCTTGCTGGGGCCGTCGGGCTGCGGCAAGACCACCACGCTGCAGATGATCGCGGGCTTTGCCGACGTGACGCGCGGCAGCATCACGCTCGATGGCCGCGACATCACCCATGCCAAGCCGAACACGCGCGGACTGGGCATCGTGTTCCAGAGCTATGCGCTGTTTCCGCACCTGACGGTGGCGGACAACGTGGCGTTCGGGCTGAAGATGCGCAAGGTCGAGCGCGCCGAGCGCCAGGCGCGGGTGCGCGAGGCGCTGGCGCTGGTGAAGCTGGACAAGCACGCCGACCGCTTTCCGCGTGAACTGTCGGGCGGGCAGCGCCAGCGGGTGGCGCTGGCGCGCGCGCTGGTGATCCGGCCGCCGGTGCTGTTGCTGGACGAGCCGTTGTCGAACCTGGACGCCAAGCTGCGCGAGGACATGCAGTTCGAGCTGCGCAGCATCCAGAAGCAGATCGGCACCACCACCGTGATGGTGACGCACGACCAGGCCGAGGCGCTGTCCATCAGCGACCGCGTGGTGGTGATGCAGGACGGCCGCGCCACGCAGGTGGATGCGCCCTACCGCATGTACGAGCATCCGCAGAGCGAGTTCATCTCTCGTTTCGTCGGCAAGACCAATCTGCTGCCGGGCCGCGTGACGCGCTGCGGCGCGCAGGCCGAGGTGGAGACCGGCGCGCTGCGCGTGCTGGTCGACGGCGCGGGGCTGCGCCATGGCGACAGTGTGCAGCTGTCGCTGCGGCCGGAGAAGCTGGTGCCGGTGCCGGCCGGCCAGGGCAAACTGTCCTGTGTGGTCAGCACGCGCTACTTCCTGGGCAGCCAGTGGATGTATGGGCTGGATTCGCCGGTGGGGGCGCTGACGGTGCTCACGCCCAACGACGGCCGCCGGCCGCACGATGATGGCGACCAGATCGGCCTGGACTGGGCCGAGGGCGTGCTGCGCGTGCTGCCCGTCGCGGCCGTTGCCGAAGAGGCCTGACATGGCGACGCTGACCCAACCCGGCGCCGCCAGCGCGCCCAAGCCGCGCACCGACGGGCTGCTGGCCATCCTCGGTTCGATCCCGCTGGCGATCGTGTTCCTGACGCTGGTGCTGACGCCGCTGGCGTTGACGCTGGTGCTGTCGTTCCGTCCGTTCGACTACAGCGCGGGCATCCTGCCCGGGCACACCTTCGAACACTACCTGGCGGTGGTGACCGACGGCTATTTCCTGGAGATCTTCTGGCGCACGTTCTGGATCGCGGGCGTGACCACGCTGATCTGCGTGCTGATCGGCGCGCCCGAGGCCTACATCCTGTCGCGCATGGGCAAGCCGTGGCGCTCGATCTTCCTGCTGGTGGTGCTGTCGCCGCTCTTGATCTCGCTGGTGGTGCGCGCCTTCGGCTGGAGCATGCTGCTGGGGCCGGGCGGGGCCATCGGCCGCGCGGCCGCGGCGCTGGGCCTGGGACCACTGCTGTACACGCCTACCGCCGTCATCATCGGCCTGGTGCACGTGATGCTGCCGTTCATGGTGATTCCGGTGTGGACCTCGCTGCAGAAGCTGGACCCGACCGTGGAGCACGCGGCGCTGTCGCTCAATGCGTCGCGCTTGCAGACGCTGCTGCGTATCGTGCTGCCGCAGGCCATGCCGGGCATCCTGTCGGGCAGCCTGATCGTGTTCGGGCTGTCGGCCAGTTCGTTCGCCATTCCCGCGCTGCTGGGCGGACGCCGCCTGAAGATGGTGGCCACGGTGGTCTACGACGAATTCCTGACCGAATTGAACTGGCCGCTGGGCGCGGCCATCGCCATCGTGCTGCTGGTGGTCAACGTCGTCATCATGATGGCGTACAACCGCGTGGTGGAACGTTCCTACCGGCGCAGCCTGGGTTGAGCGAGGACAGCGATCATGCAGAAAAACGGTCCCTTCGCCCTGCTCTTCAATGCCCTGGTGGTGCTGTTCGTGCTGGCGCCGCTGGCCATCGTGTGCCTGGTGGCGTTCACCCCCGAGTCGACGCTGACGGTGCCGACCACGCAGTTTTCGCTGCGCTGGTTCCACGCGGTGTTCGAGCATCCCAACTTCATGCAGGCGTTCAAGAACAGCTTGTGGCTGGCGTTCCTGTCGGCCAGCATCGCCGTGTGCCTGGCGGTGCCGGCGGCCATCGCCATTACGCGCTACCGCTTTCCGGGACGCGATGCGCTCAACGGCCTGTTCCTGTCGCCGCTGATGATCCCGCACCTGGTGCTGGGCGTGGCGCTGCTGCGCTTTTTCGCGCTGCTGGGCACCACCGGCAGCTTCGGCTGGCTGGTGTTCAGCCACGTGGTGGTGATCACGCCGTATGTGATGCGGCTGGTGATCGGCGCGCTGGTGGGCTTTGACCGCTCGGTCGAGCACGCCGCGCTGTCGCTGGGCGCGAGCCGCGCCACCGTGTTCTTCCAGGTGACGCTGCCGCTCATCATTCCGGGCGTGTCGGGCGGCTGGCTGCTGGCCTTCATCAACAGTTTCGACGAACTGACCATGTCGGTGTTCATCACCGCGCCCTCGACCATCACGCTGCCGGTGCGCATGTACATGTACGCCACCGAGTCGATCGACCCGATGATGGCGGCCGTGTCGGCGCTGGTGATCGGCCTGACCGCGGTGACCATGCTGCTGCTGGACCGTGTCTACGGCCTGGACCGCGTGCTGGTGGGACAGAAATGACGATCACGCCGGGTACGCAACGGGAGACCCCGCCATCATGGCAATACTGAAACGCCTGGCCGAAACGGCCCGGCCCGCCGTCGCCTTCACGCTGGACGGCAAACCCTGCAGCGCGCTGGCCGGCGATACCGTGCTGACGGCGGTGCTGACGCAGGCCGAGCGCCTGCGCGTCTCGGAATTCGGCGGCGGGCCGCGCGCCGGCTTCTGCATGATGGGCGCCTGCCAGGACTGCTGGATGCAGCGCGAGGATGGCACGCGGCTGCGCGCCTGTTCCACCTACATCGAAGCGGGCATGCGCCTGCGCAGCGCGCCGCTGCGCGCCGAGCAGGTGCCGGGCACGCTGGCGGCGGAGGGCGACGCCTCATGAACCTGATCCTGCCCGTGATCGTGGGCGCCGGCCCCGCCGGCATCCGCGCCGCGCAGACGCTGGCGTCCCAGGGCCTGCGGCCGGTGGTGCTGGACGAGGCGCCGCGCGCCGGCGGCCAGATCTACCGGCAGCCGCCGCCGGGCTTCGCGCGCTCCAAGGCGTCGCTGTATGGCTTCGAGCACCGCAAGGCCGATGCGCTGCATCGCAAGATGGACGAGCTGGCGCCGCAACTGGATTACCGGCCCGGCAGCCTGGTGTGGAACGCCGAAGGCAAGACGCTCGATGTGCTGCGCGACGGCAAGAGCGCGCCCGTGCCCTACACCCACTTGATCCTGGCCACCGGCGCCACCGATCGCGTGCTGCCGTTCCCGGGCTGGCTGACGCCGGGCGTGTACACGCTGGGCGGTTCGCAGGTGGCGTTGAAGCACCAGGGCTGCGCCATCGGCGAGCGCGTCGCGTTCCTGGGCACCGGCCCCCTGCTCTATCTGGTCGCCTACCAGTACGCCAAGGCCGGCGCCCGCGTTGTGGCGGTGCTGGATACCTCGCGCTTCGCCGACCGCCTGGCGGCGTTGCCCGGCATGCTGCGCGCGCCGGGCCTGCTGGCCAAGGGGCTGTACTACATGGCCTGGCTGCGCGCGCATGGCGTGCCCATGGCCAGCGGCGTGCGGCCGGTGCGGGTCGAGGGCGAGACGCGCGTCACCGGGCTGGCCTACCGCCAGGGAGCGCGGCAGCGGCGGGTGGATTGCGACGCCTTGGGCTACGGCCTGTCGCTGCGCTCCGAAACGCAGCTTGCCAGCCTGGTGGGCTGCCAGTTCGCCTTCAATGTCCGCGACCGTGGCTGGACGCCGCGCCTGGACGCGGCCGGGCGCAGCAGCGTGGCCGGCGTGTACGTGGCCGGCGACGGCGCCGGCATCGGCGGCGCCGACGCGGCCGAGCTGGCCGGCGAGCGCGCCGCGCTCGCCTTGCTTGAGGATGCGGGCCATGCGCAGCCGGCGCAGCGGGCGCGCCAGCTCGAAGCGCGCCTGGCCGCCAACGGCCGCGTGCGCGATGCGCTGGAGCGCGCCTTTCCGTTTCCCGAGGATTGGGCCGCCGACATCGCCGACGACACCGTGGTGTGCCGCTGCGAGGAAGTCACCGCCGGCACGCTGCGCGCGGCGGTCCACGGCACCGGCGCGCGCGAACTGAACCGCCTGAAGGCGCTGACGCGCGTCGGCATGGGCCGCTGCCAGGGCCGCATGTGCGGCGCCGGCGCGGCCGAAGTGCTGGCGCACGCCTGCGGCGCCGGGCCGGACGGCGTCGGCCGCCTGCGTGGCCAGCCGCCGGTCAAGCCGATCCCTGTGGATATCGTCTGTCTCGACCGCACGGAGAAGGCCGCGCCATGACCGAACGCATCGACACCGAAGTCGCCATTCTCGGCGGCGGCATCGTCGGCGGCAGCGCCGCGCTGTTCCTGCGCCGGCTGGGCGTGCCGGTGGTGCTGCTGGAGGCCGCGCTGTGCGGGGCCCGCGCCAGCGGCGTCAACTATGGCGGCGTGCGCCGCCAGGGCCGCGACCTGGAGCAGATGCCGCTGGCGCGCCGCGCGCACGAACTCTGGGGCCAGCTGCCGCAACTGATCGGCATCGACGGCGAATACGTGCGCTCGGGGCACCTGAAGCTGGCGTGTTCCGATGCGGACCTGGAAGCCCTGCATGCCTACCGCGCGCGGACGCGCGGCTTCGGCATGAACCTGGAAATGCTGGACCGCGCCGCGCTGGCGCGGCGTTTCGGCTGGCTGGGCGCGCACGTGGTGGGCGGCTCGTTCTGCCCCGAGGATGGCCACGCCAACCCGCGCCTGGTGTCGCCGGCCTTCGGCCGCGCCGCCCGCGCGCTGGGCGCCGATGTGCGCGAAGGCACTCCCGTCACGCAGGCCATCCACGACGGCGAGCGCTTTATCCTGCGCGCCGGCGATGCGCTGGAGGTGCGTTCGCGCTTCCTGCTCAATTGCGCCGGCGCCTGGGCCGGACGCTTCGCGCAGGATTTCGGCGAAACCGTGCCCGAGACTGCGATCCATCCGCTGATGATGGTGACCGAGCCGCTGCCGCTGTTCATGGATGTCAGCCTCGGCATGCAGGGCGGCGGCATCTACGCGCGCCAGGTGGCGCGCGGCAACTGCGTCATCGGTGGGGGCCGCGCCGTGTCCGCCGGCCCCGATTACGCCCGTCCCGGCCGCGAGGCGCTGGGCCCGCTGATGGCCAACGCCGCGCGCCTGCTGCCGCCGTTGCGCGGGGCGCAGGTCATCCGCTTCTGGACCGGGGTCGAGGGCAACATGCCCGACCACAACCCGGTGCTGGGCCCCAGCGCCACCGTGCCGGGCCTGTTCCATGCCTTCGGCCTGTCCGGCGCGGGCTTCCAGATCGGCCCCGCCGTGGGCGAAGTGCTTTCCGAACTGGTCGTTAACGGCCGGTCTTCCATTCCCATCGACGCCTTCGGCATCGGACGATACACGGGGGCCGCTCACGGCGCCGTGGCTCGGTTGGGGCCTGTTCGTGAGCAAACGCTGGAGTCACCATGAAGCACAACAAACAGGGCGTTCGCCGCCCGTCCAAGGGGAAGTGGCTGCTGGGCCTGGCGCTGGCCGCGCTGTCGGCGGGCGCCATGGCGCAGCAGAAGACGCTGTACGTCGGCATGAACGGCGGCGACATGGAGCGCGCCTTCACGCAGTACGTGTTCCCGGATTTCGAGAAGGCCAACAACGTCAAGATCGTGGTGGTGCCCGGCACCTCCACCGACGTGCTGGCCAAGGCCCAGGCCTTCAAGGACAAGCCGCAGATGCACGTCATGTTCCTGGACGACGGCATCATGGCGCGCGCCATTTCCATGGGCCTGTGCGAGCCGCTCAACGACGATCCGGTGCTCAAGGACCTGTACCCCACCGCCGTCATGAAGGACCGCATGGCCGCCGGCATCGACATCGGCATGACCGGCCTGGGCTACAACACCCGCCTGTTCAAGGAGAAAGGCTGGGCCGCGCCGACCTCGTGGATGGACCTGGCCGATCCCAAGTTCAAGGGCAAAGTGGTGTTCCAGTCGGCCTCGGGCAGCACCTTCGGCCTGCACGGCTTCCTGATGTTCAACCGCATCCAGGGCGGCAACGACCAGAACACCGAGCCCGGCTTCAAGCAGTGGCCGTCCACCATCGGCCCCAACGTGCTGGAATACATCCCCAACTCGGCCAAGCTGGCCGAGATGATCCAGTCCAACGAAGCCGCCATCTTCCCGCTCACGCCCACCGCCATCGCCCGCCTGAAGAAGCGCGACATCCCGGTGGAATACGCCCAGCCCAAGGAAGGCTCGGTGATCCTGATGGTGGCCGAGTGCGTCATCGCCAAGAACAGCGAGCCGGAACTGGCGCAGAAGCTGGCGCTGTACCTGCTGTCGCCGCAGGCGCAGGCCAAGGCACTGGAAATGGGCGGCCATTTCCCGTCCAATAAGAACGTTCAACCGCCGGCCGGCAGCGAAGAGGCGCTCAAGCGCTTCCAGGGCTACATGGCCAACGCCAAGATCCTGGACTGGGACCAGATCAACGCCACCCGTCCCGCCTTCAACGCGCGCTGGAACCGCACGGTCGAACGCTGAGGACAGGCGCGCCTTGCCGTCCGCGACGCTGCGCGCGTCGCGGACGGCAAGGCGCCGATCACATCCAGGGCGCGCGCGCCCTTCACGCAGGAGCGAGGCATGCGGCTCATCATCAGGTCTGGCGGCGAATCGGCCATGGAAGAATGGCGCGAGCAGTTCAAGCGCCACGCGCCCGATCTGGAGATCGTCAGCTGGTTCGACGACGTCGACCCCGCCTCGATCGACTACGCCCTGGTCTGGGCGCCCGAGCCTGGCCGCCTGGCCACCTTCCCGAACCTTAAGCTCATCATCAGCGCCGGCGCCGGCGTCGACCACATCGTCTCCGACCCCGCCTGGCCGCGCCACCTGCGCATTGCCCGCATGGTCACCCCGCGCACCGAAACCGAGATGGCCGAGTTCGTGCTGACCAGCGCCCTGATGCTGACCCGCGACCTCAAGCGCGCCATCGACCAGCAGGCCCGTCGCCACTGGGAACTGTACGACTCGCTGCGCGTGGTCGCCGACATGCGCGTCGGCATCATGGGCCTGGGCCACCTCGGCATCGCCGCCGCCCGCCTGCTGGCCAAGGTCGGTTTCCCCGTCAGCGGCTGGTCACGCGGCGCGACCACCTTGCCCGACGGCCTGCCTTCCTACGCCGGCCCCGACCAGTTCCCCGAATTCCTGTCCCGCACCGACTTGCTGGTCTGCCTGCTGCCCGCCACCGAAGCCACCCGCGGCATCCTCAACCGCGACACCTTCGCCCGTCTCCCTCGCGGCGCCAGCCTCATCAACGCCGGCCGCGGCGCCCACATGGTCACGCAGGACCTTCTCGATGCCCTCGACGACGGCCACCTGCACCAGGCCCTGCTGGACGTCTTCGACCCCGAACCCCTGCCGCCCGAGTCCCCCCTCTGGACCCACCCCCAAATCATCATCACCCCCCACTGCGCGGCCATCCCCGACCGCCAGGAACGCGCCCGCCACACCGCCTGGCTCATCACCGCCAACGAACGCGGCGAGGCTTTGCCCAACATCTACGACCCCATCCGCGGCTACTGAAAACCCCGCCAAGCACTTATCCACAGCCGGCGCGTTGCACAGAAAAACGAGACCCTGTGGAAAACTCGCTTTCCCCACCAGCGCCCTTGAAGTGAAATCAACAAGAGCCCGGCGTGCCGGGCGTCTAAAGAACCCCACTCCCCACCAGCAACAACAACTACCCAACTCAAAGAAAAAAAACCGCAAAATCTGCAAACCAGGCCCGCCTACATTGCTCCCCAAGGAGCCACGCACTTGAAACCCCAAACCCGCGCCACCTACGCCCACCGCCTGGACCCCGTCCTGCGCTGGCTGGCAAGCCACCCCGACGCCGACCCCGACCTGTACCAGTTGGCCGACCTGGCTTGCCTCTCGCCCTATCACTTCCACCGCGTCTACCGCGCCGTGATGGGCGAAACCGTGAACGCCACCGTGCAGCGCATCCGCATGCACCGCGCGGCCGTTTCATTGGGCAGTACCGGGGATTCCTTGCGTGACGTTGCGCAGCGCGCCGGCTATGAGTCGGACGCCGCCTTCAACCGCGCGTTCGGCGCGACCTTCGGCATCCCGCCGGGGCGCTACCGCGCGACCCGCTCCCGACCCTTCGACCCCAAGGAGCTAGGCATGTACCCCATCACCATCGAAACCTTCCCCGGCGCCGTGCTGGCCGCCCTGCCGCACCGTGGCAGCTACCAGGAAATCGGCCCGGTCTTCTCCCGCGCCTTCATGCTCGCCGCCAGCCGCGGCCTGGCGCGTCCCGAGGCCATCGGCTTCGGCATCTACTTCGACGACCCCGAGCAGGTGCCGCCGGCCCAGTTGCGCTCGATGGCGGGTGTGTCGGTCGCGCCCGACGCCGTGCTGGGCGACGAGCTGGAGCGCTTCGAAATCCCCGCCAGCCGCTGCGCCATGCTGACCTACACCGGCCCGTACAACGAGATGGACAAGGCCTACAACTGGATGTTTTCGGAATGGCTGCCCGGCAGCGGCATGGTGCCGGCGGACTTTCCCATGTTCGAGCAATACCTGAACGACCCGCGCACCACGCCACCGGCGCAACTGCAGACGCGCATCTGCATGCCGTTGAAGTAATCGCCGGACACCGCGCGATGGCCCGCGCTGCCGGAGCCGTCGTTCACGCCATGGGCGCGGCGGCCCTGGCATCGAGCACCGCCGCTACCCCAGCACGCCCGCCAGGTACTGCCGCAGCCACGCATGCGCCGGGTCATCCTGGTAGCGCTCGTGCCAGTACAACGACACGGTGATCGCCGGCAGGCTCAGCGGTGCCTTGAGCGTGACGATGCGCGCGCTGCCCGACATCGCCTTGGCGATGCTCGCCGGCATCGTGGCGATGAGGTCCGAGGCCTCGACGATGAACGGGCACACCATGTAGCTCGACAACGTCGCCACGATGCGGCGGCTGCGGTTCTGCCCCATCAGGATGCGGTCGATGGCCTTGCTGAAGTAGCGCGTGTGGGCCGCCAGGTCCAGGTGCCCATAGCTCAGGTAGGCGTCCAGGTTCCAGCGCTTGCGCAGACAGGGATGGCCTTCGCGCACGATACACACCGCCGGCTCCTGGTACAGGAAGCGCGTGCGCAGGTCCGGCGCCGGGTCCGGAAAATAGCCGGCGATCAGCTCCACATGGTTGGTGTCCAGCATGCTCAGGCCGTGCTGCGGCCGCGCCGGCACGATCAGCAATTGGAAGTGCGGCGCGTCCACCGCCAGGCGCGGGATCAGCTTGGGCAGCAGCGTGTACTGCACATAATCGGTGGCGTAGAACGACAGGCTGCGGGCCGAGTGCGCCGGGTCAAACACCTCGCGCGTGCGGGTGGCGCGACGCCAACCTTCCAATAGCGGCAGAAAGCCCTGGTGCAGTTCATGCGCGCGCTGCGTCGGTTGCCACGCGCCGCCTTCGCGCACCAGCAGCGGATCGCCGAACAGTTGCCGCAGCCGGTTCATCGCGGCGCTCATGGCGGGCTGGCTGATGCCGAGTTGCTCGGCCGCGCGCGACACATTGCGGCAGGTCATCAACGCGTCGAAATGCACAAGCAGATTCAAGTCCGGATGCTTCACCGCCGCCCACCTATAAATGGCATCTATATCAATATAAACCGCAAGGACTGCTGGCGCGTGCCGGCCAGGCCTAGGATGTTCCCGTTGTTGCAGTGAACCCGAGGCAATGCCTCTCAGGCCTGGCGTCCATGATCGGGCCGCAAGGAAGTTCTATCAACAAGGGGAAGTCATGAACGCAGCGTTCATTCGCAGTTGCTGTCTTGCATTCGGGGCGGCGGCGCTGGCCGCCACCGCGCTACCGGCCCGCGCCGAGTGGCCCGACAAGGTGATCCGCATCGTGGTGCCGTTCGCGGCGGGCGGGTCCACCGACCTGATCGCGCGCAAGATCGCCGAAGGCCTGGGCCAGCGCCTGTCGGCCAATGTCATTGTCGAGAACCGGCCCGGCGCCGGCGGCACCGTCGGCACCGAGTACGTGGCGCGCCAGCCGGCCGATGGCTACACCATCCTGATGGGCTCGGTCAGCACGCACGGCAGCGCGCCCTGCGTGTATTCGAAGCTGCCGTACGACGCGCTCAAGGATTTCACGCCGCTGACCGTCGTCGCCACCATTCCCAACGTCATGTCGGTGAACAAGTCGGTGCCGGCCAACAACCTGCGGGAATTCGTGGCGCTGCTCAAGAAGGAGCCCGAGAAATACTCGTTCGCTTCCAACGGCCAGGGCACATCGAACCATTTGGCCGCCGAGCTGTTCAAGAGCACGGCCGGCGTGTCGATGGTGCATGTGCCCTACCGCGGTTCGGGCCCCGCGTTGATCGACCTGGTGGGCGGCCAGATCAACATGATGATGGACGTGGTGATGACGTCCTATCCGTATATCAAGGACGGCAAGATCAAGGCGCTGGCGGTGACTTCGCCGCAGCGGTCGCCGATGCTGCCCGACGTGCCGACGGTGGCCGAGTCCGGCTATCCCGGTTACGAGGCGATGGTGTGGTTCGGCATGCTGGCCCCGGCCAGGCTGCCCGAGCCGCTACGCGTCAAGCTCACCGACGCGCTGGCGCAGACGCTGCACGCGCCCGCCATGAAGGCCTATCTGGAACAACAGGGCGCGCAGGTCTCGGACGTGGCCGGGCCGGCCTTCGGCGCCATGATCAAGAGCGAAATCGACAAATGGTGCGGCGTGGTCAAGCAGGCGGGCATCAAGCTGGACTGAGCGCGGCCGCGCCCTTCTTTTCTTTCAGGGAAGCACAAGCATGTATCGCATAGGGATAGACGTCGGAGGCACGTTTACCGACTTCACGATGATCGACGAAGATCAAGGCATCGTGCATTTTCACAAGGTGCCGTCGACGCCGTCCGATCCGTCGGAAGCCATCGCCACCGGCATCGGGCAGATGCTCAATGACCATGGCGTGGCGCCGTCGCAGGTGTCGCACGTGGGCCATGGCACCACGGTGGCGACCAACCTCATCATCGAGCGCAAGGGCGCGCGCGTCGGCCTTATCACCACGCAGGGCTTTCGCGACGTGCTGGAGATCGGCCGGCAGACGCGGCCGCACCTGTACGACTACAGCGTCGGCAAGCCGCCGGTGGCGGTGCCGCGCGAGTTCCGCGCCGAGGTCAATGAACGCGTCAATGCGCAAGGCGAGGTGCTGACACCGCTGGATGGGGACGCGGTGCGCGCGGCGGCGCGGCGCTTTGCCGCCGCCGGCATCGACGCGGTCACGGTCTGCTTCCTGCATGCCTACCGCAACCCGGCGCACGAGCAGCTGGCCGCGCGCATCGTGGCCGAGGAAATGCCCGATGCGTATATCAGCCTGTCGTCGGACGTGCTGCCGGAATTCCGCGAATACGAACGCCTGTCGACCACGGTGCTGAACGCGGCGGTGGGCCCGAAGATGGCGCGCTATCTGGAACGCTTCCTGCAGCGCGTGCGCGAGCTGGATATTGGCCACGAGCCGCACACCATCCATTCCAATGGCGGCCTGATGTCGATCGCCACGGTGCGCCAGTATCCGGTGCGCACCTGCCTGTCGGGGCCGGCCGCCGGCGTGGTGGGCGCGGCGGCCGTGGGCCGCGCCATCGGCAGCCTGAACCTGGTGACGTTCGACGTCGGCGGCACCAGCACCGACGTGTCGCTGATCTGCGATGGCCGGCCGCTGTTCACCTCGCATCGCCAGGTGGCGGGCTATCCGGTGAAGACGCCGATGGTGGACATCCACGTGATCGGCGCGGGCGGCGGCAGCATTGCCTGGCTCGATGACGCGGGCGCGCTGAAGGTCGGACCGCACAGCGCCGGCGCGGTGCCGGGGCCGGTGGGCTACGGCCGCGGCGGCAGCGAGCCGACCATCACCGATGCCGAGATCGCGTTGCAGCGCCTGAATCCGGTGGCGCTGCTCAACGGCCGCATGCCGGTGCACGCCGAGGCCGCGCGCCAGGTGATCGACGAACGCGTGGCGCGGCCGCTGGGCCTGACGCGTGAGGCGGCGGCAGAAGGCATTTTGCGCATCGCGGCGGCCAACATGAGCCGCGCCATCCGCGCCGTGTCGACCGAACGCGGCTACGACCTGTCGCAATTCGCCCTGTATGCCTATGGCGGCGCGGGCCCGCTGCACGCGGTCGAGGTGGCCGAGGAATGCGGCATCCCCACGGTGATCGTGCCGCAGGAGCCGGGCACCATGTGCGCGCGCGGCATCCTGCTCAGCGACATCTCGTTCGACTTCGTGCGCAGCGAGATCGCGCTGGCCAGCGCGGAAAGCTGGGACGGCGTATCGACGATCTTCGACGGACTGCGCGATCAGGCCGAACGCTGGCTGGAGGAGGAACGCGTGGAACCGGCGCTGCGCCTGTACCGCAGCGCCATCGACGCGCGCTACGAGGGCCAGAACTTCGAGGTGCAGGTGGCGCTGGACGACACCGGCGCCGACGGCTACGCCGAATTCGCGCGCCGCTTCGCCGAGGCGCACGAGCGCGAGTACGGCTACACCGTCGATGACCGCAAGGTGCAGATCATCAACTGCCGCATGCAGGCGGTGGGCCAGGTGGTGAAGGCGCCGCTGGCGCCGCGCCAGGTCGATGGCACGCTGGACGGCGCCCGCATCGGCGAACGCCGCGCCTATTTCGGCGAGCGCCACGGCTGGCTGGACACGCCGGTCTATGACCGCGACCGCGTGCCCACCGGGGTGCGCTTCCGCGGCCCGGCGCTGCTGGAGGAAATGAGTTCGACCACCGTGGTCGGCGCGGGCCAGGACGTCGAGGTCGACGCCTACGGCAACCTGATCATCCATTTGCAAGGAGGCTCGCATGCGTGAAGCCCATCAAGCCAATCAAGACACTGGCGTGGCCCTGGCCGACCCGGTCGGCATGGAGGTGTTCTGCAACCGCCTGCTGTCGATCACCGAAGACATGAACAACACGCTGGTGCGGGCCTCGTTCTCGACCAACATCAAGGAACGCAAGGACTGCTCGGTGGCGCTGTTCGACGCCGCCGGCCGGCTGGTGGCGCAGGGCACGCAGATTCCGCTGCACCTGGGCTCGCTGGACGGCGCCATGGGCGCGATACTGCGCGCCTTCCCGGCCGACCAGATCCGCGACGGCGATGTGTTCATCTGCAACGACCCCTACCTGGCCGATGGCAGCCACCTGCCCGACATCAACATCGTCACGCCAGTGTTCTGGGAAGGCACGCTGCGCTTTTTCGCCGCCAACATCGCGCACCATTCGGACGTGGGCGGCGCGGTGCCCGGCTCGATCGCCGGCGGCCTGAAGTCGATCTTCGAGGAAGGCATCCGCATTCCCGCCAGCCGCATCGCGCGCGCCGGCGAGGTGGACGAGGATTTGCTGCGCCTGATCTGCGCCAACACCCGCGACCCCGAGGAGCGGGTGCTGGACCTGCGCGTGCAGATGGCCACCAATCGCCGTGGCGCGGCCGCGGTGCAGGGCCTGATCCGGCAGATGGGCCTGGCGGCCGTGCTGCGCTCGGTGGATGACGTCATCACGTACACGCGCCGCCGCCTGCTCAACCGCATCGGCGAGCTGGCGCAGGGCAGCTACACCTTCCGCAGCGACCTGGACGACGACGGCATGGGCGGCGATCCGGTGCCGATCCAGGTGACGCTGACGGTCAGCCGCGACCGCCTGCATTTCGATTTCGAGGGCTCGGGTAAGCAGGCGCGCGGCGCCATGAACCTGCCGTTCAACGCGCTGCGGGCCTGCGTGTATTACGCGGTCAAGGCGCTGCTGGATCCGGACCTGGCGCCCAACGCCGGCCTGTTCGACCCGATCAGCGTATCAGCGCCGGTGGGCACCATCACCAACCCCGAGCATCCGGCGGCGGTGGGCGCGCGCTCGATCACCGCGCAGAAGGTCGCGGGCGCCATCTTCGGCGCGTTCCGCGGCCTGCTGCCGGCGGAAAAGACCATGGCGTCCAGCAACGACTGCTGCCCGGCCATCGTGTTCTCGGGCCGCTGGCGCGAGCGCGCCGGGCACTTCGTCTACCTGGAGACGCTGGGCGGCGGGGCCGGCGCGCGCTACGACAGCGACGGCATGGACGCCGTGCACGTGCACATGACCAATACCTCCAACCTGCCGGTGGAAGCGCTGGAGAACGAGTACCCGCTGCTGATGGACGAGTACGCCATGATCCCCGATTCCGGCGGCGCCGGCCGCACCCGCGGCGGCATGGGCATCGCCAAGCAGATCCGCGCGGTTGGACCGGGCATCGTGTTCTCGGCGCGCTCGGACAGCCACACCGTGGGCGTGGCCGCCGGCGTCGATGGCGGCGCCGATGGCCGCCGCGCGCGGCTGGTGCGCAATTTCGGCACGCCGGCCGAAGAGGAACTGTTCTCCAAGACCGCCAACATCACGCTGGCGCCGGGCGAGAGCGTGCGCATCGAGACCCCGGGCGCGGGCGGCTACGGCCCCGCGGCCGAGCGGACCCGTAGCCGCATCGAGCGCGATCTGGCCGACGGCAAGATCAGTCCGGAAGCGGCGCGCGCGACCTATGGCTACGAAGCCCTCGCTACGCCACGTTGAGCGACATCGAGTACTTCATCTTGTCATGCGGAAAAGTGGTGATCGTGGCCAGCAGCAACACCCCGCCGCTGCCGTAGTAGCGGCGGGTGATGACAAAGCCCGCCGTCTGCGGCTCCACGTGGAGCTGTCTGGCGATCCCGGCCGCGATGGGCGTGGCCGAGAATTCCTGGTTGACCTCGTGGATGCGGTTGCCGAAGTGGTCTTCGATCAGCCGCAGCAGCGAGATGCGCGGCTGGATGTCGGCGCGCAGGTCGGAATGCGCCGGGTCGACATAGATCAGCGTGCACGCCACCGGCGTGTCCTGGTCGCCCAGCGTCTTGATGGAGTTGATGTGCAGCCACGGCTGGCCGGGCTCGGCGCCCAGGCTCTCGGCCAGCCGCTTGGTGAGCTTGATGGTGCGCACGTCCTGCACCAGCAGCGCGGCGTTGCGCGCGTACTGCAGCAGGTCGGGAAACTGCGAGATGCGTTGGGTGAAGCGGGTGCTGGCGTGGGCGGTCTCGACGCGCGTGCCGACGCCGGGGCGCCGCGACACCATGCCGGCCACCGTCAGCATGCGGATGGCCTCGCGGATGGTGTGGCGGCTGGCGCCGAATTGTTCGCACAGTTCGTGTTCGGTCGGCAGCAGCGTCATGACCGGGTAGCGGCCGCTGCCGATGTCGCGCGCCAACTGCTGGTAGATGCTTTTGTAGCGCGGACCGCCAGCCTCGTCGTCCGGCCCCGTGGCCTGGCCGCGGGCCTCGCGCGCGGCGGCCGGGTCGGGCGCGCGTTCGGAGGATCGGGTCATGGGGGTGGCTCCTTTTCTCGTTCTATCGGGGTTTGTACGGACAATAACCCATTGACAGGGCCCGCCTTGCGGATCCATTATTTGTCCGGACATTCATGTACGGACAAATTGTACGGCGGACATGAGGTCGCGGGGCAAGCGGGTCCGCATTTTTTTCTGCGGCGAGTCCATCCCCGGATTCAGGCAGCACCGGCAGTTCTTGCAGTTCTCTTCCAATAAACGGGGGTTTTCATGGGCAAGGTACTCGCAGTCCTGGCGGCGGCCACGGTGGCCGTCGGCGTATGCGCCACGGCGCAGGCGCAGCAGAAGTTGGTGGTGGCCGGCTACGGCGGCTCGTTCGAAGACATCATGCGCAAGGACATCTTCCCGCCCTTCGCCAAGCAGCATGGCGTCGAGCTGGATTACGTGGCCGGCAACTCCACCAACACGGTGGCGCGCCTGCAGGCGCAGAAAAGCAACCAGCAGATCGACGTCGCCATCATCGACGACGGCCCCATGTACCAGGCCATCGCGCTGGGCTTCTGCGCGCCGATCCAGGGCCTGCCGGCCGACGACATCTACGGCACCGCGCGCTACAAGGACGACAAGGCGGTTGCCATCGGCATCGTCGCCACCGGCATCATGTACAACAAGAAGGTCTTCGACGAGCGCAAGTGGGCCGCGCCCACCTCGTGGAAGGACCTGAAGGATCCCAAGTACAAGAAGCAATTGGTGGTGCCGCCGCTGAACAACACCTACGGCCTGCACGCGCTGGTGGAATACGCCCGCGAGGGCGGCGGCGGCGAGAAGAAGATCGACGCCGGCTTCAAGACCTTCAAGGACGAGGTCGGCCCCAACGTGCTGGTGTACGAACCGTCGCCGGGCAAGATGACCGAACTGTTCTCCAGCGGACAGGCCACCATCGCCGTGTGGGGCAGCGGCCGCGTCAAGGCCTTCGCCGACACCGGCTTCCCGGTGGGCTTCGTCTATCCGCAGGAAGGTGCCTACGCGCTGCTGTCGTCGGTGTGCCCGGTGGCCAAGGCCAACGCCAATCCGCTGGCGCAGGCCTTCGTCAACTATCTGGTCAGCCCGAAGGTGCAGGAGCAGTTGGCCAGCGCCTACGGCTATGGCCCGGTCAACAAGCAGGCCAAGGTGGCCGACGATCCGCGCGTGCCGCTGCCGATCGGCAAGCGCGCCGCCGACCTGATCGTGATCGACTGGGACACGGTCAACCAGAACCGGGACGACTGGAACAAGCGCTGGACGCGTGAAATCGAGCGTTGACGTTTCGTACACCAGGACGCAACGGCGGCGCGGGCGCGCCGCCAGCGGGAGCATCCATGAGTTATCTCGTATTGAACCGCCTGTCCAAGCGCTACGGCGACCTGACGGCGGTCGAGGACCTGAGTCTGTCGGTCGAACGCGGCGAGTTCATCTCGCTGCTGGGGCCGTCCGGCTGCGGCAAGACCACCACCCTGCAGATGATCGCCGGGTTCGTCGAACCCAGCGGCGGCAGCATCGTGCTGGACGGCAAGGACGTCAGCAGGACGCCCGCGAACAAGCGCGGGCTGGGCATGGTGTTCCAGAACTACGCGCTGTTTCCGCACATGACCGCGGCCGAGAACGTGTCGTTCGGCCTGGAGATGCAGCGGGTCGGCAAAGACGAGCGGCAGGCGCGGGTGGCCGAGGCGCTCAAGCTGGTGGGACTGTCGCACCTGGCGGATCGTCATCCGGCGCGCATGTCGGGCGGCCAGCAGCAGCGCGTGGCGCTGGCGCGCGCGCTGGTGATCCGCCCCAGCGTGCTGCTGCTGGACGAGCCGCTGTCGAACCTGGACGCCAAGCTGCGCGAGGAAATGCAGCTGGAGCTGCGCAGCATCCAGCGCACCGTCGGCACTACCACCATCCTGGTGACGCACGACCAGTCCGAAGCGCTGGCGCTGTCCGATCGTATCGTGGTGATGAACCAGGGCCGGGTCGAGCAGGTGGCCGAGCCCTTCGCCGCGTATGAAGGGCCATCCAACCGCTTCGTCGGCGGCTTCCTGGGCAAGGCCAATGTGTTCACGCCCACGCCCCAGTCTTATGACGGCGAGGTGCGGGCGCGCATCGGCGAGGCCCACATCGCCATGGACGGGCAGCCCGTGCCGCAGGGCGCGGTGATCGTGCGGCCCGAGAAGATTCTGTTTGCCGAGGCCGGCGCCTGTGCCCTGCCCGGCCGCATGAAGACGCGCGTGTTCCAGGGCAACCACTGGCTGTGCCAGGTCGAGACCTCGGTGGGCGAAGTCATGGTGATCCGCCAGAACGACGGCGTGCCGGTGCCCGCCGAGGGCGCGACGGTACACCTGCGCTGGCGCGCGCAGGACATGTGCGCGGTGGCCGGCCAGGAGCCGGCAAAATGAGCGCGCGCGCCAACCCCTGGCTGCTGAGCGCGCCGGCGCTGGCGGTGTACGCCACCTTCCTGGTGGTGCCGATGGCGCTGGTGCTGCTGATCAGCTTCTTCGACTTCCAGTTCTACGGCGGCATGCAGGCCACCTTCACCTGGAAGAACTACATCGAGATTTTCAGCGACGGCTATTACTACGAGATCTACGCCCGCACCTTCGGCGTGGCGGCGCTGGTGACGCTGGCCTGCCTGGTGCTGGGCACGGCCGAGGCCTACGTGCTGTCGCGCATTGCCAATCCGTGGAAGGGCCTGTTCCTGATGGTGGTGCTGGGGCCGCTGCTGATCTCGGTGGTGGTGCGCACGCTGGGCTGGGCGCTGCTGTTCGGGTCCACCGGACTCATCAACAAGGCGTTGATGGGCATCGGCCTGATCGCCACACCGATCGACCTGATGTACAGCAACCTGGGCGTGGGCATCGCGCTCACGCACGTGCTGGTGCCGTTCATGGTGATCGCGGTGTGGGCGTCGTTGCAGCGGATCAATCCGTCGACCGAGGCCGCCGCGCTGTCGCTGGGCGCCAGCCAGTTCACCGTGATCCGTCGCGTGATCGTGCCGCAGGTCATGCCGGGCATCCTGTCGGGTTCGATCATGGTGTTCGCGATGGCCGCCAGTTCCTTCGCCACGCCGGCCATCATCGGCGGCCGGCGCCTGAAGAACGTGGCCACCGCCGCCTACGACGAGTTCCTCAACACGCTCAACTGGCCGCTGGGCGCGGCGCTGGCGGTGGTGCTGCTGGTGGCGACCGTGGTGGTGCTGCTGTCGGCCAACCGGCTGATCGAGCGTCGCTATGGCGCGGTCTTCAATCCGTCGGGGGCCTGACATGAACTTCCGCAACGGTCCCATCGGCCTGCTGTTCCATACGCTTTTCATCCTGTTCATCCTGGCGCCCATCGTGATGGTGTGCGCGGTGGCGTTCACGTCCGAAGGCTTCATCTCGCTGCCCAGCGGGGGGCTGTCGCTGCGCTGGTTCCGCGCCATCCTGGACAACCCGCGCTTCATCGAGGCGTTCTGGTTCAGCCTGGGGCTGGGCACGCTGTCGGCGACGCTGGCGATCGCGCTGGCGGTGCCGAGCGCGCTGGCGCTGGCGCGCAACCGCTTTCGCGGCCGCGAGGCGCTGGTGGCGTTCTTCCTGTCGCCGCTGATGATTCCGCACGTGGTGCTGGGGCTGGCCTTCCTGAAATTCTTCACCACCGTGGACCTGGCCGGCACTTACGTGGGGTTGGTGGTGGCGCACGTGATCCTGGTGATGCCCTATGCGCTGCGGCTGGTGCTGGCCTCGGCCACCGGCATCGATCCGGCGCTGGAGCGCGCGGCGCAGTCGCTGGGCGCGTCCCACTGGACCGCGTTCCGGCGGGTGGTGCTGCCGCTGCTGCTGCCGGGCGTGGTCAGCGGCTGGGTGATCGCCTTCATCACCAGCTTCGACGAGCTGACCATGTCGATCTTCATCGCCTCGCCGTCCACCACCACGCTGCCGGTGCGCATCTTCCTGCACATCGAGGACACCATCGACCCGCTGGTGACGGCGGTGTCGGCCGTGCTGATCTATGTGACCATCATCGCCATCTTCATCCTGGACCGCCTGGTCGGCCTGGAAAAGCTGTTTGTCGGAAAGGGACGCTAATGACGGAAGAAATACAACAGGCGCCGCGCGCGCCGGCGCATCGCGGCGTCTACGACGCCGTGGTGATCGGCGGCGGCCTGGTCGGCTCGGCCGTGGCCTACGGGCTGCGGCGCGAACTCGACCACGTCGCGGTATTGGACGAAGGCGACGTGGCCTACCGCGCCTCGCGCGGCAACTTCGGCCTGGTCTGGGTGCAGAGCAAGGGCATGGGCCTGCCGCGCTACGGCGTGTGGACCATGACCTCGGCCGGCGCCTGGCCGCGGCTGGCGGCCGAGCTGCGGGAGCAGACCGGCGTGGACGTGCACCTGGAGCAGCGCGGCGGCCTGCACGCGTTGTTGAGCGACGAGGAAATGGAAGCGCGCGCCACCTTCATGCGCACGCTGCTGGCGCAGCCCGGCATGGCGCAGTACGACTGGAAAATGCTGGACCGCCACGAGCTTGCCGACATGGTGCCCGGCATCGGCCCCGAGGTGCGCGGCGCCACCTGGACGCCGGTGGACGGCATCGCCAATCCGCTCAAGCTGCTGCGGGCGCTGCACATGAGTTTTGCACAGCGGGCTGTGGATTACCTGCCGCGCTGCCCGGCGCAGCAGATCCGCCAGCGCGACGGCTTGTTCGAGGTGACCACGCCCACCGGCACGGTGCGGGCGCGCAAGCTGGTGCTGGCCAGCGGCCTGTCGAACAAGGCGCTGGGCGAACAGGTCGGCCTGACGGTGCCGGTGCGGCCGCAGCGCGGCCAGATCGTGGTGCTGGAGCGCACCCGCCGCCTGCTGGAAACGCCACTGTCCACGCTGCGCCAGACCGACGAAGGCACCTGGCTGATCGGCGACTCGCAGGAAGAAGCCGGCTATGTGGACAACCTGGTGGGCCTGCCGATCCTGGGCACGCTGGCCGACCGCGCCGTGCGCACCCTGCCCGCCTTGCGCGAAGTGCGGGTGGTGCGTAGCTGGGCCGCGCTGCGCGTGATGTCCAAGGACGGTTTCCCCATCTATCAACAATCCGAGACGTGCCCCGGCGCCTTCGTCGCCACCTGTCACAGCGGCGTCACCCTGGCGGCCGCGCACGCGCTCAAACTGGCGCCCATGATCGCCGCCGGCCAGTTGGCCGACGACATGGCGCCCTTCTCGACCCGGAGGTTCCATGTTCAAGAGGCTTGACGAGGCGCAGCGCCAGGCGCAGGGCGCGCCGGTGCGGGTGACGGTGAATGGCGCCGAGCTGCAATGCCGCGCCGGCGACAGCGTGGCCGCGGCGCTCTTTGCCGGCGGCATGCAGGCCTGTCGCGACACCGCGGTGGGCGAAGTGTCGCGCGGCCCCTATTGCATGATGGGCGTGTGCTACGACTGCCTGGTCACGATCGACGGCCAGGCCAACCAGCAGGGCTGCATGACGGCCGTGCGTGATGGCATGAAGATCGAGCGCCAACTGGGCGCGCGCAAGGTGCAGGCATGATCGAGACGACGCAATGCGATTTGCTGGTGGTGGGCGCGGGTCCCGCCGGGCTGGCCGCCGCCACCACCGCCGCCCGGCTGGGGGTGGATACGGTGCTGCTGGATGAGCAACCCGCGCCGGGCGGACAGATCTACCGCGCCATCACCACCACGCCGGTCACCGACCGCGCGGTGTTGGGACCGGATTACTGGCACGGCGCCTCCCTGGTCGAGCCGTTCCGGCAGTCGGGCGCGCGTTATGTGCCGGGCGCGACCGTGTGGGCGGTGGCCGAGCGCACCGCGCCCGAGCCGCGGCGCGGCTTCGAGGTGGCGTATTCGGTGGCGGGCGAGGCGCGCATCCTGCATGCGCGGCGCCTGCTGCTGGCCACCGGCGCGCAGGAACGGCCGTTCCCGATTCCGGGCTGGACGCTGCCCGGCGTCATCACCGCCGGCGCGGCGCAGATCCTGCTGAAGTCCGCCGGCGTGGTGCCGGCCGACCGCACCGTGCTGGCCGGCTGCGGCCCGCTGCTGTACCTGGTGGCCTGGCAATACCTGAACGCCGGCGTCAAGGTCGACGCGCTGCTCGAAACCACGCCGCCCGGTCGCTTGCGCCAGGCCTTGCCGAAGGTGTGGGACTTCCTGCGCTCGCCCTATCTGGGCAAGGGGCTGTCGCTGCTGCGCGCGGTCAAGGCGGAAATACCCATCATCAAGGGCGTGACGGCGCTGGAAGCGTTGGGGCAGGACAAGCTGGAAAGCGTGCGCTACTCCGCCGGCGGCATCACCAAGACGCTGCCGGCGCAACAGTTGATGCTGCATCAGGGCGTGGTGCCCAACGTCAACCTGTCGCGCGCCATCGGCGCCGAGCATCGCTGGAACGCGGCGCTGGATTGCTGGGAACCGGACGTGGATGACTGGGGCCTGACCTCGGTGGACGGCGTTGGCATGGCGGGCGACGGCGCCGGCATCGCGGGCGCGCTGGCCGCCGAACAACGCGGCCGGCTGGCGGCGTTGCAGGCCGCGCATCTGCTGGGTCGCATCGACGCGGCGCGGCGCGACAGCGAGGCCGCGGCGCCCCGCGCCGCGCTGGCGCGGGCGGTGCGCGGACGCGAGTTCTTCGATGCCTTGTACAAGGCGCCCGAGCGTTTCCGCCGCCCTACCGGCGACACCATCGTCTGCCGCTGCGAGGAGGTGACGGCGGCGCAGGTGCGTGACACCGTCAAGCTCGGCTGCAGCGGCCCGAACCAGATGAAGGCCTTCCTGCGCTGCGGCATGGGGCCGTGCCAGGGCCGCTTCTGTGGCCTGACGGTGTCGGAGATCATCGCCGAGGAACGCGGCGTGCCGGTGCCCGAGGTCGGCTACTACCGCCTGCGCTTCCCGACCAAGCCGTTGACGCTGGGCGAGCTGGCCTCGCTGCCGCAGACCGACGAGTCGCGCCAGGCGGTGGTGCGGCTGAAGAAATAGGAGCCCGCCATGACGGACGCTTCGCGCTCGGCCGCCGTCATCATCATCGGCGGCGGCCTGCACGGCAGTTCGGCGGCGCTGCACCTGGCGCGCGCCGGCGTGCCGGCGCTGGTGATCGAGAAGAACTACGTCGGCCGCCATGCCTCGGGCGTGAACGCCGGCGGCGTGCGCACCCTGGCGCGGCACCTGGCCGAAGTGCCGCTGGCGCTGGCTTCGCGCGAGCTCTGGTATCGCATTGGCGAGCTGGTCGATGACGATTGCGGTTTCGAACAGCATGGGCAGGTGCGCGTGGCCGAGAACGAGGCCGACGCGGCGGCGCTGCGCGCGCGCCTGGCGACCATGCAACAGCATGGCTACACGCATGAACAATGGATCGACCGCGATGAATTGCTGGCGATGATTCCCGCGCTGACGCCCACGGTGCAAGGCGGCCTGATCGCGCGCGAGGACGCCGCCGCCGATCCCTACCGCACCACGCTGGCGTTCCGCCGCAAGGCCGCCAGCCTGGGCGCGCGCTTCCTGGAAGGCGTGCGCGTGCTGCGCACCGCGCATGAAGATGGCCAGTGGCGGGTCGAGACCGACGCCGGCGTCTACACCGCGCCGCAGGTGCTCAACTGCGCCGGCGCCTGGGCCGACCGCGTCGCGGCCGAATGGGGCGAGCCGGTGCCGCTGACCGCCATCAGCCCGATGATGCTGGTGACGCTGCGCATGGATCATTTCCTGGACGCGGTGGTGCTGGGCACCGGTCGGCCGCTGTCGTTCAAGCAGCGCGCCAACGGCACGGTGCTGATCGGTGGCGGCCGCCGCGCCTGGGTCGATCGCGACGCGGAATGGACCGAGCTGGACTTCCGTTCACTGGCCGAGGGCGCGCGCACTGTCTGCGACCTGTTTCCGCACATGCGGCAAGCGATCGTGAACCGCGGCTGGGCCGGCATCGAGGCCGCCATGCCCGACGAGATCCCGGTGATCGGCCGCAGCCAGCGTTACGACAGCGCCTTCCACGCCTTCGGCTTCTCGGCCCATGGCTTCGAGTTGGGCCCGATCGTCGGCCGTATCATGGCCGATCTGATCACCACTGGCGTGACCGATCTGCCGATCGCGCCGTTCGCCATCGATCGTTTCGCCGGCGCCGCGGGCGCGCCGGCATCCACTTCAAAGGAGCAGCACTCATGAATGACATCGTGCGCAAGGATTCCAACGAACGCCTGAGCCGCATTGTGATTCACGGCAACACCGTGTACGTCGCGGGCGTGACCTCGTCGGCCGAAGGCGGCATCGCCGCGCAGACGCGCGACGTGCTGGCCAAGATCGACGGCTATCTGAAGCAGGCCGATTCGGACAAGACGCGGCTGCTGTCGGCGCAGATCTGGCTCAAGGACATCGAGCGCGATTTCGCCGGCATGAACGCCGTGTGGGCCGAGTGGGCGCCGGCCAATGCGCTGCCGACGCGCGCGACCTGCGAGGCCAAGCTGGCCTCGCCCGATCTGTTGGTCGAGATCATCGTCACGGCCGCCAAGCGGCCGGGATATGTCGGCGGGCCAGTGTCGGAAGCCTGATCGACCACAACGATCCGGCAGCGTGCTGCCGGATCTTTCCCGTGGCGTCCCGTCGCGACCCTGACAGCGGCGGATGAAGGCCAGGTCCGGCCTCGGACACGCCTTATTTCGTTATCCCGCGATGCATTTTCCCGGTTTTGCGCTTTCTCGCTGTTGATAATCGGCGCGTTGACAAGGAAGTGCTTTGGATGGGCCGGCAAGTTCGGCCTTCGGGAATTCGTAGCGTGCCAGCCGGTCAGGTTTTCATCCGCAATATCGAGACCTCTTGCCGCCACCATCATGGTGCGCCGCGAGGCTGGTGGCGTCCCAGGAGGGCCGCCGCGCACCGTGCCGCCAGCCTGAGGCTGTGCCTTGGGTTCACCGCCGCCCTGGCTTTCCCGCCATGGCCGGCCGCGCAACCCCTCCCCGCGGATGCCGCCACGCGCGCCAGCGAGATCCAACGCCGCCAGGAGCAGGAGCTGGACGCGCAGCGCGCCCGCGCCGCCGAAAGGCCGGACGTGCTGTCGGCGCCGCCCGCCGTCCCCGGCGAGGGGCCGCTCGTCTTCCCCGAGGAATCACCCTGCTTCACCATCGCCCAGGTGGTGTGGGATGGCTCACCGCCACCGGCCGCGCTGCGCCGCGACGTCCATACCGTCTTGGGGCAATGCATCGGCGGGCAGGGCTTGCGCGCCTTGCAGGAACACCTCATGGCGCGCCTGATCGACCGTGGCCAGATCACCGCCCGCGTGCTGGTGCCTGAGCAATCGCTGGCCAGCGGCACCCTGACCCTGCGCTATGTGCCGGGCCGTATCTCCGGGGTCAAGAGCGACGGCACGCCCGGCTGGTGGCGCACCGCCTTGCCCACCTGGCCGGGCGGCGAGGTCAACCAGCGCGACCTCGACCAGGCGCTGGAAAACATCCGCCGGCTGGCCGGCCAGGCGGACGCTTCCATCGACGTCGCGCCCGGCCCCGAGCTGGGCGACTCGGACATCATCATCAAGCCCGGCACCGGCAAGCGCTGGCATGCCTACGTGGGCGGGGACAACGCCGGCCTGGAATCCACCGGCAAGAACCAGGTCAACGCCGGACTCACGCTCGATTCGCCGCTGTTCCTGTACGACCAGTTGTCGGTCTCCTGGAACAGCAACGCCGACCTGCGCAACAGCGACGCCGGCTCGCGCGCCGCCTCCGTCAACTACAGCATCCCGTTCGGCTACTGGACTTTATTCGCCGGCGCCAGCAAGTCGCGCTACCGCCAGACCGTGGCCGGCTTCGATGAGCCCATCGTCTACGGCGGCACCAGCAAGCAGGTTGAGGCGGGCGTGTCGGTGGTGCCCTACCGCGGCGCCAGCTACAAGGGCACCGCCATGCTGAAGTTTCTGCGCAAGCGTGCCAACAGCACCCTCAACGACATCGACATCGAGGTGCAGCGGCGCGACGTGGTCGGCTACGAATTCAGCTACGGCCATCGTCATTACATCGACCAGATGGTGCTGGACGTTGGCGGCGGCGTGCGCGGCACGCTGCCGCAGTTCTCCGATCAGCCCGGCTACGTCTACGGCGATCCCGACTGGAACGGCCGCAGCACCATCCTGACGGCCAATGCAGGTCTATACCTGCCCTTCAAGGTGGCGGGGCAGCAGATGGCGTACCAGGTCAACTGGCAGATCCAGCATGCCAAGACGCCCATCGTGCCCGCCGACTACTTCACCATCGGCAACCGCTACGCGGTGCGCGGCTTCGATGGCCAGATGACGCTGGCCGCGGAAGACGGCTGGACCCTGCGCAATGACCTGTCGCTGGACCTGGGCGAGCTGCTGCGCGTGCCCGGCCATCAGGGGTATGCGGGCCTGGACGTGGGCCGCGTGGGCGGCCCGTCTGCGATGTGGCTGTCCGGCCGCACGCTGGCCGGCGCGGTGATCGGGCTGCGCGGCCGCGCCGCCCTGCCCGGTGCCGCCAATGCGGTCAGCGCCAGCTACGACGTTTCCGCTGGCTGGCCATTGCAAAAGCCTGAGTCGTTGAAAACCGCCTCCCCCGTATTCGCAGCGACGCTGATGTTCGAGTTCTAAGCCCGCCGCCTTGCGTTGTCGAGACATTCACAAGGCCAGTTCCCATTCTTGGTTCAACCGAGTACGCATGATGTCCAAGTTACGTTCCCTGATCGTGTGGTCCGTGGTCTTCACGCAGGTCTGGTCGCCGGTGCTGGCGCAGACCCTGCCGATCTCGGTGGACAGAAGCGTGCCGGGCGCCAAGCCCTTCGTGAGCGTCAGCCATGGCGTGCCGGTGGTCAACATCGCGCCGCCTTCGGCCGGCGGCGTGTCTAACAACCGCTACACGCAATTCAACGTCGGCCCATCCGGTGTGGTGCTCAACAACAGCGGCGGCGCCAGCCAGACGCAACTGGCCGGGCAAGTGTCGGGCAATCTCATGCTGGGCAATCGGCATGCGGGCACCATTCTCAACCAGGTCACCGCGCCCAACCCGTCGCAATTGCTCGGCACGTTGGAAGTGGCGGGCAATCGGGCCAACATCATCGTCGCCAACCCGGCGGGCATCACCTGCAATGGCTGCGGATTCCTGAACGCGGACCGCGCCACGTTGACCACCGGCAAGCCGCGCGTCGGGCCCGACGGCGGCATTGGCTTCGATGTGGCGGGAGGCCGGCTCGCGGTCGAAGGGCAAGGCCTGAACGGCATGAACCTCAGCCAGGTGGACCTGCTCGCGCGCACGCTGGAGATCAACGCGGGCATCTGGGCGAACCGGCTGAACGTGACGGCTGGCGCATCGCGCGTTGACTATGGCTCGGACGCCATATCCGCGCAGGCCGGTGACGGCCCCGCGCCCATCGTGGCGCTGGACACCGCCGCGCTGGGCGGCATGTACGCCAACAGCATCCGCCTGATCGGCACCGAGGCCGGCGTGGGCGTGAACATCGGCGGCAATCTGGCCGCGCTGACGGGCGATCTGCAGGTCAATGCCGCCGGCGATGTGCGCATTGCGCCGCGCGCCACTGTGCAGGCGGCCGGCGATCTGCGCATGCGCAGCGGCGGCGAACTGGCCGTGCAGGGCGCGGCGCAGGCGACAGGCGCGGCCGCGCTCGTCGCCACGCGCAACGTGACGATCCCGGGCGCGGTCGGCGCGGGCTCGTCGCTGAGTATCGAGGCGGGCGGCGATGCGGCGGTGGGCGCACAAGGCAGCCTGCGCACCCAGGGCGCCTTGCGCGTGGCCGCAGGCCGGGATCTTTCGCTGTCGGGAGGCCTGCTAACGTCCGGACAGGACGCGCGCGCGCAATCGGGCCGCAATCTGACGGTGGCCGCTCAGGCGGCAATGCCGGGCGGAGCCACCGAAAGCGGCGCCGGCGCGGACGCGGAGGCAGGTGCGCAGCCGGGCAAGCCATTCGGCCCAGCCACGCCCAGCGAGCCGCCCGGCGGCGTATCCACGGTGGACGGCGTGGTGTCCGCGCAAGATGGCGTCACGCTGCAAGCGGGCCGCGACCTGGTGCTGCCGCAACAGGTGCTGGTGTCGGGAACGCTGCTCACCGAGGCAGACGGGCGCGTGGCCTTGGCGGCCGGCACGCAATTACAGTCGGCCGGCAACGTGACGATACGAGCGAGCCAGGACATTGCCCTGGGCGGTGCGGTCCTGACCGACGCGGCGCTGAGCCTGATCAGTGGCGGCGATCTGGTGCAGGGCGCGGCGGGCAGGCTGCAAGGCAAGCAGGTGCAGGCCAGTGCCGGCCGCGACCTGGCCTTGGGCGGCGCATGGGTGTCCGCAGCCGATGCCCAGGCGCGGGCCACGCGCGATATGCGCTTGGACGGAAAACTCAGCGCCGGTGGATCGTTGGATCTGGATGCGGGGCGTCATCTGCGGGTTGGCGCCGACGGGCAAGCAGACGCGTCGGGCCAGGCGCGCATGCACGCGGCCGGCGACCTCTCGCTGGCTGGCCTCGCGCAAAGCAATGCTGGCCTGACCTTGTCATCCGGCCGTGATCTGCAGGTCGATGGCGGCGCGTTGGCCGATGGCGGCTCCGTGTCCATGACCGCTGGCCAGGCGTTGACGCTAGGCGCCGCGAGCCGCGTGCAAGGTGGGGACCTCATCGCGCGCGCGGGCAGCGATGTGGACGCCCGAGGCGAAATGGGCGCGCAGGGTGATATCGGGCTCCTGTCCGGCCGCGATCTGCGGCTTTCGGGCAAGAGCGCCGCCTCGGGCAATCTCGGCCTGCAGGCCAGGCGCGACCTGTTCGCCGACGCCAATGGGCTTTGGGAGGCGAACTGCGGCGCAACTATCGAGGCCGGGCACGATGCGGCATGGGCAGGCACCTTGCGCGCCAATCGCGGCATCGCGCTGGATGCCGCGCGCCGGCTGTCCGTCGACGGCCTCGTCACCACGGCCGAAGGCGGGCTGCTGAGCGCGGCGGGGGACGCGTTGTCCATCGGCGTGACGGGCCGCCTGATTTCCAGGGATCGCCTGGGGGTGACGGCGGGCGCGGACCTGGTGATCGATGGCGAACTCAGTTCGTTGGACGAACTGTCTGTGCAGGCGGCGCGCGATGCGCGGGCCGGCGGCAAGCTGCATGCCACGACCTCGTTGCGCATGGCGGCCGGTGGCGACCTTGCCCTGCTGCGCGGCGCCAGCGTCCGCAGCGATGGCGAAGTGGCGCTGCACGCCGACCAGGATCTGGCGCTGGCCGGCATGGCGGCGGCGGACGGTGGCATGGTCTTGAACGGGGCGCGTGACCTGACGATGGCGGGCGAGGCATTCGCTTTCGGCGGGCGGTTGCGCCTGGAGGTTAGCCAGAATGCGCGGTTGGAAGCGGGCAGCCGCCTGCAAGGCCTGGGCGTGGACGCGCGCGCTGGTGGCGACTTGAGCCAGGATGGCCAACTGGTGTCCTTCGCGGACATCAATCTGGCTGCCGGCCATGACCTGAGCGCAGGCGGCGGAATCGTTGCCGATGGCAAGCTGGATCTGTCCGCTCAGGGCGACGCGCGGATTGGCGAGGCGGGGCGTCTGCAATCGGCGGGTCTGGCCACGCTGCGCGCGGACGGCGAAGTCGCCGTCGCCGGCGAACTGCGCGGCGATGGCGGCACGGCGGTCAATGCGGGCGGCACGCTGAATGTGCAGGGCTTGATCGCGTCGGCGCAAGGTGCGCTGACCATGAATGCCGAACAGGACCTGACGTTGGGCGCGAACGGCAGCGCCTTGGCGAGCGGCCCATTGAAGGCGCAGGCCGGCGGGGCGTTGGCCAGCGCGGGAATGCTGTCATCGCTAGCCGACCTGGCATTGGAGGCAAGCAGGAACCTGACCTTGCAGGGCCAGAGTCTCGCCACCGGCGACATGCGCCTGAATGCGGGTGGCAGGCTCGTCAGTGCCTCCAGCGCGCAGACGCAGGCCAACGGCGCGTTGAGCGTGAACGCCGATTCGGCGATGCTGGCCGGCCAGGTTGTCGCTGGGGGCGTGACCAATCTGCGCACGAACGGCGAACTGCTCCTGGACGGTAGCTTGCTGGCACCCGGGAACACACTCACGCTGGCCAGCGGCGGCGATCTGAAACTGGCCGCATCCAGCGCCATGAAGGCGGGCGGACGGCTGACCGCGCGAGCTGGCGGCGCGTTGCTTGCCGACGGCGCGATACAGGGCGACAGCGATATTCACCTGTCCGCCACGTCGGACGCGGTGCTGAACGGCAACACGGCCGCCAACGGCCTGTTGAACGTCATGGCAGGCAAGGGCCTGGGCGACCTGCGGGTCGGGCAAGACGCGCACCTGCGGGCGGCCACCACGTTGGACATGCGCGCAGGCCGCGACCTGACCGTCGCGGGGACGCTGGCTTCGACCGCGGATCTGACGCTGGCCGCTGCGCGCGACATACGCGTGGATGGCGTGGCGGCCAGCGACGCGGGTTTGACCTTGACCGGGCGCGACATCACGGTGGGCGACCCGGGCCTGATCCAGGCGGCCGCCACCATGGCTGGCGTGGCCGACCGCTCGATGACGATCGCGGGCCGCGCGGTGGCGGGCCGTACGCAATCGCTGGGCGCGGGCGAGCGCCTGTCGATCGCGGGCACGGTCGCGGCCTTGCAGGGCGATCTGTCTCTGGCTGCCACGCGCGGCGATGCCATCTTCGGCGCGGCATCGCGTCAACAGGCGGGCGGCTCGCTCATGTTGACGGCGGGCGGCGCATTGCAGATGTCGGGCAGCAGCAGCGCCGGCCAGGATTTGTTCTTGCGCGCCGGCACTGATGCCCAGCTCGATGGCGTGATCGCCACGCGGCAAGGCACGCTCGCGGCCACCGCCGCCCGCGACCTGCGGATAGCGGCGGGCGGCCGCCTGCAAGCAGGCGCCGGACTGGCCCTGGCGGCTGGCGACATCCTGACGCATGCGGGTGTCGCCGTTGCGGGCGCACAGGCAGACCTGAGCGCCAATACCGCATTGAGCAATACCGGCTCGGTGCTCGCCGCCGGTGATCTGCGCGTTCGCGTTCCGGGTCTGCTGCACAACGCCGGCCGCCTGGTGGCCGGTGTCGACGCCGATGGCGGATTGCGCCTGCCAGGCGGCCTCCAGGTCGACGCGGGCACGATCCAGCATCCTGGCGTCAGCCTGGCCGGCAAGGACATGACGTTGTCCGCCAATGGGTTGCAGCTTGACGGCGGCGCGCTGTCGGCGATGGGCCAGATGACGCTGGCCGTCACGGGCGACATCGACACAGCCGGGGCCCTCCTGCACGCCGGGGCGTTGGATCTGTCGGCGGTTCACCTGCGCAACCCGGGTGGCGCGCTCACCGCCACGGGCGCGGCCCGCATCCGCCTGGGCGCGGGCCTGGACAACACCAACGGCAAGCTGATCGCCGCCGGCCATGCGCGCGTGGACGCAGCCAGCATCGACAACCGCGACGGAACGCTCGCCGGCGGCGATCTGACCATCGTCACCCCGGGCGCGGTCGACAACCGCAGTGGCCTGATCCAGGCGGACGGCACGCTAGCGCTGTCGGCCGCAAGCCTGGACAACCGCGCAGCCACCGCGCCGGCCGTGCCGGTTCGTGGCTTGCTGGGCCGAGTGGTCGCCGTCGAGGCTGACGGCATCAACAATCAGGGCGGCGCGATCAACGCCATCGAAGGCCTGTCGCTCAAGGCCCGTGACATTGACAACACCGCGGGCCGGATCGTCTCGCAAGGCGATGCCAGCATCGAGACCGACGTCCTGCAAAACGGCCGAGGCGAGCTGGCGGCGGGCCGGAACCTGGCGCTCGGCATCAAGGCCTCGCGGACCCTGGGCGCGCTGCGCGCGGGCGGCGATCTGTTGCTGGATTACGCCGGCTCGCTGAACCTGGATAGCGATATCACCGCGGGCCGTGACCTGACACTGAAGCTGGGCGGCGCGCTTGATAACCGGGCGCGCGTCAGTGCCGGGCGCGACCTCGGCATCCGCGCCGAGTCGTTCGTGAACCATGAGACGGGCGAATGGATTGCCGGCCGTGGCAACACGATTGATGTCGCCAACGGGCTGGTCAATGAAGGCCTGATCGATGGCAAGACCACCCGCATTGCGGCCGGCTTTGTGGATAACCGGGGCCGCATTTACGGCGACCAGGTATCGATCGGCGCCGGCACACTGATCAACACGGTTGGAACCAAGGGCGCGGCGGTGATCGCCTCGCGAGCGGACATGGATCTGGGCGCTGGCTCGCTCGTCAACGAGCAGGGCGCCCTGATTTACTCGGCGGCGGACCTGCGAGTGGGCGGCGCGCTGGACGCGGTAGGTACCGCCACGGGCCAGGCCGCGCGGGTGCGCAACAGCGCGGCGACGATCGAGGCGGCAGGTCAGGCCAGCATCGCCGCGTCGCTGATCGAGAACTTGAATCCCAGCTATGCGAGCCGGACTGAACAGGTTTCGTCCGAGCCGAAATTCTATTTCCGGCAGGTCAATCAGGACCGGCAGGAGTTCGGGCCGTTGATGGACGGCAGCGAGTTCTTCTGGGTGTGCCATGAGTACCGGGGAATCTGCTCGCAGAATCCCGCGCAGGGCGTGGGCAAGCAGAACTGGCTGCTGCTATTGCCACCCAGCGAGAAGTACCCGGCCGCGCGCTATGGGCCGCCCTTCGACTATGGCGTGCCGAACTGGTATGGAGACTGGGGCCTGGATCCGACGGCGACCACCTGGCCGATCGCGCCCTCGTACACCCCGGCGGAGCCGGGCTGCGCGGGCATGGCCGACGACGACTGCGATATCCCGCAAGACCTCTTCGCCTACGCCCCGGATGCACGGATCTGGTCGGTCTTCGGGGTCACCCCGCCCGACGGTCCGATGCCGCAATGGGATGAAACCGAACCGGCGGCATGCCGTAACGGCAAATCATCGGTTTGCGAAGCCTATGCCGCGCGCCGCGGCGCGTATGAGCAAGCCTACGCCGACTACAAGGCGCGGCACCTCGAACTCGACACACGCATCAAGGCCTTCAACCGCGACGTGAACGACCGCTGGCAACACGCGTTCATGTACTACCGCGTCAATGAGACGGTTGTCGAGACCCGGACGGTGTCGTCCGATCCCGGGCAGATCCTGTCTGGCGCCGCGATGACCTTGACCGGGGCGGTCACCAACGACAAGAGCCGCATCGCCGCCGGCGGCGCGCTGTCCGTGGTCGGACCCGCCATCGACAACATCGGCGCCAGCGGCACGCACACCGTGACGCGCGAAGGCGTCATGACCTTGAGCTTCGAGAAGCAGCGGCACGCGCGCAAATCCACGCGCTGGGAAAGCAGTAGCCCCTACGCCAGCACCTTGGCGGCCGAAGCGATTGACCTGCCGGTCGCCACCGCGACGGGCGGCGCCGCCCTGACGCTGTCGGGCGGCGCGCCGGCCGCGACCCCCATAGGCGCGCCGGAGCCGGTGCGGGTCTTCAGTGTCGACCTGCCGGGCGGCAAGGCCATCCGCACCGTTGCCCGTCCGGCCGGTATTCCCGACAACCAGCTCTTCGTGGTCAACAGGCAGCCGCAGGCGCCCTACCTGGTGGCGACCGACCCGCGCTTTACTGCCGGCCACGCCCACGTCTCCAGCGACTACCTGCTCGATCTGCTGCGGCAGCCCGGCACGCTGCCTGAGGCCTCGGCCGGCGAGAACGCGGGCGGTGGCGATCGCCGCGCCGGCGATCCCGTCCTGGTATCGCCACCCGCGCGCCAGAACGGCGATATGGCAGGCGCGGGGGACGCCGTGACGGTGGCACATCTGGGCGGCTGGGACGACCTGATCCCGCCGGGCGCCAAGTTCCTCACGCCGGCGGGCCAGCCCCGGCGCCTGGGCGACGGATTCCATGAGCAAAAGGTGGTATCCGACCAGATTCTCGCCACCAGCGGCCAGCGCTTCCTGGAGAACTACAGCAATCAGGATGCGCAGTACAAGGCCTTGCTCGCGGCCGGCGCCCGCTTCGCGCAGGCGCACGGCATCAAGCTGGGCGCCAGGC
Source organism: Achromobacter ruhlandii (assembly GCF_902859695.1). Classification (GTDB taxonomy): domain Bacteria; phylum Pseudomonadota; class Gammaproteobacteria; order Burkholderiales; family Burkholderiaceae_B; genus Achromobacter; species Achromobacter ruhlandii. The sequence goes on from NZ_CADIJL010000014.1 coordinate 51,729, forward strand.
TGACCGAAGCCCAGCAGCAGTTGCTGCTCACCGATCTGGTATGGCTGGTGGAACAGCCCGTGACCCTGGCCGATGGCAGCGTCCAGTCGGTGCTGGTGCCGCAGGTGTATCTCCTGGTCCGGAAGGACGACCTGAAGGGGGACGGCACGTTGATCGCCGGGCGCGACGTCGACATTGCCGCCGAGGGCGATTTCGTCAACAGTGGCGCCGTCGCGGGGCGTCAAGCCACCGTGATCCGCGCCGGCAACATCGTCAACCGGGCCGGCGGCACTCTCCAGGCGGGCGGCACCATCGACCTGATCGCGCGCCAAGACATGACCAATCTGGCATCGCTGATCAAAGGCGACAAGATTGGCGTGAGCGCCGGACGCGACATTGCGCTTACCTCGACCTCGGCGTCCGAACGCGCCAGCAATACCTGGGGCACCTATCTCACGGGCAAGGCGCGGATCGACGCGGGCAGCCTGGACGTGCGGGCGGGGCGCGACCTGCGCCTGACCACGGCGCAAATCGCCGCCCGGGACGACGCGCGCCTGCAAGCCGGCCGCGACGTCAACATGGCCACCCTGACCGAGCGCAAGGGCGAACGCCTCGAGCGTGACCCGCGCAACCGCTACGAACTGAGCACAGGCCGCGAGATCGGCGCGGCGCTTGCCGCCGGCGGCAGCCTGGCCCTGGTGGCGGGCCGGGACATCAACGCGCGCGCGGCCGATGTCACCGCGGGCAAGCATCTGGCGGTGCAAGCCGGGCGCGACATCAACGCGACGGCCGGCGTGCGGACGCAGCACTCCTACATCGAGTCCTACAGCAAGCAGCACGGCTTCCTGTCCAGCCGTTCCAATCACATGGTCAACGCCATCACGACCGAGCGGGCGCAGGCCACGACCTTCACGGGCGACACGGCAACGCTGACGGCCGGCCGTGACGTAGCGGTCAGCGGCTCGAACCTGGGCGCGCAGCATGACCTGGCGGTGTCGGGCGCGCGGGATGTGAAGATCACCGCCGGCGCCAACACCATGGACATCCGCCACTACGAGCAGGACAAGCAGTCCGGCTTGGGCGCGATGGGCGGGTTGAGCTACGGCACGCGCAGGCAAACCGACTCGCTCGATGGCAAGAACGTGTTCCATACCGCGAGCATGGTGGGCAGCGTTGAGGGCGACACGCTGATTCGCGCGAACCGCGCGCTGAACCTGACGGGCAGCAACATCGTGGCGCGCCAGGGCGATGTGGCGCTGATCGGGCGCGGCGTCAATATCGCCGCGGCGATCGACACCACGCGCGACAAGGAATACCACGAGGTCAAGCAGTCCGGCGTCAGCATCAACGCCAGGACACCCGTGATCGATGCGATGCAGACGGCGGGAAAAATGCACCAGGCCGCCGGCAAGACCGACAACAAGGTCATGCAGGGCCTGGCGCTGGCGACCACGGGTATGGCCGCGCTCAATGCCTACGACTCGGTGATGGCGGATCCCAAGAGCGCCGGCGGCGCAAGCCTGAGCATCGACCTGGGCGCCAGCAAGAGCCAGAGCGCCACGGACCGCGCGTCTGCATCGACGGCCGGATCGACCGTGGCCGCCGGCAGGGATATCACGCTCCTGGCCCGGGGCGCTGGGGCCGCTTCGGACATTGCGGTCGCGGGATCGCGCTTGTCGGCGGGCGGCAATGCCTTGCTTGAGGCCGAGGGAAGCATCCTGCTGCGGGCCGCGCAAAACACATACGAGCAGCGCACAAAGAACAAGAGTTCCAGCGCAAGCGTGGGTATCGGCGTGTCGGCCGATAGCGAGAACGGGGCTGGCGTCATGGTCAGCATCGGCGTCAGCGGCGCTCGCGGCCATGCCGATGGCCGGGATGCGAGTTGGGCCTACAGCAACGTGAGCGCTGGCGATGTGCTTGCGCTGCACTCCGGCGGCGACACCTCCTTGATCGGCGCGGCGGCACAGGCCGACCGGATCATGGCGTTGGTAGGCGGTGGCTTGCGCATCGAGACCTTGCAGGATGTCAGCACGTACGCCTCCAAGCAGCAGAGCGCCGGTGCCCAAGCCAAGATCTGCGTTTATGGCTACTGCAAGAGTTCCGTATCCGGCAACGTGGCGCAAGGCCGGATGGACAGCAACTTCAAGTCCGCCAGCGAACAGGCGGGACTGAAGGCCGGTGACGGCGGATTCCAGTTGGATGTCGCGCGAAACACGACATTGATCGGCGGGCTGATATCCAGCAGCGAGCGCGCGGCGCTCGATGGCCGAAACGCGCTCACTACCGGCACGCTGGTCGTTCAGGACGTCAAGAACACGGCGCGATACAAGGCCGACCAGATTGCGCTCAGCGGGGGCTATAGCTGGGGCGGCGATGGCGGGGGCGCACCCAAGAAAGACGACGCAGGCAAAGCGGACGTAGGCGCGAACACCCACGGCCAGGCGGCGGGCGGCGCCGACAAGGCGCGAGACCCGGCCGACAAGAGCGGCGCGTCGGCAGGCCTGCCTGTCGTCGTGGGCGCGTCCGGCAATGCCAGCTCGACCACGCGCAGCGCGATCAGCGGCGGCAATGTCGTGATTCGCGATGAGGCCGCGCAGCAGGATCTGACGGGGATGACGGCGGTACAGACGATCGCTGCGCTGAATCGCGACACGTCGTCGGATACGTTGAATGCGCTCAAGCCGATCTTCGACAAGAAGAAGATCGAGGCGGGGTTCGAGATTGCGTCGGAGGCTCAGAAGCAGGTCGGGCAGTTCCTGGAAACGCGGGCCAGGGAAGCCAAAGCGCTGGAAGATGCGCTGAAGAACGAACCTGAAGGACCGCGTCGAGATCAATTAAAGCAAGCTTTTGAGGATGCGAAGACGTGGGGGCCGGGTGGCGAGAGCCGTCGCTGGCTGACTGCGATCTTGGGAGCTGTGAGCGGCAATGTGACCGGCGCGGCCGGTGACGCGATCCAGGCGACCGCAGTCAATTATCTGCAAGGGTTGGCGGCATCCGAGGTGAAGCAAATCGTCTCGGCGGTGGGCGACGGCCCCATGGCGGAGACGGCTCGCGCCGCCATGCACGCGATTGTGGGTTGCGCGGGCGCGGCAGGCAAAGGCAGCGATTGCGGCGCGGGCGCGCTGGGCGCGGGTTCCGGTGCGGTGCTGAATGCGCTGTTGGCGGGCGATGCCTCGAAGATGACCCCGGAAGAGAAGGAAGTTCGTCGCAACCTGATCGGCTCGCTGGTGGCGGGGATTGCGGAAACGTCAGGCGTCTCGGGCGCGGAGGCAGTCTTCGCGGCGATCAATGAAACGGAAAACAACTATCTCAAGCCGGATGAGTTGAAGTTGTACCTTGCGGCGCGGCAGGTATTGAAGGATTGCGCCGGGGATGTTTGCGTGCAAGCCCGCAAGGAAGTGGATCGGCTCAATGCCATCAGTGTGAACCGCAACAACGGGGCGGAACGCGCTTGCATTGAGAACCCGCAGGCATGCGCGGCGGTGGCGCAAGTGCTGCGCGCCGATATCACAGCCCTGGAGACACAGGCCAACAGCCTGGACCGCACGGAAGCAGCCACGGCCGCCAACAATCTGCTGCAGGCGCGCACGCAGTACTACACGAACCTGGAATTGCGGGCGCTTGCCGCCGAGCAGGCGCGCGAGCGCGAGGGCCAGGGATCATGGCTGAATACGCTGTCCAAGGAAGATCTGTCTGCGAGTGGCTATCTGACGGCGCAGGAGGTGCAGGATCTGGAAGCGATGCGAAGCCAGGGACTGAAGGTGGGGGTTCTGGCGGTATTGCCGGCGGTGGCCGATGGCGTGATGAAGGGGATCGGATCGGTTGGGGGGCGGCGGGTGCAATTGGCGCCTGAGAAGGCGAAATCTCCAAACTTGAATGGTGCAAAAGATGAAGGCGCAGGCTTTAGTGGTGGTAAGCCGACTGTTCCAGGTGATCCGTATAACCCAAGCACTGTTTCTGAGCGGTCCGGATTAAACAGAAATAATTATGGGCGGGAAAATTCTACTGATGAATTTCCTGCCGGTCTTCCCAATTACGCAAACCACTCCACTGCAAAGAATTATCAGTCTAGGGTGCCGCGAGACTTGAATGAGCAGATTTTGTGGAACAGAGTTAAAGAGAATCCCTCTGCTGGTCGAGACACCAAGCTGGCTGGTGACAAAGATTTTCCACGAGCTGAGGGGTGGAAAAAAATGGAAGTGAGCCACAGATTGCCTAGCGGAGAGAACATAACCATTCATTATCAGTACAATTCCGCGACGGGAAAAGCATACGATATGAAAATTACTACCCCTCAACCATTGCCTCCCGCACTCCAGCCCGGGAAAACCTTAGAGTAATGCGAAATGATTATTAAAGAGCTAGGACGCGAAGAGCCGGTGCAGGTATATGGAGTGTATTGGATTAATAGTGAAAGATTTTATTGGGTCATTCCCTATGAGGGTTACGGTGGTTTGATGGCACTCGGTGATAAGGATGTCAAGATCGTTGACTCTTCCTTATCAAGTGATCTTATCCTCTGCAAAGATGGGGACGGGTCGGACATGATTTTGCACTGGGCTGCGGAAGGCTTGATCGATGATTTGGCTGAGCGTGATCCAATAGCGATGGCCGAGTTTTTAAGGCGCTTAAAGAGTTGATAGTTGGTAGCGAGCGACTTCCGGGGTTATCGGAGGTCGGTAGAGTCGTATGCCGGTGCAGATAGCCAACTGAAGCGGACGTGAGGGGATTGTTACCGCAGGTCAAAAATAGAGGTCCCCGCGATGAGTGAATTGGAAAAAAGAATGCAAGCTGTTCTGGACGAGATTTCGCAATATCTTGTCCCCGATACAGAAAGAAATGTCAGAGAGCTGCTTGTGCACGGGGAGGCAGGAATAGCTTTGGAACTACTCTGCTCTCAATTGGCGGAGTTCGATATAGCTATTCCACTGAAAATCAAAGAGCAGCTCGCGGTGTTTGCGAAGGATATGGGTATAGAGGTTAGTGAGTTGCAGGAGTTGAGGTCTTTTACGGGAGTTTCACGAGATGGCTCCTATTGAGCCATCGGTGCGAAATGAACCTCCCGGGTGTTTCGCAGAGGTCAGTCAGCTTGAGTCAGACTGCGCCGACCAGCCCCCCGCTCACGCGCGCACCTGAAAACTCACCTGCCCCGGCCGCCCCGGCAGGTTCAACGTCGCCGTGGCCGGCGGCGTTGTCGCCACGACCACCCCGGCGCGCAGCACCATCAGGCGCGTGGCGCGCAGGCGCAGCGCCTCGACCGGGTCGCGGGCCTGCAGCAGCACCATATCGGCGCGCTTGCCCACTTCCAGCCCGGTCTCGTCCAGGCCCAGGATCTTCGCCGGCGTGGCCGTGACGGCCTGGAAACAGGCGCGCATGGCGTCCTGCCCGGTCATCTGCGCCACGATTCGTCCGCTATTGCGCCTGCTGACGGAATGGCACGGCGTGCCGCCCGGCCTATCGGACCCGTTCCCATCGCTAGTAGCGGGGGACGTTGGATAAGTTGAGCGCGCAATTACACGTTGAGCAATCGGCGCCCCTGCACGCGGCCGCCTCGACCTGATCCACGCCTGGGTCCGGGCCGGTCCCGTGTCCGTTTACGCCCCTGTTCCCCTTATGTCTGCGCTGCGTTCAGGCCGCACTACTCGCTGGCCGACAACGAGGCCTCAACGAGCGGCTTCGCCCAATCGGGCGTGTCCCGCATCTCCCCTAGCGAAGTGGGATAGAGCACCTGGCCATCGTCCACGTAGAGGGCCAGAGCCGGCTCAGGTACGGCCTCGCCAGGCTCCACGTCCACGCTGTTGTCGTAGACCCGCAGACTGACCAGGTGCGGCATCAATTTCAGCAGATTGCGGTAGGACGTCTTGCAGCGCTCGCGGATGCGTTCTTCGGGGATGTCGTGGCCACCGCGCGCCACCCGGGCCTGCACACGCGCAATATGGTGCTCGGCGTCGCGCAGGCCGCAGTACCAGACCAGCACATCGTGGGTCGACGCCGCGGCGATGAGCTTTTCCACGATGGTCTGGCCGCCCAGGGTGGTTTCGAAGGCGAACGACCCGCCCGCCGCGACTGCCGCGTCCAGCCGCCGCACCCCTTCCGCCCACGCTTCCGCATTGGCCTGATCTTGGGACCGGCCCAAGCGCTGTACAAGCTCACGAGCGAAGGTGTCAGGGTTGAACCAGGCCATGCCGGCCTGAGTCAGGATATGGCCGCCCACTGAGCTTTTGCCGGCGCCATTCACTCCCGCCAGCACATACAGAATTGGGCGTTCCATCAAAACGTGGAGCCGGCCTTAACTCGACCAGCCAACGGGCCTGGGTTGCGCATAACGCTTCGCAGGCGCTCAGCCGCGTCGGGGGCGGACAGCGCGGCAAGTCGTTGATCGAAGCTGCGGCGCAGTTCTTCGACCGGGTCCGGCACGGCGGCCTGGGCAGCGTTCAGCGCGTCTATGATGCGCGTGTACTCGGCCACCGTCATGATCACGGCCTCCGGCTCATCGTGGTTCGTGACGACGAGCTTTCCTTCGGCGGCGGCAAGACTGCGGACGACACCCCGCCAGCCGTCCTTCTTGACTGCCGAAGCAGGCTTCGCCGGCAGGCGGGCGATAGGTTCAGCGAGCAATGCGGAAGCAGCCATGATCGTTCTCCCAACGAGGGCTTTCGAATCGGCCTTGATGGCCTCTTGGTCAATTTTACCCTTTTTGGCCTTTTATCATTAATTGCCCTCTTGGACCGCTCATGCCGACCCTTTCTTATATGGGGCCGGATAAACCGCGCCGCGTCACCATGTCGCGATTGATTGCAGTGAGCGAAGACATCGTCTTGAGCGTGTCGGGTTTGCGCACCATGGCAGAGAAGACCGGTGCCCCCCACGTCAACGCCGCGGGCCTGTTCTGACGCAAAGGCTTCCGTCGGTTGGTCGCTGTTCCATTCGGAGGGGGACAGCACAAAGCCGAAGCCGCCATGGGCCAGTCCCCCTACATCCTCAGCGCACCTGAAAACTCACCTGCCCCGGCCGCCCCGGCAGGTTCAAGGTCGCCGTGGCCGGCGGCGTCGTCGCCACGACCTCCCCGGCGCGCAGCACCATGAGGCGCGTTGCGCGCAGGCGCAGCGCCTCGACCGGGTCGCGGGCCTGCAGCAGCACCATATCGGCGCGCTTGCCCACTTCCAGCCCAGTCTCGTCCAGGCCCAGGATCTTCGCCGGCGTGGCCGTGACGGCCTGGAAACAGGCGCGCATGGCGTCCTGCCCGGTCATCTGCGCCACGTGCAGCCCCATGTGCGCCACTTCCAGCATGTCGCCCGAACCCAGGCTGTACCAGGGGTCCATCACGCAGTCGTGGCCGAAGGCCACCGGCACGCCGGCGGCCAGCAGCTCGGGCACGCGGGTCATGCCGCGGCGCTTCGGGTAGGTGTCGTGACGGCCCTGCAGCGTGATGTTGATGAGCGGGTTGGCGATGGCCGACACGCCGGCCTCGCGCATCAGCGGAATCAGCTTGGACACGTAGTAGTTGTCCATCGAGTGCATCGAGGTCAGGTGCGAGCCCGTGACGCGGCCCTGCAGGCCCAGGCGCTGCGTGTGATAGGCCAGCGTCTCGATGTGGCGCGACAGCGGGTCGTCGCTTTCGTCGCAGTGCATGTCCACGCGCAGGCCGCGCTCGGCCGCCAGTTCGCACAGGATGCGCACCGATTCGGCGCCGTCCTGCATGGTGCGCTCGAAGTGCGGAATGCCGCCGACCACGTCCACGCCCATGTCCAGCGCGCGCTTCAGGTTATCGAGCGCGCCCGGCGCGCGCAGCACGCCGTCCTGCGGGAAGGCGACCAGTTGCAGGTCCAGGTACGGCTTGACCTGCTCGCGCACGTGCAGCAGCGCTTCCACCGCCAGCAGGCGCGGGTCGCACACGTCGACGTGCGAGCGGATCGCCAGCAGGCCGCGCGCCACCGCCCAGTCGCAATAGGCCAGCGCGCGCTCGACCAGCGCTTCCTGCGTCAGCAGCGGCTTGAGTTCACCCCACAGCGCGATGCCTTCGAGCAGCGTGCCCGATTGGTTCACGCGCGGCAGGCCGAACGACAGGGTCGAGTCCATGTGGAAGTGGGCGTCGACGAACGGCGAAGTCACCAGTTGGCCGGCGGCGTCGACGGTCTGCGCGGCCTCGGCCTTCAGCGCCGGTTCGAGCGCCACGATGCGGCCCTGGGCCACGCCGATGTCGATGTGCTGGCGGCCGTCCGGCAGCGTGCAGTTCTTGAGGATCAGATCGAGCATAGTCAAACCTTGTGGATCACCGTTCGCCCTTGCGGTAGGGCTTCATCAGGGCCTGCGGGTAGGCGGCGCGGCGCGCCATCACCACCAGGGCCAGGATGGACAGAATATAGGGCAGCATCAGGTAGACCTGATAGGGCAGCTCGGGCAGCCCCGGCAGCGCCGCCCCGCCCTGCTGCAGCCGCAGCTGCAGCGCGTCGAAGAAGGCGAAGATCAACGCGCCCAGCAGCGCCTTGCCGGGCCGCCACGAGGCGAACACCACCAGCGCCACGCAGACCCAGCCACGGCCGTTGACCATGTTGAAGAAGAAGGCGTTGAAGGCCGCCAGCGTGAGGAAGCTGCCGGCCACGCCCATCAGCGCCGAGCCGGCGACGATGGCGCCCATCCGCAGTTTCGTTACCGACAGGCCCTGGCCCTCGGCGGCGGCGGGGTTCTCGCCCACCATGCGGATCGCCAGGCCCACCGGGGTGCGGTTCAGCACCCACGCCAGGATCGGCACCGCGGCCAGCGCCAGCAGCGTCATCGGCGTCTGCCCGGCCAGCACCGGGCCGATCAGCGGAATGCCGTCCAGGAATTTCATTTCGGCGAACGGCGTGATGGTGGGCGGCGTGTTCACGCTGGGAAACGTGACGCGGTACGCGAAGTAGCTCAGGCTGGTGGCCAGCAGCGTCACGCCCAGGCCCGAGACGTGCTGCGACAGGCCCAGCGGCACCGTCAGCACCGCGTGCAGCAGGCCGAACACGGCGCCCGCCAGCGCGGCGGCCAGCACGCCCACGTACAGCGGCGCGCCCAGGTACACCACCAGCCAGCCGGTGAAGGCGCCGGCGGCCATGATGCCTTCGATGCCCAGGTTCAATACCCCGGCGCGCTCGCACAGCAGCACGCCCAGCGTGCCCAGGATCAGCGGCGTCGCCAGCCGCAACACCGCGACCCAGAAGGCCGCGGAACTCAACAGGTCCATCCATTCCATGGCGTGCTCCTCAAGCCCGGTTGCGGCGCAGGCGGTACTGCGCGAACAGCGTCGCGACCAGCATGGCGAGCAACGACGTGGCGACGATGACGTCGGCGATGTAGTTCGGCACCGCGATGGCGCGGCTCATGCTGTCCGCGCCCACCAGCATGCCGGCCACGAAGATGCTGGCCAGGATCACGCCCAGCGGGTGCAGGCCGGCCAGCATGGCCACCACCACGCCGGTGTAGCCGTAGCCCGGCGACATGTCGAGCGTGACGTAGCCGGTGCGGCCGGCCACCTCGATGGCGCCGGCCAGTCCGGCCAGCGCGCCCGACAGCATGGCCGTGCCCAGCATCACGCGGTTGACCGGCAGGCCCAGGAAGCGCGAGGCGTGGGCGTTGGCGCCGACCGCGCGCATCTGGAAGCCGAACACCGTGTAGCGGTTCAGCAGCCACAGGCCCAGCGCCAGGCCGGCGGCCCACAGCAGGCCAGTGTGGGCGCGGGTGCGCTCGATCAGCTTGCCCAGCTCCAGGTCGGGATTGAGCGCCACCGATTGCGGCCAGCCCATCGCCATCGGGTCTTTCATGGGGCCGTCCAGCATCATCGAGACGAACAGCAGCACGATGAAGTTGCCCAGCAGCGTGGTCACCACTTCGTCCACGCCCAGGCGCGTCTTGAGCAGCGCCGGGATCAGCAGCAGCAAGGCGCCGGCCAGCGCCGCCGCCAGCATCATGCCGCCGAATAGCGCCGGCAGGGGCAGGTCGAAGCCGGTGCCGTCATGCAGGCCGCCCACCGCCACGGCGGCCAGCGCGCCCAGGTACAACTGGCCTTCGGCGCCGATGTTGTAGAAGCGCGCGCGAAAGGCCACGGCGCAGGCCAGGCCGGTCAGCATCAGCGGCGTGGCGCGCGTCAGGGTTTCGGACAGCGCGAATTTGGAGCCGAACGCGCCTTCGAACAGCAGCGCGTAGGTGCGGCCCACCGGCGCGCCGGCCCAGGCCACCAGCAGCGTGCACACCGCCAGCGTAAAGAGGATGGCCGCGATCGGGGCCAGGGCCAGCGCGGCGCGGCTGGGCTCGGGGCGGCGTTCCAGGATCAGTTTCATTCGAGAAATGCTCAGTAGAGGGGGCACGGCGTCAGGCGCGCGTGCCCGTCATGGCCAGCCCGACGGTGGCGGGCGTCCATTGCGCGACCGGCTTGTCGGCGACCAGCTTGCCGCCGCACAGCACCGCGATGCGGTCGGCCAGCGCGAAGATCTCTTCCAGGTCTTCCGACACCAGCAGGATGCCGGCGCCGCGCCGGCGCGCGGCCAGCAACTGTTCGCGCACGTAGGCCACCGCGCCGATGTCCAGGCCCCAGGTGGGCTGGTCGGCGACGATGAAGCGCGGTTCGCGCGCCAGGGTGCGGCCCAGGATCAGCTTCTGCATGTTGCCGCCCGACAGGCTGCGGGTGCGCACATCCAGCGAGGCGGCGCGCACGTCGAACTGCTTGGCCAGCGCCGCCGCGTAGGCGCGGCCGGCCTTGGCGCGGATCAGCCCGAAGCGCGAGAAGCGCGGGTCCTTCAGGTCTTCGACGATGGCGTTTTCCCACAGCGGGCTGTCGCCGATCATGCCTTCGCCGTGGCGATCCTCGGGAATGCGGCCCACGTGCGCGGCGGTCCAGCCGGCCGGCGTGGTGGGCGCGGCCGCGTGTTCGGGGCCCAGGCGGATGGTGCCGTCGGCGGGCTGGCGCAGGCCGGTCAGCACCGACACGAGCGCCTGCTGGCCGTTGCCGGCGACGCCGGCGATGGCCACGATCTCATGCTTGTGCACCACCAGGTCCAGGCTGTCCAGGCGCGGCGCGCCGCCGCGCGGGTCGCGCACGGTGACCTGCGACAGCGTCACCACCGGCGCGGCCTGGCCGGCCGCCGCCATGGCTTCGGCGTGCGGCATGGCGACCTTGCGGCCCACCATCAGCTCGGCCAGTTCGGCCGGCGTGGTGGCGGCGGTGTCGCGCTCGGCCACCAGCTTGCCCTGGCGCAGCACCGCGACGCGGCGCGACACGGCCATGACCTCGTCCAGCTTGTGCGAAATGAAGATGACGGCCAGGCCCTCGTCGACGAAGCCGCGCAGCGTGGCGAACAGGTCCTGCACTTCCTGCGGCGTGAGGACGGCGGTGGGCTCGTCCAGGATCAGCACCTTGGCGCCGCGGTACAGCGCCTTGAGGATCTCGACGCGCTGCTTCTCGCCCACCGACAGGCTGCCGACGCGCGCGTCCGGATCCACCCCCAGGCCGAAGCGCTGGCCCAGTTCCACCAGGCGGCGGCGCGCCTGGCCGCGGCCCGAGGCCAGCTTCCACAGCGACTCGGTGCCGACCATGATGTTGTCCAGCACGGTCAGGTTGTCGGCCAGCGTGAAGTGCTGGTGCACCATGCCGACCCCCGCCGCCAGCGCGGCGTCGGGCCGGCCCGGCGGCAAGGGTTGGCCGAAGACTTCGATACTGCCGGCGTCGGCCACGTAGTGGCCGAACAGGATCGACACCAGGGTCGATTTGCCGGCGCCGTTCTCGCCCAGCAGGGCCAGCACTTCGCCTTGCGCCAGCGTCAGCGAGACATCGTCATTGGCCGTCAGGCTGCCGAAGCGTTTGGTGATCCCTGCCAGCCGCAGGGCGAGAGGCGCTTGATTCATCGTGCCGACGACTTGGGTTCTTTGTCGTTGACCTGCACGCTGAAGCTGCCGTCCAGGATGGCCTTCTGCTTGGCCTGCACCTTGGCGATCAGGTCAGCGGGGATCTTGCTTTCGAAGGTGCCCAGAGGCGCCAGCGACGAACCCTTGTATTTCATCAGCGAGTATTGGCCGAAGTCGGCGGCCTTGAAGGTGCCGGCCTTGACCTGCTTGAGCGCCTCGTCGATGGTCGGCTCCATGCTCCACAGCGCCGAGGCCACCACGGTCTCGGGATACTGCGGCTGGGTGTCGATGACGTTGCCGATGGCCAGCTTGCCGCGTTCCTTGGCGGCGTCCGACACGCCGAAGCGCTCGGCGTACAGCACGTCCGCGCCCTTGTCGATCATGGCGAAGGCGGCTTCCTTGGCCTTCGGGGGATCGAACCACGAACCGATGAAGGTCACGGTGAATTCGGTCTTGGGGTTGATTTCCTTGGCGCCCTCGATGAAGGCCTGCATCAGGCGGTTCACTTCGGGGATGGGGTAGCCGCCCACCAGGCCGATCTTGCCGGTCTTGCTCATGCCGGCGGCGATCATGCCGGTCAGGTAGGCCGGTTCCTGGATGTAGTTGTCGAACACCGAGAAGTTGGGCTGCTGCGGTTTGCCCGACGAACCCATCAGGAAGGCGGTCTGCGGGTAGTCCTTGGCCACCTTGCGGGCGGCGGCCTCGACCGCGAAGGCCTCGCCCACCACCAGCTTGTTGCCCTGCTCGGCGTACTGGCGCATGACGCGCTCGTAGTCGGCGTTGGTGACGTTTTCCGAGAACGTGTATTCGATTTCACCCCGGTCGCGCGCGGCGGTCAGCGCCTTGTGGATGCGCGACACCCATTGCTGTTCCACCGGCACCGTGTAGATGGCGGCAACCTTGGTCTTGGCGGGCGCCTGGGCCTGGGCGCCAGCCGACAGCAGCAGCGCGCCGGCGGCGGCCGCGGCCAGCTTCAGCAGGCCACGGCGGGCGATGCCGCCGGCGGCCGGGAGGGAAAGGGATTTCATGCGCAAGTCTCCTTCGCGGGGATGGAAAGGGAATGGGAGGAATGGCGGCGATGTCCGGGCGTCGCGGTGCGGCACGCGTGGGCGGGCGGGGTCGAGGGCGTGGGATCGGTCATCGGATGGGGGAGCGCCGGGGCGGCGCGCCCCATCCGAATGGGCGGGTTCGCGGCCAGTCCTGGCGAAGCAAGTTGTATGCCATGCGGCATTCCCGCGACAAGTCGGGGGAATCCTGATGGCCGGGCGCGATTATAGGCACCCTGGCGGCCAAGCGTGGCACCAGCATGGTGCGCACCGTTGCGGTGCGTGGACACTTTTCGGCGTGGAACAGCCTGTTGCGGCTGAAATGGGCCCGAAAGGCCCTGGAGGCCTATCGCCATGCGGCCATCGGCGCGGCCGCGGGCCTAAAATTCCCCGCATAGCGCCGCGCCCGTGCGCGGCAAGCCGGAATCCATCATGCAAGACATTCAATTGCTGCTCGAGCAGTACGGCGGCTGGCTCGTCTTCGCCAACGTGCTGGTCGAGCAGGCGGGCCTGCCCGTGCCCGCCTATCCCATGCTGATCGCCGCCGGCGCCCTGGCCGGCGCGGCCGGCTGGCTGGTGCCGTGGCTGGCGGCCACTGTCGCCTGTCTGCTGGCCGACTCGCTCTGGTACGCGGCCGGCCAGCGCTACGGCTCGCGCCTGCTGGGTGTGATCTGCAGGATGTCGCTGTCGCAGGACTCCTGCATCCGCCAGACCCAGCGCCTGTATCTGCGCATCGGCGTGCGCGCCCTGCTGGTCTGCAAGTTCCTGCCCGGCGCCGGCGCCCTGTCCACCGTGATGGCCGGCCTGACCGGCACGCCGTACCGCCGTTTCCTGGCCTATGACCTGGTGGGCGCCATGATCTGGGCGGGCTCGGCCCTGCTGCTGGGCGGGCTGTTCCACGGCGTGGTCAACGACGTGCTGGACGTGCTGGGCACTTACGGCCCCATGGGGCTGGCCCTGCTGGCGGCGGTGCTGGCGCTGTACATCATCGCCCGCGCCCTGCGGCGCTGGGTTCTCAAGCGCCACTTGCGCGTGATTCCGCGGCTGTCGGTGGACGAGCTGATGCAGTGGCGCCAGGACGGCCGCCAGGCGCTGGTGTTCGACGTGCGCCCCGAGGCGGTGCGCGAGGAAGACCGCATCCCCGGCGCCATCGCCGTTGACCTGCGCGCGCCGCTGCCGGCGCTTGAAGCCGGCAGCGAGGAGGCCGATATCGTGGTCTATTGCGCCTGCCCCAACGAGGTTTCGGCCGCGATGCTGGCCGCGCGCCTGCGCGCCGCCGGCTACCCCAAGACCTGGGCGCTGCGCGGCGGGTACGAAGCCTGGGCGCGCCACGCGCACCCGGCCTGACATCGTGCCGGGGGCGTGACGGCGGCAGCCAGTCGCAGGTCACGCGGGCGCTCCGCCCGCGATCGTTCCCCTCTACCTCCACCCACCTGGATGCGGGCCCTTGGCGGGCCGCGCCGGCGTCTGTCCGGGCCATGGGCGCCCGCGCGGTTTCGGTCCGCGCCCGGCGCCGCCACGGGCGCATAATGGCTCCATCGGCCCGCGCCTTTGACGGGCCAGGGAGACAGGCATGAAGTTGTTGTTCTTGGGCGCCGGTGGAACCGGCGGCTATTTCGGCGGCCGCGCCGCCCAGGCGGGCGCGGACGTGACCTTCCTGGTGCGCGAGGCCCGCGCCGCGCGCCTGCGCGAGCAGGGCCTGCGCATCGAAAGCCCGTTCGGCGACGCCACGCTGCAGCCGCAATTGGCCACCGCCGACACGCTGAAGGGCTTCTACGACGTGGTGGTGCTCAGCTGCAAGGCCTATGACCTGCAAAGCGCCATCGACGCCATCCGCCCCGCCGTGGGCCCCGACACCGCGGTGCTGCCCATCATGAACGGCGTGCTGCAGTACGACGTGCTGGACCGCGAATTCGAACCGCACCGCGTGCTGGGCGGCCTGTGCCAGATCAACGCCACGCTCGGCCCCGAAGGGCAGGTGATCCACCTGGGCAAGCACGCCAGCATCGTCTTCGGCGAACGCGCCGGCCCGGCCCGCAGCGCCCGCTGCGAGGCACTGGCAGAGGCCCTGGCCGGCGGCGAATACGTCAGCCGCCTGAGCGAAGACATCTACCAGGACATCTGGGAAAAATACGTGTTCCTGACGACGCTGGCCGCCGCCACCTGCCTGATGCGCGGCACGGTCGGCCAGATCGCCGCCACCGACGACGGCGCCGACATCGTGCGCGGCCTGCTGCGCGAATCGCAGGCGGTTGCCGCCGCCAGCGGCCACGCGGTGCGGCCCGAGGCCGACGCCAACGCGCTCAAGATCCTGACCGATCCGTCCCAGGCCATGACCGCCTCGATGTTCCGCGACCTGCGCCAGGGCCTGCCGGTCGAGGCCGACCACATCGTCGGCGACATGGTGCGGCGCGCGCGCACGCTGGGGGTGGATGCCACCACGCTGCGCACGGCCTACGCGCATTTGCAGGTCTACCAGGCGCAGCGCGCCGCGGCCTGACGGCGTGGCCCGGGCTCATTGGTGCATGGATTGCAAAAAACTCTTCCGTGCCCGTGGGTTCCGGGATCCGATCCGGCCGAATAGTATGGGTTTGCCCGTGCTCCGGACCGTCCAGCGCCGCCTGTCGCGGCCATCGTCCGGGGCCCACCTACCAGGAGCAACACCATGAAAATCGCATTGATCGGAATCACGGGCCGCGTCGGCTCGCGCGTGGCGGACGAGCTGCTCAAGCGCGGCCACCAGGTCACGGGCATTGCCCGCAACCTGGGCGACGTCAACGCCCAGCCCGGCCTGACCGTCCAGCAGGGCGACGCCACCGACCCGCAGGCGCTGACGCCCCTGCTCAAGGGCCATGACGCCGTGGTCAGCGCCTCGCGCTTCGTGTCCGCCGACGCCAAGCCGCTGCTGGCGGCCGTGAAGGACGCCGGCGTGCCGCGCCTGCTGGTGGTCGGCGGCGCCGGCAGCCTGGAAGTGGCGCCCGGCAAGATGCTGATCGACACCCCGGAATTCCCTGACGCCTACAAGCCCGAGGCGCGCGCCGGCGTGGTGTTCCTGGACGCCTTGCGCCAGGAAAAGGTGCTGAACTGGACCTTCCTGTCGCCGTCGGCGCTGTTCGAGCCGGGCGAGCGCACCGGCGCCTTCCGCCTTGGCGATGACAGCCTGCTGGTCGATGCCGGCGGCAAGAGCTGGATCTCGATGGAAGACTACGCCATCGCCCTGGCCGACGAGATCGAGACGCCCAAGCACTCGCGCCGCCGCTTCACCGTGGGCTACTGATTCCGTCCGCTTCCCCCCGGATCGCCTGACGCGGCTCCTTGGACCCAAGGGGCCGCGTCGTTTTTCAGGCGAAAGCCGCAATGGCGGCAGGGTCGAATCGGCCGGTTTTGTTTGTAAACTGGCAAACCGCCAGCCGGCGTCACGATCCCCGAGTAGTCAGTATGAGCATGAAGTTCAAATCGTTGGCCCTTTGCCTGTTGCTGGCCGCCAGCTGTGTGGCGCCGGTACAGGCCGCCTCGCCGCAGTCCAACAAGGACATCGTGTTGGCGTTTTTCCGCATGATGTTCCAGGACCGCGAGATCGACGAGGCGGTGCGCCTGTATGTCGGCAAGAACTACATCCAGCACAACCCCTACATGCGCGACGGCGTCGAGCCGATGGTGGATTTCTTCCCGCACTACTTCGAGCAGCATCCGCAGGCCACGGTCGACATCAAGCGCGTCATCGCCGAGGGCGACCTGGTGATGATCCACAACCTGTGGCGCGAATCGCCCGAAGACCGCGGCCAGGCCGTGGTCGACATCTTCCGGGTCGAGAACGGCAAGATCGTCGAGCACTGGGACGTCAGCCAGGAAATCCCGGAAAATCCCGCCAACAAGAACGGCATGTTCTGAGACCGGTAAACCATGTCCGCCATCGAACCCGTCGACCTGCCACGCGCCTACCTGCTGCTGAACCACGGCCCCACCGTGCTGGTCACCAGCGCCCATGGCGCCGAGCGCAACGTCATGGCCGCGGCCTGGGCCATGCCGCTGGATTTCAGCCCGCCCAAGATGCTGGTGGTGGTGGACAAGAATACCCACACGCGCACGCTGATCGAGGCTTCCGGCGAATTCGCGCTGTGCATCCCCTCGCGCGCGCAGGCCCAGGCCACCCTGCAGGTTGGCTCGCATTCGGGGCGCGACGAAGACAAGTTCAAGGCCAGCGGCCTGGCCACCTTCGCCGCCAGCAAGATCGGCGCGCCGCTGATCGAAGGCTGCCTCGGCTGGCTCGAATGCAAGGTGGTGCCCGAGCCGCATAACCAGCAGGCCTACGACCTGTTCATCGGCGAGGTGGTGGCCGCCTGGGCCGCGCCCGACGTGTTCTCCGGCAACCGCTGGCACTTCAATGACGACGCGCGCCGCTCGGTGCATTACGTCGCGGGCGGTTCGTTCTTCGCCACCGGCGAAGCGTTCTCGGTTGCCGATCCGGAGTAAGCCCATGCGCCGCGTCTACCTTGCCGGCTTCGACGTGTTCCTGCCCGACGCGGTGGCGCACGGCGAGCGGCTCAAGACGCTGGCGGCCGCGCATGGCTTCGAGGGGCTCTACCCGCTCGACAACACGCCGCCGGCCGGTCTGTCCGGCGCCGCGCTGGCGCAATGGATCTACCAGGCCAACGCGGCGATGATCCAGCGCGCCGACCTGGTGATGGCCAACCTCAACCCGTTCCGTGGCGCCGAACCCGATTCGGGCACGGCCTTCGAGGTCGGCTACGCCATCGCGTTGGGCAAGCCGGTGTGGGGCTATACGTCGCAGGCCGGCAGCGTGCGTGAGCAGGTCGCCGTGGGCGTGGCCGCCGACGATGCGGCGCGCGCGGTGGACGCGCAGGGCTACACGGTGGAGGACTTCGGCTTGAACCTGAACCTGATGCTGGCGTGCAGCGCCCGCATCGTGGTGGGCGACGCGGCCGACTGTCTGGCGCACATGGCGCACATGGCGCGCGGTTAGCGCGCCAGCGGCGGCCCGTTGGCGCCCGCCGTCATCCCCGGCTTCAGGCCTCGCCGGCGCGGCCTGGCTTGCGGGCCGTGGCGCGATTGGCCCGGGCCTTGACGCTGGCGGTCGGCGTGCCCAGGTATCCCATCACCGCGTCCACCACCGCCCGTTCCAGTTGCCGCGGATCGAACCCGGCCGGCGGCTCCAGCGCCACCGCGTGCACCAGCGACTCCATGATGCGCAACACCACGTAGGTCGCCAGCTCGCGATCCTGCTGCGCGATTTCTTCGCGATGCAGCTCCAGCAGGTGGCGCATGCGGCGGTGGATGTCCTGGTCGGCGCGGCTGTGGTCGCGCGGCTGGTCAAAGAGCGGGAATTCGCGCTCCAGCACGCGGTGCAGCGCCGGCTCCAGCAGGTGCGCGCGCAGCGACGCGGCAACGATGGCAGCGACCCTTTCGCGCAGCGTGGCCGCGGGGTTGCCGTCCAGCACCTCGTCGATCAGCGCCAGCATCTGCTGGTCGTGGCGGTCGTGCAGGGCCGCGATCAGCGCGTTCTTGTTGGGGAAGTACTGGTACAGCGAACCGACGCTGACGCCGGCGGTCTCGGCGATGCGGTTGGTGTTGGTGCCGGCGTAGCCGTGCTCGGCCAGAACGCGAGCTGTCGCTTGCAAAATGATGTCGACGGTTTGCTGTGAACGTTGCTGGCGCGGCGATTTACGGGGCTGCGGGATGGATGTCATTGGGTTCGGGGAAAGCGAGTTTCAAACCTGAGCATCGGTTCATAAAATTTCGGTACGCAACGGGCATCGCGCCGAACTCCGGCCGATTATGCCATCGTCGATTGCGACGAGCGGGCCACCGGGTGCGTTTCCCACTTCCAAGGAATCCTCATGTCGACTTCATCGACGGCCACGGCGCTGCCCGCGGCCGGCGGGACCGCGCGTCCCGTTTTCATGCAGATATTGCCCCTGACGCTGGCGGTCTTCGTCGGCTTTTTCATGGTCGGCCTGCCCATGCCGGTGCTGCCGCTGTACGTCGACGGCGTGCTGGCGCAGGGGGCGCTGGTGGTCGGCATCGTGGCCGGCCTGCAGTTCGCGGCGGCGCTGCTGTCGCGTGCCTGGTCCGGTTCGCTGGCCGATCGGCGCGGCGCCAGGCGCGCGGTGGTCACCGGCTTCCTGCTGGGGTCGGTGGCGGGGCTGCTGTACCTGCTGGCCAACGCGCAGGCAGCGCAACCACGCGCGGCGCTGGCCGCGTTGATGGCCGGCCGCGCCCTCATGGGCTGCGCCGAAAGCCTGATCGTCACCGGCGCGCTGAGCTGGGGCGTGGGCCGCGTCGGGCCGCGGAACGCGGGCCGCGTGATGGCCTGGATCGGGGTGGCGATCTACGCCGCATTCGGGTTGGGCGCGCCCGCCGGCATGCGCTTGTACGGCGCGGCCGGTTTCGAAGGCATCGCCTGGGCCACGGTGCTCATCCCCGTGCTGGCGTTGGCGCTGGTGCTGCCACAGCGCGGCGTGCCGGCGGCCGGGGGCGCGCGCACGCCGTTCTACCGCGTGCTGGGCATGGTGATGCTGCCGGGCCTGGGGTTGGCGCTGACCAGCGTGGGATTTGGCGTCATCACCGCCTTCATCAGCCTGCTGTTCGCGCAGCGCGGCTGGGACGGCGCGGCGTGGATGTTCAGCCTGTTCGGCGTGGGCTTCATCGTGGCGCGGCTGTTCTTCGCCGGGCTGCCCGACAAGCTGGGCGGCGCGCGCGTGGCGTTGGTGTGCGTGCTGATCGAGGCGGCCGGCCAGTGGCTGATCTGGATGGGCCCGACGCCGGCGTGGGCGTTTGCCGGCGCGCTGTTGAGCGGCGCGGGTTATTCGCTGGCGTTCCCGGCGTTCGGCGTGGAAGCGGTGCGCCGGGTGCCGCCGGCCAGCCGTGGCGCGGCCATGGGGGCGTATGTGGCGTTCCTGGACGTGGCGCTGGGCATTGCCAGTCCCGTTGCCGGCTGGCTGGCCGGCGTGCAGGGCTACGGCGCGGTGTATGCGTTGGGGGGCGCGTGCGCGCTGGGCGCGGTGCTGGTGGCGATGGCGCTGCGCGGTCGCGTTGCCGTGCCATAGGGTGATTGCCGCCAGGCAACGGCAGCGCGCCGACGCCGACGGTTGGCGAGGCTGCCAGGTCGCGCGTATTTATTGATTGAGGGTGACGGCGCCCGCCGATGCGGGCGCCGTTGGCGTTCAGACCGTGGCGGCCATTTCCAGCACTTCGTCATCGACCGGCTGGGCCTGGCCGTCGCGCAGTTGCCGCAGGTGGTCGGCCAGTTCGGCGATGGTCAGGGCGACCAGGCCGTGCTGGGCGGCATAGCGCTCCAGCGCGGCGCCGCGCATCATGGTGCCGTCGGCGTTCATCAGTTCGCACAGCACGCCGGCGGGACGCAGGCCGGCCAGCGTGGCCAGGTCGACCGAGCCTTCGGTGTGGCCACGGCGGGTCAGCACGCCGCCGGGCTGGGCGCGCAGCGGGAAGACGTGGCCGGGGCTGACGATGTCGTCGGCCTGCGCGGTGGGCGAGATGGCGGCGCGGATGGTGGTGACGCGGTCCACGGCCGACACGCCGGTGCTGACGCCTTCGCGCGCTTCGATCGAGACGGTGAAGGCGGTGGCGAAGCGGCTCTGGTTGCGCTGGACCATGGGGGCCAGGTCGAGGCGGTCGAGGGTTTCGCCGGGCAGGCACAGGCAGACGATGCCACTGCCGTCGCGGATCAACTGGGCCATGACGGGCACGGTCAGCTTGTCGGCGGCGACGATGAGGTCGGCTTCGTTTTCACGGTCGAAGTCATCCATGAGGATGACGGGACGGCCCAGGCGCAGGTGATGCAGGGCGCGTTGCAGGCGCGCGGCGAAGGGCTGGGCGGCCAGGCTGGGGATGGGGGACTGCGGGGTAAGGGTAACGTTGGACATTGAAACGCTCTCGCGAAAAAGTGGGCGAAAAACGTTTCAGGGCTAATCGACAGCCGAACGCAAACCAATTGCCCGCGCGTGTGGGGCGCGGACAGGGGGCGTGTGACGGCACATCTTCTCTCATCCGGACTGTGACCGTCGGCCCTGGCATCTCACCAGATCTGCTGACCCCGGTGTCCTCCGTGAAGGACGCCGGGCGCTCGCGGGCTCGCCAAATCGCTTGGCATACCGCCGGTGGGGAATTTCGCCCCGCCCTGAAGACGTACTGCTTGTTTGTCGTGTTAACGACATCGGGGATTTTACGCTGGTCTTGGGGGTGGTGCTGAATATGCTTATTGCGGGTGGGGTTTTGGGTTGGGGGGTGGGATTGGGTTCTTAAGGCGCCGGGGGTGGCGGGGCTTGGGGGGAGCGGGGCTACGATTGCGGTCCGGAGCGTTCGCTCCGGACTGCCCCTGCCTCAACCTCGTCCGCCTTCGGCTCCCTTCGGTTTCCGTTGGGCGCATCTACACGCCCCGCTCCCCCCAAGCCCCGCCACCCCCGGCGCGGTCGGTTGTCACTTCACGGGCGTGGGGGCGGGTGGCTTGCTTGGCGTTTTGGCCAAGAGCCGGGCTGGGTCGGAGGGGGGTGCGGGGTCGCCAAAGGCGGCCGCGCGGGCGGCCTTCTTTGGCATTTGGGTGTGTTGCGTCGGGGCGGTGCCGGGTTGGCTGCTGGGCCGGCGTGGTGGCGCAGCGGCTGGCGTTAGGGATGGGCGTCGCGTGGTCTTGGGATGGGTGGGCCGTAGATTCGGGCGGGGCGGGTATCGCCTCGGCCGCGGGCCGCATGGCGGTGGCGCGAGCGTGGTTTGGGGCGGGCTGGATACCGGGTGTTGGGCGAGCGCAGGCGTTGTGGCTGCGCTGTTGGCGCCCGCGCCGCTTGCTTACTTCGTGGTTTCCGTTTGCGCGGGCGCTTCGGCCTTTTTCTTTTTCTTCTTCTTTTCGGGCAGCGCCAGCATGGTGCCGCGGCACGGTGGGGTGCCGCAGAGGCACTTGTAGCCTTCCTTCAGGGCCTTGGTGATGCGGCCGTCCAGGACCAGGCCGTAGTCGTAGGAGAGTTCCGTGCCGCGCGGGATGTCTTGCAGCGCGACGATGTAGACGCGCTTGCCGTGCTTGCCTTCCTGGGCCTCGCAGTTGGGCTCACAGGAGTGGTTGATCCAGCGGGCGTCGTTGCCCTGGTCGCCGCCGTCGATGACGCGGCCGGAGCTGAGGGCGAAGAAGAAGGTGTGGAAGGGATCGTCGGGGTTGGTGGGGTGGCGACGGTCGGCTTCCTTGGCGCTGATGCGGGCGCCGCCGTACTCGATGATGCGGGTGCCCGCGGGAATCTTGCGGGCGGCGAAGACGCCGTTGCCGTGCAGCTTGGAGCGGCGCACGACGTACCAGGGCTTGATGGGGGTGTCTTCGGAGGTCATTGAGTGGCGGCAGTGTGGCGGTGAGACGAAACAGAATTATATCGGCGCGCTCATGACAGGATGACAGGCGTATAGTGAGCGCCGCCTCGTTTCTTTGTTTACCCGCACCATGATTGTCCGTCCGCGTCCTTCCGCGCTGGGTTTGTTCTTTGTTTTGCGCGGTTCGATCATTCCCCGCATCTTCAGCCGCATCCTGGTCATTACGCTGCTGTCGTGCGTGGTGGTGTGGATGTACCACCGCCAATGGTTCTCGCCCACGCACCTGTCGGCGGTGCCGTTCTCGCTGTTCGGGCTGGCGCTGTCGGTGTTCATGGGGTTTCGCAACAACGTCTGCTACGACCGCTGGTGGGAAGCGCGCAAGCAATGGGGCGACCTGATCGTGCAGGCCCGCAGCCTGGCGCGCGAGAGCGCGGTGCTGCTGGCGGCCAGCACCGCCAATCCGGTGCAGGAAAGGCTGGTGCGGCGCTGCATCGGCTTCGGTTATGCGCTGGCGGCGCGGCTGCGCGACCAGGACGTGCTGGAAGCGGTGCGGCCCTGGGTGCAGCCGGATGAGCTGGACACGCTGGCCGGCAACCGCAATGTGCCCGACGCGCTGCTGCTGGCGATCAACCGCGACCTGGCGGCCTGCCTGCGGCGCGGGGAATTGACCGACATCCTCTATCAGGCGCTGACCCAGCGCGTGGCGCAGTGCGCGGCGATCCAAGCGGCCTGTGAGCGCATCAAGTACACACCGACGCCGTTCGCCTATTCGCTGCTGCTGCATCGCACGGCCTGGCTGTTCTGCTTGCTGCTGCCGTTCGGGCTGGTGGGCACGCTGGAATACCTGATGCCGGTGGCGGTCACCATCATCGCCTATACCTTCTTCGGACTGGACGCGCTGGGCGACGAGCTGGAAGATCCGTTCGGCCTGGAGGAAAACGATCTGCCGCTGTCGGCGCTGGCGCGGGTGATCGAGATCGACCTGCTGGACGGGCTGGGCGTGCGGCCGCTGCCCGAGCCGGCGCAGCCGGTGGACTGCGTGCTGCGCTGACCTCGCCGGGGGCGCCGCGCAGGCGGCGCGAAGCGCCTTGCGCGTGTCTGGGCGCGGGATGCGTTGTCTTGACCGGCCCCGGCGCACCTGCGCGCCCACGGTTCCTGCGCGCCGGCTCCGCTGCCCGGCAGCGCTCGTTCAGGTCGTCGGCCCGTTCAGCGGCAGCATGGTTTCCTTCAGGCGGCGCAATACGAAGCAGGATTTGCTGTGGCGGATGCCGGGGATGCGATACAGCTGCTCGCGCAGCAGCCGCTCGTAGTCGCGGGTGTCGCGCACGGCGATGCGGATGTAGTAGTCGTAGTCGCCCGACACCAGGAAGGCTTCCAGCACTTCCGGAATCTGCGCCAGCGCCCGCCCGAATTCATACAGCGTTTCCTCGCTGTGGCTCTCCAGCGTGACGTGGACGATGACCGTGTCCATGAAGCCCAGGCTGGCCGGGTCGATGTCGACCGTGTAGCCGCGAATCACGCCGGCGGCCTCCATGCGCTTGATGCGGTTCCAACAGGGCGTGGACGACAGGCCGACCGCCGCGCCGATGTCGTTGAGGCTGGCGCGGGCGTTCTCTTGCAGCACGCGCAGAATCGCCAAATCAAACTTGTCCAGGTTCATTTTCTTTGATTCCTCCGATCCAAAGATAAATTTACTGCGTTTGCAGGCAATGCGTGGAAAAGAAGATAAATATTCTTCCGAATTCCCAATAAGATGGATAGCATGAACGATCGCCTGCACCCCTCCGTCGCCGCCGCGCTTGCCGCCCCTGAAACTCCCCCCGCCAATGGGGCCAGGATTCTGCTGGAAACGCTGATTGCGCACGGCGTGGACACCGTGTTCGGCTATCCCGGCGGCGCCGTGCTGCCGTTGTATGACGCGCTCTATGCCGAGCCGCGCCTGCGCCACGTGCTGGTGCGCCACGAACAGGCCGCCGTGCATGCCGCCGAGGGCTACGCCCGCACCACCGGCCGCACCGGCGTGGTGTTCGTGACCTCCGGCCCCGGCATGGCCAACACCACCTCGGGCCTGCTGGACGCCATGTGCGACTCGATCCCGGTGCTGTGCATCAGCGGCCAGGTCGCCACCAGCGCCATCGGCACCGACGCCTTCCAGGAATGCGACGCCATCGGCATCTCGCGTTCCGTGACCAAGTGGAACACCCAGGTGCGCTCGGTGGACGACGTCGCCGCCGTCACCGCCCGCGCCTTCGAACTGACGCGCCAGGGCCGGCCCGGCCCGGTGCTGCTGGACTTCCCCAAGGACGTGCAACTGGCCGTGCCGCGCGACGCGGACGGCGACGACGACACCCCGTCGCAGCAGAAGCTGGCGGCGCTACGCGCGCGGCGCCAGTCGGGCAAGCTGGCGCCCAAGCTGCCGCAGTCGGCGGTGCGCCGCGCCGCCGCGCTGATCGCCCAGGCCAAACGCCCCATCTTCTATGGCGGCGGCGGGCTGGTGAACGCCGGCCCCGAGGCCTGCGCCGCCTTCACCGAGCTGGTGCGCGCCAGCGGCGCGCCCTGCACCCTGACGCTGATGGGCCTGGGGGCGTTCCCGGCTTCCGATCCGCAGTTCGTCGGCATGCTGGGCATGCACGGCACGGTCGAGGCCAACCTGGCCATGCACAACGCCGACCTGGTGGTCTGCATCGGCGCCCGCTTCGACGACCGCATCACCGGCAAGCTGTCCGAGTTCTGCCCGCATGCGCGCAAGATCCATATCGACATCGACCCCGCCTCCATCAACAAGGTGGTGCGCGTGGACGTGGCCCTGGTGGGCGACTGCCTGCCGCTGGTGCGCGCCCTGCAGGCCGAGCTGGGCGGGCCGCTGGACCCGGCGCGTCTGGCGCCGTGGTGGGCGCGGGTGCAGGCCTGGCGCGCGCAGGACTGCCTGGGCTACACCCCGGCGGCCGACGCCATCCTGCCGCAGCACCTGATGTCGCGCCTGAACGCGGCGCTGGCGGGTCGCGACGCCATCGTCTCGACCGACGTCGGCCAGCACCAGATGTGGGCCGCGCAGTATCTGCGCTTCGACCAGCCGTACCGCTGGCTCACCTCCGGCGGCGCCGGCACCATGGGCTACGGCGTGCCGGCCGCCATCGGCGCGCAGGTCGCGCATCCGGACAAGACCGTGGTGTGCGTCAGCGGCGACGCCTCGGTGCTGATGAACATCCAGGAACTCTCCACCGCCATGCAGCACCAGGCGCCCGTCAAGGTCGTGCTGTGCAACAACGGCTACATGGGCATGGTGCGCCAGTGGCAGGAACTGATCCACGGCGGCCGCTACAGCCACAGCTACAACGCCTCGCTGCCCGACTTCGTGGCGCTGGCGCGCGCCTTCGGCTGGGGCGCGGCGCGGGTCGAGGACCCGGCGCAACTGGACGCGGCGCTGGCCGAGTGCCTGGCGCACGACGGCCCCTACTTCCTCGATGTGGCGGTGACGGCGCAGGAGAACTGCTTCCCGATGATGCCGGCCGGCCACGGCCATCACAAGATGATGCTGGCCGAAGGCGTCTGGTACCAGGACGAGACGACCTGAGCCGGCGGCGATTGCCGGGCAGGCGGACATCCCTGCCGGGACCGCCGGAATGATGAAGGGGCCCTTTGCGGGCCCCTTCGTTTTTGCCGCACGGCCAGCGCGCTGTCAGAACTGGATCGACAGGCCGCCGTCCACCACCAGCACGTGGCCGTTCACGTACGACGCCGCCTTGGACGCCAGGAACACCGCCGCGCCGGCGATCTCCTCCGGCTCGCCCCAGCGCCCGGTCGGGTTGCGGGCCGCGATGCGCGGGCCGACCGCCGGGTCGGCCACCATCTGCGCATTGGTCTCGGTGGCGAACGTGCCCGGCGCGATCGCGTTGCTGGTGATGCCGCGCCCGCCGAACTCCGCCGCCAGCGCCCGCACCATGCCGGTCAGGCCCTGCTTGGCGGCCGGATAGACGGCGTCGCCGGCGCGCGCCAGCTCGCCCACCACCGAGGTGATGGCGATCAGGCGGCCGCCGCCCTGGCGCGCCATGCGTTCGGCGGCGTGCTTGGCCAGCAGGATGCCGGCCACCAGGTCGGTGTCGATCAGCTCGCGGATCTCGGCGGCGCTGGTGTCGGCCAGCGTCTTGCGGTTGCGCGCGCCGACGTTGTTCACCAGGATGTCCAGGCGGCCGTGCTCGCGGTCGATGCGCTCGAAGGCCCGCGCCATGGCGGCGTCGTCGCTGACGTCGAAGGCCAGCGCGTGCGCGTCCAGGCCGTCGGCGCGCAACGCGGCGGCGGTGCTTTCCGCGGCCTGCTCGTTGCGGCCGTTGATCAGCACGCGCGCGCCGCAGCCTGCCAGCGCGCGGGCGATACAGAAGCCCAGCCCGCGGGCCGAGCCGGTCACCAGCGCGACCTGGCCGCTCAGGTCGAAGTTGCGCAGATAGGGCAAGGAAGTCGTCATGGTTGCGGCTCGGTTCATTCGCGGAATTCGGGCGCCCAGTGCAGCAGCCGCCGTTCCAGCCAGGTGACGCAGTACACCAGCGCGATGCCGACGATGGACAACAGCGTGACCGCCGCGAACATGTCGGTGGCGTTCAGTGTAGCCAGCGCGGTGATCATCAGGTAGCCCATGCCGGTGGTGGAGCCGACGAACTCGGCCAGCACCACGCCGATCAGCGCGAAGCTGATGGCGTTGGGCAGCGCGGCGAAGGTCCAGGCGGCGGCGGTCGGGATGCGCACGCGCCACAGGATCTGGCGAGGCGATCCGCCCAGCGTGCGGCAGAAGTCCACCAGTTCGCGCTCGACGCTGCGCCCGCCCTTGTAGGTGTTGAAGAACACCAGGAAGAACACCACGAACCACGAGGTCACCACCTTGGACGCCAGCCCCAGCCCGAAGAACATGGTGATGAGCGGCACGAAGGCGATGCGCGGCATCGAGTTGAAGGCCACGATGAACGGGTTGAACACGTCCGCCAGGAAGCGGCTGCGGCTGAGCGTCATGCCGACGATGAAGCCGCTGCCCACGCCCACCACCAGCCCGACCAGCGTGGCCTGCAGCGTCAGCCACAGGTGCGGCCAGACCGAGCGCGGCCCGGGCTGCAGCCATTCCCACAGCCGCACCGCCACGCGCGACGGCTGGCTGATGAAGAACGGATCGAACAGCGTGTTCTGGGTGAACCACGGGATGCGCGTCAGCGTTTCCCAGGAACCGAGGATGAGGGCAAGGATCAGCACTTGCCACAAGGTGATGCGCAGGCGCCGCCGCGCGCTGGCGCGGCGGTCCAGCCGCAACTGGTCCTGCAGGGTATCGGTGAATTCGGGAGCGGTCATGGCGGAATCAGGCGGCGGCGCGGAACTGCTGGCCCAGCACGCTCCAGAGGCTTTGCACGTGGGTGACGAACTGCGGCGTCTCGCGCAGGGTGAAGACGTCGCGCGGATGCGGGATGGCGATGCGCTCGTCCAGCAGGACGCGGCTGGGCGGGCCGGACAGCACCACCACGCGGTCGGACAGCAGGATGGCCTCGTCCAGGTCGTGCGTGACCAGCACCACGGTCTGGCCCAGCTTGCGCCAGATCTCCATCAGCTCGCGGTGCAGGTGGGTCTTGGTGTGCGTATCGAGCGCGCCGAACGGCTCGTCCAGCAGCAGGATGCGCGGCTCCACCGCCAGGCTCATCAGCAGCGCCACGCGCCGCCGCATGCCGCCCGACAGCTGGTGCGGAAAGGCGTCGGCGAAGGCCGTCAGGTGGCCCAGCTCCAGCAGCTCGGCCACCCGGCTGGCGATGCGCGCGGCCGGCACGCCCTGGAACTTCAGGCCCAGCGCTACGTTCTTCCTGACGCTGAACCACGGCAGCAGCGTGTCCTTCTGGAAGATGTAGCCCAGCGCCGGCGGCACCTGGCCGTCGACCACCCGTCCGTCCACCACGATGCGGCCGGTGGTGGGCGGCAGGAAGCCGGCGATCATGTTCAGCAGCGTGCTCTTGCCGCAGCCCGAGGGGCCGACGATCGACACGAACTCGCCCGCCGCGATCTCCAGGCTGACTTCGCCCACCGCGTGGGTGGTGCCCTGGCGCGTCTGGTAGGCCTTGCCCACCCGGTCCAGCGTGATCATCGCTAGCTCCGCGCGCGGCGCACGAAGCGCATGTCGACGCACTTGTCGTACGGCACCGTCTTGATCTCGTCGTTCGAGAACTGGCGGCCGTCGCCCATGATGGCGGTCATGCGGTTGTAGGCGTCCTCGGTGATGACGTTGTCCCCCAGGAACACCGTGTCCTTGTACACGCCCAGCGTCTTCTCGATGGCGGCGCGCGGGAAGGCGTTCAGGTAATCGTCGTAGATCACGTCGGCGATCTCGGCGGCGCTGTGGGCGGTGATGAAGTTCTGTGCCTTCACCAGGCCGGTGACGAAGGCCTGCACGGTTTCCGGCCGCTTCTGGATGGTGTCATGCAGCGTCAGCGCGGCGATGCCCGGCACGTCGCCGCCCATGAATTCGTTCCACGAGGCCTCGGTGGTGGCGTCGAAGATCGGCACGCCCCAGCCTTCCTGCCGGGCCTGTTCCATCATCGACATGGTGGCCATGCTGGCGGCCACCGAGCCGGTCTTGAGCGCGCCCAGCATGGTGGCCAGGTCGCCCAGGGGGCGGATGTCGACCTTGTCGGCCACGCCGGCCTTCTGCATCAGGTACAGCGCCATCAGCCAGGTGCTGGACTGCGGCTGGGTCGCGCCCACGCGCTTGCCGGCCAGGTCCTTGAGCGACTTGATCTTGCCGCTGTCGAAATCCTCGCGCCGCACGATGACGTTGGCGTAGGTCAGCTTGCGGTCGAAGCCGAACACCAGCGCGGCCGGCTTGCCGGCCAGCGTCAGCGCCGGCGCGGCGGTGGCGGCCGTGGCGCCGAACGCGATCTGGCCGGCCGCCAGCAACTGGTTGGTGCGCGGGCCGCTCTGCGAATTCAGGTACTCGACCTCCAGCCCCGCTTCGCCGAAGTAACCCTTCTTGAGCGCCACGTAGCCGGCCGCGAAGAACGGGTCGATGCTGCCCTGCCCGTAGACCACGCGGCCCAGCTTGGGCTGGGCGAAGGCGACGCGGCCGCCGATCAGGGTGACGCCGGCCAGCGCCCCGGTTGCGGCCAGCACGCGGCGGCGGGTGGTGAAGTGGGGGCTCGTGCTCATGTCTTCCTCGGTCTCGATCGGGTGTGGTTGTTTGGCGTCAACAATACCGCAGCGGCGCCTGCCGTCCAACAATGGAAAACGCCCGGTTGCCCGGGCGTTCTCGTCGTGCCACGCAAGTGTAGACCGTGGCGGCTTATGCCGCGGTCTTCTTGGGCGCGGCCTTCTTCACGGCTTTCTTGGCGGCGGTCTTGGTCGCCGTCTTGGTGGCCGTTTTCGTGGCGGTCTTGGTGGCGGTCTTCTTCACCGCGGCCTTCTTGGCCGGCGCCTTCTTCGCCGCCGTCTTGGTGGCGGCGCCGGCGGTCTTGGCCGGGGCGCGGCCGCGGCCGGGTTTCTCCGGACGCGGTTCGAACTCGAAGCCGATCTTGCCGTCGGGCTGGCGCACCAGGAAAGCCTTGAACTTGCGGTTGGTGCGGCTGGACACGAAGCCGTCGAGCAGGTCGGTGCGGCCGTCGGTCAGCAGCTTTTCCATCTGCTCGCGCGAGATTTCCTGCTGCAGGATGACCTTGCCCGAGCGGAAGTCGCAGCTCTTTTCAGGGCCGACAGACTTTTCGCAGACGTAGCTCATGCCGTGCTCGAACACGCGCGACTGGCACTTGGGGCAGGTGCCCACCGGCGTGTGGCCGGAGAAGTCCACCGCCTCGTTGTCGTCCTCGTCGTTCTGGCCGAAGTCGAATTCCAGCTTGTACTCGTCGCTGATGCGCAGGATGGCGGCGAACGGCCGGCCCATCTTGCTGATGAAGCCCTGCAGCGGACCGATCTCGCGCTTGGCCAGCAGTTCCTCGACTTCCGGCAGCTCGAAGGTGCGGCCGCCCGGGTGCTTGCCGATCGAGAAGTCGCAGTTGGTGCAGGCAAAGCGGCGGTAGTTTTCCTTGACCACCCCGCCGCACTTGGGGCACGGCGTCTGCAGCGTGGCGTAGTCGCCGGGCACCGTGTCGCGCTCGTATTCCTTGGCGCGCTTGACGATCACCTGCGTCATCTGGGCGATCTCGCGCATGAAGGCCTGGCGGTCCAGCGCGCCCTGCTCGATCTGCTTGAGCTTGTGTTCCCATTCGCCGGTCAGCTCGGGCGAGGTCAGTTCCGACACGTCCAGGCCCGACAGCAGCGTCATCAGCTGGCGCGCCTTGGCGGTCGGCACCAGGTCGCGGCCCTCGCGGCGCAGGTAGACCTCGTTGAGCAGGCCTTCGATGATGGCCGCGCGCGTGGCCGGCGTGCCCAGGCCGCGCTCGGACATGGCCTCGCGCAGTTCCTCGTCGTCCACCAGCTTGCCGGCGCCTTCCATGGCCGACAGCAGCGTGCCTTCGTTAAAGCGCGCCGGCGGCTTGGTGGTCAGGCCCACGGCTTCCACGTCCTCGGTGCGCACGGTCTCGCCGTCGCCCACCGGCACCAGGTTGGCGTCCTCGCCCTGGGCTTCCTTGCCGTACACGGCCAGCCAGCCCGGATTGACCAGCACCTTGCCGTCGGTGCGGAAGCGATGCCCCTGCACCTCGGTCATGCGGGTGGTGACGCGGTATTCGGCGGCCGGGAAGAACACGGCCAGGAAGCGCTTGAGCACCAGGTCGTACAGCTTGGCCTCGGCCTCGCTCAGGTCGTGCGGGATCTGCAGCGTCGGGATGATGGCAAAGTGGTCCGACACCTTCTTGTTGTCGAAGATGCGGCGGTTCGGCTTGACCCAGTGCTGGCTGACCACGGTCTCGGCATGGCGCGACAGCCCGCCGACGGCGTTGGAGCCGCCCTTGGCCAGCGCGCGCATGGTTTCCTGCACCGTGCCGATGTAGTCCTCGGGCAGATAGCGCGAATCGGTACGCGGGTAGGTCAGCGCCTTGTGGCGTTCGTACAGGGTCTGGGCCAGCGCCAGGGTGGTCTTGGCCGAGAAGCCGAAGCGGCCGTTGGCCTCGCGCTGCAGCGAGGTCAGGTCGTACAGGGCCGGCGACATCTGGGTCGACGGCTTGGATTCCTCGGTGACGCTGCCCGGCTGGTCGCGGCAGGCGGCCACCACGCTCTGGGCGGCGGCCTGCGACCACAGGCGCGACTCGCGCTTCTCGGGGTCGCGCTCGTCCTTCTTGAAGTCCGGATCGATCCAGCGGCCTTCGTACAGGCCGGCGGCGGCCACGAAGGTGGCGCGCACTTCCCAGTAGTCGCGCGGCACGAAGCGGCGGATGCGTTCCTCGCGCTCGGCCACGATGGCCAGCGTGGGGGTCTGCACCCGGCCCACCGGCGTCTTGAAGAAGCCGCCGTCCTTGCTGTTGAAGGCGGTCATGGCGCGGGTGCCGTTGATGCCCACCAGCCAGTCGGCCTCGGCGCGCGAGCGGGCGGCGGCCTCCAGCGGCTTGAGCTGGCTGTCGTCGCGCAGGTTGGCGAAGGCCTCGCGGATGGCGGCCTGCGTCATGGATTGCAGCCACAGGCGCTGGATGGGCTTTTTCACGCCCGCATACTGAATGATGTAGCGGAAGATCAGTTCGCCCTCGCGCCCCGCGTCACAGGCGTTGATGATGGCATCGACGTCCTTGCGCTTGGCCAGGCGCACCAGCAGCTTGAGGCGCTCGGCGGATTTCTTGTCGGTCGGCCCCAGCTCGAATTCAGGCGGAATTACTGGCAGGTGCGTGAAGCTCCATTTCCCCTTGACCGGATCGTTGGGCGCGACCAAGCTAAGCAAATGCCCGATGCTGGACGCCAGTACGTAACGTTCGCTTTCAAAATAGTCGCCCTCGCGCGCAAAGCCTCCCAAGGCGCGTGATATATCAAGGGCCACCGAGGGCTTCTCGGCAATAATCAGCGTTTTATTCATGTGTATCCAGTGGCGGCAGTCCCGCCGTAGTAGCGCGGATAATAAGATCGGAGTTTCGCGAGATGCAAGTCGGCATTGAACGGCAAGTGGGATCGGAACTTCACGCATGGCGTCAATTCCTGGCGCGCAGCACCCTCTGGCTGGGGGTCCTGCTGCTCGGCAGCGCCGCCATCTGCTGGGTCGCGGCGAACTGGCAGGACATGACAAAAATCCAGCGCTTCGCCGGCACGCAGGGCCTGCTGGCCCTGACCGCGCTGGCGGCCGCCTGGACCGGTTTGCGTCTGCGCGCCACCCCTGGCGTGCGCCGCAGCATTCCCGGCGCGCTGCTGGCCCTGGCCGGCATCCTGCTCGGCGCCCTGCTCGCGTTATTAGGCCAAACTTACCAGACTGGCGCCGATACCTGGGAATTGTTCGCCTGGTGGGCGGTCCTGCTGCTGCCGTGGGCATTGGTGGCGGCCAGCCAGGCCGTCTGGCTGCTGTGGGCGCTGGTGACCAACGTCGCCCTGGTCCTGTGGCTGGGCGAGCGCGCCTTCACCTGGTGGCTGATCTTCGGCGGTCCCCAGATCGCCAGCCTGATCGTGGCCGCCTGGAACCTGCTGTTGCTGCTGGGCTGGGAACTGGCGGCGCGCCGCTGGCGCGCCAGCACCTTGGTCGGACCGCGGGTCCTGGCGGCGCTGGTGATCAGCGCGCTGGTGACGGCGCTGGTGTTCGGCCCGATGGTGACGGTGCTGGTGATCGGCAACGGCCTGTCGCGCGGCCTGGGCTCCGTCAACAGCCTGGCCTGGATCGCGGTGACGCTGGGCCTGGGTTTCTATTACCAGCGCGGCCGCCGCGACCTGGTCATCCTGGCCATGCTGGTGGCCGGCGTCATCTGCGTCTCGCTGCGGGTGGTAGGCGAATGGCTGCTGCGGCTGGAGCCTGGTATCTGGGCGGCCCTGCCGCTGGCGGCGCTGCTGATGGCCGAGGCCGTCTGGGCGGCGCGCTGGCTGCGCGGACTGGCCGCCGGGCCGCGGGCGGCGGTCGCGGCCCCGGCCGATGCCGAGCCCGCCGCCGCCTCGGCCGGCAACGCGGTCGATCCCGGCGAGGCCGGCGAACCCGTGGCGCAACTGGCGCCGCCCGCCGTGCCGCACACCGAGCCGCCCTGGTACGTGCAATGCATCCTGGCGCTGAGCGCCTGGCTGTCGACGGTGCTGTTGCTGGCGTTCGTCGCCTTCTCGGGCATGATCAATTCAGAGGAAGGCGCGCTGGTGGCCGGCCTGGTGCTGTGCGCCGCCGGCGTGGCCGTGCTGCGCAGCGACGCCGGCCCGTTCTGGCGCCAGTGCGGCACCGCCATGGCCTTCGCCGGGCAGATCCTCATCATCTACGGCATGTCCAGCTCGACCTCGTTCGCCAGCGCCTGCCTGTTCGTGCTGCTGATGGCCACGGCGGTGTACGCGCTGGGGCCGGACGTGATTCTGCGCTTCCTGAGCGGCGGGCTGATCGCCCTGGCCGGCGCCGGCCTGATCTGGCGCATCCTGGCGCCCGAGCTGCTGCGCGAGGACATGATCGACTCCCTGCTGTATCTCGACATGGCCCGCGCCGCCTTCATCTGGCTGCCCATCGCCGTGACCGGCGCCTGGGCCACGGCGGTGATCCTGACCCTGGCGCACCGGCTGGGCGGCAAGCGCGGCCATGCGCTGCAACCGCTGGCCTGGGCCTTTCTGCTGTCGGTGCAGGGCATGGTGTGGCTGGCCAGCGGCCTGTCGGTGCTGCAACTGCCGGCCATGTGGCAACTGCACGCGCAGACCGCCGTGCTGGTATGCGCGGGCGCGCTGCTGCCAGCGGCGGCGGCAATGGCGGTGCTGTGGCCGCGCCGCCAGGTGCTGACGGGCGGCGTCACCTGGGGTGTGCCCATCGCCCTGCTGCTGCTGGCCCTGTTCTGGCTGCCCAGCCCCGGCGTGGGCTTCGCGCTGGCCTGGCTGCTGCTGGGCTTCGGCCTGAACCAGCCGCGGGTGGCGCTGTTCGGCGTCTTCAGCCTGCTGGCTTACCTGGGCGTCTATTACTACCAGCTGGACGTGCCGCTGCTGCAGAAGTCCTTGTGGCTGGGCGGCGGCGCCGTGCTGCTGTTCGTGCTGCGGGGGCTGGTGTGGCTGGTGCCGCGCTTGATGCGCACCCAGGAGCCGTCGCGCCGCGCGCCGCTGCCGCCGGTCTCGCCGGCCCTGCGCTGGCGCACCCTGGCGATCCTGGGCGGCCTGGCGCTGGTGCTGGTGGTGGCCAACGGCAGTATCTGGCAGCGCGAAAAACTGCTGGCCAACGGCAGGCTGGTGATCCTGGAATTGGCGCCGGTCGACCCGCGCTCGCTGATGCAGGGCGACTACATGGCGCTCAACTTCGCCGCCGGGCGCGAAGTCACGCGGCTGCGGTTGAGCGGCGAGCGCCGGGACACGGAGGACGCCGTCATGGGCGAAGCGTCCGACGGCTACGTCATGCTGACCGGCGATTCGCGCGGCGTGTACCAGCCCGTGCGCATCCAGACCGACGCCAAGCCGCATGGCGACGGCGAAGTGCCGCTGCGCTATCGCGTGCGCGACAACCAGGTGCGTATCGTCACCAATGCCTATTTCTTCCCTGAAGGCCAGGCCAAGCGCTATGAGGTCGCCAAGTTCGGCGAACTGCGCGTGGCCGAGAACGGCGAGGCCCTGCTGGTGCGCATGCTGGGCGAGGATCTGCAGCCGTTGTAGGAATCACAGGTCGGCGGCGCTCCACCCGGCGTGATGTGGCCGGGTGGCCGTCGGCCATGCATCGGAACGGACGTCTCGGCACGCGCGGTTGCACTGCCCGTGACGGCCGCCGGCTCCTGCCGGCCATGCCGGATCAGGGCAGCGGAAAGCGCGCGGCCCAGCGCGCCGTCGCCTCGCGCAGGAAGGCCGCCGGGTCCGGCGCGTCCAGCGGCGCGAAGCCCAGCGCGCGCCAGGCGCCTTGCAGCGACGCCAGCGGCGCGCTCGTGTCGATGGCCGGGGCGCCGTTCTGCTTGGACAGCTTCAGGCCGCTGGCAGGGTCCAGGATCAGCGGAACGTGCAGATAGCGCACCGGCGGCAGGCCTAGCAGCCGGCCCAGCACGCGTTGGCGCGCCGTGGAGCTGAGCAGGTCGGCGCCGCGCACCACGTCGGTCACGCCCTGCGCGCCGTCGTCCACCACCACCGCCAGTTGATAGGCCCACAGGCCATCCGCGCGCTTCACGGCGATGTCGCCCACCGCCCGCGCCACGTCCTGCTCCTGCGGCCCCAGCCAGCGGTCCTCGAAACGCTCCACCCCTTCCGGCATGATCACGCGCCAGGCGCGCGCCTCGCGTCCCGGCGCCAGGCCGTGGCGGCAGGTGCCGGGGTATGGGCGTTCACCGTCCGCGCCCGGCGCCGCCTGGCCACGCAGCGCCGAATCGGCGATCTCGCGGCGGGTGCAGCCGCAGCCATAGACCAGCCCGCGCGCGGCCAGCGCGTCGAAGGCCGCCTGATAGGCGTCGCCGCGTTGCGATTGCCAGACGATGTCGCCATCCCAGCGCAGGCCCAGGGCCTCCAATTGGCCCATGATGATCTCGGCCGCGCCGGGCACCGTGCGCGGCGTGTCCACGTCCTCGATGCGCAGCAGCCAACGGCCGTGGTGGGCGCGCGCATCCAGCCAGCTGGCCAGCGCGGCCACCAGCGAGCCCGCGTGCAACGGGCCGCTGGGGCTGGGGGCGAAGCGGCCGGTGTAGGTCACGGGATGGCGAAGCGGAGCAAGGGGGTTGCGGCGTGGCGACGCCGCGCGCAGCAAGCGCGCGCGTCGCGGGGATACGAACGCCGGCCGGCGCCGTCAGTGCAGCAAGCGCGTGCCGTCTTCGTCCAGCAGCTCTTCCAGGACCAGGTTGTCGATCTCGGCTTCCTGGCTCCAGAGAACCATGAGGGCGATGATCTTGATCTTGGAGAGCGGCACGGGCGATTCCGGCGCCGCCAGACCCCGGTCGATGACGATCTCGCGCAAGGGCGCGGGCAGCACGCCGGCCGATTCCAGGAAGGCGATGAAGCCAATGGATTCGGAGCCGAGCTGCTGGTATTCGTTATCGGTGTAGATCCGGGTACCGGTGGCGGGGGCTTGGGCGAGATCGACGCAGCGTTCGGTGGTTTCGGCCAGGCCGTAGAGCCAGCCGAGCGCGTCATCGATGTCCTCGTGCTCGAACCCGGCGGCGGCCAGCCGTTTGGCCAGCACGTCAGCGGCGGGACAGGCTTGCGGCGTGTAGTAATTCTCGTACAGGTAAACCAGGATATCGAACATATGGCGCAGTCTTGTGCCTGTTTGCACAGTCGGCCCGCATATCGGCAGACCAGCAAACATGAATTTTACTTTACGCTGATTTATTTGCCCGGGCAACCGCCGGAAAGACTGGGAACGGGGGGCGTAGTGGCCTTGCGACAGTCATGAAAACCGCGCGGAAAGGCTGACAGAATAAGGGGTTGCGCGATGCGTCCGGGGCGGACTTCCGGGGTCCGCCCCTCTTTAATACCCCTACGCCTCAGACGGTTTTCGGCGCCGTTTCCAGTTTCAGCTGCGCCAGCTGGCGGATGAACACCGGAATGCAGATGGCCAGTCCGATCAGCCCGCTGGTCAGCCCCGGCAGGATGGTCAGCAGCGCGCCCAGCGTGCACAGCCAGCGTTCCCAGCTTTTCATGCCCACCAGCATGTAGCGCGAGAACGCCGCCGACAGCAGCACCAGCCCCACCATGCAGCCGAACAGCGTCACGAAGAAGTCGTACCACGTGAAGCCCTGCACCGAGATCAGCAGCGACGGCGAGAACACGAACACGAACGGCACGATCAGCTTGGTGATGCCCAGCCGGAACGCCGTGTTGCCGGTCTTGAAGGGATCGCTGCCCGCCATGCCCGCCGCCGCGTAGGCCGCCAGCGCCACCGGCGGCGTGATGTCGGCCAGGATGCCGAAATAGAACACGAAGAAGTGCGCCGCGATCGGCTGCACCCCCAGCTGCACCAGCGTCGGCGCGGCCACCGCCACCATGATCAGGTAGTTGGCGGTGGTGGGAATGCCGCAACCCATCAGGATGCAGACGATGCCCGTCATGATCAGCGCCGCGACCAGCGTCAGCGACTGGGCGTTGGCGATGGTCTCGGGAATGATCGCGCCCGCCACGCCGGCGATCGATTGCGCCGCCGAGATCACGATGTACGAGATCTTGAAGCCCACGCCCGTCAGCGTCACCACGCCGATCACGATGCCCACGGTGCCGGCCGCCGCGCCCACCGCCAGCGCGTACTTGGCGCCGGTCTCGAAGGCTTCGTACAGATCGCGCCAGTGCAGCCGCTGGAACGGATTGAGCAGGCCCACGATGATGCAGCCCGTGATGCCGGCAAACGCCGCCAGGTACGGCGTGCGGCCGCTGGCCAGCACGCCGATCAGCAGAATCAGCGGAATCAGCGTCGGCCAGCGCATCTTGAACGACTGCTTCAGCTTGGGCATTTCCTCGGCCGTCAGCCCGCGCAGGCCCTCGCGCTTGGCCTCGAAGTGCACCTGCATGAACATGCCGAAGAAATACAGAAAGGCCGG
Source organism: Achromobacter ruhlandii (assembly GCF_902859695.1). Taxonomy (GTDB): domain Bacteria; phylum Pseudomonadota; class Gammaproteobacteria; order Burkholderiales; family Burkholderiaceae_B; genus Achromobacter; species Achromobacter ruhlandii. The sequence goes on from NZ_CADIJL010000014.1 coordinate 89,473, forward strand.
GAAGATGCCCGCAATCGCGATCTGCTGGTACGGAATGCCCAGGAACTCGATCATCAGGAACGCCGCCGCGCCCATGATCGGCGGCGTGATCTGTCCGCCCGTGCTGCTGGCCGCCTCCACCCCCGCCGCGAAGTGGCGCGGATAGCCGATGCGGATCATCGCCGGAATGGTCAGCGAGCCTACCGTCACGGCGTTGGCCACCGACGACCCCGACAGCATGCCGAACATGGCCGACCCGAACACCGACACCTTGGCCGGGCCGCCCGCATAGCGTCCGGCGATGGTGGACGCCACGTCCAGGAACAGCTGGCCCAGGCCGATGCGCGTGGCCAGCACGCCGAACAGCACGAAGTGGAACACGTAGGTGGCCACCACGCCCACCGCCACGCCGTACACGCCCTGGCTGGTCAGGTACATGTGGTTGACGATCTGCGACCACGTATTGCCCGCGTGCTGCAGCAGCCCGGGGAAATACGGCCCGAAGGCGGCGTAGGCCATGAACACCAGCGCGATGATCGGCAGCGGCCAGCCCATGGCGCGGCGCGTGGCCTCCAGCAACCCGATCAACAGAATCGAGCCCATCAGCACGTCGATCGGCAGCGGGTTGCCGACGCGGAACGCCAGGTCCTCGAAAATGTAGGGGATGTACAGCACCGACAGCGCCAGCGCGATGGCGATGATCCAGTCATACAGCGGCACGCCGCCCGGCGCGTACCAGGTGGACTTCGGCTCGCGCTGGTAGTGCGCCTTGGAAAAGCCGAACACCAGGAAGATCAGGCTCAGCACGAAGGCCAGGTGCACGCCGCGATGCGTGGCTTCGCGCAGCAGGCCGAAGCCGGCGGTGTAGTAGTGGAACAGCGACAGCGCCACCAGCAGGCCCGAGACGATCCAGGTGGCGCTCTTGTGCAGCGGCCGGAAGCGGATCTCGGAATCGTACTTTTCCGCCAGCTGCTGTGTTTTCTCGTGGTCTATTTCCATAGCCGTGTTTCTCAGGTGAATCGCGAACAGGGCCGCCCGAGGCGGCCCTGTGCAAGCGCGGCGCCGGCGGCCGCGCGCTTCCCGATGGGAATGGATCGGCGCTTACTTCAGCAGGCCGATTTCCTTGTAGAACTTCTCGGCGCCCGGGTGGAACGGGATGCCGGCGCCCTTGACCGCGTTATCGCGGGTGATGAGCTTGCCCTTGGCGTGGCCGTTGTCCAGGGTCTTGCGGGTGGCGTCGCTGTACAGCGCCTTGGTGACGTCATACACCACCTGCTCGGACAGCTTGGCCGACGTCACCATCTGCGCGTTGACCGAGATGGTCTTGACCTCGGGCAGATTCTGGTAGGTGTTGGCGGCGATGGTGTCCGGCGTGAAGAATTCCTGCTTGGCGCGCAATGCGTCGATTTCCGGGCCGACCAGCGACACCAGTTCGATGTTGCCGGAAGACGCCAGTTCGGCGATGGCGCCAGCCGGCGCGCCGCCCACGAAGAAGAACGCATCCAGGCCGCCATCCTTGAGCTTGTCGCCGGCCTGGTTGGGCTTGAGGTACTCGGCCTTGACGTCCTTGTCGGTCATGCCATAGGCGCCCAGGATCAGGCGCACGTCCACCAGCGTGCCGGAGCCCGGCTCGTCCATCGACACGCGCTTGCCCTTCAGGTCGGCCACGCTCTTGATGCCCGCGCCCTTGCGCGTCACCAGGTGGATGCTCTCCGGATACAGCGTGGCGATCAGGCGCAGGTCCTGCGCCTTGGGCTTGCCTTCGAAGGTGCCGGTGCCGCTGTAGGCCCAGAAGGCCACGTCCGACTGCGTGAAGCCGGCTTCGAACGAACCGCCCATGATGCCGTTGATGTTGGCCACCGAACCGTTGGAGGCGACCGCGGTGGCGATCAGCTTGCCGGGTTGGGACACGGCGTTGGCGATGATGCCGCCGATGGGGTAGTAGGTGCCGGCGGTGCCGCCGGTGCCGATACGGAAGAACTGCTGGGCTTGCGCGGCCCCGGTCGCGCCGACAGCGGCGGCGGCCATGGCCAGGGTGGCGATCCAATTCCTGAGTTTCATGCGAGCTTCTCCGTTATGAGTGGAAGTAACCTATTGTTGTGTTGAAATTCTGGCACGCCACCCGCCCTGCGCCAATGGCCTGGAAGCTATCGTTTACCAGGGGTTGCCGCAGTGCGGAAACGTCAACGGTCCGGCGTGGGCCATCGCGCGCGGCGGCGGTTCACGGTTACGCCGCAGGTTTGATCACGGAGCTATTCGATGTCCCAAGAAGTCATACGCGGCATTGTGCTGCCCCCGCCCGCCCAGGCCGGCGATCCCCTAGCCAGCGTCGACACGCCCAGCCTGGTGCTGGATCTGGCCGCGTTCGAGGCCAACCTGCGCGCCATGCAGGCCTGGGCCGACCGCCACGAGGTCGCGCTGCGGCCCCACGCCAAGGCCCACAAATGCCCCGAGGTCGCGCGCCGCCAGCTGGCGCTGGGCGCGCGCGGCATCTGTTGCCAGAAGGTCAGCGAGGCCGTGCCCTTCGTGGCCGCCGGCATCACCGACATCCACATCAGCAACGAAGTGGTCGGCCCGGCCAAGCTGCGCCTCTTGGCCCAGCTGGCGCGCGCCGCCAAGCTCAGCGTCTGCGTCGACAACGCCGCCAACCTGGCGCGGATCTCGCAGGCCATGGCCGCGGCCGGCGCCGAGATCGACGTGCTGGTGGAAGTGGACGTGGGCCAGGGCCGCTGCGGCGTGTCCGACGACGCCACCGTGCTGGCGCTGGCGCAGCAGGCGCGCGACCTGCCGGGCGTGACCTTCGTCGGCCTGCAGGCCTACCACGGCTCGGTGCAGCACTTGCGCACCCGCGAAGAACGCGCCGCGGTCTGCCGCCAGGCCGCGCGCATCGCCGCGTCGTATCAACTGCTGCTGCGCGAGAGCGGCATCGCCTGCGACATCATCACCGGGGGCGGCACCGGCAGCGTCGAGTTCGACGCCGCCAGCGGCGTCTACACCGAACTGCAGGCCGGCTCCTACGCCTTCATGGACGGCGACTACGGCGCCAACGAATGGGACGGCGCGCTCGCCTTCCAGAACAGCCTGTTCGTGCTGTCCACCGTGATGAGCACGCCGGCGCCCGACCGCGTCATCCTCGACGCCGGCCTGAAGTCCACCACCGCCGAATGCGGCCCGCCCGCGATCCACGGCGCCCAGGGCCTGCAATACGCCGCCATCAACGACGAACACGGCGTGGTGCGCGTCGCATCCGGCGCGCAGCCGCCCGCGCTGGGCGACACGCTGCTGCTGGTGCCCTCGCACGTCGATCCCACCTTCAACCTGCACGACGGGCTGGTGGTGTATCGCGACGGCATCGTGCAGGACATCTGGGAGATCTCGGCGCGCGGGTTCTCGCGCTGATGGCGGGGGCGGGCCGTCGGCAACGGCCCGCGCCTAGCGCGCCAGGTCCGTCATCCCCAGGAACTGCCGCAGCTCCGGCGTGGCCGGCGCGGTGAACAATTCCTCCGGCGGCCCGATCTCGTGCACGCGGCCCTGGTGCATGAACACAACCCGGTCGCACACCTCGCGCGCAAAGCGCATCTCGTGCGTCACCATCAGCAGCGTCATGCCGTCGGCGGCCAGCTCGCGCACCACCGCCAGCACCTCGTTGACCAGCTCCGGGTCCAGCGCCGACGTGATCTCGTCGCACAGCAGCGCCAGCGGCTGCATCGCCAACGCGCGCGCGATCGCCACGCGCTGCTGCTGCCCGCCCGACAATTCCTCGGGCCACGCATCGAACTTGTGTGCCAGCCCCACCCGCGTCAGCATCGCCCGCGCCAGGTCGGCGGCCTGGTCCTGCGGCATGCGCTTGGCCACCATCGGCGACAGCATCACGTTGCGCCCCACCGTCAGGTGCGGGAACAGGTTGAACTGCTGGAAGATCATACCCACCTTCAGCCGCAGCGCGCGCAACCGCAACTCGTCGTCGCCCAGTTGCGCGTCCGCCACCATGATGGCGCCGCTGTCGATCTGCTCCAGCCCGTTCACGCAGCGCAGCAGCGTGCTCTTGCCGGAACCGCTTTTGCCGATGATGGCGATGACCTCGCCTGGCTCGACGCGCAACGTCACCCCTTTCAGGACTTCGTTGTCGCCGAACTTCTTGCGGACGTCTTCAAGGGCGATGAGGGGCATGCAACTTCCTTTCCAGCAGCAGGCTGAGGCGCGACAGGGGCCAGCACAGCGCGAAATAGATCAGCGCGGCGCAGGCATAGACAGTGAAGGGGCTGAAGGTGGCGTTGGTGATCACCGTGCTGGCCTTGGACAGCTCGGTGAAACCAATGATGGAGGTGAGCGCCGTGCTCTTGACGATCTGCACCGCGAAGCCGACGGTCGGCGCCACCGCGATGCGCAGCGCCTGCGGCAGCACCACGTAGCGCATCTGCTGCACATAGCCCAGCGCCAGGCTGGCCGAGGCTTCCCACTGGCCTTTCGGAATCGCTTCCACGCAGCCGCGCCAGATCTCGGCCAGGAACGCGCCCGACCACAGCGTCAGCGCCGCGCCCGCGGCCAGCCACGGCGGAACCTCGACCCCGGCCAGCGACAAGCCGAAGAACGCCAGGAACAACTGCATCAGCAGCGGCGTGCCCTGGAACAGTTCGATATACGCCCAGCTCACGCGCCGCAGCAGCGCCACGCGCGAGGTCCGCATCATCAGCGCCAGCATGCCCATCAGCGCGCCGCCGGCAAACGCCACCAGCGACAGCACGATGGTCCAGCGCGCCGCCAGCAGCAGGTTGCGGACAATGTCCCAGGTGGTGAACTCGATCATCGCGCCGCCTTGCGGAACAACCGCCTGCCCGTCATGCGCAGAAACTGGCGCAACAACACCGCCAGCACCAGATAGATGCCGGTGGTCACGAAATACACCTCGAACGCGCGGAAATTGCGCGACTGGATGAAGTTGGCCGCGAACGTCAGGTCCTCGGCCGCGATCTGCGAGCACACCGCCGACCCCAGCATCACGATCACGATCTGCGACGACAGCGCCGGCCAGATGCGCGCCAATGCGGGTTTCAGCACCACATGGCGGAACACCTGCAAGCGCGTCATCGCCAGGCTGGCGCCGGCCTCGTACTGGCCCTTGGGCGTGGCGTCGATGCCGGCGCGGATGATCTCGGCGCTGTAGGCGCCCAGGTTCAGCGCCATCGCCAGGCAGGCCGCCTGCATCTCGCTGAACTGCACGCCCAGCGACGGCAGCCCGAAGAACACGAAAAACAACTGGATCAGGAACGGCGTGTTGCGCACCACCTCCACATAGGCGGTGACCGGCGCGCGCAGCCAGCGCGGCCCCTGCGTGCGGGCCCAGGCGCAGGCGATGCCCAGCGCCACGCCCGCCACCGCGCCAAACGCGATCAGCTCGACCGTCACGCCAATGCCCTTGATGAGCACCGGCGTGTAGTCGAACACGGAAGCGAAGTCGAATTGATAAGCCATGAACAGCGCTCCGGCGCGCGCGCCTGCCTTACAGATCCTTGGGCAGATCGGCGCCCAGCCACTTCTTGGAGATCGCCGTCAGCGAGCCGTCGCGCTTGGCATTGGCCAGGATCTCGTTGACCTTGGCGCGCAGCTTCGGCTCGTCCTTGTTCAGGCCGATGTAGCAGGGCGAATCCTTGATCAGGAACTTGGTCTCGGGCTTCTTCGGCGGGTTGCGCGCCAGGATCGCGGCCGCCACCACGTTGCCCGTGGCGATCAGCGGCACCTGGCCCGACAGGAAGGCGGTGATGGTGCCGTTGTTGTCTTCATAGCGCTTGAGCGTGGCCGTGGGCGGCGCGATCTTGGTCAGCTCGATGTCCTCGACCGCGCCGCGCGTCACGCCGATGGTCTTGCCCGCCAGGTCGGCGGCCGACGCCACCTTCACATCGGCCGGCCCGAACACGCCATTGAAGAACGGCGCATACGCGTCGGAGAAATCGATCGCCTTCTCGCGCTCCGGATTCTTGCCCAGGCTGGAGATCACCAGATCCACCTTGCGGGTCTGCAGGTACGGCACGCGGTTGGCGCTGGTCACCGGCACCAGCTCCAGCTTCACGCCCAGCTGCTTGGCGATCAGCGCGGCCGTGTCGATGTCGTAGCCCAGCGGCTTCATGTCGGCGCCGACCGAGCCGAACGGCGGGAAGTCCTGCGGCACGGCGACCTTGAGGGTGCCGCGCTTGACGATATCGTCCAGGGTGTCGGCATGCGTGAGCGGCGCGGCCAGCAGCGTGGCGGCGGTGCAGAGGGACAGCAACAGGGTTCTACGGTTCATGAGGAACTCTCCAGGGCGCGCCGCCCCGGGAGCGGGGTCGAGCGTTGCACACCAATTCGGTATACAAAACTGGAAAAGCAAGTTCCGTGCCATTTTGCGGCGCCGTGGCGCGCGCCTATTGCTCCTTGCCCATCGCACCAGGGTGGTGCATCATGCGCCGTTGCGGCGCATGCGTGGCACCGGATCGGCACCACGGCGAGCGCCGGGGCGGGAATAGCCCCGCCACCGGCTCCTGCGGGACAGTCGTCAGTCCACCTGCGCGCCCGACTGCTTGACCGCCTTGCCCCACTTGTCGACCTCGCCGGCGATGAACGCGCCGGTGGCTTCGGGCTTCATCGGCATCGGCTCCGCGCCGCGGTCGCGGAAGAACTTCTGCATCTCGGGCGTGCCCAGCACGTGGCCGATCTGCTGGCTCAGGTAGTTGGTAATGGCCGGCGGCGTATCACGGGGCGCCAGCACCGCCGCCCAGCCGATCGCCTCGAAACCCGGATAACCGCTCTCGGCCACCGTCGGCACGTCCGGCAGTTGCGGCAGGCGCTTGGCCGTCGTCACCGCCAGCGCCACCGCCTTCTTGCTCTGCACGTGCGGCAGCCCCGCCGTCACCGAATCCACCATCAGCGGCACCTGGTGCCCCAGGAAATCCGCCTGCGCCGGGCCGCTGCCCTTGTACGGAATATGGCGGATGTCGATATTGGCCGCCGCCTTGAACATCTCGGCCGACAGATGCTGCGTGCCGCCAATGCCCGCGCTGGCATACGCCAGCTCGCCCGGATTGGCGCGCGCCTGCTTGACCAGCTGCTGCAGCGACGTGATGCCCGAAGCCGGCGTCGCCAGGAACATCAGCGGCACCGAGAACACCCCCGACACCGGCGCGAAATCCTTGGTCAGGCTGTAGTTGATGGTCTTGTACAGCGTCTGGTTCACCGCCGCGGCCGAGCCCGCGATCACCAGCGTGTAACCGTCCGGCGTCGCGCGCGCGGCCTGTTCCATGCCGATATTGCTGCCAGCGCCGGCGCGGTTCTCCACCACGATCGGCTGCTTGACCGCCGTGCCCAGCTTCTCGGCCAGCGCGCGGGCGAAGATATCGGTGGCCTGCCCCGGCGGGAACGGCACGATCAGGCGGATGGGACGGTCGGGATACTCGGCATGCGCGGCCGTCGCGGCCGCCGCCAGCACCAGGCCGGCGGCAAGACTGGAAAGAATTCGTGTCATGATCGGTCAGTAAAAAGCGACAAAGCGCGGCGTCCGGCGCCGGCCCTGTTGCATAAAATAGAGAGCCCCGCGCAAGCGGCCCTTTTGGGGCGGCCGTGGGGCGGATCGGCTGGGGGTGCGTCACGATAGCATTCCCCCGCCGGTGCTAAATTCGGCATTTAGCGTTTCCCCTTCTTTTTCAACCCCTGTTCTCTCCTTTCAGCAGGAACCGCCATGGAATTCAGCCAGTACAACGTCAACGCCCTCATGGAGATCACCTCCCGTCCGGACCTCGTGTTCGTGCGCGGCCAGGGGTCCTGGCTGGAGGATCACGCGGGCAAGCGATACCTGGACTTCGTCCAGGGCTGGGCCGTCAACACCCTGGGCCACAGCGCCCCGGAAATGCAGAAGGCCCTGCTGGACCAGTCCAAGCTGCTGATGAACCCGTCGCCGGCGTTCTACAACCTGCCCTCCATCGAACTGGCCACCCGCCTGACCGGCGCCTCGGTCTTCGACCGCGTCTTCTTCGCCAACAGCGGCGGCGAAGCCAACGAAGGCGCCATCAAGCTGGCGCGCAAATGGGGCCAGGTCAACAAGAAAGGCGCCTACAAGATCATCACCATGAACCACGGCTTCCACGGCCGCACCCTGGCCACGATGTCGGCGTCGGGCAAGCCGGGCTGGGACAAGATGTTCGCGCCGCAGGTGGAAGGTTTCCCGAAGGCCGAGATCAATGATCTGGAATCGGTGCGTAAGCTGATCGACGACCAGACCGTCGCCATCATGCTCGAACCCGTCCAGGGCGAAGCCGGCGTCATCCCGGCGACGAAGGAATTCATGCAGGGCCTGCGCAAGCTGGCGGATGAGCACAAGCTGCTGTTTATTGTTGATGAAGTGCAGACGGGGATGGGGCGTACGGGGACGTTGTTCGCTTACCAACAATCCGATGTGGTGCCGGACATCATGACGCTGGCGAAGGGGATTGGTGGTGGGGTGCCGCTGGCTGCTTTGTTGGCCCGTCAGGAAGTTTGCGTGTTCTCGCATGGGGACCAGGGTGGCACGTATAACGGGAATCCGTTGATGGCGGCAGTGGGGGTGGCGGTGTTTGACGCCCTGGCTGCGCCGGGCTTCATGGAATCGGTGAATGCGCGTGCCAAGCAACTGTCCGAAGGGCTGCTGGCTTTGTCGGCCAAGTATGGGATGAAGGGCGAGCGCGGGATGGGCCTGCTGCGCGCACTGATCATGGATCGCGATGACGGCCCCGCCATCGTCGAAGCTGCGCGGAATTTGACGCCGAATGGGCTGCTGCTGAATGCGCCGCGGGGGAATTTGCTGCGGTTTATGCCGGCGTTGAATGTGACGGTTGAGGAAATCGATACGATGCTTACGCAGTTGGATGGGTTGATTGCGCAGGTGCGTAAGGCCTGATCTACTTTACCTGGCAATAATCAAAGGGTCGCTTGCGACCCTTTTGTTTGCGCGATCGTGTACTTTGGATTTTCAGTGTCAATTACGCTCACTGGTTCAAGTGCTTTTTGGTGAGCACGTCCAGTAGAGTTCCGCCTGGCGAGAGACTGATAGATGCATGGCGATGAGCTAGCGCGACGGGAACAACTGAGTTTTCATAAAGATCGAACTCTAGGTGGCGGATCAGCGAAAATGCCCGCGCAAGCCAGTGATCGTAGTTGGTAGGATCAGCCTTCATGCCAGAAAACTGCTTGCGATTGTGCTTGTTCGAAAATGGGTAGGCTAAGCAAACGTCAAAGATCCTGCCACTATCCGTCTTATATATGAAATCCTGCCCGTAATAGGTTTCGTGGCCGAAATTATCGGTCAACGGCGCGATGCCATTAATGAACTTCGCACGGTAATCGTCCGAGACGGGGCAAAAGGTGCCGTTTCTGAGGTGTGGTGAAAGAGCGCGGGCATGCTCCATGACCATGCCGTCTTTTTGAAGTCCCATAATCAAAGGGGACGGGAGATTCGCCGCAGTGCACCGTTCGAATAGTTTGTTATAGAACGCCTGAATTGAGGCATGGTATCGCGCAGGTTGACCAAACAGGGCGAGAGGTCCGTCCACCATAATCGCAGCGCCTGCAACGGTCGAAAGGCTGTTGTCTGCCATTACTTTCAGGAGCGTAGCCAGTTGGAGGTGTTCGACCGCGTTCATGAAGCGCGTGATCGCTGATGAGTTATCTCCTTGGTCAGATATTTGCTCGTGGATGCGAAGAGAATCTGTGACATAAACAACCGTGTGGCAACTCGTGCACTTTCTTTCGTCTTCCCCAGCCTTGAAAAAATGAGGGCCAGCCGCTCCGCATGACGGACACCGTTCAATAGCAATTTGCCCATCCTCTAGGTGATAGAGCATGTCTTTGACTGAGAAACCTCCTCTAGGGATTTGCGTTCGTTCGTCGGTGAGCTGCTCGTACACCGCTCGACGAAATCCGTCCTGTACTTGCATGCCCTTATATCTTACGTTCGAGCCAGGCAAAGTAAACGCGACAGCACGAGCTTTGTTGTGCAAGCTCGCCGCTGCGTACGGGTCAACAAATGGGATCCCTGGTTTTACTAGCCCGTTATAGTCCCCCATATCGAATGCCATAAAGCTCGTCTTCACGTAGCCGATCTGGGTTGAAGGAAACTTCTTGTCGATCGGTTCGGAATAGGTGCTTCCATCTGAGGCAATAACTAACTTAGGCAGCTCATTGCACATGGGTGCTCGTTGAAAATTACCTGCAATTTCTTTGGCGGCTTGTTCTCCTGGCTGTGTTAAATAAGCGCATTCCGCAAGAAATTTTCTGACGTCGTCATTTTTGACGATGTCTATATGACCTCGCTTACTCGCCTGTTGTCCTTCATAGGGCATACGTTCTCCGTGCTCAATCGGCAATAGAAGTAATTGCAGCGAGCTGTTCCTTCAACTCGGCGGGCGTGAAACGGTTGATCTGAACAGGAACGACGAATGGCGATGATAATGTCTTGATGCGAGCAAAGCCTACATCCTGTGCAGACTTTAATGAGGTGACAAAATCAGAAAAGTCGTAGAACTTAGCAAGCGCTTTTAATTCGTCATCATTGTTTAGATGCGTTACGAACCAATTCTCAGTATTCGCAAGGATATTCGGATGAATCGAGGATGGCTCTTGCGTTGCATAAACAAAGGCAATTTTCGCCTTTGCCCCTTCTTTGGCGATACGCGGCCATGTCGTCGTGAGCTCCTCCTTTTTACCGATGAGGTTGTGCGCCTCTTCAACGTAAATCACGATGTTCTGTAGATGTTGGCCCGAATTGTACGCCCGGAAGGATGTGTCGAAAATATGTTGCGCAATTCGCTTGGAGAGAACGGAACGAACTTCAACGGGTCCCACGGAAAGGTCGAGTATTACGATCTTCCCTGCCCATAAGTGATCAACGACTTCTTTCACGACGTCGCCCTGACGCCTGGATGAATGATACTCCTTGCAGCCGATCAGTGCTCTATAGCCGCGAATCGACGTGCCGGTGGCGTTTTCCCTCGCAAGCACATTTAGATAGGACTCCATCATCGGATCTACCCAAGGGTTTCCCGATGAGCTTGTAAAGCCCTTTTGGGGCTTGCTATCAGCCCTTTGTTGCTCACGTAGCTCATAATTCAAGCGACGGATGGTGATAAAGAAATCAACTGCGTCCTTATGCGAAAGAGCGCAATAGCCTTTGCCGACTGCTTTGAGACCTGAACACCCCGCCCCTTTTGCCGCTTCCAGAAGCTCATTGTTTGCAGGGAACCTAACCACAGAGTTAACTGGCACAGGAAAGCCGGCTGCATAGAGGATTGTTTGAAAGACTGCTACGCGCTGCTCCCAACGCTTGTGGTTCGAAAGATCAGTGGCATCGGGTTCTTCGAGTCCAGAATCAAGGAACTGTTGCAAATCGGTCTGGCCCCGGAAGGGGTCGTTGATCAACAGTTTTGAGATCAGATTTAGAGCTTCGGCTGGCTGTTCATAGAAGTTGGTCCGCAGGTCGAGGAACCCCGGTGTATCGATAGCCCGATAGCGAACGCATTGGCCCTCAAAGACCTCAGCAATGGAGCTTCCATCGTCTTGTTGGTTTGCATTGGAATATTCGCCGTTGAGATCAAAAATAATCTGACCAATACTGACTCCGTCCCGCTTTCCGGCGATAGCCACCGAAGCGACCGTAGTCTTGACGGTGTTCGACTTCCCTGTACGCGTCATACCTAATACGGCGGTACGTCTTGCCAAAAAGTCCGAGGGCTGAATAAGGAACGGTACTTTGGGCTCGACGCTACTTCTATGTAGCCTTGAGGTTGACGTGTAGCGTACGGTTCCGATGGAAATTGAGCTTGGCGCCGATTTGAAGCCGGCTGCCTTGGCGTCGGCTGCCATGCTCTTCAAGCGATCTGCGTTGACGTGATTGACGATCTTGTCGAGGGCATCGGCTCGAGGCTTGTAGACACGCAGGCGAGTCGACGCAAAGTAATTCTCGACATCGCTGCCTAACTTAATTTCACCGTCGTCGTCCAGAAAGAACGTGCCCAAGATGCGGCACTCTAGACCGCCATACTGCAGTTCGCTTTGGGTCATCGGATCGAACCCATCCGTCTCGCTCGAAGGATATCGTTCGTTGACTTCGCGGCGCTGGTTGTGTTCGATTCGTGTCTGTAACATCTCTCCATCAGATGGTAGACGGGCTGGACCAACGACTCGCAAAAGCACCAACTCATTATCAAAGTGGGGGGTGCCCGCCGGATTCTGTGGATTTATCGCAGTCGCTACCAAGAAGCTATTATGTGGAATACCAGCCACACGAGCCTTCCAATTGTCATTGGTTAGCACGGCTGCCTTTTGGAAATCGATTCCATATACATAACCAACATGGTTGGTGTCGAAATCACCTACAAGTGATATGAGCTTATTTGGAAGAACTGCGTTCTCGAAGACGTTGGACATGCTCTCTCCACTGATGCGCTTGATGTTTGCTATGTTCGAGATGCGGTGGCTGCCACCGAGAGGGGGAAGCGCAGAGCATTGGCTCCGCTGGCGCGTGATTTGCGAGGTTCTTTAATACTCAACCCTACGTGACCATTTTTGCCACTGGTCGCGGCCGGCAGTCGTTTCATGTTTGTGAAGACGAGTTCTCGGCCGATGAAAGCACAACCGCCTAAAGGATGTGTCGAGTATGTGTTGTCGATCACGCGCGCCTTGCTCGTCACCGTTGAGTAAAGATCACGGACTTCTTGAGCATCGTCATACGACAACAGCCAAGGTCGGTTTAGCTCGCTGAGGAAATTGCGCAGGTTCGCGTGCTCGTCCTCGTCGAAGGTGTAGCCATATAGCTGTTCGGCTTTATGATAATAAGGCGGGTCCAAATAGAACAGCGCGCCTTTGTTCGAGGAAAACTGCTCACAGAAATCGGCCCAATTTTGATTGCCTACCGTCACTTTGCCGCGTAATTCGGAAAGTGAACGTATCCGCTCGGATAGGCGTTGGCGATTGAAGCGTACTCCGATATTGATGCTCTTTTGGCCCCAACCCCCAAGTGGTCCGGACTTGTGAATGATTCCATTGAATGATGTCCGATTAAGGTAGAGGCACTTCAGAGCAGCATCGCGCTGAGTTTTTGGTTTGAGGGCCTTCTGTCTTTTCCATTCTTCTACAGAAAGGGGAATTTCCAGTACTTGATTCGCCAGCCATTCAGCGCCAATCTTAGAGAAGACGGTAGACCAAAGCTGTGAGATCAGAGGGTCCGCGTCGTTGATGGCAATCTCATCTACCAATCCATCTTCGAGCAAGGCAATAGAAACGCTCGCCCCGCCACAAAAGGGTTCGACGAAAAGACGAGGTTGCCCAACGTTGAGCGCAATGGCTTTCGCAATGAAATCGCGGAACCTCGCTTTACTACCAGGATATCGCAGGATGCTTCTTGTGTTAGTGGCCAAAAAATTCTCCACCCTCGCCTTTTGTTGAAACAGCTACACGAATTTTCGCGGGATGAGCCGATGCATTTCTCTACAACATGATTCGCCCGATACGTTACCAGATTGCGTACCGCTTTCGACGGATTAATGGCCTTCGAACTCGCGATTAGATCAAAGCCAGCATGGTCGAAAGAAAAATAAGACCGCCTCCCCTTACTGTATGCATGCCTTGCCCCCGCGGAGTGAAATCATGCGAAGCGCGACTTTTCCATTCCTTAGAGCTGCTCACCTTCATGAGATTTGCCGCGATGATGAGGATGTCTTCGCTCAGGTGCGACGGGTCTACGGCTTGTTGGGAAATTATCGTGAAGTACACTAGATAATATTTATGAATGTGGTTCGGGGGGGCAGGCCATATTCTAATATAGGTTGAATTCTAATCCAATCTCTTTCAATGTGTCGTTAAGCTCGGAGTGTGTCGTGAGGAAATTAGCATAAGGACCCGTTGTAAATTGGGCTGCGATTAAAATTAGTCGAAGCTGCGAAAAGTCGGTGAAATTAACGAGGGTTTGGAAATGGCTTTTTCGATCGGTCAAAGAAAATCCTTCGGTATCGCTTAGCCTGTCAGTTACCAGCTTTACGGCGAGATAGAAAGACCGAAGCGTTCCCCAAACGCAATCCTTGTAGTCCACTTCTTCTAAATATTCTGCTATATCTTCATTGGGCGCACCTCCTTCTCGTAAGGCCTCTATTTTTTCTTCAAGTTGCAAGATTGCTTCAGTGCCGTATATTTTATGGCTATCTTCATTTGCATTAGACCTTATGGATAGATTGCTGATTTGCGATTTTTGAGCGTCTATTACGTTGAAGAAGAGAAGGTTAAAAGAGCGAAATTTCTCATATTGTTTGGTGTTTCTAATTTCTGTTCTAAGGTCTTGGTTTGCCTGGTTTTGAAGATTTAAAGATTGAATAAGACATAATAGTGCGATGAAGCTTAAGAGGGGGTTTAGCATACCTCCAAAATAATCTCCGAACTGACCCCATTTGTCGGTTTCAGAGGATATGCTATATCCTAGCTTAATATAAAAGTGGTAGGCGTAAGCGCCTGTGGTAAGAAGTACAGCTCCTGATGCGGTTGCAATTAAGATCTTATATCTCACTCTTGGTATCCTTCTATGAGATACTTAATTACGGGTCCATCGATGAGATTTATTGGTCTAACTAAGATGTTCAAGTAAACCCAATCCTTGTCTTCTAATCCGTTGTTGTAATCGAGATTGTTTGAAAAGGCTTTCTTTGCTTTGAAACTTACCGCTTTGTAGCCGGAAGCAAAACTAAAAGGCAAAGTGTGGTTAGCACCTTCCTCTTGCAGTCGGCCATTCCCCGTATGTATGTTGAGACGCGTAATCATTGCCGATAGGACGAATTTTTGCTTTCCTTCGACTGCTTTGAAGAACTTAGCGGTATTCTGGTCGAAGCGCGCAAGCATCGTCTGGTCATCTCGATTGCGTCTGAAGCGGAGTTTTACGTCGTAATCAAACTTTATCGGGACTTCGTGAATGTTCTTTACCGACGATTTTCGTAGTTGATTTGTTAGAGCCTCAGAAACTTCACCAAGCCCTTCAACAATTTTTTGAGCTTTCGGACTTAGATCTTTAGAATCAACGTTCATCGCTTCATTCAAGTAAAAAGCAATGAGTTCGGAGAAGGTCTCCCGGCCAATTCGATTGAATGAGGACTGCAAGTCACCATCGTGAATTTCAAGCTGGAAAACGTGTCCGTACGATCCCTTGAAGCTCTGTTTTAGTAAAGTTCGAACCTTGCTTTTATGGTTTAAGCGTTCCGGGACCTGCTTGGTCAGTATGGACTCTGAAATATAGCGGATTGCATCGGATGACCCTTGCAAGGTGTCCAATCCGGTTTTCATGTCGACTTCATGCTGAGGAGTTTCAATCACCACGTCTAAGTTGTACGCCACGACTCTTTGCTCCAAGTTGGCCCATTAGTAAACGAAAGTTTCTTTTTACTACGAAAAATCTTTTTCCGAAAGAGCGCTATTTTTTATCGGCTAACCACCGTCATCTGTCATTGATGTATCGGTGGCTAGCACTATCTCGGCGTTCAAGGAATGGCGTATTTCTAGGGTCATGACGTAAATCGGTTTGATCTCTGAGCCCTGAAAAAGCTGCCTGTCTTTTGAAGATACGCAGTTGATCTCACCTTACCGCTTCGGCTTCGAATTCGGTTTTCAGGTGGTACGCCCACGAAGATTCCGCGCTAGAGGAAAATGGAGTTTCGAGATGACGATGTCTTCGATGTCAAAACCGTCACGCCCGACATACAAAGCGAAAGCTCTGCCGTATACTCCCTCCACTATCGACCAACGGTAGCCCCGGTTTGGAAGCCGGCAATGTCTTTGGCGGACCGCCGCCGCTTGGCGGCTTTTTCACGTCCGTATGCCTCTGCACGTCCCTATGGGCGGGCCCTGGCGAGGGTGCGTTCGCGCACGCCGGTTTCCAAAGACGCCGGTCTTCCAACCTTGCCTTGCGCCCGCCCACCCCATTTGGAAGTGGGGAGCGGGCTTCATCAGTCTTTGGAGCCTGTCATGCAATCCCACCCCCTCACCCAAAACCCCTGGCTGGTCGACACCGACCCTGAACACGCCCCGGTTCCCCTCTCCCACCTCTACAACATCGAACGCGCCCGCTACGCGATCCAGACCATCGCCCGCCTGGTCGGCAACAGCGCCTCGGAACCCGCCGCCACCGGCAGCCAGCCGCTGGACGCATGGACGGTGGCCGCCTTGATGGGCGGCGTGGAGGGCCTGTGCGATCACCTCGGCACCCTGACCGACGCCATGCTGGAATCGGCCCGTGCCTACGCCGATGACGCCGCGTTCGACGCCGCCACGCATAACGCGCCGCGCTCGATCCAGTAACCCGAAAAAGACCAACGGCCTGCCGCGCAACGCGTCAGGCCAGTTCCAGGCCACCAAGCATCAGGCCTCCCTCACGCCGCCCGCCGGAACGCCCGTCGATACCCCATCGGGCTCGTCCCCACGATCCCCGTGAAATGCTCCCGCGGCCACACCGCTGACCCGAACCCCACCTCCATCGCCACCCGCTCCACCGGCAGGTCCGTCGTCTCCAGCATCCCGCGCGCACGATTCACGCGGGCCTGGATCACCCATTGCAGCGGACTCACCCCCAGCAGTTCCTGAAACCGCCGGTTCAAGGTGCGCACGCTGACCGCGGCCTGGGCGGCCAGCGCGGCGACGGTCAGGTTCTCGGCCAGCCGGTGTTCTATCCAGTGCAGCAGCGGCGTCAGGTCGGTGTGCGAGGCCGGCGTGGGCCGGACGATGAATTGCGCCTGGCCGCCGGCGCGTTCCAGCGGCACGACGGCCAGGCGAGCGCTGTTGGCCGCGCCGGTGCTGATCATTCTGCTGGTGGTGATGAAGCCGTTCTGACCTCGTCCGTGAAGCGCAGTCATTCGCTTCGTCCGAAACCCACGGCCTGCACGCGCATGGATACGTTGAAGCCCTTCAAAATGGGTTTCAGTCTATCCACGATAGTGATACGTGTGCATTGCCATGAATGCCCTGTTTGTCGAACGGCCCGAGTTCTCGCGCGACCGCGAGAAGTTCCTGGACGATGACGCATTTCGCGCGCTGCAATGCATGATGCTGAAAATGCCGGAGGCGGGCGTGGTGCTCGAAGGCACGGGCGGGCTGCGCAAGCTGCGCTACGCCGATCCCCACCGTAGCCGGGGCAAGCGCAGCGGCCTGCGGGTGATCTATTACTGGTGCGATGCCGAACGGCAATTCTGGCTGTTCCGGCTGTACGTCAAGGTGGACGTGGACGAAGACACCGTCGGCCGCCGAATCGTGTCAGGCAAGCAACTGGCGCGGGCGCTGGGCAAGGCGGGACGATCCCTTGAGGCCGCGACGCGGCAATCACGCAAGCGTTCGTCGCATTATCGGGCGCCGAAGCATTCGGCGAAGGTGGGCCTGGACTGAACGGACGAAAGGCATTGCGCGAGACCGGCGCGGGGCTTTCGATCCCGCCCCAGCGTGATTGCCGCCGATGCGCGGAGTACCCATACAACACGTCATTCATCCGATTTTCGTGCGCATCCCGCCGAATCTCGGATCGTTCCTATGTCGTGCACGAACGGAGCGCGACTAAAAATGAAGTCCTGCATGGCGCTTTGCGAAGCGCGCAATTGCCGATCTCAGATATCGCCGGCGATCCGTGGCGGGTGACGGGATGTGGGTGTTTCGGCAGTCATCAAGACGATTGCGCCGCCCTCCCTCCAAGCCGTCTTCAACCAAGTACGAATGATGTCCAAGCTCCGTTCCCTGATGGCGTGGTCCGTGGTCTTCACGCAGGTCTGGTCGCCGGTGCTGGCGCAGACCCTGCCGATCTCGGTGGACAGAAGCGTGCCGGGCGCCAAGCCCTTCGTGAGCGTCAGCCATGGCGTGCCGGTGGTCAACATCGCGCCGCCTTCGGTCGGCGGCGTGTCGAACAACCGCTACGCGCAATTCAACGTCGGCCCGTCCGGCGTGGTGCTCAACAACAGCGGCGGCGCCAGCCCGTCGCAACTGGCCGGGCAAGTGGACGGCAACCCCATGCTGGGCAATCGGCATGCGGGCACCATTCTTAACCAGGTCACGGCGCCCAATCCGTCGCAATTGCTCGGCACGTTGGAAGTGGCGGGCAACCGGGCCAACGTCATCGTCGCCAACCCCGCGGGCATTACCTGCAATGGCTGCGGATTCCTGAACGCGGACCGCGCCACCCTGACCACCGGCAAGCCGCGCGTCGGGCCAGATGGGGGCATCGGCTTTGATGTGACGGGAGGCCGGCTCGCGGTCGAAGGGGAAGGCCTGAACGGCATGAACCTGAGCCAGTTGGACCTGATCGCGCGCACGCTGGAAATCAACGCGGGCATCTGGGCGAACCGTCTGAACGTGACGGCCGGCGCATCGCGGGTCGACTACGGCTCTGGCGCCGTGTCCGCGCAGGTGGGTGATGGCCCCGCACCCGCCGTGGCGCTGGACACGGCCGCGCTGGGCGGCATGTACGCCAACAGCATCCGCCTGATCGGCACCGAGGCCGGCGTGGGCGTGAACATCGGCGGCAATCTCGCCGCGTTGACGGGCGCGCTGTCGGTCGACGTGAACGGTGATGTCCGTATCCAGCCGTCGGGGCATATGCAGGCCGCCACCGACTTGGCGGTACGTAGCGCGGGCGATGTCGTCAACGCGGGCGCGGTTGCCGCGGCCGGCGCATTGGCCTTGGATGCCGCAGGCAGGATCGCCAACGACGGGGCCATGTCCTCGGGCGCCGGCAGCCGTCTCGTGGCTGGCCGTTTCGACAACGGGGGGGCGGTGACCGCCGGCCTGCAAGCGGATGGCTCGCTGCGGCCGGCCACGCTGGATGTGCAAGCCGCGCGCATCGGCAACACGGGCACCCTGCTGGCGGGCGGCGATGTCCTGTTGCGCGGCGACACCCTCGATCTGTCGAACGGTCAGTCGGCGGCCAGCGGCGTATTGGCGTTGGACGCCACGGGCGCGCTCGTCAACCGAGGCGGCGCGCTATATGGCGCATCGGTCTCGCTGCATGCCGGCAGCCTGGACAACACGCTTGGCAAGCTCACCAGCGGTGGCGCGCTCAACGGCCACGTGGCAGGCGCTATCGATAACGGTGGCGGCACGATCGCTGGCGGGGATACGGTGGCGCTGGACGGCGACGTGGTCGTCAACGGGACTGGCGGCGTGGTGTCGGGCCGTGCCGTGGCGATCAGCGGCACCCGCCGAATCGACAACCAGGAAGGCGTGATCCAGGCCCGCGACACCGCCCGCATCGATGGCGGCGGCGCGTTCCACAACCGGGGCGGCAAGCTGCTGGGCGGCGATATCGCGCTGCAAGCGGCCGATGTCGATAACCGCGATGGCGTCTTGCAGGCGCAAGGCACGCTGGCGGTCGCCAGCGTGGGCGCGCTGCGCAACCAGGGCGGCCGCGTCTATGGCGGCGTGGTTGGCATCGATGCCGGCAGCCTGGTCAATGCCGCAGGCAAGCTCGCCAGCGCTGGCGCCTTGGACCTTGCCATCTCGGGCCGCCTCGACAACGCGGACGGCAGCCTGCTCGCCCAGGGGCGCGCCACGCTGGGCGCGGCGGACATGTTCAACGAACGTGGCCACGTCGCGGCCGACAGGTTGGCGTTGGACATCCTTGGCGACCTGCGCAACCAGGATGGCAGCGTCTACGGCGGCGTGGCCGACATCCGCGCCGCGGGCGTGGACAATGCGCGAGGCAAGATTCTTGGCGCTGACGAACTTACGCTGAATGCCGGTGGCAAGATCGATAACGCTGGCGGCACCTTCGCCGCCGAGGGCGTGGCCTTGCTGCGCGCGCAGGAGGTGGCGAACGCAAACGGCCTGATGGCAGCCAGCGACCTCACCCTGCAGACGCAAGGCGTGCTCGACAACCGTGCCGGCCGGATCCAGGGAGAGGATGCGCTGGTCCTGCGCGCGGGCCGTGTGGACAATCGCGACACGCTGGCCGGCGGTATCGCGAGCGCTGTTGCCGGCGCCACGGACACTGACGCGGCCGATACCGATTCCCTCCCCGTTCGCCTTGGGTTGGCGGGGGCGCGCGTCGCGCTGGTGACGGATGCCCTCGACAACCAGTCCGGCCGCATCGGCGCCGGCCGCGAGCTGGACCTGACTGCCGGCACGCTCGACAACAACGGCGGCAGGCTCGCCTCCCAAGGCGATGCGCGGTTTCAGGTCGGCGACCTGCGCAATGGCGAGGGCGAGCTGGCCACGGCCGGGTCGCTGGCCTTGGCCACCGGCGCGCTGCGCAATGACGGCAAGCTGCACGCGGGGCAAGACTTGCGGATCACCGCCGACGCGCTCACCAATGGCGCGGCGGGGGAACTCATCGGCCTGCGCGGCGTCGACCTCGCCATCAGCGGAGATCTGGCCAATGCCGGCCTGATCGACGGAGGCGACAGCCACATCCGGGCGGGCAGCCTGCGCAACAGCGGGCGCCTCTTCGGCGACCGCATCGCCATCCAGGCGCCGGCGTTGTTGAACGATGCCGACGCCGTCATCGCCTCGCGTGGCGATATGGACCTGGGCGCGGGCACGCTGACCAACCGCGAGCATGCCCTGCTGTACGCGGCGGACGACCTGCGGATCGGGCGCGATCTGGATATCGCGGGTCTGGCGACGGGCCAGGCGGACACGGTATCGAACATATCCGCCACCATCGAGGCCGGCGGTGACGCCCGCATCGCCGCCGACCGCATCGAAAACCTCAATCCGCACTTCACCAGCGAACAGGTCCAGGTCAGCCATGCCGACCGCAAGATCTACTACCGGCTGGAGAACGGCACCGAACTGCTGGACGGTGCCACCACGTGGCTGTGCGATTCGGTCACCACTTCATGCGGAAAGGACCCGGCGTTCCTGAACGACGACCCCGACCGCAGCCTGTTGCTGCCGTCGGCCAAGTATCCGGAGTCGCGCTACGGTCCGCCGTTCGACTACGTGCCCCGGGTCAAGGGTGAAGAGGGCGTGGACGCACCTATTCCCCCGGCCTATGCGTGGGTACGGTCAGGGGGCGTACTGTCGGCACGCGTTCCTGTCCCTCGCTACCACGCCGGCGATCGCGTCTGGCAAGTGTTCGACGTGGAAGAACCGGTGCCCGTCCCTGCCCCACGGCAAGGCCAGTGCAATACCGACGATTGCGCAAAGGCAGCCGCCGCAGCGCGGGAAGAGGCGCAGGCGATCAACAAGGCGCGCCACGACGAACTGCAAGCCAGAATCCGCGCCTTCAACGCCGACTTCAACAACCGCCTGGTCCGCAACTTCTTCTACTACATCGTGCGCGAGGACGTCAGCGAGACCCGCGTCACTTCCTCGGACCCGGCCAGCATCGTGGCGGGCGGCGATGCCATTTTCACGGGCGCCGTCTTCAACGACAAGAGCCGCATCATCGCCGGCGGCATGCTGGGCGTGAACGGTCCGGCCATCGACAACCGGGGCGCGCAGGGCGAGCGGCGGGTCGAGCGCGTCGGTGTCGAGGTCCACACCGTCACCCGCAGGCGCCATCGCAACGAGTCCCAGGCGCCGTACCAGGACACCGCCGGCTCCGAGCGCCGGGACGTGCCGGTAGGGGCCGTCACGGACCACGCCGTCCCTGGTGACACTGCGCTCACCGCGCCGCCGACGAGGCCCGCCCTCAATCCCCCAAGCTTTGCGCCGCCGTCCCGGCGGCCCGTCGCACGCATCATCGACATCGGCGCTCCGGGCAGCCAGACGGTGCGCGTGGTCACCCTGCCGCCCGTATTGCCGGCCAACAAGCTCTATCAGGTGATCACCGCGCCGGACGCGCCGGCCCTGGTCGTCACCGACCGCCAGTTCACTGGCTCGCGCAGTGCCGTCTCCAGCGACATGCTGCTGCGCCGTCTCAACCAGGACCCGGGCCTGACACTCAAGCGCCTGGGCGATGGCTTCTACGAACAGCGCCAGGTGGCCGAGCAGATCATGCTGGCCACCGGCAGCCGCTTTGTCGGCGACTACGCCGACAATGAATCGCAGTACAAGGCGCTGCTCGCGGCCGGCGCCGATTTTGCCGGCCGATTCGACCTGACGCTGGGCACCGCCCTTACCGAAGACCAGATGCGCCGCCTGACCGGCGACATCGTCTGGCTGGTCGAGACCACCGTCACGCTGCCCGACGGCTCGCGCCAGACAGTGCTTGCGCCCCAGGTCTACCTGGCCGTCAAGCCAGGCGACCTGCGCGGCGACGGCACCCTGATCGCCGGCCGCGATACCCGCATCGACGTGGCCGGCGACCTGACCAACAGCGGCACGCTGGGGGCGCGCCGCGCCCTGGTCGTCAACGCCGGCGACGTGCGCAATGCCGTCGGCGCCATGCAGGCCGGCAGCATCGACCTGAGCGCCCGCAACGACATCCACGACCTGGCGGGGCTAATCAAGGGCGGCGCCATCGCGCTCAAGGCGGGCCGCGACATCACCCTGTCGGCCTCGACCCGATCCCGCGTCAGCGGCGGCGTCTCCAGCACCCGCATCGATGGCGTGTCGCGCATCGACGCCGGCACGCTCGACATCCAGGCCGGGCGCGACCTCTCGGCCCAGGCCGCCGTCATCGACGCCACGGGCGATGCGCGCATCCAGGCCGGCAACGACATCAACCTGACCAGCGCCGAGACCCGCTACGCCGAATCCTTCCGCTACGACAGCCGCAACCGCGCCGAGCTGCGCGCCGCGACCGATGTCGGCACGCGCATCGCCGCGGGCGGCGACGTGACGCTGCTCGCCGGCAACGATGTCAACGCCCGCGCCGCCGATGTCTCGGCGTCGGGCGCCCTGGGCGTGAACGCGCAGCGCGATATCAACGTGCTGGCGGGAGACTCGGCCGGCTACACGTACAACGAGACCTACTTCAAGGAAAAGGGATTCCTGTCCAGCAAGAAAACCCATCGCAAGAGCGAGACGGAATGGACGCAAGGCGTGAGCTCGACCTTCGGCGGCGACACGGTCGCGATGCTGGCCGGGCGTGACATCACTGTCCTTGGCTCGAACGTCCTGGGCGACCACGACGTCGGGATCGCTGTCGGCAGGGACTTGCAGGTTTTGGCCAAGGACGAAACCTACAAGGACTACCAGTACGAAAAGGTCAAGAAGTCGGGCTTCGGTGGCGGGGGCGGATTCAGCATCGGCTACAGCACGCAACAGCGCACCGATTGGATGCGCGGCGCCAGCGGGGGCTATTCGGCCAGCACGGTGGGCAGCGCCGGCGGCAACCTCGGTATCGATGCGGGACGCAATGTCGATGTCATGGCCAGCAACCTGCTGGCCCAGGATGGCAACATTTCCGTGGCCGGCAGCAACGTGGCGATCCTCGCCGGTGTCGGCGACGCGCGGCAACACGAATACCACGAGCTCAAGCAGTCCGGCCTGACCATCGGCGTGGCTGGCGGCATGCTGGGCGCGGCCCAGCAGGTCCAGGGAACCTTGCAGCAAGCTGGCGAGGCCAAGGATGGCCGCCTGGCCGCCGTCAAGGTCGGGCAGGCGGCCTATCAGGTCGTGCAGGCCAATCGGATGATGGAGGCGGCGAAGGCCGACAACGCACGGGCGGCGCAAAAGGAAGCTGCCAGCGCCCAGATCCAGATCAGCCTGGGCGCCAGCAAATCCGTCAGTGAAACCCGGCGCACCCAGGACACCGCCTTTGCCTCGTCCGTCATGGCCGGGGGCGATCTTTCCCTTGTGGCCGCGGGCGAAAAAGACGCCGCCGGCACGGGCAACGTGTCCCTCATCGGCAGCGATCTGGCCGGCAGGAACGTCCTGCTGGCGGCCACCAATGACTTGATGCTGCAAAGCCAGGCCGAGACCGCCACCGAAGTCTCCACCAGCAAGAACAGCGGCTGGAAGGTCGGCGTTGGCATCGGCGTGTCCGATAGCGGTAGCGGCGGCGGCGTCAACATCTTTGCCAGCGGCTACGTGGGCAGTGGCAAGGCCCGCGGCAACGGCACGACCCATCGCGAGACGCAGGTCAGCGCGCGAGACAACCTCGCGCTGCTTTCCGGCCGGGACACCCTGTTGGAGGGCGCCCAGGCGCGCGCAGACCGCATCCGCGCCGATATCGGCCGCAACCTGACGCTGGCGAGCCAGCAGGATTCAGACCGCTACGACGCCAGGCAGAAGCAGGTCAACGCCGGAGGGAGCTTCAGTTTTGGTTCGATGACAGGCAGTGCCTATCTGGGCGCGAGTGTCGGCAAGACCAAGTCCAACTACGACAGCGTCGTCGAACAGACGGGGCTGTATGCGGGCACGGGCGGTTACGACATCCACGTGGGCAGGCACACCCAATTGGATGGCTCGGTCATCGCCAGCGACGCCGATGCGGCGAAAAACGGATTGTCCACCGAGACGCTGGGATTCCGCGATATCCACAACACGGCGCAATACAAGTCGACCACGGTCGGCATCAACCTGGGCATGTCGGGTGCGTTCGACAAGCCGAACAAAGGCGCCGCGCTGGGCGCCGGGCCATCGGGGTTGAGTTTCGCCAGCACCAGCGGCAGCGAATCCGGCACGACCCGCGCGGCGGTGTCGGCGGGCACGCTGGCGGTGCGTTCGGACGCGGGAACGGGACGGGATAGCACGGCCGGGCTGAGCCGGGATACGGCCGGGGCGAACGGCAGTATTGGGAAGATCTTCGACAAGGACAAGGTCCGCGAGCAACTGGAGTTCCAGCAGGCGTTTGGGCAGTTGGGGATGCAGATTGCGGGGGATGTTGCCGATAGGCTCACGGCGGACGATCAACAACTCTGGGGCGAGGGCAAGCCTGGGCGCATGGCGCTGCATGCGGCCATCGCCGGGATTGGCGCGGCGCTGGGCGGTGGCGATGTGGCCGGCGCCCTCTCGGGCACGCTGGCCGGTGACGCGGCCTCTGACCTCTTGCGCGATCAGGTCAATCAGGCGGTTGCTGGTTTGCCGGTGGATGCGCGCGATCAGGTGTCCAAGGTCATTCTGAACGTCGTGGTGAGCGCGGCGGGGGGCGCGACCGGCGGTATGAGCGGCGCCTCGGGTGCGTCGTTGGCCGATATGTACAACCGGCAACTGCATCCTGACGAAGGTTCGTTGATCCGAAAAAGCGCAAAGCGCTACGCCGAAAAGAATGGGATATCCGTTTCCCAGGCCGAGGCAGAACTCACCGCGCAGGCGTTGCGGCAGACCGATTCCTGGGCTGCTGAACACTATGACGAGAACCAGAAGGCCCGTGCGTTCTTGGCGGAAATCGCATCGGGGACCCAGGGACCGGGTTTTGTCTATTTCGATGGCAACGCGGACGCCTCGTACGGGCATGCACTGGTATTTGCCGGAGGTATCAAGGAAAACGCTGATCTGGCCGAACTCTACGATCGCGCAGGGGCCTGGCGGCAAGCAGGGAAGCGCTCGCCGCGCAATGTACTGACGGGCTCGAACCTCGCGTTGGTTGAAGCGGCGCAAGACGTCGATAGTTTTTCGACTCATCCCGATGACGTTGCCAAGCTGATCCGAACTCTGCAGGACGAGCGTGAGATCGCGCAACGCGCGGAAAAGTACCCGTTGGTCGGGGTGTTTGATAGCACGCTGGCGACGATCGATCTCATCCAGCGTGGCGGTGAATATGACTTACGGTCACTGCCGATAGAGGATCGCATAGGGGTCGGCTTGGCATTGAGTGCCGGCCTGGATGGGACGCTCTCGATTGGCCAACTGCGCGGCATCGTGGCGAAGGGCAAGGCGTCGATAGCGTCAACGATCGGCCTCAAAGCGACGGGAAATCCGCTGGCCGATGCAGAAACGGCCGCACTCGATCGCATTGCACGGAACCCCAAAGGGCCTGATCACGAAAACAAGGCTCCCAATAGCGCTGTCAACGCACAAGCGCTTATTGATTTGAAAGCAGGAAAGCTCCCTGGTACACCCGGAAAGGACCCCGGTTCGCCAAGAAGTATGCCAGCCAGTGCCAACCCCAACGCTACCGCAGAGCATTTTGCGGAGCAGATATTTGACGGGGCCAGGATCGACAAGTTGTTATTGGACGACTGCCCTGGTTGCTGGCGGGCTGAGGCTGCAGATGGCACATGGGTTACTTATCGTCCTGGGGGTCAAGCTAGCGCAAGAACATCCCCAACCACTGCGACGGTAGAAGTCAATAACGACACCATTAATGCATTGAATGTAGACAAAAAAGGCAATCCTCATATTTTAAAGCTTAAGTTCCCCATAAAAAAGTGAGGTAACACCATGGGTAATGTTTATCCCGATTACGCAGCACGTATCCAATATGATTTCTATCTATTGACCTTAGATGACTATTCACCCAGTTGGTTCGCTGGCACTTCTCCTGGTGCATGGCAGTACGCCGTTGACATTATATATAGATGCTTGAAAGTTGGTTATTGGAATCTTTGGAGTGAGGGGTGGATGAAAGCACGCCAATTGCGGAATTACGAAGATTTTTGCAGCAAACTGGCCCAATTCAATCCACATAAGCTTTCGAATGAAGGGGCGATATATTGGCTATCACCTCTAATTTACTCCTCCGATTTGGGCGAGCAATTGGTTAAAGAATATGATTTGGCTACGTTAGAAAGCTATGAGGCAGGGAAAGAATATTCTGTCTGCAAACCATTTATCGATGAAATCGAGAAAACTTTTGCTGAAAACAATATTCCTTGGGGTAAGAAACTTTTTCCGGTGCAGGCGTAGGGATGCGGGCAGGAAGCACTTTTGCGGCGGGGGCACATAATATCAAGGAAAGACCTCCTGGAGAGTGGTTTTGATGCATTTAATGAAAACGGACTTCACTGCCTTTGGGGTGCTGGTAATTTCTGTGCTATCGCTGGGCCTCACGTGGTTTTTATTTGGACGAAAAGAAATAAAAGGATCGCTTGGGGGATTCATGTATTGGTTCAAGTCTTCCCTGGTAAGTGGGTTGCTCGTGTTCATGTGGATGTGCATACGTTGGCCAGGGGTGAGCAAATGGCCGTTGGCATTATTGTCTCTTGGGCTTGCAGGATTTATTACCTTATGTAGATCGGATGCGATCCTTCTATTATTTTTTTGGTAGCGGGCGCAGCTGCTGTCAATTTTCAGTGGGGGATGGGGGTATGATTTTTCGATCTTTCATTCGCAAGGGGGATCTCAAACGCTGGCTACGAGGGTCGTTATTGTGCGTTGGCGCGACATTTGTCTGGCTTGGGTTGGGATTTGATATTTTTGTTTTTACGTTGATCGGAATGGTTGTCGAGTCGGTTGGAATGTACGCAGCGAAGGTGGCCATGACCAATGCTAAGCCGTCCCGGGAAAAGTGAGGTGGCACCATGAGTAATATTTCTCCCAAGTACGCAGCAATTATCCAATCTGATTTCTATCGATTGACGTTAGATGACTATTCGCCTTGCGGACTCGTTGGCACTTCTCCTGGTGCATGGCAGTACGCCGTTGACGTTATATATAGATGCTTGAAAGTTGGTTATTGGAATCTTTGGAATGAGGGGTGGATGAAAGCACGCCAATTGCGGAATTACGAAGATTTTTGCAACAAACTGGCCCAATTCAATCCACATAAGCTCTCGAACGAAGGGGCGATATATTGGCTATCACCTCTAATTTACTCCTCCGATTTGGGCGAGCAATTGGTTAAAAAATATGATTTGGCTGCGTTAGAAAGCTATGAGGCAGGGAAAGAATATTCTGTTTGCAAACCATTTATCGATGAAATCGAGAAAACTTTTTCTGAAAACAATATTCCTTGGGGTAAGAAACTCTTTCCGGTGCAGGCGTAAGGATGCGGGCAGGAAGCTTTTTTGCGGTGGACGGCCACGCGTCCATCATCGGCAATGATCTGGCCGGCAGCAGTGTCTTGCTGGGGGCCACCAATGACTTGATGCTGCAACGCTAGGTCGAGACCTCCCACCGAAGTTTCCCGATAGAGGGCCGGATCGGGATTGGTCTGGCATTGAATGCCGGCCTGGAAGGGACGCTCTCAACCGGCCAACTGCGCGGCATCGTGGCGAAGGGCAGGACAAATGACGTCCGTGAAATCGGGATAACGAGCAGAGCAACTAACAGAGCTACACACGAGGTCTACAAAGAGGGCCTGTGCGGCAATGAAAAGCCAGCTGTGTTTGATCCAGAATTGGCGAAACTCATCCGCTTTATCGCCCGAATGCCAGTGTTGGAAGTGGTAGCAGTGCTGCCGCAGTTCGGCAAGAGCTTGCTACCGGTCAACCCGTGGATAACGACTTTCACTCGCAAAAAGCCATAAACAGCATTCGTTCACTTGAGCCTTGGTTGTCGAAGAACCCGAGTGCTGCTCCAGAAGACCGAGCAGCAGCGGAAAATATAATCAAGGATCTGCGCCACGCTTTGGGAGGTCAGTGATGATGGGGCGTGAAGAGTTCATTCGTTGTTTGTTGTCGGTGGTGTCCGACCGTGCACAAACGGCTTACCAAGATGTTATTGATGAGTGGCAGCCAGAAGAGCCACCAGTCACTGAGCTGTTTGCTGCGCTTGGCTATCAAATTGCTGAGGATTTTCGTTGTGCTGACACGGATGCCAATTTACGAACGTTTTCATTGATTGAGAAAGCGATGGAGAGTGGCGACCAAGAATTAATAACAGCCGTCGCAACAGGACTTATTGAAGCTCTAGTAACTCGAGCTGCTCAGGTTGAAGGCCTATGGGCGCAAGTGGCGCCAGTACTAGGGCCGAGATCATTGCACCACGCAAAGTGTTGGTTAAGTTAGTGCCCGCTGCCGGATACTCGGTCTCAGCGTTTCCGCGTCTGTAGGTCCAATCAAATAGAACGGAATTTCGAGGAAATTGATGTTTAACGACCCTGCTTGGGTTGCCTATCGGCCCGCTGATTAGGCTTGCGCTAAAAATCCCCTCGACCACCGCGACGGTAGAGATCAATAACGATGCCATTAAGGCACTGAATGCAGATAAAAAAGGCAATCCTCATATTTTAAAGCTTAAGTTCCCCGTAAAAAAGTGAGGTAACACCATGGGTAATATTTATCCCCATTACGCAGCACGTATCCAATATGAATTCTATCTATTGACCTTAGATGACTATCCACCCATTTGGTTCGCTGGCACTTCTCCTGGTGCATGGCAGTACGCCGTTGACATTATATATAGATGCTTGAAAGTTGGTTATTGGAATCTCTGGAATGAGGGGTGGATGAAAGCACGCCAATTGCGGAATTACGAAGATTTTTGCAGCAAACTGGCCCAATTCAATCCACATAAGCTTTCGAACGAAGGGATGATGTATTGGCTAGCACCTCTAATTTACTCCTCCGATTTGGGCGAGCAATTGGTTAAAAAATATGATTTGGCTACGTTAGAAAGCTATGAGGCAGGGAAAGAATATTCTGTCTGCAAACCATTTATCGATGAAATCGAGAAAACTTTTGCTGAAAACAATATTCCTTGGGGTAAGAAACTTTTTCCGGTGCAGGCGTAGGGATGCGGGCAGGAAGCACTTTTGCGGCGGGCATGGTGGTCGTCTATCGTCGGCCAAAAACGCTGCAACCGACTTTTGCAGTCGATTGAAGGTGGCACCAGGGTTGCTCATCCCACATAGCCACCGGTCTGATTTGCCACGGATGTAGATCAGACCCCCTGCACAAACGCCAGCCTATATGGATCGCCCGACTGTGGTTTTATCCTTCGGGTTATCAACCTGGAATTCATCGCCGTTCCCCGAGCCGCAGAGCCCATCCCATGCCAACCCGCGACCGCCTCAAAACCTGGGCCCGGCGCATCAAGCGCGATGGCCTGACCCTCTGGTTCGCCGGCAAGCATCCCCGCACGCCCTGGCACGCCAAGGCGCTGGGCGTGTTCGTGGTGGCCTACGCGCTGAGTCCGATCGACCTGATTCCCGATTTCATCCCGGTGTTGGGTTATCTGGATGACGTGCTGTTGCTGCCGGGCCTGATCTGGCTGGCCATCAAGCTGTTGCCGCCAGATGTGCTGCGGGAATGCCGCAACCAGGCGGACGCGTGGATCCAGGCCAAGCGCGAAAAGCCGCGCAGCCGGGTGGGCGCGGTGGTGATCGTGGTGTTGTGGATGGCGGTGGTGACGGCAGTCGGCTACTGGCTATGGCGCTGACGCGGCACGCGCTTCACTCTTCCAGAAATCCCAGCGTGCGCAACTCCGCGATCGCGCCCAGCTCCTCGTCACGCCGCTTCTTCGGCGCGCCCATTGATGCGGCCAGCAGCATGGCCGGCCTGTCGGATTCGTCGAAGCCGCGCAGCACGCTGTCGGCAACGGGAAACGCCTTGGCGAAGCTGGCATCCAGCGCCTGCTGCCCACGATAGCGCCCGCGCTTGTCCAGGATCACCTGCGTTTGCGGATCGCGCCGGATCAGGTGCAGTGGCACGCCTTCGCAGCGCAGCCCCAGCAGCCTGGCGTCGCTGATGTCCAGCGCCCAATCGGTCTCGGCATAGAACGTGGCGCGGGCGGTCTCGAACTGCCGCAGGCGATCCGCATCCGTGCAGAACGCTTCGGGCGTCAGGTTCAAGTTGATCTTGCCGATCTTGCCCTTCAACGTGACCCGGCGAAGGAACGCGGCCCACACCAGCAGGATGGGGTTGGTGGACAGGTCTTCGACCACCACGTCCTCGAACACGCACGGCTTGATCTCTGAATTCACGACGCGGCATTGCGACAGCGTCACGTTCCGCACGCGCGACATGCGTTGCGGATACTTGACCATGGATAGGCCGCAGTTGTCGAAGGCGCAGTTGTGCAAGTGCAGGTCGTGGAAGTGCGCGTTGCCCTTGTCCACGGCCATGCGCAATTCCTGGCCTTCGATCTTTTGCATGGAGCGTGCGTGTCAGTTGCGGCTGGCGGTGGCCAGGCGCAGCGCCAGGGCCAGGAACACCGACCCCAGCACGTACTGCGGCCAGCGCGACAGGCGTTGGCGGCCGGCCCAGCGCCGGCTGAGCTGGTGCGCGGCCAGGATGACGGCGCCGTTGATGAACAGGCCGATGACGTTGAGGATGGTGGCCAGCACCAGGATCTGCAGGGCCACCGAGCCGTCCTGCGGGCGCACGAACTGCGGGAACAGCGCCAGCACGAACAGCGCCATCTTGGGGTTGAGCAGGTTGGTCAGCAGGCCTTGCAGGAAGACTTCGCGCACGGGCGAGCGGGCCCGGGCGGCATCGGGCATGTGCGACACGGGGCGCGAGCGGAACGCGCGCACGGCCAGGTACAGCAGGTAGAGCGCGCCGGCGAAGCGCACCGCGTCGTAGGCCATGGGCACCGCCACGAATAGCTGCGACAGGCCGAAGGCCGCCAGCAGCGCGTGGCAGTAGGTGCCGGCCTGGATGCCGGCCAGCGAGGCGAAGCCGGCGACCCTGCCCTGCGCGGCGCTGCGCGAGGCGATCAGCAGCATGTCGGGGCCGGGCGTCATGGCCAGCGCGACGCAGGCGCCGCCAAAGAGGACGAGGGTGGCGGGGTCGAGCATGGAAGGTCCTTCGAGGGATGCGGGCCGGCGAGACGCCGATTATTGAGCCGGCGGGGGCAGGCTGCAACCGGTGTAGAACGTTTGGCAGCTGGCGCCAGCGCCTTTCTCGCAGCTCTCCAAAGCGCGCATGCGGGCCAGTTCCTCGCTGGCGGCGGTGGCGGAATTGACCAGCACGCCGCTGCCTTGGGGCGACGGGCCATAGGCCACTGCCACGCACTGGTCGTGATAGGTGGTGTTGATGACGCAGCGCGCGCCGCCCTTGGTGGCGCATTGGCCCAGCGCGTCTTTTTCGGCCTTGGCCTTGCTGGCCCGGTCGGCCGAGATGCCGATCGCGCCGGAGAGCGCGTCATAGGCCACGGCGCCCCAGCGCTGGGCGTCGCGCGAGGCGGGGGTGGACGCGGCGCCCGCGGCGGGCGCGATCTCCACGGGGATCGGCACGCATTGCTGGCCGGGCGTGCCGACGCTGGGTGCGTAGCCGTCGGGGCAGCCTTGTTCGGCTTGCGCCAGGGCGGCGTGCGAGAAATTCAGGGCGACGAGGAAGGAGGCAGTGATCAGGGTACGCATGGGTCAACTCATTCTTTGTGGTGCAGCCCGGGCCCGGCGGCGGTGGCCAGCAAGGACAGGGCATCGTCCAGGGAAAGCACCGTGGTGCGCGACTCGAAGGCGGTCGCGAACAGGTGGTCGTGCACGACCGGGTCGGGGTCGTAGCAACAGTCCTTGACGGTCAGCAGGCGGTAGTCGGCGTCGCTGGCGTGGGCGATGGACGACAGCATGACGCCGGTGGACGCGACGCCCACCATGATCAGGGTGTCGATGCCCTGCGCCGATAGCCGGGGTTGCAGGTCGGTGCCGAAGAACACGCTGGCGCGGTGGGCGAGGATGATGGGTTCGTCGTTGCGCCGGCCGAGTTCGGGCGAGACGCGATCATGCACGAAGCGGCCCAACTGGCGGATGCCCTGCCCGTTCTTGTTGAGCGGGCTGACTTCCGGGTAGCCGGGACTGAAATGGATCTTGGCGAAGTAGATGCTCACACCGGCGCGGCGGGCGGCGTCGCATAGCTGCCGCGTGTTGGCCAGCAGCGTGGGGGCGACCGACGGAAACAGGTCCATGATGTCGGTCTGGTAGTGCATGACCAGCAGGGCGCTGCGCGCCGGGGTGATGGCCAGGGGCTGGGAGGTCATGGTTCGCTCCGTGAAGAGGGTCTGCATGACCTGTCAGTGTAGCGGCAGTCGCGGGAGGGGTTGGGCGGGCGGCGGCGCGGGCCGGGGGGCCGGCGCGCCTGCCGCGTCATCGTTTACTTCTCGGTGTACTTCTTGCCTGCTTCGTCGTAGACGTAGCTGACCGCGTCGGCGGGGCCCAGTTTGCGGGTCTTGCCCGGGCCGGAGATTTCGGTGCCGCTGGGGGTGACGGTCAGGCGCGGCATGTCGCTGCCGTTCTGCGCGGTGAAGGTCAGCTTGCCGGTCTTGGCGACGCAGGGCATGACGTCGCCGTCGGCGCAGGCGGCGCTGTTGTCGTCGCCGGTGAGAATGCTGCCCAGGTAGGTCCAGACCTTGTCCTTGAGCTCGTCGCGCGGGCCGGGGTTGAAGACGAACAGGGCGTAGCCTTCGAAGCTGGTGCCGTTGTCAAAGCCCTGGGTCGGCACGGCCAGCAGCAGCTTGCCTTCCGGGGTCCGGTAGTCGAGCGGCTTGCGGCCGGGGTCCACGGCTTCGGCCCGTTCGTAGGCGCCGAACATGCCGATGGTGTGCTCCATGCCGCGGAACTTCCAGGGGCGTTCGGCGCTGGAGCCGGTCAGGGTGAAGGTGGCTTCGGCCAGGTTGACCTGGGTTTCGGGGCCGGCTTCGTCTTCGCCGGGCTTGCCGTATTTTTCGCGGGTGTCCCAGGTGAACCCGGTGAAGTATTGCGTGCCGTTCAGTTCGAAGGCGTGGCCGAACCAGTAGGTGGCGACGCTGCCGTTGGCGACTTCGTACGAGTCGGCGCCCTTGCCGTCGATCTGGTAGATGGCGTACATCACCGTGGGGGCATCGGGCGGGGTGACGGCGGTGGCGGCGCCCTGGACGGCATCTAGGCGCGGCTTGGTGGCGGCGGGCTCGGCGGCTACGGCCGGGGCGAATACCGCGGCCAGGGCGGTGGTGCACAGGCCGGCGACGGCGGTACGCAGGTGGCGGGAGGAAAAGTGGGCGCTCAGACGGGTGTACATGTTGGATATCTTCTTGTCGGACTCGTGAAAAGTGCCTTGTGCTTGCCTGCCCTTGCAATGGGTTGCAAGAGGGTACCCTCCCGGGAGACGGCCCGGATCTTCAGTACCGCCAGCGGCTTGGCGCAATGTGCGGCGCCATGTTAGTGGGCCGTCCGGTTGCGCGTCGGACAGCAGTTTGCCAATTGTGTCGGACTGCAATAACCGGGCATGGCTCAGGGAGCGCGCGCCAGTACTGGCCGCCGGCATCCGTGTGCATCCCGGTGTTGTCAGGCCCGCAACGACAAGGCGTGATCCCGCGACAGCACGTTCGTGCGCGAGGCGAAGGCCGTGGCAAAAAGAGGCTCTTGTACGACCGGGTCAGGATCCCGTAGCCAGCCTAGAAGAACGGCATACGCGCCTTCATCATGTCGCAAGAGTCGCGATCGCCGGTTTCGAAACGGCTCCCGTAGATGATGCCATCGGCATTCACGTTCAAGTAAACGGTACACCTGGTCGTGGGCCGTGGCACGTAGTGGTATGTTGTCATCGAGAACGGCGTCCTACCTTGCGGGGTTTCAAGCACGCCTTCGGTTTTCTTCTCGATCCTGGTGGAGCTGTTGTAGGGCTCGGATTCCCATACCCACAAGCTTGCTCCCTTTAAGGGGTCGTCTTCCCTTTCCGCACTAAGGGGCTTGAGGTAGTTCCTGGACTTCGGCGGCCCCAGCCGCGCCTCGACCTTCGACACCGGCATGCCATGCAGTGTGTCGAGCACATTCTCCATGGGGAGAAAGATCGTGCAGCCGCTGATTATTCCGAGTAATGCCAACCCCGCAATTCGCTTCATCTGGTTTTCTCTGGATGGACAATGATCGTCTGCGTCCTTGAATCAATGCACCGTGTTGCGTATTTTCTGAGTAGAAGTGCCCCGATTATGCACAGAAAAAAGTGGGTGACTGACGGCGCAGGCTTGTCGCATGTGATTGACTTATTTCACCGCATTTCCCGGCGCGTATAGACACGTAGATTATCGGCATTGCGCCGGATTAAAGCACGCCAATCTCAGTCCATCGGCAGTCTGTAGCGGGCGCAGTTGTGCTGATCAAGCACGCGAAGCTCTTACACCAGCAGCGGGCGGAAGGCTTGTGCATCATCTTCGGACAAAGCCAACGCCGCCATGGCGGCATCAATCGTGTCGCGTTCACGGACCACGTGGCTGATCGCTTCGTGGCGCCGCCGTGGCGGTAGGACATGCGCTTGATCGCCTGTTGGGCGCACTAGGAATCGGCGCGCTTGCCGTCGATCTGGTAGGTGTAATAGAGCACGGTGGCCGCGTCGTCCGGGGGCCCGCTGGCGGCATGTCGCCTGGTGCGGCGCCACCTTAGTGGGGCCGGGTGGCATGCGCCGGACAACTATTTGCCAAGTGTGCCGGACTGCAAGCTGCGGGGCGGATGGGCTGGATCCGCTATCTGTCCGTCTGGTCCACCACCACCCGCGCCACCGCTTCCAGCGCTCGCCGCAATGTCTCCAGGTCGACGGAGCCCAGCGCCAGCCGGATCGCGTGCGGCACGTGCGCGACGGCGAAGGGATGAGCCGTGGAGACGGCGATGCGTTCGCGCATCAGCGCCATGGCGATGGCGTCGGCGCGCACTTCCGGCGCCAGCGGCAGCCAGACGAAGTATGACGAGGGATGGGCGACCGGATGCAGCGGCCCCAGGATCTGCGCGGCGATGCGTTGGCGCTGCGCGGCATCGCGGCACTTCTCGGTCTCGAGCCGCCGCACGGTGCCGTCTTCGAACCAGCCCTGGACGATCGCCGTCAGGGTGGCGGGCGTGTTCCAGGTGGTGGCGCGGATGGCGCGTTCCAGCTTGGGAATCCAGGCTGGCGGCGCGCTGACCGAGCCGACGCGCAGGCCGGTGGCGACGCTTTTGGACAGGCTCGACACGTAGAGCGTGGCCTCGGGCGCCAGGGCCGCCAGCGGCGGCGGCGCGTCTTCGGCGAGGAAGGCGTAGGCGCCGTCCTCGATCAGCATCAGGCCGTGGCGGCGCGCCAATGCCACCAAGGCCTCGCGCCAGGCCATGCCGGCGACCCAGCCTAGCGGGTTGTGCAGGGTCGGCATGGTGTAGACCGCCTGCACGCGCCGCCGGCGGCAGAGGTCGGCCAGCGCATCCAGGTCCATGCCGTCGTCGGCGGCGGGCACGGGCGCCAGTTCCAGCCGCGAGAACTCCGCCGCCAGCTTGAAGCCGGGGTAGGTCAGCGCGTCCACGGCCACCACGTCGCCCGGTTCGAACAGCGCCATGGCGGCGATGGTCAGGCCGTGCTGCGCGCCGCTGACGAGCAGGGTCGAGGCGGCGCTTGCCGTAAGGCCCCGATGGGCCAGGTGCGCGGCGGCGGCGGCGCGTTCGGGGTCGCTACCGCCATGCGGGCGGTAGCGCAGCAAGGCGTCGGCGTCGCCTTTGGCGGCCAGCCGGCGCAAGGCGCTGCGGTACAGCGCGGCCTGGCCCGGCAGGGTCGGCGAATTGAAGGTCAGTTCGGTGGTGTCGTCGTTCCAGGCGCGCAGGTCGATGCCGTGGCCGCGCGGCAGCGCCTCTTTGACGAAGGTGCCGCGGCCGGATTCGCCGCTGACCAGGCCCATGGTCTGCAGCTCGGCGTAGACGCGGGTGGCCGTCATCAGCGCCAGGCCTTCGCGCGCCGCCAGTTCGCGGTGCGTGGGCAGGCGCGTGCCGGGCGGCAGGCGGCCGCCGCGGATGTCGGCCGCCAGTTGATCCACCAACTGCTTGTAGCGCGACGCGGGCATGGCGAAAGCGTATCCAGGACGATTATTTTGATGGGCAGATTATCCGGCCTAGGATGGCGTCACACAACGCCGCGCGGCGGCGTTTTTCAATGTCTGCTTCTGTCTTGCCGGGCCATGGATCTGAATTTCTACGTTGTTGCGATGTCGCTGCTTGCCGTCGGGGTGATCGGTTTCATGAAGGGGGCGTTTGGCGGCGGGTTCGCCATCATCGGCATTCCGCTGATGGCGCTGGTGATGGACCCGATCACGGCCGGCAGCGTGCTGGCGCCGGTGTTCGTGGCGATGGATCTGTTCGCCCTGCGCTACTGGAAGCCGCGCACCTGGTCGCGGCCGGACCTGGCGTGGCTGGTGCCGGGTTTGCTGGTAGGCGTCGCCGCGGGCTATGTGGTGCTGCGGCATGTCGACCGCCATTTCGTCGAAGTGTTGATGGCCGTGACGACGTTGCTGTTCGCCTGGCTGTGGTGGCGCGGCGGCGCATCGGTGACGGTGCGGCCGCGTTCCAGCGGCAAGGCCTTGCTGGCGGGCGGCGCGTCCGGCATCACGACGATGGTGGCGCACTCGGGCGGGCCGCCGCTGGCCATGTACTTGTTGCCGCTGGGCCTGTCCAAGGAAGTCTATGGCGGCACCACCAGCATGTTCTTCACCATCGGCAATCTGCTCAAGGCCGGGCCGTGGCTGGCGGTGGCCGACCTGTCGCGCGGCTACTGGAGCCTGGTGGCCATGAGCCTGCCGGCGGCGTTCGTGGGGGTCTGGGCGGGGTGGCGGCTGCATCACCGCTTGAACCAGGCGCAGATGTACCGGCTGTGCTACGGGCTGCTGGTGGTGACGGCGGTGAAGCTGCTGTGGGACGGCATCGCGGGGTACGTCACGGCGCCGTCCTAGAATGGTGCATTCGGCGGCGACGCCCGCCGCACTTTCGCCAGCGCGCCGCGCCCCAGGAGGATTCGCCGTCATGGACTTCACCCCGTTGCCTTCGGACCAGGACGCCCTGCGTCGTTCGCTCGACGCCACCGATCTGCCAGCCGGCGTGATCTCCCGACTGCTGGAACAGGCGCGTCCCGCGCTGGTGCTGGCGACCACCGCCTGCGAGGAGGGCGCGATCCCCCTGGGCGCCAGCAAGATCGGCGGACGCCCGGACCTGCCGCGCGGCATGGCCTGGCCGACGCGGCCGGCCTATCCGGACGCGAACGAGCGCGCCGCCGGCCATCGCAAGGAGGCCGAGCGCCTGCTGGCGGACTCGAAGAAAAAAGGATCGTGGATGACGCCGGCGCAGGGCGAGCGTTTCAGCGCGGATGCCCGCGCCCGGGCGGATGCGGTGGAAACGGCGTTTCCGCTGACGTTCCTTGGGCAGTTCGATCTGGCCGCGTTGTCGCGGGAAGCGGGATTCGACGCCGCGCTGCCGCGCGAGGGCCGGCTGCTGGTGTTCTACGATTTTCTGGAACAGGCCGAGAGCTTTACGCCGGCGGCTTCGGTGGGCTGGCGCGTGCTGTGGGACACCACGCCCGCGGCGGCGCTGGACCGGGCGCCGGTGCCGCGTGCGCTGGCCTCGCTGTCGGACGACGAATGGACCTGCGTGTTCCGCGCGGCGCCGGTCTCGGCCCGCACGGTGCTGACGCCGATCGGTGTCGATGACGCGGGCTGGGATGCGTTTGCCCTGGAGGACGACGAGGCCTACGAAAGCTACCAGGATTGGCGGTCGCGGTTCGGCACGCCGGACATGGATGGCCGCGACAACCATCAGCTCGGCGGCTATCCACAGTCGTTGCAGAATGGCATGCAGGCCACTTGCCAGCTGGTGTCGCACGGCCTGGATTGCGGCGGCAGCGCGGTCTGGCGCAGTGAGGCCGCGCAGGCCCTGTTGCCGGGGGCGCGGGACTGGCGCCTGGTGTTGCAGATCGGCGCCGACCCGCACGCCGGCATTCCGCAGCCGGGCGCCTATTACGTGCTGATGCGCGAGCAGGATATCGCGGCGCGCCGGTTCGACCTGGCGCGTGTCACGTATCAATGCGACTAGCCGCCCGGACGCGCGCGTCGTGGCCCTTGCCGGGTCAGGCCGGTTCGGTTTCCGGATGCAGCGAACGTAGCCTGCGCAGTTCCGGGAACCAGTGCATCCACAGCCCCGCCACCGCGATGGTGCCCAGGCCGCCGACCACCACCGCCGGCACCGCGCCCAACAGCGCCGCCATCACGCCGGACTCGAATTCGCCCAACTGGTTGGAGGCGCCGACAAACAGCGTGTTGACCGCGCTGACGCGGCCCAGCATGTGGTCGGGCGTGTTCAGCTGCACCAGCGACGAGCGCACCACCACGCTGATGGCGTCGGCCGCGCCCAGCACCACCAGCGCGCCCACCGAGAGCGGGATCGAGGTCGACAGGCCGAACACGGTGGTGGCCAGGCCGAACAGGATCAGCGCGCCGAACAGCAGGCGGCCGACGTGCTCGCCCAGGCTCAGCCGCGCCAGCGTCAGCGACATCAGCATGGCGCCACAGGCCGGCGCGGCGCGCAGCGCGCCCAGGGCCCACGGACCGGCGTTGAGAATGTCCTTGGCGAAGATCGGCAGCAGCGCCGTGGCGCCGCCCAGCAGCACCGCGAACAGGTCCAGCGACAGCGTGCCCAGCAGAATGCGGCGCTGGAAGATGAAGGTGATGCCCGCGAACAGCGTGCGCCAGGTGGTCGGCTCCCTGCGCGGCGGGGCGCGGTCGATCGACATGCTGGCGATGCAGGCGAAGCCGCACAGGTACAGCGCCGCCGCCACGCAGTAGATCCACCCTGCCCCCAGGCCATAGCCGATGCCGCCCAGCGCCGGGCCGGCGATCTGCGCGATCTGGCCGCCGGAGGACGACAGCGCGGTGGCGCGCGGCAGCCATTCGCGCGGCACGATGGCCGGAATCAGCGTGGTCAGCGTGGGCGCCTCGAAGGCGCGCGCCGAGCTCATGATGATGAGGGTGGCGTAGATCAGCGTCTTGCCGCCGACGCCATGCAGCGCCGCGATCGCCAGCAGCAGCGTGGCCAGGGTCTCGACCGCCATGCAGATGGCGACGATCTTGCGGCGGTCGTAGCGGTCGGCCACATGGCCGACCACCAGCGTCAGCGCCGCCATCGGCAGGAACTGCGCCAGCCCGATCAGGCCCAGGTCGAGCGCGCTGCCCGACAGCGCGTAGATCTGCCAGCCCACCGCCACCGAGACGATCTGGAAGGCCAGCGACGCGCCGATGCGCGCGAACAGGAAGTGCAGGAAGGCGGGTCGGTAAAGCGGACTGGGCGAGTCGGGGGCGGGCATCGGGGCGGAACGCGCGGCAGGCGCGCGGACGGCGCCGGAATGCGCATTCTATAAACAGCCGGCTGACGCCAAACTAAAGCGCCCGCCGGCCGTGGGGTCTTGCGCGCCGTGGGAGCGGGGCCGCTTCAGGCGCCGATCGACACCAGTTCCGCGCCTTCCGTGACCTGGTCGCCCACCGCGTAGAACAGTTCCTCGACCTTGCCGTCGGCCGGCGCGGAGATGGTGTGCTCCATCTTCATCGCCTCCATCACCAGCAGCGGCTGGCCCTTGGCGACGCTGTCGCCGGCCTTGACGGCGATGGAGATGATCTTGCCCGGCATGGGGGCGGTCAGGCCGCCGCCGTGGTCGCCCTGGGTGTCCTGGGCGTGCGCCAGCGGATCGTACAGGTCCAGCACGTGCGCGCCGCCGTCGCCGAAGACGTGGGCCTTGTCGGCGTGCAGCACCACGGTGCCGGCGCGTTCGCGGCCGTCCAGGGTGATGCGCAGCACGCGGGCCGGGCCGTCGCGGTCCTCGGCGCGCCAGGCGAAGGGCCGGGCGCCGTCGCCGCTGTCCAGCGTCCAGTCGGCGCCCTGGCGCGTGACGGTGACGTGACGGGTCTCGCCACTGTCGATCCATTGCAGCGTGCGCTGGTAGCGCCCGCCCAGGCGCCAGCCGTCGCGCGTGTCCCACGGATCGGCCGGCGCGGCGGCATGCGGCGCCGATTGCGCCTGGCCCTGGCGGGCCAGCACGGCGGCCGTGGCCAGCGCCAGCGTGGCGGCGTCGGCCGGCGTCGGCTCGGGCAGCAGCGTGGCGCGCTGGCGCTCGATCAGGCCGGTGTCGAGGTCGGCGGCGGCGAAGGCGCTGTCGCGCATCAGGCGCGACAGGAAGGCGACGTTGGTCTGCACCCCCACCGCCTGGGTCTGCGCCAGCGCCTGCAGCATGCGGGCGCGGGCCTGGTCGCGGTCCGCGCCGTGCACGATCAGCTTGGCGATCATGGGGTCGTAGAACGGCGTGATGGTGTCGCCGGTGCGCACCCCGCCATCGACGCGGATGTCGCCGTTGGCGAAGGCGACGTGGGCCGGCAGGCCCAGGTAGGCCAGCGTGCCGATGGAAGGCAGGAAGCCCTTCTCGGGGTTCTCGGCGTAGATGCGGGCCTCGATGGCGTGGCCGTGGATGCGCAGGTCTTCCTGGCGCGCCGGCAGCGGCTGGCCGGCGGCCACGCGCAGCTGCCATTCGACCAGGTCGTGGCCGGTGATCATCTCGGTGACGGGGTGCTCGACCTGCAGGCGCGTGTTCATTTCCATGAAGTAGAAGCGGCCGTCGGGCTCGGCGATGAATTCCACCGTGCCGGCGCCCACATAGCCCACCGCGCGCGCGGCGGCCACGGCGGCCTCGCCCATGGCGCGGCGGCGTTCCTCGGTCATGCCGGGCGCGGGCGCTTCCTCGATCACCTTCTGGTGGCGGCGCTGCACCGAGCAGTCGCGCTCGAACAGGTAGACGCAGTTGCCGTGGCTGTCGGCGAACACCTGGATCTCGATGTGGCGCGGCTTCTGCAGGTAGCGTTCGATCAGCACGCGGTCGTCGCCGAAGCTGGAGGCGGCCTCGCGCTGGCACGAGGCCAGCGCATCGAGGAACGCGCCGGACGATTCGACCACGCGCATGCCCTTGCCGCCGCCGCCGGCGCTGGCCTTGATCAGCACCGGATAGCCGATGGCGTCGGCCTGCTCCTTGAGAAATTGCGGGTCCTGGTTGTCGCCGTGGTAGCCGGGCACCAGCGGCACGCCGGCTTTTTCCATCAGCGACTTGGCCGCGGACTTGCTGCCCATGGCGGCGATGGCCGAGGCCGGCGGGCCGAC
Organism: Achromobacter ruhlandii; assembly: GCF_902859695.1. Lineage (GTDB taxonomy): Bacteria > Pseudomonadota > Gammaproteobacteria > Burkholderiales > Burkholderiaceae_B > Achromobacter > Achromobacter ruhlandii. The sequence continues at coordinate 131,000 of NZ_CADIJL010000014.1, forward strand.
GAAGGCGATGCCGGCCTGTTCGGCGGCTTCGGCGAAGGCTTCGTTTTCCGACAGGAAGCCGTAGCCGGGGTGGATGGCTTGGGCGCCGGTATCGCGCGCGGCCTGCAGGATGGCGTCGGCGCGCAGGTAGCTGGCGCGCGGCTCGGGGCCGCCGATGTGCACCGCGATGTCGCAGGCGGCGACGTGGCGGGCGTTGGCGTCGGCGTCGGAATAGACGGCGACGGTGCGGATGCCCAGGCGGCGGGCGGTGGCGGCGACGCGGCAGGCGATTTCGCCGCGGTTGGCAATCAGCAGGGTATCGAACATGGCGTTATCCAGACTGGGATGATTCGTTGACTACGTTGCAGCGACGAGCGCAATGCATTCGAAGCTCTCACACGTCGCATCACGCCGACCTTATCGGGGACACCGCGGATCCGGCTTCGCCGGTCCGCCGGTGTCGCCCCCTTGAGGGGGCGCGCGCAGCGCGTAGGGGGTGGGCTTTCTTCTACATCCGGAAGACGCCGAAGCGCGTGTCTTCGATCGGCGCGTTCAGCGCCGCCGACAGCGCCAGCCCCAGCACGCGACGCGTGTCCGCCGGCGCGATGATGCCGTCGTCCCACAGCCGCGCGGTGGCGTAGTACGGATGGCCCTCGCGTTCGTACTGCTCGCGGATCGGCGCCTTGAAGGCGTCTTCCTCGGCCGCCGACCACTGGCCGCCGCGCGCCTCGATGCCGTCGCGCTTGACCGTGGCCAGCACGCTGGCGGCCTGCTCGCCGCCCATCACCGAGATGCGCGCGTTGGGCCACATGAACAACAGGCGCGGCGAGTAGGCGCGGCCGCACATGCCGTAGTTGCCGGCGCCGAACGAGCCGCCGATCAGCACGGTGAACTTGGGCACGTTGGCGGTGGCCACCGCCGTCACCATCTTGGCGCCGTGGCGCGCGATGCCTTCGTTTTCGTACTTGCGGCCGACCATGAAGCCGGTGATGTTCTGCAGGAACACCAGCGGGATCTTGCGCTGCGCGCACAGCTCGATGAAGTGCGCGCCCTTCTGCGCCGATTCCGAGAACAGGATGCCGTTGTTGGCGACGATGCCCACCGGCATGCCGTGGATGTGGGCAAAGCCCGTCACCAGCGTGGGGCCGAAGCGCGCCTTGAATTCGTCGAACTCGGAACCGTCGACGATGCGCGCGATGACCTCGCGCACGTCATACGGCTTGCGCGTGTCGGCGGGGATGATGCCGTTCAGTTCGGCCGGGTCGTAGCGCGGTTCGCGCACCGGCACGGTGGCCAGCGGCGCCGGCTTCTTGCGGTTCAGGCGCGCCACGGCGCCGCGCGCCAGCTGCAGCGCGTGCATGTCGTTGGCGGCCAGGTGGTCGGCCACGCCCGACAGGCGCGTGTGCACGTCGCCGCCGCCCAGGTCCTCGGCGCTGACTTCCTCGCCGGTGGCGGCCTTCACCAGCGGCGGGCCGCCCAGGAAGATGGTGCCCTGGTTCTTGACGATGATGGACTCGTCGCTCATGGCGGGCACGTAGGCGCCGCCGGCGGTGCACGAGCCCATCACCACCGCGATCTGCGCGATGCCCTGCGCCGACATCTGCGCCTGGTTGTAGAAGATGCGGCCGAAGTGTTCGCGGTCGGGAAAGACCTCGTCCTGCTGCGGCAGGTTGGCGCCGCCGGAATCGACCAGGTAGACGCACGGCAGCCGGTTCTGCGCGGCGATCTCCTGCGCGCGCAGGTGCTTCTTGACCGTCATCGGGTAGTAGGTGCCGCCCTTGACGGTGGCGTCGTTGCAGACGATCACGCATTCGGTGCCGGCGATGCGGCCGATGCCGGTGATGACGCCCGCGCCCGGCGCGTCGCCGTCGTACATGCCGTGCGCCGCCATCGGCGACAGTTCCAGGAACGGCGACCCCGGATCAATCAGTTGCTCGACGCGGTCGCGCGGCAGCAGCTTGCCGCGCGCCACGTGCTTGGCGCGCGACGATTCGCTGCCGCCCAGCGCGGTCCGCGCCAGTTGCTGGCTCAGGTCGTCCAGCTGCGCCTGCATGGCGCGCGCGTTGTCGGTGTAGTCCTGCGACCGCGGATTGATGCGGGATTCGATGATGGGCATGGGGTACCACCCGTCCTGCTGATTGGGATGTTGAAGGCGCTCGGAGGGCCGGCAGGCGCTTCCTAGCGGTTTGTCTCGCTGCCCGATGAACCGGGCATTCTTGTCATGGATTAACTCAGCTGCATTTCGTTGCGCCTCTCCCGCACGGCCCGCGACCGACCCGTCGCGGACTTCGCCTTGCGGAAAAGGCGCAGCGAAATGATGCCCCTCGATGTACCCGCCACGCGGGCTTGCGGCCTCCCGAGGCGGCGCTTTTTCCCAGGGACATCCAGGGAAAAAGCGCGCCTCGGGAGAAATACCGCCTTAGACCATCTCGATTGCCATCGCCACGGCTTCGCCGCCGCCGATGCACAGCGTGGCCACGCCGCGCTTGCCGCCGGTCTTGCGCAGCGCGCCGATCAGCGTGGTCATCAGGCGCGCGCCGGAGGCGCCGATGGGGTGGCCCAGGGCGGTGGCGCCGCCGTGGATGTTGACCTTTTCATGCGGCAGCTTGAAGTCGGTCATGGCGGCCATGGTGACCACGGCGAAGGCTTCGTTGATCTCGTACAGGTCCACGTCCTCGGCCTTCCAGCCGGTCTTGGCGAACAGGTTCTTCAAGGCGCCGACCGGGGCGGTGGTGAACCAGTTCGGTTCCTGCGAGTGCTGGCTGTGCGCCACGATGCGGGCCAGCGGCTTGACGCCGAGCTTCTCGGCGGTGGAGGCGCGCATCAGCACCATGGCGGCGGCGCCGTCGGAGATCGACGACGAGTTGGCGGCGGTGACGGTGCCGTCCTTCTTGAACGCCGGCTTGAGCGTCGGAATCTTTTCCGGCATGGCCTTGGTGGGGGCCTCGTCGGTGTCGACCACGGTATCGCCCTTGCGGCCGGCCACCGTGACCGGGGTGATTTCCCACTTGAAGCTGCCGTCTTCGGTGGCGGCGCGGGCGCGGCGCAGCGATTCCAGCGAGAACGCATCCTGCTGCTCGCGCGTGAACGAATACTTGGCGGCGCAATCCTCGGCGAACACGCCCATGGCCTTGCCCTTGTCGTAGGCGTCTTCCAGGCCGTCCAGGGCCATGTGGTCATAGATGGTGCTGTGGCCGTAGCGATAGCCCTGGCGGCCCTTGAGCATCAGGTAGGGGGCGTTGCTCATGCTTTCCTGGCCGCCGGCGACGACGATGTTGGCCGAACCCGCGGCCAGCAGGTCGTGGCCGAACATGGCGGCCTTCAGGCCCGAGCCGCACACCTTGTGGATGGTGGTGCACGCCACGCCCAGCGGCAGGCCCGCGCCCAGGGCGGCCTGGCGCGCCGGGGCCTGGCCCTGGCCGGCCTGCAGCACGTTGCCCATGATGACTTCTTCGATCTGCTCCGGCTTGAGGCCGGCGCGTTCGACGGCCGCCTTGATGGCGACCGAGCCCAGCTCGTGCGCGGCCAGGCCGGACAGGCTGCCGAGCATGCCGCCCATGGGCGTGCGGGCGACGGAAACGATAACGATGGGATCTGACATGACTAGCTCCTGTGAGGGTCGGGACAGCGTGTTTTATGCGGTGGCGCCAGCGGGTGCCGGACGCAGCCGTCTGTCCGTATCGTAAGGGAAAAATTCTTCGATCCGGCCTTGCGCCACGTGGGCGCGACAGGCCTGCCACCATTCCGGTTCCAGCAGGTCGGCATGGTGGCGCAGGAAGGCGCCGCGCACACGCGCGTCGCCCAGCAGGAAGCGGCCGAATTCCTCCGGAAAGACGTCGTTCGGTCCGACGGCATACCAGGGTTCGGAGGCCATTTCCGCTTCCTCGTTGGGGGCGGGAGGAATCCGTCGGAAATTCATTTCGGTCATGCGCTGGATTTCGTCGTAGTCGTAGAACACGACCCGGCCCAGCCGCGTCACGCCGAAGTTCTTGTAGAGCATGTCGCCGGGGAAGATGTTGGCGGCGGCCAGCTGGCGGATGGCGTCGCCGTATTCGCGCACGGCCGGCTCCAGCAGCGCGTCCGGCGCCTGGCTCAGGTACAGGTTCAGCGGCGTCATGCGCCGTTCGATGTAGACGTGGCGGATGACCACCGTGTCCCCGGTTTCTTCGATCAGGCTGGGCACCAGGCGCCGCAGTTCGTCCAGCAGCCGCGGCGCGAAGCGGGCGCGCGGCAGCGCCACCTGCGAGTATTCCCAGGTGTCGGCCATGCGGCCGACGCGATCGTGCAGCTTGACCATCTGGTACTTGCGCCGCACGGTGGCGTGGTCCATGCCGTCTTTGTCGATATGGTCCTTGATCAGCTTGAACACGTAGGGATAGGACGGCAGCGTGAACACGCACATCACCATGCCCTTGATGCCGGGCGCGATGTCGAAGGCGTCGCGCGAATGCGCCAGGTGGTGCAGGAAATCGCGGTAGAACAGCGTCTTGCCCTGCTTCTGCAGGCCGATCATGGTGTACAGCTCGGCCTTGGGCTTGCGCGGCAAGAGGCTGGCCAGGAAGTTGACCACCGCGGCGGGCGTCTCCATGTCCACCAGGAAATACGCGCGCGTGAAGCTGAACAGCGTGCTCAGGTCGTCCGCGCCCAGCAGCAGCGCGTCCAGGTTCACCTGCCCGGCCGGGTTGCGCGTGAGCGCCACGGCGAAGGGGTAGACGGTGCCCTGGTTGATCAGGCGGCCGACGATGTAGGCGCCCTTGTTGCGAAAGAACAGCGAACCCAGCGCATGCACCTGGCAGTCGCTGGCGATGCGGCGGCCGACGTGGCGCGGCAACTGCCGGCGCAGCTGGCCGATGGCGGCGCGCGCCAGCAGGCGGGTGTCGCGCGGCAGGTCCTCGAACGGCAGCGCCAGGCCGAAGTCGGCCACCATGCGGATGAGGCTTTTGTGCAGGCCCTCGGTCACCGGGTAGTAGACCCGGTACGACGGCATGCGGCTGTCCAGGTAGTCGGTGGCCACGGCCGGCCGCACGAACAGGAAATCGTTGTGGAAATAGTCGCGGTGCAGCAGCCGGCACGACACCGAATTGAAGAACGTCTCGGCGCATTCGGGCTGGCGGTGCTCGCCCAGCAGGCCGACGAATTCCTGTTTGATCTGCTGCCAGTAGGCGGTCTGCGCATCCGTCAGCGCGGCGCCCGCGGCGCCGTTCGCGCCGTTGGGGGCATGGGCGCCGACCGCGCCCTCGGGCCGGCCGCGCAGCACGCCTTCGAGCTGGCTGGCGCATTCGCGCACCCGCATGTCGTAGTACTCGATGCGCTCGCGCGACAGGTGCTGGATGCCGTGCCAGTCGCCCGATTCGAACAGCGCCTTGGCGCGCTGCGCGCTGTAGCGGAACAGCGCGTAGTGGCGGTCGAAGCCGGCCAGGATGCGGCGCGCGACGTCCAGCGGCGAGGGGCCCCGGACGGGCGCCTGCACGATGTGCTGGACGTCGGACGTGCGGATCATGGCAAACGACTTCCGGGGGGACTCAGGCCGTCTCGGCGAACAGCTCGCGGCCGATCAGCATGCGGCGGATCTCGCTGGTGCCGGCGCCGATTTCGTACAGCTTGGCGTCGCGCCACAGGCGGCCCACCGGGTATTCGTTGATGTAGCCGTTGCCGCCCAGGATCTGCACGCCCTCGCCGGCCATCCAGGTGGCCTTCTCGGCGGTGTACAGGATCAGCGCGGCGCAGTCCTTGCGCACCTGGCGCACGTGCTCGGCGCCGAGGCGGTCGAGGTTCTTGCCGACCTGGTAGCAGAAGGCGCGGCTGGCCTGCAGCGTGGTGTAAAGGTCCGCCACCTTGCCCTGGATCAGCTGGAATTCGCCGATGGCCTGGCCGAACTGCTTGCGGTCATGGATGTACGGCACCACCACGTCCATCACGGCCTGCATGATGCCGACCGGGCCGCCCGACAGCACGGCGCGCTCGTAGTCCAGGCCGCTCATCAGCACCTTGACGCCGCCGTTGACCTGGCCCAGCACGTTTTCCTCGGGGATCTCGCAGTCCTGGAACACCAGTTCGCCGGTGTGGCTGCCGCGCATGCCGAGCTTGTCCAGCTTCTGCGCCACCGAGAAACCCTTGAAGCCCTTTTCCACCAGGAACGCGGTGATGCCGCGCTGGTGCGCCTCGGGGTCGGTCTTGGCGTAGACCACCAGGGTGTCGGCGTCGGGGCCGTTGGTGATCCACATCTTGGAGCCGTTGAGCACGTAGCGGTCGCCCTTCTTGTCGGCGCGCAGCTTCATGCTGACCACGTCCGAGCCGGCGCCCGGTTCGCTCATGGCCAGCGCGCCGATGTGTTCGCCGGAAATCAGCTTGGGCAGGTACTTGGCCTTCTGGGCGGGGGTGCCGTTGCGGTTGATCTGGTTGACGCACAGGTTGGAGTGGGCGCCATAGGACAGGCCGATCGAGGCGCTGGCGCGGGAGATTTCCTCCATCGCCACCATGTGGGCCAGGTAGCCCATGTTGGCGCCGCCGTATTCCTCGCTGGCCGTCATGCCCAGCACGCCCAGGTCGCCGAACTTGCGCCACAGGTCCATGGGGAACTGGTCGCTGCGGTCGACTTCGGCGGCGCGCGGCGCGATCTCGGCCTGCGCGAAAGTGCGCACGGCGTCGCGCAGCATGTCCAGGTCTTCGCCCAGGTCGAAGTTCAGGCCAGGAAGGTTCATCGCTGTCTCCGTGATAGTAGGTACTTACATTCTTATGGGCGCCTGCGATCGCGCCGGATCTCGCCGCGTGGCCCCATGATGCGCTGATCGACGCTGGCTACGCAATGATGCAGCGCAAATATTACGTTTACGTAAACGTAAATATGAGTCGGGTTTTCCCTAGGCAAATGTTTGCGTTCCCGGGAAGCGCCCTGGGTACTATTCCCCGGGTCCTTGAAACTTCAAATTTTGTTACGGAGTCAGCGGTGTCCGACCTGGCCAATCTTGACGATATCGTGGCGCTGCGGCGCGATCTGCACGCCCATCCCGAGCTCTGCTACGAAGAGCACCGCACCGCCAAGGTGGTGGCCGACGCCCTGCGCGGCTGGGGCATCGAGACCCACACCGGCATCGCCAAGACCGGCGTGGTCGGCGTCATCAAGCGCGGCGCTTCCGACCGCGCCATCATGTTGCGCGCCGACATGGACGCCCTGCCGATGCAGGAAGAGAACCAGTTCGAACACCGTTCGCGCCACGACGGCAAGATGCATGGCTGCGGCCATGACGGCCACACCGCCATGCTGTTGGCCGCCGCGCGTCACCTGCAACAGGAAGGCGGTTTCGACGGCACGGTCTATTTCTGCTTCCAGCCGGCCGAGGAAGGCGGCGCCGGCGGCCGCGCCATGATCCAGGACGGCCTGTTCGACCGCTTCCCCTGCGAGGCCGTGTTCGGCATGCACAACTGGCCCGGCCTGGAGGCCGGCTCGTTCGGCGTCTGCGCCGGGCCGATGATGGCGTCCGCCAACGGCTTCAAGATCACCGTGCGCGGCAAGGGCGGCCACGCCGCCGCGCCGCACGATTGCGCCGACCCGGTGCCGGCGCTGTTCGCCATCGGCCAGTCGCTGCAGACCATCCTGACCCGCAGCAAGCGCCCGCTGGACGCCGCCGTGCTGTCCATCACCCAGGTGCAGGCCGGCGGCAGCGTCATCAACGTGATCCCGGGCAGCGCCTGGCTGGGCGGCTCGGTGCGCGCCTACAGCACCGACGTGGTCGACCTGATCGAGCGCCGCATGCACGAGATCGCCGGCAGCATCGCCGCCGCCCACGGCTGCGAGGCCGAGGTCTATTTCGAGCGCCGCTATCCGGCGTTGATCAACACGCCGGCCGAAACCGCGTTCTGCATGGAGGTCATGCGCGAGGTGGCCGGCGCCGACCACGCCCGCGTGATCGAGCCGGTGATGGCCTCGGAGGACTTCGCCTTTCTGTTGCAGGCCAAGCCCGGCTGCTACGTGTTCCTGGGCAACGGCGACGGCGACCACCGCATGGCCGGCCACGGCCTGGGCCCGTGCATGCTGCACAACACCAGCTACGACTTCAACGACGCTCTGATCGCGCCGGGCGCGAGCTACTGGGTGCGGCTGACGCAGCGCTACCTGGCTGGCTGATTCACGCGCGGCCGTCGCGACGCGCGTGTCGCCTTCGCGGTCACTGCCTTTGTCGCCACCACGAGTTTTCCTTTTGCCTTACCCGTTTCACGCATTACCTCACGCAGTGCTACGCAACACCACAAGGAAGCTATGAAAAAGAAGATGCTGTTCACGGCCGCGGGGGCGGCCCTGGCGATCATGACGGGCGGCGCCGCGCTGGCGCAGGGCTGGCCCGCCAAGCCCATCACCCTGGTCGTGCCCTACACCGCCGGCGGCAGCGCCGACGCGATCGGGCGCCGCCTGGGCGACGTGCTGCGCAAGGAGACCAACGCCACCGTCATCGTCGAAAACAAGCCCGGCGCGGGCGCCTCGGTCGGCACCGACTTCGTGGCGCGCGCCCAGCCGGACGGCGCCACCCTGCTGCTGGCTTCCACCAGCCCGCTGACCATCTTCCCGCACCTGGCCAAGACCAACTACGACCCGATGAAGGACCTGACGCCGGTGGCCAGCGTGGCCGTGGCGCCCGTGGCCATCGTCGCCACCAAGGCCCTGCCGGTGAAGGACTTCGCCGGCCTGATCGACTACGCCAAGTCGCACCCGGACGGCGTGCGCTACGGCACGCCGGGCCAGGGCACCGTGGCCCACATCGGCATGGCGGCGCTGACCACGCAGACCGGCACCAGGATGCTGCACGTGCCCTACCGCGGCAACAGCCAGGCGCTGACCGACGGCCTGGGCGGCGTGGTCGAACTGCTGGTGGTCAACACCGACGTGGTGCTGCCGCACGTGGCCAGCGGCGCGCTCAAGCCGCTGGCGGTGATGGCGCCCGAGCGCCTGGCCGCCTGGCCCGACGTGCCCACCATGGCCGAACTGAAGCTGCCGCAGGCGCAGTACTACTCGAACTTCGGCATCTTCGCGCCGGCCAACCTGCCGCCGGCGGTGTCGGGTCCGCTGCAGGCCGCGCTGGCCAAGGCCGTGGCCAGCGCCGAGTTCAAGGACCTGCTGACCAAGTCCTACCTGCAGCCGGGCACCGCGTCCGGCGACGCCTTCGCCAAGCAGGTGCAGGCCGAGTTCGCCAACAACGCGCGCATCATCAAGGAAGGCAACATCAAGGCGGAATGACGCCAGCGCCGCGCATCCCGGCCGGGATGCCGCGCAGGCAATGCAAAGCGCGCTCCACGGGGAGCGCGCTTTTTCATTTTGGGGGAGGCGGGCCGGCGTCGCGCCGCGTGAGTCGGACCCGCCAACGCGCGCTGGCCCGTCGTGCGCCCACGCGCCTTCGCGGCAATCGGTCAGGCCGTCTTGGGCCCGAACATGATCACCAGCATGCCGGCCAGGCACAGCCCCACGCCGACATAATCGCTGACGCTGGGCCGCACGCCATCGACCGCCCACAGCCACAGCAGCGCCATGCCGATGTACACGCCGCCGTAGGCCGCATACACGCGCCCCGACGCGGTCGGGTGCAGCGTCAGCAACCAGGCGAACAGCGCCAGGCTGACGGCGGCCGGCGCCAGCAGCCAGATGGAATGACCGCGGCGCAACCACAGATACGGCAGGTAGCAGCCGATGATCTCGGCCAGCGCGGTCAGGACGAACAGCGCGAAGGTTTGCAGCATCGCCATGTCAGGCGCTTCAGGCTCGTTGCTGCGCCAGCAGCTCGCGGCACTGGCGTTCCTGCACCGCGATCTCCTGCAGCGTATCCTCGATGTCGCGGCGCTGCTGTTCCAGCGTGGCGCGGTGCTGGGCCAGCACCGCCAGGTACTGGCGCAACTGCACCTCGGTGTCGCCGGGGCCGTCGTACATGTCGATCAGCGTCAGGATCTCCGACAACTGCAGGCCCAGGCGCTTGCCGCGCAGGGCCAGCTTCAGGCGCGTGCGATCGCGCGGCCCGAAGATGCGGTTGCGGCCCTCGCGCGCCGGGCTGACGATCCCCTGGTCTTCATAGAAGCGGATCGTGCGGGGCGTGACGTCGAACTCGCGGGCGAGCTCGGAGATGGTCCAGGTTGACGGGGACATGCGACGTGTGGCAGTTTACGTAAACGTAAATTATGATGACTTGACGCGATCGTCAAGCGTGGAGAGCGAGGCAATGAACCCCAACGAACAGAAGCTGCAGTATCCCTGGGCCGATTTCCAGCCCGAAGCCGGCCGCGCCCACCCGGTGGCCGAGGGCGTCAAGTGGATCCGCATGCCGCTGCCGTTCGCGCTGGATCATATCAATCTCTGGCTGCTGCGCGATCGCATCGACGGCCGCGACGGCTGGACCATCGTCGACTGCGGCATCTCGCGCGACGAGGTCAAGACGCTGTGGGAACAGGTGTTCGAGAACGAACTGGACGGCCTGCCGGTGCTGCGCGTCATCGTCACCCACATGCACCCCGACCACATCGGCCTGGCCTACTGGCTCTGTGAACGCTGGGACGCGCGGCTGTGGATGACCATGACCGACTTCATGGTCGCGTCGCTGTGGTCGTCGCGCCGCAATGACGCCGGCGCCGGGCCTGGCGGCCAGTCGGCGGTAGACCATTTCGCCCGCCACGGCCTGACCGATCCGGACGCGCAGGAACAGATCCGCCAGCGCGCCAACTACTTCCCCAACCTGGTGCCGGCCGTGCCGTCGCGCTACACGCGCATCATGCATGGCGACGCGGTGCGCATCGGCGCGCACGACTGGCGCGTCATCGTCGGCTACGGCCACGCGCCCGAGCACGCCTCACTGCATTCGCCCGACCTGGGAGTGCTGATCTCCGGTGACATGGTGCTGCCGCGCATCTCCACCAACGTCAGCGTGTTCGACTACGAGCCCGACGCCAACCCGCTGCCGCTGTACCTGCGCTCGCTCGACGGCTACGCCGACGTGCCGCGCGACACGCTGGTGCTGCCCTCGCACGGCCGGCCTTTCAAGGGCCTGCACGAGCGCATCGCGCAGCAGCACGAGCATCACCGCGACCGTCTGGCCGAAGTATTGGAGGCCTGTAAGGCCGGACCGCAATCGACCTCCGACATCGTGCCGGTGCTGTTCAAGCGCAAGCTCGACCTGCACCAGCTGACCTTCGCCATGGGCGAGGCGCTGGCGCACCTGCATGCGCTGTACTTCGAAGGCAAGCTGACGCGCGGCACAGGCGCGGACGGCATCGTGCGCTTCAAGGCGGCCTGACGCCGCTCCCAGCCACGTTGCGCGGCGGCCTCCCGCGGGCGAACCGGCGCGCGTGGCTTCGCCGGGTCGGCCCTTGCCAGGCTCGCGCCGGCCGGCGGCCTCAGCGCGTGGCCGTCGCCAGCCGCACGGCCAGTCCCACGAACACCAGCGCCGCGACGCGGTTGAGCCAGCGCTTGGCCGTGACCGAGCGTTGCAGCAGTTCGCCGAACGCGCCCGAGAAGAAGGCGATGGCGCCGAACACCAGCAGCGTGGCCAGCATGAACACCGCGCCCAGTTGCACCGTCTGCCAGCCCACCGAACCCAGTTTGGGCGAGGTGAACTGCGGCAGGAAGGCGAAGAAGAACAGCAGCACCTTAGGATTGGTCAGGTTCATGACGATGCCGCGCCGGTACAGCGCGGAGGTCTTCATCGGCTCGGGCCGCTGGCCGTCCTCGGCATGCACCGGCGCCCGCAGGATCTGCCACGCCAGGTAGGCCAGATATGCCGCGCCCGCCAGTTTCAGCGCCGTGAAGGCCACAGGGGAAGCCGCGAACACGGCGGCCAGCCCCAGCGCCACGGCGGCGGTGTGGCCCAGCAGCCCGGTGCACAGCCCCAGCACCACGAACAGCCCGGCCTTGCGGCCCCAGATGGCCGATTGCATCAGCACGAACAGGTTGTCGGGCCCGGGCGTGAGGGCCAGCAATACGGCAATGCCGAAGAACGCGATCAGGGAATCGAGGGGCAGCATGGGGTCTCGCCAGGGTCGGGCGGCGCCTTGCGCGCCGGCAATCAAGTGGCCATCATACGAGGAAACCAAGGAGACACCATGTCCGCCGTACCCGAATCCGCTGCCGCGCGCCCCGACGCCGCGCTCGAAGACTGGCTGCGCGCGCGCCACAGTTGCCGCGCCTTCCTGCCCGAGCCGGTGCCGCGCGCCACCATCGAACGCATCCTGACGCTGGCGCAGCGCACCGCGTCCTGGTGCAACTGCCAGCCGTGGCAGGTGACGGTGGCCTCGGGCGACGGCGCGCGGCGCCTGAGCCGGGCCCTGGTGGAACGCGCCGGGCAAGCGGGCTTCACGCCCGACTTCCCGTTCCCGCGCGAGTACCGGGGCGACTACCTGGCGCGGCGCCGCGAGTCGGGCTTCCAGTTGTATGGGGCCGTGGGCGTGGCGCGCGGCGACCGCGAGGCCTACCGGCGGCAGGAACTGCGCAACTTCCAGCTGTTCGACGCGCCGCACGTGGCCATCATCACCACCGACGAGGCGCTGGGCGAATACGGCGCCATCGACTGCGGCGGCTATGTCGCCAATTTCCTGCTGGCGGCGCAGGCCAACGGCGTGGCCACGGTGGCCCAGGCCTCGCTGGCGATGTATCCCGAGGTGCTGCGCGAACAGCTCGGCATCGGCCCCGATCGGCGCGTGGTCTGCGCCATCTCGTTCGGCTATGCCGATACCGCGCATCCGGCCAACAGCTATCGCACCAGCCGCGCCGACCTGGACGCGGCGGTGCGCTGGATCGACTGACACCGGACCGGGGGCGCGACAGCCGCGCGCGTTCCTGCTACGGTTCGGGTTCTCCCAATACGCACGCATTCCCTCTTGAAGATGGCTACCAAACACATCGATACGGTTCTGCAGCACGCGGGCACCGCCCCGTTCAACCCCGAGACGGGCACGGCCCCGGTGCCGCTGCCGCCGATGCGGGCCAGCACGGTGCGTTTCGAGAACCTGGCGGCCCTGGAAAAGGCCCAGCGCAGCAAGGCCGCCGGCGGCCGCGCCACCACCTATGGCCGCATGGGCATGGACACGCACGCGGCGCTGGAGCAGGTTTTCGCGCAGCTCGAAGGCGGCACCCACGCGTATCTGGCGCCGTCGGGCCTGTCGGCCATGACGATGGTGATGCTGGCGCTGTGCTCGGCCGGCGACCACGCGCTGATCTCCGATTGCGTCTACGGCCCGATGCGCGAGCTCGACGATGCCGTGCTCAAGCGCATGAACATCGCCGTCACCTACTTCGCCGCCGGCGAGGACCTGGACGCGCTGGTGCAGCCCAACACCAAGCTGCTGTACGTGGAATCGCCCGGCTCGCTGCTGTTCGAGATGCTCGACATGGGCGCCATGGCCGCCATCGCGCAGCGCCACGGCCTGGTGCTGGCCACCGACAACACCTGGGGTTCGGGCTACATCTACCGGCCGCTGACGCTGGGCGCGCAGGTGTCGGTCATCGCCGGCACCAAGTACGTGGGCGGCCATTCCGACCTGATGCTGGGCGCGGTCGTCACCAATGACGAGGCGATTGCCAAGAAGCTGAACCGCACCCAGTACGCCATGGGCTACTCCATCAGCGCCGACGATGCCTGGCTGGCGCTGCGCGGCGTGCGCACCATGCCGATCCGCATGGCGCAGCACGCGCGCCACGCGCTGCAGGTCTGCGAATTCTTCAAGCAGCGCCCCGAGACCGTGCGCCTGTTCCACCCGGCCTGGCCGCAGGATCCGGGCCATGCGCTGTGGCAGCGCGACTGCACCGGTTCGAACGGCATGCTGTCGGTCGAGCTGCGCCTGTCGCCGGCCGCCGCGCGGGTGTTCGTCGACGAACTGGAACTGTTCGGTATCGGTTTCTCGTGGGGCGGCTACGAAAGCCTGGTGCAACTGGTGTCGCCCAAGGACCTGTCGCACCATCGCTATTGGGGCGAGGGCGACAACGCGCTGGTGCGCCTGCATATCGGTCTGGAGTCGCCGCAGGACATCATCGCCGACCTGACCCAGGCGCTGGAAAAGGCCGCGGCGGTCAAGGGCTGACCCGGGCGTGACCGCCGGCCGGGCCCGGCCGGCGCGCCAGCCCCGCTCGCCCCGCCCGGGATGAAGGCCGGCGCAAGGCCCGTGCGGCAAGGCGCCGCCGTATGTCAGGCGTTGGCACCGATCCACGCGCCGATGCGCGCGGCGATGTCGTCGCTGTTGTCGTCCATCATCGGCATGTGCGAATTGCCGCGGATACCCATGTCGGCCAGTCGCCAGCGGGTAACGCGGCCGCCCCGTGCCGCCAACTGGTCGGCGTAGGCCTGCCCGGCGGCATCCAGCCTGGCCCATAGCGGCGTGGCGTCGAGATAGTCGCCATAGACGAACAGAAAGGGCTTGCCCGCCACCGCCGCCGCGTCCACTTCCGCCGAGAACCCCGACGGCTCGATGCCGATGACCCCGCGCACCAGTTCCGGCCGCGCCTGCAGCGCGCGGTAGGCCACTTCGCCGCCATGGCTGTGCGCCAGCACCAGGCACGGGCCGATGCGTTCCAGCGCGGCGCACAAGCCCGCCAGCGCCGCATCGTTGTTGCCCAGCCAGCGCGGCACGGCGTGGCGGATGAAATCGTCGAAGGCCGCCAGCGGAAAGCGCTGGCCGTCGAAGGCGCGGCGCTGCGCGTAGTCCTCGGCGCGGCCGAAGCGGAACAGCGACCAGCTTTCCTCGGCGTTGCGCACGATCGGCGCATCGGGCCAGACCTCCTCGAACGGCGTCCAGCCGGCGCGGCCGCGCTCGACGTTGTCGACCACGTAGACCGCGTGGCCCTGACGCACGAAATGCTGCAGCCAGCCATGCCGGCCGTCCGGCGTCTGTTCCCACATCGCGCCGGTCATGCCGCCGCCGTGCAGCAGCACCAGCGGCAGCGGATGGCGGCGTTCGGCCGGGATGAAGTACTGCACGTACGCCTGTTCGACGTGGTACAGCCCGTTAGGGTCGTACGTCAGCGAGGCGGTCTTGGTGAAGGCGATCTCGCGCACCGGGCGGCCGCTGATATGCGCCTGCCGCCCGCCCGCGTAGAAGCTGCCGAAATCGGCAAGCGCCAGGGGGCCTACTTCTTGACCAGCGGACATTGGCTTTCCGACAGGGGCCAGGCGAGCGAGTCGCCGGGAATGGTGCGCACGATGTTGTAGTAGTCCCAGGGCGCCTTGGACTGGCCGGGCGATTTCACCTGTGCCAGCATCATGTCGCGCACCACCAGGCCGTCTTCGCGAATGTGCGCGTTCAGGCTGAACGGGTCGTCGATCGGCATCGACTTCATCTTCGCCATCACCGCGTCCGAATCGGTGGTGCCGGCCGCCTGCACCGCGCGCAGGTAGTGGCGCACCGAGCTGTACACGCCGGCCTGCAGGAAGGTGGGCGGGCGGCCCAGGCGGGCTTCGAACTTTTTGGTGAAGGCGCGCGTGCCGTCGTTCATGTCCCAATAGGACGGCACCGTCAGGTAGGTGTGCTGCGCGGCCTGCAATCCCAGGCTGTGCACGTCGGTCAGCAGCAACAGCATTGCCGCCAGCTTCTGGCCGCCGCTGGCGATGCCGAATTCGGCCGCCTGCTTGATCGCCGAGATGGTGTCGCCGCCAGCGTTGGCGACGGCGATGATCTGCGCCTTGGAGGCCTGCGCCTGCAGCAGGAACGAGGCGAAGTCCGAGGCGTTGAGCGGGTGGAACACCGTGCCCGCCACTTCGCCGCCGTTGGCCTTGACCACGGTCTCGGTGTCGGCGGCCAGTTGCTTGCCGAAGGCGTAATCGGACGCCAGGATGAACCAGCGCTTGTTGCCTTCCTTGACCACGGCGGTGGCGGTGCCGCGCGACAGCGCGTAGGTGGTGTAGGTCCATTGCACGCCATAGGGCGAGCATTGCGCCTGCGTCAGCGCGGTGGTGCCGGGGCTGGAGAACAGCACCAACTTCTTCTTTTCGCGCGCGATGCCCTGCACCGCCAGCGCCACCGAGGAATTGGGCACGTCCACCACCACGTCGACGCCGTCGGTGTCGTACCACTTGCGCACCATGCCGCTGCCGATGTCGGGCCGGTGCTGGTGGTCGCCCGATACCAGCGCCACGGGCTTGCCGAGCACGCTGCCGCCCAGTTCCTCGATCGCCAGGCGCGCGGCCTCGACCGAGCCGCGCCCGGTGGCATCGGCGGTGACGCCGGCCATGTCGGTCAGGACGCCGATCTTCACGCCGTCGGCGTCATTGGCTTGCGCTGAAAGGCCGGCCAGCGCCAGGCTCACGCCCAGCGCCGCGCGGCGCAGGAATTGCTGTCTCATCTTCCACCCCTTGTAGGCCGCGCGTGGCGGCGAATAATTATGGGAGGAAGTGTATATCGCGGCGGGCGCTTTGCCGCGTCCGCGCGCCTTGGGGATGACCCCATGAAAAACGCCCCGGCCGGTCGGCTCGGGGCGTCGTCATGAACGCGATTCAGGCGCGGGTCACTTGCCGCGGGCCATCGGGATCAGCTTGTTCACTTCCTGCAGGGCGCCTTCGTAGCTGTTGCCCGCCATGACCGGCGAGGTCATGAACTTGCCGCCGACGGCGAACGACGGCGTGCCTTCGATGCGATAGGCTTCGGCCAACTGGTTGGCGCGCTGGACCTGGGTCTGCACGCTGAACGAATCGAACACCGAGTCGAACTTGGCGCGGTCCACGCCCTGCGCGGCGGCCCACTCGCCCATGGCCTTCTTGTCGATCAGGCGCTTGTGCTCGCCGTGGATGGCGGTGAAGACCTTGGCGTGCAGGTCCGGGCGATCCAGGGCCACCAGGGTGTAGTAGAGCTGTTGCAGCGGCTTCATGCCGGCGTTGAAGGCGATCGGCACCTGCTTGAGCACGACGTCGTCGGGCTTGGTCTTGGCCCAGTCCTCGACCATGGGTTCCATGGCGGCGCAGTGCGGGCAGGTGTAGGCGAAGAATTCCAGGACCTCGATCTTGCCCGGGGTATCCGACGGCAGCGGCGGATTGATCGGCACATAGGCCTGGGTGCCCTGGGCGTGGCTGACCGGGCTGAAGAACGCGGTGGCGGTCAGCGCGGCGGCTGCCAGGATGCGGATGAGCTTGGGGGACAGCATGATGGGGTGAGGTTCCTGAACAAAGAGGTTACAGACAGGGCCAGGCCCGGATTAGTTCAATCAAAAACCATGATGCGGGCGCCGTGTTACTGGCGCACCACCGCCGTTTCGATCTTGTTTTCGCCGAGGCGGCCGCGGGCGCGGTTCATGTCGTCCAGGCGGGCGAACGGACCGACGCGCACGCGGTTGATCGGCTTGCCGTTGACCTCGGCCTTCTGCACCGCCACCGGCAGGCCCAGCAGGATGATGCGGGCCTTGAGCGATTCGGCGTCGTCCTGGCCGCGGAAGGCGCCGGCCTGCAGGTAGTACGAGCCATTGGCCGACGCGGTCGGGGCGGCGCTGGCGACCGGCGCCTTGGCCGCGGGCGCCGGGGTCGGCGCCACCTTGGCGATGGGCGTGGGCGGGGCGCTGGCGGCCGGCGCGGGGGCGGCAGCGGGCGTGTTGTTGGAGGTC
>NZ_CADIJL010000015.1 GCF_902859695.1 Achromobacter ruhlandii
TGCAAGGCCCGCCGCGTGGCCGGCGCGTCGCCTTGGGCCAGGCGCTCCAGCGCCCGCTGCGCCAGGCGGGCGCCGTCGGCGGGCAGCGCGCGGCTCGCCAGCAGCCGCTGGACGCGCAGCACTTCTCGGCCGAGATGGATCGCCGCCAGGCTTTGCGCCAGGGCGACGGTCAGGGTCTCGGGCCGGCCCTTGAGCATGGCGCCCAACTGCGCCAGGCGATGTTGCTGGCGTTGCTGCCAGCCGCGCTGGCCGGGCCGTTTGCCGCGCAGCAGCGCCAGCGCGTCGTCGCGGATGGCGTGGCGCAGGCGCAGCGCGTCGCGATGGGCATCGCGCGGCAGGATCAGGCGGAAGCACAGCAACGCGAAGGCGGTCGCCAGCACCCACGCCACGGCGTAATTGGCAAAGTCTTGCAGCGCGTAGTGCATGGGGTTGTCGGCCGCGGCCAGCGTGTTGAAGGCCACCAGGTAGGCCAGTCCCGTCAACGCCGTCGCGGGGGCGCTGGTGGCATAGATGCCCGGCAGCCAGAACAGCGCCAGCGTCAGCGCCAGCAGCGGGAAGCCGTCCAGGCGCGGCAGCACGCCGAAGGCGCAGAGCCAGGCGGCCGGCACCGCGTACAGTGTGCCGCGGAGAAAGGCGCGGGCGCCGGCCGGCGGGTCGCCGGCGGTGGCCAGCAGCGCGCAGTAGGGCCCCAGCACCAGCAGCATCATGTCGCCTTGCGGCCAGCCGGTGTACAGCCAGAACAGGCCGGCAAGCACGATGGCGCTCATCGAGCGCAGGCCGTTGCGCAGCGCGCCGGCATAGTCACGATGGAAGCGTACGGGCGCGCCCGCCGCCGGCGGCCGCGGCGTCGACAGGGCCGCCAGGCCGTCCAGCGCCACCAGGTAGGCGTCCACTTGTTCGCGCAGCCGGTCGGCGGCGATCAGCAGCGCGGCCTTGTGCCGCGCGTCCGCGCGATCGGGGATGGGCAGCGGTTCCGCCAATTGCCGGCGGGCCTGGCGCAGCAGGCCCGCCGCGCGCGCCGCGTCGCCCTGCCGCAACGCCTGGGCCGCCCCGTCCCAGGCCTGTTGCAACGGCGTCCGCAACGCCGCCAGGGCCGGGCAGCGCGCGTGGTCGCCGGTCGGCGCGGCGCCGCCCACCAAAGCCCCGAACAGCGCCGCCATGCCGTTGCGGATGGCGGCGGCGCGTTGCGCCAGGTCTTCGGACTCGGCCTTGCCGGCGGCCAGCACGTCGTCCACGCCGTATACCTCGGCGATCACGTCCTGCCGTGCGGATTGCGCCTCGACGGGCGCGGCGTGCTGCTGGCGCGCGATCGCGCCGGCCACGCCGGCGGCAAGCCGCTGGTATTGCGCATGCAGCCGGGCGCGCAGGGTGCGGGCGCTGAACAGGCTGCTGACCAGGCCCAGGCAGACGGCGCCGACCATCACGGTGGCGCCGCGTCCCATGACGTGCTCGAAGGTGTGCTCGGGGTGGCCCATGGCGCCGTAGGTGGCCAGGCCGATGGTGTAGCCGGCCACCACCGCGCCCGACGCGCGGAAATGGCGCAGCAGCGTCATGGCGCCGACGCACAGCCCGAGCCAGGCGCCGAAGCCCAGGATGAACAGCAGCGGCATCTGGCCGGCCACGGCCATCAATGCCACGGCCGCCAGCATGCCGACCAGTGTGCCGATGATGCGCCAGGCGCCCTTGCCGATGACGGCGCCCTGCACCGGATTGATCACCAGCAGCACGGTGGAGGCGGCCGAGAACGGCATCTCCAGTTCCAGCAGGTAGGCCACGCCCAGCGCCAGCAGGGCGGCGGCGGTCGAGCGGGCGATGTAGGCGCCGCGGGGAGTGATCAGGTCCAGCCGCGCCAGCAGGGCCAGCGCGCGACCGTGCCGGGAGGACGGGGCGTCCGCGACGACGGACGGGGCTTGGGACATGGACGGTGCGCTCCGGAATGCTTGCGATAAGCCAGTCTAGGAGCGGCTCCGGGCGCGGAGAAGTCGAGAGTTCGCACGTCAGGCGTGCGTGGCGCGCACGGTCGGCGCGCGGCGCGGTCAGCGCGGCAATTCGTCGGCGTCGCGCGCGTCCTCGGTCAGGGCGCGGATGGTGCGGCGCAGCCACTGGTGCGCGGGAGCGTGCTGGTAGCGCGGGTGCCAGGCCTGCGTGATGAGCACCGGTTCCAGCGCCAGCGGCAGATCGAACAGGCGGATCCGCATGCCCATGCGGGCGGCGGCGCGCGCCAGTTGTTCGGGCAGCGGCAGGATCAGGTCGGAGCCGTGCAGGGCCAGCAGCGCCGCGCTGGGCGTGGGCACGGTCAGGGTGACCTGCCGGTCCAGGCCCTGTTGCGCCAGCGCGTCGTCGATCGGGCCTTGCGTCTTGCCGCGGCGCGAGACGCTGATGTGGCCCCAGCGCGCCACGCGCCGCGCGCTGATCTCGTCCTTGAACAAGGGATGGTCTTCACAGGCCACGCCGACCATGCGGGTCGTGAACAGCGGCTGCACGCGGATCTCGTGGCCCAGCGGACGCGCGGCGCTGATGAACAGGTCGACGCGGCCGGCGCGCAGCGACTCGTCGTCGATATCGTCTTCCTCGGGCATGAAGCGCAGCGTGGCGCGCGGCATGTCGTTCTGCAGCGCATCCAGCAGGCGGCCCGCGTAGATGCCGATGAAGATGTCGTTGGCGCGCACATTGAAGCGCGTGTCCAGACGCTTCAGGTCGACCTGCTCGCCGGGCGCGAGCGCGCCGCAGGCCTGCTCGATCGCGTCGCGGATCTGGTCGCGCAATTGCATGGCGCGCGGCGTCGGCACCAGCGTGCGGCCGGACTGCACGAAGATCGGGTCGCCGGTGGTTTCGCGGATGCGGGCCAGGGTGCGGCTCATGGCTGGCGCGCTCAGGTTCATGCGGCGCGCGGCGCCGACCACGCTGCCTTCCTCCAGCAGGGCTTGCAGCGCGTACAGCAGGTTCAGGTCGGGTCGCATGGGATGGAGAAGAGCGGGCGCATGATCTTGTTCAGCCCGATTATGCCGCGCAAGCCGGCCGGCCACCCGCGCCGGGCGTGCGGCCGGCGCAGGGCTGGCGTGTGGCCGGCGCAGGCCTTGCCGCAATCTCCGCCCGCGGCAGGGATGGGTGGCGCCAGTTCGCCGACGGCGTCGCGACGAGCGGGACGGCCCGCGAAAGCCCGTACAAGATCCTTGATGTATGGACTGAAATCGAGTTTGTTGCCATACTGCTCGATTCACCCGACCCATGCATTGCGGCATGTTGCCGCCATAAACTCCATGCATCACGACGACATGTCTGCGTCCTGGCCCTTGCGCTTCGTGCGTGGCGGTGGCCCGCGCTATCGCCAGATCGCCGATTTCATCGAAGGCGCCGTGGCCGCCAACCGCATGCAGCCGGGCGATCGCCTGCCGCCGCAGCGGCGGCTGGCCCAGCACCTGGGCGTGGACCTGACCACGGTGACGCGCGCCTACGCCGAGGCCGGCGAACGCGGCCTGATCGAGGCGCGCGGGCCGCTGGGCACCTTCATCGCGCGGCCGGCGGAACAGCCGCTGCAACAGATGCTGGACCTGGGCATGAACATGCCGCCGCTGCCGCTGGGCTGCGATCTGCAGGACCTGCTGCGGCGCGGTTTGGCCAAGGCCATGGAGCGTCATGACGTCGGCGTGATGATGACCTACCACCAGGCCGGCGGCGGTCCCGCCGAGCGCGAGGCCGGCGCGCAATGGCTGTCGCAGTCGGTCGAGCGGGTCGATCCGGACCGCGTGCTGGTGTGTCCCGGCGCGCAGGCCGCGCTGGCCGCGGTGATGCTGGCCTACAGCCAGCCGGGCGACGGCATCGTCGCCGAGCCGCTGGTGTACCCGGGTCTCCTGACCGCCGCGCGGCAACTGGGCCGCCGCGTGCTGGTGGCCGAGACCGATGCCGACGGCATGACCCCCGCCGGCCTGGAGCGCGCCTGCCGCGAGGGCGGCCGGCTGGTCTACCTGAATCCCACGTTGCAGAACCCCACCGCCCACACCATGAGCGCGGCGCGCCGCCGCGACCTGGTGCGCGCGGCCGTGGCCTGTGGCGCCCGCATCATCGAGGATGATCCCTATTCGCTGTTCCTGGACGGCGCGCCGCCGGCGCTGGCCAGCCTGGCGCCGGCCTCGGTGTTCTACATCGCCACGCTGGCCAAGACGCTGACGCCGGGACTGCGCACCGCGTTCGTGCTGAGTCCCGACCAGGACAGCCGCCGCAACGTGCTGGCGGCGATGCGTTCGTTCGCCGTGATGGCCGCGCCGCTGATGGGGGTGCTGACCACGCAATGGATCGCCAGCGGCACGGCGCGGCAGATCCTGGACGGCGTACGCGCCGAGGCCCAGGCGCGCCAGCAACTGGCGCGCCGGTTGCTGCCGGGGCCGTTTCCCGAAGCGGAGGCGGGCATCCATCTGTGGCAGCCCCTGCCCGACCGCTGGACCGCCGTCGACCTGGAGCGGGTCGCGCGCGACGAAGGCCTGAGCGTGACTTCCTCGGAAGCCTTCCACCTGGGCATGGGCGCGCCCAACGCCATCCGCATCTCGCTGGGCAGCATTCCCGAGCGCGCCGCCCTGGCGCAGGCGCTGGAGCGGCTGGCTGGCCTGTTGCGCCGGCGCCCGCGCGGCCTGCGCGATGTGATCGTCTGAGCCCCAGGCCGTAATATGGCCCTGATGCCTGCCTGGTGCTGACGCCGCATGTTGTTCGAGACTTTCCACTCGCTGCAGGAAACCCTGGTCGATTTCGCCCGGACCCACGCCGATTGGCTGGCGCCGCTGGGCTTCGCGTTCGCGTTCCTGAAGTCGCTGCCGCTGGTGGCGCTGGTGATTCCCGGCACGGCGCTGCTGCTGTCGATCGGCGCGATCCTGGGGCTGGGCGACAGCGCTTTCGTGCCGGTCTGGCTGGCGATCGCGGTGGGCGCCGCGCTCGGCGACTGGGTGCAGTACGCGTGCGGAGTGTGGTTCGGACCCGGCCTGATGCGGTCCAGGCCCCTGCGCAAACGCCCCGCGCTCCTGCATCGCAGCACCCTGTTCATCCAGAAGTGGGGCGTGCTCAGCATCGTGCTGTGCCGCTTCTTCGGTCCGCTGCGCGCCACCGTGCCGATGATCGCCGGCATCTGCGGCATGCGCCCCGCCGCATTCCAGATTGCCAATTGGGCTTCGGCCTTCCTGTGGGCGGCCGCGCTGCTGTTGCCCGGCTGGTGGGGCACGCGCGCTTTCCTGTGAGCCCCGAGGGCGCGCGCCCGGCGGCCAAGCGCGGGGGGGCCCGCGCCGCCGCGTCAGAACATGTGACGGATGCCGACCGACGTCTGCAGCGTGTGCGATTCGCGGATATCCAGGCGGTTGACGTAGGCGTACAGGTTGGTGCGCCGGGACAGGTCATACTGGTAGCCCAGGGCCCAGCCGGTGATGTCAGACCCCGTGGCGCGCTGGTACGACGCCATCAGCGTGCCCACCTTGCCGGTCGGCACGCTGACGCCGGCGATGTACGAATTGACGCGGTCGTAGCCCGCGGACGGGCCGGTGTTGGCGTTGCGCAGGTTGCCGTAGGTGCCGTGCAGCTTGATCCACTCGAAATCGTACGAGCCCGCCAACTGCAGGTTGCCCGCGGTCTTCTTGTTCGGCAGCGCCACGCAGGCCAGCTCCAGCGTGGCCGGCAGGCGTTGCAGGATCAACTGGATGGCGGGCTGGTTGAAGACGAACGAGTTGCCCAGGTCGCCGTGCAGCGCGTTGCCGACGAACTTCAGGTACTGCTGGTACAGCGGCAGGTCCAGGCCCAGCGACTGCACCGCCTGCGCGATCTCGGCCTGCGTGGCGTCGGCCGGCACCAGGATCTCGATCGGGTCGCCGATGGCGTAGACGCCGGCGAACACGATCAGCGAGGTCAGCGCCAGGATCACCAGGCTCTGGCACAGCCGGCGGATAATGAACGCGGTCATGGCGCCTCGCGGCGACAGGAAGCGGGGAACGGAACGGCGCGCATTGATGGGGCTCCTTGCCGGACAATATCGGCGATATCGCGTATTGATTGCGGATTCGTGAATGGCGAGAATCCGGATGGGCGGAATGTTCGATCCATCGCGCCCGGCTGGCAACCGTATGCGAAGGCGGCATATGGCTATGTGAATGACGAGAAATTTGGTGTTAACCCTAGGCCCCGCGCGTCGATTCGCCGCGCGGGGCTGGCATTTCGGACCTTGCGGGACAGGATGAACTTCAAGCAGCTAGAGGCGTTTCTCGCCTTCATGACCACCGGCTCGACCATCGAGGCCGCGCAGCGGCTGGGCTCGTCGCAGCCGGCCGTCAGC
This sequence comes from Achromobacter ruhlandii, assembly GCF_902859695.1. Classification (GTDB taxonomy): domain Bacteria; phylum Pseudomonadota; class Gammaproteobacteria; order Burkholderiales; family Burkholderiaceae_B; genus Achromobacter; species Achromobacter ruhlandii. The sequence continues at coordinate 6,305 of NZ_CADIJL010000015.1, forward strand.
CGCCTGCTGAGCCAGTTCGAGACCGACCTGGGCGTGCCGCTGTTCGTGCGCCGCAAGGGCCGCCTGCATCCCACCGCCGAGGCCGAATCGCTGCTGCCCGACGTGCAGAACATGATCTCGGACGCCGAGTCGCTGCAGCGCCACGTCAACCAGTTGCGGCTGGGCGGACAGCGGCGCACGCTGATCCGCGTGCAGTTGCCCAGCACGGTGGCGCAGTCGGTCATGCCCGCCGTGGTCGAGTCGTTCCTGGTCGATCACCCCGACGTCGCGCTGGAAGTGCTGGTGGGCACCTATGAAACCAGCGAAGTGGCGGTGCTGGGGCGCGAGGCCGACCTGGCGCTGGTGCGTTCGCCGCCCATGAATTCGGGTCTGTCGATGATGCGGCGGCTGGCGACCGAGGCGGTCTGCATCATGCCGCCCGGCCATCCGTTGGAGGCGCTGGACGAGATCGGCCCGGCCGACCTGATCGGCGTCGACCTGGTGCTGCTGGGCCGGCAGCGATCGCTGCGCCTGCAGATCGACCAGGCGTTCCGACAGGGCCGCATGATGCCGCAGATCAAGGCCGAGGTGCATTCGGTGGAAATGGCCTGCCGCCTGGCCGCGCAGGGCATCGGCGTGTCGATCGTCAACGGCCTGTTCGCGCGCCTGTGCCTGGACATGGGCATCGCCTGCCGGCCGTTCCGGCCGCGCATCGACTACTGCGTGGGCATGGCCACGCTGGCCGGCCAGCCGCCGCACCCGCTGGTGCCAGAACTGGTCCAGCGCATCCTCGACGCGATGGCGCGGCGGGCGGGACCGGACGCCTTCACGCTGCTGGCGCCGGACGACGCCGCCGCGCCTGCCGCGCCGGCCTGAGGCGCGCGCCGCCGCCGGCACGGGCGCGGGATACAGTACGACGCAAAAGCGGCGGTCTTGCGACACAGGCGGGATACAGCGCCTTGGTGCAATGCGGGTTCCTCAATTCCGACACCAGGAGCCATCATGTCCCAAGCGCTGGAAACCGTGCTGTACACCGCCCATACCCACACCACCGGGGGCCGCGACGGCGCCGGCCGCAGCGACGACGGCGCGCTGCTGCTGCCGCTCAGCCCGCCGGGCTCGGGCCGGCCCGGCACCAACCCCGAGCAACTGTTCGGCATCGGCTATTCCGCCTGCTTCATCGGCGCCATGCAACTGGCCGGCGCCAAGCTCGGCATCGCCGTGCCGCGCGACGTGGCGGTCGATGCCGAGGTGTCGCTGGGCAAGACCGACGGCGGCGCGCGCTACGCGCTGGCGGTCAGGCTGAACATTTCGCTGCCGGGACTGTCGGACGAACAGCGGCGCCAACTGGTCGACACCGCGCACCAGACCTGCCCCTACTCGGGGGCGATCCGGGGCAACATCGATGTGGAACTGGCGATCGTCTGAATCCCCCCAACGCCAAGCGCAACGCCCCGCGATGACACTTCGCGGGGCGTTTTTCGTGCAGCCGGGAATTGGGGCGGGCGGGCGCAGGGCGCGTCGATGCGCCGTCCGGCGCCCGGGCTCAGGCGCCGGGCCGCAACAGCACTTGCGCCTCCAGCCCGCCGCCCTCGCGGTTGCGCAGCCGCAGTTCGCCGTCGATCACATCGGCCAGTTGCCGCGCGATCGCCAGCCCCAGGCCGGTGCCGCCGCTGTCGCGGTTGCGCGAGCCTTCCAGCCGGTAGAACGGCTGCAGCACCGCCTGCAATTCCTGCTCGGGAATGCCGGGGCCGCGGTCCAGTACGCGGATCGACACGCCGCGGCCATCGTCGGCGGCGCCGACCTCGACCTCGGCGGCGCCGCCGAATTTCAGCGCGTTGTCGATCAGGTTGCCGAGGATGCGCCGCAGCGCGCGCGGGCGTGTCTGCCAGGGGCCGGGGCAGTGTCCTTGCAGCGTCACCGGCTTGCCGATGTCGGTGTAGTCGCACACCAGGCTGTCCAGGAACGCGTCCAGGTCGATGCGCGCCGGCGGCTCGGTGGCCGCGCCAGCGCTGCGCGCGTAGGCCAGGCCGTCGCGCACCAATTGTTCGACTTCTTGCAGGTCATGCGCCAGCTTGTCGCGGTCGGCCGAATCGTCCATGAATTCCGAGCGCAGCTTCATGCGCGTGATCGGCGTCTGCAGGTCGTGCGAAATCGCGCCCAGGATCTGCATGCGCTCGGCCAGGTGCGCGGCGATGCGGTCCTGCATGGCGTTGAAGGCGGCCGAGGCCTGCGCCACTTCGGCCGGCCCGTCCTCGGCCAGGCGCGGGCTGCGGCGGTCGGGGCTCATCGCGTCGGCCGCGCTGGCCAGCCGCGTCAGCGGGCGGATCGCCAGCCGCACCGCCAGCCAGGCGCACAGGATCAGCAGCGCCAGTTGCGCCAGCAGCACCACCGGCAGCCACATCGCCAGCGGCATCACGGTCATGTGGATGTCGAGCGTGACCGCCTGGCCATCGGCCAGCGTGGCGCGCGCCTGGATGTGCTTGGGATCGTCGCCGACGGTGCCGAACGCCAGCGGGTAGGCGTTGCCCAGCGCCGCCTGGATCGAGTCGCGCACCGCCTCGGCGGCGGGCGTCTGCAGCGGGCGGTCGATGTCGCCGGGGCCGAGCAGGTATTGACGGTTGTTGCCGCTCAGGCGCGGCAGCCAGGCCGCGCGTTCGTCGGCCGGCAGGCGGTTCAGGATCGCCAGCGCCACCACCACGTCGCGCTCCAGGTTGTCGAGCATGACGCTCTTGGCGGACTGGTAGCGTTCGTAGAACTGCAGCCCGAACGACAGCCCGTGCGCCAGCACCAGGCCCACCAGGAAGATCAGGAACAGCCGGCTCGCCAGGGTGCGCGGCCAGCGGCGCAGCGCCGGAACCAGCGTGGCCATCTACGTCGCCTCGGACACGTCGACCTGCGCGGCGAACACGTAGCCTTCGCTGCGCACGGTCTTGATGTACATCGGCTCGCGCGCGTCCTCGCGCAGCCGCTGGCGCAGTCGGCTGACCAGCAGGTCGATCGAGCGGCCGAAGAAATCGGCGTCGCGGCCCTGCGTCAGGTTCAGCAGCTGGTCGCGGTTCAGCACCCGCTGCGGGTGGTCCAGGAACACGCGCAGCAGCCGGTACTCGGCGCCGCTGAGCGACACGATGGTGCCTTCGGCGTCGACCAGGTGGCGCGCGGTCGTGTCCAGCGTCCAGTCGCCGAAACGCACGGCGCGGCCCGGCTCGGTGACCTGGAAGTTGGGCGGCAGCATGCGGGTGCGGCGCAGGATCGCCTTGATCCGCGCCAGCAGCTCGCGCGCCACGAACGGCTTGACCAGGTAGTCGTCGGCGCCCATCTCCAGTCCCAGCACGCGGTCCATGTCCTCGTCGCGCGCGGTCAGCAGCAGGATCGGGGTGCGCCGGTGCTTGCCGGCGCGCAGTTCGCGGCACAGCACCAGGCCGTCGTCGCCGGGCATCATGATGTCCAGCACGATCAGGTCGACGGTCAGCGTTTCGAGCAGCGTGCGCATCTGCCGGCCGTCGGCGGCCAGGGTGACATTCAGGCCGTTCTTCTTGAGGAAGTTGCCGGCCAGTTCGCGGATTTCGCGGTCGTCGTCGACGATCAGGATGTGGTCTGGATTGTCCATGGCGCATTCTACTCAGCGGGCTGCGCGCGGCGGCGCGCCTGGCTTTTGACGATCAGCTGGCAGGGGCCGGGCTGGACGGCTTCGGCGCCCAGGCCGCCGGCCAGCAGCGCCAGCACGGCCAGCAGGCGCCGCCAGGAAGGGCGGGGGCGGGGAAGGGGAACGGTGTTCATGCGCGGGCTCCGGCAACGGGTGTCCGGCAGGTTATAGCGCCGCTCGCGCCGCCAAGTGTGTCGTAGTGTATGCGGGGCCGGACACGATACAAAAGCCGGGTAAAAACCCGCTTTCCGGGCACAGGACGGATACCCGGCGCGCGTCCAATGCGGTCATCGAGACACAAACGGACCGCCGCGCCATGACCACCTTCATCGACACCCCCCTTGCCCTGGCCGCCGGCATGCTGACGGTGGCCTCGCCCTGCGTGCTGCCGCTGCTGCCCATCCTGCTGGGCAGCGCGGTCGAGCGCGGCGGCCGGCTGCGTCCCCTGTTCATTGTGCTGGGCTTCGTGGCGGCGTTTTCCGGGCTGGGCATCGCGCTCAGCCTGTTGTCGGGCGCGGTCGAGTCGGCCCACGAGGCGGTGCGTTTGGTGTCGGTGGCGGCGCTGGCGCTGTTCGGCCTGGCGCGCATCTGGCCGCGGCCCTACGACTGGCTCGCGGCGCGCTTGAGCGGTCCGCTGCAAGGCGTGATCGGCCTGGGCGACAAAGGCGGTTCGGGCAATGCCGGCGGCTTCCTGCTGGGCATGTCGCTGGGCGCCGTCTGGACCCCCTGTGCCGGCCCGGTGCTGGCCTCGATCCTGATCCTGGCCGCGCGCGCCGACAACCTGGCCCATTCCAGCCTGCTGCTGCTCGTCTACGGGCTGGGCGCGGGCATCCCGATGCTGGCCATCGCCTACGGCGGCGGCTTTGCCGCGCGCCGGGTCGGCGCCATCGCCCGCCACGCCGTGCGCCTGCAGCGCGCCTTCGGCGTGCTGCTGGTGGCTTCGGCCGTCGCCATCCATTTCCAGTACGACGTGCTGGCCTATGCCTGGATCAGCCGCCTGTTTTCCTGAGCCGTCGTTCCCACCCGGGCTTGCCTGACCGGCCTTGCCTGACTCGCTTTTCCGTAACCGCCTTTCCGTAACCGCCTTTCCGCTACCGCCTTTCCGTAACCGCTTTCCGTAACCGCTTTCCGTAACCGCTTTCCGTGACCCGCTTACACGCAACCTGAAGGAGCGCACCATGCCATCCATCCGTCTGCCGGCCCGCCGGGCCCTCATCTCCGCCAAACTGGTCCTGGCCGGCCTGCTGGTCGGCGCCGCCGCGCACGCCGCCGCGCCCGCGCCGGCGCCCGCGCCGGAATTCACCGGCATCCAGACCTGGCTCAACAGCGAGCCGCTGACCCTGGCCGGCCTGCGCGGCAAGGTCGTGTTGGTCGATTTCTGGACCTACACCTGCATCAATTGCATCAATACCCTGCCGTACGTGAAGCAGTGGAACCAGAAGTACAAGGACCAGGGCCTGGTCGTGGTCGGCGTGCACACGCCGGAATTCCCGTTCGAGCGCACCACCCGGAACGTGGCGGACGCCATCAAGCGTTTCGGCATCGAATATCCGGTGGCGCAGGACAACCAGTACAAGACCTGGGACGCCTACCGCAACCAGTACTGGCCCGCGTTCTACCTGATCGACAAGGGCGGCAACATCGTCTACCGCCACTTCGGCGAGGGGCGCTATGCCGAGACCGAGGCCGAGATCCAGCGGCTGCTGGCCCAGCCCCAGTCTTGACCCCTGTGCGCGGCGCCGCCATCGCGCGGGGCCGCCGTCGCGACGGAGCGCCGCTGGGTACGCCAGAGGGCGGGCGAGGGCACGCGGGAGCGGCGCGCGGCGCCGCCGCGCGCTGTCAGCCGCCGGCCAGCGCCAGCATCAGCAGCGCGCCCAACAGCGCCGGCGGCATCACCCACGCGCCCAGCTTGAGAAAGCGCAGCGCGCCGACGTGCTGGCCCTCGCGCCGCACGGCGATCAGCCACAGCAGCGTCGCCAGCGAACCGGTGATCGACAGGTTGGGGCCCAGGTCCACGCCGATCAGCAGCGCGCCGGCGGTCTGCGCCGGCAGGTCGGCGATCTGGCCGACCGAGCCGGCGATCAGCCCGGCCGGCAGGTTGTTGATGACATTGCTGGCCAATGCCGCCACGATGCCCGCGCCCCACAGCGCGCCGCCGGCCGAGTCGCCTGCCAGCCGCAGCAATGCCCGCGCCAGCGCGTCGATGGCGCCGCTGAGCGCCAGGCCCTCGACCAGCACGAACAGGCCGGCCACCATCGGCAGCACGCCCCAGGCCACGTGGCGCAGCACCGGCAGCGGACTGAGCCGCTGCTTCAGGTGGATCAGGCCGGCGGTGGCCAGCCCGGCGATGAAGGTCGGCAGGCCCAGGTCGGCGTGCAGCGCCGAGGCCAGCATCAGCACCGCCGCCGTCAGCAGGATGCCGATGCCGGTCAGGCGCGCGCCCGCGGCCAGCGGTTGCGGCACGATGTCGGTGCGCAGCGGCTGGCGCAGCGCCTCGCGCTGGCTGAAGCGCAGGGCCAGATAGGTCAGGCCGATGGCCGCCAGCGACGGCAGCGTGAAGCGTTGCAGCCAGTCCAGCAGCGGCGGCATCTGGCTGCCGTACACCACCAGGTTGGCGGGGTTGGAGATCGGCAGCACGAAGCTGGCGGCGTTGGCGATGAATGCGCAGATGAACAGGTAGGGCAGCGGCCGCGCGCCGGCGGCCCGCGCCGCGGCGTACACCGCCGGTGTCAGCACCACGGCGGTGGCGTCGTTCGACAGGAAGACGGTGACCAGGATACCCACCAGGAACACCAGGTCGAACAGCCGCCGCGCCGACCCGCGCGCATGGCGCGCCGCCACCATCGCCAGCCAGTCGAACAGCCCCTGCTGGCGCGCCAGCTCGGCCAGCACCATCATGCCGATCAGGAACAGGTACACGTCCAGCCCCTTGCCGACCGCGCCCAGCGCCGCCTGCCACGGGATCAGCCCGGTCGCCGTCAGCAGCAGCGCGGCGCCGCCGGCCCAGACGTATTCGGGCAGCTTCCACGGGCGCAGCAGGATGCCGACGATCGCCAGGGCGGAAATGCCCCAGAGGGCGAGGGAGGGAGCGGGAAAGGACATGGGCGGCGACGGCGAGAATCCAGGGCGGCAAGCATTATCGCCGGTTCGGCGCGCCGCGGGCCCGGCAGGGCGAGCCGTCAGGCGCCCGTGCCGCCGCCTTCCGGGCGACCGGTTCGACGCGCCTACTGGATCTGCAAGGTATACATCGCCCGGCCGCGCACCAGCGTCAGCAGCAGCGGCTGCCCCGGCGCGGCGCCGGCCAGCAGGCCGCGCAGGTCGGCCAGCCGGCTGACCGGGCGCTGGTTGACGCCGATGATGACGTCGCCGCGCTGCATCCGCGCCGCCACCGCGCCGCGCTCGGGATAGGTGGCGCTGACCGCCACGCCATCGTTGCCCTTCAGGCGCTGTTCGCGGCCGATCTCGGCGAATTCCACGCCGTTCAGGCGCGCATCCAGCGAACCGCCGTGCAGCCGCTCGTTCTTCTCGGGTTCGATGCGCAGCGTCACCTCCGAGCGCTGGCCGCCGCGCGACAGCGTCAGCCGCACCTGCTTGCCCACCGGCAGCAGGCCCTCGGCGTTGCGCAGTTGCGCGCTGCTGCCGATCGGCTTGCCATCCAGCGCCACGATCAGGTCGCGCGCCTGCACCCCCGCCTGTTGCGCCGGCGAGCCGTCCGCCACGCGCGCCACCACCACCCCCGTGGCGTTGGGCGCCATGCCCAGCTGGCGCGCGTTGCGCGGCGTGACGTCGATGGTGTCCAGTCCCAGGCCGCCGCGTTGCACCTGGCCGTGCTGCAGCAGCTGGCGCATGACCTCGCCCGCCAAGTTCGACGGAATCGCGAAACCGATGCCGACGTTGCCGCCCGAGGGCGTGTAGATCATGGTGTTGATGCCGACCAGCTCGCCGTTCAGGTTGACCAGCGCGCCGCCCGAGTTGCCCGGATTGATGGAGGCGTCGGTCTGGATGAAGTTCTGGTAGCCGGCCGCGCGCAGGCTGGAACGCTCCAGCGCCGACACAATGCCCGACGAGGCCGATTGCCCCAGGCCGTAGGGGTCGCCGATGGCGACCACGAAATCGCCCACCCGCAAGTCGCTGGAATCGGACAGGGTCAGGGCCTGCAGCCGGTCGGGCGGAATGCGCAGCACCGCCAGGTCGGTGTCCGGATCGCTGCCGACCACCGTCGCGGTGAAGCTGCGGCCGTCCTGCAGCGACACGCGGATGGAGGTGGCGCCGCGCACCACATGGTGATTGGTCAGGATGTTGCCCTGGGCCGCGTCGACGATCACGCCCGAGCCGATGCTCTGGCGTCCGCCGGCGCGGGCCGGGCCGAAGGCGGGCGCCTGCCCGCCGTCGCCCTGGGCGGAAATGTTGACCACCGCCGGCGTCACGCGTTCGAGCATCGGCGCCAGCGAGGGCAACGGCTGGCCGTCCACGGCCATCGGCAACGCGGCCAGCGCGCGGCAGGGCAGGGCGGACGGGATTGCCAGGGAGGCGGCCAGGGCCGCGGCGGACAGGATTCGGTTCATGGGGGGGCCTTGCTGAGTCTGCACGGCAGTATCGCCGCGCCCGGCGTCGGCCATATGACCGATCAAGCCCCTTTCCGGCGGCGTGTTCCGCCGCCGCGCCCGGCGCGCCTAGAAACCGACCGCCTGACCGTCGCGGCGGGAATCGGACGCCGCCACATAGCCGCCCTGGGGCAGCCGGCGGATCAGTTGCGCCGAACCGAACTCCAGGCTGTCGACCGGCGCCACCGCCACGTTGTGGCCGCGCTGGCGCAGCGCGTCGACCACGTCGGCGGGCAGGTGCGATTCGACGTTCACCACCGGACCCTTTTCCACGCGGAAACGCGGCGCGTCGCTCATGGCCTGGGGATTCTGGCCGAAAGCCGCCAGCCGCGTCATCATCTGCAGGTGACCCTGCGCCTGCATCGAGCCGCCCATCACGCCGAACGACATCACCGGCTCGCCGCCGCGGGTGACGAAGGCCGGGATGATGGTGTGCATCGGCTTCTTGCGCGGCGCCACCTGATTGACGTGGCCGGGCGTCAGCACGAAGTTCAGGCCGCGGTTGTGCAGGCTGATGCCGGTGCCCGGCACCACCACGCCCGAACCGAAGCCGTGGTAGTTGGACTGGATGAACGACACCATGGTGCCGGCCGCGTCGGCGGCGGTCAGGTAGACCGTGCCGCCGGTGGCGGGCGTGCCGGCCACCGGCACGGCGGCGCGATCCATCGAGATCAGCCGCGCGCGCTCGGCCAGGTAGGCCGGGTCGAGCAGGGCGCGGGCGTCGGTGCGCATGTGGCGCGGATCGGCCACGTGGTGATGCAGGTCGGCGAAGGCCAGCTTCATGGCCTCGATGCTGACGTGGTAGTAATCGGCGCTGTCGCGGCCCATCGATTCCAGGTCGAACTGCTCCAGCATGCCCAGCGCCATCAGCGCCGAGATGCCCTGGCCGCTGGGCGGGATTTCATGCAGCTGGTAGCCGCGGAACGATTGCGAGATCGGCTCGACCCACTCGGGGCGATGCTGGTCCAGGTCGGCCGCGCTCAGCGCGCCGCCGGTGCGGGCGGCGAAATCGGCGATCCTGTTGGCCAGCGCGCCGCGGTAGAAGCTGTCGCCGCCGCTCTCGGCGATCTCGCGCAGGGTGCGCGCCTGGTCCGGAAAGCGCCACCATTCACCCGCCTGCGGCGCGCGGCCTTGCGGCAGGAAGGCCTGCGCGAAGCCCGGCTCCTGCGCCAGCTTGGACGCCTGGTTGGCCCATTGGCGCGCGATCGTCGGGCTGACCGCGAAGCCGTTCTCGGCGTAGGCGATGGCGGGCTCGAACAACTGCGCGAACGGCAGCTTGCCGAAGCGGTCCGACAGCGCCTTCCAGCCCGCCACCTGGCCGGGCACGGTGACCGTGCCCCAGCCGGTGCCCGGCATCGCCTCGCGGCCGGCGAAGTACGCCGGCGTCCACGCCGCCGGCGAGCAGCCGCTGGAGTTCAGGCCATGCAGTCTTCCTTCGTGCCACACCAGCGCGAACATGTCGCCGCCGATGCCGTTCATCACGGGCTCGACCACGGTCAGCGCGATGGCGGTGGCGATGGCGCTGTCCACGGCGTTGCCGCCGGCCAGCAGCATGCGCAGCCCGGCCTGCGCCGCCAGCGGCTGGCTGGTCGCGACCGCGTTGGCGGCCAGCACCGGCATTTTTCGGGAAGCGTACGGAAAAGACCAATCGAAGGAAGAAGACATGGTGGCGTGGAGACTCTGTGGAAAATTACTGCGGGGTGATGCCGGCCTGGTCGATCAGCTGCTTGGTGCGCGGAATCTCGGCCTTGATGAAGGCGGCGAATTCCTCGCGGCTGCCGCCGCGCGGCTCGGCGCCGGCTTCGGCCAGCTTACCGCGCAAGGCGGGATCGGCCAGCACCTTGTTGACGGCGCGGTTGAGCTTGTCCAGGATCGGCGCGGGCGTGCCTTCCGGCGCCACCAGCCCGTACCAGGGGGCGATGTCGTAGCCGGCATAGCCCTGCTCGGCGATGGTGGGGATGTCCGGCGCCAGCGACGAGCGCTGCGAATTGGACATGCCCAGCGCCAGCAGCGCGCCGCTCTTGACCTGCGGCAGGCCGGTCATGATGGTGTCGAAGTACATCGTCACCTGGCCGCTCAGCAGCGCCGGAATGGCTTCGCCGGCGCCCTTGTAGGGCACGTGCAGGATGTCGATGCCGGCCACCGACTTGAGCATTTCGCCCGCCATGTGCGAGGTGGTGCCGGTGCCGAACGAGGCGTAGGTCAGCTTGCCGGGGTTGGCGCGGGCGTACGCGATCATCTCGGGCAGGGTCTTGAACGGCTGCTGCGGATTGGCCAGCAGGATGTTGGGCGTGTACGCCACCATCGACACCAGCTCGAACTTGTCCGGATCGTAGGCCAGGCGCTTTTGCAGGAAGCGGTTGGTGACGACGGCGGCCGGGCCGCCCATCAGCAGTGTGTAGCCATCGGGCGCCGAGCGCGCCACCGAGGCGCTGCCGATCGCGGCGGCGGCGCCCGGGCGGGCCTCCACCACGAAGGGCTGGCCCAGTTCGGTCGACAGCGCCGCGCCCAGCTGGCGCGAAATCAGGTCGGTGGCCGAACCAGCCTGGAACGGCACCACGATGCGCACCGGATGCTGCGGCCAATCGGTGGCCTGGGCGCCGGCTTGCGCGGCGAAGGCCACGGCGGCGGCGCCCGCCAGGGCGCGGATGAGACGGAAAGGCATGGATTCCCCTTGAATGCGTTGTATCGATGGAGCGCCAGGCGGGTCTGTCGCCCGTTGCGGTCCCGGCGGACGCGCAAGGTCGGCGCGCCAGTCACGGATTTGACGCGAGCGCCGGCGATCCGAATATAGGTATTTGCATCCATGGATCACTGGATCCAATTTGTGTTATTTTTGCGTTTATCTATCATGGCGGCTTTGAAAACCCCGGGGACGAGAATGCTGCAGTTTCAGAAGACAGCCGTCAGCGCCGAAGAAGAGGCCTACCAGCACCTGCAGCGCGAAATCCGGCTGGGCAACTACCCGCCCGGCCATCGCCTGGTGCCCGAGGTCATCGCCAGCGAGATCGGCACCAGCCGCATGCCGGTGCGCGGCGCGCTGCGCCGGCTCGCCTCCGAGGGCCTGGTCGAGATCCGCGCCAATCGCGGCGCCGTGGTGCGCGGCCTGAACCAGCAGGAAATGCGCGAAGTCTTCGAAATGCGCTCGGTGCTCGAAGGGCTGGCCGTGCGCAACGCCGTGCGTCACATGAGCGCCGAACACATCCGCCGCCTGGCCAACATGCTGGACCAGCTCGAACAGGGCTCCGGCGATTACCTGGACTGGACCAGCGCCCATCGCGACTTCCACGAATACCTTTGCAGTTTCTGCCAGCAGCCGCGCCTGTTGCGGCAGATCTCCGAACTGCACTCGGTGGTCGAGCCCTACATGCGCCTGTGGGCCGCCCAGCCGGGACGCGTGCTGCGGGTGCGCGAATCGCACCAGGAACTGATCGACGCGCTGCTCACCGGCGACGCCGACCGCTGCGAGGCGGCGATGCGCCAGCACGTGCTGAACACAGTGCCGGCGTTGCAGGCCTTCCTCGAACGGGCAAACTGAGGTCCGGCGGTCAGGCCTCGCGCGGCAGCGGCTTCGGTTTGCGCTTGAACTTGATCTCGCTGGCCAGGACCCCGGCCACGATCAGCGCCGCGCCCACCAGCGCCACGCCCGGCAGGCGTTCCCCGGCCAGCCGGCCGACGATGCCGCCCCACACCGGCTCGCCGGCATAGATCACCGTGGCGCGGGTCGGCGACACCGACTTCTGCGCCCAATTCATGGTCAACTGGATCACCGCGCTGGCCAGGCCCAGCCCGATCGCCCCGCCGGCCCATCGCCACGAGAACGCCGGCACGGCCTCGCCCAGCAGCGGCATCAGCGCGAACGACACCAGCCCCGCGGTCAGCAACTGCACCGCCGTGACACGGCGGCTGTCCACCGAGCTGGCGAAATGGCCGATCAGAATGATCTCGGCGGCAATCGCCGCCGCGCCCGCCAGCGTCGCGACTTCGCCCGGACTGAAATGCAGCGTGCCCGCCTCGGGCCCGGCCAACAGCACCAGCCCGGTGAACGCCAGCGCCACGCCGACCCAGCTCATCAGGCCCGGCGGGCGCTTGAGCACCGCCCATTGCAGCAACGGCACGATCGGCACATACAGCGCGGTGATGAAGGCCGACTGGCTGCTGGTGATGGTGCGCAGGCCGTAGGTCTGCAGGTAATACCCCAGGAACAGGGCGCAGCCGATCGCCACCCCCGCCCCGGTCTCGCGCCGCGTCAGCCCCGCCATGTGCCGGCGGAACAGCAGCATCGACCCCACCCCCGCCAGGGTGAACCGCACGCCCACGAAGAACAGCGGTCCGCTATGCTGCATGGCGATATGGATAATGAGGAAAGTGCTTCCCCACAGCATGGTGACCAGCACCAGGGCGATTTCCTGGCGCGACAAGGCAAACATCGATTCGGATTTCACGGCGGACTTCAGGTGTCACTAATTTGAGCAATATACTGCACATTACCAATTCCGACAGTGATGTCCTCACGCACGTGGGGGCCAATCTGAAACGGCTGCGCAAGCTGGCCGGCCTGAGCCAGTCGGCGCTGGCCGATGCCTCCGGCATCAGCCGCCGCATGATCGCCGGCCTGGAAGCGGGCAACGCCAACATCAGCCTGTCCAGCCTGGACAAGCTGGCGCAGGCGCTGGATGTGGGGTTTGTCGACCTGGTCAGCGATCCGGCGCGCGAACGGCGCCGCATCGAGGCCCGCGCCTGGCGCGGCAAGCGCCCCGGCAGCCAGGCCGTGCTGCTGGGCGCCGCGCCCGCCAGTTGCGAGGCGCAGCTCTGGATCTGGTCGCTGGGACCGGGCGAGACCTACGTGGCCGAGCCCGACCCGCAAGGCTGGCACGAAATGATCTACGTCATCGAGGGCACGCTGCTGCTGGAGCTTTCGGGCGCCGTGCAGCAGGTGCGGGCCAACGACTTCGCCATCTACAGCAGCGCGCAGCCGTATTCCTATCGCAACGACGCCGACACGCCGCTGCGCTTCGTGCGCAATGTGTTGAGATAGCCCGCCGCCGGGCGGTGGCACGCCAACCGGCGGGTCAGGCCAGTTCGGGCCGCGCGAAGCGGCGGTTCTTCAGCACCGGCAGCACGTCGCGCGCATGCGCGATGCGCGCCGGATCCAGGTCGGCGAACACCAGCGCCTCCTGTTCGCCCGCCTGCGCGATCGCCACGCCCAGCGGATCCACCACCAGGCTGGCGCCGAGGTTGCGCGGGCCGCATTCGCCCACCGCCGCCGCGCCGCCCGCATATAGCCGGGAGTAATATGGCGCGTCCGGCGGCCGGCTTCCGTCTCCTCGCATCCCCGATGCCCGTGTACCGAAGCGCCCCGGCGCGACAAGAACACACAAGGAGACAGACAAGTGGAGAAGCAAGCATCGGGCGGCTGGTATTTCGGCTGGAACATTGTCGGGGCGGCCACCGTGCTGACGCTGCTCACGGTGGGCCTGCGCATGGGCATTGGCCCGTTTTTCCTGCCCATGGCCGACGGCCTGGGTTTCTCGCGCAGCCTGCTGTCGGGCATCGTGGCGGTCGGCATGCTTTGCTACGGTCTGGGCATGCCGCTGGCCGGCTACCTGGTCAGCACCCGCGGCACCCGCTTCGTGCTGCTCACCGGCACCGCCATCGTGGTGGCCTCGTCGATCTGGACCGTATTCGCGCGCGGCCCCATCGAATTCCTGCTGGCCTTCGGCGTGGCCCTGTCGATCGGCCTGGCCTTCACCAGCCCGGTGGCGCTCACTCCCGTCATCAGCCGCTGGTTCACGCGCCAGCGCGGCATGGCGCTGTTCTTCCTGTCCACCGGGTCCATGGCGGGCATCGCCCTGATGACGCCCACGCTCACTTTCGCCATCGGCGCTGTCGGCTGGCAAGAAACCCTGCTGGCATTCGCCGTGCTGTTCGCGCTGCTGACCGTGCCGATGGCGCTGTTCGTGATGCGCGACCAGGCGCCCGAGCACACCGACCTGTTGCCGCACCAGATCGTGGAAAAGAAATCCGGCGCCAGGCCCGCCGCCAAGGGCCCCGAGCCGCGCGTCAAGGACGCCGTGCGCACGCTGCCATTCTGGCAGGTGGCGCTGGGCCTGTTCGCCTGTGGCTTCAGCATGAACCTGCTGGGCACCCACGGCATGCCGATGCTGATGGACCACGGCTTTGACGCCACCACCAGTTCGCTGGGCATCGGCCTGATCGGCCTGGTGGCGATCTTCAGCACGCTGGTGCTGGGCCGCATGTCGGATCAGGTCGAGCGGCGCAACATCCTGGCCGTCATCTATCTGGTGCGCGGGCTGGGATTCTTCGCGCTGGTGATGGTCGGCGCGCATTGGGAACTGTATGCCGCCGCCACCATCGGCGGCGTGGTCTGGGCCGGCAGCATCGCGCTGTCGTCGGCCATCCTGGCCGACGTCTACGGCGTGCGCCTGGTGGGCGTGCTGTACGGGCTGACCTACCTGGGCCACCAGGTCGGCGGCATGATCAGTTCATGGTTGGGCGGCTGGGCCTTCGAGACCTTCCATACCCATTGGGTGGCATTCGGCGCGGCCGGCGCCTTGCTGCTGCTGGCCGCGGCCATTTCCCTGCAACTGCCGCGGCGCGGCGCCTTGCGCGCCGTGCCGGCGATGGCGGCGGGCGGGCGCTGAGCCCGCGCCGCGCCATCCGGCTCAGCGGTCCTTCAGCAGCGACACCAGCTCGGGCACGTAGCGCTCGCCGCCGCCCTGGCTGACCGCCTGGTCATAGGTGTGCAGCACGGCCGCGCCGATCTCGCGCACCGCGCCGGTCTCGGCCGCCATGGTGTTGTAGTAGGAAAGATCCTTCTGCGCATTCGACATGAAAAAGCGCAGCGACGACGGGTCCTGTTCCAGCAGATACGGCTTGAGGCGCTCCAGCGCCACGCCGCCGCCGCCGCCCTTGGTCAGCACCTCGGCGAACACCGCCGGGTCGATGTCGGCGCGCAGCGCGCAGGCGGCCGCTTCCGACAGCAGCGCGATCGCGCCCAGCGACACGTAGTTGTGCAGCAGCTTCATGCGGTGGCCCGCGCCCACCGGACCGGCGTGCGCGATATTCTCGGCAAAGCACGCCAGGATCGGTTTGCATTCCTCGAACAGGGACTTGTCGCCGCCCACCAGCAGGTTCAGGCGGCCTTCGGCGGCTTCCTTCGGCGTGCGCGTCATGGGGGCGTCGAGGAAACGGCCGCCCTTCTCGGTGACGGCCTCGGCCACCTTGACGGTGGAGGAGGGGATCGCCGTCGAGCAGTCGATGATCACCGTGCCGGGCCGCAGGCCTTCCAGCACGCCGCCGGGCGACAGCAGCACCGCCTCGACCTGCGGACTGCCCGTGACGCACAGGATGATCACGTCGGACTGCGCCGCCAGCGTCGCGCCGTCGGCGCAACTGGTGGCGCCCGCCGCCTTCAGCGCGTCCAGCGGCTGGTTGCCCGGATGTTCCAGCACCGTCAGCGCGTGACCATGCTTGACCAGATTGCTTGCGATGCCATGGCCCATCAGGCCGATGCCCACCATACCGATTTTTGCCATCTTCCACTGCTCCTGCCACACGGGCTGTTTGTTATGGCATAAATCTTACTCTCAGATCCGCGAGGACCCGGACGCCGTACCGCCGTGGGGCGCGGCGCCGCGGTCCCTTGCCGGACGGCCTTACGGCGCCCCGCCGCATGCCGGGCGGCGAGGCGCCAAGACCAGGCTGGCGCCGGGGAGGGCGGCAGGGCCAGCCTGCGCCGCGCATCACACGATGCGGATGCTCAGTTCCGGCAGGCCGTCCACGTGCGCCACGATCACATCGCCGCGCACCACCGGGCCGACGTTCTCCGGCGTGCCCGAATAGATCAGATCGCCGGGAAACAGCTCGAACGCCTGCGACAGCCGCGAGATCTGCTCGGCCACCGACCAGATCATGTGCGACAGCGTGGCCTGCTGCTTGCGCTCGCCGTTGACCGCCAGCCAGATGTCGCCTTCCTTGTAGTGACCGGTCTGGGCCACCGGATGGATCGGGCCGATCGGCGCCGCGTGGTCGAAGCTCTTGCCGATCTCCCACGGCTTCTTCTGGTCGCCCATGCCGCGTTGCAGGTCGCGCCGCGTCATGTCCAGTCCCAGCGCGTAGCCGTAGACGCAGTCCAGTGCCTTGTCCAGAGGAATGTCGCGGCCGCCCTGGGACAGCGCCGCCACCAGCTCCACCTCGTAGTGGTAATTCTGCGTCAGCGGCGGGTAGGGATGGTCGGTCACCGTGTCCGGCGGCACCACCTGGATCGCGTCCGTCGGCTTCTGGAAGAAGAACGGCGGTTCGCGGCTCGGGTCCGACCCCATCTCGATGGCGTGGGCCGCGTAGTTGCGTCCGATGCAATAGATGCGGCGCACCGGAAAGCGCAGCGCGCTGCCGGCGATCGGCACGGTGGTCTGCGCCACGGCAAACGGGGTTTGGACGGCCTGGGTCATCGCGGGTCTCCTGAAGGTTGCGAGGTTTGCCGCCAGCTTAGGTCCGCCTCGCCCGCTCGGCCTGGAGACGATTACGCAATCCGTGGACGATTCCGCGCATTTGGCCGCGCGTCTTGTCGTGTCCTTCTCCGCGCCTTGTGGCGGGCTGTCGCCAGGGTGGGGGCTTCAGAGCGGGTCGACCTTACCGCCGGCGGCCTCACCGTGCCCAGGCTTCACCGTGCATCGGCTTCACAGTACCTCGGCCTCACATTGGCTAGGCCTCACCGTGCCTCGGCTTCACAGTGCATCGGCTTCACAGTGCATCGGCTTCACCGTACCTCGGCCTCACAGTGCATCGGCCCTCCCGCGCCTCCGCCTCACCGCGCCTGCGCCTCGCCGCCGCGCAGGCGCTCGCGGTAGCCGGTCGGGCTGACGCCTTCCAGCTGGCGGAAGCGGCGCGAGAAATACGCCTCGTCCGCGAACCCCGCCGCATGCGCCACCTGCGCCACGCTGCGCGCCGTGTGCGCCAGCAGGTCGCGCGCCAGCGCCATGCGGCGCTCGGCCACCAGCTCGGTGAAGGTCTTGCCGGTCTCTTTCTTGAGCAGGTGCGCCAGGTAATTGGGCGACAGGAACGCCGCCGCCGCCGCATCGTTCAGCGTCAGGTTCTCGGCCAGGTGCGCGCCGATGTGCGCCAGCACCCGCCGCACGCTTTCGCGCCGGCTGCTGCCGGCGTGATGCCGCGCCAGGTGCAGCAGGTCGGCCTCGTAGCGGCCGCACACCAGCCCGATCAATTGCAGCAGCAGCCCGCGGATCGCCGTGGACGAGCCGAAGCCGCGCCGCCGGTTCTGTTCCATCAGGCGCGCGATCAACCCCTCGGCCTCGGTCAGTCCCTGCGCGTCCAGCTCGAAATCCAGGTATTCCTGGAACAGGAACGGCGCCAGCGCCGGCGCCTGCGACACCGGCACATCCTCCAGGTCCAGCGCATCCACCGCCAGCTCCGGCCACAGGAACCGCTGGGCGAAATTGATGATGACGTAGCGCGCGCCCGGCGGATGCGGCACCAGGTGCACGCGGTACGGCAGCACGAAACTCAGCCCGCCGCGCGGGAACGGCCGCGTGGTGCCGCTGATGGTCTGGCGCGTATCGCCCTCCAGGTTCACCTGGATCTGGAAATACTCGTGCCGGTGCGGCTGCTCCAGCGGCTCGCGCACCTGCTGCGCACGGATATCGAAGTCGAAATAATCCGCGCGCTCGGCCATGCCGTAGGTCTTGATGCGGTTCATGCGCGGGGCGGTGAAACGGACGATTGCATGGGCAGAATGTAGCGCCGGCGCGACGGTGGCGCCAGTCGCCGCCGAAATTGTCCGCTCACCGGTCGCCGCCGCCTCGCGCTGGCGGGCGCCGCCCGCTTTGCGCTAACGTGGGACATTGCGCAGCAGACATCCCCCATCCTCATGACAGACACCATTCCCGCCGGCTTCGCGCCCTGGCACCCCAGCAGCCAGTTCATGCGACACCTGGCGGACCTGGGCGGTTTTTACCGGCGCGAGGCCGACGACGTGCTGGCCATGCGCGTCGGCGCGGCCCACGGCAACATGCACGGCATGGCCCATGGCGGCCTGCTCGCGACGCTGGCCGACAGCGCCCTCGGCTATGTCATTGCCCACCAGTGCCAGGCGTCGGTCGTCACCGCGCAGATGTCGGTCGAATACCTCAACGCCGTCATGCCCGGCGATTGGCTCGAAGCCCACGTCACCATCGACAAGCGCGGCAAGCGCCTGATCTACGCCACTTGCCACCTCAAGGTAGACCAGCGCCTGGTGCTCAAGGCCAGCGCCGTCTTCGCCGTGCGCCAGGCCGCGGTGCCGACTTCGGACGGTTGAGCGGGCGGGGGCGGCCCTATCGTCTGGGCGCGCCGCCCCTCGTTCACTCCGCCTTCTGCCGCGAGCGGAAGGCCGCCACCTTCATCCGATTGCCGCACAGCGCCATGCTGCACCAGCGGCGCCGATGAGACTTCGTCTTGTCGTGGAACATCAGTGTGCAGTCGTGGGCCTCGCATTGCCGGACAAGCGCCAACGGCGTGTCGGTCAGCAGCCTGGCCACCGCTTGCGCGATGGGTTCCAGAAAACTCGCGGCATCGTCGCGGCGGCGCACCCTGACCACCTTGAACGCCTGGGTGGCCTCATCCCACTGCAACGCCTCCGAGGCGCGGCCGGCCTGCAGCACATGATTGACGACCGAGGCATCCGCGCTGCCTTGCTGGCGCGCCGCATCCAACAGTGATCGCGCGTTGTCGCGCAACTTCACGGCCAATGCCTTCAGGCCGGCAGGCGCCGCGCCGGCGTCGGCGGGCTGCGCGCCGGCCAGCTGCAGCCATGCCAACACGGCGTCATCGTCGGTAAAGCAGTCGTGGCGCGCCGCGCCGACGCCATACGCACTATTGATGAAGTCGAGCGCGAGGTCATCGCCGACGAACAGCGGAGCCTTGGGGGATTTTGGAGTTTCCGGCATGCGATCAATGTAACCTATAAAAAATTCGTTGACCAGTTACTTTGCATCAAAGTAACCTTTTAAATTCAATTTAACGGTTACTAAGGAGTGTCATCATGGCTTCGGAAAACGTGGCGGGCGCGGGCGGGTCGGGCGCAGCGGAGCAGACGGGCGACGGACAGGCGGCGGACCTGCAGGTCCGGCACCGTTTCGAACAGGTGGGCGACGTGAACGTGTTCTACCGCGAGGCGGGCCAACGCGGCTCGCCTGCGGTGCTGCTGCTGCACGGCTATGCGGCCTCGTCGTTCATGTATCGCAATCTCATCCCGATGCTCGCGGACAAGTATCACGTCATCGCCCCGGACCTGCCCGGCTTCGGCTTCACCGAGGCGCCCGCCCGCGGCCAGTATGCGTACACGTTCGACCAGCTCGCCAGGACCATCGACCAGTTCACCCGCCAACTGAAGCTGGAACGCTTCGCCATGCAGGTGTTCGACTACGGCGCGCCGGTGGGCTGGCGTATCGCGGCGGCGCAGCCGTCCCGCATCACCGCCATCATTTCGCAGAACGGCAATGCGTACGAAGAGGGATTGGGACAGGGGTGGGCGCCGATCCAGCGCTATTGGAACGAGCCGTCACAGGCCAATCGCGACGCGCTGCGCGAATTCGCCACGCCGGCTTCCATCGCCTGGCAATACCTTGAAGGCGTGCCGGACAAGACCCTGGTCGCGCCCGATGCGATCGCGCTGGAAAGCCAGCTGGTGTCCCGGCCCGGCAACGCCGAGGTCCAGCTCGACCTGCTGCTGGACTACGCCTCCAACGTGGCGCGGTATCCGCGGTTCCAGGCCTACTTCCGCGAGCATCGGCCGCCGCTGCTGGCCGTGTGGGGCAAGAACGATCCGTTCTTCCTGCCCGCCGGCGCCCAGGCCTGGAAGCGGGATATCCCTGGCGCGCAGGTGCGGTTCTACGACACCGGGCACCTGGCGCTGGAAACGCATGGGGTGGAGATCGGCGGGGTGATCCGGGCGTTTCTGGATGGCAATGTGAAGTAGCGAAGGGCCAAGTTCGCCAACCCGGGTTCGCCAAAAAACGCAGCCGAAAAAGCAGGCGAAAAAAAACAGCCGCTCAAGGAGCGGCTGTTTTCTGGAAAATTCGGTGGGGTGGCTGATGGGACTCGAACCCACGACAACCGGAATCACAATCCGGGACTCTACCAACTGAGCTACAGCCACCACTGGTTTCCTTGCTGTTAAATGGCACACAACATTTCGTGCTCAACTGCAAAGAGGCCGAATTCTAGCATGTTTTTTTGGGTCGTGTAAAACCGCTGACATGCCCGGGTCACCCAGGACATTTCCGTCCTCTTGCCAGGCCCGCCGGCCTTGCTATCCTTGGCGCTCGAATCACGCTCTGGAGGCCAGCGTCGCGCCGTTGCCATGGATCGCATACACGAATTACTGATCGCTTATTGGCCGCACATGGTGTTCGGCGTCAGCGTGGTGGCGGGCGCCGGGGCGGCGGTGCACGCGGCCATGACCAAGCAGGACGTACGCTCGGCCATCGGCTGGGTCGGCCTGACGCTGTTCTCCCCGTTGTTCGGGGCCGCGGCCTATTTCGTGGCCGGAATCAACCGGATCCGCAAGACGCGGCTGTCGCAGCAGCGCGACGAGGCGATGCTGGTGGACGCGGCGCTGGTGGAAACGCCCAGCGTGGACGTGGCGCCGATCTCGGGGCCGCAGTTCGCGTCGCTGAAGGTGCTGGGCGACCAGGTCAGCCGCTTCCGGCTGCTGGGCGGCAACGCGGTGCGGCCGCTGGCTGGCGGCGACGAAGCCTATCCGGCGATGCTGCAGGCGATCCGCGAGGCGCGTCACGCGGTGGCGATGCAGAGCTACATCTTCGACAACGACGCAATCGGCCGCGAGATGGCGCAGGCGCTGATCGAGGCGCACGGGCGCGGCGTGCAGGTGCGGGTGCTGATCGATGCCATCGGCGCCAAGTATTCGCGGCCGCCGATCGTGCGCATGCTGGCGCGCGGCGGCGTGCCGGTGGCGCGCTTCATGACCAATCCGCTGGGCGTGCTGCGCATGCCCTATGCCAATCTGCGCAGCCACCGCAAGGTGCTGGTGGTGGACGGGCGCATCGGTTTCACCGGCGGCATGAACGTGCGGGCGGCCTTCGTGACGGCGCTGTCGGGCGCGGCGACCAACGTCGATACGCATTTCCGGGTGGAAGGCCCCATCGTGACGCAGCTGATGTCGGTGTTCGCGCACGACTGGAACTTCACCACCCACGAGTCGCTGCCGGCGCAGCCGTGGTTCGATCCGCAGGCGCAGCCGCCGCATGGCGTGGTGCCCATGCGCTGCGTGCCGTCGGGGCCGGACCGGGCCATGGGCAGCGCGCACAGCATCATCCTGGGCGCGCTGGCGGTGGCGCAGCGCCACGTGCGCATCCAGTCTCCCTATTTCCTGCCGGACCAGCCGCTTATCGGCGCGCTGGCGACGGCGGCGCGGCGTGGCGTGATCGTCGACATCGTTATCCCGGGCAAGAACAACCTGCGGCTGGTCGACTACGCCATGACGGCGCAACTGGACCAGGTGGTGCGCACCGGCTGCCGCGTCTGGCGCTCGCGCGGGGCGTTCGACCATTCCAAGCTGATGACGGTGGATGACGGCTGGGCTTATGTCGGTTCGTCCAACCTGGACCCTCGCAGCCTGCGGCTGAACTTCGAGCTGGATACCGAAATCTACGACCCGCAGGTGGCATGTTGGATCGGCGCCCGCATCGATGCGCTGGTGGCCAATGCCCGCCGGCAGACGCTCGACGAATTGCAGCAGGCGCCGTTCGCCAAGCGGCTGCGCAACAAGGTGATCTGGCTGGCGACGCCTTATCTCTAGCGCAGCGCCAGTGCGCCCTTCGGCCTCCGGGCAGACCCGGAAGTAAGACCACAATGCCTGCCGCCACCCGCCAACCTGCGCGGGATTGGCGATTCCCGGCCTGATTTTCATGGTGTTGTCAATTTTGACAACACCAATTTGCGTTGGCACAATTGACAACATGCGCGCTACCCTGATCATCAGCGAAAAGAGCGTCGACGCCGAAGGCGGCATTCTGCAAATCGTTATCTGGAAGGTGCCGCGGCCAGTTCCTCCGACCACCCATGGTTTCAAGTATCGGTTGGTGTATGCCCGTGATGGCAAGCGGATCGTAGGTTTCGATAACGAACGTGGCAAGGGTGATCACATGCACCAGGAAGAACGAGAGCTTCCTTATGAGTTCCGGGGCATAGCGCAGTTGCTGGAGGACTTCGTTGTGGAGGTCACGAAATGGAGAGGCAGCATATGAAGCGAACCTTGACTGTCACTATCAATCAAGATTGGCGCGCCTTTCTGGCAGGCGTCAGCAAGCGCGCCGTTGCCGGGGCGCGGTCAGGCGAGTATCAGGGGGAGCGGCTTAACTTTGAGTCCGCCGCTGCTTTCTTTGGTCAGCTGACGGAACTGCGTTGGAACATGGTGCGGGAAATGCTGGGCGCGGGTCGGGTTGGCGTGCGAGAACTAGCTCGCCGCCTGGGCCGCGATGTAAAGCGCGTTCACCAGGATGCCCATGCCCTCGTTGCCCTTGGGCTCCTGGAACAAGACGAGGGGGGGGGGCTCATATGCCCTTTCGCCGATATTCACATCGATATGCATCTCACCCAGGACAGGCGCAAGGCGGCGTAGCTGGCTGATGAATCGGCCGAAAAAAGTGACAACCTACCGTATCGCCGCCAGCTTCACCGCGAATCCCAGCAAAAACACGCCGGCCAATCGCTCCAGCAGATTGGCCACGCGCGGGTTGGCGCGCATGCGCTCGGCCAGGTGATGCGTCAGCAGCACCGCCGCCAGGCCATAGAGAAACGTCAGCGCCGCCACGGTGACGGCCATGAAGGCGAAGGTCACCAGCCCCTGGTGCCTGACCGGATCGATGAACAGCGGAAAGAACGCCATGTAGAACATGATCGCCTTGGGGTTCAGCAGCGTGATCATCGCGGTCTGGCGCAGGTAATGGCCGTTGTCCATGCGGCTCGGGCGCGGCGCGGCGCCAGGCTTGCTGCGCATCATCTGCAGCCCCAGCCACGCCAGGTACGCGGCGCCCGCCCACTGCACGATATGGAACGCCGTGGGGTAGGCCGCCAGCAGGGCCGACACGCCGGCCACTGCCAGCCACATCAATACCTGGTCGCCCAGGATCACCCCGCAGGTCGCGGCCAGGCCCGCCTTGATGCCGCCCTTGCCGGTGGCGGTGAGCAGGGCGAAATTGCCCGGCCCCGGGATGATCAACAGCATGATGAAGGCGAGCACGAAGGCGCCATAGTCGGTGACACCGAGCATGGAAAGACTCCCGAAAAGGTAGCGGCATTGTAGAGCCGCTGGCGCCGGCGGGATCGTTCCATGCGCCCGAGCCGGGCGCGCGGTTGCCGCGCATGGGGCGGCAACCGCGCGGCGGCCGGTCCGCCCCGCGCTTTACTCCCGCTTGATGCCGGCCTTGCGGATCACTTCGGCCCAGTCCCGCCGCTCCTGCTCGGCATAGGCCCTGAATTCCTCCGCGGACATCGGCATGGGCTGCACGCCGATATCGGCCATCTTCTGCGACATGGCGGGCGTGCGGATCGCGGCCTGCAGTTCGGCGGACAGTTTTTTCGTGACGGCTTCGGGCAGGCCGCGCGGGCCGACCACGCCCTGCCAGGAATAGACGGTGTAGTCGTTCACGCCCTGTTCGGCCATGGTCGGCACGTCCGGCAGTTCCTTGAGCCGCTGCGGCGTGGCCGTCGCCAGGATGCGCAGCTTGCCCGCCTTGATGTTCGGCAGCGCGCTGGTGAGGTCGACGAACATCAGGTCCACCTGATTGCCCAGCAGGTCCTGGATGGCCGGCGCCGCGCCCTTGTAGGGCACGTGCAGGATGTCGGCGCCGGTGCGTTGCTTGAACAGTTCCAGCGCCAGGTGGTGCGGCGTGCCGCTGCCGGCCGACGAGGCGGTGAGCTTGCCGGGCTGCTTCCTGGCCGCCTGCAATACCTCGTCCAGCGTCTTGTAGGGCGAATTCGCGCTGACCGCCAGCATCATCGGAAACCTGGCCAGGCCGCCGATGTAGGTGAACTTCGCGGGGTCGTAGCTCAGGCTGGCGTACAGGGCCGGGTTGAAGGCCAGGGTGGCGATGTCGACCGAGCCGACCACATAGCCGGACGGCGCCGATTCGGCCACCGCGGTGGCGCCCACGATGGTGGCCGCGCCGGGGCGGTTCTCGACCACCAGGGTCTGCCCCAGCGGCTTTTCGAGCCCGCTGACGACCGTGCGGGCCAGCACGTCGGTGCCGCCGCCGGCCGGATAGGGCACGATCCAGCGGATGGGTTGGGTTGGCCAGGATTGGGCCTGGGCCGCGGCGGCCAGCGACAGGGCCGCCAGCGCCAGCAGGCGCTTCGCAAGAATATGCATGGGAAACCTCGTTGTCTCTCTGTGCTTGTCGAACGTGGAAGAACGCTACGTATGGCGAGGTGATACCGGACAGCGAGTGTTTTTTAACATGTTAACTAAATTGCGAAAAGCGCTTCGACGCCTTGGCGAGGGCAGGGTTTTCACGTGGGGCGGGGGGCGGCGGCGCGCGTCGGGCGATTCAGGCGATTCAGGCGAGTCAGGCGAGTCAGGCGAATCAGGCGAATCAGGCGAATCAGGCGAATCAGGCGAATCAGGCGAATCAGGCGAGTCGGTGCGAATGTGAATCGTGCGAACCGTGTGAATCGTGCGAACGGTGCGAATCGTGTGAATCGCGCGAGTCGCGCGAGTCGCGCGAGTCTCGCGAGTCTCGCGAGTCCGCACCGGCTTGCGCCCAAGAAGGGAAAACGATATGAAATAAATATTCACAAATTGATATTATCCCCGCAGAATAGGACCTGCGCCGGTCATGGCGCATCTTCCATTTCAAGGACCCGATCATGTCCACCGCGCGCGGCTTGTTGCTGGATTCGTATCGACGTACCGATCGTGCGATGTTGCCGCTGCTGTGGCTGTTGTTTCTGGTTGGCCTGGGCATGGCGCCGCAGTACGGCCGCTGGTACGCGGCCATCGTAGTGGGACTGCTGGCGGCGGGTATCCCGTCGCTGTTGATCCTGTGGCGGCCCGGGCGCGTGGTCACGCGGCTGGCGGTGGCCTGTGCGCTGATGGTGCTGGCCGCGCTCCATATCCACTTGCTGTCCGGGCAGGCCGAGATCCACTTCGGCATCTTCGTGCTGCTCTCGCTGTTGCTGGCCTACCGGGACTGGCGCGTCATTCTGTGCGCCGCCGTGGTCATTGCGCTGCACCACCTGTCCTTCAATTACCTGCAACAGTGGGGCTATGGCGCCATCTGTTTCACCGAACCCGGCCTGGGCATGGTGCTGCTGCACGCTGCCTATGTGGTGGTGCAGGCCGCGGCGTTGGGCTGGCTCGCGTGGAAGATGGAGCGCGCCGCCATCGCCGCCGAGGAACTGGCGCGCCTGAGCGCCCACATCGGGCGCGAGAGCGGCGTGTTCGACCTGCGCTTCGGCGGCATGCACATGGATAGCGTGCTGGGCCAGAGTTTCCAGCGCACCATGGACGCCGTGCATCGGACCATGAGCGAAGTGCGCGCCACGGCAACGGCATTGTCGGCGGCCGCGCGCGAGATGGCGCAAGGCAATCAGCAGCTCGACGGGCATGCCCGCACCCAGGCCGAGTCGCTGGCGCAGACCGCCGCGTCGATGCGCGACCTGGCGGCCAACGTCCACGACAACGCGGCGCGCGCGCAGCAGGCGCGGCAACTGACCGAGCAGGCGCGCCAGACGGTCGATACCGGCAGCGCGGCCGTGGCCGGCGTGGCGACCGTCATGGGCGAGATCCAGCAACAGGCGCGCAAGATCGCGGAGATCATCGGGCTGATCGACAGCATTGCCTTCCAGACCAACATCCTGGCCCTGAACGCGGCCGTGGAAGCGGCGCGCGCCGGCGAAAGCGGCCGTGGCTTTGCCGTAGTCGCCACCGAGGTCCGCGCCCTGGCGCAACGCAGCGCCAGCGCGGCGCGCGATATCCGCGCGCTGATTGCCGATTCCCTGCAAAAGACCAGCGATGGCTTTCGCCAGGCCGATCACGCGGCCGGCGTGATCCGCGAAGTGGTGTCCAGCATCGATCAGGCCGCGCGGGTAGTGGGAGAGATCGGCGAGGCCGGCCAGACCCAGAGCGCCGACATCGATGCGGTGAACCTGGCGGTGGCCAATATGGACGAACTCGTCCGGCAAACCGCGTCCGAGGTGGCCCAGGCGGCCAGCGCTTCGACCTCGCAGCAAGCACAGGCGGCGCAATTGCTGCGGGCGGTGGAGCTGTTCCGGTTGCAGGCCGCGCCCGCGCCCGGGACGGTCGCGGTGCCACAGCGTCACGCGCCCGCTGCGCTGGCCCTGGCCGGCGCCTGAGCGCACGCCATGGCCGCACGGCCGTGCAACGGACCGCCGTCATGCGAATCGGCCCCCGGATCCCGCTTGCGCGAGGTCCGGGGGCCGAGGCCGTCAAGCTACGAAACGATCAACGCAGCAGCGACAGCACCGTCTGCGGGACCTGGTTGGCCTGCGCCAGCACCGACGTGCCGGCCTGTTGCAGGATCTGGGCCTTCGACATGTTCGACACTTCCGTGGCGTAGTCGGCGTCCTGGATGCGCGAACGCGCATTGGCCAGGTTGTTGATCACGTTGTTCAGGTTGTTGATGGTCGATTCCAGGCGGTTCTGCACCGCGCCCATTTCACCGGTCATCTTATTGAGGACGCTGAAGGCGGCGTCCAGCGTCTTCATGGGGTCTTCGGTCTTCGTGCCCTTGCTGGTGGCGTTCGTGGTCAGCTTGCCCGATGCGCTGACGTAGACGAGAGAACCCGTCTTGGGGGCATAGTCGCCCCCGCCGGTGCCGCCCGTCACGGTGGCTTTGCCCGAGGTGGGATCGACGTGGTAGTTCGTCTCGAAGTTCGCGGTGGTGGTGAATGCGCCCTTGTCGTCGACGTAGGTGTTGGTCGACGTGCCGCTGGTGAATTGCACGGTGGCGGACGTGATGCCCGTGCCGAGCGTGACGGTTACGTCGTTGGCGGTGGCGTTGGCCTTTGCCGTGGCCAGCAATGCATCGGACGAGGAGGTGTTGATGTACGTCACATGGGCCGCGCTGGAGGCGCCGCCGCCCAAATTCTGGTACGTCTTGCCGCCGATGGACAGCGACGATTGGCCGGCGGCGTTGGTGTTGTTCGACACGGCGGTCATCACCGTGTTGAGCGTGGCGGCCGTACCGCTGGCGCTGTTGGTGGTAAGGTTGCCGCCGGCGTCGAGGAAGGCCGCTGAGCCGTTGACCGTGATGGCGCCCGTGGCGTCGACTTCGAAGGTGGTCGACGCGGTGCCGTTGGCGTGGATGTAGGTGCCGGTGGCGGTGCCAGTGGGCGGGCGCAGAGAATTGGCCAGGGTCGTGACGGTCGCGGCGTCCGAGGCCGACTTGTCGGTGAACGAGAAGTTCTTGTTGGCGGCGTCGTAGGTGTAGACGGTGGCGGACGATGGCACGGCGGCGCCAAGGGTGACCTTGTTGCCATTTTCCAGCTTGGCGAATACTTGGTCGGCAGTGGCCGAGGCGTGGGTGGTTCGCACCACCCAGTCGTTGCCGGTGGCGGTACCGTTGGCGGCTGTCAAGTCGGTCACGGTGGCCGTGCGGTTCTTGGTCTCGCCCGTGCCGTTGACGTTGAAGCCGTCCAGGCCCAGCGTCTTGGCGCTGACTTCGCTCAGGTTCAGGGTGATGGTTTCGTTGTCGTTGGCGCCGACCTGCAAGGTCAGAGGCGTGGCCTTGTCCGACAGAACCTTGACGCCGTTGAAATCGGTTTGTTGCGAGATGCGGTCGATGTCCTGCAGGCGCTGGTTGATTTCGTCCTGGATGGAATTGAGCTGCTCGGTCGAGTAGCTGCCGTTGGCGGCCTGCACCGCCAGTTCGCGCACGCGTTGCAGGTGGGTGTTGATTTCGGAGGCGGCGCCTTCTGTCGTCTGCGCCAGCGAGATGCCGTCGTTGGCGTTGCGCGCCGCCTGGGTCAGGCCCCGGACGTTGGCGGTGAAACGGTTGGCGATGGCCATGCCGGCGGCGTCGTCCTTGGCGCTGTTGATGCGCAGGCCCGACGACAGGCGCTCGATGGCGTTGCCCAGGGCGGATTGGGACTTGTTGAGGTTGTTCTGCGCAACCAGCGACAAGTAGTTGGTATTGATGACTGCAGCCATGTGTTTGCTCCTGGAAAGAGTGGCTTGATCAAACAGGGCGGCTACGCCGCCCGGAATGCACGTGACGAACCGGCAACGCGGGATGCGGGCTCGTCCGTTGCCAGAACTACGACAGCAGGAGAAACGATATTTAGTTGGAGAGCACCCAATTCCGGGGTTTATGATTTTTTGTGAGTTTTTATTCGCAATTAATGAAACATGGTGTAGTTTTCGCGCGCAAAGAGAAAGCCCCGCCGGCTTGTAACTGGCGGGGCTTTCTTGTCTTTTCTCTCTTGGGGAAAGTTGAAAGACCTGTTCAGTGTAGGCGAGCCTGCCAGGTAGAAAAATCACAAATGATCGTGCGTGTCGCGGGGTGACCGGTCCGCATGGCATCACGCGGTCGCGCCTCTGCGCGGCGTGCATATCCGGCACGCATATCCGGCGCGCGTATCCAGCACGCATATCCAACACGCATATCCAGCAACGCATATCCAGCAACGCATATCCGGCGCGCATGCCCGACGCGCATGCCCGGCGCGCATGCCCGGCGCGCATCGCCGGCGTTTCAGCCCGGCATGGCGATGCCGACCGTGACGTCGCGCAGGACCAGCAGGGAGCCTTCGGAATAGATGTTGCGGATCAGCATCGGGGTGCCGCGGATGGCGGACAGTTTCTTGCGCACGCGGTAGAGCAGGGCATTGACCCGATGCTGGTCGTAGATGACTTCGGGATAGCCCAGCAACTGCGACATGCGCTTGTGGCTGACCGGGAATTTCGGGCTTTGGATCAGCGAGGCCAGCACGATGGACTCCTTGGCGGTCAGCGCGACCTGGTCGCCCTCGGTGGAGCGCAGCTCGCGCGAGGCCACGTCCAGCGTCCAGCGCGGCTTGTCGGCCTGCGCCTGCGCGCCGGTGAGCAGGCGGCGTTCCAGCGCGGTCAGCGTGACGGCCAGCACGGGCAACTGCACCGGCTTGATCAGGTAGTAGTCGGCGCCATCGCTCATGCCCTGCAGCTGCGCGTGCATGCGCACGCTGCCGGTCAGGACGATGATGCCCATGGCGGGCAGGGCGCGGCGCAGCGCGGCGATGTGCCCGAGCATGTCGCCATCGGGCAGCGAAGCGCCGGTGACCAGGATCTCCGGCGGACTGCGCCGGATGTGGTCGAGCGCTTCACGTTGGCCGGCGCATGTCCGCACCGCGTGACCGAGTTCGGCGATGTGCCGCGATACCGTGTCCGCCCAATCGGGCGGATCTTCAACGACTAGGATGCGCATACCCATGCCTGGCGTTGCCGGTCGCGTCCCGCCAAGCGGCCGCGACCCGGTTCGTCCAGCAATCCCCTTCGAAATCCAGACCTCCGAGATTCTAGGGGCGGCCGCTGGCGCGATGCGCGCCTGAAGTAGTGGTGTTGGTCTGATATTGGCGCGATCCGTGCGCCGGGCCCTCGACCGCGTCGGCCGCACTGCGGGAACTCATGCCCTGCGGCTGCGCATGCCCACCACCACCTTCACGCCGGCGGCGGCGCTCAGTTTCCGGTAGGCCGGCGTTTCCACGCCGTAGGCGGCGATGCGGGCATCGGCGTCATGATGGATGCCCCAGCCGAATTGCTTGACCAGCGGCGAGGCGCGCAGGCAGGCCTGCGGGCGGGCGAAGAACGCTTCGCGAGCCTGCGCCCGGTCGCGCGGCGCGATGCCGTGCCGCAGGGCATGGACCTCGAACAGCAGATCGTCGCTGGTGTAGTGGTAGGGCCGTTGCGTCAGCAGCGCGTGCTGCAGCTGCGCGATGGAGCCAGCCTTGGGCGGCACGGTTCCCGCCGTGGCCGTGCTGTCGGGCGAGGCGGTGATGAACGTCTGCGTGTAGTTCGTCGTCATGGCGGGTTCCCGTGTGCGAGCCGGCCGGTGTGTCGCGACGGCTCGGGGCGCGTCCGGTCTGTAATGGACCAGTGTACGCGCCCCGGCGGGCAGTGGTCGCTAATCCGCGTCAGGCTGCCGCGTCGGCAGCGGCTCGCCCGCGCCGGTGCGCTCCACGATCAGCCGGTAGTGGTGCGGGCTGCGGTGCTTGGCGAAATTGAACACGTGCTCGCGGAAGGTCTGGCCCATGGCCAGGTCGATATGGGCCGTGATGACCTCGTCTTCCTCGTAGGTCGAACGCGCCACGATCTCGCCGGAAGGTGCCACGATCATCGAGCTGCCGATCATGTGGTGTCCGTCTTCCGAGCCGCATTTGCCGGCCGCGCCGATCCAGACGGCGTTCTGGTAGGCGCTGGCCTGCAGCACGATCTCGTGCGTGCTGGTGCGCCAGTGCGCCGGCTCGTTCCAGTGGATGTTGAGCGAGGGCGTGTTGTAGCCCAGCACGATCAGTTCGGCGCTCTGCAGCGACATCACGCGATAGGTCTCCGGCCAGCGACGATCGTTGCACAGGCACATGCCGACTTGGGTTCCTTCCATGTCCCACACGCCGAAACCCAGGTCGCCGACTTCGAAGAATTTTTTCTCCAGGTGCTGGAAGGGCGCGTCGATCTTGTGGTCGTCGTGGCCGGGCAGGTGGATCTTGCGGTACTTGCCGATGACGCGCGCGGTCCGGTCGACCAGCACGGCCGTATTGAAGCGGCGGCCGTCCGGCGTGATCTCGGCGTAACCCAGATAGAAGCCGATGCCAAGGTCGCGCGCGGTGTCGAACAGCGGCTGGACGTCGGCGTTGGGCATGCTGCGCTCGAAGAAGCGCTCGACCGCCTCGGCTTCGCTCATCCAGTAGCGCGGGAAGAACGTGGTCAGCGCCAGTTCGGGAAAGACCACGAATTCGCTGCCGCGCGAGGCCGCCTCGCGCATCATGGCGACCAGCCGCTTGACCACGGCGGCCCGGTCGTCGGCCAGGTGCACCGGGCCCATCTGCGCGACCGCCAGGCCAAGCTTGCGGCGGGTGGAAGTTTTGCTCACAGGAAAGCTCCTCGTAGGGGGATCGAGGCCTCGCGTGCGGGCCTCTTGGAATCAAACCGCCTAGATTGCCCGCTGGCGGGCGATAGGGGAACCCAGGGACGATGCCTGTGGTGGCGCCTGCGCCGGATCTACATTGTTTCCCTAAGAGTCTGTTTTGAATGGAGATTTTTTCCCATGAGGCAGCCATGCGGGTTGCAGGCCATAACGATGGCGCATGAGTGATGCGCAAAGATTGATAGGCGCGGCGGCCTTCATGGACGCCGGCGCGTCGATACACCGTCCTGGAATCATGGGAACCGATAACGCAAGCCTGCCGACACCCCATTGCTGGCCACCCCGCCATGGCCGAATCGCACATTGCCGTTGACGAACCACGACATTGCGTCGCCCACGTGTGTGCCGGCGCCCAAGCCGACCCAACCCGCATGGCGAGGGAGCCCGATGCCTTCGACCCTGAAGCTGGCATCGGGGGCGCCAGCGAAGGCCGCCGTGAAGTCCAGCCGTGTCGGGTTGCCGTAGCGATAGGCCCCGTAGGCGCTGAAGGTGGTGAGTCCGCCAGCCCAGGCCAGGGGCGCGGCATGCAAGCGCAGGCCGAGCAGGGCGGCTGTCTGGTGATAGGAACGCCTGCTGGCCCGGAGAGCGAAGGGCTGGTCGCCTTCGTCGATCGGGCCGCGCCGCAGACGGTCATGTGACAGGCCCGCGAACGGCGCGATGCGGCCGCCGTCTTTGGCGAACACATGGCCGGCTTCGGCGTACAGCGAGGTCAGGCCATCGCCGCGGCCACTTTCCAGATGATCGGCGTTGCCGACCAGGACCTCGCGCCTGATGTCGGCGTGGATCCATTCATGACCAGCGCGCGCCGCCAGATAGGGCCCGTCGGCGGCGCCGATGCGTCCATACAGCGACAGCCCCGTGCTCTGGCTCCTGGCGCGGCCGCCATGGCTGTCGAAGGCGGCCTTGGCGTCGGACCACGCCAGCGCCACCCCCAGTATCGCGTTGTCCGCGACGGCGTGGTCGAAGCCGGCCTGACCGCCGTACTGGCGTGTGTCGGCGCTGGCATAGCCGGACTGGCGCAACCGGCCGGTGCCGCCGGTCATGTGGACCCAGCCGCCGCTTGGCGTGCCCGCCGGCGACAAGCCGTCGATGCGGTCGGACAGGGCGCGATTGACGGTCTCGGATTGCTGGAATGCCAGCGCCTGCGACGAGGCGTGGATCTGCCCGCTGACGCTGTCGAGCGCGGCGGCCAGCGCCGGCGCGCTGCCGACGGCTTGCAGCCTGGCCGCGCCCGCGACGAACGCGTCGCTGACATTGGCGCCGGCGCCGAGCACTTTCGCGTCGGCGGCCTGGAAGGCGGTCTCGACCGCCCGCGCGGCGTCCAGCCGGGCGGTCTGGCCGGCGTACAGGCCGCGCGCCACGGCCGCCACGTTGCCGCGCGTGACGTTCAGGTCGACCCGGGTCGCCGAGTAGTCGGGGCTGACCGTGTACAGCAGGCCCGCGTCCGTCTCGACCGTGCCGAAGCGGCCGACCACCTGGCCGGCCTTGAGCACGGGTTCGCGCGACATCACCACGTAGGCATCGTCGGGCTTGGTGACCACCAGCGTGGAATCGCCCAGCGCGGCGGTGCCGTCGACGGTCACGGCCGTGCCGAGCTGCGCCATCATGCGGGCCTCGGGCCGCGTGGCCGTGTAGTCGCCGCCGATGTGCAGGCCGTTGCCGTTGGCCAGCAGTGTGCCGCTGTTGGCCACGGAACGCCCCGCCACGCCGCCGTCGGCGATCAGCGCGCCATCGGCATGGATCGCGATGTCGCTTGCCACGCTGCCGTACAGCTCCACCGTGCCGCTGGTGATTGTCGTGGCGCCGGCATAGTCGTTCCTGCCCCATAGCACCAGCGCCCCGGTGCCCCGCTTGTCGAGGCCGGCATCGCCACCGATGTCGTTGAAGAACGCCGAGCGCATCCCGTCGAAGTCCGCCACGAAATCGCCGCCCAGCGTCAGGCGCGTGTCGAACAGGGCGGGGCCGCGCACCGCGCGATCCCTGTTCAAGCGGCCCCAGCCGAATCGGCTCCGGTCGCCCATGTCGTCAGCCGTCGACAGCAGGGTCTGGCGCAGGGCGCTGTTGTCCATCCAGGGATAGGCCTGTGATACCAATGCCGCCGCGGCGGTCACCACGGGAGCGCTGAACGATGTCCCCCTAAGCGTGTCATCGTCCGGCGATCGCGCGCCGAGGCACCAGTTCGCGGCGATGCCGCAAGCGTTGGACCAGGTAGCGAGATCGCCGTTGGCCAGTAGTTGGGTCACGGTCAGCCAGCCACGTTCCAGCGCGGGCTCCAGTGAGGGGGCGCCGGCGAGTAGATAGGGATCGGACCTGGATTCGTTGCCGTTGGCCCAGATCAGCAGTTGGCCGTTGTCGTTCACCGCTTCGCGCAGGAGCGGGAAGAAGCCCTGGACGGTCGAGGAATCGGGCTGGGTTTCATCGCCGTCGGGCAAGGCGTAATCGGGGCCAGGGGCGAAGGACCAGGAATTGTTGACGATCTTGACCCCCCGCGTGTCCAAGGCCGACAGCAGCTTGCGCAGGGTCTGGTTCGAGAAGTCGGTGGCCTGGTTTGCCTGATACAGGTTGATGCCCGTGGCCGCGCCCTTGGCAAAGGGGTCGTCGGCCACGATCCGGCCGCCGATGATGCGGCTGACGATGGCGCCATGGGTGGCGATATCGCCGTCCTCGTTGGTGGCTTCGGCGTCGTCAGGAGCGATCACCTCGCGCAGCACGTCCCGGACCGCCAGCTTGTGGTGGTCCGTGGTCGGATCGGCTTCGAAGCCATTGTCGATCACTCCGATGTTCACGCCGGCGCCATCGAAGGCCGCCGCGACGGGCGGGGTCGGCGCGGGCGAGGTCGGTCGCCAGCCGGGAACGCCCGTGTCGCCGACGGGCTCGATGGCGGCGCCGGGATCGGCGGGCGGCGCGGGATCGGCGGGCGGTGCGGGATCGGCGGGCGGCGCGGAATCGGCGGGCGGCGCGGAATCGGCGGGCGGCGCGGGATCGGCAGGTTGCGTGGAATCGGCCGGCTGCGGAGGATCGGCCGGCTGCGGAGGATCGGCCGGCTGCGGAGGATCGGCCGGCTGCGGAGGATCGGCCGGCTGCGGAGGATCGGCCGGCTGCGAGGGCTCGGCGGGCAGCACAAGATCGGCAGGCGGCTCTGGATCGGCTGGCCGCGCAGTATCGGAAGGCGGCGCGGGATACCCAGGCCGCGCACTATCGGCAGGCGCAGTGGAATCGGCCGGCACAACAGGGTCCGCAGGCTCGACCGGAACCACGGCTGGTCCGCTGCCCCCCAGGCCAGCCCCGGCATCGGGAAGCGCCATGCCGCCCCGGTCGTCCTTGCCGCTGGCCCCACCGCTGTTCCCCAGGGCCGGCAGGACTGCCCCTGCATTGCCGCCGCCGCCGCTTCCTCCGGCGCACGCGGCCAGGATGGCCAGCGTCAGGATCGGCAGGGCGCGTCCGAATGCGATCGGCACGGATCGGCGTTGGCGCACGAGGCAATCTCCATATTGGTGGGGGCTTCCGGCCCCGAGGACAGCGCGCCGGCGCGAGATGAGGGGCGGCCATGCCCGGTTTGATCGATGCCGAATGTTGGGTGTCGTGCATTAACCGGGCATTAGCGGATGCCTGGCGGGCGGCGTGCGGGCATGTTGTCGGACCGCCGGACAGCCGAGCGCCAACCGTGACGGGCAGATGGCTGATTACTGAAATTTATGAGGGGTTTCAGCCGTTGCTTGAACCAGCATGGGGAACAGTCGGAAAAATCGTTCGTTCCTAGGGTTATCCCTAATCTTCGTGCGGTCCTACCATGTGAGGTCGAGTTGCGCGGGTTGTCTGAAATGAAGGACGCCAACCTGCAACTGGTGTACGCCGGCCGCGCCCGCAACAGCTATCTGGCGGCGTCCACCGAGCGCGAGCGCGAAGCCATCCGCCAGCAGTTCGACGCGGCGGTGCGGGCCATGGATATCCAGCGCGACGCCGAGGCCTTCTTCGCCGCCGCCCGTGCGTTGCCCCTGATGCGGAAGGATCCCCGCGCCGTCGAGATCGAGAAGAACGTGATCGCGTCCTCCGAACTCCTCGATGAGCTCATGGCCAAGCTGGCCCGCAATAAGGAGACCGCCACGGCGCAATCGGTGCGGGAAGGCACGGAACTGTATGCGCGCATCCGCGGCATCATGGTCGCGCTGTCGATCGCGGGCGTGGCGCTTGGCGTGCTGTTGGGTTGGTTGATGACGCGTGGCATCGTCGGCCCGCTGGGCCAGGCGGTGCGCGCCGCGCGCCAGGTAGCCGCCGGTGATCTCACGAACGACATTCGCATCACGACCCGCGACGAGACCGGCGACCTGATGGGCGCCCTCAAGGGCATGAACGACGGCCTGGCGCGTATCGTGCGCGATGTGCGTGATGGCTGCGAAGGCATCGCCGCGGCGTCCTCCGAAATCGCGCAGGGCAACGCCGACCTGTCGCAACGCACCGAGGCGCAGGCCGCCTCGCTGGAGCAGACCGCGGCCTCCATGGAGCAGCTCACCAGCACGGTGCAGCAAAACGCCAACCACGCCCGCGAGGCGGAACTGCTGGTCACCCGCGCCTCCAGCGTGGCCACGCGCGGCGGCGAAGAAGTCGATGGGGGAGTGCGGACCATGGACGCCATCGCTGACAGTTCGCGCCGCATCGCCGACATCACCAATGTCATAGACAGCATCGCTTTCCAGACCAACATCCTGGCGCTGAATGCCGCCGTCGAGGCGGCGCGCGCCGGCGAGCAAGGGCGCGGTTTCGCCGTGGTGGCCGGCGAGGTGCGTACGCTGGCGCAACGTTCCGCGGTCGCGGCCAAGGAGATCAACGCGCTGATCAACGAATCCGTCAGCCGCGTCGAGGACGGCTCGCGCCAGGCCGACGCGGCCGGCCGCACCATGCGCGAGCAGGCCGGCCGGCTGGCCCAGCAGGTGCGGCGCTTCAAGCTCGGCACGCAGGCGGTGCTGGAGCCGGTGGCTGCGTGCCTGACGCTGGCGGGCTCGCCTATGATGCCGCAGGCGGCGCCGCGCGGCACACTGCCTGCGCATCCTCATAAGGCCGATCCGGATCCGGCTTGTCGCTAGGCTGGAAATCCAGGAAACACTTGCCGCCGTCCTTCAACGCAACCTGCAGCGGCGCCGCATAGGCGTCGTCCAGGAAGATCTGGCCGTGCCGGCCGACCAGCGTGACCAGGTTGCCGCGACCGTCCATCACCGCCAGGCGTTCGGCCAGAGGCTGCCGGTCGGCCTCCGATACCGCCGACAACAGATAACGCTGCACCTGCCGCAGGTTGAAGTCCACCACCTGAACCGCGCCGCGCGCCGGCTTCACCGACTGGACGCCGTTGGGCAGGTTGGCGTTGCGCGGGAGGCTGGCGGTGTTGATCTCGACCGAACTTTCGCTATAGGCCGGCAGCCCCGGGATCACGGCGTGGCCCCATGCATCGGTCCACGCCGGACCCGCTGGGGTCTGGATCTGCACCCCAGCCAGATCGCCGACCTTGGCGATGCCGAACGTGTCGCCGACTTCGTATGGCGAGAACGCGACCGCGCCGCCGCCCGCCACCACTGACCCCTGGACGCCCCAGTTCGTCGACAGACTGCCCTGTGCATCCCGGTTGGCCGACAGGTTGACGCGGGCATAGCGCGGCAGCGCGTCGATGGCGATGGACGAGTTCACGGCGCGGCCCGGATTGGCCATGCTCGAACTCAGGTTGTAGCTGAGCTGCGGATTGACGGTTTCCGAGTAGCTGGCGCCGACCGCGCTGCTATCGCCCGCCTTGCTGACATAGACGCCGGCGCTGGCGCTGCCCAGCGGAAAACTGAGCGTCAGAAAGTACTGGTTGTCCGAGCGCGCCCGGGTGTCGGCGCTGAGGTCCTTCGCCGCCGACAGCGTCACCGATGTGCGCCCGAAGCTGCGGTTCCATGACAACGTGGCGCGTTGGCGGGTGGCATCCAGCCCGCTCAGCCGGCTCGCGGCATAGGTGGCGGACAGCGCGCCCAGCGTGGGCTGGAACCAGGAGACGCCAGCGGTGTAGGTCTGGCTCGCGCGGGCCCCGGCGCGCGGGTCCTCCACGCGTTGCAGCACTTGCGCCAGGTCTCGGTACCCCTCGGTCTGCCAGGTCGCCGAGAAATTGGTGGACAGTCTATCCAGGGGGGACACCGACAGGGTCGATGTGATCTGCTGGCCCTGGAGCTTTTGTCCGGTCGCCGTCGCGCTGGAGGCGCGGATGCCGATCGAGCCATTGATGGCTTCACTGGGCGAAGCGGTGAGGGTGGCGGCCAGGGCGCGGTAGGAGGGGGACACCAATGCGCCGGCATTCAGGCTGGCGCGGCGCCCGAGCGTCCAGCCGTTGCTGGCGGTGGCGACCAGGGGCGTTTCGCTATCGCTGTTGCGGTAGGCCTGGTAGCGGCCAATGGCGACCGAAAGCCCCTGTGCCGTGGCGTTGCGCACCGCGCCGAACGATGCCGCCGGCACGATGAATTGCTGTCGCTCGCCGCTGGTGGAAATCACCTGCACGTCCAGATCGGAATTGCCACTGATGATGGGCACGTCGCTGATGGTGTAGGCGCCGGCCGGCACCTGCGTCATCAGGATCAGTGTGCCCATCTGCCGCACTTCGATCCGGCTCGGGCCGCTGGCGATGCCGTTGAAGCCGACGCCCGACGCCTGCGTCTGTCGCAACGCATATTCGGGAAACAGCTGCGCGCCGCGCAGCGTGCCGACCGCGAACAGCGAGCCGGCGGGCGAGATCTGGCCGGCCTGGAAGGTGGCGCGCAGGTTCGGCACGGCGTGCTGCGCATACGTGTCGCCCTGGGTGAACGTGGCGCGGCCGCCCTGCGAGTAATAGTCCTGTCGGCTGCGCAGGATCCAGTCGGCGACGTTCAGGCCCGTTTCGCTATAGGCGCGCAGGTACTGGTAACCGGAATCGCCGCCGCCGCTGCGCGAGCCGCTCAGGTTGTAATTGATCAACGCGGCGGTGCCGCCTGAGACATACTGGCCCTGGACTGCCTCTTCGGCGGGGGCGCGGGCCGACAGCGGCGTGACGATGTCGACCTGCGACTGGTTCGGCAACTGGGTGATGTCGGTTTCGGGATAGGCCTTGCGATAATCCTGGCAGCTTTCCTCGGACGTGCCGTCCGGCACCTTCAGGCCGACGCGTCGCAGCAGCTCGGGCGTGAAGCACAGTGTGCCTTCTTCATTGAAGCGCACGTCCATCGTGCCCTGATCGATGCCGTTGACTCTCAGGCGCACGCGGCTGGTGCCAGGCAGGAAACGCGCCGTTTTGCTGAAGTAGGCGGCCGCTTCGGGGGAAATGCCCAAGCGTTGCAGGGTCTGGGGATCGAATTGCTGCGCGAACGCGGCGGCCGGGAGCGCCATGCAGATACAGGCGGCCAGGCCCGCCGCCGCGTTCTTGAGCCGATTCATCTTGAAGGTGTCGATTTGCAGGCGTTCGACAACGGGATGCCATAGCTGCCCGCGGCATAGCCGTAGACCGTGGCGGGCCAGATCGTCACGGTGCCGCTGGCGGCCGCGTGCTTGCCGGCCAGCGGCAGCTCGAAGCGCTCTCCAGGCAGCAGGTAGGTCTTGGGCAGAGGCAGGTTGACGTTGGCGCTTTCCAGCCGCGCCTGCTGCGCCAGCCGTACCACATAGCCGCTGTCATTGCACAGGCGCAACTTGTCGCCATCCACGCTGCTGGTCAGGCGCGTCCACGGGTCCTTCAGTTTTTCCAGCGCGCGCGGCTGGATGATCATCGGGATATTCTGGCGAAAGGTGGTCTGCACCTGGTTGTCGGCGCCCCGCGCGAACGGGATGCCTTCGAACGCCACGCGCTTTAGGCGTTGCGTGGCCAGCGGGCCCTTCTTGGTCAGCATGAAGCGCACCAGTTGCGATTGGCCCGCTTCCAGTCGCGCCATGGGCGGGGTGGCCACCACCAATTCCTCGGTATCCTCGGCGGTATTCTCGATGGTGGTGTAAAGCAATACCGGCGCGGCGTCGGTGTTCTGCACGGTCATGGTGCCCTCGCCGGTGGCTTCATCGACGATGAGCACCGAGCTTTCCGGCACGACGCCGGCGGCGCCGGCGGGGCTGGCCAGCAGGGCGCAGGCCAGGGGAACGCAAGTCAGGAAGGATTTCATATCAGCAATCAAAAGACGTGTTGACGCCGGCCGGTCGCGGCCTGCGGGAAAGGGCCATCGGAAGAGGGCCTACGGGAAAACGGCCGACAGGCTTATCGAGCCGTCGAGCTGGACCTCGCGGCCCAGGTACAACGTGGATGTCGGCGCGATGGCCGTTTCGATCCGCACGCCTGCCGTCAGGGTGCGGCCGCTGGCCGGGCGGCGTTGCGCGCCGCTCGCCCAGGCGATCAGGTCGGCGGCGCTGATGACCGTGTCGGACTCCAGCTCGCGCCACGTCGCGCCGCCATCGGACGAGACGATCAGGCGCGCCGGCGCGCCGTCGATGGTGGCGGCGTCGCGCCGCCAGCGCAGCGCGAACGCGCCCAGGGGCTTGCCGGATGCCAGGCCGATGCCGTGGCCGGTCTCGCCCGCCAGGCCGAGCCTGCCGCCCGCCGCGCTGCTGACCGAGCCGTCGACAGCGGATTGACGCAGCGCGAGTGCCGCCGGCTGCTCACAACTCACCGTGACGCTGCGTTGCTGCGCGGGCAATGGCGCGGCTTCGGCGGCGCGCAACAGGCTGCGCTTGATCTTGCCGTAGTCCACCGTTGCCCCGCCGCCCAATTGGATGCGGCAGCTATTGGCCTGCGGCGCGGGTGGCGCGGCAAGGCTCGCCGCGCTGAGCAGGGCGCCCAGCAGGGCGCTAAGGGAATGCAGGTAAGGCTTCATGATCAGCCGGAACTCCCGGCGCGAGGCGGCCGCGGCCGCTAGAGATAGACGAGCGTTATGACCGCGCCGCCAGTGAAGGGCACCTCGGTCGCCGCGCCCAGCTGGGCGCTACGATCCAGGGCCACCTGGATGCGCACGGTGCCCACGAATTCACGGCCGAAGGCCGGCTCGCGCGGACCGGGCATGCTCCAGGTTTCAAGGCTGCCGTCGTCGTGGAAGAAATTGCCGACGGAGGGGTCCCAGGACTTGCCGCCGTCGCCGCTGTAGATCGACTGCGTGTCCTGCTGGTCCACCTTGAAGCCGGGCACCAGTTGCAGCGCCCAGGAGCCGATGCTGCGCCCCGAGTCATTGCGCAGCCCGTAC
Organism: Achromobacter ruhlandii; assembly: GCF_902859695.1. Classification (GTDB taxonomy): domain Bacteria; phylum Pseudomonadota; class Gammaproteobacteria; order Burkholderiales; family Burkholderiaceae_B; genus Achromobacter; species Achromobacter ruhlandii. Next base: position 46,914 of record NZ_CADIJL010000015.1, read on the forward strand.
TGGCGGCTCGGCGACCAGCTCTTGCCCCGCCCGCCGAAGAACACCATGTCCTCCTTGAACGCCACCAGGCCGGGATTGCTGTCGCTGATGGTCAGCGCCACCTTGGTCCGCGATTCGCACGAGATGCGTAGTTCCCGGTCGATGATCGGCAATTGCGTGTAGGTGTCCTTGTTCAGGTCCTTCAGCTTTACCTTGCCATAGTTGAAGGTGCCTTGCTCGGCAATCTGGAAGGTACACGCGCTGGGCTTGATCGAACCCTGCACGGCAACGTTCAGCGCAGTGCTCTGCGCCAGGGCGGCCAGGGGCGTGGCCGCGGCGGCGCAGGCCAGGAGATATCGGAGTTTCATCGTGTTTTGGCCATCAGCCTGCCGGGGCGCCGGGCGTACCGGCAGGCGCGTGGATCACAGGTAGCTGAGCGTGATGGTGGTCTCGCCGCGGAACGTCAGATCGGTGTTGATCGTCAGTTCGGACTTGGGCTGGATGACGGCGCCGATCACGATGTCGCCGTTGAACAGCGAAGCCGACACCGGAACGGTGGGCGTGGCGGGGTCCGCGAATGTCACGTACGTCGTGCCATCCGACTTCAGTTGCGCGGCGTTGGCGGCGGTGTCCGCGGCATTGGCCCATGCGGCCCGGTCGCTGCTGGTCACCACCAGCGCCTTGGCTTGCTTCCCATTAGCCGCCGCGGTGGTGTATTGGAAGTTGCGGAACTGGAACACGTAACGGCCGATGCGGGTGGTCGAGGTGGCCGCATCGACCAGGTCATAGATGTAGCCCTTCTTGGCTTCCGCCTGGATGCCGGTGGCCTTGTGCTCGAGGGCGGCGTCGGACGGCGTGGGCGCTTTGACCGTGCCGGCGACGGACAAGGCGACCGCGGCGTCGCCGCCATCGCACTTGATCGACAACGGTTGGACGATAGGCGCCAACGGCGTCTCCGCCTTGTCCTTGAGCGAAGCCGGATTGATCTTCTTCATATCGAAGGCGATCGCGCCGGACGTCGGGGTGCAGCTTCCCGGAGAGATGACGCCGCCGACGGCGACGTTCAGTGTCGACGGCGCGGAGGCCGCGGTCGGGGCGTTCTGCGCCGATGCCGCCGCGCCGCCGGCGCAAGCCAGCACCGCGAACAGGATCTTGCGGGTGTGGGAGTGTTTCATTGTGGCTCTCGGTATATCGAAGCGTGCGTCACGCCTGACGCGTGGATCAGAGGTAGTTCAGCGTGATGGTCGCGCCGCCTTCGAACTTGAGGTCGCCGGTCAGCTTCAGGTCCTTCTTGGCCAGGATGAGCGGGGCCAGCATCAGCTCGCCTTCGAAGGTGCTGGCCAGCACCGGCGTGGTATTGGCCTTGGGGTCGGCGAAGGACACGTAATTGCTGCCGTCTTTCTTGAGCTGCGCCGTGTTCCAGCCGTTCAGATTGGAAGTGTTGTTGCTCCACGAGTTCTTGTCGTCGCTCTTGATGATTTCGGCCTTGCTGGCGACGGCGCCGGTGCCGCCGCCGGTGTACACGAAGTTGCGGAACTGCATGGCGTAGACACCGACGCGGCTGTTGCCGTCGGCCGGGTTGACCAGGTCATACAGCGAGTCTTCGTAGGTCGACGTGCCGGCCGGGTGGTTCTCCATGTTGGCGCCGTATGCCTTGGAGGCCTTGGTGTAGCCGGTCACGTTCAGCGCGATCGCGGTGTCGGCGGTGCAGGTGATCTTGACCTTGTTGGTGATGCCGCTGAGCATCGAGACCTTGTCGTTGTTCAACGACTTCGGGTTGATGCTTTTCATGTCGAAGGTCAGGTCGCCGGAACTCGGCGTGCAACTGCCCGGGGCAATCGTGCCGGTGACGCTGATCTTGAAGCTGGGCGCGGCGGCGGGCGCGGTCTGGGCCAGGGCGCCGGTGCTGGCGGCGCAGGCCACGAGGGCGGCGAAAAGCTTGCTGGTGTGGTGTTTCATATCTGTCTGAAAGCCAAAATGGGGTACGGGTCGAAGGTCGTGTCCGCCTGCGCTGGCCGTCATATCCAGGCGCGTTCGTCACGGAATCTAAGGTAGCAACCCGATACCGCAGTGCACTATCAGACAGTTCTGGTAATCCCTTGAAACCGCGTCGCGAGGGGCTAATTTCCCGGGCGCGGCGCCTGCATGATGCGCGTCAGCCACGCCTCGCGCATCGCGGCAAAATGCTGCGGCGTGAATCCGGCCCAGTCCACCGGAATCAGCTTGGCCGCCGTGCCCGTGGACAACAGAGGAATGCGCGCGCGGGCCGCCTCGCCGATCCTGGCCTTGCGGTTAGACGGCGCGTAATACATCGCTTCCGAGAAAGCCTGTTGCGCCTGTGGCCCCAGCGAATAATTGATGAAGGCCTGGGCGGCCTGGGCATTGGGGCGGTCGGCGACACGCGCGATCAGGATCGGCACCGCGATCGTGCCTTCCGCGGGCACGGTGGATGCATAGCCCGGCTGTGAATCCAGCTGGCTCTGGCTGCGCGAGTTCCACCCAACGGCCAGCAGCATCTGGTTCTGCCCCACCAGCCAGTACTGGTTGGGCCGGGGGTTCCACGTCCCCACGTTGGGGCGGAGTTTTTCGAGATAGGCGAAGCCGGCATCGAAGTTGCCGCCGCCATCTGGCGCGCCAGCCAGGCGGTTGGCCAGCATCGTCATGGCGATCATGCTGCCGTTGACGGCCGGGCTGGTGGCGATGGCGACCTTGCCGGCATACTTCGGATCCCACAGTTCCCGCCAGCTCTTGGGCGGTTGGGTAAAGGCCGACTTGGCATACACCAGCGTCATCGAGTCGTACATGGCAGGCAGCGCCCAGAAGCCCAGCTCCCGGCCCAACGCGCCGAGGTCGGCGGCATTGGGCACCAGCTTTGGATCCATCGGTTCGATCAACTTCTCGCGCTGCGCCAGGCGCGCGTTCGGCGGGTCCAGGATCACCACGTCGATCTGCGGCGAAAGGCGCTGCGACCGCAGAACCGACAGGGCGTTGCGCGAATCGCGCACCGCGTAGTAGCTCACCTGGATGTTGGGATATTGCGCTTGGAACGGGCGAATGACGGTCCGCTGGTACTTATCGTCGAACGCGTCCACGCCGTAGGCCATGACGGTCAGCCGGACTGGCGTGCTGGCGCGGGCCGTGGCCAGCGGCAGGGAGGCGGCCGTTGCCGCCAGGGCAAGGCCGAGGAACGCGCGGCGGGGCAAATCACAAGACATACTAAAGCTCCATCGTGATGATGCGGGCGCATCCGGTGCGAATGACCGTCAGCGCCCGACGACAGCACTGCCGCGTCATTTGAAGAGGTCGTGATTGACGCCGAACATGACCAGTTCGTGGTCGGTCTCCACTTCAAGTTTGCGCATGGCCGCGATCTTGTGCGTGCTGGTCGTCTTGACGCTGCGATTCATGATGCGCGCGATCTCGCCCACCGATGTGCCTGCCAGGAAATGCCGCAGCACCTCCAGCTCCTTGGGCGACAGGCGCGCAATGCGCGCCGCCGCGTCCTGGGCCTCGCCGCGCAGCCCATTGCCGGACACGGGTTGCGGCCCGCTGCGATACACCTGGTGGCGCTCCAGCGCGCCCAGCGCGGTAAGAATCTCCGCCAGGTCCCGGCTTTTGAACACCACGCCGCTGACGCCTTCTTCGTACAGGCTGGCGACGATCACTGGCGAGGTGATCATCGTATGAATCAGGATGCGCACCGCCGGAAAGTTGCGGCGCAGGTACTGCACCAACGCCAGGCCGTCGCCATAGCCGTCGTCGGAAGGCATGTTGTAGTCCGTCACGATGACGTCCGGCGCAAGCTCGCGGGTCTTGCGGATCAGCTCGGCGGCGTTGGTCGCTTCGCCCACGATCTGATAATGGGGCGCGCGTTCCAGGACATTGCGCACGCCCAGGATCACCACCTGGTGATCATCGGCCAGCAGGATTCGTGTCATTGTTTATCGCTCCTTGTTTGAGGCGCGCGGCCATCTGGCCGCCGGTCTGGTCCGGCTCGGGAGGATCATAGCTCCTTGAACTTTTCGGTCAGCTGCGCCAGTGTGCTCCGGACGGCGTTTTCCAGTACTGGCGTCAGGCCTTCCGCGGCGATCTTCTGTTCCAGCACGCCACAGAAGCGCGCCGTCTCGTCCGCATTGACCACCACCAGCGAGCCGCGCATGCGGTGCAGCGTGGATACGGCGGCGGCCGGGTTGCGGGCGGCCAGCGCCTCCCGCATCGACGCCATGTCCTCGCGCATGGTGGTATTGAAGGCCGCCCGCAACTGCGTTTCGTAGAACTCCTTGGACTTTTCGCGTTCCAGGCTGGCCTGGGGGGGCACGGTGAACTTGGCGCTGATGATGCGCGCGCAGGCGGTGCTGAGCGCATCGTGCAATGTGCGCAGGTCCACCGGCTTGACGATCCAGGCATTCAGGCCGGCCGCCAGGCCCGCCTCCCGCTGCGCCTGCAGCGCATTGGCGGTCAGGCCGATGATCGGCGCATTGGTGCTGCGCGCGCGCAGGGCGCGCACCAGCTCGTAACCGTTCATCAGCGGCATGTTCATGTCCGTGATCAGCACATCGAATTCGTCGGCGTTCCAGCGCGCCAGGGTTTCGACGCCGTCAACGCACAGCGTGACTTCGCAGCCCAATTCCTCCAGCTGCCGCACCAGCAGGGTACGGTTGACGGGGTTGTCCTCGGCCACCAGCACCCGCAGGCCAAGGCGGCGCAGGCCGGCGTCAGGCCGGTATTCCGCCGCGGCCCGGGTGTCAGTGCCGTCGGCGTCGTCGGCATCGGCATCGGCGTCGTCGGAAGCAAGCGACCGGCCGTGTTGCGCCATGGCGACCGCTTCGACGATGCTGTGGCGCATATGGCTGGTTACGTGGATTTCCGACAGACTCCATTGCGGCTTGTCCGGACCGTCCGGGATGCAGGACACGCGCGCGCCATTCCATTCGATCGGCGGCAGCCGCTCCGGCAGCAGTTCCACCAGGATGCCATCGCGCTTGGCGGGCAGGGCGCCGCCCTGGATGGCCCGGGCGCTGGCGCCGGCCAGGGCCAGCCAGGCGCAGGTGTCCTGCGCCAGGTCGGCCATTGGCGCGCGCACCCACACGGGCGGGGCGGGGGCTATCTCGACGCCGGCCAGGCGCGTCGCATCAGCGTCGATGCGCAAGGGCAGGCGGAAGATGAAGGTGCTGCCGCGCCCCGGGCTGCTGTCCAGTGTGATGCTGCCTTGCATCAGTTCGCACAGGCTGTGGCAGATATACAGCCCCAATCCGGTGCCGGGCGCGGCGTGCCCCGTGCCGTAGGCCTGGTAGAAGGGTTGGAACAGCATGGGCTGCTGGTCCGCCGCAATGCCCAGCCCCGTATCGGCGATGCGCCATTCCATCATGGCCTGGCCTTCGCCCTGGTCCGCCACCGTCAGGTCGACGCGGACCCAGCCGGCTTCGGTGAACTTGATGGCGTTGCTGATGAGATTGTTCAGCACCTGGCGGATGCGCAGGGCATCGCCATGGGCCGATACCGGCACGTTGGTGGCGATGGTCGCGAAGAACTGCAGGCCCTTGGCATCCGCGGTGGCGGCGTAGGCCTGCAGGGTCTCTTCGGTCAGCGCCGCCGGATCCAGCCGATTGTCTTTGAGCGTCATCTGGCGCGACTCGATCTTGGACACGTCCAGAATGTCGTTGATCACATTGAGCAGGCCGGCCGATGAACTCTGGATGGTGCGCAGGTAGGCGCGCTGCAGATTGGTCAGCTGTGTCAGGCCCAGCAGCTCGACCGTGCCCAGCGTGCCATACAGCGGCGTGCGGATCTCATGACTCATGGTGGCCAGGAATACGGTCTTGCCGGCGTTGGCGTCATCGGCGGCGCGCTTGGCCTGTGCCAGCGCTTCCTGAACCCGCTTGTGGTCGCTGATGTCGCTGAAGGTGGCCAGGATCACCTCGTCGCCCTGATACGTCACCCGCGACGCGCTGACGCTGAGATGGCGGCCATTGATCTGGACGTCCTCGGCGTTGCCCGCGCCGGCCGCGTCGTGGGCGGCCAGCGTCAGCCGCCGGATGGTGTCGGCGTCGCCCAGCCAGGCGTCGGCCAGCTGATTCTTGGCGACGATCTGGTGATCGGACAAGCGCAGGGCGCACACCGCCACGCGCGCGGCGTCGATCACCGCGCGGTTGAAGGATTCGCTTTCCACGACCCGCTGGTGGCTGGCCTGGGCCGGCCGCACGATCAGGTTGCGATGGCGCCGGTACAGCGCCGGGCTGCCGCCCACGCACAGCAGGATCAACAGGCCGAAAGAGGTCAATTGCCATCCGGCTGCCTGGAAAAACTGCTGGTAGGGCACCAGGTAGGTGCCGTGCCAGCCGTCCTCGCACCAGGTCTGGATGTAGACGCCATCCAGGGCGAAACGCACGTCGCTCTGGACGGTCTCCAGGGCGCCATGCTCCTGGGACGGCGCGTGCGGGGGAGTCAAGCCCGGCGCGATGGCGAGATGCTGAAAGTAGACCCGGCCGTAGTCGGAGTCCTGGGCCAGCACATCGCGCATTTCGGTGAATGTCGCGAGCACCAGTTGGCGCTTTGGCGTTTCCGGTATCCACAGAGCGTCCGGCAGTTCGATCGGCGCATAGACGACATAGCCGATACGGCCCTCGCCGGCGCCCGGCAGATTCACCTCCAGCCATTGCGCGCCGTCCGGGCTGGGGCGCGGCGTCTGCGTGTAGAGCAGTTCACGGATGCGGTTCGCCGACAGCGGACAGCGCCACCAGCGGTGCACGTCGTCGGTCATGGAATCTTCGGAGCAGGGCACTGAAATGCTGGTCACGCTGTTCAGGTCCAGCAGGAACGCTTGCATGCCAGGCTGCTGCCAGGCGTTGCGATAGGTGCCGAACAGCGACGAGAGCGCGGCGGCGGCGGTCTGCAGTCGGCGACTGTGGTCGCCGCCCGCCGGCGTCTGGGCGCGGCCGACCTTGATGATGTACGGCATCGCCAGGCTCTCGCGCTGGCCTTCGTAGGTATTGGTGATGTCGTCGCTGTCGATCAGTTCGAACGAAGCCGGGCTGCCGGAGGGCACCGCCAGGCCGAGCCGCGTGGCCTCGTTGTGCGTGGCGCGCGCCAGGAACGATTCCTGGCCATGCAGGTTCAGCGCCAACTGGCGGAAATGGGCTCGGGCGTCATTGCTGGCCAGGCTGACCAGGCTGGTTACTACCCAGTAGCACAGAATCACCATGACGATGGCCAGGCTCAGCGTCACGATGAACAGCGCCTGCACTCGCAGCGATACGCGGGCCAGGTCGCCGATGGAGGCAATGCGGCTGTGTCGGGGCATCTTGCGTGTCACGGCGCAAGCGCCGGATTCCGCTTCAGGAACGCCAGCAGCAATTCCGGCGTCAAAGCGCGCGAGATCAGGAATCCCTGCGCGGTATCGCACTGCATTTTCTTGAGCAGCGCGAGTTGTTCCCAGGTCTCGACGCCTTCGGCCACCACATTGAGCGAGAGCCGCCGCCCCAGCGACACGATGCTCTCGACCGCGGCCTGCGCGCCATCGTCGGCCACGCAGCGGCTGATCAACGAGCGGTCGATCTTTAGTTCGGTGAAGGGGGTGGACACCAGGTTGAACACCGAGCTGTAGCCCTGGCCCGAATCGTCCTGGGCCAGGCCGAACCCCTTCATGCGCAGGCGGCACGCGCCGGCATAATAATCGCTTATCGCATCCGTGGTCGTACCCTCGGTCAGTTCAAAGCAGATGTCCTGCGGGTTGCCGCCCAGGCGCATGACGTGGTCGTAGAGGCGATCCGGCAGGGCCGCGTCCTGCAGCAGGTGCGTAGGCAGGTTCACGGACACCTCCACCCGGAAGTCGTGCTGCTGCCAGGCGTGCTGCGCCGCGATAGTCTGCGCGAGCATCGACAATAGCAGGTCGTCTTCCAGCTCGTCCAGTATCAGCGCGGGCAGGAATTGGCCTGGCAGCAACACACTGCCATCGGGCCGGACCCATCGCACCAGCGCCTCGGCGGCGGTGACCGAACCGTCGGCGATGCGCATCTTGGGCTGGAACCAGGCCCGGACCTCGCCGGAGCGCAACGCATGTTGCAGCGCGGCACGGTCGAACGATTGCCCCGATACCAACGATTCGGCCTTCAGGCGCGACGCGGCCTTCAGCTTGGCGACCAGCGCGATGATGGCCTGCGGCTGCGCCGGCTTGGACAGTTGGTCGATAACGCGCATGCCCAGCGTCTTGGCCACCAGGCTGGCGCCCGCGATCAGGCGCTTGGGGGACGAACTGATCACCGCCAGCAGGGGGGGCGCCTCGTAGGCGGACAGGCGCTGGATCAGTTGCACGCCATCCAGCTCGGGCATGAGCAGATCGCTCAACACCAGATCGTAGCGCTGCTGTTCCAGCAGGCGCAGGGCATGACAGCCGTTCTCGGCGGTTTCGACGTGCGCGACGCCGGCCTGGAGAAACAGGCTTCTCAGGTACTCGCGCTGCAATAGCTGGTCATCGACGATCAAGACGCGATAGGACAGCATGGTTGATTCTCCAAGGCTCGCAGTTTTCCGCCACGCGCGCGGCCGGGCGCGGCGCCGGGGCGGCCGGCGTCGGCGGCAGGCAATCCGCCATTAGAGAAGTCCAGCCGTGGGTTGGGTATCAGACGTTTCCGAATCTCGATCGGCACGTGCGGCGTTCGGGTGCTTGCCCGTTTTTAGGAACTGTCTGATTCATTGGCCTGCCGGCGCTTTCTAGAATGCAACGCCCTGTTCATCCATTCCGTGCCGTGCCCCATTTCGCCTTTCTGCATCATCTGCACATACATGCGCAATACATCGATCGCGCGGCGCGGCTCGCGGACAACCTGCGCGAGTCGATCGCCTCCCTCAGCCTGTATGCCGATACCCAGGCCAGCCTGTATGCGCGCAGCGGCGCGCCGGGCCGGCACTATTTGCTGGTGGAGGGGCGTTCGTTGTGGCTGCAGCGGTTTTTCGCGGTACCGCATTGTCCGCAATTGTCGGGCGTCATTGCCATCGTGACCGACCGGCCCGGTTCGGCCGAGCGCAGCAAATTGTTGTTGGCGGACGCCGACATGTGCCTGCCCGGTTCGGCGCTGCCCCGCGAAATCGTGGCGGCGCTGTCGGCGCTGGCAAGGATGGAGCAACGCTTGGCCATCGCGGCCAACAGGGCGGACGGATGATGGGGGGCGGGTTGGCCTGACGCTCATGCCGTGGCTCGCGCGAGGAAATCCATGCGTCGATTAGGTCCTGGCCTGGCCCGCCTGTCATCCCGAGCGCGTCGCCACTGGCGCGCTGTTTTCCTCGCGCTGCAGGCCGCCATGACGGCGGCCGGCTCTTGTTCCCGTACGTGGGTGGAAAGCTGGCCTCTGTAAAAAGGCGAGGAGCCGTGAACAAAAGGGAAGCCTTGTCTCAGGGTGGGACGGCGCGCATGCTTTGCCCGATTCCATGGCGAAATTCTGCTTCGGAAGGTTTTTGATGGTCCGCTTTCGCGCGAACCGGCGATAACGGTCGCGCGGGTCCACCGCATGCCTTATTCATTCACCCGCTCCTCGAACACGCATTTGCCCGCCGCGCAGCGATATCGGCTCATGCGCAGGCCGCCATAGTCATCCACATTGCCCAGCATCATCTGGCTGGCGTCCGCGGGCAGTTGCAACTTCAGCGTCTGCTCGGCGAATGGCGCCAGCATGATGGGCGTTCCAAAGCCGGGCAGGGGCTGCTTGCGGTCCTGGCCTATCCAGATCACCGTGGTGTAGTAGGGGGAGGGATTCTTCAGTGTCAGCTGCTGGCCGCCGGCGTGTATCTGCAGGCTCTTTTCCGGCTCCGCCTCGCCCCGCTCGACCAGCTTGGCCGGGCGCAGGAAGAGCTTCAGCCGGCTTTGCATGGTCAGCTGCAGGATGTTGGCGTCGGTCTTGGGCGGCTCCGGCGGAATCTCGCGCACGTTGAAATAGAACAGGGTCTCGCGGTCTTGCGGCAGACTCGCGGCCAGGCCGTCGTTGGCGCGCGCGATGCGCACCTGGGCCTTCTTGCCGCCGTCGATGCGCTGCAAGGGCGGCAGCGCCACCAGGTCGCTGATCGTGTTGCCGTCGGCGTCCTCGACCCAGGCCTGCGCCAGATAGGGCGTGTCATGGCTCTCGTTGCTCAGGATGACCGATACCGACTTCTGGTTGCCGCCCATGATGATGCGGGTACGGTCCACGTTGATGGCGGCCTGGGCGCTCGGCCCCCAGGCCAGGGCGGCGCCCAGTAGCAGGCTCATAAGATGTTTGCGTTTCACGTGTGCTCTTCTCAAAAAGTCGGGCGCCCCGAGGGGCGTCTCATTGGCAGGGCAGGGGTTGCGGCCCCTGGTCGAGCGCCGCCGCGGTCGGCAGCGTCAGGTGGCATTCGGTGGTGCCGCCCCATGTGACGGTCAGCGCCTGGCGGTCGTCGGGGGCCACGTTGAGGTACACCAGTCCGCCGTCGGCCACCATCCCGGCGGTCTTGCCGGTGCGGGTGGACAGCACGAGCGCCCCCAGGGGCGGATGGCTGCCGCCGGGCAGCTCGACGCGCCCCAGCATCTGCTCGCCATGAATGGCGCTGACGCGGGTGTAGCCTATGGCGCCTTCGGTCAGCACCTGGTTGATCATCGCGTCGGCCACGTCGACCCCCTCGGGCAGCGCGTTGACGTCCACCGCCAGATAGCTCTCCCGGTAGCTCGACACACCATTGACGACGGCGATGCCGAAGCGGTTGGTGATGGCATCGCCGTTCTCGATCTGCACGCCGGCGATGCCGTCGGTGTCGATCATCATGCGCGGCTCGTTGCCGGCCGCGGGGGGGCCGAAGGCCGCACCCTCGGGGGTCGCCGTCAGCGAGCCGTACCAGTTCAGGCCCACGCTGCGGTACTGGCCCGGCTGCCAGGTGAAATCGCCCGCGGCGCGGCCGTAGGCCGTGCGGCTCTGGATGTTGCCGCTCATGCTCTGGCGGCGCGTGTCGTTGCCGTGGTCGTCGCTGGCGCTCAGGTTCCAGGTGGTGCCTGGGGTGCTGAAGTCGGTGTAGCCGACGTTCTGTTGCATGCTGCCACCGCCGCTATTCTGGTAGCCATAGCTCAGTTGACGCGTGTCGCCCAGCGGGATGCTGAGGCTGGCGAAGATCTGGTTCTGGGCCGGGCCGTAGAAGCTCTGGGTGCGCGCCAGCGATAGCGACAGGCCGACGTTGCGCAGCGGCCCGAAACTCGCATTCTTGTTGAACGACAGCATGTAGTGGTTGTTGGCCTTGGTGTCGTTCCAGTAATTGAGCCGGCTCAGCGACACGGAAACGCTCAGCTGCAGCGGCTGGATGTACTGGCTGTAGGAAACCGTATAGCTTTGCTTTTCATCGCGGAAATCGCCGCCGTGCAACGCCGAGCGAACGATGAATTCGCGCATGGGCAGGAAGTGCCGCCCCGAGAAGCGGTAGCCCATGAAGGCCAGCGTGCTGCCCAGTTCGTCGAAGTTCTTGGCGTAGTTGACCCTGTAGCTGTAGCCCGTGCGCCGCGGCGCCGAGGAATACGGCAGGCGCGCATCCGAGCGCGTGACGTCGGCCGACAGCGCGCCCCATCTGCCCAGGTTCTGCCCGGCGCCCAGCGCCAGCGCCCGGTAGTTGTCATTGGTGATGATCAGTCCGCCATACAGCGAGGTGTTGTTGAACGCGCCCCAGGCGGCTTCGCCCATCACGAATTGGGGCTTGGCCAGGTGGTTGCCGCTGTCGCCGCCGAACAGCGGACGCCCCCAAGACAGTTGGTAACGCAGGTTGTCCTTGCGCGTCATGAACGGCACGCTGGCGGTGTTGACCTGCCAGCTACGCTTGCTGCCGTCGCTTTCCTGCACTGTCACGTCCAGGCTGCCGCTGATGTTCTGGCTCAGCGCCTCCAGCACGAAGGGGCCGGGTGACACCCGGGTCTGGTAGAGCAGGCGGCCGTTCTGGCTGACCGTCACCTGGGCGTTGCTGTTGGCGATGCCGGCGATCTGCGGCGCGTATCCCTGCAGCGATGGGGGCAGCATGCGTTCATCGCTGGCCAGCGTCACGCCCGCGAAGCGGAAAGGGTCGAAAATGGCGGACGACAGGTAAGTCTGGCCCAGCGTCAGTTTCGAACGCCACTGCGGTAAGGCGCGAAACAGGTAGGTTTGCGGCAGGCTGAAGCGCGCCTGCGACTGGCCGCCGCCGTCGTAACGGTTGTATTGGTAGTCGCTGCGCAGCCGCCACGCGCCCAGGTTCAGGCCAGCGGTGCCATACAGGGTGTAGCTCGTCGTGCGCGCACCCTGCTGAGGCATGTAGCGATTGGCCAGCAGGTTGTAGTCCAGGATCACGCCGTTCACGCCATTGCTCCAGCGCGCGGGCGGCACCCAGTCCGGGTCCTGGTATTGCAGCCAAGCCTGCGGCACCGTCAAGGTCAGACTCTGGCGTTCGGCGTTGTAGACGACCCGGCTGTCGGGGGTGTTCAGGTCGACGCAGGGGCCGCCCTCGGCCGCGTCGACATGGGCCAGGCGCGCGCGGATGTCATCCTTCAGGTTGAGCATGTCGACCATTTCGGGGGTGACACAGAAGACGGTGCCATCGCCGATCACGGGCACCGACCTGACTAGGGTCTGGCCCTGGACCAGCCGCTGATCCTGGTAGATGTCGAGCAGGTAGGTGCCGGGCGCGATGTAGCCATCGCGGCTGAAGATCGAAAGATCGATGTTGTTCTTGTCTTTGGTATTGACAAAGCCGGTGCTGAATTCCGTCGCTTGTGCCGCGCATGCAAAGGTACTGATCGCCACGAGGGATGCCAAACGGGCCAGGGTCATGATATCTATTGCCGAGTCGCCGGCCAGAAGGGGTGCCGGACTGCCTCGGCGTCAATGCGGCGGCGCTGAGCGGCCGCCTCGGTGGGGTATTGCTCGCGCGCCCGCCCCCCTCCCGCCGCCAGGACGGCGGCGGGGGGCGGGCGCGCGGAACGGTGGAGATCAACCGTTCACTTGTAGTCCAGCATGTAGGTCACCTTGGACTTGACCGTGCCCGCCACGGCTTGCGCGGCGCCGTCGTTGGCGATGCGGGCGAAGAAGCTCAGCAGATTGTCGCCTTTGGACATTTGCGTGCCGGCGCCAGCCACATCGAAGTTGACGGGCGAGGTGCCGTTGGCCGCCAACAGTTGGATGGCGACGTTCTGGGCGCTACCCATGGTATTGGGGATCATGCCGGTGGTCCCTGTCTGCCCGGGGAAAACGATTTCGATCTTCGAGCCGGCGGGATTGGTCGCGCCCGCTGTCGGCGTGCCGAAGTTGCAACCGATCAAGTGGATCTCGATCGGCACCGAGGTGCCGTGCTTGCCCGTGCCGCTCAGAACCTTATTGGAGACTTGCCCCAGCTCGACGGCCATGTTGGCGTCGGTGGCCGCGATGGAGCAAGGCGCTTCGAGAACCGAACCGGTGAAGGTGATGGAACCTTGGCCCGTGTCACCGGCGGCGAATGCCGCCAGCGGGCCGAGCAGGGCGGCGCTGGTCGCGGTGGCGAGGAGTGTCTTCTTAAACATGGATCGTCCTTATGTGATACCCGTTGGGGATGGTCTGCACTGGTCGTGCGGTTGAAGAAATCGAAGGAGCCGGGCGGAGAAATCCGGGGCCGGTCGCCGCTGCGGGCACGCAGCCATCGCGCGATCTAGGGCGGTCGCGGGGCACTGCGAGGCATGGGCGTCAGCAATGGGAAACGGGCGTGGCCGCCGCGCGACCCGCGAACCTGACAGGGGCGCGCGGCGTAACGAAAGCCAGGGAGCCGGATGTTGGCGAAAAGGCCGGCATCTGCGCCGGCGATGCAACCACGCCCGCTGGCGCGGGCGGAGGCAGGTCAATCAGAACCCGCCGGGCATGCGGATAGATATGGGAGTTTTTCGTCATGCCAGGCATCCTGCATGACGGCGATTATCTGTTCGTTAACGCGAATCAGATGCGAAGGGCGCGCACCGCCTCGACGGCTGGCGCCCTGAACCCGGGGCGGTTCACGCGCGCCAGGCAAGCACGACGGCCACCGCCACGCACACGGCCGCGAACGTCCGTTGCAACACCGCCTGCGGCAGGCGCGGCGCCAGCGCGCGGCCGATCGCCATGCCGGCGACCGCTGCGGCCACGAAGACCCATTGCGCCGCCGTCAGCGTCAGGCCATGCAGCAGCGCCGAACCGACCGTGGCGGCGGAAACCAGCGCGATGACCATGAGCGACGTCGAGACGATGCTGATCATGCGTGCATCGCTGAAGTGCGTCAGCGCCGGCACGATGATGAAGCCGCCGCCCACGCCCAGCATGCCGGTGCAGATGCCGGAGACGGCGCCGATGCCGCCCAGTGTGGCGGCGGTGAGGCGGGTCCAGACGAAGCGGCCGGTCTCGGGCGACAGGCGGCAGGCCTTTGGCGGGGCGTCGGGCGCTCCAGCGATCGGCGCGCGGCGGCGCGACTGCTGCGCCATGCGTACCGCCACCAGCAGCATGACGCCGGCAAAAATCAGACTAAGCCTGTGCGCCGGCAGGTGGCGCGCCAGCGACAATCCCAGAGGGGCGGTCAGTGCGCCCATCGCCGCCATCAGCATGGCGGCCTTGTAGCGAACCAGACCGCGCAGCAAGCCCTGCACAGCGCCGACCGCCGAGGCGATACCCACGGCGATCAGCGCTACCGGCGCCGCCTGGGGCAGCGTCAGGCCCAGCCCGAACATCAGCGCGGGCACGGCCAGGATGCCGCCTCCCGCGCCTGTCAGGCCCAAGGAGACGCCAATGCACAGTCCGAGCAGGGTTGCGGTCATCTTTGTTAATTACTTTTAGAAATTAACTTATTACTTCGAATAAGTATAACGTGCGGGAACAGGGAGTCTGCGATGCGCATTTTGTTGGTCGAGGATGATGCCTCGATTGCCTTGGCGATCCAGGCCGGTCTGGGGCTGCAGGGGTTCGTGGTCGACGCGGTCGGCACCCTGCGCCAGGCCGACCTGGCGGTGCGGACGTCCCATGTCAGCGCCTGTGTGCTGGATCTGTGCCTGCCCGACGGCGACGGCATGACGTTGCTGGCGAAGTGGCGCGCGCGGCGCCAGAGCCTGCCGGTTCTGGTGCTGAGCGCACGGTCGGGGGTGTTCCACCGCGTCGACGCGTTGCGCGCCGGCGCCGACGACTACCTGCCCAAGCCATTTGACCTGGACGAGCTGGGCGCGCGCCTGCAGGCGGTGATACGGCGCGCCGCCGGGTACAGCGCCGACCGCATCGACCACGGGCGCCTGACGCTGTTCCCGTCCCGTGGCGAAGTGCTGCTGGACGGCGCCCGCGTCACATTGCAGCGGCGCGAACTGGCCTTGCTCACGACGCTGTTGCAGCATCCCGGGCAGATTCTCACCATGGATCAGTTGCGCGACAGCCTGTACGGCTTCGACGACCGGGTCGAGAGCAACGCCGTCAACGTGCACATTCACAAGCTGCGCCGCAAGCTCGGCGCCGATCTCATCGAAACCGTGCGCGGCTGGGGTTACCGGCTCGGAATGCCGCGGCCATGAGCGTGCACGGGCGCCTGGCGCTGCTGGCCGTGGTCTGGGTGGCGGGCGTTGCGGCCGGGCTGCTGGCCGGCCGCATGCTGCCCTGGTTCGGTGGCGCGCGCACCTTGGCGCACCTGTCGCGGCACATGCAGGAGATGCTGCGGCGCGAACGGCATTTCTCGGATCACGCGGCGCACGAGATGCGGTCGCCAGTCACCGCGATCAAAACCCATCTGCAGGTGTTGCAGCGCCTGCCGGCGGCGCAGGACGGCGCCAGCCGTCAGGCGATCACGTATGCATTGGCGGGCACCGAGCGCCTGGAGCGGCTGATCGAACAATTGCTGATGCTGGCCCGCGCCGATGGCGATGACGCTGGCCAATTGTGCGCCTGCGACGCGGTGGCGGTGCTGGAGCGGGTGGCCGGCCGCAAACCCGCGCGGGTGCGCTGGCGTTTGCCCGATGCGGGGCCGCTGGCGGCCCTGCCGGACACCCTGCTGGATTGCGCGGTGCGCAACCTGGTGGACAATGCGCTGAAGTATTCGCCACAGGAGATGCCGGTCGAGGTGGACGTGGCGATCGTCACCGACCAGCTGGTGGTGGCGGTGCGCGACCATGGTCCCGGGCTGACGCCGGCGCAATGCGCGCAGGCGGCCGAGCCGTTCTGGCGCGGCCAGCGCCAGGTCGAGGGCGCTGGCCTGGGCTTGTCGATCGTGGGCACCATCGCGGCGCGCCATGGCGGCCTGCTGGTGCTGGCGCCAGCATCGGGCGGCGGATTGTGCGCGCGCCTGAGCCTGCCGCTGGCCGCCGCTATTCCCAGGAGCGCGAGTACCCATGGTCCTGGAACAGCTCGGGCAGGCCCGACACCTGTTTGAAGCGCAGCACTTCGTCCTCGTCCATGCCGAGTTGGCGGGCCACGTCGGCGTCGCTCCAGCCGGCTCGCAGCAGGCGCACCACGATCTCGGTCATGGGCATCACGCCGTGCACGCCGCGGGCGCGGTTGTGGCGGATGGTGGCGGCGATGCGGTCGGCGGCCGCGTCGCGGCCGGGCCGGATCGTCACCAGCGGCAGGTAGCCGTGCACGCGCGCCTGGATCGGGCCTTTCTTCTTGCCGACGCGCTGGCGGTGAAAGCCGTCGACCACCACGTAGCGATCCGCCGCCGCACGGTGGGCGACGATGGGCTGGGTATAGCCGTCGGCCAGGATCGACAGTTCCAGCAGCCGCATTTCGGGCGGCGCGACGCTGTTGGGGTTGTAGTCGTTGGCCTCGACCTGGTAGCCGGGAATCCACTGTACGCAATCTACTGGCTCGGCCGCGAACGGGCTGTGCTCATGCAGGCATCGCCGGATCCGGTTGATGGCGTCGATGCGCGAAGCCAGAGGCAGGGTGCGCAGTTCCTCGAACAAGGCCTTGGCCCGGTTCTCCAGATCCGCTACGTGTGGCATGCGTGTTCCTTTTCATGGTGACCCAGTTGCCCCGGGTGGTTTGGATCTGGAAGCCGTACGGCAGCAGCAGCGCCGCGCAGTTGTGCGGCACGCGCAATGTGCAGGGCTGGTTGCGTTCGTCGATGAATTCGAGCACCTGGCGCCGCAACTCTCGGAACAGGCCGTGCTGGCGCGCTTCGGGGCGGATGTAGCCGTCGCGGATGCGGACCGCGCCGGTCTGCAATTCGATACCGACGAAGCCGAGCAGGCGCTGCTGGCCGCGCCGGCGCACCACGAACCAGCGGTGGCGCGCGCTGTCGTTCAAGGGGTAGCCGCCGCAGTCGCGGCGCACCGTGGCGCTGGCGAAAAAGCGCCCCATCTGGGCAAAGAATGCGGCCTCGTCGTCGTAGGAGTTCAGACGCAGGAAGTCGTATTGGTTCAGGGCGGTCATGGGGATGTCCGCTGGGCCGGGGCAAGCACGATGTCGATGTCGCGCCGCGCGGGCCCGAACGACAGTGAACGGGCCATGTCCTGCTTGAGCAGCGACAGGCCGATGCGCCGCCAGGATGGCTGCGCCTTGCGGTTTTCGAGATCGGGAATGCCGGCATCGGGCCACTGGGCCAGCGGTTGGCCGTGTTGTTCCCACCAGGCGATGAAGACGTCGATGCGGCGCGCGTATACCTGGCGCAGCGTGTCGGGCATGCTGTCGAGCAGAAACTGGCTGTACTGGCGCCAGGAACTGAAGGTGGGCGGCAGGCCGAGGCCGCCGCGATAGCCGAGAAAGCGCTGGCGGCAGTAGCGTGCGGCATAGTTGGCGCCTTCGACGCGCTTGACGGCGCGGAACCAGGTGGCCGGCTCGAGCTTGTGGAACAGGTCCAGCCCCTTGCGCTGGTCATCGCCATAGGGTTGGCAGATGCGCATCTGCGAGTACGCCACGCCAGCGCGCAGCATCTGGTCGTAGAGCCGGTTGTAAGGATGGCGGTGCTCGCCTGTGTAGCGCCAGAGATCTTCGAACTTCCAGTCGTAGATCGGAAAGAATGTGACGGCCCTGTCGCTCTGCTTGTCGCGGGTGCTCCAGGCCAGGGCCTTGTGCGCGCCG
The DNA here is from genome assembly GCF_902859695.1 of Achromobacter ruhlandii. Classification (GTDB taxonomy): domain Bacteria; phylum Pseudomonadota; class Gammaproteobacteria; order Burkholderiales; family Burkholderiaceae_B; genus Achromobacter; species Achromobacter ruhlandii. Next base: position 64,895 of record NZ_CADIJL010000015.1, read on the forward strand.
GGCGGGGTCCAGGCGCATTTCTTGCTGCGGCGCTTGACCGCCAGGTAACGGTTGAGCGATTCGTCGGAGCGGATGCCCACCAGGAACGCGGTGGACGCGTCGCGCGACAGCCATTGGTTGAATTCGGGCACGAACTCCTCGAATTCCATGCGATGGCGGTAGAACGGGAAATAGCCGGGATCGCTGATCACGGCGGGATGCCGTGGCAGCGGGCGGATCCAGTCGGCCTCGCGGCCCGGTTCCCAGGCGCACCAGTAGGGTTCGCGCAGGCTGGAGGCATTGCGCAGGTTGATGGGCAGGCAGATCCACCACGGATGGACGTCGGGCCGCTGGAACATCTCGGTGACATGGGCGATGGTGGCCTGGTACTGGCCTTCGAGATCGATGAAGACCGCGTGCACCGGGCCGCGTCCCATTTCGCGCGCCACGTCGAGCGCCAGGTGCAGGGTGACGGAACTGTCCTTGCCGCCGGAGAACGCCACGCAGACGCGTTCGAAGTGCTGGAACACCAGGCGGATGCGGGCCCGGGCGGCGTCGAGGACGTTGCAGTCGCGGTAATGCTTGACCGCCATTTTTTTCCCTCCATGCGCGCGGCGTTCCGGATGCGCCGCGCGGGCGGAGCCGCGGCGCCGTGTATCTGCCGGCCAGGGAAAATTTATGCGTATCCGCCGCGACAGGCCTGTGAGGATAGCCCGAACGCGAGGCGTCAAAGCGGTCAATGCGTCCGACATTGACGGAGAGGCACGAACTGCGCCGGGCCGGGCGATGCGCGAGCCGGCGCGCGCGGTCACGCCGCCTTCAGGTGCTCGTACAGGATGGTGGCGCCGATGCCGATCAGCGCCAGGCCCCCCAGCACTTCGGCGCGCTTGCCGGCGACGTTGCCGATCAGGCGGCCCACCATCACGCCCAGGGTCACCATCAGCATGGTGGCCAGGCCGATGGCCAGCGCGGTGACGGCGATGTTGTTGTCGATGAAGGCCAGGCTGACGCCGACCGCCATGGCGTCGATGCTGGTGGCGAAACCGGTGACGGCCAGCAGCCAGAAGGAATGGCGGGCGACCGGCGGCGCGGCTTCGTCATGGTCCGCGCGCCAGCCGTTGCGGATCATCATGCCGCCCAGGATACAGAGCATGACGAAGGCGATCCAATGGTCCCACTCCTGCACGTAGCGGGCGGCCACGGACCCGAGCGCCCAGCCGATCACGGGCGTGATGGCTTCGATCACGCCGAATATCACGCCGGTGCGCAGGGCTTCGGAGAGGCGGGGCTTGTGCAGGGCGGCGCCCTTGCCGACCGCGGCGGCGAAGGCGTCGGTGGACATGGCGAAAGCCAGGACGAGTGTGGAGAGGGCGTTCATGCGGGAGAGGCTCCGACCGGGCGAAACACACAGACCGTCCATATCGCCCGGTCGTGAGCTATGGATCAGTCCGTGGTCTCGCCTGACCGTGTCGGTCGCGCGCGCCATGGCCAGGTGGGCCAAGAGTGTTGACGCGGGCGCTTCCGGACGGGGCCGGAAGAGGCTACTCCCCAAGGAGGCTTGCAGTGTACCAAACGGCGCATGGCGCCGGTGTGACACGGCGGGTTCAGGTCAGCCGGGCGCCGTTGGGGACGTCGTGCTCGGGCGTCACCAGGATGGTGTGGTCGTTGGCGTCGGCCAGCCCCAGCACCAGCACTTCGGAGCGCACCGGGCCGACCTGGCGCGGCGGGAAATTGACGATGCCCAGGATGCGCTTGCCCGGCAGTTCCTCAAGCGAGTAGCGGCCGGTGATCTGCGCCGAGCTTTTCTTGACGCCGACGCCGGCGCCGAAATCGATGGTCAGCTTGTAGGCGGGCTTGCGCGCCTCGGGGAACGGGTCGGCGGCAATGATGGTGCCGACGCGGATGTCGACCTTCATGAAGTCGTCGAAGCCGACGGTGGGGGCGGGCGGAGTGGCGGGGTCCTGGGTGTAGTGCATGGGCGTGGGCGATCGGTTCAAGGGGAGCGGGCGACGATGCCCGCGATGGCCCCATCATGCCAGATCGATGCCCCCACGGGTCGGGCGCATGCCCGCCAGCGCGGCCAGATCGACCAGCGCGATGCGGCCGTCGATGGCGCCGACGGCCAGTCTGCCGCCGTGCGCGGCGAGCGCGTAGAGCACGGTCGCGACGCCGCCGATGCGGACCCGGGACGCCAGCAGCAGGTCGCCGCTGGCGGCGTCGATCAGCATCAGGGTGCCGTCGAGGAAGGCCGCCAGCACCAGGCCGTCGGCCACGATGATGGCGCTGGCCGAGGCCGGGGTGGCATGACGCCAGCGTTCCTGGCCGCGCGCCAGCGACTTGCGGTAGATGAAGCCGCGATAGGCGTTGCCGACCGTGGGCGAGTAGTGCTTGCCGGCGATCACCACGCTGGCGCCGAGGGCGTCATTGACGTAGGCGCCACGGCATTCCATGGCGTGGCTGGCGGGCGTGCCGTCCGGCTTGAGCAATGGCCACAGGCGTTCGAGGCGACCATCGGCGTGGACCCGGCACAGGTGCTTGCCTTCGTGCGAGCCGGGCGGCGTGCCTTGCAGCGAGAACAGATCGGGCGCGCCGTTGATGCCGATGTAGTGGTTGAAGCAATCGTAGTGGCCGAGATCGAGGCGTCGTTCTCCGGTCAGGGTGGGGGCCAGCAGCACGTCGCCGGCCGTGCGGCGGCGCGCATCGATGCGGTCGCGGCGGCCCAGCAGGCGACCGTCGGCGCTGGCGCAGAAGGTGTATTGGCCATCCTCGTCGCGCAGCGCCGTCAGCTCGCCGTCGCGCAGCGCGTACAGGCGCGAGTCGCGGCGGAAGCGGTCGGCGGGATCGGGCGGGGCGATGGCGTGCACGACGAGCGGCGTGGCGCGCAGGATCTCGGCGCCGCGGCCGCCGCCGTCGTGACGCGCGAGCAACGCGCCGTCGGCGCGGTAGCGGTCGAGCAGGCAGGCGTCGTGGACCGCGGCGAGCGTGTCGGCGTCGAGCCACGCCAGGTCCCAGATGGCGCCGCGCAGCCCCAGGTCGGGCAGGCCCAGCCAGTCGGCCAGGCGCTTGGCGGCGTCGCCGACATCGGGCGGCGTGGCGTGGTCGAGGGTGGCGGTGGCGGGGTCCAGTTCCGGCGTGGCCACGCCGGCGGCGGTCTCGACGCGCAGCAGTGTTTCGGACGCGGCGGGGACATCGTCGTCCTGTTCGTCCCACGATTCGTCCCAGGGGCGGACCCAGGCCTCGATGCGGCCGTCTTGCAGGTAGCGGCACCGCACCACTTCGGGCACGTTGAGGAAGGGGCGATGGCAGGCGCCGCTGTCCCAGTTCCAGGCGATCAGCTCGCCTTCGAACATATAGCCGCCGTCATAGCTGCCCGCGCCGATGGCGATGACGGGCTGGTCCGGATGGAAGGCGACGTCATTGATGGGCAGGCGCGGCGCGTCGCAGGCCGCGAACGGCGCGGGTTCGCCGCGGCGGTACAAGCCGACGCGATAGCGCAGCGCGGCGCCGCCATAGGCGGCGCGCGCGGGCGGGTTGATGAGCAGGGGAAAGGCCGAGGCCACGGCGACGAGGTCGCCGGCCGGATGGAAGAACACGCCGGTGATGCGGCCGGCGCCCTGCAGCGCCGGATTCATGAACGCGTTCATGATTGATGCGGCCGGCGCCCCTGGGCGCGCGGCGGATTCAGGACTTGCGGGCCACGGACCGGCCGCGCGAAGGCGGCGGGAAGCGGCGCGGCGGCGGGCGGGCGCATGGGCGCAGGGCCGTCAATGACGCGTCATGATTTGGCGGCGGCGGCCGTGGTGACGCTTTTCTTGCCGCGCGGCTTGGCCGCGGGCGTTTCGCTCACCGGCGGCGTGTCGAACTCCTGTTTGTTTCGTTCGCCCCGCGGGGTGTTTTCCGGATGGGGTTTGGGAAAGGCCCAGGGCTTCGTTTTCTGATCCATTGCTTGTACTCCTTGCACAGGCGGAACAGTAGCATTTGCTGTGGCCGTGAGTAAGTGAGGGTTGACGTCAATATTCATCGCATCGTGATGAGGTAAATCGGCAAGCGCGGCATCGGCCGGCTGCTATACGACCGCCGCGACGGCGGCGCGTTCACTGATTGATGGGAGCGGATTTCGTGAGGGGTTGTCGAGGGGACCGCGAGGCGGATCGCGGGCCGGGCGCACGGGCTGGCGCGGAGGCGCAATATACCCGGTTGGCGCGCCGCGCATGCCGCGACGCCTGCCGCTACCCGCGTGGCGGTGCCTGTGCCGAGCGCGGATAGCGGAATTCTACCGCGCCCGCGCCGCGCCTCCGCCCGCGGGCATCATCCGGATGGCATCCGGGCTCATCCGTTTGCATCGGCGAAAGTCTCTATTGCAAGCGGCGATGGCGGGACTACGATGGGGCTCGTGCACATAGGGAGGAAGCTATGGACACGACCAAGGAATGGTATGCCGCCGTCAAGGAATGGCAGCGCGCGCGCGATGAACTGACCAGCGCCATCGCCGCGATCAAGTGGCCCGATCCCACGCCGGATTGCCTGGCCACTTATGACCGCGCCTATGCGCATGAAACCGCGGCGCGCGAGCGCATGAAGCTGGCCTACGAGCGCGTCCGACGATAGGGCCGCGGCGCGGTTGCTACACTGCCGCGCATGAAGCAATCCACGAACCCCCTGATGATCCGGACGGCGCGCCCCGATGACGCGGCGGCGCTTGAAGACGTGCTGACGCGCACCTACGAAGGCACCTGGCAGCCCCAGATGACACCGGAAAAATACCGGTACTTCCTGGACAGCGGCAAGATCCCCCGCTATGTCGCCGAGCGCGGCGCGCGCTTTCACGTGTGCGAGGTCGAAGGCCGCGTGGCCGGCATGGTCGACTGGGAGCAGAACTTCATCTGGGCGCTGCACGTGCATCCGGATCTGCAGCGCCGCGGCGTGGGCGCGGCGCTGCTGGCCGTGGCCGAAGCCGGCATGCGCGCCGACGGGCATGCCGAGGCGCGGCTGGAGACCGATACCTTCAATACGCAGAGCCGCGCGTTCTACGGCAAGCACGGCTATGCCGAGGTCGACACCTATCCCGACGAGGAATGGGATAGCGGCTTCACCACGGTGCTGTTGGTCAAGCCGCTGGCCTGAACGCCGGCCGCGCGCGCAAGGGCGGCCGTCCGGCCGGTTCCGGGGGGCGCTCCCGTGGCCCCATGATTCGATGGTCATCTGGCTCTGGCAATGGGGCCAGGGCGGCGCTATGGTGTGCTTTTCCCGTCATCCACGCCATTCGCCATGTACCTGCCGTCCGCTTTCCGTGAAGACTCGCTGGAGGTCCAGCACGATTTCATCCGCGCGCATCCCCTCGGGGTGCTCATGACCGGCGGGGAGGGCGGACTGATGGCCAACCACATTCCCTGTCTGCTCTATCCGGAGGGGCCGCAAGGCGTGCTGCGGCTGCACATGGCGCGCGCCAACCCGCAATGGAAGGAGCTGGCCGCCGGCGCCGAATGCCTGCTGGTGTTCCATGGCGCGCAGGCCTACATCACGCCCTCCTGGTACGCCACCAAGGCCGAGACCCACAAGGTGGTGCCGACCTGGAACTTCGTGGCCGTCCACGTCTGGGGCACGCCCACGGTGCATGACGACCCGGCCTGGGTGCGGGCGCAGATCGGCGCGCTGACCGATGCGCAGGAGAAGGCGCGCGCGCAGCCCTGGCGGGTCGAGGACGCGCCCGAGGATTTCATTGCGGCACAGATGCGCGCCATTGTCGGCGTGGAAATCGCCATCACGCGCATCGAAGGCAAGTGGAAGGTCAGCCAGAACCGCAACGCGGCCGACCGCCAGGGCGTGGCGGCCGGCCTGGCCGGCGAACAGGGCGATGTCGTGATGGCCGGCCTGGTGGCGCGCCGCGGCGGGCTGGATTGAGCCGGGCCCGTCCCGGCACGTCGGCCGCGTCACGTCGGTTGAGCGGCGTGGCTTGAGCGACGTGGCTTGAGCGATACGGCTTGAGCGATACGGCTTGAGCGACAGGGTTTGAGCGATCCGGATGGCGCGGCCGATCAGGCCGCGCCGGCCACCTGCAGGCGCCGCCGGTGCGCGGCGCCGCGGCCCCATGCCAGGCAGGCGATGGCCGCTGCCTGCAGCCCGGCCGCCGCCGCCAGGAACCAGAACAGCGGATGCGGCCCCTGGCCGGAGAGCGTGCGCAGCACGCCGAATACGGCGGGCGCGAAGGCATAGGCGCCTTGCGACAGGGCCACGATCAATGGCACCACCCGCGCCGCGTCCTCGCGCGCGAATTCGGCCTGCGCGATCAGCGGCGGCAGCGAGGTGGCGTTGCCGATGCCGGCGCCGAACAGCAGCACCCCCAGCCATACGGCCCAGGCGTGGCCCGCCGCCAGCATCAGCACCAGCGAGCCTGCGATCTGCGCGCCATACGACAGGCAGGCCACCAGGCGGCGGTCGGCCGCGGGCGGCATCAGCCAGCCCACCAGGCTGCGGCCGGCGATGGCGCTGGCGGTGGCCAGCCCCATGGCGATGCCGGCGGTCTGCGCGCCCAGCAGCGGCGCCAGCAGCGACAGCAAGTGCGCGATCAGGCCGATCTGCGCGAACAGCCCCAGCGCCATGCCCGCGCCCAGCGACAGGAAAGCGCGGTCGCGCCACAGCCGCGAGACGCGCGGCCAGGTCGCGGCGTCCGCCTGCGCCGGCGCGCCCGGCGGCATGCCGTCGGGATGCTGGCCCAGCTGCCGCGGCGTGACGGCGAACACCTGGCGCGCCAGCAGCGCGATCACGATCACCATTGCCAGGCCGACCCATGCGGCCGCCCGCGCGAAGCCGTAGCTGGCAATCAGGAACACCCAGAGCGGGGAGAACAGGATGCCGCCGACGCTGGCGCCGTTGTAGGCCATGCCCAGCGCGGCTGGCCGGCGCCTGACGAACCAGGGCGAGATCAAGGCATTGACCGCCGCCGCGCCCAGCGTCACCCAGCCCATGCCGGATAACAGCGCGGCCGCATACAGCTGCCACGGTTCGGCCGCGCGCGCCCAGCCGCAGACGCCCAGCGCCAGCGCCACTGCGCCGGCCAGCGTCACGCCCGGCACGCCCCAGCGCCGGTACAGGCGCGGCAGGTTGGCCACGATCAGCGTGCCGCACAGGAAGTGCAGCGTGACGGCCGCCGACACCAGCGTCACGCTCCAGCCCGTGCGCTGCACCACCGCGTGCAGGAATACGGGCGGTCCGTAGAAACCCACGCCCCAGCCGAAGATGGCCAGCACGAAGGTGGCGTGGAGGACCTTCCAGCCGAAGAAACGCGAAGGGTTGGGCATGATGGAAACGGGCTGTCCTGTTGCGATGAGTCGCAGTATGCTTGAGCCCGTATCCAACACTTTGGCCTGGGCCGAATCATGGAATCCGAGTTCGCCGACATCAACCTCTCGGCCGTCGCCGGCGCCATCGCCGATCCGGCGCGGGCCCGCATGCTGTGCCTGCTGCTCGATGGCCGTGCCCGCACCGCCACCGAGCTGGCGGCGGCCGCCGACATCGGCGCATCCACGGCCAGCAGCCATTTCCAGCGGTTGCGCGAGCAGGGCCTGGTGGAGCAGGCGGCGCAGGGCAAGCATCGCTATTACCGGCTGGCCAATGCCGAAGTGGCGCGGGCGCTGGAGGCGCTGCTGGTGGTGGCGGGCGCCGAACGCGCGCCGTTCAAGCCCAACACGCCGTCGGCCCTGCGCGAAGCGCGTACCTGCTACGACCACATGGCCGGCACGCTGGCGGTGCGCGTCCACGACGCGATGCTGGCGCGCCAGTGGCTGGCGGCCGATGGCCGCGATTACGTGTTGACGCCCCTGGGCGAAGCCTCGCTGGCGCAGGTGGGGGTGGACGTGACGCAGGCGCGCCAGCGCCGCCGCCGTTTCGCCTGCCCGTGCCTGGACTGGAGCGAGCGCCGCTCGCACCTGGGCGGCGCGCTGGGCGCCGCCTTGCTGGAGGCGCTGTTGCAACGCGGCTGGGTCGACAAGGACCTGGATTCGCGCGCGCTGTCCATCACCCGCAAGGGCGCGCGGCAGTTCCCCGCATTTTTCGGCATGCCCGGGGAGGCGGCCGCCGACGCGGTGGACTGGAACCTGAAGGGCGGCCACGCCGCCTAGCGTTTTTCGGCCGGGGTTCCCCGGCTTCATGCGCATCCCCTCGAATTCGCTTTCGCGCTCGCGCGGGCCGGCAGGCCGCGCGAGCGCGCACATTTTTTTTCATCGGGCATTTGCCCTGTACAGGAGGTGGCCTTGCCTACGCTGGCCCTGCACGTTTTCCGTCGCGCCTTGCCTGGCGTGACGGAGCTGCGCATCGATGTCAACCACGGCCCGCGCGAAGTGGAAGCCGAACTCGATGCCATCCACGACCGCATGAACCGACCCTTGGATCGCCTGCATGGCTTGCCGGAGGTTCAAACCGAGATCCCTGGCCTGGTGCTTCGCTACCGCGAAGCCGATGGCGAGTATTACGTGTATGTGGTGGATGTGCGGCGCGGCCGGCTGGCGGGCTATACGGTGTTCAACCGCCTGATCGAAGTGGGCCGGCGCGCCGATCCCTATGTGCGCGCGCCGCATTCGAAGTACGCCGCGCCCTACCAGCGCATGGGGCTGGCCACGGCGGTGTATCGCTGGGGGCTGGAGGCGGGCCTGTGCATCATGAGCGGGGCGCGCCAGTCGGTCGGCGCCCATCGCCTGTGGCTGGGCCTGGCGCGTGACTACACGCTGGGCTATGTCGACCTGCGGCGCAAGCGGCTGACCTATCTCGGCCCGGCCGTGACGGCGGCGGTGCTGGACGACCTGCATACCCGCATGTTCCTGCTGGGCCGCGGCTGGACGCTGCCGGACTATCTGCGCGTCACGGCCATGCAAGTGGCCGAAAGTGCGCTTTCGCAACAGCCCTAGGGGAAATCCCCGGGACGGATCAGCGCGGCGCGCAGCGCAGGACCCTGTCATGCGGCCGCAAGCCGCGCCGTGCCTGCCTGTGGATGCCTTGGCCGGACCCGCCACGGAAACGGGGACGCAATTTCCGCGTCGCAACAATGTTTCTATCGGCAGCCGGCGTTACAAAACATATCCGAACTGTCATGAACAGGCGCGGTATGCTGGGTCGCAGAAAGAGGGCATCCGAAGTGCATCAGAACAACTTGATCTACAAGGGATACCGGCTTACCGCCAAGGTGTCCCGGGGCGACGGCGCTGAAGTCCAGGCGCTGCCCAGCGGCCCCGTTTTCATCGCATCGATCATGGTGGTCCAGGCGGGCGCCGTGCAGGAAGGCGGCGACGAATACCCCGTGCCACGCTTTGCCGAGGGCGGCTTCGTCTACAGTCCGCGCGAAGCGGTGCATGCGGCCATCCTGCATGGCCGCGAGATCGTCGACGGCCTGACCCACATGGCGTCCTGACCCTATTCGGCGGCGAATACCGCCTTCCAGTCGCGCGTCTTGGCCAGCGTCAGCACGCTGGCCGACTGTTCGAGGATGGCCACCGCCTTCTTCAGTTCCTCGGCCGAGGCGCCGTCTTCCAGGATCACCATGCGCGAGTTGCGCGCATCGGCCATTTTCACGTCCGACATCTTGCCGTGGGTCTGGTAGACCTGCGTCCAGTCCATTTTCTTGCCGGCCTTCAGGGCGATCGGTTCGATGTAGGTCAGCGCGGTGCTGCCGGCGGCGCGCACGGCGAAGGCGAAGTCGGCGGTATGGCCGCTGCTGCCCTTGGCGCGCGCGCCCTTGACCATGCGGTTGGGGCCGACGCCGGCCGCCAGCGCGCGGCCGACCTGGGCGCGAAAGCGTAGCTGGCTGAAGCGCGGCATCCACTTGGCGCACTGGAACGACAGCGCCATGGCCAGCTTGACCGCATCCCACAGCGCTTCCTGCAACTGTTCGTTGGGGCCGGCGGCGACGATGGCGCCCGACTTGTCGAAGTGCGCCAGGCTCACGCCCGGCGTTTCGTTGAGGATGTCGATGCGCTTGGCCGCCAGCTCGATGCCGTAGCTGGAGGCGTGCATCGCCGTTTCACAGGCGTCGGTGAGGTAGAACGTGGCGTCGTCCGGATGGGCGATGAAAAATGCCGCGTGCTGGCCGTCCAGGCCCAGCGTCATCGGCGAGATCGCGCGGATGGCGTGTTCGCCCGCCGGCAGGACGGTCCAGCCGGAGGCTTCCAGGAAATTGCTCATAGGATCAGTTCGATTTGTCGGCCCTTGAGGGGATGCGCGAAACCGCCGGTCAGGGTCAGGTTGGCCCTCGGCAGGAAATACTGCATCAGCTCGGCGATGGTGTGCAGGGCGGGCACGACGGGTTCGGCGTAGCCTTCGCCTTCGTCCACCCAGAGGTGTTCGTGGCTGCGGTCCGCCAGCGGCTTGCGATATTGCGGGCGGCCTTCGCCCACCAGGCTGGTGTGGAAGGAGTCGTCGGTGTCGACGCCGAAGACGCGGTGCGGGCCGACGAACAGGCTGGCACAGAACGCCTCGGCCAGGAAGATGGTGGCCTGGCCGTGCACGTCGGTGCGGGCGCCGCGGTAGGTGGCGCGGAAAATCACGTCGTCGCGCACTTCGCCCTTGACGCGGCACGGGCTGGCGAATTCCATCCACAGCGGGGTGATCGCGGCCGGCTTGGGGATCCAGGCGACCGGCTTGACGGTTTCCTTGGGCTCCGCAAGGATCTCTTGCACCTCGTCAGGGGTGATTAACGGTTCGAACTTGTTGGCCATGGAACGGATCTAGAGTCTGGGAATGCACCGCCGGGCCGCCCAGCGGAAAAGCCCCCTCGCGGGGGCTCTGGCCCGCGCCGCCTGATGGGCGCGGGGGCGTAATCTTACAAGATGAAGACGGCGTCGGGTCCGAGGCTGTATGAATATACAGGCTTGGCGGCGCTGCGGCCGGCATGCCGGCCTACAGCGAGCTGGCGGCGAAAGTATCGCATTGCTTGAGGTCGCCGCTGTCCAGGCCGCGCTTGAACCAGCGCACGCGCTGCGCCGACGAGCCGTGGGTGAAGGCGTCCGGCACCACGTAGCCCTGGCTCTGCTTCTGCAGCCGGTCGTCGCCGATGGCGGTGGCCGCGGCCAGCGCTTCCTCGACGTCGCCGCTTTCGAGGATGTTGCGGGCGGCGTTGGCGCGCTGCGCCCACAGGCCGGCGAAGCAGTCGGCCTGCAGTTCCATGCGTACCGACAGCGCGTTGGCCTGCGACGGGTTGCGCCGGCGCAGGTTGTCGACCTGGTCGGAGATGCCCAGCAGGTGCTGCACGTGGTGGCCGACCTCGTGCGCGATGACGTAGGCCTGGGCGAAATCGCCGGGCGCCTTGAAGCGGTTCTGCAGCTCGTCGAAGAAGGCCAGGTCGATGTAGACCTTGCTGTCGCCCGGGCAGTAGAACGGCCCCATGGCCGCCTGGCCGGTGCCACAGGCCGTGGGCGTGGCGCCGCGGAACAGCACCAGCTTGGGCGGCACGTACTGGCGATTCAGGTCTTTCTGGAAGATGGCGCTCCAGGTGTCCTCGGTTTCGCCCAGCACCTTGGAGACGAAGCGCGCCTGCGGGTCGTTGGCGGGCGGCCGCGCGGCCGGGCCCTGTTGCTGCTGGGCGGGCGGGCCCTCGGCCATCTGCAGCACCACGCTGGGGTCGACGCCGAAATACATGGCCACCAGGGCCAGCACGATGGTGCCGATGCCGATGGTGCCACGGCCGCCGATGCGCGGCCCGCTGGCGCGGCGGTCTTCCACGTTGTCGCTTTCGCGGGAATCGTCCAGGCGCATACTGTGTCTCCGGGCGGGCCGGCAAGGCCGCCATGTGTTGCCAGGGCCGCCAATGGTGAAGCGGCCTTCAAGAGTGTTAGGATAAACCCATGGCTCTCCATTTAGATATCCACCCCGCGAATCCCCAACCGCGCCTGCTCAAGCAGGCCGCCCAATGGCTGAACGACGGGGGCCTGGTGGCGGTGCCCACCGACTCCAGCTACGCGGTGGTCGCGCGCCTGGACGACAAGAACGCGGCCGACGGCCTGCGCCGCCTGCGCGGCCTGGACGAACGCCATCACCTCACGCTGCTGTGCCGCGACCTGGCCGAGATCGGCCACTTCGCCCGCGTCGACAACCGCCAGTACCGCCTGCTCAAGGCCGCCACGCCGGGGCCGTGGACCTTCATCCTGGAAGCCACCAAGGAAGTGCCGCGACGCGTTTCGCATCCATCGCGCAAGACCATCGGCATCCGCGTGCCGGATCACGCCGTCATGCTGGGCCTGCTGGAACAGATGGGCGCGCCGCTGCTGTCCACCACCCTCATCCCGAAGGGGGAGGACGACGCCCTGAACGACGCCGAGGACATCCGCGAGCGCTACGACCACGACCTGGCCGCCATCATCGACGCCGGCGCCTGCCCGCATTCGCCGACCACCGTGATCGACCTGACCGGCGCCGAGCCGGTGGTGGTGCGGGTGGGGCGCGGCGATCCGGCCACGCTGGGCCTGGCCTGAAACGGCCGATCGCGCGTTCATGCGGCGGCGCGCGCCGCCGGCCGCCGCCGCGCGGCAGGCATGGCGCCGCTTTGCATCTGGCCGCACTGTTCGTCACGCGGCTCCTCTACAATCCGCTTCGCCATGAATGACATCATCCAGACGATCGCGGTCTACGCGATACCGGTAATCTTCGCCATCACCCTGCACGAGGCCGCGCACGGCTACGTCGCGCGCATGTTCGGCGATCCGACCGCCTACCAGGCGGGCCGCATCAGCCTGAACCCGGCGCGCCACATCGACCCGATCGGCACGCTGCTGGTGCCGGTGGTGATCCTGCTGACCTCCAAGCTGCTGGGCAGCCCGGGCATGCTGTTCGGCTGGGCCAAGCCGGTGCCGGTGGATTTCGGCCGCCTGCGCCGTCCCAAGAAGGACATGCTGTGGGTGGCGCTGGCCGGGCCCGCCGCCAACCTGCTGATGGCCATCCTGTGGGTGTTTTCGCTGCGCCTGTTCCTGGAAACCGGCATGCAGGAGAGCTTCTGGTTCGAAATGGCGATGGCCGGCGTGCAGGTCAACCTGGTGCTGATGGCGCTGAACCTGCTGCCGATTCCGCCGCTGGATGGGGGACGCATCCTTTTCAGCCTGCTGCCCAACCGCCTGGCCTGGCAATACTCGAAAATCGAGCCGTATGGGCTGGTGATCGTGGTGGTGCTGCTGGTGACCGACGTGCTGTGGATATTGATGCGTCCGGTATTGGCTTTGGGAACGACGATCGTTCAGTGGTTCCTCTAGGATTTTGGCCAATATCCGTTAAACTCAGCGGTTTCATTGATTCTGGCCCTGGGGCATCCCGCCGTGGGGCTTTGGAGCCCCTCATTTATGGCATCCCCTGCAACCGCCGCAGGCGTTAATTTCCAGGGCAGCATGGTGGCCCTCGTCACCCCGATGCAGCCCGACGGCAGCCTGGACTACGCGGCCTATCGCTCGTTGATCGACTGGCACATCCAGGAAGGAACCGATGCACTGGTGGTGGTGGGCACCACCGGGGAATCGCCGACGGTCTCCATGGAAGAACACGCGGAACTGATCCGCGTCGCGGTCGAGCATGCCGCGGGCCGCATCCCGGTCATCGCCGGGGTGGGCGCCAACTCCACCGACGAAGCCATCCACCTCACGCGCCACGCCAAGGCGGTGGGCGCGCAGGCCGGCCTGTCGGTGGTGCCGTACTACAACAAGCCGTCGCAGGAAGGCCTGTACCGTCACTTCCGCGCCATCGCGGAAGCCGTCGATCTGCCGACCATCCTGTACAACGTGCCGGGCCGCACCGTTGCCGACATGAGCAACGACACGGTGCTGCGCCTGGCCCAGGTGCCGGGCATCATCGGCATCAAGGACGCCACCGGCGACATCGCCCGCGGCGGCCTGCTGCTGCGCGAGGCGCCGGCCAGCTTCCAGGTGTTCAGCGGCGATGACCCCACCGCCGCCGCCCTGATCCTGCTGGGCGCGCGCGGCAATATTTCCGTGACCGCCAACGTCGCGCCCAAGCTCATGCGTGACTTGTGCGCCGCCGCCCTGGCGGGCAATGTGCCGAAGGTGCGTGAACTTAATGCGCACCTGGCCCGTCTGAACAAGGCTTTGTTCGTTGAAGCCAATCCTATTCCCGTCAAGTGGGCGTTGGCCGAAATGGGCCGCACCGCGCTGGGCTACCGCTTGCCGCTGGTGGAACTGGGCGCATCGCACCACGAAACGGTGCGTCGCGCGCTCCAGGAAACGGGCCTGCTCTAAATATCGTGAGGATACGTATGAACAAGCGTCATGCCGGTCTGTCGGCATTGATGTCTCTGGTGTTGTTGGCCGGCTGCAGCGAGGTCAACCAATTCCTGGGCAATGAAGAGTCCGTCAATTACAAGAGCGCCGTCACGCAACGTGGCGAACCGCTCAGCATCCCGCCCGACCTGACCCAGGCCGCCAGCGATCCGCGCTATCGCGCGCCGACGTCGGGCTCGACCACCTATTCGCAGTTCCAGCAGCAGGGCCAGGCCCAGGCCTCCGCGCCCAAGGCCAGCAACGTGCTGCCCAACCGCCAGGACATGCGCGTCGAACGCGATGGCGACCTGCGCTGGCTGGTGGTCGACCGCGCGCCCGAGGACGTGTTCCCGCGCCTGGTCGACTTCTGGACCGAAAACGGCTTCACCGTCGCCAGCAACAATCCGGCCGCCGGCCTGATCGAGACCGACTGGGCGGAAAACCGCGCCAAGATCCCGGAAAGCTGGCTGCGCCAGGCCCTGGGCGCGGTGCTGGAGTCGGCCTGGGACAGCGGCGAGCGCGAGAAATTCCGCACCCGCGTCGAACGCGTCAACGGCCACACCGAGATCTACGTCAGCCACCGCCAGATGCTCGAAAAGCGCGTCGGCGGCGACGGCTCGCAAGTGCAGTGGCAGAACGGCAAGGAAGACCCGGGCCTGAACGCCGCCATGCTGGCGCGCATGATGGTCTACCTGGGCACCGACGTCGACAACGCCCGCAAGCTGGTGCAGCAGGCGGAAGCCGCGCCGCAGAAGCCGGCGGTGCAGCAGGACGTCCGCGCGCAGGGCGCGGCCCTGATCGTCAGCGAATCGTTCGACCGCGCCTGGCGCCGTGTCGGCGTGGCGCTGGACGGCGGCGGCTTCTCGGTGGACGATCGCGATCGTTCGGCCGGCGACTACTTCGTGCGCTACGTCGACACCGACACGGGCGAGAAGATCGACCAGCCGGGCTTCTTCAGCCGCATGTTCTCGGGCGACAAGAAGGCCGAGGCGCCGCAGTACCGCATCCACCTGGTCGGCAGCGGCGAACAGACCACCGTCACGGTGCTGGACGCCAAGGGCGAACGCGACAACAGCGCCACCGCCCAGCGCCTGCTGAGCGTGCTGAAGGACAAGATGTAATTGCTGCGTATCCCGGCGGGCGCCACGGCGCCCGCACGGCTCCGGAAAAGGCCCTTCGCGGGCCTTTTTCTTTGCGCGCGGGGGTTCGGGTATGCCGCGGCGGCGGCACGCGCGGGAACGGCGCCCGGCGGCGCGCAAACAAAAACCCCGGCGCGGGGCCGGGGTTTCTGCTTGCCGTGATCAGCGCGGGGGTTGTTCGCTGATCAGGACGCGGGCGTGGTCGAGCCGCCCGGGGTGTTCGAACCGCCGCCAGGCGTGGTGCCAGGCGTGGGGGCGGGCGCCGGCGAGCTGGCCGGCGGCGTGCTCGAGGGGGCCGGGGTGGTGGCGCCCGGCGTGGGGTTGTTCGCGGGGGCCGGGGCATCTTCCTTCTTGTTGCACGCGCTGAGCGAGACCGCCAGCACCGACGCAATAATCAAGGTTTTGCTCATCATTTTTGGACTCCTGTAGATGACGACTCTTGAAACCCCGTCAGGGGAAACCAGAATCCAGGCTACAGGAACGCGTAAGCCTTGCGAGTGTGAAAGTTAAAAAGGTCGCATCCCAACGGCAACAAACCTTTCCGCGCGGTGTGATGTCTTGCTTTATGTGACCCTGCGCATAGACCTCATTGCGTTCTGTGCAAGACGGATACGCGCAGGTTTCCGGATACTACGAGGCGACGTAATGGATCCAGCCCGAGTCGAGCCAGTCCGCCAGGCAAGCGCGCGCCTCGTCCGACAGGCGCGCGCAGGCCGGATCGGCGCAGTCCAGGCTGCGCGCATCGGCCAGCTTGCAGAGCGCGGGCGCGGCCGGCGTCATGGCGGTTTCGCCGTTGATGAAAAGCTGCTTGCCGCGATAGAGCATGCGGCTGCGGCGGTCCAGCACCAGCCTGCCGCTGGCGGGCCAGTCTTCTTCCAGGTCCACGTCCAGGCCTTCGGGGCCGTCGAACACGCTGAGATTGCTGGGCTCGGTCAGCCAGCAGCCCAGGAAGCGCGAGGCCAGCGCGTCGTCGAAACGCAGCTTGCTGACGGTGTCGAGCGTGGCCTGCACCAGCGCATCCGGCACCTGCGCCGGCGTGGTCACGGCGGCCTGGGCCGGATCACGGTAGACAGCCGACAGCTTGGGGCCGGGCAGCGCCGGCTCGCCGTAGGGACCGCCCAGCAGGCCGACGCGCGCCATCACCTGGTCGGCGGCGGCTTCGAGCAGGCCGCGCGCCAGCGTGGCCTGCGTGGGGGCGCGGAAACCGATCGAGATGGTCATGCAGCCGTCGCCGGCGGCGATGCCGTCGTGCGCGGCCTGCGGCGGCAGGTAGAGCATGTCGCCCGGCGCCAGCACGGCCTGTTCCTCGGGCTGGAAATGGCTGAGGATCTTGAGCGGCAGGCCGGGTTCGAGCGACAGGTCCTTCTGGCGGCCGTAGCGCCATTCGCGCTCGCCGGCCGCCTGCAGCAGGAACACGTCGTAGCTGTCGAAGTGCGGGCCGACGCCGCCGCCGTGGCTGGCGATGCTGATCATCACGTCATCGAGCCGCGCGTCGGGGATGAAGCGGAACTGCTGCATCAGCTCGGCCGCGGCGTCGCTGTGCAGGTCGACGCTTTGCACCAGCAGGGTCCAGTCGCCTTCGTTGTCCTTGGGCAGGCGGGCGAAGGGGCCGTTCTCCATCTGCCATTCGCCATTCTCGCGCCAGATCAGGCGCGATTCGACGTCGTCGCGGCGCGCCAGCTTCTTGATCGCGGCGATGGTCACCGGCGGCTTGAAGTCGGGGATGGCCTGGCGGATCAGCAACGGCTTCTTCTGCCAGTAGCGGCGCATGAAGTCGTTGGGGCTCTGGTTGCCCAACAGCGGCAGGGGATGGTCGAGGTTCATTGCAGGTGCTTCTTCAGGCGGTAGAGGGCGTCCAGCGCTTCGCGCGGGGTCAGGCTGTCGGGATCGATGCCGGCGAGTTCCTCGCGCAGCGTGTCCAGCGCCTCGATGGCGTCGGCGCGGTCGGCTTCGGCGTAGGCCTGCGCGTCGGCCTCGGCCGCGGCCGAGAACAGGCCGAGCTGCGGCGTGGGCGCGCCTTGCGCTTCGAGCCGTTCGAGTTCGCGCGTGGCCTGGCGGATCACGGCGGCGGGCACGCCGGCGCGTTGCGCCACCTGGATCCCGTAGCTGCGGCTGGCCGGGCCTTCGCGCACTTCGTGCAGGAACACGATGCCGCCGGCCGACTCGGCCGCGGCCAGGTGCACGTTGGCCGAGGCGGGTTGTTCGGCGGGCAGGCGCGTCAGTTCGAAGTAGTGGGTGGCGAACAGCGTCAGGGCGCGGTTGTGCGCCAACAGGCGGCAGGCGATGGCCCAGGCCAGCGCCAGGCCGTCGTAGGTGGAGGTGCCGCGGCCGATCTCGTCCATCAGCACCAGGCTGTTGGGCGTGCTGGCCGCGAGAATGGCGGCGGCCTCGGTCATCTCCATCATGAAGGTCGAGCGTCCGCCGGCCAGGTCGTCGGCGGCGCCGATGCGGGTGAAGATGCGGTCGATGCGGCCGATGCGGGCGCGCGCCGCCGGCACGAAGCTGCCGATGCGCGCCAGCAGCACGATCAATGCCACCTGCCGCATGTAGGTCGATTTACCGCCCATGTTGGGGCCGGTGATGAGCAGCATGCGGCGCGCGGGATCGAGGCGGCAGCCGTTGGGCGTGAAGCGTTCGATGGCCTGTTCGACCACCGGGTGGCGGCCGGCGTCGATGTCGATGTCGGCCTGCTCGGACAGTTCGGGGGCGATCCAGTCGTGGCGCCGCGCGTGGTCGGCCAATGCCGCCAGCGTGTCGAGTTCGGCCAGCGCGCCGGCGCAGTCGGACAGCGGGCGCACGTGTTCGGCCAGCACGTCCAGCAGTTGCTCGAACAGCCACTTCTCGCGCGCCAGCGAGCGGTCCTGCGCCGACAGCACCTTGTCTTCCCAGGTCTTGAGTTCCGGGGTGATGTAGCGTTCGGCGTTCTTGAGCGTCTGGCGGCGGCGGTAGTCTTCGGGCACCTTGGCGGTCTGGCCCTTGGTGACCTCGATGTAGAAGCCGTGCACGCGGTTGAATTCGACGCGCAGGTTGCTGATGCCGGTGCGCTCGCGTTCGCGCGCTTCCAGCTGCACCAGGAAGTCGCCGCCGTCGGCGGCCAGGGCGCGCAGTTCGTCGAGTTCGGCGTCAAAGCCGGCGGCCAGCACGCCGCCGTCGCGGATCGCCACGGCCGGTTCGGGGGCGATGGCGCGCATCAGCAGGGCGGCCAGCGCCGGGTCCACCGACAGATGCGAGACCAGGTCGTTCAGGCGCGGCGAGGCGGCCATCGGCGCGACCAGGTCGCGCAGCGCCGGCAGGGCTTGCAGGGCATCACGCAGGCTGGCCAGTTCGCGCGGGCGCACCGAGCGCAGCGCCAGCCGCGCGGCGATGCGTTCGATGTCGGGGAAGGCGTTGAGCGCGCCGCGCAGCGTCTCCAACAGGCCCGCCGAGCCGAAGGTCTGTTCGACGTCCATGCGCCCGGCCAGCAGCGTCGAGATGGCATGCTGGCGGGCGTGGGCCTGTTCGTTCTCGCGCAGCGGATGGTGCAGCCAGCGGCGCAGCAGGCGGCTGCCCATCGGCGTGCGGCAGCCGTCCAGCAGCGAGAACAGCGTGGGCGAATCCTCGCCCGACAGCGTCTGCGTCAGTTCAAGGTTGCGGCGCGTGACCGGATCGAGCAGCACGAACTGGCCGGGGCGCTCGGCCGACAGGCTCTGCACGTGCGCCAGCGCCTGCGACTGGGTGCGGGCGGCGTAGCGCAGCAGCGCCCCGGCGGCGCAGATGCCGGCCGGCATGTCTTCGATGTCGAAGCCCGCCAGCGTGTCGGTCTTGAAATGCGCCAGCAGGTGCGCGCGGGCGCCGTCGCTTTCGAAGTGCCAGTCGGGCACGCGCGAACGGGCGCCTTCGAACGGGAAGTCGAATTCGGCGCTGTCGGCGCAGACAATCTCGGCCGGCGCGATGCGGTGCAGCTCGGATTCGAGCTGCGCCGGCGCGCATTCGGTGACGCGGAAGTCGCCGCTGGCCAGATTCAGCCAGGCCAGCCCGGCGCGCGGCGCGCGCGCGTTGCCGGTGACGAACACCGCGGCCAGCGCGCGGTCGGCCTTGGCCGGCAGCAGCGCGTCGTCGGTCAGCGTGCCGGGGGTGACGATGCGCACGATGCGGCGCTCGACCGGGCCCTTGGAGGCCGCGGGATCGCCGATCTGTTCGCAGATGGCGACGGATTCGCCCATCGCCACCAGCCGCGCCAGGTACTGCTCCATCGCGTGCACCGGCAGCCCGGCCATGGGGATCGGCGTGCCGTTGGAGGAGCCGCGCTTGGTCAGCGTCAGGTTGAGCAGGCGCGCCCCGCGTTCCGCGTCTTCATAGAACATTTCATAGAAGTCGCCCATGCGGTAGAACAGCAGCAGGGGGCCAGCCTCCGCCTTCAGGCGGAGGTATTGCTGCATCATGGGAGTGTGGCCGGCGTGGGCCTCGGCGGCGGTGGTCTGTGTTGCGGAATTCATGCCCGTGATTGTATCGGGCCGGGGCGGGGCGGGGGAGCTGAGGCAGAGGGGGCGCGGCGCCGCCCGGCCAGGTTGCCCGGCGGGGGAACCTTCAGGCCAGGAAGGGCAGCAGGACGATGCCGTGGACCAGCACGAAAATGCCGACGAGGCTCATGGAACCGCGCGTCTCAGTACAACGTGCTGGCCACGCGCGCCGGCAGGTCCCGGTCGTAAGCCACGCCATCGAAGGTGCCAGCGGTCAGGTCGGACAGCATGCGGCCGACGCTGGGCAGCGCCGTGCGCGGGATCTGGGTGGCGGGATCCCACAGCCGCGAGCGCAGCAGGGCGCGCGAGCATTGGAAGAACACTTTCTGTACGTCGACGATCAGGACCGAGCGGGGCTGCTTGCCGTCCATCTCGAACCGTTGCAGCAGCGCCGGGTCGACGCTGATGCGCGCGGTGCCGTTCACGCGCAGCGTTTCGTTGACGCCGGGAATCAGGAACAGCAGCGCCACGCGCGGCTCGGCCAGGATGTTGCGCAGGCTGTCGATGCGGTTGTTGCCGCGCCGGTCCGGCAGCAGCAGGGTCTTTTCATCCTCGACCACGACGAAGCCGGCGGGATCGCCGCGCGGCGACACATCCAGGCCGTCCGGGCCGGAGGTGGCCAGCGCCGCGAACGGGGCGGCCTCGATGAAGGCGCGGTAGTGTGGATGGACGTGGTCCACTTCTTTTTTCAGCGAAGCTTCGCCCGGTTCGCCATACAGGGCTTGCAGGGCGGCGGCGTCGGTAACGAGATGGGCGGTGTCCAGGGGCATGGCGAAGGCTCGGGGAAAGGGGGCGGCGGCGGGCGATTGGACCCGTGCCGGCATGCTGCAAACGGAGAAGAATACCTCACGGGTGCCGCCGCGTTCGCGCTCGCAGTCAGCGAGCGTCATATCCGTCGCGGCCTCAGCTGCCGACCGGATCGACGATCATCAGCACGCCATGGCTGCCCGTGACGACGGCGTGCGGCACGCCGGCCGGCGCCAGGTACATGCCGCCGGCCGCGACCTCGATCACTTCGTCCCGCACCGACAGGCGCAGGGCGCCGCTGATGACGATCAGGGCCTCGTCGTAGTCGTGGGTTTCGGCGGGGGAGGGCTGGCCATCCATCCGCAGGACTTTGATGTTGCTGCCGCCCGTTCGGGCGAGCACGTCGGATTTCCAGGCGTCGGGCAGGCGGCTGGCGGCGTCAACCAGATTGAGCAGGGGCATGGTCGGTGTATCGGGACGGCGCCCGAGCGGATGGGCTGCGCTTGCATGCCCCGGGAAAGAGAAAAGCGGTTCAGCCTTCCTGGCCGTAGCCGAAGGGCCAGCGGCGGCGGGTGGGTTCGGGCTTGGCGGTGTCTTCTTGCATGTTTTTCTCCGTAGGGTGCATTCCGGGAAATTCTATTTCCCGAGATGTAACAGCATTGCAAGGGATCGTTAGCACTCTATCGCCGCGGGCGGCTCGTCAGTCGGCCGCGAACAGCGTGACCTGGCGTTCGAGTGCGTACGTGGCGCGGTAACTGGCGGGCGTGGCGCCGCGATCGATCAGCAGCAGCCCTTCGCGCTCGGCAGCGGCCAGCACGTCGCGCAGTTTCTGGCCGCCGTCCAGGCCGGTGGCTTCCTGCAGCCGCCGCAAGGGGAGGTAGTCGCCATTCTTGACGCCGGCCAGGCGCGGGAAGGCGCTGAGCCAGATGCTGCGGCTGGGTGGGGAATTGATCAGACTGGTCATGGGGTGGGGCGCCCTTGCGGTCGGATTGCTGTATGGATAAACAGTATATCCGAACATCGGACCGGATCCCGACCGCATGTCGCACCGCCGGGAGCCGGGCCGCCGGCGCTAGCGCGTTGCTTCCGTATGGGCCAGCAGGCATTGCACCAGCGCGTCGAACACCGCTTTGCAACGCGGGCTGGCGCGCAGGTCTTCGTGCATGGTGATCCAGGTTTCGAGCTGGAATGACACATGGTCGGGCAGCACCGGCGCCAGTCGCCGGTCGCGGCGGGCCAGCGCCACCTGGCAGAAGCCGATGCCCGCGCCGGCGCGGATCAGGGCCAGTTGCGCCAGGTCGCTGTCGGCCCGCAGGGCGAAGCTGTCGCGGCTCCAGGGGACCGCCAGGCGTTTGCCGGCGCCGCGCAGGAAGGGGGTTTCGGTGTCATAGCCGATGAGCGTGTGGCCGGCCAGGTCGGCCAGCGTGGCGGGCGTGCCGCGGTGGCGCAGGTAGTCCTTGCGCGCGTACAGACCGATGTCCACATGGCCGACCGGGCGCGCGATCAGTTGTTCCTGCTTCGGCGGCGCCATGCGCACGGCGATGTCGGCTTCGCGCAGCAGCAGGTTCTGCACGCGGTTGGTGGGGGCCAGTTCGAGGGTCAGGCGGGGGTGGTCGCGGCGCAGGCGCGCCAGCACCGGGGGCAGCACCTCGATGCCGATGACCTCGCTGGCCGAGATCCGCACGGTGCCGGAGACACCCGGGCCCTGCGCGGCGGCCGCGCGTTCCAGGGCCGCGGCGTGGCTGTGCATGGCTTCGGCGTAGCCGCGCAGCGCCAAGGCGGCGTCGGTGGCCAGCAGGCCGGTCGGCGAGCGGGTGAACAGGACTTGGCCCAGGGCCCGTTCGAGCGCCGCGATGTGACGGCCCACGGTGGGCTGGGTGATGCCCAGCGCCCGTGCCGCGCCGGACAGGGAGCCCTCGGCGAGCACGGCGAGAAAGCTGCGATAGAGTTCCCAGCCGATCGGTTTGGTCATGCAGAAATGTATAGCGGCAGGGCGAAGTTCGGCAATTTATTTCGTATGGCCGCCGCGCCAGAATGGTCGCCATGGATTCACGGGAGATGACCATGACGATGATCGAATCGAGCCGGCCGGGCGCCGCGCTGGTGCTGGGCGCCACGGGCGGCGTTGGCGGCGAGGCGGCGCGTCAGCTGCGCGACGCCGGTTGGGGCGTGCGCGCGTTGGCGCGCGGGTTGGCGACGGAAACGGCGCGGCGCGACGGCATGACGTGGCTGCGCGGCGATGCCATGAATCGCCAGGACGTGGCGCGGGCGGCGCTGGGGTGCGAGGTGATCGTGCATGCCGTCAATCCGCCGGGCTATCGCCGCTGGGGCGAACTGGTATTGCCGATGATCGACAACACCATTGCGGTGGCGACCGCCCAGGGCGCGACGATCGTGCTGCCGGGCACGATCTACAACTACGGGCCGGATGCGTTTGCGGTGCTGCGCGAGAGTTCGCCGCAGCATCCGCTGACGCGCAAGGGCGCGATCCGGGTGGAGCTCGAACGCCGCCTGCGGGCGGCCAGCGAACGCGGTGCGCGCGCGCTGGTGCTGCGCGCGGGTGATTTCTTCGGCCCGCGCGCCGGCAACAACTGGTTCTCGCAAGGACTGGTCAAGCCGGGGCGGCCGTTGCGGCGCATCAGCAACCCGGGGGCGCCGGGCGTGGGGCATCAGTGGAGCTATCTGCCGGACGTGGGCCGGGCGCTGGTCGAGCTGCTGGCGCGGCGCGAGGCGCTGGCGCCGTTCACCGCCCTGCATATGGCGGGGCATTGGGATCCAGACGGCACAGGGATGACGGCGGCGATCGCGCGGGTGGCGCGCCGTCACGGCCTCGAACCGCGCGTGGCCGCATTTCCATGGGGATTGCTGCGGCTGGCGGCGCCTTTTTCGGAGACCGTGCGCGAGCTGCTGGAGATGCGTTACCTGTGGCGTCAGCCGCTGCGCATGGACAACGCGCGCCTGGTCGGCGTGCTGGGCGCCGAACCGCATACGCCGCTGGACGAGGCGGTCGCGGCGACGCTGCGCGGGCTCAATTGCCTGCCGGCCGCGTTGCCGGCGGCCGTGGCCTGAAGGGGGAGGCGGCGCGTCTGGCTTGCTGGCGCCGGACCGGGCCATGCACAATGGCGCCACGCGGCCGTTCGCAGCGCCGCGGGAGCGCCCGATGCCTGATTTGCCCTTTCCCGCGACGCTGGATGCCAGCGAACGCGTAACCATCGCCCACGGCCCGCACCGCGCCGAGTTCGCGCCCGGCGGCGGCGGGCGCCTGACGCGCCTGTCGACCGATGCGCACGACTGGATCGTGCCGCTGGCCGAGACGGATTGGCCGCTGGCGCAATGGCCGCGCGCCGGTTCCTATCCGCTGGCGCCGTACTCGAACCGGGTGCGCGACGGGGTGTTCACTTTCGGCGGCGCGCGGCATGCGCTGCAATCCTTGCCGGGACGGCCGCAGGCGATCCACGGCGGCGGCCTGTACCAACCCTGGGAGGTGCGGCACCTGGCCGACGATGCCGTGGATCTGGTGCTGCGGCAGCCTGCCGGCGTGCTGGGCTGGCCGTGGCCGTATGAATGCGTGCAGCGCTACCGGCTGGATTCGCGCGGCCTGTCGCTCACGCTCGTGATGATCAACCACAGCGACGCGCCGATGCCATTCGGCTGCGGCATTCACCCGTATTTCACCGCGACGCGCGTTGCCTTGCATGCGCGACGCATCTGGCCGACCGATGCCGATGGCCTGCCCGGCGCCAGCCAGACCGCCCACGTGCGCGAGATGGGCCAGTCGGCCGAGGGCTGCGATACCTATCTGTCGCAGTGGGGCGGCCGCGCCACGCTGCACTGGCCGGATGGCCATGAACTGGCGCTGCACGCCGATCCGGCTTTCGCGCACCTGGTGGTCTACACCGCGCCGGGAGCGGATTTCCTGTGCGTGGAGCCGGTCACCAATGTGGCCGACGCCTTCAACCTGGCGGCGGCGGGCGAGACGCGCACCGGCCTGCGTGTGCTGGCGCCGGGCGAGCGTTTCAGCGCGTCGATGCTGCTGGCGCTGCAAGCGCCGCGTGGCGGGCGTTGATGGCGCGCGGCGATGCCGCTGGCAACGACCGGACGCTCCGGCGATAATCCGGCAAAAACCCAATCCAGGAGTCGTTACGTGAAAAAGCTCAGCACCGAACAATTGCAGGCGGCCGCCGAAACGCTGCGCCGGGTGCAGGCCAGGCTGGCCCGTTCGGGCAACCTGCCGCTGGAGCCGACGATCTACGCTTGCGCCAAGGGATTCCGGCGCAACGTGCCCGACTATGTCTGGTCGTGGCTGTCGGGCCTGCTGGCCCCGCACAAAAGCCTGTCGGCCTGGATGGACACGCACCAGCCGGGCTGGCGCGAAGGCAAGATTCCGGCCGCGGCGGTCTATGCGCGAACCGAAAACGGCTGGTTCGACTGGCTGATCGCGCAACTGGAAGACGAGATCCGTGATCCGCACGCCCGCGCCCGGCGCGACGGGCAGGCCTGATCCGGGTCCGAGCCGGGAAGGCGCGCGATTGCGGACGGCAATGTCCGTTGTCTCGCGCCCGCCGGCCTCTTTTTCGCGGCGTCGCGCCGGGCCATAGTGTTGCCTGTCTTTCACCACAGGAGCCGACATGGCCTTTCCCGTTTCAGCCACCTTCAAGCCCGCGCCGGATGGCACGGTATTCATCGTCAACGTGATTCATGCCCATCCGGGCCGGCAGGAGGACGCCTTCCAGGCGATCCAGGAGGTGGTGCATTATGTGGCGCGCACCAAGCCGGGGTTCCTGTGGAGCAACCTGGCCAAAAGCACGGACGGCAAGACCGTGGTGAACATCGAGGCGATCTCGGGGGCGGGAAAGGTCGACGAATTCTTTTCCGATCCGGTGTTCGTGGAGAAATTCCGCAAGCTCGACGCGGTATCGACCAGCGAATTCCACACCTACCAGGTCGATGACCTGGTGTTGCCCGGGCTGCCCGCCGCCTGAGCCGACGGCGCGCCAGGTTTCGCGCTATTTGATCGGGCTGTGTGAAGAAACGCGCGGCGGCGCCGACAGGATGTGTCGGCGGCTCGGGGCGGGGTCAGGCGCGCGCCCGCGAACGCGCCGCGCGCAGGCGCCGCAGCACCAGCACCAGCAGTTCCTGCGCCGTGGCCACCAGCAGGGCGGCCAGGATCGAACCCATTACCAGGGCGTCCCACAGACGCGGCGGGCCGACCCGGAACTGGATGGTGTCGAACACCAGCCCGGCGGTGATGCCCGCCACGATGACGGCTTTCCAGCCCTGCAGCGGCACCAGCCGCAGCATCAGCAGGGCGACCGCCACCATGCCCCAGAGCATGGGTTCCCGCGCTTGGTCGAACAGGTGAGAAATCAGAGCCAACTCCCGAAGGCGCGGCGGCGGGCGGCAGGCCCGCGGCGCGCAGTCGAGGTTTTACCTCTTTCTCCGGGCGAATGCGAGACGCCCGTCCCATTTTTTTCGTCGGGACGGGCCGGGCGGATCAGAATCCTTCCAGCACCACCTTGCCGCGCGCCTTGCCGCTCTCGATGAAGGCGTGGGCGCGGCGCAGGTTTTCGGCGTTGATGCGGCCGTAGTGCTCGCCCAGCGTGGTGCGCAGGGTGCCGTTGTCGATCAGCCGCGCGGCCTGGTTCAACAGCTCGTGCTGGGCGATCAGGTCGGGCGTGTTGTGCAGCGGCCGGGCGAACATGAATTCCCAGTGCAGCGAGGCCGACTTGCCCTTGAGCAGGCGCACGTCGATGGCGGACGGATCGTCGATCAGCGCGATCCTGCCCTGCGGCGCGATGGCTTCGGCCAGCTGCGGGAAATGCTGGTCGGTCTGGGTCAGGCCGGCGATGAAGCTGACCTGCGGATGGCCGATGCGCTTGAGTTCCTCGGCCAGCGGGCGGGTGTGGTCGATGACGTGATGGGCGCCCAGCTCGGTGACCCAGGCCTGGGTCTCGGGCCGCGAGGCGGTGCCGATGATGGTCAGGCCGGTCAACTGGCGCGCCAGCTGCACCAGGATCGAACCGACGCCGCCGGCCGCGCCGACCACCAACAGGGAGCCCTGGCTGGGCGCGGCGTTGTCCAGCACGCGCAGGCGGTCGAACAGCAGTTCCCACGCGGTGATGGTGGTCAGCGGCAGCGCGGCGGCCTGGGCGAAATCCAGGCTCTGCGGCATGCGGCCGACGATGCGCTCGTCGACCACGTGCAGTTCGCTGTTGGCGCCGGGGCGGGTCAGGGCGCCGGCGTACCAGACGCGGTCGCCGGGCGCGAACAGGCTGGTCTTGGCGCCCACGGCGCGCACGATGCCGGCGGCGTCCCAGCCGATGATCTCGGGCTGGCCGTCCTTCGGCTTGCGGTTGGCGCGGATCTTCACGTCCACCGGGTTGACGGAAATGGCTTTGACTTCGACCAGCAGGTCGTGGTCGCCGGGCACGGGCTCGGGCGCGGTGATGTCCTGCAGCGATTGCGGATCGGTGGCGGGCAGGTTCTGGAAGTAGGCGATGGCTTTCATGGGGGATCTCTGGACGGGAAAAAGGGATCAGGCGATGGTGCGGACCACGCCGCCGTCGACGCGCAGGGCGGCGCCGTTGGTGGCCGAGGACTGGCGCGAGCAGGTGTAGACGACCATGTTGGCCACTTCCTCCACCGTCGCCAGCCGGCGCAGCAGCGAGCTGGGACGATGCTGGGCGATGAAGTCGCGTTCCATCTGTTCTTGCGGCAGGCCTTGTTCCCTGGCCATTTCGGCGAAGAAGTCGACCACGCCTTCGGAGCGCGTCGGGCCGGGCAGCACGGCGTTGACGGTCACGCCGCTGCCTGCGGTCAGCTCGGCCAGGCCGCGCGAGACGCCCAGCATCGCGGTCTTGCTGACGCCGTAGTGGATCATCTCGGCGGGAATGTGCAGCGCCGATTCGCTGGAGATGAAGACGATGCGGCCCCAGTCGGCGGCCAGCATGCGCGGCAGGTAATAGCGCGACAGGCGCACGCCGCTCATGACGTTGGTGTCGAGCATGTAGCGCCAGTCGTCGTCGGTGATCTCGGTGAAGGACTTGGGCGCGAAGTAGCCGGCGTTGTTGACCAGGATGTCGACGTCGGGATGGGCGGCGCAGATCGAGGCGGCGCCGTCGGCGGTGGACAGGTCGGCCTGCACGGTGTGGACCTGGGCGCCCGGATGCTGGCGCGCGACGGCGTCGGCGGCCTGCTTGAGCTTGTCGGCGTTGCGGCCGTGCAGCACGACCTGGGCGCCGGCCTCGGCCAGGCCTTGGGCGATGGCCAGTCCGATGCCGCCGGACGAGCCGGTGACCAGGGCCTTCTTGCCGTCGAGTTCGATTTTCATGGGGGACTCCAAAAGCGTGGGGGTGACGTCATCATTACCCAGTGGCGAATGCGGAAAAACCGGCTAGCATCGGACTCAGTTTCAATAATTTTTTGAAAATGAGCCCTTCATGGTTCGGTTTGAAGACCTGCGCATCTTTGTGGCGGCGGCGGATCACGGCAGTTTTTCGGCTGCCGCGCGCGAGCTGGACCTGACACCGGCCGTGGCCAGCGCCGCGCTCAAGCGGCTCGAACTGTCGCTCGAAACCCGCCTGTTCGTGCGATCGACGCGCAGCCTGCGGCTGACCGGCGACGGCGAGCGCTACCTGGAATACGCGCGCGCCGCCTTGTCGAGCCTGCAGGCCGGCCAGAGCGCGCTGGCGCGCGACAAGACGGCGATCTCCGGCACGCTGTCGGTGTCGATTCCGTCGGACCTTGGCCGCCATGTGCTGCTGCCCTGGCTGGACGAATTCCAGCAGCGCCATCCGCGCGTGAACTTCCAGGTGCGCATCAGCGACCGTCTGGCCGACCTCTACCGGCAGCCGGTCGATATCGCGCTGCGCTACGGCACGCCCGGCGATTCGGGCCTGGTGGCGCTGCCGCTGGGCGAGCACAACCGCCGCGTCGTGTGCGCCGCGCCGGCCTATTTCGCGCGCCACGGCATGCCGCGCACCCCCGCCGACCTGCGCCGCCATAACTGCCTGTGCTTCGTGCTGGGCGAGTCCCTGCACGACCGCTGGGCCTTCGAGCACGAGGGCGACGCCGTGACCGTGCCGGTCAAGGGCGACCGCGTTGGCGACGACGGCGACCTGGTGCGGCGCTGGGCGCTGGCCGGCCACGGCGTGGCCTACAAGTCGCGCTACGACGTGCTGGCCGATCTGCGCGCCGGGCGGCTGGTGCAGGCCTTGCCCGACTACATCGGCGAACCGTCGCCGCTGTACCTGCTGTGCGTGCACCGCATGCTGCTGTCGCCCGCGGTCAAGCGCCTGCGTGAATTCCTGCAGGCGCGCCTGCGGGAGTTCGAGGCCGGCGCCACGCCGTGACCGCCGCGCCGCTCAGTGATGGGCGGCGGCGCGGTTGGCGGCGCGGGTGCGCGCGGCTTTCTTGGCGGCGGCCGAGCGTCCCGCCGCGCCCTTGGTGGCGGCGGCCTTTTTCGCGGCGGCCGAACGATCCGCCGCCGTGCGCCGGCTGGCCGTCTTGGACGCATGGCGCGACAGGGCGGACTTGGACGCCGGCTTGGCGCTTTCACGCTTGAGGGCGCGGGTGGTGGCGCGGGCGCGCGTGGCGGATTTCGCGTGGCCGTCGTGCGCCGCCTCGCTGTCCTGCTTGGCCTTGCGGCGGGTGGCCGCGCCGGCCTTCTTGGGCGAGGGCAGGTCGACGCCGGCGCGGCGCGCCTTCGACAGGCCGATGGCGATGGCCTGCTTGGTCGAGCGCACGCCGTGCTTGCCTTCGCGCACGTGGTCGATTTCCTCGCGCACGAATTCGCCCGCTTGGGTGGATGGGGACTTGCCTTGCTTCTTGTCGCGCGCGGCGCGTTGCAGCGTTTTCCGTTCAGGCATGACAACCTCCTGGCTTGCGTTTCAGAAGCGAGACCGCGACGTGGGCGAGGCCGCGCCGACGGAACTCGTAACACCACTCTATGCCCCACGCGGTATCCTGTGTGTTCGAATGGATTGCCGGTCGTAAGCGCCGGAACCCCGCGCGCGGCCGACGATTCGCAACGCTTCCCCCTCAAAGGAGACAAGCCATGTCGAATCATGTCTACAAGCAGATCGAACTGGTGGGCTCGTCCACCAAGTCCACCGACGATGCGATCAGCAAGGCCATCGAACGCGCGTCCGAAACGCTACGCCACCTGGATTGGTTCGAGGTCACCGAGGTGCGCGGCCACATCAAGGACGGCAAGGTGGCGCACTGGCAGGTCGGCCTGAAGATCGGCATGCGGCTGGAGGATGGCGACGTCTAGCGCGTCGCCGGGGCGCGGTCCCCGCCGCACAGGGGGGCGTGCAGGTCGCGGGCGCGTCCGCGCGGCTGCTCCTTTTTTGAGCGCTGACTGCAAGTGCTTGCCGGATAAGCTTTTTTTCAGCTTGTCATGAGACTGTTCAGAGGTTTGTCCACATTCCGTGGGGACAAATCCGGCCGCGCGCCGCATCCATCGCGCGGCGGCGGTCGCGGTCGTACGGCGGGAGCGGCCCTGGGCGTTTATTGCCCGCTCGCCGCAAGGCCTTGGCGGCAAAGGGATTTTCGTGGCTGCCCGCAGGCTGTCCTCAGCCTTATCCACATTTCCCGGGGACAACCCGGCACCTTTTCGGGCCGCGCTGGGCCTTTCTTGATCACCCCTCGCAGGTGCTTGATGTGCAAGGGAAAAGCCGAGCTGCCCTCATTCTGTCCTCATGCTTGTCCACAGAATGCTGGGACAAATGCCCGTGTTGGCGCGTGTGCTGGCGCCAGGCGCGGGATTCGTCCTTCAGGCGGTGGATAAGTGCTCCGGCGATCGGCCAAACGGTCGATTGCGCATTTTTTGATCGACACTTGCAAGTGCCTGGCATGACAGGCTTTTTCGCACCTGCCCCACAGCTGTCCTCAAGCTTCTCCACAGTTGGCGGGGATATTGTTGGCCCCCGCGCGGCGCGCACTGCGTGCGCTTGCTGCCCCCCGAGGGGGGCTGCCCGGCCTTCGGGCGGCCGGGCGGCTATTTTTTGGGGCGGTGTTGGTGGGCAGGGGGGGGCGCGCGCGAGGCGGGCTTGTTGCCTGCCGAGGCGAGGCGAAGGGAATTATTTGGAGCGGGGGGCGCTTTATCCACAAAAAAAGCCCCCCGGCTTGGCGGGGGGCGTGACCGCCCGGAGGTAGACGGGCGATCGGTTGCCGGGGCGGGCAGGCGCCCTTGGCCCGGCAGCGGCGGCAATCAGGCGTTGAACTTCTTGACCCAGTCGACGTAGCGGTCGATCCAGCCTTGCAGGAACTTGCGCGTGCCTTCGTTGGTGATGTTGTACTGGTCGTCGACCAGGCCATCGGTGTACTGCAGGAAGACTTCCGGCGTGGTCAGGGCGTTGGCGCCTTCGGCGGCCAGGATGTTGCGCAGGTGCTGCTGCATGAGGGCGGTGCCGGCGGCGCTGGGCGAGGTGCCCAGGATGCCCACGGCCTTGCCGGCCCACGAATTCTGGCCCCACGGACGGGTGCCCCAGTCGATCGCGTTCTTGATGGCGGCGGGCACCGAGCGGTTGTGCTCGGGCGAGACGAACAGGATGCCCTGGGCATCGAGGATCTGCTGCTTGAGCTTGGCCGCGGGCGCGGGCAGGTTGTTCTCGTTGTCCTGGTTGTACAGCGGCACGTCGCCCAGGCTGACGTAGTCGAACTTGAAGTCCGCGGGAACCAGTTTTTCCAGCGCGCGCGCCAGGCGCAGGTTGATCGATGCGGCGCGCAGGCTGCCGACGAAGACGGCGATCTTGTAGGTGCTCATGAGGCGGGGCTCCTGGGTCGGGGGAAAGCCCAGTGTAGACCTGTCCTCATGACGGCTCAATGGCGGCGAACCCATAAGGTTATGGACGGTGTTGACTTGTGTCAGGACGCGGCGGCCCGGCCCGGTCCCGCGGGCGGCGCGGACGGGTTACGCGCTCATCAGGCTGACGTGCGCCGACACCACGCGCCAGCCTTGCGGCGTGCGCATCCAGGTCTGGCTCTGGCGACCAATGCGGTCGCTGCCGTCGCGCTGGAATTCGATGTTGGTGGTGGCGAAGTCGTGGCCATAGGTGGTGATGGCGGTGCGCAGCACGCGGCGCGCCAGGCCTTGCGGCGAACGACCGGCGCGGAAGGCGCGGATGGCGTCATAGCCGTAGAGGTTCTCGCCGGCGCCATAGCGCAGCGTATGGGGGCTGTCCCAGAACAGCTCGTCGAGCACGTCGACCTGGTTGTTGACCAGGGCGGCTTCATAGCGCGCGAAGGCCACGGTGACCTCGGCGACGACGGCGGGCAGGTTGATGTCCATGTGAGGATGTGCTCCGTGTTGATTGCACCACCATGGTGCTTGATTCAGGGTAATCACCAATATGGGGTGTGTTGCGGTGCGCAAATTCCGCCGTGGCATAGGCGGATCGCCCTTTCCGCGGGGGGGATGCTGCGGTGCACGGCTGGCACGCGGCTTGCTAGGGTTTACACCACATAACACGCTGCACGCCGCTCCAGGAGTTTCACCATGTCCCGTTCCGCCGTTCCCGCCCCGGTCACCATGCTGGTCACCCGGCACATTGCGCCCGAACGCTACAGCGATTTCCTGTCCTGGATGCGCCAGGGCGAGATCCTCGCCGCCGGCTTTCCCGGTTTTCTCGGTTCGGGCGTGCTGCAACCGCCCGAGGGCGGCGACCAGTATCAGATCGTGCTGCGCTTCAATGACGAGGCCAGCCTCAATCGCTGGGAGCAATCGTTGCCGCGCCGCATGTGGCTCGAACGCGGCGCCGCGCTGGTGCGGGCCAGTCATGCGCGCCGCGTCAGCGGCATGGACAGCTGGTTCGGTCCGCAGGGCAACGCCGGCGCGCCGCCGCGCTGGAAGCAGGCCGTGAGCATCTGGCTGGCGTACTTCCCGGTGCTGCTGGCGTTCACCTTGCTGGTGAGCGAACACCTGAGCGCGCTGCCGGTGTTCTGGCGCGCGCTGATCACCAGCGTGACGATGACGCCGGTGATGGTGTTTGTCTGCATTCCGTTCGTCACGCGCCGGCTGGAGCGCTGGCTGCGGCCGCACTGACGTGGCCGCGTATCGCGCCTGCGCCATCACGCCGCCTGCGCGCGGCGCGTGGCATACAGCCGGTGCAGCGTGATCTTGCGCACGGCGGCCTGGCTGTCGCCGATATGCGCCGCAAGCAAAGCCGTCGCGCGTTCGGCGTCGCGGGCCAGGATGGCGTCGAGGATGGCGCCATGTTCGGCGTAGGTATGGGCGATGCGGTCGGGCTGGGTGAAGTCCAGCCGCCGCACGATGCGGATGCGCTCGGTGGCGGCGCGGTGCACGCGCGCGATTTCAGGATTGCCGGCGGCGGCCACCAGGTCCGCATGGAAGCGCTCGTCCAGGTCCGCCAGCCACTCGCCATCGCCGGAATAATGGGCGCTGTCCACCAGCCACGTATCCGCCAGCGGCTGCAGCGCGCGCAGCGGATCGGGCACCTGGCCCGGCGCGCACAGCGCGCGCACCGCCGCGATCTCCAGCACGCTGCGCAGTTCATAGAAGTGATCGAGCGTGTCGAAGTCCAGCGGCTTGACCAGCCAGCCATTGCGCTGGCGCACCTCCAGGTAGCCCTCGCGTTCCAGGCGGAACAGGGCTTCGCGCACCGGCGTGCGGCTGACCCGCAGGCGGTCGGCAATTTCGGTCTCGGTGAAGCGGTCGCCCGGCGCCAGGCGGAAATCCAGGATGTCGCGCTTGAGCGTGCCGTAGGCGGAATCGGCCAGGCTGCGGGGCGTGTCGATGACGGCGAATGCGGAATCCATGGACGGCCTCGGTTGGCGGGTCAGGAGAGGGGACGAACGGTGGCAACGCCCGCCTGTTCCAGCCGCCGCGCGGCCAGCAGGCAATCGGCCTCGCGCCACGGCGCGGCGATCAATTGGACGCCCAATGGCAGGTGCGCGTCGGCGCCGATGCCCGGCCAGGTGGGCGCGGCGCACACCGGCAGGCCAAGGCAGGAGATCGGCTGTGTCAGCAGGCCCATGCTGGCGCGGGCGGGCAGTGACTGGCCGGCCAGGGCCAGGGTCTCGGTGCCGATGGCGGTGGCGGGTACCGGCGTGGCCGGGGCGATCAGCACGTCGTAGCGCGCGAACAGCGCCATGGCCTCGCGGTAGACGCGGTGGCGCACCCGCTGGGCCTGCTGCACCCAGGCGGCGGGCACCAGGCTGCCGGCGACCAGGCGATCACGCGAATGCGGCTCGTAGTAGTCATAGTGCGTGACCAGGCGGCGGCGATGCAGGGCGCCGCCCTCGGCCGCGGTGATGACGAACGCGGCGGCGCGCGCCTGTTCGGCGCTGGCCAGTTCGACGACCTGCGTGGCCGCCAGCGCGTGCGCGGCCAGTTGCACGGCCTGGCGCGCCTCGGCGCCGGCCCAGTGCGCGAAGTAGCCGCCCAGCACGGCCACGCGCAACGGCCGGTCCGAGCCCAGATCCGCCAGCGCGGGTTCGACGGGACGTTGGGCGCAGGCGGCATCTTCATCGTCAGCGCCTTGCAGCGCATCGTAGACCGCGGCCAGGCTGGCCGTATCGGCCGCGAACGGGCCCAGGTGGTCGAGGCTGCCGACGAACGGGAACGAGCCGGTGCGCGGCAGGCGGCCGAAGGTCGGCTTCAGGCCGAACACGCCGCACAGCGAGGCCGGCACGCGGATCGAGCCGTTGGTGTCCGAGCCCAGCGTCAGCGGCACCAGGCCGCCGGCCACCGCCGCCGCGCTGCCGCCCGAGGAACCGCCGGCGATGCGGGCGGGATCGTGCGGGTTGCGGCTGGCGCCGTAGTGCGAGTTCTCGGTGGTGAAGCCGTAGGCGTGTTCGTCCATGTTGAGCGCGCCCACCAGCACGGCGCCGGCATCGCGCAGCCGCGCCACCAGGGTAGCGTCGCGCGGCGCGGGCGGATTGGCGGCGTTGACGCGGCCGCCGGCCAGCGTCACCTCTTCGGCGGTGTCGAACAGGTTCTTGACCGCGTACGGCACGCCGGCCAGCGGCGGCAGGGATTCGCCGCGGGCCCGCCGCGCGTCGATGGCGGCGGCTTCCTGGCGCGCGCGGGTTTCGGTGATGGCGGTGAAGCAGTTGTAGCGCGCATCGGCGGCGCGGATGCGCGCCAGCGTGGCTTCCAGCACCGCGCCGGCGCTGCGCTCGCCAGTGCGGATCTGCCGCGCCAGATCGAGGACGGCGCCGTTCACGGGCGGAACACCGAGGCCGATTCCAGCTCCACCGGCAGGGCCTCGTCGATGAAGGTCGAGGCGATGTCGTGGATGCGCGTGAACTGCCGCGCCACTTCGGCCGCGGCCGGTTCGCGCAGGGCATAGCCGGCCAGCGCCAGCGCGCTGCGTACGTATTGGTCGATGGTTTCCTGGGTCATGGCGGACTCCGGTGGATCGGAAGGAAAAGACGGGCTATTTGCGGACTTCGCGCTGGAAGATCTCCAGGCTCAGTTTCTTCATGCCGATGAAGCTGGGCTCGGACAGCGTCTCGACCGTGCGAGGCCGGGCGTCGCCGTAGTCCAGGATCTCGGCCACGCGGGTGGGGCGCTTGGTCAGCAGCAGCACCTGGTCGGCCAGGTACACGGCTTCCTCCAGGTCGTGCGACACCAGCAGCATGGTGGTGCCGGTCTGCATGAAGACCTCCTGCAGCTTTTCGCGGATGAACAGCGTCATCTCGAAATCCAGCGCCGAGAACGGCTCGTCCAGGAACAGCACTTCCGGTCCGGGGGCCAGCGCGCGCATGATGGAGGCCGTCTGCTGCTGGCCGCCCGACAGTTCATAGGGATAGCGCTTGAGGTCGAACTTGACGTCGAACGAGGCCACCAGCTCTTCCACGCGCGCGTCCACCTCGGCTTTGCCGCGGCCTTCGAGGCGCAGCGGGTAGGCGATGTTGTCGATGGTGCGCAGCCACGGGAACATGGCCTCGCGGTAGTTCTGGAAGACGTAGCCGATCTTGGTCTGGGCCAGCGACTTGCCGTCGAACAGGATCTCGCCGGCATCGATGGGGATCAGGCCCGCGATCATGTTGATCAAGGTCGATTTGCCGCAGCCGTTGGGGCCGAACACCGAGACGATCTTGCCCTTGGGGATGTCGAGGTTGAAGTCCTCGTACAGCGGCCAGCCGGCGAAATACTTGGTCAGACCGCGGATGGTGATGTGGGTGCCGGCCGGACCCGGCTGGAACGGCGCGGGCACGGGGGCGGGGGCGATGACGGGGTTGATGACGGTGGACATGATTATCGGCCGCTCCAGTGGACCACGCGCTTTTCCAGCACCAGGAAGAGGATGTTGAGGACGTAGCCGAGCGCGCCGGCGGCCAGGATCGAGGCGTACATGTCGCGCACGTTCAGTACCTGCTGGGCGTTGATGATGCGGTTGCCGAGTCCGCTGTCCGAGCCGATGAACATCTCGGCCACGATCACGATGACCAGCGCCATCGACACGCCGCTGCGCAGGCCGACGAAGGTGGGCTGCAGGCTTTCCCAGATCAGCACGTCCTTGAAGATCTGCCAGCGCGAGGCGCCCATCACCCGCGCCGCCATCACGCGCTGCTTGCGCGCGTTGATGACGCCGTAGGCGCTGTTGAACAGGATCACCAGCACCGCGGCGAAGGCGGCGATGGCGATCTTGTTCATGTCGGTCACGCCGAAGATCATCAGGAACAGCGGGATCAGCGCCGACGACGGCGTCGAGCGGAAGAAGTCCACCAGGAATTCGACGCTGCGGTAGGCTTTTTCATTGCTGCCCAGCAGCACGCCCAGCGGCACGCCGATCACGCCGGCGATGACGAAGGCCTGCAGCGTGCGGCTGACCGAGGCCAGGAAGTCGCCCAGCAGCGGGCCGCCGGCCATGCCCTTGGCCAGGGCCACCAGCGTGGCGCCGGGCGTGGGCAGCAGCACCGGGCTGACCAGCTGCAGGCGCACCACCAGGTCCCACACCACGTACAGCGCCAGCGGGCCGATCAGCGGCAGCAGGCGCGCGGCGGTCCAGGTGCGCGGCGGGCGCGAGGCGGGCGCGGCGGCAGGCATGCCGGCGCGGGCGGTTTTGCCCGGCGACCCGGCAGCCGGGAGGGCGGCCGCCGATGCGACGGCCGCGTGGCTGGCGCTGCCGGCCGGGGCCGCGCTGGCGCGGTTGGCGTTGATCGCGTCCATGGCTCAGCCCTTGTACAGCATCGAGGCCACGTCCACCTTCTGCGCGAAGATGCCCTTGTCGGCGAACAGGTCGAAGAATTTCTGGAAGTACTGAATGTCGCTGGGGGTGAACTCGTTGTAGAGCGTGTACGCGGCCAGCGGCACGGCTTCGGTCATGGGGCCTTCGATGGCGGTGTAGCCCTTCATGAACGGGCGCGCCTCGTCGGGCTTGGCGCGGATCAGTTCGATGCCGCGGGCGTAGGCGGCGATGAATTTCTTGCTTTCCTCGGGATGCTTTTTCAGGAACGCGGTGGTCAGCGAGGCCGAGCCGCCGAACCACGGCGCCATCGGATCGCCCAGCACGTATTTGGCGATCACGCCCGCTTCCAGGACGCGGGTGGTGCCGTTCAGGCGCCCGACCGTGCCGGTGGGCTCAAGCGTGTAGCACGCGTCCAACTGGCCGGCGGCGACCGCGGCGACGTGCTGGCTGATCGCCAGCTCGACCACGGTCGCCCCGGTTGCGCCGGCGCGCTCCAGCACTGCTTTGGCCAGCGTGGCATTCTGGATGCCGGGTCCAGAACCGACCTTTTTCCCCTTGAGGTCTGCGATGGATTGGATGGGACTGTCTTTCGCGACGATGAACTCGTCCAGCACGTTCTTGGCGTTGCTGGGATTGGAGGCGAAAATCTTGAACAGGCCGGGCGAGGCGATCTCGCCGATGGCCAGGTTGGCCGAGCCGGTGCCGTTGGCGCTGCCGTCGGCGCGGCCCGCCAGCATGGCTTCCATGACCTGCTGCGCGCCGGCGAACTTGAGCGCCTCGACGTTCAGGCCGGCTTCCTTGAAGTAGCCCTTTTCGATGGCGGCATAGAACGGCAGGCCGGCCGCGACCGGCCAGTAGCCGATGCGGATGACCGGGCCCGATTGCGCGCGCACCAGGGCGGGCGCGGCCAGCGCGGCGGCGCCCAGCGCGGCGCCCTGCATCAGCCGGCGGCGGGTGGCGTTGAAAGCGAAGGGCGCGGGGCGGTCGGTCATGCGGGACTCCTGGTCGGGAAAGAATGGGCGCTTGTAGACAAGCTTGCATACCAGTCCTTCAAGCAAGACCCGTGCCAACCTTCGCGGGCCCGGTTTTTCGCCATGATGGGGCGATCCTGGCGCCTCGCGTGAACCAAGCTGGTGCATGCGGCACCGCCAGGGAGCGTGCGTTGCGTCATGGCGCGGCCGGCCCGCCAGGCGTTAGGATGTGCACAGGCCGGGGCCTGCCGCCCCGCCGTTATCGGAAGGGCGCGTCATCGGGCGCGCCGTGCGTGGATATGAATACCCGTTTTGTCGAAGCTTTCCTGTGGTCCGCCCGGCTGGGCAGTTTTCGCGCGGCCAGCGACCGCCTGCACATCACGCAGGCCGCGGTGGCCAACCGCATCGCCTCGCTCGAGGAGGACATCGGCGCGCGCCTGTTCGAGCGCGACGCCAAGGAGCTGCGGCTGACGGCGGTGGGCACGCGCCTGCTGGACTATGGCGAGCGGCTGATGCAGTTGCGCCAGCAGATCCTGTCGCTGGGCCGCACCGGCGACGAGGTGTTCGGCCTGGTGCGCATCGGCGCCATCGAGACGGTGGTGCACACCTGGCTGATCGGCTTTTTGACCAACCTGCGCTCCACCTATCCGGGCATCGAGGTGCAGTTGACCTCGGAGACCACCCGCGCGCTGCACCGCGGCCTGCGCGAAGGCACGCTGGACATCGCCTTCCAGACCGACCTGCTGACCGATACCGGCGTCATCAGCACGCCTTGCCTGCCGATGGAGATGGGTTGGGTCGGGCCGGCCGGCGATGAAGAGACGCTGACGGTGCAGCAGCTGCTGAGCGAGCCGGTGCTGACCATGAGCCCCGGCTCGCAGCCGCACGAGGCCCTGAAAGGGCTGTTCCGCGAAGCCGGCCTGCCCTTGGGCAAGGTGCATTGCGTCAGCTCGATCTCGGCGCTGGCGCGGCTGGTGCGCAGCGGCTTTGGCCGCGCCCTGGTGCCGCTGCCGCCGATCTACGAATACGTGGCGCGCGGCGAGGTGCAGATGATCCGCTGCGACGTGCCGGTGCCGCCGCAGTTGCTGGTGGTGAGCTACCTGGAGGGCGCCGGTTCGGATGCGATCCGGCTGGTGGCCGAGCTGGCCTGCCGCGCCTCGGATCAGTACACCGCATCGGTCGCGCCGCCCAAATTCGCATCCGCGCAATAGCGTTATCCCTAGGTCGGCTTTCAGTAATTCTGTTGCCGGCGCGAAAAATTACTCGTTTGTCGGAGTTGGCCCCGCCGGCCGAAGATGAGTCCCTTCCGTTATCGAAGGGATTTTTTCTTTCATGAGCCAAGCCTCCACTCCGTCCGCGCCCCACGGCATGCTGTTCGTCGCCTGCGACGTCGATCCCGCCTTCGAAACCGACTTCAACCGCTGGTACGACCGCGAGCACGTCGAAGAGCGGGTGCGCATCCCCGGCTTCCTGTCGGGCGCGCGCTATTTCTCGCGGTCCGGCGGCCGCAAGTACCTGGGGCTGTACCGCACGGAATCGCTGGGCGCGTTCACCACCGCCGATTACCGCGCCGCCTTCGAGCGCCAGACGCCGTGGTCGGTGGCCAACCTGGACCGCATGCGCGACCCGATGCGGCGCGTCTGCGCGGTGCAGGCCGTGACCGGCTTCGGCAGCGGCAGCCACATTGCCGTGCTGCCGCTGGTGTTCGGCGGCGATGCCGGGGCGCTGGCGGCGCGGGCCGCTGACACCGGCGCGGCGCTGGCGCAGGTCGATGGTTTCGTTCAGTCCTATTTGTTGGCGCCGGACGCGGCCTTGAGCGGCCCCTTGCCGCGAGAATCCACCGAGAACCGCCGCCTGGATCCGCTGTTCGTGGTCGAGGCCAGCTCGGCCGCCGCCGCGCAGGCCCTGGCCGAACGCGCCGCCGGCGCCTTCGGCATCCGCCCCGGCGACGCCTGGCAGCTCGAACTGGGCTGGAAGCTGGCGGCCGCCGACCTGCGTTGACGCGGCGGCGCCGTCCACACACATCACGAACATGGGGAATCACAATGGCTGAAAACACCTTGCGCGCGCCGGCGTCCGCCCACCGCGGCGCGTCGCCGGACAAGATGAAGAAGCTGGCCATGGCCAGCTCCGTCGGCACCACGCTGGAGTGGTACGACTTCACGATCTACAACCTGATGGCGGCGCTGGTGTTCAACGCCATCTTCTTCCCGTCGTTCGACCCGCTGACGGGCACCATCCTGGCGTTCTCGACCTATGCCGTGGGCTACGTCTCGCGGCCGCTGGGCGGCTTCGTCTTCGGCCACCTGGGCGACCGCCTGGGGCGCAAGTTCGTGCTGGTTGCCACGCTGGTGATCATGGGCGTGTCGACCGGCCTGATGGGCATGCTGCCCACCTATGCCAGCTGGGGCGTGTGGGCGCCGGTGGCATTGGTGGCGCTGCGCTTCATCCAGGGCGTGGCGCTGGGCGGCGAATGGGCCGGCGCGGTGCTGCTGTCGATGGAACACGGCAAGCCCGACCAGCGCGGCCGCAATGCGTCCTTCACGCAGGTCGGGCCGTCGTGCGGCACGCTGATCGGCACCGGCTTCATCGCGCTGATCTCGCTGTGGCTCACGCCCGAGGAATTCCAGGCCTGGGGCTGGCGCGTGCCGTTCATGTCGAGCGTGGCGCTGGTGCTGTTCGGCCTGTGGCTGCGCCGCGGCGTCGAGGAAACGCCGGTGTTCCTGGAAATGGAACAGAAGCGCGAAACCGCCAGCACCCCGATCAAGGAAGTGCTGGTGCAGCACTGGCGCCAGCTGCTGGTGGCCGGCGGCTCGCGCATCGGTTCGGACGTGCTGTATGCGCTGGTGGTGGTGTTCACGCTGACCTACGTGACCACCGTGCTGCACCTGTCGCGGCCGCTGGCGCTGGGCGCCACCATGCTGGGCGCGGCGCTCAACGCCATCGCCGTGCCGCTGTGCGGGCATCTGTCGGACAAGATCGGGCGCCGTCCGGTGTACGTGGCCGGCGCGGTGCTGGGCATGATCTGGGCCTTCGTGTTCTTCACGCTGATGGACACCGCGCATCCCATCGCGATCTGCGCCGCCGTGGTGGTGGGCCTGCTGATCCACGCGATGATGTACGGCCCGCAGGCCGCCTTCATCACCGAGCAGTTCCCGGGGCGGGTGCGCTACGCCGGGTCGTCGCTGGCCTACACGCTGGCCGGCATCGTCGGCGGGGGCTTCGCGCCGCTGATCATCGCCAGCCTGTTCAAGTCGTGGAGTTCGACCGTGGCGGTGTCGCTGTACGTGGCCGCCGCGCTGGTCGTGACCGCCATCTCGGTGCTGGCCGCCAGGGAGACCGCCAAGGCGCCGCTGCAACGCTGAACGCGGGGCCGGCCAGGCCGGCTTCCCCCGCCTGCGCCCGGGCTTGCCCGGGCTTTTTTGCGTCCGTTCCGCGCGCGGCTGTCTGATGGCCGCTGCGGCCGCGAGGCCGGGAAGCGGCGGGGCGGGGCGCGTTTTCATGCCTTTTTATTCGGAAAAACGTCAGGTAGCTGACTTTATTCTGAATAACAAACGAAAATTGTTTACACTCGCATCCACAAAATTCAAGTGTGGACGGAGCCGCCGCGGGGCGGATTTCGTCCAAGTTACGGGAGAAAGTGATGCGCAAGTTGTTGTTGGGGGCGGCGCTGGCCGTCGCGGCATTCGGGGGGGCGGTTCACGCCGCCACGCAGCCCAAGGCCGTGGTGACGAATTATTCGGACCTG
The DNA here is from genome assembly GCF_902859695.1 of Achromobacter ruhlandii. GTDB lineage: Bacteria > Pseudomonadota > Gammaproteobacteria > Burkholderiales > Burkholderiaceae_B > Achromobacter > Achromobacter ruhlandii. The sequence goes on from NZ_CADIJL010000015.1 coordinate 106,378, forward strand.
GCGCTGGCCGGCTATGAAGACGCGCTGACCTCCGCCAAGACGCTGCGCGAAGCCATCAACGCCCTGGTCGCCAGGCCCAGCGCGGACACGCTCAAGGCCGCCCGCCAGGCCTGGCTGGACGCGCGCGTGCCGTACCAGCAGACCGAGGCGTTCCGCTTCGGCAACCCGATCGTCGATGACTGGGAAGGGCGCGTGAATGCCTGGCCGCTGGATGAAGGCCTGATCGACTACGTGGACGCCTCCTATGGCACCGAGAACGACGAGAACGCCTACTACGCGGTCAACGTCATCGCCAATTCCAGGATCTCGGTGGGCGGCAAGACCGTCGATGTCAGCGAGATCACGCCCAAGCTGCTGTCCGAGGTGCTGCACGAGGCCGATGGCAACGAGGCCAACGTGGCCACCGGCTACCACGCCATCGAATTCCTGCTGTGGGGCCAGGACCTGAACGGCACCGGCCCGGCGCCGGCCGACCGCAAGGGCACGCCGCAGGAACGCCACGCGGGCAACCGTCCGCACACCGACTACGACGTCAAGCAGTGCACCGGCGGCAACTGCGAACGCCGCATCGCCTACCTGAAGGCCGTGACCGACCTGCTGGTGACCGACCTGGAAGAGATGGTCGGCAACTGGAAGAAGGACGGCGCCGCGCGCAAGGCCGTGGAAGAAGATCCCAAGGCCGGCCTGGTGGCGATGCTGACCGGCGTGGGCAGCCTGTCGTACGGCGAACTGGCCGGCGAGCGCATGAAGCTCGGCCTGATGCTGCACGATCCCGAGGAAGAGCATGACTGCTTCTCGGACAACACCCACAACTCGCACTTCTACAACCAGATCGGCATCCGCAACGTCTACCTGGGCACGTACACCCGCGTCGACGGCAAGCAGGTGGCGGGCGCCAGCCTGTCGGAGCTGGTCAAGGCGCGCGATCCCAAGCTGGACGCCGAAGTGCGCGCCAAGCTGGACGCCACCGTGGCCGCGATGCAGGCCATGAAGACCCGCGCCGAGACGGTCGAGACCTATGACCAGATGATCGCCGACGGCAACAAGGAGGGCAACGCCGTGGTGCAGGCCGCCATCGACCGCCTGGTCGACCAGACCCGCAGCCTGGAGCGCGTGATCGCGCTGCTGGACCTGGGCAAGGTCGCCATCGAAGGTTCCGACAGCCTGGACAAACCCGACGCCGTATTCAAGTGAAGCTCGTATTCGCCGCCGTACTGGCGGCGTCGGCCCATGCCGGCGTCGCCGCCGCTCCCACCGCGCCCGCCGGGCGCGACGACCTGAGCGCCGAGGACCTCAAGCGGGTTCTCGCCATCACCGCGCCGACCCGCGATTTCTCCAAGGCCGAAACCTTCGAGACCATGCAGGCGGGCGCCACCACCACCAACAAGCTCATCAACGCCGACATCTTCTCGCAGCCGTCGGCCAACATGAGCTTCGAGCGGCGCCAGGAATTCCAGGTCGGCAACGGCCTGTTCCGCAAGGACTGGGTCTCCGCGCCGGCCTCCACGCAGGCCTCCGACGGCCTCGGCCCGCTGTTCAACGCGCGGTCCTGCCAGGCCTGTCATACCAAGGACGGGCGCGGCTCGGTGCCGGGTTTCGATCCGCTGGAGCGTCCCGACGCCGTGGCATTGCTGCTGCGCCTGGCGGTGCCCGAAGGCCCGGACCGCGGCCATCCGCGCCTGGCGCCGGGCGAGATCGCGCTGCTGCCCGAGCCCGTCTATGGCGTGCAGTTGCAGAACTTCGCGGTGGCCGGCCTGCCGGCCGAAGGCCGCATGGAAATCGAGTACACCCCGGTCACCGTCAAGCTCAATGGCGGCGAGACCGCCACGCTGATGAAGCCGGTCTACCGCATCGACAACCTGGGCTACGGCCCGATGCGCAAGGACACGCAGATCTCGCCGCGGCTGGCGCCGCCGATGATCGGCCTGGGCCTGCTGGAATCGATCCACGAGGCCGACATCCTGGCCAACATCGGCGCCGACAAGCGCGATGGCATCGTCGGCAAGGCCAACTGGGTCACCGACGCGCGCACCGGCCAGCGCGCGCTGGGCCGCTTCAATCTGAAGGCCGGCCAGCCCACGGTGGAGCAGCAGAGCGCCGCCGCGTTTTCCAACGACATGGGGCTGTCGACGCCGCTGTTCCCCAACCACTACGGCGACTGTACGGCGGCGCAGCCCCAGTGCCTGAAGATGCCGCACGGCGCGCAGCCGCGCTTCGGGCCGGAGGAAGTGCCAGCCAAGCTGATGGACTTCGTCACCACCTACTCGACCAACCTGGCGGTGCCGCAGCGGCGCGATGCCGACGACGCCCGCGTGCTGGCCGGCAAGAAACTGTTCTACGAGGCCAATTGCGTCGCCTGCCACGTGCCCAAGTACGTCACCAGCCGCAACGCGAAGCAGGCCGAGCATCGCTTCCAGCTGATCTGGCCGTACACCGACATGCTGGTGCACGACATGGGCGATGACCTGGCCGACGGCGTGTCCGATGGTTCCGCCAACGGCCGCGAATGGCGCACCCCGCCGCTGTGGGGCATCGGCCTGACCAGGACCGTCAATCCCACCGCCACCTGGCTGCACGACGGCCGCGCCCGCACGCTGCTGGAGGCGGTGCTGTGGCATGGCGGCGCGGGCCAGCCCGCGCGCGACCGCGTGGTGGCGATGACGCCCGAAGAACGCGCCGACCTGATCCGTTTCCTGGAGTCGCTGTGATGGCTATCCTCGTTGCACGCTGGCGCGCGCCGGCCCTGGCCGCCGCGCTGGCGCTGGCCTGGCCGCTGGCCGCCGGCGCCGAATTGCCCGCCGACCTGGGCGAGCGCCTGGCGCACGGCTACGCGCGGCCGGCCGCCGCCGGCATGGTCGCCGCCGCGACCGATCTGGACGACGCGCTCGGCCAGTGGTGCGGCAAGCCGGATGCGGCGGGCGCCAAGCGGGTCGAAGCGGCTTTTGCCGACCTGGCGCTGGCGTGGGCGCGGCTCGAACCACTGCGCTTCGGGCCGTTGGTGCAGGCCAACCGCTACGAGCGCCTGGCGTTCTGGCCCGACACGCGCGGCGTGATGCCGCGCCAGGTGCAGGCCGTGATCGCGGCGCAGGATGCCGACCTGCTCAAGCCGGGCGCGCTGGCCGGCCGCAGCGTCGCGGTGCAGGGGCTGCCGGCATTGGAATTCGTGCTGTATGGAGAGCCGGCGTTGCTGGCGCAGCAAGGCGCGCCCACCTTTGCCTACGCTTGCGGCTACGCCCGGGCCGTGTCGGGCAACGTCGCCGCGATCTCGCGCGACGTGGCGCAGGCCTGGGATGCCAAGGCCGACTTCGGCCGCCAGTTCGCGCGGCCGCGGGCGGGCAACGATCTGTACCGCGATCCGCAGGAGGTGGCGGCCGAAGCCATGAAGGCGCTGTCCACCGGGCTGCAGTTCGCGCGCGACGTGAAGCTGCTGCCGGTGCTGGGCGATTCGGCCGACGGCGCCCGGCCCCGGCGCGCCGCGTTCTGGCGCAGCGGGCTGTCGACGCGCACGCTGGCCGCCGGCCTGGAGGGCCTGGCGGCGTTCTATCAGGCGGGCGGCTATGCCTTGCCCAAGGGCGAGGACTGGATGGCGGGCGCGGTGCTGGCCGAAGTGGGCAACGCGGCGCGCGCGCTGCGCGAGGCGCCGGCGCCGCTGGAGCGGGCGCTGGGCGATGCCGAAGGGCGCCGCCTGCTGGGCCTGGCGGCGTTGACGCTGAAGAACGCCAAGGCCATCGTTGACCAGGACCTGGCGCCGGCGCTGGGCGTGACTATCGGCTTCAATGCGCTCGATGGCGACTGAGCGCGACCGCATGCTGAGCGGCATTGCGGGCGATGCGCCGGCCGGCAATGGGCCGGCGCGCCCCGCGCGGCGCGATTTCCTGGCCTGGGGCGCGGGCGGCGCGCTGGGCGCGGCTCTCGGCTGGCCGCGGCCAGCGCTGGCCGCTCCCGGCGACGATGCCCAGGCGCGCTATCTGGCGGCGCGGCAGCGCGGCGGCCGCGACGAGACGGTGGTGCTCGATGGCGCCGGACAGGACCGCCACGTGGTGCCGATGCCCGCGCGCGGCCACAGTTTCGCGATCGACGCCCCCGCCGGACGCGCCGTGGTGTTCGGCCGCCAGCCGGGCTTCTTCGCGCTGGCGTTCGACCTGCGCGGCGACCGCCCGCCGCTCGAACTGCCCTTGCCGGAAGACCGCCATTTCTTCGGCCACGGCGCCTATTTCGACGGCGGCCGGCTGTTGGCCGCGACCGAGAACGATTTCGACGGCGGCCGTGGCGTGCTCGGCATCTACGATGCCACGCCGGGCGGCGGCTACCGCCGCATCGGCGAATACGACAGCGGCGGCATCGGGCCGCACGAGGTGCTGTTGATGCCCGACGGCAAGACGCTGTGCGTGGCCAATGGCGGCATCCTGACGCATCCGGACTACGGCAAGCTCGAACTGAACCTGGACACCATGCGGCCGTCGCTGGCGTACCTGGACGCGGCCAGCGGCGCGCTGCTGGAGCGGGTCGAACTGGCGCCCGAGCTGCATCGCCTGTCGATCCGCCATCTCGCGCTGGCGGGCGATGGCAGCGTCTGGTTCGGCTGCCAATACATGGGACCGGCCGGCGACCGTCCGGCGCTGGTGGGGCGCCACCGGCGCGGCACGCAGCCGGTGCTGTTCAGCGGGCCGGCGGACACGTTGCGCGCGATGCGCAACTACATCGGCTCGGTGGCGGCGGACGCGGCTGGCGCCGTGATCGCCACGTCCAGCCCGGTGGGCGGGCGGGTGTTGTACTGGGATGCGGCCAGCGGCCGCTGCCTGGGCGAGACCCGCCTGGCCGATGGCTGCGGCGTGGCGCCGGCGACGGACGCGGGCTTTCTGGTCAGCAGCGGCCTGGGCGCCATGGTGCGCACCGATGCGGCGGGCGGCGAGCGGCCGGTGCTGGCGCCGTCGCGCGAGCGTTCCTGGGACAACCATTTCCGCAAGGTCGCGGCCGCTTGAGGCGGCCACCGCCGCGCCCGCCCGGGCGAGGCGCCGCATGCGATGGCCAGCCGCGGCGAGCGTGGCGCCTTACAAAGCTTGACACACCGGCAGGGCGCGACGGCCCTTTCCGCAAGGCGCATCTGATAAAGTTTTCGGCTGTCTTTTTTGCATGAGGGAGCGACAACGATGGAAGACGCGTTGAAGGAATTCAATGCCTGGGCCCCCAGGCTGGTGGACCTGGGCATCAATCTGCTCGTGGCCTTGCTGATCCTGGTCATCGGCTGGTGGGTCTCGGCCTTGCTGGGCCGCTGGGTGCGGCGCATCGCCACCCGTTCCAGCAAGATCGATCCGACCATCGTGCCGATGTTCTACAGCACCGTGGTCTGGACGGTGCGCATCTTCACGCTGATCGCGGTGCTGGCACGCTTCGGGGTGCAGACCGCCAGCCTGATCGCCGTGCTCGGCGCCGCCGGCCTGGCCGTCGGCCTGGCGCTGCAGGGCACGCTGCAGAACATCGCGGCCGGCATTATGCTGCTGATCCTGCGTCCGGTACGCGCCGGCGAATACGTCGGCCTGAGCACGGGCGCGGAAGGCACGGTCGAGGAGGTCGGCCTGTTCCTGACGCGACTGATCCAGGTCGACGGCATCCACCTGACGCTGCCCAACAGCACGGTCTGGAACGCCACCATCACCAACTACAGCCGCAACAAGACGCGCCGCCTGGATATTCCCGTGCCGGTGCGCTATGGCGACGACCTGAACGCGGTGCTGGCCAAGCTGCAGGACATCGTCGCGGCCAATCCCAACGCGCTGAAGGAGCCGCAGCCGCTGGTGAAGGTGGTCGACTACAAGGAAAGCGGCGTGGTCGTGAACGTGCGCGTATGGGCCGAGGCGGCCAAGTACTGGGACCTGCGCTGGGGCCTGTACCAGGACATCCGCCTGTCGCTGGAGGCCGCGGGCTTCCAGGCGCCGATCCCGCTGCGCGAGATCCAGAATCCCAAGGCCAGCGAGCCCAAGGCTGGCGCCGCGGCCTGAGCGTACTGCCGGCAATGAAAAAGGGCGTCCCGGCCAATGGCGGGACGCCCTTTTCGCATGGCGCGGCGAGGGCCGCGTGGCGGGCTCAGGCCTGCACCACGAGCCGCGCCAGTTCGGCCTTGATCCAGCCGGCGATCTCGCGCTGGCGCTGGGCGGGCATGCGGTCGATGATGGCCGTCACGCTGACCGCGAGCAGCGGCGCGCCATGGTTGTCGAGCAGGGCGCAGCCCACGCCCAGCGCGCCGCGCACGGCGTGGTTGCCCACCACCGAATAGCCGCGCGCGCGGGTGTTCTCGATCAGGCGGAACATTTCCTGCGGCGTCATGCCGCCGTATTCGTCGAGCCGGCTGGAGTTGCGTTCGACGATGCCGCGCGCCACGTCGTCGGGCAGCGCCGCCAGCAATGCCATGCCGCCCGAACCCACGCCCAGCGGCTGGCGCTTGCCGGCGTAGGTGGCCAGGATCTGCACCGGGTAGCTGCCGATCTCGCGATGCAGGCTGATGGAATCGTCCTCGTCGCGCACCACCAGGAACACAGCGTCGCCGGTGCGGTCGGCCAGGCGCCGCAGCACCGGCAGCAGTTGGCGCACGCGCGGATCGCGCGACCGGGTGTCGGGGTCCACCGCCAGCTGGGCGCGGTATTTCTTGGTGCCCGTCACCGGCAGCACCAGGCCCGCGTCGAGCAGGGCCGCCAGCAGGCGATAGATGGTGGGACGCTGGATGCCCGTCAGGCGGGCGATATCGGTCACGCTGAGCCCGTCGGGCCCCTGGTCTCGCAGGGCGGCCAGAACGGCCAATCCGCGCCGCAATGTGCGGGGGCCTGCGGCCGCGGCATCGCTGTCTTGCATGCAACTCTCTGAAATCTTGGGGGTTATTGCGGAATGGTCAAGGGAAAACCATAGTCCGTAGCGTGGACTCTACCTTGATGCTCCGCTCGTGTATAGCTCAGAATGCAGCATCCAATAATTCAAATCGTCCATGTAATGGACAGTATCAGCACGGAGACTATATGATGACCGGTCAAAAGCCTGGACTGCGGCGTCTTGCCGCCACGCTACTGGCTACCGCCGCAAGCGCTTTCGCCATGGGTTCCGCCCAGGCCGCCTATCCCGATAAACCTGTCCGCATCGTGGTCGGCTTTTCCGCCGGCGGCACCACCGATGTGATCGCCCGCATCATGGCCAAGGAGCTGACCGAGGCCCTGGGCCAGTCGTTCGTGGTCGAGAACAAGCCGGGCGCCGGCAGCAACATCGCCACCGACCAGGTGCAGCGCGCCGCGCCGGACGGCTACACGCTGCTGTTCGTGGCGGTCACCAGCGCCATCAACCAGACGCTGTACAAGAATGTCACGTTCGACCTGACGAAGGACTTCACTCCCGTGGCGCTGGGCGCCAAGGTGCCGAACATCCTGGTGGTCAACCCGCAGGTGCCGGTCAAGACGGTGCAGGAACTGGTCGACTACGCCAAGAAAAACCCGGGCAAGCTGGCGTTTGCCTCGTCCGGCAGCGGCACCTCGATCCACATGGCCGGCGAGCTGTTCAAGATGCAGGCCGGCATCGACGTGCTGCACGTGCCCTACAAGGGCAGCGCCCCGGCCATCACCGACCTGATCGGCGGCCAGGTGCAGTTCATGTTCGACAACATGCCGTCGGCCTGGCCGCACGCCCAGTCGGGCAAGCTGCGCGCGCTGGCGGTGACCACGGCCGAGCGCTCCAAGAGCGCGCCGGACCTGCCCACCATGAAGGAAGCGGGCTTCGCCAACTTCGACGTGTCGTCGTGGTTCGGCCTGATCGCCCCGGCCGGCACGCCGCCCGAGGTGGTCAACAAGCTCAACGCCGCCATGGTCAAGGCGCTGGACAAGCCCGAAGTGCAGACCAGCTTCGAAAAGCTGGGCGCCGTGGGCGTCAAGACCACGCCGGCCGAGTTCGGCCAGTTCATCAAGTCGGAAGTGGAAGGCTGGGCGCCGGTGGTGAAGGCGTCGGGCGCCAAGGTCGACTGATCGCGCGCTTCGTGCCCCGGCGGGTCAACCGCCGGCGGCCGATGACAGGGGACGGGCCGATGCCCGTCCCTATTTTTTTGCGTCGCCGTCGCGGCGGGCCGTGGCCAGCATGGCGGTGCAGACCCCGCGCATCATGTCGACCTCGTCGCGGGTCAGGGCGACCCTGGAAAACAGGTGCCGCATGCGCGGCAGCAGCTTCTTGGGATGGGCCGGGTCCAGGAACCGCACGCCCACCAGCGCTTCTTCCCAGTGCGCCAGGAAGGCCTGCACCGCCTCGCCCGAGGCCGGTTCGGCGCCGCGCGAGGGCGCCTGCGCGGTCGAGGCCGGCAGCAACGGGGCGCCCTGGTCCACCAGCAGCGCGTAGCGCAGCTCCCAGGCCGCCAGTTGCAGCGCCTGGGCGACGTTCAGCGAGCTGTACTCGGGGTTGGCCGGAATGTGGCAGATGCGGTGGCACAGTCCGATCTGGTCATTGGTGAGACCGGCGCGCTCGGTGCCCAGCACGATGGCGGTGCAGCCCTCGGCGGTTTCGGCCAGATGGGCGCAGGCCAGGTCGGCGGCCTGGCGGATGTCGCAGGGCGGGGGGCCGAGGTCGCGCACCCGCGCGGTCAGGGCGAACGCCAGGGTCACGGGCGCCAGCGCCTCTTCCAGGGTATCGTAGATGCGCGCGTTTTCCAGCACGTCCAGGGCGCCGCTGGCCAGGGCCACGGCCTCCGGCTGGCTGGTGACATCGGCGAATTTGGGGCCCACCAGCACCAGTTCGGAGAAGCCCATGGTCTTGATCGCGCGGGCCGCCGAACCGACGTTTCCGGGGTGGCTGGGGTTCACCATGATGAAGCGAACGCGTGAAAATGCTTGAGTCATTTAAAATGGCACGTTTGGCTTAGTGCCTTCCTGGTTTTTTGAGCCGGTTTCCCCCTGTCGGGGGCGGCGGATCCGGGGGGGTGGCTAGCGGCCTACCCACCGCATACGTACGGAATTTTATGCACCCGATGCTCAACATCGCCATCAAGGCGGCCCGGCGTGCCGGCACCATCATCAACCGTGCCAGCATGGATTTGGAACGACTCAGCGTGGCTCGCAAGGGGCCGCGCGATTATGTCACGGAAGTCGATCGCGCCGCCGAGGAGTCCATCGTCGAGACGCTGCGCGCCGCCTATCCGGACCATGCCGTCCTGGGCGAGGAATTCGGCTTGCAGGGCCCCGACCAGGCCGAATTCCAGTGGATCATCGATCCGCTGGACGGCACCACCAACTTCATCCACGGCCTGCCCAACTACGCCGTGTCGATCGCGCTGACCCAGCGCGGCCAGGTCACGCAGGCGGTCATCTATGATCCCTCGCGCAACGAACTGTTCACCGCCAGCCGTGGCAGCGGCACCTTCCTGAACGACCGCCGCGTGCGCGTCTCGGGCCGCACCCGCTACCACGAGGCCCTGCTGGGCGCGCACTGGCCCAACTCGGGCGACCTGGAACAGGGCTCGGCCCGATTCCGCGCCATGGCCGAAGGCAGCACCGGCGTGCGCCGCCTGGGCGCCACCGTGCTGGACCTGGCCTATGTCGCCTGCGGTCGCCTGGACGGCTTCTGCGGCGTGGGTCTGAAGCCCTGGGACCTCGCGGCCGGCAGCCTGATGGTGCTGGAAGCCGGCGGCCTGGTCGCCGACTTCGACGGCGAGCAAGGCTGGATGGACTCCGGCAACGTGCTGGCCGCCAGCCCGAAGATCTTCACGCAGATGCTGTCGGCGCTGAACCCGACGCCGGCGGCCTGACGCCCTGGCGCGATCCCGACGCGCTCCCGAAGCCGGCCCCCGTGGCCGGCTTTTTTTGCGCGTGTCACTTGCGCGGACCCGCGCGCGGCAAGCCTCCGGACAGTTCCGTAAGCCATCCGCACGACCCGTGTCACCGGCGTGTCACGCGTTTTCCGGGTACGATTACCGGTCGTGTAACTTCTGGAGCTCCTGATGGAGTGGCTGCTGGACCCCGCTGCGTGGGTCGGCTTGCTTACCCTGGTCGTCCTTGAGATCGTCCTGGGAATCGATAACCTGATTTTCATCGCCATCCTGGCGGACAAGCTGCCGCCGTCGCAACGCGACCGCGCGCGCATCCTTGGCCTGAGCCTGGCGCTTGTCATGCGGCTTGGCCTGCTGTCGGTCATGTCGTGGCTGGTCACCCTGACCACCCCCCTGTTTTCGATCGGACCGCTGTCGCCCTCGGGGCGCGACCTGATCCTGATGGCTGGCGGTTTCTTCCTGCTGTTCAAGGGCACCATGGAGTTGCACGAGCGGCTCGAGGGCGGGCAGCATGGCGGCTCCTCGGGGCCGCGCGTGTACGCCAGCTTCTGGGTCATCGTGACGCAGATCGTGGTGCTGGACGCGGTGTTCTCGCTGGACTCGGTCATCACCGCGGTCGGCATGGTGGACCACCTGGCCATCATGATGATCGCCGTGGTCATCGCCATCGGCATCATGCTGCTGGCCTCCAAGCCGCTGACGCGCTTTGTCAACGCCCATCCGACCGTGGTGGTGCTGTGCCTGGGCTTCCTGCTCATGATCGGCTTCTCGCTGCTGGCCGAGGCCTTCGGCTTCAAGGTGCCCAAGGGCTACCTGTACGCCGCCATCGGCTTCTCGGTGGCGATCGAGGCCCTGAACCAGGTGGCGCGCCGCAACCTGCTCAAGCTGGACGCGCGCCGGCCCATGCGCGAACGCACCGCCTCGGCGGTGCTGCGCATGCTGGGCAAGCGCCCGCCGGCCGACGAGCCCGACCTGCCAAGCGCCGACGGCCCCGCCATCCCGGCCTTCGGCGTCGAGGAGCGCAACATGGTCAGCGGCGTGCTGACGCTGGCCGAACGCTCGATCCGCTCGATCATGACGCCGCGCACCGACGTGTCGTGGATCAACATCGACGACGATCCCGACACCATCCGGCGCCAGATCACCGAGGCGCCGCACAGCTTCTTCCCAGTCTGCCGCGGCTCGCTCGACGAGGTGCTGGGCATCGCCCGCGCCAAGGACCTGGTGGCCGACCTGATCACCGAGGGCCGGGTGCGCCGCAACCGCCTGCGCGACCCGATCATCGTGCACGAGTCCATCGGCATCCTGCGCCTGATGGACACTCTCAAGCGCTCGCGCGGCCAGCTGGTGCTGGTGGCGGACGAGTTCGGCGCCATCGAGGGCCTGGTGACGCCGATCGACGTGTTCGAGGCCATCGCCGGCGAATTCCCGGACGAGGACGAACTGCCCGACATCGTCGCCGACGGTCCCAACACCTGGAAGATCGACGGCGCGGCCGACCTGCACCACGTCGAGCAGGTGCTGGAAACCGAAGGCCTGGTCGACGACGCGCAGGACTTCTCCACCCTGGCCGGCTACCTGCTGTCGCGCTTCGGCCACCTGCCCAAGCCGGGCGACGTCTGCGAATACGAATTCCACCACGACCATTTCCGCTTCGAGGTGCTGGAAATGGACGGCCGCCGCATTGCCCTGGTGCGCGTCGAGAAGCGCGTGCCCGAGCCGCTGGACGAAGACGCCGCGCTGACCAACGACTAGATGCCTTCAAGGAACCCTTGCCATCGTGACTGATACCACGCTCTATCTCATCAAGGCCTTCATCCTCGGCATCGTCGAGGGGCTGACCGAGTTCATCCCGGTGTCCAGCACCGGCCACCTGATCCTGATCGGCGACTGGCTCAACTTCGAATCCAGTCAGGGCAAGGTGTTCGAGGTGGTGATCCAGCTGGGCTCGATCCTGGCGGTGATGTGGATTTTCCGCGCGCGGCTGCTGCAGCTGATCCGCGGCACCCTCACCGGCGTGCCGAGCGAAGTGGCCTTCACCCGCAACCTGCTGATCGCCTTCCTGCCGGCGGCGGTCATCGGCGCCATCTTCATCAAGTCCATCAAGCAGGTGTTCTACCACCCCAGCGTGGTGGTGGTGACGCTGGTGCTGGGCGGCCTGATCATGCTGTACGTGGAACGCCGCACCCGCCATACCCCCGGCGACGTGCCGGGCGCGGCCGACGACACCGCCTCGGACGAGCGCGCCACCGCCCGCACCCTGGAACAGATCACCTGGAAGCAGGCGCTGGGTGTGGGCGTGGCGCAATGCCTGGCCATGATCCCCGGCACCTCGCGCTCCGGCGCCACCATCATCGGCGGCATGATCGCCGGCATCCAGCGCAAGACGGCCACCGAGTTCTCGTTCTTCCTGGCCATGCCGACCATGCTGGGCGCGGCCGTGTACGACATGTACAAGAACATGGACCTGCTGACCCAGCACGACCTGTCCGGCATCGCCGTGGGCTTCATCGCGGCATTCCTCAGCGCCATGGTGGTGGTGCGCGCGGTGTTGCGCTTCGTGGCCAACCACACCTATCGCGTGTTCGCCTGGTACCGGATCGTGTTCGGCGCGATCGTGGCGGCCTGGATCTTCACGCGCTGACGCCCGCGCCCCGCAAGCCGGGGGGCAAACAGAAAGGGCCGCGTAGGTGACGCGGCCCTTTGCTTTGCTCGGACAGGATGGGCGTATCGCCTAGGCGGCGGTTTCCAGGTCGTAGAACTGCAGCCCGTCACGGTCGATGACCAGCCAGCCGCCGCGCGGCGGCGAGGCGTGGTCACAGTCCCAGTCGGGCAGTACCCAGCGCTCGCGCTTCACGCCGTCGACCTCCAGCACGTGGCGGGCGGGGCGGTGCGTGTGGCCGTGCACCATCAGGGCCACGCCGCTGTCGCGGAAGGCCTGCTCGACGGCGCCGGCATTGACATCCATGATCTCCATGGACTTGCTCTGGTTGGCCATCTGGCTTTCGCCACGCGCTTGCTGCGCCATTGCCAGCCGCTCGGGGATGGTCTTGGCCAGGAACGCGGCCTGCCACTGCGGGTTGCGCACCATCTGGCGGAACTGCTGGTAGGCCGCGTCGTCGGTACAGAACTCGTCGCCGTGGGTCAGCAGCACATCGCCATGGTCGGTCTGCAACAGCGCCGGCTCGGGCAGCAGCCGGGCGCCGACGGCGCCGGCCAGTTCCTCGCCGATGAGAAAGTCGCGGTTGCCGCGGCCCAGCCACAGCGGAATGCGGCTGGCTGTGGTCCGCAGCGCGGTCAGCGCCGTGGCGAGCCACGGCGGCGCGGCGCGGATCACGTCGTCGCCGATCCAGGCGTCGAAGATGTCGCCCGGCAGCAGCAGGGCGGCGGCTTCTTCCTCGGCCGCCTGCAGGAAGGCCAGGAAGGCCTCCGCCGTGGCCGGCGTGGCCGGTCCCAGGTGCAGGTCGGAGGCCAGCCAGATCGGGCCGGACAGGGCGATCTTATTCAAGAACTTCGGCCTTCTCGATGATCACGTCTTCGTTCGGCACGTTCTGGTGGAAGCCCTTGTTGCCGGTCTTCACGCCCTTGATCTTGTCGACCACGTCCGTGCCTTCGGTGACGCTGCCGAACACGGCGTAGCCCCAGCCGTTCGGCGTGGGCGCGGTGAAGTTCAGGAAGTCGTTGTTGGCGACGTTGATGAAAAACTGGGCGGTGGCCGAGTGCGGGTCGCTGGTGCGGGCCATGGCCAGGGTGTACTTGTCGTTCTTCAGGCCGTTGTTGGCCTCGTTCTCGATCGGGGCATGGGTCTGCTTCTGCTTCATGCCGGGCTCGAAACCGCCGCCCTGGATCATGAAGCCGTCGATCACGCGATGAAACACCGTGCCGTTGTAGAAGCCTTCCTTGACGTAGGTCAGGAAGTTCTCGACGGTCTTGGGCGCCTTGGCGGCGTCCAGGGTGATGACCATGTCGCCTTGGTTGGTGTGAAGCTTGACGCGGGGATTGGTGCTCATGGCTTTTGTGCCTTCAGAGGTGGAGTTGGAGGGGGCGGCCGCGGGCGCGGCGCTGACGAGCGCCGGGGCAAACGCCAGCGCGAACGAGCACGCCGTCAGGCGCAGCAGGTGAAGAGGGGAGTAGCGGGACATCATTTGCGTTGCTTATCCTTCAGCATGGTTTCGACTTCGCGGGCCTTGTCCTGCATGCCGGGCACGCCTTCCTTGGCGGCCTGCTTGTAGGTGCGCAGGGCCTGCAGCAGTTGCAGGTCGCCCAGGTTGGCGCGCGCGGCGGCGTAGCCCGGGTCCGCGCGCAGGGCCATTTGCAGGGCGTCCTGCGCTTTTTCAAGTTCGCCCCGGCTGGCATATAGAGCCGCCAGGTTGTTCCAAGGTTCCGGCAGCTCGGGGAAGCGGGTCGTCATCTCGGTGTAGATGTCGATGGCCTCGGCCTTGCGGTCGAGCTGGGCCAGGGCGCGCGCATGCTGGAACATCAGCTGCACGTCGGTGCCGCGCTGGTCCTTGATCTCGGCCTCGCGCTTTTCGATCATCGCCAGGGCTTCGGCGTTCTCGCCGCGGTTCAGCAGGCGTTCGATGTGCGTGGTGATCTGCGAGGCGGACGGTTGCAGGCGGGTGTCCACGCTGGGCTGCATCGACTTGAGCACGTTGGACAGGCCGTCCCAGCCGCCCTCGGGCGGAATCGGGTCCAGGGTGGTGCGATTGGCATTCGGGTTCTCGCCCGAACCGCCGGCCATGGACTGGGCATGGGCGCCGGCCAGCGGCGAACCGGCCAGTGCCAGGGCGAGCAGGGTGACGCAAAAACGCGGCTTGATAGTCACGTGGGCATCCGTTAAAAGTCGTGGCCGGCCGGCGCTGACGCGCGCGGCCGGGCCGCTTGCTATACTTGACGACCGCCATTTTAGCCTTGGTTGAGTTTTTGGCTCGACAATAGGTGAAGCCAGTGGGTAAAACCATCGGGTGCCCGTGGGGGAGGCCTGTTTGGGAAGTCCGTTTGGGAAGCCCATTTGGGAAGCCCATTTGGGCAGTCCATTTGGGCCGCCTGAGGGAAGCCTCAGGAAGCCCCGGGGAAGCCCATGTTGGAAGCCCCAAGGGCTAGCCTGCTGGTGAAATTTGGACGCCGGGGAGGGGTTCCTGGATCCACGCAAACTGGATGACGCGAACCCGGGCATAGCCCGAACCACCCGGTCGGACGGCAAGCCTCGAAGGTATCGTCCTTCGGGCGCAACGTTTCCGCGGCCGCCACGGAAAGAACAGGACCATCACAAGCGCCATGCTGCAAATCTACAACACGTTATCGCGTACCAAAGAACCGTTCAAACCGGCCCAGGCCGGCCAGGTGCGCATGTACGTGTGTGGCATGACCGTGTACGACTTCTGCCACCTGGGACACGCCCGCATGCTGGTGTCCTTCGACGTGGTGCAGCGCTGGCTGCGCGCCAGCGGCCTGGCGGTCGACTACGTGCGCAATATCACCGACATCGACGACAAGATCATCCGCCGCGCGGTCGAGACCGGCCGCCGCATCGGCGAAGTCACCGAGTTCTACATCGACGCCATGCACGCCGACGAACGCGCGCTGGGCGTCGAAACGCCCGACCGCGAGCCGCGCGCCACCGAGTACGTGGGCGAGATGCTGGACATCATCGGCAAGCTCGAGCAGAAGGGCCTGGCCTACCAGGCCGACGACGGCGACGTGAACTACGCCGTGCGCGGTTTCGAAGGCTACGGCAAGCTGTCCGGCAAGACCCTGGACGACCTGCGCGCTGGCGAGCGCGTGGCGGTGGGCTCGGCCAAGCGCGACCCGCTCGACTTCGTGCTGTGGAAGTCGGCCAAGGAAGAAGAACCGGCCGACACCAAGTGGGAATCGCCCTATGGGCTGGGCCGTCCGGGCTGGCACATCGAGTGCTCGGCCATGAGCAAGTCGCTGCTCGGCCTGCCGCTGGACATCCATGGCGGCGGCCCCGACCTGAAATTCCCGCACCACGAGAACGAGATCGCCCAGACCGAGGGCGCCTTCGGCGGCGTGCTGGCCAACATCTGGATGCATTGCGGCCCGCTGATGGTCGATTCGGACAAGATGTCCAAGTCGCTCGGCAACTTCCGCACCATCCGCCAGACCATCGCCCAGGGCGAACCGGCCGCCGACGCGGCCCATTACCGCGTCAACGTGCGCGAGGCGGAGATGGTGCGCTTCTTCATCGTGCGCAACCACTACCGCAGCCCGCAGAACTACACGCCCGACAACCTGGTCGACGCCCAGAACGCGCTCGACCGCCTGTACCAGGCGCTGCAGAACGTGCCGGCCGACGACCAGGGCATCGACTGGAACGAGCCGCAGGCGCAGGCCTTCAAGGCTGCCATGGACGACGATTTCAACAGCTCGGGCGCCGTGGCGGCCCTGTTCGAACTGGCCTCCGAGGCCAATCGCGGCAAGAGCGCCCGCAGCGCCGGCCAGCTCAAGGCCCTGGGCGGCCTGCTGGGTCTGCTGCAGCAGGATCCGGCGACCTACTTCCAGTCGGCCACGCGTTATTCGGCCGCCGGCATGGGGCAGGGCGCGCGCCCCGAACTGGACGCCGCCGCGATCCAGGCCCGGATCGACGCCCGCGCCGCCGCCAAGGCCGCGCGCGACTTCGCCCAGGCCGATCGCATCCGCGCCGAGCTGCGCGAAGCCGGTATCGAGCTCGATGACAAGCCGGGCGGCCTGACGCAGTGGCGTCGGGCGTGAACCCCCTGGATACGCCCGCCATGTCCCCCGTAGATACCGAGATTCCCAAGCCGGATTATTGGGAAGCCGCCGTCGCCCACCTCATGCGGCGCGACCGCATTCTGAAAAAGATCATTCCCCAGCACCCCGAGGTCTGGCTGACGTCGCGCGGTACGCCGTTCGTGACGCTGGCCCGCGCCATCATCGGCCAGCAGGTCTCGGCCAAGGCGGCCGACGCCGTCTGGGACAAGTTCCTGGAAGCCGCCGGCAAGCGTCCCACGCCGGTGGCGGTGCTGCGCGTCGGCCTGGAAGGCCTGCGCGCGGCCGGCCTGTCGCAGCGCAAGGCCGAATACGTGCTGGATCTGGCGGTGCATTTCGGCGAACGCCGGGTGCACCCCGAAAAATGGGCGGCCATGGACGACGAGGCCGTCATTTCGGAATTGACCGCCATCCGCGGCATCGGACGCTGGACGGCGGAGATGTTTTTGATTTTCAATCTGCAGCGGCCCGATGTTCTGCCGCTGGATGATCCTGGGTTGCTCAAGGCAATCTCGCTACACTATTTCAGCGGCGAGCCTGTCTCGCGCTTCGAGGCTCGCGAAGTCTCGTTGGCGTGGCAACCCTGGCGTACCGTGGCAACCTGGTATCTGTGGCGCAGTCTGGAACCGACGCCGGTCCAATACTGACGCAATCCAGGTCGCCCATCTACGGAACCACACTACATGCGCAATACATTTCTGGAATTTGAACAGCCGCTCGCCGAGCTTGAGAACAAGATCGAGCAGCTGCGCTATGTGCAGGCCGATTCGGCGGTGGACATCTCCGACGAGATCGGACGTCTGCAGCAGAAGAGCCAGTCGCTGGCCAAGGAAATCTACGCCAAGCTCACGCCTTGGCAGACGGCGCTGGTCGCGCGGCACCCCCAGCGCCCCTACACGCTGGACTACGTGCGCGAGATCTTCACCGACTTCCACGAGCTGCACGGCGACCGCATGTACGCCGATGACCAGTCCATCGTGGGCGGCCTGGCGCGCTTCAATGGCACGCCCTGCATGGTGATCGGCCACCAGAAGGGCCGCGACACCAAGGAACGCGCCGCGCGCAACTTCGGCATGCCGCGTCCGGAAGGCTACCGCAAGGCCCTGCGCCTGATGCGCCTGGCGGAAAAGTTCGGCATTCCCGTGTTCACCTTCGTCGACACCCCGGGCGCTTATCCCGGCATCGGCGCCGAGGAACGCGGCCAGTCCGAGGCCATCGGCCACAACCTGTACGCCATGGCCGAACTGAAGGTGCCCGTGATCGTCACCATCATCGGCGAAGGCGGCTCGGGCGGAGCGCTGGCGATCGCCGTGGGCAACACCGTGCTGATGCTGCAGTACGCCACCTACGCGGTGATTTCGCCCGAGGGCTGCGCCTCGATCCTGTGGCGCAGCGCCGACAAGGCGCCCGAGGCCGCCGAGGCCCTGGCCATCATCGCCCCGCGCCTGAAGGACCTGGGCCTGGTCGACCGCGTCATCAATGAACCCGTGGGCGGCGCGCACCGCGACCCGCGCGTCATGGCGCGCCTGCTGCGCCGCGCGCTGGGCGATGCCCTGCGCCAGCTGCAGGGCATGACGCCCGAGCAACTGGTGGAACAGCGGGTGCAACGCCTGCTGTCTTACGGCGCCTTCCAGGAAGTGCGCGCCTGAGCGAAGCGCGCGCGCCGGCCTTGGTCGGCGCCGCGGCCGCTTCCGGCCCGCGCCCGCCGCCATGACTTCCCGCCCCGCGTCCGACTCGACTGCCGCGGGGACCCCTTTCCCCCATCCCGTCTCGCCCGACCTGATCGCGGCCCTGCGCCGCGCCCTGCAAGCCCTGCCGCGGCCGCCAGGGCGTTTCGCCGTGGCTGTCAGCGGCGGCGCCGACTCGGCCATGCTGGCGGTCCATGCCGCCGCCGTGGCGCGGGAACTGGGCGCCGGCGTGGCGCTGCTGCATGTGCATCACGGCCTGCAAGCCGCCGCCGATGGCTGGCGCGATCAGGTCGAGGCGCTGGCCGGGCTGCTGGAATTGCCGCTGCGGCAGGCCCGCGTCGCGGTCGACGCGGCCGGCGGCAAGGGCATCGAGGCGGCCGCGCGCGACGCCCGCTATGCCGCGCTGGCGCGGCTGGCGGACGAGGAGGGCATTGGCGTGGTCCTGCTGGCGCACCATCGCAATGACCAGGCCGAGACCGTGCTGCTGCGCCTGCTGCGCGGCACCGGGCTGGCCGGCATGGCGGCCATGGCGCCGCTCACATCGCGTGACGGCCTGACCTATCTGCGACCGTGGCTGGAGCAGGACCGGGCGACGATCCTGCAGGCCGCGCGGCAGTTTGCCGACGCCACCGGCTGGCACGCGGTGCAGGACCCGACCAACGCCGATCCGCGCTACACCCGCGCCGCGCTGCGCGAATTGCTGGCGCCGGTGCTGGATGCGCGCTGGCCCGGCTGGCGCGCCATCGTCGCGCGTCACGCCCGGCACATGGCCGAAGCCAACGAGATCCTGGACGAGGTGGCGCGCGAGGATTTCGCCGCGCTGGAGCCGGGCGCGGACGGCGCCAGCTTCTCGCTGGCGGCCTGGCGGCGACTGTCGCCGGCGCGCCAGGCGCACGTGCTGCGCCACTGGATGGCGCAACAGGGCGCCCGCATGCCGACCGAGGCGCGCCTGAACGACCTGTTGCGCCAGCTGCGCGGCCTGCACAGCCTGGGGCACGACCGCCAGTTGCGGGTCGAACAGGCCGGCCACGTGGTGCGCTGCCATCGCGGGCGGGTCTGGATCGAGCCGCGGCCGGATCCGCAACCGCCGGCGTCACGTTAGCGCAAAGGTGGGGGCGCCCGGTGCCGGCAGGCGCCGCGCGCAGTGAAATCCGCGGCTGACGCCGTCGAATTCTGGCCAGAACGACATTTTTCCGGAAAAAACGACCGTTCCCTGGAAAGAAAATTCCATGGCCTGCGCAAATTTTTACCGTCGGGATAGAATATGAGGTTTTGCCCGTCAACACTCTTGCGGCGGGTCCCCAGCCAGAGTACGAGATGTCCCTGATCGTTCATAAATATGGCGGTACTTCGATGGGCTCGGTCGAGCGCATCAGGAACGTGGCGCGACGCGTCGCGAAGTGGCACGCTGCCGGCCACCAGGTTGTCGTGGTGCCGTCGGCCATGGCAGGCGAAACCAATCGCCTGCTGGGCCTGGCGCGCGAGATTACGCCCCAACCCGACGCGCGCGAGCTCGACATGATCGCCGCCACCGGCGAGCAGGCCAGCAGCGGCCTGTTGGCCATCGCGCTGCAAGCCGAAGGCGTCGCCGCCCGCAGCTACGCGGGCTGGCAGGTGCCGGTGCGCACCGATTCGTCGTTCACCAAGGCCCGCATCACGTCGATCGACGACGCCCGCATCCGCGCCGACCTGGACGCCGGCCGCGTGGTCATCGTCACCGGCTTCCAGGGCGTGGACCCTGACGGCCACATCACCACCCTGGGCCGCGGCGGCTCCGACACCTCGGCCGTGGCCGTGGCGGCGGCGCTCAAGGCCGATGAATGCCTGATCTACACCGATGTGGATGGCGTCTACACGACCGATCCGCGGGTGGTGCCCGAAGCGCGCCGCATGGCCGTCGTTTCCTTCGAGGAAATGCTGGAAATGGCCTCGCTGGGCTCCAAGGTCCTGCAGATCCGCTCGGTCGAATTCGCCGGCAAATACCGTGTGCCGACGCGGGTGCTGTCCTCGCTGACCGACCCGCTCATCCCGCTCGACGAAGAAATGTGTTCGGGCACGCTGATTACTTTTGAGGAAGACGAAAAAATGGAAGCCGCCGTTGTCTCCGGCATCGCCTTCAGCCGCGACGAAGCCAAAATCACCCTGCTGGGTGTTCCCGACAAACCCGGCATCGCCTTCTCGATCCTGGGCCCGGTCGCCGCCGCCAACATCGACGTCGACATGATCGTGCAGAACCAGTCCGTGGCCGGCACGACCGATTTCTCGTTCACCGTGAACCGCAACGAGTTCGCCCGCGCCGTCGACCTGCTCAAGCGCGAAGTGATCCCCGCCGTGGGCGCGCGCGAGCTCTCGACCGACGAGAAGGTCGCCAAGGTTTCCATCGTCGGCATCGGCATGCGCTCGCACGTTGGCGTGGCCAGCCTGATGTTCCAGACGCTGTCGCAAGAGGGCATCAACATCCAGATGATCAGCACCAGCGAAATCAAGACCTCGGTGATCATCGACGACAAGTACATGGAACTGGGCGTGCGCGCGCTGCACAAGGCCTTCGGCCTGGACCAGGCGCCCGCCACCAAGGTCTGATCGGAACGGACACAGCACGATTTTTTCCCTGCCGCGCCTTGGTTGCGGGCAATAGTGTAAAAAGTCGTGCTAGAATCTCGTTCTCTTCGGAGATGTGCCCGAGAGGCTGAAGGGGCTCCCCTGCTAAGGGAGTATGTGGCTAAAAACTGCATCGTGGGTTCGAATCCCACCATCTCCGCCAGATTCCCTGCCTGGCATGCCAGGCAGGTAAAAAACCCGCAGAACGCAAGTTCTGCGGGTTTTTTCTTGGGCATTCCTGTTCTTGGGCATCTTCGCGGATACCTCTGCGGGTACATACGGCGGCGCGCGTTCGGCCCGGCCCGAAGATCTACAGACTGTCCGACGCCGGCGGCGAGGATACCGCATCGACCTGCTCGATCACCAACCCGCGCGTGACCACGCCTTCCTGGATCGGCTGGTTGCCGAAGTACGTAAAGGCCAGGTAGATCGTGATGGCGCAACCGATCACCGCCAGGAACGGCCCGGCCATCAGGAACCACGGCCAGGGTTCGCGGTACCAGGGCTTGACCATCGGTGGCGCGGCAACAGGGGCGGTATTCATCGTCGGTATCCTTTTCCAGATTCACTCGGGCACGTAGAAACTTGCGGGTTCATCGGTCTCGATCGACCGGTTTTCCTGATCGCGGGCACGGGCCCGCAGCGTGATCGGGTGCGCGCCCGGCTCGGCCCCGGCCGGCGCGCGGATCACCATCGGCACCAGCTTGTTGGCCGCCGGCTCCACGTCCACCACGTCCGACTCGCCCTGCCCGGCGCGCACCGCCAGCCCAGGCATGCCGTCGGCCGACAGCCGCAGCCGCAGCGGCGAATCCGAGGTGTTGATGATCTGCAGCCGGTACACGTTCTCGATCATGCCGCCCGCCACCTCTCGACCCAGCGCGCCGCGATCGCGGATCACGTCCACCCGCAGCGGGTTGCGCATCGCCAGCGAGGCCACGAACGCCACCGCCAGCACCAGGATCAGCGAGCCATAGATCAGCACCCGCGGCCGCAACAGGTGCGAACGCGCGCTTTGTGTCGACAGCCCGTCCAGCATGGCGCGCTCGGACGTGTAGCGGATCAGCCCGGACGGATACTGCATCTTGTCCATCACCTGCTCGCAGGCATCGATACAG
>NZ_CADIJL010000016.1 GCF_902859695.1 Achromobacter ruhlandii
CCGACAGGTCACGAATACGCGGTCGACCTCGTAGTATCCGGCAAACAAGCATATCGGTCACCAAGCGCTCCCGCCCCTTGGCCGAGGGGTTAAGCCACTCGGAAACGGCGCGGGCGCTCTCGGCACCTTCCAGGCCCGTCCCATACTGCGTCCGCAAGATGTGGAAGCCCACGCTCTCGCCCAGCGTCCGCTCCATCAGCTTCACGATGAACACGGCCTGCGCATGCCACTCATGCGGCGTCAGCCCTGACAGCGCCTTCCGCTCGTACTCCGCATCGAAGCGCTCGCGCAGGGCCTCGCAGACCAACTGCGTCGGGTTCTTCGGCTCGATGGGCATGGCCAGCATCAGGTAGGCCACGGCGATCGCGTGCTCGGGGCACGAAAACGATCCGGCTTCACGCGGCATTCTTTACTCCTTTCAAATTCTCCAGCTCACAGCCTGGCTGTATCGGCCCGGTATAAGGCTGGCGCCCCGGCATGCGCATACCGGCTGGGAAAGCGTCGACGTCGACTAGGCGGTCCATGGTCATGGGCCGAGCTCCTTCTAATTCAGATGCGTTACGATCACCGCCATCACTTTCGGAGGAACAATGAGCACGTGGACCTACAAAACGAACAAATCCTTCTGTACTGACGTCAAGAAACAGTGGATAGGTTCCTTGACAATCTTTGCCCCAGACGGCTCCAACGATGGGCCCAGGTACACGACCGAAGGCTATGCCACCGAGGCGGAGGCTGACCGAGCTGCGGCGGATCTCGGCCAGACAGAGACAGACAAGCGCAATGCGAACCCCGGCCTCTATCCGGCCAAAGTCAAAGGGAAACCCTTCTAACACCCAAATCATGTTGCACGTCCCTGCTCGAGCCGGTTTTGTCGGAAACAGGGTCGAACGCCAGAATGCCGCGGCCCGCCGGAACGGCCACACGGGGTGCACAAAGCTGCCCGGGGCGCAGACAAGGCAGCCATCGCAGCCGCGGGCCTGGCACTGCATCACCATCCAGGCCAGCGTTTCGCCCATCGGGTCGTAGGTGCCCATGAGGTTCCGTGAAGTCTTCATGCCAGGTCACTCACCAAATCCACGGCCCTAAACCAACTCCCAAGGCCCGCACCGGCCGATGCTCCAGGCTGGTCTCCGCGCTGCTGCGGCGACGCGCATTCGTCGCCAAGCACCCGCAGCATCAACGCGCCCAGCGCCTGCGCGGTCACGTTCCCGCTCGCCGCTTCCGCGAAGTCCACGCGGTTGTGCCGGCGCAGCCAAGGAATCACGCTGTCAGGCACAGGCTGGCCAGGCAACGCCGCCTTCAGGCGCCCAGCCAGGATGAACAGGCTTCGGCGGTTGTGCATGCGAGCTGTGATGCCCGCCTGCTCCGCGTAGGCCGTGCCGTGGTGCAGATGGCAGTACCAGTCGGACACCCCCGTGGTGGTGTCAGCGATGGAGCCGGCCAGCATGCAGCCCCTGACGCAGCACATGCCGTAGCCCTGGACCGGGTGCTGGTGGCGGGTCACCGCTGCGGATGCTTCGGCGTAGCTCATGCGCCTCGCTCCTGCTCGTCACGCCGGCGACGCAGCTCGGCAAAGATCCGATCCTTGAAGGCCGGGTAGGACTCGCCGCCGCGGGCGAACATGCCCAGTTCACGGCCTTTGCGGTCGATACCACCGTCGGACGCCCACCACCGGTCCGCGTCCTGCGCGGGCTTGTCGGCAACCTTATCCGGCTTGGCGGGTACGGCCTGTGCGGCTTGGCGCGCTCTGGTCAGCACCTTGGCCAGGTACGGCCAGGGTATCGGCTCCGGGGCCGGCTTCGACTGTCGCGCAGCCTCGACAGCCGCCAACGCTTCGCCCTCGGTCAGACCTTTCTCGACCCATTCGCGGAAGTCGGGCCGACCTGGAGCGACGTCAACGCCCTCAGCGCGAAGTCGCTTGGCCAGGACGCCGCAGGGCGTCGGGTCCGGCAAGTAGCCGGGCGAGTTATCCACAGTCGGAGGCTCGCGCGCGCTACCCCCCCCTTCTTTTATATATGTCCCTGTCCCTGTCCCTGTCTTAGCCGTGACACCCCCGTGACTTTCCGTGTGACTTCCATGAGGTGTCACAGTGACAACCTTGTGTCCCTCCGTGACGACGATGGATATTCCGCGTGACGCCGCGACCTCGCGCAGATGTGACGTACTGGTTCCCTTAGCCGGCAGAATCAAGCCAACGTCACGTAGCGCCGCAAAGAGCAGCTTGCGGTCTTGGCGCTCCTCGCGCTTGCGTTCGTTATCGCCATCCTTCGCGGCCTGGTGCTCCTCCCGTTTCGCCATAGCCTTGATGGCCTCCTCCGCGATCACCGGGTGATAGAGCCGCCCGTCGGAGCACTTCACGAAGCCGCGCAAGGCCATGTCCTTCACCTTGCGCCAGGCGGACAACTCCTTGCCGGCCAGGTGGGCCAAAATCCTGTCGTCGTCAGGTAGCGATGCCGCGGGCTCCTGGTTCCAACTCTTGCACCACAGCCGCAAAGCCGTCTTGAACTCTTCGCCCGAGGAAAGCGCCATCATGTCGCTGTCCAGTAGGCGCTCGGTGTGCAGAGGCATGAACGGCAGGCCGCGCAGGTTGCAGTCTGGCGGTGTCAGGGGCGCAGGTAGCTGCTCAAAGTCTGTCATAGGTCACTCGCACACGTGTCGGGGGACACCGACCGAAAGGGGCCGTAGCCCTGCCGCTCCAACGCCATGAGCGCGGTGACAGTGCTATCCTTCCCGTCGAAGCGCGATACATCTCGCAACATCCCCTAAACCAGACCGCCCTATGTTGACGAAGACTGCGAAAAAAATTGCCAATTCGACGGACTTGCGTCGCTCGCAACGTCTGACGAGTTCGGATATATCGCCCAACTACTGGTGGGTGAGCCACAATCAAATGCATCGCCGAGAGCTCAGCGGCGGCTACATCTGGTGTCCCCAAACCAAGAAAGGCGGCGGGGCGAGAGAAACCTGGACCAACGTGTCCCGCGTGCGACGGGGAGACATCGTCTTTTCCTACGCAAAAACGAAGCTCCAAGCCGTTGGCGTTGCGCTTGGCGATGCACAGGAGGCAAGTGCCCCCAGCGAGGCGTATCACTCGTGGAACGATGCTGGATGGCGCGTGCAAATCCAGTGGGAATCCCTTGGATCCCCGTTGTCTCCCAAAGAGCATTGGGACGAAATCGGCGACCTTTTCCCTGCTGTCCATTCGCCACTGCGCGAGGATGGCGGCGGAAACATGACATACCTGGCGGCGCTGAGCGTGCCTCTGGGTTTGAAGCTGCTGGACCTGATCGGCATGACGGACGACGACGCCCTCGCGAACGTTGATCGCGAGATGGTCAAGGTGTCTGGCGTCGATAAGACCGAAGTTGAGCGGGTCTACCAGGCGCGTATAGGCCAAGGCACGTATAGAAAGAACGTCATGTCCGTCGAACGCTCCTGTCGCGTAACGGGTGTCAGCAATGTGGATCTGCTCATCGCGAGCCACATCAGGCCGTGGCGTCAAAGCTCGAACCAACAACGTCTCGACGGCAATAATGGCCTGCTTCTCTCGCCTCACGTCGATAAGTTGTTCGACTCGGCCTGGATATCGTTTTCCAATCAGGGAGAGATCCTGGTTGCCAGCGGCGAGGTTCGAGAAGTGCTCATCGCCTGGGGCATTGACCCAGACATGAACGTAGGACGATTCAATGAGGACCAAGAGAAGTACTTGGCCTACCATCGGGACGTCCTTTTCTCGGAAAAGGCTGAGCAACCAGCCCGGTCCCCCAGGCTTGGCAGCACTTGAACCGACGGGCCCATCCAGGCCAACGCCCGGTGTTGCGCTACTGTTATGCGTCTCAAAGAGACGCAGGCCGTCGACCAACATTCGCACCGTAGAGTAAAGACAATAGCTGCACTGAGAACAATCCAACCATCTCACGTAGATCCGCCACCAGCGATGAAACTCGACCGCGCCGTACAAAAAGTGATTCTGGATACACTCGCCTCGCGATATCCGGACTGGATGGGCCTTGACGCGCTGCTCTCCCATCTTGACTTCAACCTCGAGCACCAGCACAGGTTGGCCAACGTCTACTATTTGGAAGGTCACGGGCTTGTGGAAGCCAAAGGGAATCCCAAGGGAACGGAGGGCCAGGGCCTGCGCATCACCGCAAAAGGCCTCGATTTCCTTGAAGATGATGGCGGAATCAGTGCCATCCTTGGCGTGGTGACCATCAAGCTGCATGATGACACCATCAAGCATTTGATAGAGGCCAAGATCCTGGCATCCGATCTCCCTGCGGAGGAAAAAAAGCGATGGACCGATCAGCTTCGATCTCTGCCCGCCAAGACCATAGAGCACCTGGTCATGAAACTGGTTGATAGGGGCCTTGATTCGGGGTCCGGAGTGCTCGCTACCGTGGGCGCCTACCTCGGGATTTCCCAGTAAAACCCCAATCAACTCTTTCCGAACCGGCCCGATGGTCGGGGCAAACGCAACTTGAACATGCGCAAAAGAAACAATGGTGCGACTCACAAGCCCGATGCCAGAGTTGCAATTTCCGGCGTCAAGCATGTCCGCCCCATCCCTGGTCGAACACGTCGGGACAAATCCGCAACCTAGAATTGCCAACCAATTTGGCGGCCAGTTCCAGCCATATATGATCGGGATTCCCCAACCCCAACCATGTGTGGAAGGAACTGACCATGACGACACAAACAGGACTCCAACGCAGAATCCTCGACACGCTTGCACGCGTGAGAGTGGGTACACCGAGCGCTCCAGCCGATACCGAGACGGCATGGGAAGAAATACAAACGTTCGCAGGTGATGACGAGGTCATTACAGCTCTGCTGGAGCTGGAAGAGAAAGGCCTGATACGCAGCGGCGTAACGCGAGGAGTGGACGGCGAGTGCGCCATAAGTACGGGCGTGCTGGCCATCACGGATTACGGTCGCCAAAGTCTGGCGCGCTGAATTTCTTACCCCAGCCGATCACGAGGTAGCCAAATGGTCGGCTCCACTCCGTCACACCGGCTGGCGGGATCGCGCCAGGAATAATCTCGGCCAACTCATATGTGAATCGCCCTGCGGCATCGCCAACGGGCCGAAAGGTGGCATAACCAATGTGGTTGCCGGCGCCGTCACGTAGGCGCATGCCCAAGAGTGTCGGAGCTTCAGGGCGCATTTTCGGCCCCTCAAGCACCAGTCGAACGCCACCGCGGCCGGCAGGCTCGAGCCAGGTGTTGATATCGAGGTCAGCGTAGGTTTGGAATTCACGCATGGGAGGCTCCTTGCTGCGAATGGGCGCCCTGCCCCTCCCCCTTAAACTGGCTGCTCTCACACAAACCGTTCTTGGGAAAGGAGCAGGGCATGAAGGACCACAACGGCAACGACATAGACTTCAGCGACAAGGATTTCGGTATCACGCTCGATGCTCCTTTATCGGTTGGAATCGATCCGGAATCGGGCGCGCTTCGGCTCTCCGCGCCGCAGCTGCAAATGTTCGGCGCAACATTCCACGTTTCGCTCTCGCCGGGCGCCTCTGCTCAACTGGCGTCGACCCTGAAGCAAATCGAGTCCTGGCTGGGAAAGCCAATCGAGGATATTGCGAAGCCGGATTCCGTCCAGTGATGTCACGCATGGCTCGGCTCCTGCGGCGCGGCCGTGGCCAGCTCGGCCGGCGGCTCGAAGGCCCCGGGCCGCACAGCCTGCAGGTACATGCGGCGCGCAGGCGGTATTCCTTCCTTGCGCCAATCGGAGACCGATGGCGGCTTCACTCTGCACAGGCGGGCGACGGCTACGGTGCCACCCAGCGCGTCGATAATTTGGGAGTCGGGGTGTTTAGTGTTCACTCCACAATTATTAGGCTTGCCTTAAATATAGTCAAGACATGCCTAATGAAATTAAAAGGCATGCCTATTCATTTTCCACTTAGGATTGCCGAATGAGCACACTCGCACAACGTCTCAGAGAAGCAATGGACCAGACCGGCGTAAAGCAGGTGGACATTGCTCGCGCAGCGAACATCAAACCGCCCTCGGTGGCCGACTGGCTCAACGGAAAGACCAAGAACATTCGCGGTGCGAATTTGGTTAGCGTTGCACAGCTGCTCAATGTGAGTGAGGCTTGGCTGGCAGACGGCAAGCTGCCCAAAGAGCGAATGCTCGATTCAGATTGGCCATTTCCGCGAATCCCCAAAGAGCTGTATTACCAGCTCACCGTATCGCAGCGCGATGGGATTGAAGAATGGGTACTCAAGCAAGTCGAAGCTTACGTTGGAACGCCGTCCGCAGAATCGAAGGCACAGAGCGCATGAGCTATGCCTCATTTTTTGACTGGTAAGTAGACATAGCCACTTCTGAGTGGCTTTCTTTTCGTCTTAAAATTAGGCATGCCTATTGAATGGTTGTTAGGCTTGCCTTAATTTCTCCTCAACACCTCCCCACCCCGGGGAGGAATGGGAGAAACAGCATGGCAAGCAATCTGATCCTCACCACCGCCCAAGCCCAGGCCGTGTACAGCGCCATGTGCGCGCTGAATCAGGTCGGCGGCGGACAAGTTGAAGCCTACGTAGACGCCGCGTTCGCGTTGGTGCGCGAACACCTCTCGGGATGCGTGCGCGTCGTGTCCATCCGTGAGAACGACAAGCGCGAGGAATACGCCGATCAAGCCGCCTTCGCCGCCGCCTACGGCCTGCCCGTGGCCGCGCCGGATCTGGTTGCCGCGCTGCGCGTCGCCTACAGCGATATCCAGCGCCTGCCCGGACACACCATCGACATGCTCGGCCGTATCGAGGCCGCCATCGAGCAGGCCTCCGCCTGACCTTCCCCACCCGCCCCGGGTACCGGGGCAAGGAGACCACCATGGAAGTTACCCAAACCGTCAGCGCATGGCTGACGCCCACCAGCCTGATCTCGCCCGACGAGATCACCGATCCAAACAAGATCCGCCTCGGCGACCTGTCCTACACCAACCTGGACATGACCGAGTGCGGCTACACGCTGATTGGCAAGGCCCGCATCACCCTGGCACTGCCTGATCGCGAACGACTGATCGACTCCAAGGTGGCGTCGATGCGCGCGGAAGTAAAGAAGATCCGCGCCGAGGCCGAGGCGAAGGCCTGCCACATCGAAAACCAGATCAGCAACCTGCTGGCGATCGAGCTCAGCCCGTCGCCGGCATCGGAATCTGACCGCGCCGAGGGGAACTGACATGTCCAGCATGACGATTCCCACCCCGTGCGGCACGGCCGCGATTCTGCGCGTCTACAACGACGAGGAACGGCGCGCAGAGCTGATGCAAGACCTCGGCGGCGACGTGCATCTGGCACTGTGCCGCGATCAGGTGATCCACCGCGAATACGACTTCAGCCAGCGCGCCGCCGAAGCGCTCTATGCCGCAACCGAAGGCAATCAGTTGGCCGAGGATGCATTCGCGCTGGTGGTGCGCTCGGTCGTGGCGCGAGACCCGCTGGCGGTGGTGGGGCTTCTGTTTCGCCAGTGGCTTGATCTGGCGGTCCGGCAACTGACCGCCGATCTTGCGGACCGCTGCGAAGACGGCCAGCGCGTGACCTTCGGGGCCCGCCAATGACAGCCCTGCTCCTGTTCATCCTGGGCGGCCTGTGCGCCGCCTATCCCCTGGGCCTGCTCGGGGACGCCTGGATGGCCTACCGGCGGAGGTCTGCATGATCCGCCGGCTGCGCAACCTCTGGCACCGCGCCCGACTTTCCGGCCGAGACCTGGACTTCGCCGGCGTCGCCGCGATCTTCGCCGGCGCGGTGGTGCTGCTGGCCAGCGGCATGGTCGGCCCGACGCGGGATGCCCACTCCCCCACTCCCACCGCCCATGACGGGCGCCCGACGGCATACGCCGCTAAGGACTGATCGTGAACGCTATTTCTGAACCTATCGCCCTGGATCGCACACGCTTCCTCGGCGGCACCGACATGGCCGCGCTGTACGGCGTCAGCAAGTGGAAGACGCCCCTGCAGGTGTGGGCCGAAAAGACCCATCGTGATGCCTACCGCGAAGACGACCCGGCCAAGACGAAGGTGCTCAACCGCGGCAAACGCCTTGAACCAGTCGTGGTAGCGATGCTGCGCGAAGACTACGGCCTGGACGTTGTCGCCGTGAACGAACGCTACACGCACCCCGAGCACAGCTTCCTGTCGGTCGAAATCGACTTCGAGTGGCGTGTCACCGAGCAGGCCCTAGCAGCATTCCCCTGGCTCGCGCCGCTCGAACTGGGCTCGATCCAGAACGGCGAGGTCAAGACCGTGCATCCGTTCGTCGCCCACGAGTGGGGCGACATGGGCACCGATGACGTGCCGATTCACTATGCGGCGCAGTCCATGACCGGGTTGGCTGTCACCGGCCGCGAGGTGTGCCTTTACGCCACGCTGGTAGGCGTGGACGACCTGACCTTCTACGCGGTGCGTCGCGATCAGGAGACGATCGACGCGATGGTCGCCAAGGCCGTGGACTTCTGGACCAACCACGTCCTGACCGACATCCCGCCCGATCCCGAAACGTTCGACGACCTGAAGTTTCTCTACGCCCGCGACAACGGCCAAGCGATCGAGGCAACCGACGAGATCCTGGTCCAGCTTGCCGAGTTTCGCGAGCTCAGCGACCAGGCCAAGCGCATCGAGGAACGCCGCGACGAGCTCAAGTTCGGCATCCAGACGTTCATGGAGCCCAACGCCATTCTGACGGCCAAGGGCGAGCCGGTCGCCACCTGGAAAAGCCAGTCCGCCAGCCGCCTGGACGGCAAGGCCCTGGCGCTGGCTCGCCCCGATATCGCCGCCGCCTACCGCACCACTTCCGAAACCCGAGTCTTCCGCCTGAAAGGAGCGAAGAAATGAGCGCATCCAAATTGAAAGCCGTGGCCACCGGCCAGGCACAGTCCCAGCAGCTGGCCAGCATGAAGCCGAAGGACCAGATCGCCCACCTGCTGGAAAAGCGCAAGGGCGAGATCCAGAAGATGCTGCCCAAGCACCTTTCCGCCGACCGCCTGCTCAAGGTCGCGCAGATCGCCGCCACCACCACGCCGGCCCTGGCTGAATGCGACATCCCGTCGCTGGTGGGCGCCATCGGTCAATGCGCGCAAATGGGGTTGGAGCCGAACACCGTCCTCGGCCATGCCTACCTCGTTCCCTTCAACACCAAGCGCAAGGACGCCGGCGGCAATGAGCGCTGGGTGAAGTCGGTGCAGGTGATCGTTGGCTACAAGGGCCTGATCGACCTGGCCCGCCGCTCCGGACAGATCGTGAGCATTGCCGCCCACGAGGTCTGCGAGAACGACACCTTCGACCTGGTGTATGGCCTGGACGAGAAGCTGGAACACCGCCCGGCCATGGGCGAACGTGGCGCCGTCACCGGCTTCTATGCCGTGGCGAAGCTCGTTGGCGGCGGTCACGCCTTCGAATTCATGAGCCTGTACCAGATCGACCAGATCAAGGCGGCAACGCAAAGCAAGGGCGCCTACGGCCCCTGGAAGGACAACTTCGTGGAGATGGGCCGCAAGACCGTGATTCGCCGGCTGGCCAAGTACCTGCCGCTGTCCATCGAATTCCAGAAAGCGACGGCCCTCGACGAGATGGCCAGCAGCGGCCGCGACCAGCATCTGGACGACAACACGCTCGACGGCGATTTCATCTTCGCCCAGCCCGAGCCGGGGGCCGACCAGGCAGAGGAAGCCGCTGGCGCGCCGCAACAGCTTGCCTATGACCCGGCGCCTGTGCTGGCGCAGATCACGAGCGCCACAAACATCGACACCCTGGACCTGGTCGCGGACGGCTTCCGCGACGCGCCGGACGAGCACTACGACGCGCTCAAGAAGGCCTACGACGCCCGCCGAGCGGCGCTGGATCCGGCCGCTTAACCGCTCTCCCTGGGCGGCGCCTCACCAAATGGAGGCCCCCCTGGCGCCGCCCGCCCCATTACCCAGCGATATCAAAACCCATAGGTGAACACATGGGAGCATTTTGCGTATACGGAATGACCGAGCAGCTCGCGAAGAAAGCCGCCGAGCGGGCTTGGGAAAAATATAAGGAATCCATGACCGCGGATGTTCGCGCATGCCTGCGGCCATCCGACCAGGCCGACTGGATCAAGGTCAAGACGGAGTACCACCTGGCCAAGGGCAATCCTGTGCAGCTATCGGCACCGTTCGATGCGCCACAGTTCGCCCGCGAGTTCATCAAACTCACCGTGGCCACCGGCCGGACCTCCCGGCTGTGCATCATGCAGCGCGGCCCGAAGCTCGACAAGCACGGAGCGCCACGTATCAGCAAGGCCACCAAGCGCCCGATGATCACCTGGGTTCCATATCCGCGATAGCGCACACAACGTATCACCTATCCCTATCGGAGCCTACATGGCCAAGAAATCCAAAGACGTGTACGGCGCGGACGGCCAGAGCAATCTGCTCAATTTCGACCCCGCCAAGCTGACTCTCGTCACCGACGAATCCAGCCCACTCTATGACAAGCGCGTGCATCTGCCCGTGAACGAGGCGCTGGCGCGAAACATCGACTATCAGGGCGTGCTGGAGCCCGTGGCGGTTTCCAAGAACCCCGAGACGGGCGACACCGAGGTCGTGTTCGGCCGGCAGCGCGTGAAGGCCGCCGTGCTCGCCAACCAGTGGCGCCGAGAACGCGGTGTGCCGGAGCGACTGATTCCCGGCATCGTCTACACGGGCAAGCGCGAGAACGCCCTGGACGCGATCGTCAGCGAGAACGAAGCCCGCACCGCTGATACGCCGCTGGGGCGCGCCGAGAAGATGCGCCAGCACCTTGCCCTGGGCAAGGGAGAAGATCAGATTGCGGTCATTTACAACTGCACGGTCGCCACGGTCCGCGACACCCTGGCGCTGCTGGATAGCCCCAAGGCCGTGCAGAACGCCGTCGAAGCGGGTCAGATCACCCTGACCCATGCCAAGGCACTGGTGAAGCTCAAACCCGATGAACAGCGCGCCAAGGTGGCCGATCTGGTGCGGGCCGGCCAGGGCGCCAAGCCTCACGAGCGCAGCCGCAAGCAGGCCGCTGTGATGGGTGAACGCCCTCGCGTGAAATCCCGCAAGCAGATCCTGGCAGCGCTGGAACAGGCCCAAGGCGACTATGCCGCCGCCCTGCGTTGGGTTTTGGGCGAAGTAGAAGATGTCGCCTGATGAACAATCCAGCCCCGATATTGAGCACGACAAGGATGGCTACGCTCCCCCCAGCGAACCATTCTTCTCAAGCCACTTCTACTTGCTCAAGCAATTTTTCTAATGACTCGGATACCCGTGGGCGGACTCAGCACCTCTACCTCATAAATGCCCGAATAACCCGGGTAGCTTCGTATGAGCCCAGTCGCGCTGTACATCGCATCATCGGACTCCTGCACACGCTCGCCTCCAGCGATGATGCCTCCCATCTCAACAACAACATAAATCCCGGGCTGGAGATACGGTCCAAGATTGAGCACCTCTTTTTCTGTCAATGCACGGTCCGATAGCGCCATATCAATCTCACCTTTCAAAAAAATATGCGAAGGCCGAGTGTACTCGTAGGCGCCCACCAATCCGTTCGGTAACGCTCTCTTTAGCCCCGATATTGGAGTTATGCAAAAGGATCTCACGCAATGCTTACCCTATCAGCCAAAGAGCTCGTTGCGGTTACCGGTAAGTCCAGAAAGTCCGCACAAATTGTCGTCTTGAGGAATTTAAATGTTCCCTTCAAAATCAGGCCTGACGGTACCCCTGTCGTATTGCGGGCAGCGTTGGAGGCCGCGTTAGGCCATGCGCCCAAGAACCAAGGACCGACACCTCCCCGCGTGCGTGTACCAGAAGCACGGCGCGTACTGGTACGTTAAGGGCGGAAAGTGGCGCAAGATCGGCGCCGATCTACACAGCGCGTTGACCGAATATGCTCGTATCGTCTCCGCCCCAAAGGACGGCATGCCGGCATTGATCGATGACGCCCTTCCGATACTGACAAAAGACGTCGCCGCCTCGACTCGCAAGCAATACGAATACTGCGCAGCTCAGCTCAAAGAGGCTTTCGTCGACTTCTATCCGAACCAAGTGCGCCACGGCGACGTTGTGGAGCTGCTGGACGGCTACGCCGATCGAAGAGCCCTGGCCAATCGAATGCTGACCGTACTGAAGCTGGTCTTCCAGTGGGCCTTGGACCGCGGCCGGGTAGAAGCCAATCCATGCGTCAGCGTGAAGCGCTTCGTTCAGAAGCCGCGAGACCGGCTAATCACGCCCAAGGAATACGCAGCCATCTACGAGGGCTGCCCACCTTGGCTCCAATGCGTCATGGATCTTTGCTACTTGACCGGCCAGCGCATCGGCGACGTGCTGAAGATCGAGGATGGCCACCTTCGTGACGAGGGGCTGTACTTCGAACAGCAGAAGACGGGAAAGCGCCTGGTGGTCGCATGGACACCGGAATTGCGCGCAGCGGTGCATCGCGCCCAGGAGCTCCGCGTCGCCCCCACCAGAACGCCGTACGTCCTCGGCGGCCGCGGTGGCAATCTCCGACTCCATTCCAATGTCTGGCGCATCTTCAAGGACGCCGCGGTCAAAGCCAACGTCCCCGACGTAACCCTGCACGATTTGCGGGCAATGGCGGGCACAGATGCTGAATCCCAAGGTATAGACCCGAGCGCCCTGCTCGGCCACTCGGATCCCCGAACGACCCGGATCTACCTGCGGGACAAGCGCCCCAAACTCGTGAAAGGTCCAACCAGAAAGGCTGTATAGACACACAGTCCAGGGCGTCGAGTTTTAGACATCTAATTGACGACCGAGCGCAAAGCCTTTGTTTATGCGGTTCTCCGGTCTATAGATGTATTCCGTCATGCCCTGTCCGGCCTGACGCCTCAGATATCCCGACACTGCCGCTCTCCCCACAAGATGAAACGAGGATCCAGTGTCCGCGCTCCCACACCGCGCGCCAATTCGCGGATACCGAGCTGGATAAATGCGTCACATCACCTTGACGGCGGCCTCCCGGCATGGGCACGACACGATCCGCAAGCCCGGCACGCGGCACGGGAAAATGTTGTAACCCCCTAATATCTATCGGGTTTTCCCTATTGCCCGCCCTCTGGACCGGCAGTAGATTGGAATTGCCGGGCTGTCTGACACCCATCGCGTGCGAAGCCGGGCAGGAGCGCCTCAGACTCATCTAGAGCTGGGGCGCTCTTCCATTTTGCGACCCGCCAGGCACCGGCGCGGCGCGGTGGCGGCATTAACAAAATCCATACAGAGTCGCCCAATCCCCTCACAGCACGCTGGCTAGTATTGCGTCTTTCCGTGCCAGGACTGACCGACCCATGCTTGTCCAAGCCCAACCGCCGTGGGCCGCCCGCCCCGAGCAGGGCCCTGCCCATACTCCCGCCATCGACGCCCTGCGAGGACTGGCAATCTTGTGCGTCGTGCTGCTGCATGTGCAGATCCACATTCCCCAGGAACAGAGCCTCCTGGGCAAGGTGCTGCCCGCCGCCCTCTTCAATATCGTGTTTCGCAGCGGCTACTACGGCGTCATCATTTTCTTCGTGATTTCCGGGTTTCTGGTCACGCGCGCGTCCATCGTGCGTTGGGGCGCTCTCGAGGCCGTGCCCTGGCGCGCCTTCCTGCGGCGCCGCTTCGCCCGCATCTATCCCAGCCTGTTGCTAGTGGTGTCTCTGCTGGCCTGCCTGCATTGGGCCGGGGTGCCCGGCTTCGTCATCGACAACGCCAGCCTCGGACGCGCCGTGGCCGGCGCACTGGCGCTGCACCTGAACTGGCTGGAGGCGCAGGTCGGCTACCTGCCAGCGGCTTGGAACGTACTGTGGTCCCTGTCCATCGAAGAAGCGTTCTACCTGGCGTTCCCGCTGCTCTGCCTGCTGTCCTTGATGGCGGGCCGACGCGTCCTGGTCCTGGCCTTGTTGCTGTTCGTGGTGCTCGGACCGTTCGCACGCGTCGCCTTCAGCGACAACGAGATCTGGGCCGACCACGCCTACCTGTCCGGCATGGACGGCATCGCCATCGGCTGCCTGGCGGCGCTGTATGCCGCGCGCTCCACGCCCTCGCGCTCCCCGAGCCGTCCACTGCTGCTGGCGGGAACACTGCTCTTCGTGCTGGTGTTCTTCCTGCGCAAGGCCACTGCCATGCTGGGGCTGACGGCGTTGGGCCTGAACGTCACGCTGCTGGAGATCGGCGTGGCCTGCCTGCTGATCGGCTGGACCCGGCGCTCGCGTCCTCTACGCCAGACCCCGCTCCTGGCCGCATTGCGATGGGCCGGGCGCAACAGCTACGAAATCTACCTGACGCACATGTTCCCCGTGCTGCTGTTGGCCACGGCCTCCTGCCGTAATTCCGGCGGCGCGATATCGACCTGGTGGCGCGCGGGGGCATTGACCGCCGCCGGCGTGTTGACGATCCTGCTGTCCGTCATGCTGGGCGGACTGGTGGCCCGCTATTATTCAACGCCCATGCGGCGCTGGCTGGCGGGGCCGGGCCGAGCCCGCCGGTGATCGGGTCAGCCAGCCGCCGCGCGCCCGCTCGCGCCATTGAGGCGATCGGCATCCAGGCGCCGGAACACCAGCGCCGACAGCAAGGTAATGGCGCCGACGCACAGGAAGGTCAGCGTGAAAGCGAGGCCCGGCAGCGCGTTGTCGCCCCCCCCGAACACGCCGACCAGCCCGCCGCCGATGGTCACGCCCAGGCCAATGGCCAGCATCTGCACCATGGAGAACAGGCTGTTGCCGCTGCCGGCGTCGCGCGTGCTCAAGCCTTTGAGGGTGACGCTGTTCATGGCCGCGAACTGCATCGAGTTGGCCACGCCGAACACCGCCAATTGCGCGATCTGCCAAGACAGCGGCCAACCGTGCCCGATCACCGCGAACGACATGATGGCGGCACCCACCAGAACCGTATTGGCCAACAGGAACGTGTCGTAGCCAAACCGCCGCACCAGCGGCGCGATCCAGGGCTTGGAGATCGTGCCCGCGATCGCGGCGGGGAGCATCATCAGCCCCGATTGCAGCGGCGTGTAGCCCAGCCGCAGTTGCAGCAACAGCGGCAGCAGGAACGGCACCGCGCTGCTGCCGACGCGGCACACCAGGTTACCGACCAGGCCAACGCTGAAATTCGGTTCACGGAACAGCCGCAGCTGGAACAAGGGGTTCTCGCGCCACCGCGCATGCACAACATACAGCAGCACCGTCAACCCGCTCAGCGCGAACAAGGCGGCCGACCAGGCCATGCGCCCCTCGCCAGCGGGCAGATCCAGCGCCAGCGAGAACGCCACCATGCACAGCGACAGCAGCCCACAGCCGAGCACATCGAACGGCGCGACATCGGCCAGCGCATCCTCGGGCAGATAGCGACGCACGGCAAACAGGCCCGCCAGGCCGATCGGCACGTTGATCATGAAGATCCAATGCCAGCTGGCCGCCTGTACCAGCAGGCCGCCCAGCGTCGGCCCGAAGATCGGCCCGACCTGGCCCGCGATGGAGACAAACGCCAGCGCGGAAATGTACTGGTCGCCCGGCACCCGCCGCAGCACCGCGAGGCGTCCGATCGGCAGCAGCATCGAGCCCCCCACGCCCTGCACCACGCGTGCAATCGTCAACTGCGTCAGACTCTGCGCCAACCCGCAGAAGATCGATCCCAACGCAGATACCGCATCTGTATGTGCCCCGAACAGGCGCCTTAAACGATGAAGATGAACGACGGCCGGACGCCGCGCGCGGGCGTTCAGAGCGCGGCCACGCGGCCCAAAATGGCAAAAAGGGGAAAGGGCTAAGGCGCGGACTGCAGGGTTGCTCAGATCGACAGGCACTTCATATCAGAACCTGTAGCCGAACATCAGGACCCGCAGCCAAACAGGCGATCCGCCGCAATCAGGAAGAGGCCCTGCTCAGAACAGACAGGCCTTCTGCGAACACTCGATCAGGAAAAGCGCCACCCTGGCAGCCGGATACAACACGACCGCCGCCGTCAGCAACACCCACCAGCGCCGGTGGCGGCGAACGGCAAGCACGACGCTGACGAACCACACCAGCACCAAGGCCCAATAAGCAGGAAAAACCGGCCCCAGCCCCACCGTCAGCCAGTCGTTCCACAGCAACAGCAACGCCACGGCAAGCAGAATCCCGAGGATGAGCAGGGTCGATCGGTTGTCGGCGCGCGCGGGTACGGCGGTGGGCATGGATGGAAAGAGAATCCGTGAGGGATAAGAAGTCGCATCACCGCAGGCGATGACCGCGTAGAGGCGGTCAATCTCCTGCCGCGGACCATTCTACCTGCGGGCAGGAACACAAGCGCGAATTCACCAGAATAACGAGAGGCTCAGCTTTTGGGAGGATCCAATGTATGACGATATCCGGCAAGAAGGCAGGCTAGCGGCAGCACAAGGTATCTGGAAGCTAGGTTGCCCGTATCTTCGAAGGGACAAACTGCCCACCTATACCCACGAACCGCTGGGGCGTTGGTTGGCCAACGTGCGGGCGTGGGAGGATGGCTGGAAGGCTGGCCAACTGCCCCTACAGCATTAGCGCCGTCACCAAGGCCCCGAATGGGGCGATATCTTTGTAGCGTCCCCGAATGGCGAAATCCGGGCCGAATTGCGCGAAATCCAGGTTTGATTAAACTGTATTTTAATACAGTATTTTAGCCATACCTTTCCGCAACCCTCTCTCCGCCGAGCGGCTGCGCGCCATCCGCGAGCGCCAGCCCTGGAACCCCGATGTGATCGCCCTGCTGTGGGAGGTCAAGCGCCTGCGCTCGGTGCTGCTGCGCCTGCATCAGGTATCAGGCGACCTGAAGCGGCCGCCCAGCCTGATGGGCCAGATCTACGACGACCTGATGGAAGGCCTGGCCGCCGAGCCCTGTGTGATCGAGCGCGACCGAGACACGGCCGAGCTGCTGGAAGAGCCGCGCAAGCTGCGCAAGGGCATGGCGCCGAGGTAGACGGCGCCGTCGCACTAATGCGGTGGGGCGATACGCGGTATGCGCCCCACCGCAGCCAGTCGGCTTAAGTGTTCAGCGATGGAAAGTCTTGCTGAAACCTGGCCAGAATGTCGGCCTTGATCTGACCGAGCGTCAGCGCATCAGCCGCCACTTCCGAGGGATACCCCGCCGGGACAGTGAACTTCGCGCCGGTACCGTTCAGATAGTTCACCATCGTGCCCGACACGCGGTAGCCTTCCGGGGCCCCGGGGTCAAACGAGATTTCGGTCAATTGCAGTGCCATGGAAAGTATCCTCAATCTACATAGTTATGGAAACTTCATGGTATCGACGGCCGCGCCTCGGGTCGATTCTGCCGTGTCGCAGGACGTTGGATCGCTGCACAGGATGTAGCAAAAGGCTTTCAATGCGCGCGCAACCTACTCGTTTTAGGGCTTGGGCCATCCCTCGACTGTGGCAAGGTGCCGCGCCGCGCACTGCCCATACTGCACCGTGAGCGCCATGTAGCTGCGGGCAAAGTCGTCCCAGCTAACGCTGGTCACCTCTGGCACCGGCGGGCACGGCTGGGCCAGGTTGGCCGGCAGAATTGGCCACGCGGCCGGCTTCGTTGATGTGCTGCAGCCGGCCAGCGTCAATACGACAGCCAGCAGGCAAAGGGCTTTGGACTTCGACACGGGTGTACCTCTCGATAACCTTGGGCTCGGCGCGGCGCAGCTCAGCGACGCTCGCCTCGAACGTGGTGGCGATGCCGGCCAGCCGGCCGGTCTGAGTCTTGAACTCGTTGAGCTCGGCCAGCGCGTGATCGGCGTTGGTCTTGTCCACGCCGGCGTCATAGCGACTGGATCCGTACAGCAAAACGCCAGCGCCGATCGCCATCAGCACCGCCGCGCCGCCGATCCAGGGCGCGGCCATCTTCCAGAAAGGGTTCATGGCCGCACCTGCGACGGCCTGGCGGTAGAGAACCGGCCAGCTATCGGGCTTGGGCTTGCCCGGCCGCCAGGTGCGCAGGTACAGCGCCCAGCCGGCGTCTGCATCACCGACCGGCGGCAGCGCCTTCGGGTCCGTCCAGAGCAGTAGCGCGCCACACCGGCCGCCAGCACGTCGTCATACTCCAGCGCCGCGTAGATCGCATCCGGGTCGCAGGACACACTGCGG
The DNA here is from genome assembly GCF_902859695.1 of Achromobacter ruhlandii. Taxonomy (GTDB): domain Bacteria; phylum Pseudomonadota; class Gammaproteobacteria; order Burkholderiales; family Burkholderiaceae_B; genus Achromobacter; species Achromobacter ruhlandii. The sequence goes on from NZ_CADIJL010000016.1 coordinate 18,086, forward strand.
GCCTTGCAAATGGCCGCCAGGCGGTCCTTGCTGGCCGGGTGCAGGAACACGCCCCACACGCCGCCGCGGCTGGCGTGCGTGACTGCCCGCGCCTATGCCGACCAACACGTAGGCTGGACGTTCAAGACCCCCGCCTGACCTTCCCCACCGGCCCCGGGTGCCGGGGCAAGGAGACCACCATGGAGAACACCGAAGCCCTGTCCCGGGCAATCTCCGTACAACTCGCCGCCGCCGTCGCCATCAACACCAGCCACGGCGATATCCCCCTCGATGACGAAATGCGCGTCGCAGTCGACAACGCAGTCCGGCCCATCCTCAAGCGCCGCTTGAATGCGCGCCTCGCCGACAACACCCCGAAGGAATGACCATGCCCGTAAAGAAGCGTGAAGCCATGCGACAAGCGATTCTCAACGCCGCCGCGCTGGTTGAAGCGATGGATCTGGAACAGTTGTTCGGCGAGTTCTACGCCGAAGTGGGAGGCGATGCGAACGCAGAGCAAGCTTTAACGGAAGCGCAATCCAAGTTGGTAGGCCGGATTCGCGCACTTGATCGCAAACCAGCACCGGGCCGCTGAGGCTCAGCGGCCCAGAGATCTGGGCTGGTGTTACTTCACCTTAACTTGGCGCCCTTCAGACTCCATCAGCTCCGCGAACTTTTCCCACGACATGCGGCGCTTGTTGACGGAGTTGCCCGCAGGAAGCCATTCCACATTGCCCTTACTGACCAACACGGTTCCCAACTTCTTTTTATCTTTGCGAACCTCAATTTCCACATCTTTGTGCAAGACAAGCTTGTCATTGATGTTCATGCTGACTTCATGGGCCATCTCATAACTCCAGAATTAAGAGGGGGAGATGTAAATGTAACTTATGAATCAAAGTTGTACTAAATAAATCCGGAGTTCTCATGATCAAGTTCATCGAGGCCCTGCTCGACATCCTCGCGCCCATTCTCAGCGTGCTGGACCGCAACGGGAAGCTGTAATTCCCTCGATATTGGAAGAACACAACCATGGAAGAAGTGACCATTCACGAAGCGGGCGCGCTACTCGCCGCCACCGGCCGCATCATGATGCGCCACGGTGTGCATTTCGACGTTCTGATCGGTGACTGCCGCGACGATTGCAGCGATAGCGACTTGCTGGAAATTATGGGCAATGCAGGCGTGCCGGAAGAACGGGCCCGCGAACTGCTTCGCATGGACCTCAGCGACGTTGTCGCCGATCTGCACTTCGGCACCTGACAGCCCCGGCTCATGCCCAGCGCGCAGCGCCGACTACCAGCATTACGAGACCGACGCCAGGCATTGCTTGCCAAGCTCTTCCATCCGCCTGGCGACGGCCTGAAGCGATTGCCATTCGATAGGAAGCTCGCAGAACCAGCGAAAGCTGACAACGTTGAAACCGCTAGTGAATTCCAGAGAATAGGTCTCGCCGTCGACGCCCGCGACGACAGGCGACACTACTTGCACGGATGCCTTTGCCAATAGTTCGTAAAGCTCAAGCCCGGAAGCAAGCTCAAGGTCGATAGTTGGGAATGCCTGTCCCGGCGTGCCCCATGGATCGGGCTGCATCCAATCACCGATTAGAAGCTGCGCTGAAACCCGGCAGACGGACGGATGTGCGGCAAATGGTCCCATGAGCTGGGCAGCGACTCCTTCGCCCATCGCACGATTTACGGAGAAATTGAGCAACCAGTTTTCGGGTGTCTTCATATGAGAACAAAATCGAAGCCGGTTTTGCCCAGCGATTTCCACTATGGAAGAGTGCGGGCAAGTATAGCTTTGCCAGTCCCCGCACGCTGGGGCGGCTTCGGAGAGCAGGCCGGCGCCGCTTCGCCACCGGCGCAAAAAGTGACCTTCCCCTGGAAGTGAACTGATCGGGCCTCCGGCCTGCTCTCCGAGGCCTCACCACCGCGCATTCGCGCAAATCCCCATGACCTACATCGAAACCCTCGCCTGGGGCCTGGGCCTGTTCGCGTTCGCGCGGCTGGTGCTGGCGCCCCTCGGCGACTACCTCTCACGCCGCTACGTCGCGGCCGATCCCTGGAGCGCTACCCAATGAACACCATCAGCGCAAGCGCGCCCCCGGCGCGCATCCGCCCCCTGCGCATCGCCGCCAAGGCGCCCCGCAAGCTGGGCGACCTCATCGCACCGCGGGACCACGCCGGCAAAGGCAACTGGAGCCAGGATGCGGATATCCCGTGGTGGGCATGGCCCGCCGCCGCGGTCTTGGCCGCGTTCTTCCTCTTCGGCCCGCAGCCGTTGGGCTGGATCCTGCGCAGCGTCTTATGAACGGAATTGACTCATCCCGCGTGACCGCGCTGGGTGGATTCCGCCCGTGCCATTGCCTCGGCGTCGGGCACAGTGGGAAGACCCAAAGGCCGAACCGGCGGTACAGGCCGAGAAAATCGGGATTTTCCAGACCACACGCGGGCGACCGGCCACTTACGACCTGGCCAATGCTACGGCGTGTCTCCGCAGACCATTAGCAATATATGGCGCCGCCAGGGGACCATGCCCAATGAACCTTGAACTACTCAGATAGGTAACTTCGGCCTTTCGCCGCGCTCGATTGACGTGAGAGCGTGCCGAAAGATTTGCAGCGTTTGGGCGACAGATTCCTTCGCCAACTTTGCCGCGAGTAGCTCATGGCGCCACTTAGTACCCTGCAGATCGTTGCGCCACCTATTAGCAGCGTGACGCAGTTGAACCTCCATCTTCCGCAATACACGGCATACGTCGATGAAGTATGCACAGAGATATCCAGTGGGTAGCTGATGAACGTTGACACGGTCCATAGCACCCAGCAGTGCGCCCACGTCATCAATGATCACGTCCGTTCGCAAGACCTCTTCAGCAGGCACATAGCCATCAAGGACATCTTGTATGTAAGCCATCAACCAATGCGCTTGGCCGATGAGGCTGCAAATCGGCTCGAAAGCGTCAATTCGCTCCTCAATCCTAATCTGTGAGTCGCGCCTCATTTGCAAAGTGTGCTGCCACAGGACAAAGCCCGCTCCCGACACAATTGCCACGACTGAGAAGATGGCCTGAATCCATGCTGGCGCTCCCTCACTATGAAACAGAGCTTGACCCCATGGGGAAAGCGCGCCACCGATAAGGAGCATTCCCATCAGTAAGGCAAGTATTGCCCACTCATACCACTTGAAGTTCTTCAATTGCAGCTCCCGTTGGAATTCTGCCGCGCATCGTATCCCAACCCTCCAAGGGTGTCAGCCGTCCCGCCCCGGGCGGCCCGCTCCCCTTTGTCCACTCACTTCAATCTGAACAGACCATGGCAAAAAATCGAAAGACGTTTATGACGCAGAAGGCCAAAGCAACCTCCTCAACTTCGACCCCGCCAAGCTGACCCTCGTCACCGACGAAAATGGCCCGCTCCACGACGCACGTGTCCATCTGCCGGTGGACGAAGCGCTGGCCCGCAATATCGACTACCAAGGCGTGCAGGAACCCATCGCAGTCTCCAAGAATCCCGAGACCGGCGAAACCGAGGTGGTGTTCGGGCGCCAACGCGTCAAGGCTGCCCGACTTGCCAACGAATGGCGGCACCACCGCGGCGAGCCCGAGCGACAAATTCCGGCAGTCGTGTACCCAGGGAAGTGGCAATCAGCTCTGGACGCCATCGCCAGCGAGAACGAAGCCCGCACGGCCGACAGTCCGCTCGGCCGCGCCGAGAAAATGCGTCGGCACCTGGCACTGGGCAAAGGTGAAGACCAGATTGCCGTCATCTACAACTGCAGCGTCGCCACGGTACGCGACACGCTGGTCCTGCTGGATAGCCCCAAGGTCGTGCAGGATGCCATCGAGGCCGGGCAAATCACCCTTACCCATGCCAAAGCCCTGGCGAAGCTCAATCCAGAAGATCAGCGCGCCAAGGTGGCCGAACTGGTCGCAGCTGGCAAGGACGCGACGCCCCACCAGCGCAACCGCCAGCAGGCCGCAGTCATGGGCGAGCGCCCCCGCGTGAAATCCCGCAAACAAATCCTGGCGGCGCTGGAGCTGGCGCAGGGAGACTACGCTGCGGCTTTGCGCTGGGTGCTAGGGGCAGAAGACGGTGCCATAGCATAATCCCTGTTCGCTGGCACCCATATCCCGTAGGGATTAGGCAGTGGAGCTGACCTCTCGCTTTAGCAACTGATAGCCGCTCTCCGATAACGACTCAATCAGCGGCATTGCAACTTTAATTCCCTGTTGCATGAATTGGACAACCTCAAGTCGCCCCGCCCGAGTCTCTAGCGCTTCATCCACCGCAAAGCTCACCATTGGGTGCAATTGCGAAATAACAAGTGCCATTTCGTGGGCAAGCGATTCCCTTAGTGGAAGGAGTTGTTTGGGCGCGGGCAAGTCTGCCATTCGGTAAGCGTCCTGAATATCGGATATGACTGCCCTTATGTCTTTGACACTCAGATCAACTTTTTCCACACCATCGATGGTGTTGGAACATTCGATGAGCACGGCATGGAAGCCTGCCAATCTTGGATAGGCCTCGCCAATCACAAGTACAGCCTCCGCGTATCGCTCCATACGCTGCGTCCGATACTGCCAACTAGCAATGGCGACGGCGGCGACCGTGGCTCCGACAGTACCAATCGCGGTCATAGCCGCAAGCAAGCTGACGTTTGCCAGCGCCCCGGTTCTATCGCGCCAACTCCAGCCAAATACAAACCCAGCAATTGCAGTTGCTGCTGCCACGGCTACCCAGAAGACCGTTAATCGCCAGTCTTCGAACTTCACATCTTTCATATCGCCCCCCCTCGCGGGCGCCCTCTCTGGCGCAATCGCGATCGTATCTCATTGAGCAGGAGCCATTTATATGAACCGTAGCCGCAACATCGGCGGTGTGGCCAAGGGAATCAAGGAGTATTCCCTGCGCGTGACCGTGCCGATTCCCTTTGACGATGACATCAAGTGGGCCGAAATCTTCGGCGCGACCATCACGGTGTTTCCGTCCTCGCCCGGCGGCAAGCGCGAAACCTACCTGGACTGCTGCACGTCCGAAGTTGGCAAGCAATACACGGTCGACAACGAAGCGCGCCGTACCCTCACCATGTTCGCCGTCAAGAAGGTGGATGAATGACCAATGCCAACCATCAAGCGCAGACGCGCGCTGTCACGCAACCGGACAAGGAAGTCCTGGCTACCGGCACGCTGGTCTACGGCGTGCCGTACCAAGGCCGCCGGCACTACAACTTCGCTATGCGCCTGCCGACCATGGGCGACAACATCGACGCGCTGGAGACCCACCCGGACGCATCGGTCGCGCGCATCGACTTGGCCATGTTCGCCGCGTGCATGCAGCGCCTGGGTGACATCCCCGAGGATGACATCACCTTTGAGCTGCTGGCCACGATGGTCCCCACGGACCTGGACGTGATCTATGCGGAGATGAGCGAGGCAAAAAAAAGCTGCTGTTGCCGAACGTCGCCTGCGAACCTTCCGAAAACTCATCCTCGTCCTCGGAAAACACGGCATCTCAGAGGACCGCGTCCGTAGCCTGACCTTTGAACAGGTGCAAGGCTACCTGGAATCCCAGGCTGAACTGAACGGGACAGCCAGGGATTCCGGCAATTCGACCACTCGCCGCATCGTCAGCCAGCGGCGTATCAAACCCAAGAAGCGGGGCAGACCGACGCACGCCGCCAGGTCGTCGTCGCAGACCATGTAGCAAGAGGTCCACCGTGTCCAATACCAACATGAAGGCTGCCCTTGAGATCGTCGTCAGCGACCGGGGCAGCCGTGACGCCGCTCAGGCTGTATCCGCTGTTGCGCAGAAGAAGCAGGAGGCTGGTCGAAACCCCAGTCCTTGCGAATCACCTTGTAGACATGTGACAGGAAGGCCATGCGCCGCGCCACGGTGGCCGGCGCTCGGTCCTTGAGCCATTCGTCGCGCAACTCCGTCAGGTCGGAGCTACGGATGCGGTCGACCGGGCGGATGGCCAGGCGCGTGGCGCGCCAGATACGCGCGATGGATTTACGCGCGATGGATTGTTCGGAGACGTGGCCCTTCTTGGTGGCGGAAACCTCGGCCAGATAGCACGTGAGCGCGTCGGCAAGGGTCGGGGCGGGCTTTCGGCGAGGCTGACGGCGGGACCAGGGTTTCATGGCTCGGCAGGGGCGTTATAACCGGGCAGTATCCCCGATTTACCGCCCCAGCCGCAGGCCGGGTTGAGGGCCAAGGTGGTGGGGGGATGCCTGCCTTGCCCCCTGATCGCGCGTCCTGGGGCGTTTTGGCGGGTCTCAGCGGTATCAAATGACGCACCGATCCGTCTCAAACGACGCGCCGCGCTACAGTACGCCCACCTTGCCCCGACGCACCTGGCCGCACACGCTGAGACGGTCACGTTTTGGTCACAGCGGGCGGCAGAAACGAAACAGCCGCCATTGCTGGCGGCTGTAAATACCTGATTTACCGGGTATTTTTTGGTAGGCCCCCCGAGAGTCGAACTCGGCACCAACGGATTATGAGTCCGCTGCTCTAACCAGGCATGAGCTAGAGGCCCAGGAAACTTATTGCCCTTCCAGGAAGCTCTTCAGCTTGTCGGCCCGGCTCGGGTGACGCAGCTTGCGCAGCGCTTTAGCCTCTATTTGGCGGATGCGCTCACGCGTGACGTCGAACTGCTTGCCCACTTCTTCCAGGGTCTGGTCGGTGCTCATTTCGATACCGAAACGCATGCGCAGCACCTTGGCTTCCCGCGGGGTCAGGGAGTCTAGCACTTCCTTGACCACGTCGCGCATGGAACCATGCAGCGCGGCGTCCGAAGGCGCCAGGGTCGAGGTGTCCTCGATGAAATCGCCCAGGTGCGAGTCGTCGTCGTCGCCGATCGGCGTTTCCATGGAGATCGGCTCCTTGGCGATCTTCAGGATCTTGCGGATCTTGTCCTCGGGCATGTCCATCTTCTGCGCCAGGGTCGCGGGATCCGGCTCGGCGCCGGTTTCCTGCAGGATCTGGCGGCTGATCCGGTTCATCTTGTTGATCGTTTCGATCATGTGGACCGGAATACGGATGGTGCGCGCCTGGTCGGCGATGGAGCGGGTGATGGCCTGACGGATCCACCACGTCGCGTAGGTCGAGAACTTGTAGCCGCGACGGTACTCGAACTTGTCCACCGCCTTCATCAGGCCGATGTTGCCTTCCTGGATCAGGTCCAGGAACTGCAGGCCACGGTTCGTGTACTTCTTGGCGATCGAGATCACCAGGCGCAGGTTGGCCTCGGTCATTTCGCGCTTGGCCTTGCGGGCCTTGGCTTCGCCAGTGGCCATGCGCTTGTTGACGTCCTTGAGGTCCTTGAGCGGCAGCACCACGCGGGTCTGCAGGTCGATCAGCTTCTGCTGCAGTTCCTGCACGGCGGGGATCTGGCGCTCCAGCGTTTCGGCGTACGGATGGCCGGCGGCCACTTCGTCGACGACCCACTGCAGATTGGTTTCGTTGCCCGGGAACACCTTGATGAAATGCGTGCGCGGCATGCCGGCACGGTCCACACACGTGTGCAGGACGGCGCGCTCGAGCTGGCGCACTTCTTCCACCTGGTTGCGCAGCGTGTCGGCCAGCTTCTCGACCATCTTGGCGGTGAAGCGGATGCCCATCAGTTCGTTCTGGATCGACTCCTGCGCGCGCACGTAGACGTCCGACTTGTAGCCGTCCTTTTCGTACGACAGGCGCATCTTGTCGAACTGCTTGCCGACCTCGTCGAATTTGGCCAACGCCTTCACGCGCAGGTCTTCCAGCTGCTTGCTGGACATGCCGCCAGCGGGGCCGTCATCGCTCTCGTCTTCATCGGCGGTGACGCCGGCGCCGGCATACTCTTCGCCGTCTTCCGGATCGACCAGGCCGTCGACCACTTCGTCGATCTGCGCCTGGCCTTCACGCACGCGCATGACGTGAGCGAGGATTTCGTTGATGGTGGTCGGGCAGGCCGAGATGGCCATGACCATGTGCTTCAGGCCGTCTTCGATGCGCTTGGCGATCTCGATTTCGCCCTCGCGCGTCAGCAGTTCCACCGAGCCCATTTCGCGCATGTACATACGCACGGGGTCGGTGGTGCGGCCGAAGTCGGAGTCCACGGTGGTCAGCGCGGCTTCGGCTTCGTCTTCGACGTCATCGTCGTTGGACGCAACCGGCGCGTTTTCGCTCATCAGCAGCGTTTCGGCATCGGGCGCCTGGTCATAGACCGCGATGCCCATGTCGCTGAACGTGCTGATGATGCCGTCGATGGCTTCGGCGTCGACCAGGTCATCAGGCAGATGGTCGTTGATTTCGCCGTAGGTCAGGTAGCCGCGATCCTTGCCCAGCTTGATCAGCTGCTTGAGGCGGTTGCGGCGGGCTTCGTATTCTTCGGCCGAGACGGGGCCGCGGGCGATCAGATCCTTGGGATCCGCCTTGCCGCGCTTGCCACCGCGCTTGGGCGGCTTCAGGTCCGGCAGGACCTCGCCTTCGCCGTCCATGGTGTCGTCGAAACCGTCGGAATCGTTGTTGGCGTTCTTGGCCGGGCGACCCGGGCGGCGGCCGCTGGGGGCCGGACGCGCGCTGCCGACCAGATCGGCCAGCTTGTCCTCGGCCTTCTTGGCACGCGCCTTGGTCACCTTCTCGGGCTTGTCTGCCGCCGCCGTCTTGGCAGCCGCCTTCTTGGCGGCCGTCTTAGCGGCAGGCTTGGCGACCTTCACCGCCGTCTTGGCGGGCGCTTTTTCCGCCGCCATGCTGACGACACGCTTGGCCTTGGTGGCCTGGGTGTCGGTCGCATCAATTGCAGAGGAGGATTTGCCGGTGGATTTGGTCATAGTCGCTTCCGTGGTCGTCGCAACCCGTTCGGGCATGTGCACCGCATGAAACCGCTGCCGGGCAAAGGCCCATCGCGGCATCCATGCGGGTAAAACTGGTGAATCGGCGGAAGCCCTGCGGCTGCGTTGTTCGCGGCACAAGCTCTTGCGAGCCCGCCTGGCGTCATTGCGGTCCGTGACCGGCTGAACGCCTGGCGTGCATGGTTTCATCCAGCCGCGGACTCCCGGCATCGAGGGGGGCTGTCTGCCTATAAATAGGCGTTGCTTGCCTGGCGGGCCTTGCCCTTGGCAGCTAAATAGACACAGCACCCAAACCTCAGACGCGACGCGAAGATAACCGCCGCCGAACTGCGTGATTCACCACTCAGCTATAGTAATTAACTATGTAACAAATTTGATGCGCACGTCCGCTTTTTTTCGCGCTGGCGCTCGGGGCTTATCCACCCCAGACCGACCCGTTCAACCGGTATCCGCCTTGCCCGCCAGCCCGGCATCGCTTCAGCCGACCTGCCCATCAAACCCTAAAACTATTAGATTCCAGCAGCGGAAATAGATTCCGTCCGCCGTTCTTTTTCCTGCCGCTTGCGCAATCGTTTTCGCGCAACCGTGCCCCAACACTGGCGCGATAACGAAGGATTCATCGCAATACCGCGCCTGCGCGCCTACAAATACCGCGCCTACGCGCCCTGCATCCCGCCGGCACAGATTCAAGGCCGATTCATTCAACCGGCTTTCAGCCTGCATTCAACATCGCGGGATCCTGGCGCCGACAGGTCATCGCCATACAGCCAACAACTACCGCCACAAAACGGTTTGCGGCAATGCCGCGGCGGGAAAACCCTTGATTTTACCGCATTTAGCGTATGCCGGCACCTTTGAGCACCAGCATCCGGCTCGACAGCTCCAGGTAGCGCTTGCGCGCCTCCTCGGTTGCCAGGCCGGCCGCGGCCAGCTTGGCCATTTCCGCCTTCGCCGAATCGAATTCGATGCGCCGCAGCGCATCGTCCCATTCGGTTTGCGGATCCGGCAGATCTTCCTGGGACAAAATGTCGACCCGCAGCCCCTTGAGCACTGTCGCAAGATCCGAGTCCGGCTCGGCCGCTTCCAGCAGGGCGCCCACATGGCGCGCACCGCTGGATTGGGCCAGCATGATCAGATCCCTTACCAGTCCTAGATGGGGGCCGTGGTCGATGACTTCAAGCTGCTGGTCGCCCATCGAGTCGACCAGTTCCGGGTGGGCCAGCAACAGACTCAACAGGCGCTTGGCCAGCGAAGGCATGGTGCGGCGCCCTTCGAAGCCGCCGACGTCATCGCGCCTGCCCTTCCAGTTGCCCTTGCCGCCTTTCCAGTCGCTTTTGCCCTTCCAGTCGCTCTTGCCCTTCCAATCGCCCTTGCCTTTCCAGTCCTGCTTGCCACCGCCGCCACTCCAGCCGCCCGATTCGCCGCCTGGCGACGAGAATTGGCCATAGTCCACGTACTCGCCATCGTCGGCGGGAATGTCGTGGAAATCGTGGCCTGCGAAGTCGTAGCCGCCTTCGTGTGGCACGCTACCCTCTTGCGGCGCCGGTGCGCCGGCGATGCCCGCCTCGCCCGCGGCCGGCTTGGCCGGCGCGCCGAACGGCTTGGCGGGTTGCTGCGCCAGCACCTGCGCCATTTCCTCCGGCGTCAGCTGCACCAGCTTGGCCATCTCGCGTTCGATCTGCACGCGCAGCGCGCATTCCGGAATCGACGCCAGCAGGGGCTTGGCCTCATGCAGGCAGCTGGCGCGCCCTTCGGCTTCGTCCATGTTATGGCGCGATGCCAGCTCGTCCAGCAGGAAGCGCGACAACGCCACCGCCTCGCCCAGGCAAGCACGGAACGCTTCGGCGCCCAGTTCGCGCACATACGAATCCGGGTCATGCTCGGTTGGCAGGAACAGGAAGCGGATGGCGATGTCGTCGCGCAGCACCGGCAGGCACGCCTGCAGCGCGCGCCACGCGGCCCGGCGGCCGGCGCCATCACCGTCGAAGCTGAAGATCACCTTGTCGCTGGTGCGCAGCAGCTTCTTGACGTGATCCGGGGTGGTCGCGGTGCCTAGCGTGGCAACGGCATTGGCGATACCCTGCTGCGCCAGGCCGACCACATCCATGTAGCCTTCGACCACGATGACCTGACCTTCCTGGCGGATCGCCTGACGCGCTTCCCACAGCCCGTACAGCTCCTGACCCTTGGAAAACAGCGGGGTCTCGGGCGAATTCAGGTACTTGGGCTCGCCCTTGCCGATGATGCGGCCGCCAAAGCCGATCAGGCTGCCGCGCGCATTGCGGATCGGGAACATGATCCGTTCGCGGAAGCGGTCGTAGCGCCGGCCGTCCTCGGACTCGATGACCAGGCCCGACTCCACCAGGGTCGGATCTTCGTAATTCGGAAAAACCTGCGACAGCCCATGCCGGTCCGTGCCGGACCAGCCCAGGCCGAAATGCGCCGCGATCTCGCCGGTCAGGCCACGTTGCTTCAGATAGCGGATCGCGGCGGGCGATGCGCGCAACTGCTTCAGATAATGGGCTTGAGCGGCGTCCAGCACCTGCGTATGGCGGGACTCCTCGGCCTTGCGGCGCGCGGTTTCCTGCTGCTGGCGGGGACTGCGATTTTCTTCGGGGACCGTCATTCCCGCCGAAGCCGCGAGCGTGCGCACGGCCTCGGGGAAACTGGCGCCCGTATGTTCCATCAGGAAGGTGATGGCACTGCCGTGGGCGCCGCAACCGAAGCAGTGATAGAACTGCTTGGTGGGACTGACAGTGAACGACGGACTTTTTTCGTTATGAAAGGGGCACAGGCCAAGCAAGTTGGCCCCACCCTTTCGCAACTGCACGTATCGCCCGACAACATCGACAACGTCGACCCGGGCGAGTAGTTCCTGGATGAATGATTCTGGAATCAATAGATTCGGGAATCAGAAATCAATACAGGCGCGGGGGCAGTTGCTGGCTACGGATGCGCTTGTAGTGGCGCTTCACAGCGGCGGCGTGCTTGCGCTTGCGCTCGGCCGTGGGCTTCTCATAGAACTCGCGCGAGCGCAGTTCGGTGAGCAAACCGGTCTTTTCGATGGTGCGCTTGAAGCGACGCAGAGCGGCTTCAAACGGTTCGTTTTCCTTCAGTCGAACGATAGGCATAAAGTGATTGGCCTGCTTGTAGGGTAACAAAAGTTGATGACAAACCTGGCTTGCTTACCAGCAACGCCACGTGGTTCCGGACGGCGAACCGCCTGTAAGCTCAGGCCGCAGACTACGCACGCAACAATAGTAATCGCGCATGCTGTCCGGACCAAGAGTTCAAGAGCCCCGCGCACAGGATTCCCTGCCCGCCGACCCCTTCGCTTCCAGGCGCCAGCGCCAAGAGCCTTGCAGCGCTAAAGTCCTAAAATCGGCTGGCTCTAGGGCCGGCTGGCTGCTGACTGGCAAAAGTCTCCAGGGCCGGTTGCGTTACCCAAAGACTACCTAAAGAGTAACAAGCCAAGTTCGGTTTAGCGATAACCAGCGATTCTAGCATGGTCATGGCTATTTTGACTACCGGGGGAACAGTCTGGCACCCTGCCCTCGCACGATCGTGCCGCGCATGGGCGGCGGGGATCGCCAGACCATCCGTCCCCCTATGATTTCAGCCCTTCGAACCCTTGCGGATCCAGGCTTCCAGCTGGTGCGGACGCAGGCTGTCGTAATCCTCGAACGGCTGATGGATCCAGGGGTTGGTCGGCAACTTGTCGACGTAATAATCGGGCTGCGCCTGGGAATGCCCCTTCCACCACAGCACGGCGCTGCGCAATTCGGTGATGTCGGCGAACTGGCTCTTGAGGTGGTCGTACACCTTCATGAACGTCTTGCCGGTATCCACCATGTCGTCCACCAGCAACACCCGCCCGGACAGCGTGCCGCGCGTGATGGTGATGAACTGCGCGATATCCATATCGCCCTGCTTGGTGCCCGCGGCTTCGCGGTAGCTGCTGGTCGCCAGAATGCCCAACGGCACATCAAAAATACGGGACATAACGTCGCCAACGCGCATGCCGCCACGCGCCAGGCACAAAATCTTGTCGAACTCCCAACCGGACTGATGCACCTGCAAGGCCAGGCGCTCGATCAAGCGGTTGTAGTCGTCCCACGTCACCCACAGATGGCTATCGTCACTGGTTGGCGCGCTCATAGGCAAGGATCTCCTGCGTGAAAATACGAAAAGGCCGCCGCCGGTATGAGCCGGCGGCGGCCTTGCGAATGATAACCCGATGTCAGCCCTTCAGGGGATGACGCAGCACAATGGTTTCGTTGCGGTCGGGACCGGTGGACACCAGGTCGATCGGCACGCCGCAGACTTCGGCCACGCGCTCCAGGTAGCGACGGGCGGCCTCGGGCAGCTTGTCGTACTCGGTGATGCCGACGGTGGATTCGCTCCAGCCAGGTAGCTCTTCCAGCACCGGCTGCGCTTGCGCCACGGCATGGGCGCCGTAGGGCAGCACGTCGCGGAATTCACCGTTGACGCGGTAGCCCACGCCCAACTGGATGGTTTCCAGGCCGTCGAGCACGTCCAGCTTGGTGATGCACAGGCCGGTGATGCCGTTCAGGCGGACCGAGCGCTTGAGCGCGGCGCCGTCGAACCAGCCGCAGCGGCGCGGACGGCCGGTGACCGAGCCGAATTCCTTGCCGATGGTGGCCAGGCGGGTGCCGATCTCGTCGACCAGTTCCGTGGGGAACGGGCCCGAGCCGACGCGCGTGGTGTAGGCCTTGGTGATGCCCAGAACGTAGTCCAGCGACTGCGGACCGACGCCCGCGCCCGCCGAAGCGGCGCCGGCGACGCAGTTGCTGCTGGTGACGAACGGATAGGTGCCGTGATCGACGTCCAGCAGCGCGCCCTGCGCGCCTTCGAACAGCAGGCGCTTGCCTTCCTGCTGCATGGTGAACAGCGTGCTGGAGACGTCCGCGACCATCGGGGCGATCGCCGGCGCCAGCGCCATGGCCTGATCACGCACTTCGTTGGCCGAAACGGCTTCGGCGCCCAGGTACTGGGTCAGCACGAAGTTGTGGTAGTCCAGCACTTCGGCGAGCTTTTCGTCGAACAACGCGGGGTTGAACAGATCCTGCACACGCAGCGCGCGGCGCGCGACCTTGTCTTCGTAGGCCGGGCCGATGCCGCGGCCGGTCGTGCCGATCTTGCCATCGCCCTTGCGCGCTTCGCGGGCCTTGTCGACGGCCACGTGGTACGGCAGGATCAGCGGGCAGATCTCGGAAATGCGCAGACGCGAGCGCACGTCCAGGCCGGCGGCCTCGAGCTCTTCGATTTCCTTGAGCAGGGCCTCCGGCGACAGCACCACGCCGTTGCCGATGAAGCAGGTGACGCCGGGATGCATGATGCCCGACGGGATCAGGCGAAGAATGGTCTTCTTGCCATTGATCCACAGCGTGTGGCCGGCGTTGTGGCCGCCCTGGAAGCGGACCACGCCCTGGACGGATTCCGCCAGCCAATCGACGATCTTACCCTTGCCCTCGTCACCCCACTGGGTGCCGATTACGACTACGTTCTTGCTCATGTTACGAATCAATATCGAGTTTCTCGGGAAATCCGGAAATCTCCCCGCGGCCCTCTCGTTGCCGAGAGGGAGTTAGTCACAGCGTTCTGACCGTCCAGGCGCCATCCTGCAGCGCCAGCTCGCGATCGCAAACGAATTCGTCCTGATCCTGCTCGTGACCGGGCAATACCTGAACGACGATTTCCCCTGACCGGCGCAGGCGGCGGACCGCCTCGACCAGGGCGGGGGCTTGCCCCCAGGGCGCGCGAACCGCACGCGCCCGTTCCGCCGGCGGCAAACCCGCCGCCAGCTTGCGTAAATCCAGACTGAAGCCGGTGGCCGGACGGGCGCGCCCGAACGCCAGGCTGACGTCGTCATAGCGGCCGCCGCGCACCAGCGCGTCACGCCAGCCTTCGGCGTACAGCGCGAACTTGATGCCGGAGTGGTAGCCGTAGCCGTCCACATCCGCCAGGTCGACACCGAAGTCAACGTTCGGCTGGCCATCCACCAGCACCTGCAGCGCATCCAGCGCGGCGACGACGCCAGGCAGCAGCGGCAGATCGTGGCGGGCCCGCTTCAGCACCTCGGGACCGCCGTAAAGCTTGGGCAGCAGCTGCAACGCCTTGAGCGTTTCAGCGCGCATGCCGGGGGTGCGCGCGGCCAGTTCGGTCAGGCCAGGCACGTCTTTCTCGCGCATCAGGCGGATGACGTCCTGCGAGACCGCGGCAGCGGCCGGATCGGCTTCGACGATGCCGCGCAGCACGCCCGGATGGCACAACACCAGGCGCGGATTGCGCACGCCGGCAATGGCCACGGTTTCCAGCACCAGCTGGATGATCTCGAGGTCGGCCTCGAAACCGGCATGACCGTAGATTTCGGCGCCGATCTGCAGCAGCTCGCGGCTGGACAGCAGGTCCGCCGGGCGCGCATGCAGCACGTTGCCGCAGTAACACAGGCGGGTTACGCCAGCGCGGTTCAACAAGTGCGCGTCGATGCGCGTGACCTGGGGCGTCATGTCGGCACGCACGCCCAGCGTGCGGCCCGACAATTGATCCACCAGCTTGCAGGTACGCAGATCCAGATCGCTGCCGGTGCCGGACAGCAATGAATCGATGTATTCGACCAACGGCGGCGCGACCAGCTCGAAACCGTAAGTGCGGTACAGATCGAGAAGTTCGCGGCGCACTTCCTCGATGCGCCGGGCCTCTGCCGGGAGTACGTCGGCAAGGCTCTCGGGCAGCAACCAGTTACCCATGAATGTTTACCTGAATAACGCCTAGAGATGCGTGGGCGTCGCCCAAACGAAAAAGCGGCTGAGGGGGCGTAAGCCCGCTCAGCCGCTGCGGAATGTTTTCTAGCTTACGGGGTATTGTACATGGTTCAGCCGACAGCGCCAGCCGGGAAAGCCAGCGGCGCAACACCGTCCCCGATTGCCGAACCACCGCGGGCGACCCGGCCTGGCCGCCAGGAAAAAGCCCCTTGGCGCAGGCCAAGGGGCTTGGGGATACCGCCTGCGGCGCCGCCTTATTTGGCGGGCACGGTCACCGGGGCCAGGGCCTGACCGGTGGGGTCCTTCATGAACTGGAAGAAGCTGGAACTGGGGTCCACCACCAGCACGTCGCCCGGCTTCGAGAACGAAGCGCGGTAGGCCTCCAGGCTCTTGTAGTACGTGTAGAACTGCGGGTTCTTGCCGTAGGCCTGCGAATAGATCGCGGCGGCCGCAGCATCGCCCTCACCCATGATCGTCTGGGCCTTGGCATAGGCCTGGGCCACGATCACTTCGCGTTGGCGATCGGCTTCGGCGCGGATCTTCTCGCCCTCGGCGGCACCGATCGAGCGCAGCTCGTTGGCGACGCGGGTACGTTCGGCTTCCATGCGGCGATACACCGACTCCGAGATCTCGGGCGCGAACTCGATGCGGCGCAGACGCACGTCGACGATCTGCACGCCCAACGGCTCGGCGCGCTTGGCGACGTTGGTCAGGATTTCGGCCATGATCTTGTCGCGTTCGGTCGAGACCACGTCGCGAACCGTGCGCACGTTGACCGAGGCGTTGAGCGCATCGCGGATCAAGGCCTGCAGGCGCTCCTGCGCCACGCGTTCATTGCCGCCGGTCGACACGTAGTACTGGCGCGGATCGGCAATGCGCCACTTGACGTACGAATCGATCAGCAGGTTCTTCTTTTCGGAAGTCTGGATGCGCTCGGCTTCGTTGGTTTCGATGGTCAGGATGCGCTTGTCCAGCGTCACCACGTTCTGGAACGGCGGCGGCGCCTTGAAGTACAGGCCGGGCTCGTTGATGACCTTGCGCACTTCACCCAGTGAGAACACCAGGGCGTAGTCGCGCTCGCGCACCACGAACACGCAGGAAGAAAGGGCAGCCAGCACGATGAGCAGGCCGACCAGGATGGGCATAAGACGTTGCATGATCAAGAATCCTCCGGGTTAGCGCGACTGGCGGTCGCGGGGCAGCGCGTTGCTATTGCTGCTGCCGGAGGGTTGCGGGGCCGGCGCCACGTTGCCGCGGAGCGGCGTCTGGGCGGGCGGATTGATCAGGGTCGACGAACCGGCGCTGCCGGCCGTGGACTTGCTGGCGTCTTGCGCGGCCAGATGCATGATCTTGTCCAAGGGCAGGTACAACATGTTGTTGTTGCTCTTGGTGTCGACCATGACCTTGCTGGCACGGGTGAAGATCTCCTGCATGCTTTCGAGATACATGCGCTGGCGCATCACCTGCGGGGACTTCTCGTATTCGCCCAGGATGCTGGTGAAGCGCGCCGTATTACCCTGCGCGTCGCCCACCACCTTGGCGCGGTAGCCTTCGGCCTGCTCGGTCATGCGCGAGGCCTGACCGCTGGCGAGCGGCACGACCTGGTTGGCATAGGCCTGGCCCTCGTTGATCTGGCGTTCGCGATCCTGGCCCGCCTTGACGGCATCGTCGAACGCGGCCTGCACCTGCTCGGGCGGCTGCACGTTCTGGATGGCGACGGTACTGACCTGCACACCGGTCTGGTAGCGGTCGAGGATCTGCTGCATCAGCGTCTGGACCTGGCTGGCGACGGCGGTACGGCCCTCGTACAGCACGAAGTCCATGGACTGCTTGCCCACCACTTCCCGCATGGCGGTTTCGGATGCCTGGCGCACGGAATCGTCAGGGTCGCGGGTCATGAAGAGGTAGTCCGGCGCGCCGTCGGCACGCAGGCGGTACTGCACGACGAACTGCATGTCGACGATGTTCTCGTCCGTCGTGAGCATCAGCGCCTCGGGCAGCACCTTGTTGCGGGCGCCGCCACGGAAACCGACTTCGAACGTGCGCAGTTGCGACACGTTGACCATTTCATGGCTCTGGATGGGGTACGGCAGGCGCCACTGGAAGCCGGCTTGCGATGTGCTCTTGTATTTGCCGAACTGCGTGACAACCGCGACCTGGCCTTCCTGGACGATATAGAAGCCGCTGGCCGCCCAGATGCCGACCGCGACCAGGGCGATCACCCCCAGTCCGATGCGGGCGCCGCGCGGCGACGGCGGCGTCATGCCGCCGCGATTGCCGCCGGGGCGGTTGTTGCCCCCCCCGCCCTTGCGGCCGAACAACGATCCGATGCGATTATTGAAATCGCGCCAGACCTCGTCGAGGTCGGGCGGACCGTCTCCGTTGCCTTGGGGCCGCTTGGGCGGCGGCTCGGAGCCATTATTGTTTCCACGACCCCAGCCGGGGTCATTCAGATTGAAGAGTTTGATAATTCGCGGCATTGTTTCCCACAATCTGTCCGGTCTCCGCAATTGCCCCGCGCAACGCGTCCAAACCGGCGCGCTCGGTGGCGCTTACAAATACTCGCGCAATCGTACCATGGGCGTCGCGCTCCGCCCGGGGTTCCAGGCCAGCGCGGTCGATCTTGTTGTATACCAGAATGGTGGGAATCGCGGCGGCCCCGATTTCCGCCAACACCTTATTGACCTCGAAGATCTGCTCGTCGCGCTGCGGACTGGCGGCGTCGACCACATGCAGCAGCAGGTCGGCATGCACGGTCTCTTCGAGCGTGGCGCGGAACGCCGCGATCAGGTCGTGAGGCAGGTCGCGGATGAAGCCAACGGTATCCGACACCACGACATTGCCCGCGCCTTCGATCCAGATACGGCGGGTGGTGGTGTCAAGCGTGGCGAACAACTGGTCCGCCGCGTAGGTATCGGCGCGGGTCAAGGCGTTGAACAGCGTCGACTTGCCGGCGTTGGTATACCCCACCAGCGACACCGACAAGGCGCCGCCGCGAGCCCGCGCGCGCCGTTGCGTGACGCGCTGGCGCTCGACCCGGTCAAGGCGCTCGCGCAGCGTCTTGACCTTGGCGCCGATCATGCGACGGTCCATTTCGAGCTGCGATTCGCCGGGGCCGCGCATGCCAATGCCGCCGCGCTGGCGCTCCAGGTGGCTCCACATGCGGGTCAGGCGCGTGGCCAGGTGCTGCAACTGGGCCAGTTCGACCTGCAGCTTGCCTTCGTGGCTCTTGGCGCGCAGCGCGAAGATGTCCAGGATCAACGCCACGCGATCCACCACGCGCAGGTTGAAGACCCGTTCCAGGTTGCGCTGCTGGGCCGGCGACAGCGGCTGGTCGAACAGCACGATGTCGGCCAGCAGCGCCTGCGCCATGCCCACGCCTTCGTCGGCCTTACCGGAACCGATGAAGAACTTGGCGTCGGGCCGGTCGCGGCGGGCCGTGAGCGTGCCAACGATTTCCGCGCCGGCGCCCTTGGCCAGCATGGCGAATTCCTCCGCGTGGGCGGCGAAGTCGGGATCACCCAGATCCACGCTGATGATCAGTGCGCGCATACATGCACCATTTTGGAGCCAAAGCGAAAATGCCCGCCGACGTAGACCGTTCGGCGGGCAATAAAAGGTACTGCGGGAGCGAGATTACTCAGCAGGGACTTCCACCTGGAAATTCACGGCGCGCGCGGGAACGACGGTGGAAATGGCGTGCTTGTAGACCATTTGCGTGACCGTGTTACGCAGCAGCACCACGTATTGGTCGAAAGATTCGATTTGCCCTTGAAGCTTGATACCGTTCACCAGGTAGATCGACACCGGCACATGATCCTTGCGCAGCGTGTTCAGGAACGGATCTTGCAGAGTTTGCCCTTTATTGCTCATTGGCCAGGCTCCATTTGTTTGTTATTGAGTGGTGACGCGCTTTTTACAGGTGGGGCACGCCGAAACATGTACTCTACAGGGTTTTCCCGGCCCGTGCTACTTGTGTCGGATGCAAAAGATGACACCAGAGTTTTCCGCCGGAAAGGCCCTTCAGCTGGGGTTCAGACGACCTCGGCAAGCGCTTTCAGAAGCAGGTCGCACTGCGCGTCCGTGCCCACTGTAATACGCAGAAACTGGTCGATGCGCGGCAGGCGGAAATGGCGCACGATGATGCTGCGTTCGCGCAGGCCGGCCGCCAGTTCACCGGCATCGCGCGACGGGTGCCGGACGAACACGAAGTTGGCGCTGGACGGCAGCACCTCGAAGCCCAGGGCCTGCAGGCCGGCGGTCATCCGACCGCGAGTCTGGATCACTGCCTGGCGGGTCTGTTCGAAATACTCGACGTCCTCGAGCGCGGCGACCGCGCCGGCCGAGGCCAGGCGATCCACGGGGTAGGAATTGAAGCTGTTCTTGACGCGCTCCAGGCCATCGATCAGTTCTGGACTGCCAACCGCGAAACCGACCCGCAGGCCTGCCAGGGAACGCGACTTGGACAGCGTATGGATGACCAGCAGGTTGTCGTGGCGCTCGGTCAGCGCAATCACGGATTCGGCGCCGAAGTCGACATAGGCCTCGTCAACCACCACCACGGTGTCCGGATTGCCGGCCACGATGCGCTCGATTTCGGCCACGCTCAAGGCGCGGCCCGTGGGCGCGTTCGGATTGGGGAAGATGATGGCGCCGGCCTGACCATGACGGCCCGGCAGGTAGTCTTCGACGTCGATGCGGAAATCTTCCGTCAGTGGCAGGGTCTCGTAATCGATGCCGTACAGGCCGCAATAGACCGGATAGAAGCTGTAGGTGATGTCCGGAAAGCGCAGCGGACGCTCATGCTTGAGCAGGGCCAGGAAGGCATGCGCCAGCACTTCGTCCGAGCCATTGCCCACGAACACGCGGGCCGGCGCCACGCCGACGGCCGTCGCCACCGCCTGGCGCAGCCTGTCGGACGACGGATCCGGATAGAGCTTGAGCGTGTCGTCGCACGCCGCGCGGATCGCTTCGAGCACCTTGGGCGACGGCCCGTAGGGGTGCTCGTTGGTGTTCAGCTTGACCAGGTTCTGAAGCTTGGGCTGCTCGCCCGGCACATACGGACTGAGCGTCCCGACCACGGGACTCCAGAAACGGCTCATGGATCAGCTTTCCTGCGCGTAGGGGTTGTGCGAAGACTTGAATTCGATCCGCAACGGCGTGCCGGCCAGATCGAAAGCGTTGCGGAAACGGGTTTCCAGGTAGCGGCGGTACGAATCGGGCACCGCGTCCAGCGCGTTGCCGTGGATCACCACCAAGGGGGGGTTCTGCCCGCCCTGGTGCGCATAGCGCATCTTGGGACGGAAGATGCCCTTGCGGGGCGGCGGCTGCTGCTCGACGGCGGCCTGCAGCTCTCGCGTCAGCTTGGGCGTGGACAGCTTGGCGAAGGCGGCGGCGTGGGCGGCGTTGACCGACTTGAGCAGCGGCTTGATGCCCTGGCCGCGCAAGGCCGAGATGGTGTGCACGCGGGCGAACGACAGGAAGCGCAGCTTGCGCATGAATTCGCGTTCGATGCGTTCCTTTTCCTCGCCGTCCAGGCCATCCCACTTGTTGACGGCAACAACCACGGCGCGGCCGGTTTCCAGCACGAAGCCGGCGATGTGGGCGTCCTGCTCGGAGATTTCGGTCTGCGCGTCCAGCATCAGCAGCACGACGTTGCTGGCCTCGATGGCCTGCAGCGTCTTGATGACCGAGAACTTCTCGACCGCCTCGAACACCTTGCCGCGCTTGCGCAGGCCGGCGGTGTCGATCAGCGTGTAGCGGCGGCCATCGCGTTCGAAGTCGATCTCGATGGCGTCGCGGGTGGTGCCGGGCATGTCGAACGCGATCACGCGCTCTTCGCCCATCAGCGTGTTGATCAGCGTCGACTTGCCGACGTTGGGGCGGCCGACGATGGCCAGCTTGATGCGGTGGTCGTGCTCGCCCTCTTCGGCCGGTTCCTCTTCCTCGGCGGGCGGCTCGGCCAGGTCCTGCAGCGCGAGTTCGATCAGGTCGACGATGCCGTCGCCGTGCGCCGCCGAGATGGGATAGGGTTGCCCCAGACCCAGCTCGTGGAATTCGGCGATGGCGGCGCCCGCCCCCATGCCTTCGGCCTTGTTCACCGCGAGCAGCACGCGCTGCTGTCCCGACTTGCGCAGCAGCGTGGCGATCTCGTGGTCATGCGCGTTCAGGCCGGCGCGGGCGTCCACCAGGAACACCACCACGTCCGCCTCGGCGATGGCCTGCCGGGTCTGGCGGGCCATTTCCAGCAGGATGCCATCCTTGGCGACCGGCTCGAAACCGCCCGTGTCGATGACGATGAAGGGGATATCGCCCACCCTGCCCTCGCCGTAGTGGCGATCGCGGGTCAGGCCGGAAAAATCGGCCACCAGCGCGGCGCGCGATCGCGTCAGGCGATTGAAAAGGGTCGATTTCCCCACATTGGGGCGGCCGACCAGGGCAACGACAGGCTTGAAGGACACGGTGTAAGGCTTTGTTCTTGAGGGTTTAGTTGGTGCCGATCAGGACGAGATTGCCATTGCCCGTCTGAACCAGCACACCTTGGGAAGTCGTCTGCGGCGGCGACACGACAGCGCCCCCCCCGACGGACAGGCGCGCCATCAGGCTGCCATCGCTGCGCGACAGGAAATGCACGTAACCGTCCAGGTCGCCGACGGCGAGCGCGCCGCCCAGCAGGGCCGGCGAGGTCAGCTGGCGGTTCTTCAGCGCGGCCTGCTTCCAGACGTTGCCGCCGTTGTCCAGCGCGAAGGCGTTGACCACGCTGTTCTGGTCGGCCGAGTAGGCGAAGCGCTGGTCCAGGGTCATGCCGCTGACGCTGGAGAAGTCCTTGGCCCAGATCGGACGGCCGCCGGCCGTGACGTCAAAGCATACGATACGCCCTTGGTAGGCCACCGCGCAAAGCAGGTTGCCCGCGATCTGCGGGGCGCCGACCACGTCGGTCAGGCGCTCCAGGTCGCTGGCGCCGCGCGGGGTGGCGACAGTGCCTTCCCATTGCACGTTGCCGCTGTCGGAGGCGATGGCCATCAGCTTGCCGCCCGGCAGGCCGGTGATGACAAGGCCTTCGGCCAGCACCATTTGCGCGGCGCTGCGCAGGGCCAGCGCCGGGCCGGGACGCTGCACGCTCCAGAGGCGCTCGCCGTTGTTGGCGTCGAAGGCCTGGATGCGGTAGTCGCCGCTGCGGACCACGACGATGCCATAGCCCACCACCGGCGGGATATTGACGTCGCTGGTGGCGCGCACTTTCCACTTGACCTTGCCGCTATCGTCGAACGCGACCACGTCGCCGTCGGGCGAAGCCACCGCGGTGGTGGTGCCGTCGCTGCCGGCGCCCGCCGTCAGCTTCACGCCCGCCTGCGACTTCCAGATGGGACGGCCGCTTTGCAGGTCGAACTTGCCGACCGAACCGTCGGGCGTGGCGGCGTAGACCGCGTTGTTCAGCACGGTGGGCGCGAAGCCCAGGCCGGAACCGCTGCCGATCGACGTCGACCAGACCTGGCGCACCGACATGCCGGCCTTGTATTCGGTCAGGGGAGCGGGGTCGTAACGGCCATCGTCATGGGAAAACAGGCCGCAGCCTCCCAGGGCCAGCAGGCCCGTCAGGCAAACCGCGCCACGCCACGTACGGCCAAAGGCAAATTTACGCATTCCAGTCACGCTCCGCTCAGGGCATCCAGTTTCAGTTGCACGACCTGGGTCAGCGGATTCGCCGTGCCCAGACCATCGATGGCGCTTTGCCATGCGGCACGCGCCTCATCGCGCTTGCCTTGCGCCGCGAGGATATCGCCACGGCGGTCGGCGAACAAGGCGGCGAAGGCGGCCGGCGCATTGTTCAGCTGCCCCAGGGCGGCGTCGTACTGCTTCTGGTCGAGCAGCAGGCCCGCCAGGCGCAGCCGGGCCACGGCCTGCATCGAGGGATTCTTGGACTGGCCGGCCAGCCATTCGAGCTGCTGGCGGGCGCCATCGACATCATTCTGGGCCTGCAGCGCCTGGGCCGCCACCAGCGCGCCACGGGCGGCGTAGCCGGTCGAACCGTACTGGTCGCGCAGCGTCGCCGCCGCGGCCTTGATGCGCACGGAGGAATCGGCGCCGCCCAGCCGGGCCGCGTCTTCGAGCGCTTCGAAATAACCCATGGCCTGGTTCGCCTTGTGCGATTGGTAGGCCTTGGCGCCCCACCAGCCGCCCCAGGCCAGCGCCACGGCCGCCACCAGCGCCGCCACCAGAGTGCCGTAGCGGGCCCACCACGCCTTGATCGCGTCGAGTTTTTCCTGTTCTTCCAGATCGTATGCCATGCTAACCCTTGAGATTCAATACGTCGGCCAAGCCCGCCAACGGGACTTGCTGCTGCGCGGCGTCGCCTTGGGCGTCGGCGCGCAGGAATTTGATGCTGGCGGTCTGCGAAGCCACTTCATCGGCGCCAAGGATAACCGCAACCCGGGCGCCGCTGGCGTCCGCGCGCTTGAATTGGGACTTGAAGCTGGCGGCGCCGGCATGCACCACCACCGCCAGGCCGGCGTCGCGCAGGTCTTCGCCGACCCGGGCGGCCAGGCGCTGCGCCGCTTCGCCCTGGTGCACGACGTAGACCTCGCATTCGGCCGGCGCCTCGACCTGCACGCTTTGCTCCCACAGGTCCAGCAGGCGTTCCATGCCGATGGCGAAACCGACGGCCGGCGCGGGCTTGCCGCCCAGCAGTTCGATCAGGCCGTCGTAGCGGCCACCGCCGCACACCGTGCCCTGGGAGCCGAGGCGGTCGGTCACCCATTCGAAGACGGTCAGGTTGTAGTAGTCCAGCCCGCGCACCAGGCGCGGGTTGAGGCGGTATTCGATGCCGGCGTCGGTCAGGCGCTGGCACACGCCCTCGAAGTGCGCGCGCGATTCTTCGCCCAGGAAGTCGAACAGGCGCGGGGCGCTGTCGGCCATTTCCTGCATGGCGGGGTTCTTGGTGTCCAGCACGCGCAGCGGATTGGTATACAGGCGGCGCTTGCCATCCTCGTCGAGGATGTCGACGTGCTTTTCCAGGTGCGCGATCAGGGCGGCGCGGTGCGCGGCGCGCTCGGCCGGCTGGCCCAGAGAATTCAGTTCGAGGCGCACGTCGGTCAGGCCCAGCAGCTTCCACAGGCGGGCCAGCATGACGATCAGTTCGGCGTCCACATCGGGACCGGCGAAACCCAGCGCCTCGACGTCGATCTGGTGGAACTGGCGGTAGCGGCCGCGCTGCGGGCGCTCGTGGCGGAACACCGGGCCGATCGAGTAGACGCGCTGCGGGCGGTCGTACAGCAGGTTGTGCTCGATCGAGGCGCGCACGATGCCGGCGGTCATCTCGGGCCGCATGGTCAGCGATTCGCCGTTGAGCGCGTCGGTGAACGTGTACATCTCTTTTTCGACGATGTCGGTCACTTCGCCGATGCCGCGCGTGAACAGGCGCGTATGCTCAAGCACGGGCGTACGCACGTTGCGATAGCCGTAGCCGCGCAGCCAGCCGCGCACGATTTCCTCGAATTGCTCCCAGCGGGCGCTGGCCCCTGGCAACAGGTCATTCATGCCGCGGATGGCGGCGACTTTCTGGAAAGCTTGAGTCATCTTGATCATGCCGCCCCGCGCGCCGGCAAGCGCGCCTCGCGGCCACACCCTTTCTTTTAATGAGAGGCGAGCGCGCCGTAGCGACGCGCAACGTAGTCTTCAACGATGGCCTGGAATTCTTCGGCGATGTGGTCGCCCTTCAGGGTGACCGTGCGCTCGCCGTCGACGAACACCGGCGCGGCCGGCACCTCGCCGGTGCCCGGCAGGCTGATGCCGATGTCCGCGTGGCGGCTTTCGCCAGGCCCGTTGACCACACAGCCCATGACCGCGACGTTCATGCTTTCGACGCCGGGGTACTGGGCGCGCCACACCGGCATCTGCCGGCGCAGGTAGGACTGGATGCTATCGGCCAGTTCCTGGAAGAACGTGCTGCTGGTGCGGCCGCAACCGGGGCAGGCCACCACCATGGGCGTGAACGCGCGCAGGCCCATGGTCTGCAGGATCTCCTGCGCCACCACGGCCTCGCGACCGCGGTCGCCGCCCGGTTCCGGCGTCAGCGAGATGCGGATGGTGTCGCCAATGCCCTGCTGCAGCAGCACGGCCAGCGCGGCGGTCGAGGCGACGATGCCCTTGCTGCCCATGCCGGCTTCGGTCAGGCCCAGGTGCAGCGGATAGTCGCAACGCGCCGACAGGTCGCGGTAGACCGCGATCAGGTCCTGCACGTGGCTGACCTTGCACGACAGGATGATGGCATCGCGGCGCAGGCCGAGTTCCTCGGCGCGCTGGGCGTTGCTGATGGCGGACACCACCAGCGCGTCGCGCATCACCGCCTGCGCTTCCCAGGGCTGGGCGCGGCGGCTGTTTTCGTCCATCTTGCGCGCCATCAGCTCGTGATCCAGGCTGCCCCAGTTCACGCCGATGCGCACCGGCTTGTCGTAGCGGCACGCCACTTCGATCATCTGGGCGAAATTGTCGTCACGGCGCTTGCCGCCGCCCATGTTGCCGGGATTGATGCGGTACTTGGACAGCGCCTGGGCGCAGTCCGGGAATTGCGTCAGCAGCTTGTGGCCGTTGTAGTGAAAGTCGCCCACCAGCGGCACGTCCACGCCCATGCGGTCGAGCTGCTCGCGGATCGCCATGACTTCCTTGGCGGCTTCGGGCGTGTTGACGGTGATGCGCACCATCTCGGAGCCGGCCAGCGCCAATTCCTTGACCTGGATCGCCGTGGCGATGGCATCGGCGGTGTCGGTGTTGGTCATGGACTGGACCACCACCGGCGCGTCGCCGCCGATCATGACCGTGCGGTCGCCCCACTTCACCGCCACCGAACGCGTGGCGCGGCGGGGAGCCGCGCCCACGGCGGGCGGCGGCGCATCCTGGCAAGGCAGAGAGGAATCTTGCATCGGCGAAACCGGTATTTACTTGGACAGCTTGGGAAGCCAGTCGAACGCCAGCCACTGCTGCGGCAGCCAGCCCTGCCAGAAGGCATAGGCGACACCGGCGGCAAGCACCAGCACGATGGCGATCAGCCAGCCCCAGGAGGTCGAGGACGCGCGATCATCGTCGGCGCCGGACTGGGGAATGGAATGGGCCGAATGCAGCGCTCCCGGACTCAGCTTGACCGGGCCGGTGACGCGGGCCTTGGGGTCGAGCGAATCAACGATCGCCTGCGAATCGGCGCCCAGCATGCGGGCGTAGTTGCGGATCAGGCCGCGCAGCGAGACGCCGGTGGGCAGATCGCCCCACTGTTCGTTCTCGAGGGCCTCGATCTGCTTGGCCGAAAACTTGATGCGGCTGGACACTTCGTCGAGCGACCAGCCCTTGGATTGGCGCAGCGTGCGCAACGCCGAGCCCACATTGCCCGAACCGCCCGCGCTCGCGGGCGTCTCTGAAACTGCAGAAGCGATATCCTGCGTCATGCATGCACCTGTCTAATTGGTATGGTCTGGCGCTGCGCGGCGTTCCGTTCGGTGATCCGGGTACGGTCGCGCACTTCTCCGGCCAGTTGACCACAAGCGGCATCGATATCGTCCCCCCGGGTCTTGCGCACCGTCGTGATGATGCCGGCGTCCATCAGGCGCTGGGCGAACACCTTGACGCGGGCCGAAGGCGAACGCTTCAGGCCGGACGCGGGGAAGGGATTGAACGGGATCAGATTGAGCTTGCAGCGGATCTGGCGTGCAATGTGTATCAATTCCTTGGCATGCTGGTCGGTATCGTTGATGCCATCCAGCATGCAGTATTCAAACGTGATGAAGTCGCGCGGCGCGAAAGCCAGGTAGCGTTCGCACGCGGCCAGCAACTCCTTCAACGGGTATTTCTTGTTCAGCGGCACCAGCTCGTCGCGCAGCGCATCGTTGGGCGCATGCAGCGACACGGCCAGCGCCACCGGACAGTCCTGAGACAGGCGGTCCATCATGGGCACCACGCCCGACGTGGACACGGTGACGCGGCGACGCGACAGGCCATAGGCGTTGTCGTCGAGCATCAGGCGCAGGGCCGGCAGCACCTGGTCGTAGTTGAGCAGGGGCTCGCCCATGCCCATCATGACCACGTTGCTGATGACGCGGGTGTCTTCGGTGGCGCGGGCGCCTTCCAGGCGCGCGGTGCCGACGTCGGCTTCCAGCACGCGCTTGGCCCACCACAGCTGGCCGATGATCTCGCTGGTCTTGAGGTTGCGGTTGAACCCCTGGTGGCCGGTCGAGCAGAAACGGCAGTTCACCACGCAGCCCGCCTGGCTGGAGATGCACAGCGTGCCGCGGTCGTCCTCGGGGATGAACACGGTTTCGATGGCGTTGCCCTGCCCCACGTCGAACAGCCACTTGCGGGTGCCATCCGACGAGCGCTGCTCGGTGTTGACCGCCAGCGCCTCGATGACGCAACGGGACGCCAGCTGGCCGCGGAAATCGCGGGCCAGGTCGGTCATGGCGTCGAACGAATCGGCGCCGCGCTGGTGCATCCAGCGCTGCAACTGGCGGGCGCGAAACGGCTTGCCGCCCCACTGCCCGACGAGTTCGGACAGGGCGGAGCCATCCAGCCCCAACAGGTTGATTCGTTCGACGGATTCCATGACCAGGGTATTGCTATGACGCTAAAGGAATTTCCGGGAAATCAACGGCTGTGGATGTTGATTTCGGGGAAGAAGAAAGCCACTTCGACAGCGGCCGTTTCCGGCGCGTCCGAGCCGTGCACGGCGTTGGCGTCGATGCTGTCGGCGAAGTCGGCGCGGATGGTGCCCGGGGCGGCCTTCTTGGGATCGGTGGCGCCCATCAGGTCGCGGTTCTTCTGGATGGCGTCTTCGCCTTCCAGCACTTGCACGAACACGGGGCCCGAGACCATGAAGTCAACCAGGTCCTTGAAGAAGGGGCGCTCTTTGTGGACGGCGTAGAAACGCTCGGCGTCGGCGCGCGACAGCTGGGCCAGGCGGGCGGCGATGACCTTCAGGCCGGCTTGCTCGAAGCGGGCGACGATCTGGCCGATGACGTTCTTGGCGACGGCGTCGGGCTTGATGATCGAGAGAGTGCGTTGGACGGACATGAGAACTCCAAAAACGGATACTGACTGGTTTCTATGATTGCCTGGCGTGGCCTGCGCTTGTTGGTGTCACCCTTCAAGCGGCAGCGCGCCATGGGCGCGCAAGCGACTCGGACCCGCTGCGTCACGACAGCGTGTTCCGGGCCGTCCCGGCCGCCTGTGCCAAGGCGGGGATTCGACACTGACAACCCTTCGGAGTGATCCCGCATTGAATGTTCGCTCGGTTCATTGTGCTGAAATCCTCAGCGTTTTTTCAATGAACTTTTGGCGAAATCCCAATGAATTCAGGGACTTCTAAAAGGTTTACAGTAACCCGGTATTCTAACACGCCGATACGACCGCATTACATCTTAAAATGAGCGGTTTGCTTGCCCGTTTCCATCGACCGGGCGCCCTGTCTGCCGGAACCCTGTAATGACTCAAGCCGCTCCCCCGAACGCCGCGTCCGCCGCGACCGACTCCCCGGAACTCTCCAAGAGCTTCGAACCCGCCGAACTCGAATCCCGCTGGTACGCCGAGTGGGAAAAGCGCGGCTACTTCGCCGCGGGGTCGCACGTAAAAACGGGGACCGAAGGCCAGCCTTACGTCATCCAGTTCCCGCCGCCCAACGTGACGGGCACGCTGCACATGGGTCATGCGTTCAACCAGACCATCATGGATGGCCTGATCCGCTACCACCGCATGCTGGGCGACGACACTGTCTTCATTCCGGGGACGGACCACGCCGGCATCGCCACGCAGATCGTGGTTGAAAGACAGCTCGACGCGCAGAAGGTTTCGCGCCACGACCTCGGCCGCGAGAAATTCGTCGAGAAAGTGTGGGAATGGAAGGAAAAGTCGGGCAACGCCATCACCGGCCAGGTGCGCCGCCTGGGCGCCTCGGCCGACTGGCCGCGCGAATACTTCACCATGGACGACCGCATGTCGCGCGGCGTGGTGGAGACCTTCGTGCGCCTGCATAAACAGGGCCTGATCTACCGCGGCAAGCGCCTGGTCAACTGGGATCCCAAGCTGCTGACGGCCGTGTCCGACCTGGAAGTCCAGTCGGAAGAGACCGACGGCCACATGTGGCACATCCTCTACCCCTTCGTCGACGGTCCGCAGACCATCGTCGACAAGGACGGCCAGACGGTCACCCTGCGCGGCATGACCATCGCCACCACCCGCCCCGAGACCATGCTGGCCGACGGCGCGCTGTGCGTGCACCCCGAAGACCCGCGCTACAAGCACCTGGTCGGCAAGGAAGTCGAACTGCCGCTGTGCGACCGCAACATCCCCATCATCGCGGATGACTTCGTCGACCCCGAATTCGGCACCGGTTGCGTCAAGATCACCGGCGCGCACGACTTCAACGACTACGCCTGCGCGATGCGTCACGACCTGCCGCTGATCGTGATCTTCACGCTCGACGCGCACATCAACGAGAACGGCCCCAAGCAGTTCCAGGGCATGGAGCGCTACGAGGCCCGCAAGGCCGTGGTGGCCCAGCTGGAAGCCGAGGGCTACCTGGTCAAGGTCGAACCGCACAAGATGATGCAGCCCAAGGGCGACCGCACCGGCGTCGTGCTCGAGCCCATGCTGACCGACCAGTGGTTCGTCGCCATGAGCAAGCCGGCCCCCGAGGGCACGCTCAACCCGGGCAAGAGCATCACCGAAGTGGCGCTGGAGGTCGTCGCCGACGGCCGCATCCAGTTCTACCCGGACAACTGGACCACCATCTACAACCAGTGGCTCAACAACATCCAGGACTGGTGCATTTCGCGCCAGCTGTGGTGGGGCCACCAGATTCCCGCCTGGTACTCGGATGACGGTCAGGTGTTCGTCGCCCACGATGAGGCCGAAGCCATCCAGCAGGCCCGCGCCGCCGGCGTCACCGGCGAACTCAAGCGCGATCCGGACGTGCTCGACACGTGGTTCTCGTCGGGCCTGGTGCCCTTCACCACGCTCGGCTGGCCCGACAAGACGGCCGACCTGGAACGCTACCTGCCGTCCAGCGTGCTGGTCACCGGTTTCGACATCATCTTCTTCTGGGTCGCGCGCATGGTCATGCTGACCACGCACCTGACCGGCCAGATCCCGTTCAAGCACGTCTACGTGCACGGCCTGATCCGCGACGCCGACGGCCAGAAGATGAGCAAGTCCAAGGGCAACACGCTGGATCCGGTCGACCTGATCGACGGCATCGACCTGGACGGCCTGGTGGCCAAGCGCACCTACGGCCTGATGAACCCCAAGCAGGCCGGCGCCATCGAGAAGGCCACGCGCCGCCAGTACCCGGATGGCATCCCCGCCTTCGGCACCGACGCGCTGCGCTTCACCATGGCCGCCTACGCGACCCTGGGCCGCAACATCAACTTCGACCTGAAGCGCTGCGAGGGCTATCGCAACTTCTGCAACAAGCTCTGGAACGCCACCCGTTTCGTGCTGATGAACACCGAAGGCCACGACCTGACCGGTCCGGACGCGGGCGAAACCTCGTTCGTCGACCGCTGGATCGTCAGCCAGCTGCAGGCGCTGGAAGCCGACGTGGCGCGCGGCTTTGCCGACTACCGCTTCGACAACATCGCCAATGCGCTGTACCGCTACGTCTGGGACGAATACTGCGACTGGTACCTGGAACTGGCCAAGGTGCAGATCCAGACCGGCACGCCGGCCCAGCAGCTGGGCACGCGCCGCACGCTGATCCGCGTGCTCGAAGGCGTGCTGCGCCTGGCCCACCCGATCATTCCGTTCATCACGGAAGAACTGTGGCAGAAGGTCTCGGTGGTGGCCGGCAAGCGCCAGCAAGGCGTGGCCGACAGCGTCAGCGTGCAGCCCTACCCGCAGGCCAACCCGGCCGCCGTGGACGCCGCCGCCGAAGCCGACGTGGCCGAACTGAAGGCCCAGGTCGAGGCCGTGCGCGCCCTGCGCGGCGAGATGAATCTGTCGCCGGCGCAGAAAGTGCCGCTGTGCGCCCAGGGCGACGCGCCCACGCTGACGCGCAACGCGCCCTACCTGGCCGCGCTGGCCAAGCTCAGCCAGGTCGACGTGCTGGACGCCCTGCCCGACGCTGGCGCGCCGGTGCAGGTGGTGGGCACCAGCCGGCTGATGCTGCGCGTCGAGATCGACGTGGCTGCCGAGCGCGTGCGCCTGGACAAGGAAATCGCCCGCCTGGAAGGCGAGATCGCCAAGGCCAACGGCAAGCTGTCCAACGCCAGTTTCGTCGAACGCGCTCCGGCCGCCGTGGTCGAGCAGGAAAAGGCCCGCGTGGCGCAATTCGGCGAGACGCTGCGGACGGTGCGCGAACAGCGCGGCAAGCTGGGCAACTGATCGCCTGACCCGCCGCGCGCAAAGCCCCGGACCCGTCCGGGGCTTTTTTTCGCGGGTATCTTGCCGATGCCTGCCGCGTCCGCGGATGGGGCGCCGGCCTACACGCCGCCGTCCGTCATGCGGTACCACGTGACCACCGCATTGACGTACAGGCGCCGCAGCCCATAAAGCGGGAACGACTTCACCGGCGACAGCGGCACCGGCAGCGCCTGTGCGTCGCCGCTGACGAGGTACTGCGCCATGGCGCGACCCATGCTGGTCTGCAGGCCCACGCCGCGCCCCTGGCAGCCGATATCCACCAGCAGGCCGGGCTGCGGCTCGTGCAGGTGCGGCAGATAGTCGCGGGTGATGGCCACGCGGCCGCACCAGCGGTACTCGAACGGCGTGCCGGTCACCTGCGGGAACATCTTCACCATCACCCGTTCCAGGTGGGCCCAGTCCTGCGGCCCCTTGGGCTCTCGGAACGGCCCGCGCCCGCCCATCAGCAGGCGGCCCTGGTGGTCCAGCCGGAAATAGAGCAGCAAATTGCGGGTATCGGAGGTGACCTGCCCTTCCGGAAAGATGCCTGCGCGCAGGCGCTCCGGCAGCGGCGCGGTGGCGACCTGGAAGGTATTGGCGTCGATGATCGAGGTCTTCAGGCCCGGCAGCAGATCGGCGCCGTAGGCGTTGGTGCACATCACCACGCGGTCGGCAGTCACGCTGGCGCCGCCGGCGGTCGTGGCGGTCCACTTGCCGCCGTCGCGCTTGAGCCCGGTGACGGGCGTGTCGGTATGGATCACCGCCCCCGCATTCAGGGCGGCCCGCGCCAGGCCGCGCGCATAGCTCAGCGGCTGCACCGCGCCCGCGCGCCGGTCGATCCAGCCGCCCAGATAACGATCGGTGCCGATCAGGCGCGCCACCTGCGCCTTGTCCAGCGGCTGTGCGTCGGCGCCGTGGCGCGCCCATTGCGCGGCGCGGGCGTGCGCCAGTTCCAGCGCCGCGGGGGTGTGGGCGCCCTGGATCCAGCCGCTGCGCACGTGCGGCACGTCCATCGCGTGCCGCTCGATCAGGTTGAACACCGAATCGGCGGTGGCGCCGGCGAAGCGCACCAGGCGTTCACCGCGCTCGCCGCCGAACATCGAGACCAGCGCATCGGGATCGTACTTGAGGCCCGGAATGACCTGCCCCCCGTTGCGCCCTGAACCGCCGAAACCGATCTCGCGCGCCTCCAGCACCACCACCCGCACGCCCTGCTCGGCCAGGTGCAGCGCGGTGCTCAGGCCGGCATAGCCGCCGCCCACTACCAGCACGTCGGCCTGCGCGGACTGCGTCAGCGGCTGCGTGTCCGGCGGCGGCGCCGCGGTGGCGGCCCAGAGCGACGGGGAAAGTGGAAACGGCGTCTGCGACATGATGGTTCCTCACATGGGATGCAGCACGCGGCGCAGGAAATCCTGCGTGCGCGGGTGCCGCGGGTGATTCAGCACTTCACGGGCGGCGCCCTGCTCCACCATCACGCCGCCGTCAAAGAACATGACGCGGTCGGCAACCTCGCGCGCGAAGCTCATCTCGTGCGTCACGACGACCATGGTCATGCCGGCCTCGGCCAGCTTGCGCATCACGCCCAGCACGTCGCCCACCAGTTCGGGGTCGAGCGCCGAGGTCGGTTCGTCGAACAGGATCGCCTTGGGCTGCATGGCCAGGGCCCGCGCGATCGCCACGCGCTGCTGCTGGCCGCCGGACAGCTGTGGTGGATGGGCGTCGGCCTTGTCGGCCAGGCCGACGCTGGCGAGCAGTTCGCGGCCGCGCTCCAGCGCCTGCGCGCGCGGCTCGCCCTTCACGTAGATCGGCCCTTCCACCACGTTCTCCAGCGCGGTGCGATGGGGAAACAGGTTGAAGCGCTGGAACACCATCGCCACCTGTGTGCGGATGGAAACAATGGACGCCGCATCGCAGTCCACCAGCTCGCCATCCACGGTGATGCGGCCGGCGTTGTAGCGCTCCAGCCCGTTGATGCAGCGCAGGATGGTGGACTTGCCCGAGCCGGACGGCCCGATCACGCACACGACTTCCCCCTTGCTGACCTCGGCATCGATGCCCTTGAGCACTTCCAGCGACCCAAAGCTCTTGCGCACGCCCTTGAGTTCGATCATTTGGCGGCACTCCTCTTTTCCAGATGCCGCACCAGCAGGATCAGCGGCACGCACATCACCAGGTACATCAGCGCCACCAGCGAGAACACGGTGGCGTTCTTGAACGTCGACACGGCGATCAGCTTGCCCTGCAGGGCGAGCTCGGCCACCGTGATGGTGGACGCCTGCGACGAGTCCTTGAGCATCATGATCATGATGTTGCCGTAGGGCGGCAGCACGATCTTGACGGCCTGCGGCAGCACCACGCGGCGCATGGTCATGCTCCAGCTCATGCCCATCGCCATGGCCGCTTCGATCTGGCCGCGGTCGATGGCTTCAATCCCCGCGCGGAAGTTCTCGGCCTGGTAGGCCGAGTAGGCAATGCCCAGCCCGATGATGGCCGCCTGCACCGCCGTCAGCGCGATGCCCATGTCCGGCATCACGAAGTAGATGTAGAACAGCAGCACGATGATCGGGATGCCGCGCAGCAGGTTGATCACACCCGCGCTGAACTTGGACAGGTACTTGTTGCCGGAGACCCGCATCAGCGCCCACACCAGTCCCAGCAGCGTGGACAGGACCAGCGACCCAAGCGTCACCAGGATGGTGAGCTTGGCGCCCTGCAACAGGATCGGCAGATATTCCGCCGCGTCTTTGAAGAATTCCGTCATGACTCGATTCACCCCAACTGGGCCGCATCCGGGAAGCCCGGTCGCGGCCGGTCCGCGCGCCAGGGCGCGCAGTCCGGGCGGACACCTGCCGTGGCGCCGCGCCCGCCATCAAACGGGCGTCAGCCGCCCAGCCCCCACTTCTTCAGGATCTGGTCGATGGCGCCATCGGCCTTGAGCTTGGCCAGCGCCTTGTTGATGCGTTCGAGCAAGGCGGTGTCGTCCTTGCGCGTGGCCAGGCCCAGGCTGCCCATGACGGTGGGCTGGTAGGACTGCGCCATCTTCAAGTTGGGATAGTTGCCCTGGGTCAGGATGTAGGCGGCGATGGGATAGTCCATGAACCCGCCCTGGATGCGGCCGGCGTTGGCGTCGCGCATCATGTCCGGCGGATTGTCGTAGAGCTTCACCTCCTTGAACACGCCGCTCTTCTGGATCGGCTCGACGAAGGCGGTGCCGACCTGCACCCCCACCGTCATGCCCTTCATGTCGGCGAATGACTTGTATTCCTTGTTGTCGCTCTTGAGCACCATCAGGCCTTCGCCATAGCGATAGACCGGCTCCGAGAAACTCACCACCTGCTGGCGCTGCGGCGTGATGAACATGGCCGCCGAGACGATGTCGATGCGCTTGGAAGTCAGCGAACCGATCAGCGCCGAAAACGCCATGGGCTCGATCTGCACCTCGAAGCCAGCCTCCTTGCCGACCGCTTTCACAATATCGACCATCACCCCCTCGATGGAGTTGGTCTTGGTGTCAAGAAAAGTGAACGGACTGCCGGTGGGCGTGGACCCCACCTTCAACACCGTCTGGGCCTGCGCGGCCGTGGCCGTGGACAATGCTGCGAATACAGAGACAACCAGAGTCTTGAATTTCATGACATTTCCTCATCTAGGCAAAGCGTTCCGGAGCGTGCCCGGACGGCGGATGATCCCCAGTGTCATCGCGCCGATTCACTGCCCGCGCGCTCAAGGCGGCGGTTACGTCACATCCCCCGCGGCTTGATTGATATTCGAGATGGCCCAGATGACTTCGGTCACCTGCGAGCCGGGATTGCGCCAGCGCCGCGGCGTGCTGCTGGCATAGCAGAAACTGTCGCCCTCCTTGAGCAGCACGACGCGGTCACCCACCCAGAGTTCGAGCGTGCCCTTGAGCACCACGCCGATCTGCTCGCCCTGCCCGGTCACGAACAGTTCGTTGCCGGTCGAGCCGCCGGGCTCGATGGTGGCGCGGCACAGGTCCATGCTGCGGCAGGCCGGCGGCGTGTACATCTCCTTGACGATGCCCTTCTCGCGCAGGTCGATATAGCGGTGCGTGCCGGCGCGGGCGACGCGGCCGCCGTCCTCGCCTTCGGTGTGCTCGGCGTTGCGCAGCAAGGCGTTGACCGACACGCCGAACTCGCGCGCCAGCTGGTGCAGCGTCTTGACCGACGCCGAGCTCAGGCCGCGCTCGATCTGGCTGAGCAGGCCCAGCGACATGCCGCAGGCCTGCGCCACGTCCGCCAGCGAGCGGCCGTGCTGCTTGCGCAATTGGCGCAACTGCTGGCCCAGCCACATGTCGACGGCGGACTCAGGGCGACCCGCCGCCAGCGCTGGCCTGGACAGCGCGGCGGCATCACGCGGCACGGGAGAGGATCGGCTCATATGAAAATTTCATTTTTATGTAATTTTCAATACTAAGGAGCGAGCCGAGTCACTACAACCTAGGAGCATCCCTAGGCTGATCGGGTCTTGGAAAAGGGGAAAAGGCTTGCGGACGAATCCCGCGCGATGAACGGCGGCCAGCCGGCCAGGCTGCAGGAACGAGGACGAATGAAGGCCGGAGCGTCCGCATGAAACCAGGATGCCCGCATCCTGGCGCGCCACCGAAAGATGCGCCTCGGCCCAGAATCGGGAGGGATGCGCGCGTCACGAAACCGACAGGAGCGCGTAATGGCGCAAGGCCTGGGAATGCGCCTGCCGACTCAGGAAGCCTTGGACTTGGATCCGCGGCGGCGCTTGGCGGGCAGCGGCGGCAACGGCTCGCCGGCCAGTTCGGCCAGGAAGCGCTCGTCGGCCAGCGACAGCCAGCCCTGGGCGCGGGCCGACTCGATCAGCTCGGGGCGCCGCGCGACGGTCAGCGCCAGCGAACGTTCCCGGCGCCAGCGCGAGATGTTGGCATGGTGGCCGCTGAGCAGCGGCGCCGGCACGGGTGCGCCCTCGTAGACTTCGGGGCGCGTGTAATGCGGGCTGTCCAGCAGGCCGGACAGCGTGTCATTGAAAGAGTCCTGCAGCGCGGAGTCGCCATCGTTCAGCACGCCCGGCAACAGGCGCACCGCGGCGTCGATCACGGCCAGCGCCGCGATCTCGCCGCCGGACAAGACGAAGTCGCCCAGCGAGATTTCATGCGTGACGCAGCGCTCGATGAAGCGCTGGTCGACCCCTTCGTAGCGACCGCAGATGAGGATCAGGCCGTCGCTGGCAGCCAGCGCCTCGGCGCCGGCCTGGTCGTAGCGCTTGCCCACGGGCGCGAGCAGCGCCACCGGGGCCGGCCCCAGGCCTTGGGCCTCGCGCGCCGCCTGGGCGGCATTGACGGCGGCCTCCAGCGGCGCCGCCATCATCACCATGCCGGGGCCGCCGCCATAGGGGCGGTCGTCCACGGTACGGTGGGGATCACTGGTGAAATCTCGCGGATTCCAGGCATGCAGGGCCCACCGGCCCTGGGCATGGGCCCGGCCGGTGACGCCCAGGTCGCGCACCACCCCGAACATCTCGGGAAAGAGTGTCACGACATCGATGCGCATCAGAGATTCGCGGGCCAGTCGCTGTCGATGCGGCGCGCGGCCAGATCGACGGCTTGGATGTGCGCGCGCACGAACGGAACGAGCATTTCGGCGGGCTTTCCCTTGGCGTTCAGCAAGGTTTCGGGGCCGTCGGCTCCGACCTTCTGGCGCAAGACCTTCAAGACGGCGTGAGCGCCGTTATCCAGGACCTCGTCCACCACGCCGATGAGCGCGGCATCGCCGTCCGCCGTGGTATACAGCGAACAGCCAATGAGGTCGACCCAGTAGTATTCGTCTTCTTCGGGCGCGGGGAAGGAACCCCGCGGCGCCTGCACGGAATAACCGCGCAGCGCTTCGGCCTGGTCACGGTCGGCGATGCCGGCCAGCTGGGCCACCACGGTGGCGCCCTGCGAACGGACTTGCACGACCTTGTATGCGACAGGCGCAGACGCGACAGCGCCCCGCGCCAATTCAGGCACAGGGCGAGTCAACCACCATTGAGAAGCTGAGAGCAGCACTTCGGCATTGGCCGAATGCGGCTGCACCTTGACCCAGCCTTTCACACCGTAGGCCGCACTGATGCGGCCCAACTCGATCAAGTCCGCAGGCGCCGCGTTGGAATGTGCGGCATCAGACATGTATCGGGCTATCGGTTTCGTACAGCGTAGCTAGAAACTAGCAGGGTTCAGGCGTGCGACGCGGGCATTAAGCCGCGGCGGAAACCTTGGCCGAGTAGTCCTTGACCAGACGCTCGACGGCCGGCGACAGCTGGGCGCCGTTGCTGGTCCAGTGTTGCACGCGATCCAGCGCGATGCGCAGGTTTTCCGCGCCTTCGTTGCCGACGGGGTTGTAGAAACCCACGCGCTCGATGAAACGGCCGTCGCGACGGTTACGCGAATCGGTGGCCACCAGGTTGTAGAACGGACGCTTCTTGGACCCACCGCGGGCCAGGCGAATCACCACCATAGGTAATCCCTTGAATTAGTTGTGAAAAACGGGAAATTCTAGCACTTAAACAAGCCAGCTGGCAAATGCAGGTGCTGAACATCGGAAGTCGCGGCGCGATTTATACGCGAAAACACCACATATGCACCGCGTACGGGTATTCTACAAAATCCGGGCCGGAGCCCGCCGCAGACAGAGTGTAGCCCGTCACGGGCCGCTGTGCTGCGCGGGGGCGCATGAAAATCGCCCGGCGGCGTTGCCATCCGGGACGCGCCGCCCGACCGGCGCCCTTGGCAAGTGCGTGTGAAGCATTTCCCCGATTGGAGAGATCGGAATGTCACCCTACGCCACATCCTCAAGCCCGCTCCCCCCGGCCGCGCCGCAACGGCGTCGCCCTTCCCTGCTCTCACGCACCGCATGCCCGCGCGAACGTCCCCGTTTTCGCAGGGGCTGATCGCGCCCTGTTTCTCCCCAGCGTTTTCCCACAACTTCCTCTACCGGAGGGTGCTACACCATGAAGAACCGTAAAACTGTCTTCACCCCTGTCGCGCGCCTGGCGGCAACAGGTTTGCTGGCGAGCATGCTGGCGCTGCCGATGGCGGCCGAGGCCCGGGTGGTCGGCGCCGCGCTGACCACCGCCACCGGCAAGGTCACGGCGGTGGATCCCGCCACCCGCACGATCACCCTGCAGGGCGCCAATGGCAATGTGGTGGATATCCAGGCGGGCCCGGAAGTGCGCAATTTCAAGCAGATCAAACCAGGCGATTCGTTGACGCTGGACTATTACGAGTCGGTGGCCGTCGACGTGCGCCCGGCCGGCTCCGGCGCTCCCGAAGTGGTCACCCAGACCGCCGGCACGCGCAGCGCCAAGGGAGCCAAGCCAGGCGGCGCGGTCGGCCGGCAGACCACCATCACCGCCGAGATCTGGCACATCAACAAGAGCGCCAATCTTGTCACTCTGAAGGGCCCGCAAGGCGCGCTGCGCACGATCCAGGTGCAGGACCCGGCAATGCAGGCGCGCCTGGCGAAACTGAAGGAAGGCGACTTGGTGGACTTCACCATCACGCAGGCGGTGGCGGCGGCCATCCATAAATAGACGGCGCGACGCGCAGACGCGCGCCACGGCACGCCAAACAAAAAGGCCAGCCCGTAAAGGCTGGCCTTTGTCATGGAACGCCGGATCAGCGGCGGCGCAGGAAATGCACGCCGCGGCCATCGGCCTCGTGTTGCGCGACCAGCACGTTGCCGGTCTGGCGCGAGAAGGCCTGGAAGTCACGAATGGCGTTGCGGTCGGTGGTGACGACGCGCAGCACCTGCCCGCTTTCCATCTGCGCCAGGGCTTTCTTGGCGCGCAGGATGGGCAAGGGGCAGGTCAGGCCGCTGGCATCCACTTCCTGGTCGAACGACGGCGCCGGCGCGCCGGACGCGTTGTCCATGTCAGAGGCGCTCATCGACCCACTTCTGCACGCTGGCGATCGCGGCGGGCAGCGCCGCCAGATCGGTGCCGCCACCCATGGCCATGTCCGGACGGCCGCCGCCCTTGCCGCCCACCTGGCTGGCGACGAAGCCCACCAGGTCGCCGGCCTTGATGCGGTTGGTCAGGTCGGCCGTGACGCCGCCGACGACGCTGATTTTGCCGTCGGCCGAGCCGGTGGCCAGCAGCACCACGGCGGGCTTGAGGCGGTCCTTCAGGTTGTCGACCATGCCGCGC
This sequence comes from Achromobacter ruhlandii, assembly GCF_902859695.1. Taxonomy (GTDB): domain Bacteria; phylum Pseudomonadota; class Gammaproteobacteria; order Burkholderiales; family Burkholderiaceae_B; genus Achromobacter; species Achromobacter ruhlandii. Next base: position 58,237 of record NZ_CADIJL010000016.1, read on the forward strand.
AGGGCCTTGGGATCGACGTCGCCGATGCTGGCGGCCAGCAGCTTGATGCCCTTGACCTCGACGGCCGCGGAGCTGGCCAGGTCATTGCCGGCGCTGGCGGCGAGCTTGCTGCGCGATTGTTCCAGGTCTTTCTCGAGCTGCTTGACCTGGTCCTGCACCTGCGCGATGCGGGCCGGCAGGTCGGCGGGCGTGCTGCGCAGCATGCCGGCCACCTGGGCCAGCAAGGCGCTCTGGTTCTGCACCCAGGCCAGGGCGTTGTCGCCCGTGATGGCCTCGATACGGCGCACGCCGGCGGCCACGCCGCCTTCGGACACGATCTTGAACAGGCCGATGTCGCCGGTGCGGCTGACGTGGGTGCCGCCGCACAGTTCGCGCGAGAAACCGATGTCGAGCACGCGCACGGTGTCACCGTACTTTTCGCCGAACAGCGCCATGGCGCCGCCCTTGACGGCGTCGTCGTAGGCCATGACCTGGGCCACGGTGGGCTGGTTGGCGAGGATCTCGGCGTTGACGATGGCCTCGACGCGGGCGATCTGCTCGGCCGTCAGGGGCGCGTCCTGCGCGAAGTCGAAACGGGTCTTGTCGGGGTCGACCAGCGAGCCGCGCTGCTGCACATGCGCGCCCAGCACCTGGCGCAGGGCCTTGTGCATCAAATGGGTGGCCGAGTGGTTGCGCACGGTGCGGGCGCGGCGCACCGCGTCCACGCGCGCCAGCACGGTGTCGCCCACCGCCAGCTTGCCCTCTTCCAGCGTGCCGTGATGGCCGAACACGCCGGACTGGATCTTGAGCGTGTCGCCCACGGCGAAACGCACGCCGACCGCTTCGAGCAGGCCGGTGTCACCGACCTGGCCGCCGGACTCGGCGTAGAACGGGGTGGCATCCAGCACCACCACGGCGCTCTGGCCGGCCTGCACCTGCTGTACCTGGGTGCCGTCGACGTACAGGGCCGTGACCTTGACGTTGTCGAGTTCGAGCTTTTCGTAGCCTTCGAAACGCGTTTCCGCGCCTTCGTAGCTCAGGCCTTCGGCCATCTTGAACTTGCCGGCGGCGCGCGCCTGGTCGCGCTGGCGCTCCATGGCGACCTCGAAGCCGGCCATGTCGACGTCGACTTCGCGTTCGCGGCAGATGTCGGCGGTCAGGTCTACCGGGAAGCCGTAGGTGTCGTACAGCGTGAACAGCGTGGTGCCATCCAGCTGGCCGCCCTTGGGCACGTTGGCCAGCGCGCCGTCAAGGATGCGCATGCCGTGTTCCAGCGTTTCGCCGAAGCGCTCTTCTTCCTGCTTGAGCACCTGGGCCACGCGCTCGGCGGTGGCGGCCAGCTCGGGATAGGCTTCGCCCATCTCGGCGACCAGGTCGGGCACCAGGCGGTGGAAGAACGGCTTGGTCTGGCCCAGCTTGTAGCCGTGGCGCAGCGCGCGGCGGACGATGCGGCGCAGCACGTAGCCACGGCCTTCGTTGCTGGGGATGACGCCGTCGACGATCAGGAACGAGCAGGCGCGGATGTGGTCGGCGATGACCTTGAGCGAATTGTTCGCCAGGTCCTTGACGCCGGTTTCGCGCGCGGCGGCGGCGATCAGGTTCTGGAACAGGTCGATTTCGTAGTTGGAGTGGACGTGCTGCAGCACGGCCGCGATGCGCTCCAGGCCCATGCCGGTATCGACACAGGGACGCGGCAGGCGCGGCATGTTGCCGGCGGCGTCGCGCTCGAACTGCATGAACACCAGGTTCCAGATCTCGATGTAGCGGTCGCCGTCTTCCTCGGGCGATCCCGGGGGGCCGCCCCAGATCTCGGGGCCGTGGTCGTAGAAGATTTCCGAGCACGGGCCGCAGGGACCGGTGTCGGCCATCTGCCAGAAGTTGTCCGACGCGTAGCGCGCGCCCTTGTTGTCGCCGATGCGGATAATGCGCTCGGCCGGCACGCCGACTTCCTTGGCCCAGATGTCATAGGCCTCGTCGTCTTCCTGGTAGACGGTGACCCAGAGCTTCTCGGCCGGCAGCTTGTAGACCTGCGTCAGCAGTTCCCAGGCGTACTGGATGGCGTCGCGCTTGAAGTAGTCGCCGAAGCTGAAATTGCCCAGCATTTCGAAGAACGTGTGGTGGCGGGCGGTGTAGCCCACGTTCTCCAGGTCGTTGTGCTTGCCGCCGGCGCGCACGCTGCGCTGCGACGACGTGGCACGCGTGTACGACCGCGATTCCTTGCCCGTGAAGACGTCCTTGAACTGGACCATGCCCGAATTGGTGAAAAGCAGGGTCGGATCGTTGCCCGGCACGAGCGACGACGAAGGAACGATGGTGTGTCCCTTGGACTTGAAGAATTGCAGGAACTGCTGGCGAATCTCGGAGGATTTCATCGTGGATGAAGCAGGATTTAGGCGAATCGTTGATTATAGAGGGTTGTCGCCCGCTTGCACCCTGGGGGCCACCCCAGCGCGTCCCGCCTCGTCCAAACCGCCCCCTGGCGAGGCGCGGCGCGCCTGGGCCGCCAGCCTGCCGCCACGGAATACCAGGGCCTGCCAGCGACCCGCCACCACCACGTACGGATCGCGGTGCGCAAGGGGCAGGACGCGCTCGCCGTCGGCCGCCACGCCCAGGATGGCGGGCAGCGCCTGGCCAGGCGCGAACTGCAGCCAGGTCTCGCGGCCGTCGTCGAACACCTGCATCGGCGCCACGGCGGGATCGCCGGACAGCAGCCAATCGAAGTGGAACCCGGGCGCGGCGATGGCCGATGCCCGCCAGCCCGGCCGCGCCATCGGAGTGCCGGCGGGCGACCACGCGCAAGCGGCCAGGCTCGACAGCGCGCCGGCGAAAAAAAGGATTCTGAACATGCTCCACCCTGCCTGAAACGGCGACCCGGGAGCGGATCGCATCACGCCAGGCATGGTGAGCCCAAGCCGGCGGCAACGACAGACCGGCATGTACGCATGGACCGATATATCCCGTCCGATGGCATGGGCGTGGCCCGAAAAAAAGCCCGGTTCGGAAACCGGGCTTGCGGACGGCTGTCAAACGGCGCGCGGGCGCCGCCGGCGGACTGTCTTAACGCTGCGTGGCGATGGAACGCGCCTGGTTGGCGGCGTTGTTCAGCGCCGACACCGGCGGCGTCTTGCCTTCCAGCGCGTCGTTGAGCTGCTGGTTGAACACCGGCTCGATGCGGTCGTAGTTGGCCATGCGGAAACCGCGGCTGTTGGCGACCGGGCGAGCGCTCATCGAGGCCACCACGGCTTGCGCGCCGGGGATGCTCTTGTAGAACGACACATCCGAGGCGCGGAACGCGGCTTCGGTCAGCGGCAGGTAGCCAGTGCGCTGGTGCCATTCCGCCGCGATGACGGGCTTGGACAGCCAGGCCAGGAACTGCGCCGTGGCCTTTTCCTCATCCTTGGGACGGCCTTCGAGCGCCCACAGGGCCGAGCCGCTCACGAACGGCTGGCCGCCGTTCTGGGTGACCTGGTCGTAGTAAGGCAGCGGCGCCACGCCGAACGACAGCGACTTGGTGTTCAGGAACTGGCCGAACGAACCCGAGTTGCCGGTCAGCACCGCGCATTCGCCCTTGGCGAACAGCTTGTCGGCGCTGTTGTCGGCAGTGTGCGCCATGAACAGCAGCGAACGCTTCCAGCTGACCATCAGCGAGATGTGACGCATGTAGAGCGTGTCGAACTGCATCGCCGGCGCCGCGCTCTTCTTGGTGACCGCATCCAGGCCGTTGTTGTTGCTGGTGTATTGCTGGTTGTTCACCGGCGCCAGGTTTTCCAGGTGAATCGAAACCTGGTCGCTGGAGGCGTAGGGACAGTCGAGGTCAGCCACGTCACGCAGCTTCAGCAACTCGGCCTGCAGGCCGGTCCAGGTGCGGGCGGGCTTGTTGGGGTCGAGGCCGGCCTTCTTGTAGGCGGCGGTGTTGTAGAACATCACCGGCACTTCGGCCATCCACGGGAAGGCCAGCAGGCGGCCCTTGCCGTCGCGGATGAAGCTGCTGGTGGCCGGCACGAACCAGTTCAGGTCCTTGATCGGATACTTGGCCAGCAATTCGTACATCGGCAGGATGGCCTTGTGTTCGGCCACGACTTCCGGCGAGTGATTGTCGTTCAGTTGCACCAGGTTGGGGGCCTTCTTGGCCTTGACCGCGGCGGCGGCCTCCTGTTGCAGTTGCGCCTGCGTCGGGAAGGCGCGCAGGGTCACTTTGACCTGGTCCTGCTCCTTGTTGTACTGCTTGGCGAGCTTTTCGAACTCGGCCTTGTTGGCGTCCGGCAGCGTGTGCCAGACCTGGATTTCCACGGGAGCGGCATGGACCGCGCCCGCGACCGCCATGGCGGCGCCAAAGACCCATGTGCGCCGGCTGGCGAACATCGCGCGGGCAATGCCCGCCAATTGCAATTTCTTCATAGGTTCATAGACCAAGAAAAGGGAATTCCGGTTCTGGACGACGTCCGCTCAGCAGGTCGGCCAGTGCCCGGCCCGAGCCAACGCCCATCGTCCAGCCGAGAGTACCGTGTCCGGTATTGATATACAAATTCGGGATGTGACTGCGGCCGATGATGGGCACGTTCGAGGGAGTGGACGGGCGCAGGCCCGACCAATAGCTGACACGCTCGAAATCGAGCGCGTCGGGAAAGAGTTCGCGGGCCAGCCGCGTCATGGCTTCGCAGCGGCCGGTGTTCAGGCCGCGCGAATAGCCGGACAGCTCGGCCGTGCCGGCCATGCGCAGGCGGTCGCCCAGGCGGGAGAACACCACCTTGTGGCTGCTGTCGGTCAGGCTGACCGTGGGCGCGCCGTCGGGTTTCAGGACCGGGAAGGTCGCCGAGTAGCCCTTGGCCGGGTAGACGTTGCACGGAATGCCGAGCGGGCGCAGCAGCGACGGGCTGAAACTGCCCATGGCCACCACGTAGGCGTCGGCCGCCAGGGCGCCGTAGCGGCCGTCGGGCTCGATCAGTTCGACGCCGCTGACGGCGCCGGCCTGGGTGATGAGCCGGGTGACGCGGGTGCTGTAGCGGAATTCGACCCCGGCGCGCGCGCAGCGCTCGGCCAGCGCGACGGTGAACAGATGCACGTCGCCGCTTTCGTCCTCGGGGGTGTAGTCGCCCCCGACGATGGTGTTGCGATGCGGCGCCAGGGCCGGTTCGATGGCGATGACCTCGTCGGTCGAGACGACGCGGCGCTCGACGCCGAAATCGCGCATCAGGCCGGCGGCGCGCTGCGAGTTCTCGAATTCGTGCTGGTCGCGGTAGAAATTCAGGATGCCGCGCTCGAGGTGATCGTATTCGATGCCGAGTTCGGCGCGCATGCCGCGCAGCGTGGCGCGGCTGTATTCGGCCATGCGGACCATGGCGCGGATGTTCGGCGCCAGGCGGCCGGGCAGGCACTCGCGCAGGAAGGCCAGGCCCCACATCCACTGGCGCCAGTCCAGCTGCGGACGGAACAGCAGCGGCGCGTTGTCCTGGAACATCCACTTGAGCAGCTTCAGGGGCGCCTGCGGATTGGCCCAGGGCTCCGCATAGGAAACCGAAATCTGCGCGCCGTTGGCGAGGCTGGTCTCCTGGGCGGGTCCGGTGCAGCGGTCGATGACCACGACGTCGTGGCCGGCCTGGCTCAACCACCAGGCGCTGGAGATTCCGATGATGCCGCTACCCAATACCGCTACTTTCATGCCCGCATTGCTCCCTGCGTATCCGCCGGGCCCGCGGACACGATGTCCGCCCCCCGCGGCAAGCCGCTGCCAAGATGACACCGCAGTTTACCCCGGCGCCCCGCCCTCGCCTACGCCCGCCCTCATCAAAAAAAGGGGAGGAACCCGCCCCTGCCGGATCCCTCCCCTTCGCTATGGGCGGCGAGCGGATTTCAATCAGGTCGCGGCTTTGGCCAGGTCGGCCTCGGAAGTAAAGGCGTCCGCGTAAAACTCCTCGGGCGGCAGGCCGCACTGGGCGCTGAATTCGCGCCGCGCGGCGTCGACCATCGGCGGCGCGCCGCAGGCGTAGACCTGGTGACCGGACATGTCGGGGATGTCCTGGAGCACGGCCTCGTGCACGAAGCCGTCGCGGCCGCTCCAGCCGTCTTCCTCGAGCGCATTGGACACCACCGGCACGTAGCGGAAATCCGGCAGGTCGCGGGCCCACGACTGCGCCAGTTCGTCCATGTAGAGGTCGCGCGGGCGGCGGCCGCCCCAGTACAGCGACACCGGACGGCGGATGTTCTTGTGGATCATGTGTTCGACGATGGCCTTGACCGGCGCGAAACCGGTGCCGCTGGCCAGCAGGATGATCGGCTTGTCGCTGTCTTCGCGCAGGAAGAACGAACCGAACGGGCCTTCCAGGCGCAGGATCTCGCGCTCTTTCATCTGCGTGTCGCCGGCGCCGAACACGTGGTCGGTGAAGACCCCGCCCGGCAGGTGGCGGATGTGCAGTTCCAGCGGGCTGCCGGTGTGCGGCGCGCCGGCCATGGAATAGCTGCGGCGACGGCCGTCCTTGAGGATGACCTCGATGTACTGGCCGGCGTAGTAACGGAACTGCTCCGAGGCCGGCAATTGCAGCTTGAGCACGATCACGTCCGGCGCCGCGCGCTCCATGGTCTGCACGCGCGAAGGCAGCTTGCGGATCTGGATGTCGCTGGCCAGGCGCACTTCGGTCGACTCGACCACCAGGTCGGAGGCGGGCCGGGCCTGACAGAACAGGGTGTAGCCATCGGCCAGTTCCTCGGGCGACAGGATCTGCGCGGGGTACTGGCCGGCGTCGAATTCCCCGGACACCACTTTGCCCTTGCAGGTGGAGCAGGCGCCGTTGCGGCAGCTGTAGGGCAGCACGATGCCCGCGGCCAGGGCGCCGTCGAGCACGGTCTGGCCGGGCTCGACCGGGAATTGATGCTTGCTGGGTTGGATGATGACCTGGAAGCTCATGATGAAACGTATCAGGGGGGATCAGGGTTGACGGCGCCCATGGTACACACCCCACGAGGCGCCGCCCGGCCCGGCCTCAGGCCGGGAACTTGCGGATTTCCTTGACGCGGTTGGCGTCGTCCACCAGCACGACCTGCGGCTTGTGGGTGGCGGATTCTTCTTCGGACATGGGACCGTAGGTGCAGATGATCATCAGGTCGCCGACCTGCGCCCGGCGCGCGGCCGCGCCATTGAGCGAAATGATGCCGCTGCCGCGGGCCGCCTTGATGATGTAGGTGTCAAAGCGCTCGCCATTGTTGATGTTGTAGAGCTCGATGCGCTCGAACTCGCGCATGCCGGCGGCGTCCAGCAGGTCTTCGTCGATGCCGCAAGAGCCTTCATAGTGAAGGTCGGCTTCGGTGACCGTGACGCGGTGCAGCTTTGCCCGCAACATGATGCGTTGCATGATGGAAATATCCTGGTTTCGCGTGCCGGAACGCGAAGTGATGCGATGAATGCGAAAACACCCGCGACGGTTGCGAATCCGCGGGCGTGCACCGAACGGCACCCGGTTTTGCCGTCGGAAGCCGGTATTCTATAATTTTTGCCGCGACGGGACGGCCCGTTGCTGCGCCTGCCCGCACATGGCGGCATTTGCCATCGGCAACGACGGCATTGGCCATTGCCGGCAACGCATCAATCCGGGGACGACCCCTCTCAAGTAGGAGTCGTCATGACCTGGATCATCCTCATCCTCGCTGGCCTGTTCGAAATCGTCTGGGCCGTCGGCCTCAAATACACCCATGGCTTCACCCGCCTGACGCCGTCGCTCGTCACCGTTGGCGGCATGCTCATCAGTTTCTGGCTGCTGGCCGTGGCGATGAAGACGCTGCCGCTGGGCACCGCCTACGCGGTGTGGGTCGGCATCGGCACCATCGGCGCCTTCGTGGCCGGCATCATCCTGTTCGGTGAATCCATCAGCTGGTTGCGCATCGCCAGCGTCGCGCTGATTGTGCTGGGCCTGATCGGCCTGAAGCTGACGTCGGCCTGATCGCGCAAGACCCGGCCTCGCGCCGGGACGCGACGCGCTAGAAATCCAATTCGATCTCGACCGCGTCGCCCACTTTCAGGCGCGCGCCGGCCGGCGCATCGACAATCGCATTCTGGCCAAACACCACCCCGATCTCCAGGTTGCGATAACCCGCCAGTGTGCGGCCCGGCTCGTCGTGCTGCACGGCGGTGCGCTGGTCGATGTCGGGAATCGAGCAGCGCGTGCACGGCTTGACCAATGCCATGCTGACCGCGCCCGTGGTGATCATGGCGGTATGGTCTTCCTCGAAGGCCTCCCACTCGCCCTGCACCACGATGTTGGGACGGAACCGATCCATCGGCACCGGGGCCACGCCCTTGGCCTGCAGGCGTGCGTTCAGGTCATCGAGCGACGCCTGGTTCGCCACCAGCAACGGGAAGCCATCGGCGAAGCCGAAGAAGTGATCCCCCCCGAACGTCTGCGCCAGGTCTGGATGGCTTTCGGCCCACTTATCCACCCATTCCGGTTTGGCCGGCCGCGTCGCGCCGGTGTCGACCTTGTACAGGCGGCAAGGCGTCTTGAGGAAATCCGAGCACCACTGCGCCGCGGCCTCGCTTTCGCGGCGCGCGTCGAGCGTGTCCTTCCAGACGCCCACGCTTTCGACCCCGGGCTGCAGCGCCGAGCCGTCCAGCGGCACGTCCAGGTCGGGCATGCCGGGCGCCGAAAGCCGCAGCGTGTCGGCCGTGAGCGCCGTGCGGATCAAGGCCATGGCCGCCCACTGGCGCTGCGTCATGAAATGGCCGTCCGCCCCGACCAGCATCCAGCGACGGTCGTGGGCCAACCCGGCGCGGTCCACGGGCGACTCGGACAGGTCGATACCGGCACAGGATTTGACCGGGTAGATATGCAGGCTGAGGATGCGGGCGGACATGATGCGACTTCCGGCGGGGAAAGACGGCAGAGCATAGCGGAACGACGAAAAAAAGCCCAGGCCGAACGGCCTGGGCTGCGGCGCATGCAAGCGACGCGGGCGTTCTTTCCCCTCACGGGAAAGCGCGCAGCGGAAACGGCATGGGTCGCCCCCGCGCGCGGCCGGCCAGGCCACGCCCCGACCAGCGCCGGCAAGCATCCGCCGCGGATAACATGCCGCGCTAGCTGCCGACCAGCTTCAAGGTATCGAGCGGCGTGACGGCCTTGAACGCCTTGCGGGTGGCGATGTGCTCGGGACGCGGGGTCAGTCCGTACTTGGGCGGCTCCAGCGTGTTTTCCACGCTGTTGTAGACCATGAACACGTTGGCGCGCGGCCACGGCGAGATGTTGCTGTTGGAGCCGTGCATGGTGTTGCAGTCGAAGAACACCACCGAGCCGGCCTTGGCCGTCATGGTGCGGATGCCGCCCTGCTCGACCAGCAACTGCAGGCTGACCGGATCCGGCACGCCGTACTCCTGCTTCTTGAGCGACTGCTTGTAGTGGTCGTTGGGGGTTTCGCCGACGCACGAGATGAACTGCCGATGCGAGCCCGGCACCAGCATCAGCGGGCCGTTGCAGTCATTGTTCTCGGTCAGCAGCACCGAGCAACTGAGCGCGCGCATCGACGGCATGCCGTCTTCCACGTGCCAGGTCTCGAAATCCGAGTGCCAGTAGAACTCCTTGCCCTTGAAGCCGGGCTTCATGTTGGCGCGGGACTGGTGGATGTAGACCTCGGACCCCAGGATCTGGCGCGCCACGTTGACCAGCCGCGGATCGCGCACCAGGCGCGCCAGCACGGGATTGAGCACGTGCACCATGAAAATCGAGCGCACGGCGTTGCTGCCGGGCTCGGTGATCGACTCTTCGCGGCGGATGATCGACGGGTCGCGCGTCATGCGCTCGACCTCGGCCGACAGCGCCCGCACTTCGGCTTCGGAGAACACGTCCTCCAGCAGCAGGAAGCCATCGCGCTCGTAGCTGCCGATCTGTTCGCCGCTCAGGGCGTTGGCGTACTTGCCTTCTCCATAGACCACCGGATCCTGGCGGGAAATGATGGCGGAACTGCGATCCGTACGGGAGGCGTACGGATCCTGCGCAGGTGAGATCATGCGAACCTCCTTGTATCAGGCCGCTTGGGCTTCGGCTTCAGGCAGGGCGTAGACGCCCTCTTTATCGTGCACTTCCTGGCCGGTCAGCGGCGGGTTGAAGACGCAGATGACGCGCAGCGGCTCTTTGCCGCCGCACAGCCAGTGCTCGTCGTGCTCGTTCAGCGCGTAGACCACGCCCGGGCCGAGTTCATACTTCTTGCCGTCGGCAATCGTCTCGATGGAGCCGTCGCCCTCGATGCACCACACCGCTTCCAGGTGATTCTTGTAGTGGATGTGGGTGCGCCCGCCCGGGAAGATGGTGGTCTCGTGGAAGGAGAAGCCCATGCCGTCCTTCTTGAGCAGCACGCGGCGGCTGACCCAGGTATCGGTGCGGACTTCGTCGGCGGTGCCGATCACATCTTTGACATTGCGTACGATCATTGACGTTTTCCTCCAAATTTCAGGATGCGGGCGGACTGCCCCTCTTCGGCCAGCGCGTCGGCCACGCTGGCCTCGATCACTTCCAGGCCCTTGGACAGCAGGTCTTCCTCGATGGTCAGCGCCGGCAGCAGCTTGAGCACTTCGTCATGCGCGCCCGAGGTCTCGATGACCACGCCGCGCTTGAAGGCGTTGGCGGCGATGCGGTTGGACAGCGCCGGGGTGGCATTGCTGACCAGGCCCTGGATCAGGCCGCGGCCACGCACCGACAGGCCGGCGTTGGGATAGCTGTGCACCAGGTTTTCCAGCCAGTCGCGCACCAGGCGCTCCTTGCGCTGGATCTCGGCGGTGAACGCGGTGTTGGTCCAGTAGGTTTCCAGCGCCTGGGTGGCGGTGACGAAGGCCAGGTTGTTGCCGCGGAAAGTGCCGCTATGGGCGCCGGGCTTCCAGACGTCCAGCTCGGGCTTCATCAGCACCAGCGACATCGGCAGGCCAAAGCCCGACAGCGACTTGGACAACGTGATGATGTCGGGGCGGATGCCGGCGGCCTCGAAGCTGAAGAAGGTGCCGGTGCGGCCGCAGCCGACCTGGATGTCGTCCACGATCAGCAGCATGTCGTGGCGCTTGCAGAGCTTGTCCAGTTCCTTGAGCCAGCGCAGCGTGGCGACGTTGACGCCGCCCTCGCCCTGCACCGTCTCGACGATGACGGCGGCGGGCTTGTCCATGCCGCTGCTGGGATCTTCCAGCATGCGCTCCAGGTAGGCCATGGTGTCCACGTCCGGGCCGAAGTAGCCGTCATAGGGCATGAACGTGGTGTTGCCCAGCGGGTAGCCGGAGGCATCGCGGAACTTCATGTTCGCGGTCACCGCCAGCGAGCCGCCGCTGACGCCGTGAAAGCCGTGCGTGAAGGAAATCACATTGGGACGCCCCTTCACCTGGCGCGCGATCTTGAGCGCCGCCTCGACCGCATTGGTGCCGGTGGGGCCGGTGAACTGCAGGGTGTATTGCCAGTTGCGCGGCTTGAGCAGCACGCGGTCGACCGCCTCGAGGAAGCTTTTCTTGGCGCTGGTGGCCATGTCCAGGCCATGCACCACGCCGTCCGCCTGCACGTACTCGAGCAGCTTTTCCTTGAAGATGGGATTGTTGTGGCCGTAGTTCAACGTGCCGGCGCCGCTGAAGAAGTCGATGTACTCGCCACCGTCCTCATCCACCAGCGTCGATCCCCTGGCCTGGCTGAAGATCACGGGAAAAGACCGGATATAGCCCCGTACTTCCGACTCCATCCGGTCGAAGATTTTCAAGTCCATGTGATTATTCCTCCCTTTCATCTCATAAGTTGACAGACGGCCAGATCCCTTCCGCATGCGCGCCAGGCGCATCCGGATGCGTCAAAGCCATCCCGGTTTTCGACAGGACCGCGTTGCCGCCTAGGGAGCGGGCAAGGTGAACGGGCCTATCCTCAACAACATCTCGTCGTCATGGTCCGCGCCGCCGAACAGTTGCCGGTCGAAGAACGGCTGCTCGGAGACGTGGGCGCCCAGTTCGCCGGCCAGGCCGGCGAAGGTGCGGCGCGAGGCCTGGTTGTCAGGCGCCACCGTGGTTTCAAGATGACGAACATGCGCGAGCCCCTCGCGTTGCAAGAGCGCCCGAAGCATGGCGCGGCCTAACCGTTGGCCGCGTGCGCGGGTGTGCACGGCGACCTGCCAGACGAACAACACGTCGGGCCGGTCGGCAAGCACGTAAGCGGAGATAAATCCATCGATGCGTCCTCCGGCGCTTTCGGCCAGGACGCAGGTGCCGCGGTTGTGCTCGCACAGGAGCAGATACGCGTATAGGGAATTGAGGTCGAGTGGCGGGCACTCGGAAATGAGCTGGTGGATCGCGGCGCCGTCCTTGCGGCGGGGCTCACGCAACAGATGCGTTTTGCTGCCCGCCGCCGGCGCCACGGCACTTGAGTTCGTAGGGTCGTGCAGTTCGTTTGCTCTCATACAACCAATCCTGATTCGGGAGGCGCGCCACCGGTGGGCACCTCGAGGATGGGCGACGACGCGTCGCCCTGGGGTTCCGTCGCCACCCCGCTCTCTTCTTCCATGAGCGCGACGATGCGCTCGAGCGACAGGGTGATGGTGGCCTGCTCCAGCTCCGGCAACGCGTTGAGCGCGTCGGCCAGGTGCTTTTGCAGCGGCGACGGCGCCTGCTGCGCGACCTCGCGGCCGGCGTCGGTGGCAGTCACGAAAACAATGCGGCGGTCTTCACGGCCGCGTTCGCGGCGGATCAGGCCCTTGTCTTCCAGGCGGTCGAGAATGCCGACGACCGTGCTGGGGCTGACGTGGATCTCGCGGCTGATCGCCGTGGCCGTCATCGGCCCATTGGCAATGACCGTGCGCAGGCACATCAGCTGCGGCGCGGTGATATGGCTCACCGCGGACAGCTGGCGCGAATGCAACGCGATGGATCGCGTGATCCGGCGCAGTGCCCGCAGGATGCGCAGGTCATATTGCTGCGCGGGGTCGGTTACGGTCTGTTTATTCATGACTGAATTAGTTCAGCTAAATTGATTTCTATACGAATGATATGGGTGACCTATCCCTGTGTCAAACCGGATCGACCCTCATTTTGTAATCATTTCCGCGCATTCCGTCGTCAAGTCGCCGGGGGCGTCCCCGGGAACGGCGGTCGTTACGATTTGCCGGAATCGTTCTACATTTCGCAAATAAAACATCCGTTTTATTTTTACCCAGACAGCGGTAGCATTTGTTTTATTGCTTTCGCTTATTCCGCCATGATCGCGCCCCTGCAAGACCACCTGCGCCGCCTCAGCGCCACCCTGCCCGCCGAATTACAGCGCGCGGCGCATTGGGTGCTGGCCAATCCGGCCGAAGTGGGACTGTGGTCGATGCGCCGGCAGGCGCAGGCAGTGGGCGTCTCCCCCGCCACCATGCTGCGCCTGGCGCGCGCTGCCGGGCATGACAGCTACGAGGCCTTCCGCGCGCCCTTCCAACGCGCTTTGGCCGGCGCCGCCGACAACGGCTTGCGCGAGCGCGCGGCGCGTCTGCAGGCCGCGCACGCCCACCCGGCCGGCGGCGCGGGGCAGGATGCGCTGACGCAATGGCAGACGGCGGCTCTGGCCTCGGTCTGGCAAACCAACGACGCGGTGGCGTTCGACGCCGCCGTCGATACCCTGCTACGGGCGCGCCAGGTCGGCTTCCTGGGGACGCGCTCGGCCTTCGGCGTCGCCTTCCAGATGCGCTATGCCTACCACCTGCTGCGCCGCAACGGCATCCTGATCGATGGACTGGGCGGCGCGGCGGCCGAGGATGCCGACAGCCTGCAGGCCGGCGACGCCCTCGTGGTGATATCGCAGGCCCCCTATCCGACCGCGACGGTGCGCCTGACCCGCGAGATCGCCGCCCGCGGCGTCGCCGTGCTGGCGCTGACCGACAGCGACACCAGCCCGGTGGCGCGGGCCGCCCGCCATGTGTTGCGCTTCACCCGTCCCGCCGACACCGGGCCGGATGACGGCGAGGCGCGGGATCCCGCGTCCTTCTTCCACAGCACCGCGGGTCTGCTGGGCCTGGCCGAACACCTGATCGCGCGGCTCGCGGCCCGCGGCGGCGAGGCGGTGCTGCAACGCCTGGACGAGATCGAGGCGCGGCTGCGAGCCGACGGCGCCTATTGGCGCGACCCGCCGCGCGGGCGCGGCGCGGCGCCGGCTCCGGAATGACCCCGCCGCGCGCCGCTTCCCACCTTTTCGCCATCCGTCACCCGCCCTTCCCGCTCCGGAGTTCCTCATCATGACCCACACCCGAGTCCTTCATCGTTCCCTGCGCAGCACGCCCCCGGTCGCGGTCCGCGGCCAGGGCGCCTGGCTCTATGACCAGGAGGGCCGCGCCTATCTGGACGGTTCGGGAGGCGCCGCGGTCTCGTGCCTGGGGCACAACCACCCCGACGTGCAGGCCGCGATGCACGCGCAGATCGATGCGCTGGCCTATGCCCACACCAGCTTCTTCACCACCGAGGTCGCCGAGCAGTTGGCCGCCACCCTGGTGGCCGACGCGCCGGCCGGCACCTCGCATGCGTACTTCGTCTCGGGCGGCTCGGAGGCGATCGAGGCCGCGTTGAAGATGGCGCGCCAGTACTACGTCGAGATTGGCCAGCCGCAGCGCCGCCACATCGTGGCGCGGCGCCAGAGCTATCACGGCAACACGCTGGGCGCGCTGGCGGTGGGCGGCAACGCCTGGCGCCGGGCGCAGTTCGCGCCGCTGCTGATCGACGTGGCGCACGTGTCGCCGTGCTATGCCTACCGCGACCAGGCGGCTGGCGAAACCGATGATCAATACGCCGAACGGCTGGCGCAGGAGCTGGAGCAGACCTTTCAGCGCCTCGGCCCCGCCAGCGTGATGGCCTTTGTTGCCGAGCCGGTGGTGGGCGCGACCTCGGGCGCGGTGACCGCGGTGCCGGGCTACTTCCGCCGCATCCGCGAGGTCTGCGATCGCCACGGCGTGCTGCTGATCGCCGACGAGGTCATGTGCGGCATGGGCCGCACCGGCACCTTGTACGCCGTCGAGCAGGAAGGCATCACGCCCGACCTGATCACCATCGCCAAAGGCCTGGGCGGCGGCTACCAGCCGATCGGCGCGGTCATGGCGCAGGAACGCATCGTGCAGGCGATGCAGCAGGGCAGCGGCTTCTTCCAGCACGGCCACACCTACTTGGGCCACGCCACCGCGTGCGCGGCCTCGCTGGCGGTGCAGCAGGTGATCAAGCGCGACAACCTGCTGGCGCGCGTGCGCGCCCAGGGCGAGGGACTGCGCCAGCGCCTGCGGCAGGCGCTGGGCGACCATCCGCACGTCGGCGATATCCGCGGCCGCGGGCTGTTCATGGGCGTGGAACTGGTGCGGGACCGGGCCAGCAAAGCGACCTTCGACCCGGCCCTGTCGCTGCATGCGCGCATCAAGCGCGAAGCCATGGCGCGCGGCCTGATGGTCTATCCGATGGGCGGCACCATCGATGGCCGCCAGGGCGACCACGTGCTGCTGGCCCCGCCCTTCATCATCACGGACGACGAGCTGGACCAACTGACCGAACGCCTGGCCGGCGCTATCGACGCCGCCATTGCCGACAGCGGCCGCTGAACCGCAGGCGGCCTAGCCGGCCGGCGGCGTCGGCTGGCGGCGCCACGCGGGCCAGGCGCCGACGGTCAGCGCGCGCAGCAGCCATTCGACCGGGCCGTAGGCGTGGCGGCGCAGCCACCACGCCGACAGCGGCAGCTGCGCCAGAAAGATCCCCACGGCGATCGCCAGGCCCGCGCCCGGCGACACGCTGCCCGTCAGGCGCAGGCCCCAGCCAGTGAAGAGGAACGCGCACACCACCGATTGCATCAGGTAGTTGCTCAGCGCCATGCGGCCGGCCGGCGCCAGCGTACGCGCCAGCGCGGCGCCCGGTCGCGTGCGCATCGCCAGCAGCAGCGCCGCGGCGTACGACATGCTCAACAGCGGCGCCGTGAACAGGTCCATGGCCAGGCCCGGGGTTTCCCACAACGGGGACATCGACGGCAAGGCGGTGGTCGCATAGGCGGCGGACCCGGCCAGCCCGGGCAACGCCCCCAGCGCGCACAACAGCCACAACGCGCGCGGCTGGCGCCACGGATCGGCCAGCGCCTGGCGCCGGCCCAGCGCGTAGCCGACCAGGAACATGGCGAAGACAAAAGGACCCTGCACCAGCAGGATGACGCCCCAGATGCTGGTGGTCAGCTCATGCCAATGGCGGGCCACAGTGCTGCCGATGGTGCCGCGATAGGCCTCGATGGCGGCCTGCGAATCGGCCACGGCAACCCCATTGGCGGCGTGGCTCAATTCGACGGTGCCGGCGGGATCGAGCAGGCTCAGCGCGCCCAGCAGCGTCCAGGCCAGCGACACCAACCCGATCAGCCACAGCGCGCGGCGCAAGGCGCGCCCCGGATTCATGCGGCGGCACGCCATCAGCACCACGCCCAACGCCGCGTAGGTCAGCAGGATATCGCCCTGGTAGAACAGCACGGCGTGCGCCAGTCCCAGCAGCGCCAGACCGAGCAGGCGCCGCAGGAAGCGCGGCCCGAAGGCGGCGCCGCCGCGCTCGGCCGCGCTCATCTGCAAGGTGAAGCTATAGCCGAACAGAAACGAAAACAGCAGGTAGAACTTGGTCTCGAACAACCACGCCACCAGCCATCGCATCGCTAGGTCCCACGGCCGCGAGAAGGCGGGGTCGGTAATGCCGTTGGCGTAGAACGGCGAGGCGAACACGCCAATGTTGACGACCAGGATGCCGAACAGCGCGAAGCCGCGCAGCGCGTCGACGTGGGCAAGGCGCGGCGGGGCCGCCGTGGCGGCGCCCGCAACGGCGCTGACAGGAGCGTTCAGGGGGACGTTCATGACCGCCCGCCCGCTGTGTCGGGCGCCGGCGGCAGGCAACCCTGCAATGCCGCCTCGAGCAGCCGCCCGCCGGCCGCCGCGTCGAACCGCGGGTCCACCACCGATCGGCTGTAGATGCCGTCCAGCAGCAGCAACAGCAGGTCGGTCATTTCGGACACGGGGCGCGGCATGGCGTCCGGCGGCGCGTCCTGCCATACCGCCGCCAGCAGCGCTGCCAGCGATGCCTTGCGCTCGTCTTCATTGGCCATGACCAACGTGTGCACACGGGGGTTGCGCACTGCCTCGGCCAGGATCTCCATACCCAACCGCGCGAAACCCGGATCGCGGTACTGCGCGAGGTTCTCGTCGATCCAGCCGATCAACGCGGCGCGCGCATCGCCCGCGACGGCGCCGGCCTGGCGGCGTGCGCGCAACGCGTCGGTGTCGGACGCGATCAGCGCCTCGATGATCTCGGCCTTGCTGGCGTAGTAATGGAACAGGTTGCCGGGACTCATCCCCGCGCGCGCGCAGATCTGCGCGGTCGAGGTGGCATGGAAGCCGTTTTCGGCGAAACACTCGGCGGCGGCGGCCAGGATCTGGCGGCGCCGCTCCTGCTGCCGGGCGGGGTCGATTTTGCGCATGCTGCGTCAGAGATAAATTAATAGACTGATTGATCTATCTATTAAATATCGGGCTCCCGGACAACGTCAAGTCGCGGTTCCGGAAACAAAACGGCGGACCCTGCGGGGTCCGCCGTTGAGGGACATCGCCAACCGGACCGCGATCAGCCCAATACCGGCGACAGCAGCGGCTGCTTGGGCCGCACGTCCAGCGCCCGCCCTTTGCGCGCGCGCTTGCCGACGTACACCGCCAGCGCCGCGCCCGCCAGGATGTCTTCGGTGTGCTTGTTGCGGTAGATGCCCGCCGCGCGCAGGCCGAGCGCGCCGATCGGCACGGTCTGATCCAGCTTGTCGGCGCCGTCCAGCCCCATCAGGATGGTGCCGCGTCCGCCGCCGGACAACGATTTGACCTCGTCCAGCCCGAACACCAGGAACTTGCCCTTCTGCGACAGCAGCGCCAGTTGCGTGGCGCCCTCGAACAGCGGCACCGGACGCAACAGTTCGTCGCCCGCCTCCAGCGTGATGAACTGCTTGCCGGCGCGCTGGCGGCTGGTCATATCCGACAGCCTGGCGGCAAAGCCGTAGCCGCCGCGCGTGGCCAGCAACCAGCGGCTGTCGGCCGCCGCCGCGATGGTGTGGACAATGCGGGTGCCGCTTTCCAGGTCGATCATGGTGGTGACCGGCTGGCCGTCGCCGCGCGCCGACGGCAGGCCGGACACCGGCACCGAATAGACGCGGCCGTTGTCGCCCATGGCGATCAGCGTGTCGGTGGTGCGGCATTCGAAGGCGCCGTAGAGATCGTCGCCCTGCTTGAAGGCGAATTGCGAGGCGTCGTGGCCGTGGCCCTGGCGGGCGCGCAGCCAGCCCTTCTGCGACACGATCACCGTAACGGGCTCGTCCAGCACCTTGGTCTCGAGCACGGCGCGTTCGGCGGTCTCGATCAGGGTGCGGCGATCGTCGCCATACTGCTTGGCGTCGGCCTCGATTTCCTTGACCAGCAGGCGCTTGAGCGCGTTGGGATTGTCCAGCAGTTCCTGCAACGCAACCTGTTCCTTGCGCTTGTCCGCGAGCTCCTGCTCGATCTTGAAGCCTTCCAGGCGCGCCAGCTGACGCAGGCGCATTTCGAGGATGTCCTCGGCCTGGCGCTCGGACAGCTTGAAGCGCTCCATCAGCGCCGCGCGCGGCTCGTCCGATTCGCGGATGGTCTGGATCACCTCGTCCACATTCAGGTAGACCACCATGCGGCCTTCCAGCACGTGGATACGGTCGATGACCTTGTCCAGGCGGAAGCGGGTGCGGCGCATCACGGTGTTGGTGCGGAACGCCAGCCATTCGGTGAGGATGTCGCGCAGGCCCTTCTGGCGCGGGCGGCCGTCGGTGCCGATGCAGACCAGGTTGACCGAGGCGCTGCTTTCCATGCTGGTCTGCGCCAGCAGCGTGTTGACGAACTCGTCGCGGTCGACGCGCGAGGTCTTGGGTTCAAACACGAGGCGCACGGCGGCGTCCTTGCCGGATTCGTCGCGCACTGCGTCCAGCAGGTTCAGCATGACGGCCTTGGCCTGCGTCTGCTCCGGCGTCAGGCTCTTCTTGCCGCTCTTGACCTTGGGGTTGGTGATTTCCTCGATCTCTTCGAGCACCTTCTGGCAGGAGGTGCCCGGCGGCAGCTCGGTGACCACCAATTGCCACTGGCCGCGCGCCATTTCCTCGAACTGCCAGCGCGCCCGCACCTTGAGCGAGCCGCGCCCGCCGGCGTAGATCTGCGCGATGTCGGCGGCCGGCGTGATGATCTGGCCGCCGCCGGCGAAGTCCGGGCCGGGGATCATGCCGAACAGCTCGGCGTCCGGCAGTTGCGGCTGCTTGATCAGCGCCACGCAGGCCTGCGCCACTTCGCGCAGGTTGTGCGGCGGGATCTCGGTGGCCATGCCGACCGCAATGCCTGAGGCGCCGTTCAGCAGCATCACCGGCAGGCGCGCCGGCAGCATCTGCGGCTCCTGCTGGCTGCCGTCGTAGTTGGGCACGAAATCGACCGTGCCTTCGTCCAGTTCGTCCAGCAGCAGCTTGGCGATCGGCGTCAGGCGCGCTTCGGTGTAGCGCATGGCGGCGGCGTTGTCGCCGTCGCGCGAACCGAAGTTGCCCTGGCCGTCGATCAGCGGATAGCGCAGGGAGAAGTCCTGCGCCATGCGCACCATGGCGTCATAGGCGGCCTGGTCGCCGTGCGGGTGGTACTTGCCCAGCACGTCGCCGACGACGCGGGCCGACTTGACGGGCTTGGCGCCCGCGCCCAGTCCCATGGCCTGCATCGCGAACAGGATGCGGCGCTGCACGGGCTTCTGCCCGTCACCCACGTCCGGCAGGGCGCGGCCCCGCACCACGGACACTGCGTAGTCCAGATAGGCCTGTTCGGCGTAGCGCGCCAGGGTGATGGCGGCATCGCCGCCCTCGTCGGGCGCGGCGTCGAACAAACCTTGTTGATTGCTGTCGGTCATGATGGTTTCAGGTAGACAAATTCATTGAAACGGCGTCATTGGGGACGCGCGGCGCCCAGCAGCTGGGCATCGGCCACGTGCTCGCGCAACTGGGCGCGCACCGCGTCCAGGGTGGCGGCGTCCTGCCCGCGCTTGGGAATGATCACGCCTTGCAGCGTCCCCAGGATGACATACAGATGCTGCGGCGTTTCCTCGACCCGCCGCACGTCGCCCCAGTCGATGCGCCCCGAGGCGTCGGCAATGCTGTCCTCGATGCCATCGGCGCCGAACACCAGCTGGTGGCGCCCCAGGAACAAGCCGTCGGGCCGCTTGGCCAGCATGCGGCGCGTGTTCATGCGCACCAGTCCAGGCAGCACGAACTCGTAGGCCAGCGCCAGCAGCGCCAGGATGCCCAGGCCCACCGCCAGCCCCTCGACGTACACCGGCAACAGCGCGCCCCAGTTGGGGCCGTGCCCGTCCCAGGTCTGCCAGACCAGATAGCCCAGCAGGACCACCACCATCAACACCGCGAAACGCAGGTGCGACAGGTAGCGGCGGCGGCGCAGTTCCGGCCGCTTGTACACGTAGGCCGCGAATTCGGCGTAGTCGTCGGCGGTCAGGTCGACCGCCATGGCGGCGGACGGCGGCGGGGACGCGGACGGCGTCATCAGATATCCAGCTCCGCCAGGTTGCCCTTTTCTTCGATCCAGGCGCGGCGTTGCGAGGACTCGCCCTTGCCCATCAGCATGTCGAACATGCGGGTGGTGTCTTCAGGGGTCTGGTCGCCATAGCCCACCGGCAGCAGCCGGCGCGTGTCCGGATTCATGGTGGTTTCCCACAGCTGCTCGGGGTTCATTTCGCCCAGGCCCTTGAAGCGGCTGACCGACCAGCTGCTTTCGCGCGAGCCTTCCTTGCGCAGCTTGTCCTGCGCGGCTTCCAGCTCGCCTTCGTCCAGGCAGTAGATCTTGCGCGCCGGGCGCTTGCCCTGCGCCGGCACGTCCAGGCGGAACAGCGGCGGCTTGGCGACGTAGACGTGGCCGGCCTCGACCAGCTTGGGAAAGTGCTTGTAGAACAGCGTCAGCAGCAGCACCTGGATGTGCGAGCCGTCGACGTCGGCGTCCGACAGGATGCAGATGCGGCCGTAGCGCAATCCCGACAGGTCGGGCGAATCGCCCGGGCCGTGCGGATCGACGCCGATGGCGACGGAGATGTCGTGGATCTCGTTGTTGGCGAACAGGCGGTCGCGGTCGACCTCCCAGGAATTGAGCACCTTGCCGCGCAGCGGCAGGATGGCCTGGAATTCCTTGTCGCGGCCCATCTTGGCCGAGCCGCCGGCCGAGTCGCCCTCGACCAGGAAGACCTCGGTGCGGGTGGCGTCGCTGGATTCGCAGTCGGTCAGCTTGCCGGGCAGCACCGCCACGCCGGAACTCTTGCGCTTCTCGACCTTCTGCGCCGAACGCTGGCGCGCCTGCGCCTGGCGGATGGCCAGTTCGGCCAGCTTCTTGCCGTATTCGACATTGCTGTGCAGCCACAGGTCGAGCGCGCTCTTGGCGAACCCGCCCACCAGGCGCACGGCGTCGCGGCTGTTCAGGCGTTCCTTGATCTGGCCCTGGAATTGCGGGTCCAGCACCTTGGCGGACAGCACGAAACTGGCGCGGGCGAACACGTCCTCGGGCAGCAGCTTCACGCCCTTGGGCAGCAGGCTGTGCAGCTCGGCAAAGCCCTTGACGGCGCCGAACAGGCCTTCGCGCAGGCCCGACTCGTGGGTGCCGCCGGCCGGCGTCGGGATCAGGTTGACGTACGACTCGCGCACCGCGTTGCCATCTTCGGTCCAGGCCACCACCCATTGGGCGCCCTCGCCTTCGGCGAAGGTTTCGTGGTCGGCGCCGGCATATTGCTGGCCTTCGAAGAACGGCACCATCAGTTCGGCGCCCGCCAGCGCCTCGGACAGGTAGCCGCGCAGGCCGTCCTGGTACTGCCAGGTCTTGGTGTCGCCGGTCTTTTCGTTGACCAGCGAGACCTTCACGCCCGGCAGCAGCACGGCCTTGCTGCGCAGCAGGTGGGTCAGCTCGCCCAGCGGGATATTGGGGCTGTCGAAATATTTGGCGTCCGGCCAGACCCGCACGCGGGTGCCGGATTTCTTGCGGCCGCCTTGGTCGTAGGGCGCCAGCGGTTCGGCGACGTCGCCGCCCTTGAACACCAGGCGGTTGACGGTGCCGTCGCGCCAGACCACCACTTCGAGGCGGGTGGCCAGGGCGTTGGTGACGGATACGCCGACGCCGTGCAGGCCGCCGGAAAAGGCGTACGCGCCGCCGCCGGCCTTGTCGAACTTGCCGCCCGCGTGCAGCCGGGTGAAGACCAGCTCGACCACGGGGGCGTTTTCCTCGGGGTGCAGGCCGACGGGAATGCCGCGGCCGTCGTCCTCGACGGAGACGCTGCCGTCGATGTGCAGCGTGACCAGGATCTGCTTGCCGTGGCCGGCCAGAGCCTCGTCCGCGGCGTTATCGATGACTTCCTGCACGATGTGCAGGGGGTTTTCGGTGCGGGTGTACATGCCCGGGCGCTGCCGCACGGGCTCCAGCCCTTTCAGGACGCGGATGGACGCCTCGTTGTAACGTGGAGTGGCCAAGTTATCCCCAACATCTGTGGAAAAAAACCGACATTTTACGGATAAGCCCAGATTCTGCGCGGCTCCGGGTGGGATGCGCACGACCTGACCAGCTCCGAATTCGGTAGGATGACGATAGAGACACAGCCAGCGGATCCGGGTTCAATGCGCCGGGTCGCGATAACTGCGCCGCGATATCCTACACAAAAGCGGCGAATACTGTTGTTATAAACAGTGGTATGCCTGTTGTTTTTGACAGTGGTATGCTTTAATCCATTCCACAAACAAGAACAACGGCAAGGCGTCCCTCTTTTCGCCTTTTGCTGCCGAACCCGAGAATCACCATCATGAGCGACCAAATCAAGAACGTCAGTGACGCGAGCTTCGATGCCGATGTGTTGAAGTCCGGCCAGCCGGTGCTGGTGGACTACTGGGCTGCCTGGTGCGGCCCCTGCAAGATGATCGCCCCGATCCTGGAAGAAGTCGCCACCGAATACGCCGGTCGCCTGACGATCGCCAAGCTCAACGTGGACGAAAACCAGGGCACCGCCGCCAAGTACGGCATCCGTGGCATCCCCACCCTCATGCTCTTTAAAGACGGCCAGGCTGCCGCCACCAAGGTTGGCGCGCTGTCGAAGTCGCAACTCACCGCATTCCTGGACGGCGCGTTGTAAACTGCGTGCTGTGAACGAAGGCGCCGCCCTGGGGGCGGCGCGCATTCAATACCGCGCGAGCCCGTCCGTGGCGCGCCGCCAGAACCCTCCTTTACTTTTCCCCCAACACTCACCGCGATGCACCTCAACGAACTGAAGGCGCTGCATGTCTCGCAGCTGCTGGAAATGGCCGCTGGCCTGGAAATCGAGAACGCCAACCGCCTGCGCAAGCAGGAGCTGATGTTCGCCATCATGAAACGGCGCGCCAAGCAGGGCGAGCAGATCTTTGGCGACGGCGTGCTGGAAGTCCTGCCCGATGGCTTCGGTTTCCTGCGCTCGCCCGAGACCTCGTATCTGGCCAGCACGGACGACATCTACATCTCGCCGTCCCAGATCCGCCGCTTCAACCTGCACACCGGCGACTCGATCGAAGGCGAAGTGCGCACGCCCAAGGATGGCGAGCGTTATTTCGCGCTGGTCAAGGTGGACAAGGTCAACGGCGTGGCGCCCGAGGCGATCAAGCATCGCATCATGTTCGAGAACCTGACGCCGTTGCATCCGAACCGGACCATGCGCCTGGAACGCGACATCAAGAGCGAAGAGAACCTGACGGGCCGCATCCTGGACGTCTTCGCCCCCATCGGCATGGGCCAGCGCGGCCTGATCGTCGCCAGCCCCAAGTCCGGCAAGACGGTGATGATGCAGCACATCGCGCACGCCATCACCACCAACTACCCCGACGCGGTCATGATCGTCCTGCTGGTGGACGAGCGCCCCGAGGAAGTGACCGAAATGCAGCGCACCGTGCGCGGCGAAGTGGTCGCCTCGACCTTCGATGAGCCCGCCACCCGCCACGTGCAGGTCGCCGAAATGGTCATCGAAAAGGCCAAGCGACTGGTCGAAATGAAGAAGGACGTGGTGATCCTGCTGGACTCGATCACCCGTCTGGCCCGCGCCTACAACACCGTGGTGCCGGCTTCCGGCAAGGTGCTGACCGGCGGTGTCGACGCCAACGCCCTGCAACGTCCCAAGCGCTTCTTCGGCGCCGCGCGCAACCTCGAGGAAGGCGGTTCGCTGACCATCCTGGGCACCGCGCTGATCGAGACCGGCAGCCGCATGGACGAAGTCATCTACGAAGAATTCAAGGGCACCGGCAACTCCGAAGTGCACCTGGAACGCCGCCTGGCGGAAAAGCGCGTCTACCCGTCCATCAACCTGAACAAGTCGGGCACCCGCCGCGAAGAACTGCTGATCGCGCCGGACCTGCTGCAGAAGGTCTGGGTGCTGCGCAAGTTCATCCACGACATGGACGAAGTCCAGTCCATGGAATTCATCCTGGACAAGATGCGCGCCACCAAGACCAACGCCGAATTCTTCGACATGATGAAGAAGAAGTAAGCCGTCGCCGCCCGCATGCCGGGCGCACGCATCGATTTGGCGAGGATTGCCCCACGGCGGTCCTCGCCAAATGCTTTCAGGGGCGGCGTTTCGAGCCGGCCCGCATTGAATCCACCCAGAGGGGCCCGTCGGCACGCACACTATCCGCGGCGGCGCTGACGGCCAGCCCGCAACCGATCCGCCACCCGGCCGTCGTTCAGTGCAACTTGGGATCGGGGAACGGCAGCTTGTCCTGGGACATGCTGGGCTGGGCCTTCCACGTCTTGCCCTGCCTGTAGAAGTCCATCTGGTTTTCGTTGACCGCGGCGCCCATCGTCACCGCCACCGTGCAGGCGACCTGCCCCGGGTGGCTGGCCTGCTCTGCGGCCACACAGGTGCCCAGTTTGACCTCGGACGGGCGCGACAGGCCGGTGCCCGCGAGCATATCGACGATCGCATCCGTCGCCTCGGGAATGGTGGGCAGGACCAGGTCCTGGGCCTGGGCCCAGGCCCAGGCGGAAACACTCATCAATGCGACCACCGTTGCCAGGCGGATGCGGGACTTGGCCATGCGTCGACTCCAAGCAGTATCAGGACTGACGGGAGCTTAATGGCCCGCATGCGTTGCTGTCTGTTCGGTCTGTATCCCAATGTCAGGAAGAGGCGCGGCCGGATCAGTGCTCGATGAACTCTTCCAGGCTGCGGGGCTTGGGCGTCTGCTTGGGCGCAGGCTTGCCCGAGGCGTCGATCGGGTCGATCTGCGGATCGTCCCAACTACCCGTGACCGCGTATTCCATGGTCATGGCGCGCGCCAGGGGCTGCTTGAGCAGCCATTGCGTGACAAACGCGCCCAGGCCGATCAGAGGGTTGACCGCCAGCGCCGTGACCATCGCCGCGCCGCTGGCGTCCAGGTTGGGAATCACCACTGCCTTCAGGTTCCAGCGCTCCAGCACGATGTTGACGTCGCCGGCCAGCACGATGGCGGCGACCGGGCCGTTGATCTTGTAGCCCTCGGTCCTGAGCGAGCCATCGGCCAGCTTGACCTGCCCGCGCACGGTGTCGAACGGGAAGCCGTCGCGCAACAGGTTGGTCGGATTGACGTCGAGCCGCGCCAGGCGCTGCAACGATTGCAGTGACAGCAGCTCCAGCAGGCGCGCCGTACGCGAATTCACATGCATGAAGCGCCCCTTGTCCAGGGTGATCTCGGCATCGCCGATGACGTCGGCGATGTTGTGGGTCCAGGGCAGGTTGCGCCAGGTCACCTTGGCCTTGATGCCGCCGGAGCCTCCCGACACCACGTGCTCTAGGCCGATTCGATCCATGAAACTGCCCACGTTCTCGAACTTGGCGGTGGCGTCCACCGTCAGGCCCCGGTCGGGCCCCTCCAGGCGCCACGCGCCGGTCGCGTTCAGCGCGGCCGCGTCATTGGTGATCGATAGTTTGTCCAGGCGCCACTGCCGGCCGCGCTCCAGGTTGGTACCCAGCACCTGCAGCTCGCCCAGGTTCTTGCCATAGAGACGGAATTCCTTGGCCTGCAGGTCGATCGCGGGGATGTCCGACAGATCGTTGCCGGACGACAGCGCCTTGTCGGCCTCGTTGCTGTCATCGGCGCCCCCCAGCGCCAGGTGCTTGAGGCGGGCCGTGATCTGGCCGGCGATCGCGCCGGAGGCCTCGCGCCATGACAGCGAGCCCGCGGCCTGGCGCGACTCGATATCGACGCGCCACTGCGCTGGCGCCGGGCGGGTGGCGTACAAGGTCAGGTCGTTCAGCGTATAGCCACTGGTGCGCAGCATCCCGGTCGCCAGGCTGACGCGCTCGGCCGGCGGCAGCAGGGGCCGGGGCGCCGGGCGTCCTTTGACCGCTGGCGCGCTGAAGCCGTCGGACACGGCTTCCCAGGCATCCATGTCCAGCTGCGGCAGGCTGGCGTTCAGGCTCAGGCCGCGATCGGGCAGACTGGCGGGCCGCTCGATGCCCAGCGCCCCGCGCGCAAAATAGGACGGCGCGGCATCGGCCGGGTCACGCTCGAACAATGCATTGATGTTGTCGCCCAGGCTGGCGGTCAGCCAGCGCCGCCCCTTGTTGCCACGATCCTGCGCGGCGCCCCATTGCAGCTTGAGCGGACGGCTGGATGCCGCCGGCTTGCCCACCGGCGCCGGCATGTCGATCGCCAGGCCGGCCAGATCCGAGTCCAGCGACAGTTCCACCGAACCGCCGCGCTGGTAGCCGACCTTGCCCTTGTAGGCGGTCCTGCCCGAGAAACGCGCCATCGCCGGCACGTTGCTGATCTGCGTCAGCCCCGCCCCCGCCAGCACGCCCTCGAAGCGCAGGGCGTCGTTCGGCTGGGTCAGGCTGCCGCTGATCTTGACCGGCCCGCCCAGGAACTGCGCGCGGATTTCCTTGGTATGTACGCCCTTTTCCGAGAAATCCAGGTCGCCGTGCATCTGGCTGAGCAAGGGCATTTCCGGCATGAAAGTGAAGGTATTGTCGGCGAACTGGATCTTGCCCTCCACCTGGGTGTCGTCGGTGTTCATCAACGGCACCTTCAGCTTGAGCGGCATGCGCCAGTTGCCGGTGCCGCGCGCCTCGTCCAGGGCGCCGTCCAGCAGTTGCCCGAGCGGCGAACTGCCGGCCAGCGCCAGATAGGCCGGCACCGTGCCGCTGGTCTCGCCGACGACCGTCAACTCGGCCTGGTGCTCCATGTCGGGGATGCTGGCGGTCACCGCGCCCAGGGTCACCGTCTGGTCGGGGCCGGTCTGGAACACGCCGCCGCCCGGACTGTCGAGCACCAGCCCGACCTTGTCGACCCGGAAATTGCCCGACAGGTTCTGCACCATCGGCCAGGCCTTGCGGTCCCGGCGTGCCGGCGCATAGTCGACCCGGGCGCCGGTATAGGCGCCCGCGATGACGAATTCGCCCGTGGATCCCGCCGCGCCGAACGGGAATTCGTCCAGGTCGCCCTTGAGG
Source organism: Achromobacter ruhlandii (assembly GCF_902859695.1). Taxonomy (GTDB): domain Bacteria; phylum Pseudomonadota; class Gammaproteobacteria; order Burkholderiales; family Burkholderiaceae_B; genus Achromobacter; species Achromobacter ruhlandii. Next base: position 85,697 of record NZ_CADIJL010000016.1, read on the forward strand.
GTGATGGCCGCCGATTCCATCTGGCCGGCCGGCAGGCCGGTCGCCAGCCATTCACGCGCGTCGGCGTTGACCTCCAGCGGCAGATAGCGGTGAATCGCGTTCATGGCGCCGCGCACCAGAGTGCCGCGCATGTCGACGCTGCCGGCCGCGCTCTTGCCCTCCTTGCGCCACTGGCCCTGCAGGCGCACGTCCAGGTCGTCATTGGTGACGCGCAGCTGGCTCACGTCGAGAAACCAGTCGCGGGCGTCGACGCCCTTGATGCCGGCATCCAGCACGACCTCGTTGGCCGCCAGTTCGGGCTGCTCGAAGATGCCCGGCAAGGTCACGCGCAATTGCTCGATGCGGCCATTGACCGCCAGGTTCGCCGCCCCCGCGCTGCGCGCCAGCGGCACGCGCTCGCTGTCGATGAAATCGCCCGGCGTGCCTTCGATGCGCGCTTGCGCATAGCCGCCGCGCACCGCCGGCCCGTCGGCGGCCGCGGCCCAATCGACCCCGCGCGCGGCCACGTCGGCCGTCAGGGTGGTGAACTTGCCGTGATCCAGTTGCAGCCAGGCGCGGGCGGTGACGCGCCCCTTGATGGCCGGCGGCGGCATCCAGGGCGCCCAGGCCAGCGGCTCGGCGTCGTCCAGCGCGGCGTAGATCTGGCCGCTCCAGTTGGCGGGGCTGGCGGCATTGCCCGAGAACAGGCTGCGATTGAACTCGCCGCGCAGATCCAGCTTGCGGGCCAGGGCGGGATCGCCATCGGCGCGCAGAGCGAAGCGATGCGACAGGCTGCCGTTGCGCACCAGGAAATCGACATTGCTCAACACCAGTTCGGGCGCCTGGCGCAGTTCGTCCTGCCAGCGGATGCGGGCGCCGTGGATGAGCACTTCGCGCTGCGCGGTCAACCAGCGCAGCGCGGGATGGTTCAGGTCGGATTGGTGATCGCCGGCGTTCAGGTCGATGCCCTGCCCCGCCACCCAGAGGCGATTGTCGGCATCGCGCCGCAAGGTCAGCTCCGGCTGTTCCACGCGCAGCCGCACCAGCTTGGGCGACAGCGTCAGCAGGCTGCGCCAGGCCAGCACCGCCGAGACCGAGGGCAGCGTCAGCACCGGTTGCGGCTGGTCGTCGTAGACCTGCACCGAGGCCAGTTCCAGCCTGGGATTGAGGCCTTGCCAATTGGCCTGGATCGCGCCGATCGTGACGCGCGCGCCCAGCGCCTGGCTGGCGTAGGCTTCGATCTGGGGACGCCACTGATCCACGCGCGGCAAGACCCAATAGCGGACGCCCAGGAGCCCGATGGCCACGACGCCGTACACGGTCAGTACCGCCCAGAACAGGCAGCAGAGCACTTTCTTTGAAACAGACACGGATCGGTGGGCAGGAGAATAGTCTTGCGGTATCGTCCCCACTTATACCTGAAACGCGCCCATTCGTCTCCGTCCGATCACCATGTCCACGCCCCCCCTGTTCGCCCCCGCCCTTGCCTGGTCCGGCCACCTGCGCCGCCGACTCGATGCCCACCCGGATCTGGCCGCCTGGCTGGCAGATGCCGAGCAACAACCGGTCACACGTGAGCGGCTGGCGCAGTGGCAGGCGGAGCTGGCCGGCGCCGGCGCGCCGGACATCCTGCCGGTGGAGCTGTGCCGCCAGGTGCTGCGCAAATTGCGCGAGCGCGTCTTCAGCACCCTGATCGTGCGCGACCTGGCCGGCCTGGCGCCGCTCGAGGAAGTGGTGGGCGCGATGACGGCGCTGGCGGACGCCGCGGTCGCCGCCGCCTATCGCAGCGTGGCCGCGGAGTTGGCCGCCGTGCATGGCGTGCCGCGCGACCCGGCCACCGGCCTGCCGCAGGAAATGCTGATCGTCGGCATGGGCAAGCTGGGCGGGGGCGAGCTGAATGTCTCGTCCGACATCGACCTGATCATGCTGTATGGCGAGGAAGGCGACACCGACGGCCCGCGCCGCATCAGCCACCACGAGTTCTACGGCCGCCTGACCCGCCGCATGATGCCGGTGCTGTCCGAGGTCGACGCCAACGGCCAGGTCTTCCGCACAGACTTGCGCCTGCGCCCCGATGGCGACGCCGGCCCGCTGGCCTGGAGCCTGGACGCGCTGGAGCACTACCTGATCGGCCAGGGCCGCGAATGGGAACGCTACGCCTGGCTCAAGGCGCGCCTGATGCCGGCGCGGGCATTCGAGGGCAGCGACAGCGACGCCCAGGCGCGCCAGCTGGAAAGCCTGCGCGTGCCCTTCGTCTACCGCAAGTATTTCGACTTCGACGCGCTGGCCGCGCTGCGCGCCCTGCGCGAGCGCATCCGCCAGGATTGGCAACGCCGCGCCACCGCCCGCAACGGCATCGACAGCGCCAACAACATCAAGCTGGGCGATGGCGGCATCCGCGAAATCGAATTCGTGGTGCAGTTGGCGCAACTGATCCGCGGCGGCCGCATGCCGGCGCTGCAGAAGCGCGGCCTGCTGGAAGCGCTGCACGCCGAACAGGTCGCCGGCCTGGTGTCCGAAGACGATGCCAGGCAACTGGAGGCGGCCTACCGCTTCCTGCGCCGCACCGAACACGCGCTGCAGTACCGCGAAGACGAACAGACCCACCTGCTGCCGGGCGACCCCGCGCTGCGGGCGGGGCTGGCCGCGGCCCTGGGCATGAGCGCGCAGGACTTCGAAAGCACGCTGGCCGCCCATCGCCAGTTCGTCTCCCGCACCTTCCGCAACGTGTTCCGCATGGTGGGCATGGACAAGGAAGACACGGCCGATGCCGGCGGCGACGCGTCCGCCGACGCCGAAGTCGACGAACAATGCGAATTGGCCGAACAGATCCGCCAGGCCTTCGGCGAACAGGCCGATGACCTGCTGCGCCGCACCGAAACGCTGCTGGGCAGCCATCGCGTGCGCAGCCTGCCGGAAAGCAGTCGGCGCCGCATGGAAACGCTGCTGCCCGCCGCGCTGCGCGCGGCCCGCCAGACCAGTGCGCCGCTGGACGCGGCGGTGCGCCTGTTCGACCTGATCGAGAAGATCGCCCAGCGCAGCGCCTACCTGGCCCTGCTGGCCGAATACCCGGACACCCTGGCGCGGGTCGCGCGCATGGTCGCCGCCAGTCCCTGGGCGGCCCAGTACCTGACGCAGCACCCGCTGCTGCTGGACAGCCTGATCGACTGGCGCACCCTGTTCGAGCCGCTGGATTTCGCCCAGATCGCGCGCCAGCTGTCCGCCGACCTCGACGCCTGCCGCCTGCCCGATGGCGATCCCGACATCGAGCGCCAGATGAACCTGATGCGCGACGTGCAGCGCCAGGCCAGCTTCCAGTTGCTGGCGCAGGACCTGGAAGGCGAGCTGACCGTTGAAAAGCTCGCCGACCAACTGTCGGCGCTGGCCGACCTGCTGCTGACGGAAACCATCCGCCGCACCTGGCCGCTGGTGAACAAGGTCGCCGGCGCCACGCCGCGCTTCGCCGTCATCGCCTATGGCAAGCTGGGCGGCAAGGAACTGGGCTACGCCTCGGACCTGGACCTGGTGTTCCTGTATGACGATGCGCGCGAGGACGCCGCCGAGGTCTACGCCAAGCTGGGCCGCCGCATGACCTCGTGGCTGTCCACCATGACCTCGTCGGGACGCCTGTACGAAGTCGACCTGCGCCTGCGTCCCGATGGCGACGCCGGCCTGCTGGCGGTGTCGGTCGAGGCCTTCGAGCAATACCAGCAGAAACACGCCTGGGCCTGGGAGCACCAGGCCCTGACCCGCGCCCGCTACGCCTCGGGCGACAGCGAGGTCGGCCAGCGTTTCGAGCAGATCCGCGAAGCCATCCTGGTGATGCCGCGCGATACCGCCAAGCTGCGCGAGGAAGTGCTGGCGATGCGCGACAAGATCAACGCCGGACACCCGAACAGCACCGACAAGTTCGATCTGAAGCACGACGCCGGCGGCATGGTCGACGTCGAATTCGTGACGCAGTACCTGGTGCTCAGCCATGCCGGCACCCACCCTCAGCTGGTGCGCAACCTGGGCAATATCACCCTGCTGCGGCTGGCCGGCGAGGCCGGGCTGATCGACCCGTCATTGGCCACCCGCGCCGGCGACGCCTACCGCACGCTGCGGCGCGTGCAGCACCAGATGCGCATGCAGGGCGTGGAAAAGGCGCGTGTGGCGCCGGACCAGTTGCAGGCCGAGCGCGCCGCCGTGCGGGAACTGTGGAACGCGGTGTTGGGCTGAACAACGGGGGACGCTTGCCGGCGCCTCCCGGCGGGCGTACTGGCCAGGGCGGCAACTCAGCGTAAAATAAGGAGTTTTCCGCCTTACCGCCGGTTTTTCACCATGTCCGAATTCGTGCGCCCCAAACTCGACCTGCCCGCCGGCCGCCGCAAGGTGCTGATGCACTCGTGCTGCGCGCCCTGTTCCGGCGAGGTCATGGAAGCCATGACGGCTTCCGGGATCGACTACGCGATCTACTTCTACAACCCGAACATCCATCCGGTCAAAGAGTACGAAATCCGCAAGCAGGAGAACATCCGCTTCGCCGAGCAGCACGGCATCGAGTTCATCGACGCCGACTACGACATGGACAACTGGTTCGAGCGCGTCAAGGGCATGGAAAACGCCCCCGAACGCGGCGAGCGTTGCACCGCGTGCTTCGACATGCGCTTCGAACGCACCGCGCTGTACGCCCACGAACACGGCTTCGACACCATCACCAGTTCGCTCGGCATCTCGCGCTGGAAAGACATGAACCAGATCAACGGCTGCGGCGAGCGCGCCGCCGCGCGCTACGACGACCTGATCTACTGGACCTACAACTGGCGCAAGGGCGGTGGTTCGTCGCGCATGATCGAGATCAGCAAGCGCGAGAACTTCTACCAGCAGGAATACTGCGGCTGCGTCTACTCGCTGCGCGACACCAACCGCCACCGCCGCGCGCAGGGCCGCGAGCGCATCCACATCGGCGTGAAGTTCTACGGCAAGGAAGACCTGATCAACGCGGAAGAGCTTTAAGGCCCGCGCGGGCCTGTACCGCGCGTGGCCCGGCCCTCAGGCCGACTCATCGTCCGGCTGGCGTCCCTGGCGCCGGTATTCCGATGGCGACACCCCATAGCGGTTGCGGAACGCGTGACTGAAGCGCGCCGCGTCCGAGAATCCATGACGGAAGGCGATCTCGCCGATCTGCCGCGCGGTCTGCGCGGTATCGGCCAGCATGTCGCGGCAGCGTTCCAGGCGCGCGCCCAGGATGAAATCGGCCGGTGTGGTGGCCGCCTGCGCGAACAGGTTGTACAGATAGCGCCGCGACACGCGCAACGCCACGGCCGCCGTCGCCGGCGACAGCTCGGGATCATGCAGGTTCTCGATCAGGTACTGCTGCACGCGGCGCAACTGCGCCTGCCGCAGTTCGGCGGGATCCTGCGGTCCGCCCCCGCCGGCCCGCTCGCTGATGTCCAGCCCCATCATCTGCATCACCGCATTGGCGGCGTCGCGCGCCGCGCTGTCTGACAGATGCGCGTGTTCGCTCAAGGCCACCCGCAACAGGTCCATGGCCATGCGGCCGCAGCCGTGGCGGGCGCTGAAGCTGCGCGCCACCGCGTTGCGCATGGCGGGCAACCAGGCCTCGGACTGCTTGCCCGGCACCTGCATCACCAGGAAATGCGCGTTGTCGTCGACATCGACCTCATAAGGACGGGTGGTGTCGTAGATGCCCCACTCACCCGGCATCAGCAGGGCGGTGCGCGCGGCCTGGCGGATTTCGCTGCGGCCGTCCAGTTGCAAGGTCACCTTGTAGCCGGACGCCTCGGCGCGTTCGGCCAGCGTCTTGGTGCGCCGCACGCGCTGCGCGCCGGTGCGCATTTCGCAGATCTGCATCCAACCCAGCGCATCGACCGCCACGCTGCTGCGAAAGTGACTGGGATCGGCCGCCGACACTTCCAGCGGCACGAACGTGTTGCTGATGTTTTCCTTCCAGCTGGCGCAATCCAGGAACTGCTGGGGCGCGCTGCGTACGAGGGGGGGTGACATGGCGACTCCGGCGCGCGGCATGGAACAGGTGGCGATCTTCTTTCTATCACCGAGCCCCGGGCGCGGAGTATCGGTGACAACCCCTACGCGGCGATGCGAGGTCCCCCATCGCCCGTTCATGGCCCCAGGCGACGCCCGGCCTCAGGGGGCGCGGGCGCTGCCATACGAATAGTCGGACAAGGCCAATCCCAGCGCCGCCAGCTCGCGCGCCAGGCCGTGGCGCACCGGCACCACATCGTCGTAGCGGTGCGGCCGGGCGGCGGCCACCTCGCTTTCGGTATACGGCTGGAAGCCCGTCGGCAACTGCGCCGGGCTGAACGTGCGCAACAGCCAGTTCAACACATTGGCCAACTCGGCATTGCTCAACTGCGAGTAGGCCGCGCCCGGGACCCGGACCAGGTATTCGCGTCCGGCCGGCAGGTGCGTGAAGGCGCCCACCGAATTGCGGAAATCGGGAATGCCGTGCGGCGTGCTGCCGCGGCCGTCGACCCGGTGGCAGCCGGCGCATTGCAATACGTAGTCCGCGCGCGCGGCCTGCCACAGCGTGTCGGCGCCGGGCACGCCATTCGCCGCTGCCTGCGGCCCCGCGGCGGCCTGCGCGGCCGCAGGCACCGCTTCGTCGGCGAGCGCTGCCGCCCCCACGACCGCCGCCCCGATCGCCGCGCAGGCCAGCCCGGCAGCGGCCCCGCGCCACCGCCCTCGCCCGCCGCCCCGTTCCGGCGTGTCCATCATGGCTTCTTCTTGGCCAACCCCACGATCACGGAGGTGGTGCAGTGGAAAATGGACGACTCATTCGACATGCACCAGTTGACGTCGTTGTGCAGGAACATCTGGTAGCCCGGCCGCTCGCGTTCGGCCGAGGCGCACATGCACTTGCCGCAGGCCGTCTTGCCGCAGCAGTCGTTATAGCTGATGAGGTAGTCCTTGCCGTCCAGCGGGTTGTGGCAGGTCCCCACCCACGACACCGCCGACGGCGAGGTGCCGGGCGGGCACGAGGTCATGCTGCCGCCGCAGCACGAGCACAGGAAGCCATCCACCGCGCAATAACGCCAGTAGTCGCAGGCGGTCTCGTCGGTCTGCGGCTTCTTGGCCGCGGCGGGCGCCGAGCGCGCCACCGGCAGCACCGGCACCAGAAAGGCGGTGCCGACCAGCACGCGACCGATGCGGTTGAGCACGCTGCGACGCGACGTGGCGTGGGCGACGGAGCGCGTGGCGCGCTCTCCAAGCTTATCCAACCAGCGCATTGCCGTTCTCCTTGCGTGAAATGCGGGTCTCTTCCAGCGCGCCGCCGGCCAGGAATTCCTGCACCGAGGCCACGCCCAGCTCCTTGGCCGTGAACAGGCTTTCCAACTGTTCGCGCGAATTGATCAGGCCCTTGGCGCGGATCACGCCGGACTCGTCGATCAACACCGCGTACGGCAGCTTGCTGATCTGGAACTTCATGCCCAGCTCGGTCGACAGCAGGTAGGGAAAGCGCTCCAGCCCGGCCTGGCGGTAGAACGCCAGATGCTCCGGCATCTCGCCGTCGCTGGCCAGGACGATGCGCAACCACGCGCTTTCCGTGCCGGCCACCGACTTGAGGATCGGTAAAAGCTTCTTGCACACCGGGCAGGTCGGCGACAGGAAGAACAGCAGTTGGCTGTGCTGGCCGCGCTCGCCGATCGTCAGGTGCCGGCCCAGCAGGTCGGCCAGTTCGAAGCGCGGTGCGGCTTCGCCCACCGCCGGCCCCTTGTCCATGGTCAGCGCCCCCATCGGCGCGACGCGCTCGTACAGCACGCCGATCTGACGCGACAGCGCCAGGATGACCAGCAGCAGACACAACACCACCGCCCACAGCAGAAAATTGGAAATGATCAAGGCTTCCATATCGTGTCGCTCCGTTGTTCCTAGATGTGCAGTTGCCGCAGCTTCAGGTGCGAAGCCAGCAGGTGGTTGGCGGTGAAATACAGGGCCACGGCGCTCATCGCCAGGCCGAAGACCGAGGCGGCGTCGGTCCATTGGAGGCTGCGTGACGCGCCCTGCGCGGCGGCGAACACCGGCAGCGTCCACGACGCCAGCAGGGCATTGCGCAGCACCATCCACCAGGACAGCCCGGCGCCGCGCGCCGCGGCGCCCCGGAAAGCGGGACCGCCGCAGCCGCAATCGATGTCGCGGCGGCCGCGCGCCAGGTTCAGGGCCACGCCAGCCGTGGCCAGGGCCAGCACCAGCAATGCCAGCGCGGCCCCCGCCGCACGCAGGCCCGGCGCCAGCAGCAAGGCGCCCGCCAGCGCCTCGGCCAGCACATAGCCCCACGAGAAAAGGCTGGCCAACCCCGCGGGCAGAATGTCGTAGGCGTGCACGGCGGCGCTGAACGCCGCCATGTCCTTGAGCTTTTCCAGCGCGCCGAGCAGCAGCACGCAGGCCAGCGCCGCGCTGGCGGCATAGAGCAGAACGGGGTCGGTCATTGCGCGCCTCCCGGCTGTGGCTCGACCTGCAGCGCCGTCTCGCCGGCGCCCTGGATCGCGCCCTTGAACACCGGCGCGGCCGGCGCCGCGTCGTAGATGTTGACGTTGCCGCCGTCGATGGTGAACAGGCGCGGCTTGTCGTCCTGCGATACCGACATCGACAGCGCGTTCTTGCCGGGAATGCGCGCCAGCCGCTTGTGCGTGGCCAGGTCATAGACCCAGATTTCGGCGGCCGGCGTCTTGTGCGACCCCTCGGCGCCGTTCGGATGCATGCCTACGTACAGCCGCTTGCTGGCGCGATTCACCGCCAGCAGGTTGTAGCCGCCGGGCCGCCAGCCGCGATCCTTGCCGGAGGCGTCCAGCAGCGACCAGCGCTCGCCGAAGCGCGCCTCGGCACCGCTGAAATCGGCGCTGTAGACGTTGCCGTTGTACGAAACGAAGTAGAAGGTGTCGCCCAACCGGTCGGTATGGGTGAAGATCGGGTCCTTCTCGACCTCGAACATGGGCTTGCTGCGCTGCTGGCCCGAGGGCTTGCCGGCGGCGTCCAGGTCGACCGTGACGAACGAGCCGTCGCCGCAGATGCTGGCGAAGCTGCGCGGCCGCGACGGCGGCACGATGATGCTCCAGCAGCCCGCCGATGCGGTCACTTCGTCGGCGAACTTGCGCGTCTTCAGATCGACCACCGTCACCGACGAGGCCGGCGTGGCGTTCTGCACGAATAGCAGGCCGCCATCCGAGCTCTGCTGCAGGTAGTTGCGGTAATTCAGCGCCTGGGCACGCTTCTCGGGAATCGGCACCTCGTATTTCGGCGTCAACGTCTCGGCGTCCCAGGCCTCGACCACGTCGGTGCGTTTGCCGCGGTTCAGGCGCTCGTAATAGGTGGTCATGATGTAGATGTCCTTGCCGTCCGCCGACACCGTCATGTGGCCGTTGAACGACGAGGGCACCAGCCCCAGGAATTTCAGGGTGTCGCCGTCGTAGATGTTGACGCGGCTGTCGACCAGGTGGTTGAACACCGCGTCCATCACGTACAGCCGGTGCGGGGTGGCGGGGGGCAGGCGGGTGCCGCCCTTGAGCTCCTCGACCGGCAGGTCGGCGCGGGCAAGCCCGGCGGCCGCGGCCAGGGCCGCGCACAGCGCCCATTTGCCGGCCCGGGCGGCCCTCCCGTTGGCACAAAGCGCAATCATTCGATCTCTCCTGCTGTCATGTGCGTTGCTCCTAGAAGGCATAGACGTAGCGCATCTGCACGCCCCGCATGCGCGGACCGTTCTCGACCTTCAGGTCGTGGATGTACTGCATCTGGATCTGGTTGGCGTCGTTGATCTGGTGCGTCAGTTCCAGCGCCAGCTGGTGGTTGCGGGCGCGGCTGGTCACCGTCTCGCCCGCCGCGCGCTCGCGGCCGCCGGTCTCGTAGCGGTAGCGGATGCCGGTGTAGGTGTTGTCCGTGATGTTGGTGGAGGCCAGCGCGAAGAAGCGAAAGGACGGGTCCTTCTTGAGCGTCTGGCTCATCCAGTCGCTGTTGCGGCCGTAGATCTCCACTTCGCCAATGGCCTCGAGAAAGGTAGACTCGCCCACGCCCTTGACGAACGAGAAGTCCTGGATGGTGGACCAGCGGTTCTTGCCCGGTGATGTGTCGGGGCGCGAACCGTCGTAGCGGCCCACCGGCACCACCACGAACGGCTCCCAGGCGAACCACGTCTTGGTCTGCTCGTTGTTGTAGAGCCAGATGGCCGACCCCAGCGTCACGTCGCCGATGCCGGTCTGGCGGTCGCGCGGGGCGCCCGGCAGTTCCATCGTGGTGCGCGACATCGGCACAATGAACTCCAGCTGCACGGTCTTGCCGAACAGCTCCCGGTAATGCATCTGGCGATAGATCAGCGCGTCCACGTCCACCGAGGCGCCGTCGATGCGCTTGCCGGCCGAATACAGCCCCGACGAGCGCAGCCCGGCCAGGTAGCCGGCGATGATGTTCGTGCCCACCGGCGCGGGTATCCAGTCGCGCGCGCTGGGGTCCCCGGCCCATGTTACCTGCGCCATGGCCAGGCCCGCCAGCAGCAATGCTGTGCGCGCCCCAGCCCGGCAATTGGTCTTGCCTGCCATGCACTTCCCCTTGGTTGCGCGGCCGCGCGCGCCGGTATTTCCCGGCTTGTCTGGCGCGGCCGTCAGTCTAGTAAGCGATACAAACGGACTTCTTCTCCAGGTACATGTCCAGTACGGCGCGGCCGTGCTCACGGCCGATGCCGGACTGCTTGAAACCCCCGAACGGCATGTTCGGGTCCAGCATGTTGTGGGTGTTGATCCAGAGCGTGCCCGCGTCGATGCGCGGGATCAGGCGCTGGACCCGCGTCAGGTCGTTGCTCCAGAGGCTGGCGCCCAGGCCGAAGACGCTGTCGTTGGCCAGCCGCACGGCGTCGTCCAGGGTGTCGAAGGACTGGGCCACCACCACGGGCCCGAAGATCTCCTCGCGGGCAATGCGGGCGTCGGGCGCCACGTCGGCGAACACCGTCGGCCGCACGAAATAGCCGGCGCCCTCGCCCGCGGCGCCGCCCGCCAGCACCTTGCCGCCCTCGGCGCGGCCGATGCCGATGTAGTCCATCACGCGCTGCCGGTGACGCGCCGACACCAGCGGCCCCACCTGCGTATCCGCGGCAAAACCGGAACCCAGCTTCATGCCGGCGGCCAGGTCGGCCAGCCGCTCCACCACCTTGGCGTACAGGCCCTTTTGCACATACAGCCGTGAACCGGCGGTGCAGACCTGCCCCTGGTTGAAGAAGATGGCGGCGGCCGCCCCGTGCGCGGCCACATCGGGGTCGCAGTCATCCAGCACAATCACGGGCGACTTGCCGCCCAGCTCCAGCGACACGCGCTTCATGTCGTCCATGGCGGCGCGGCCGATGAGCTTGCCGACCTCGGTCGAGCCGGTGAAGGCGATCTTGTCCACGCCCGGATGCGCCACCAGTGCCGCGCCGGCGGTCTCGCCACGCCCTGTCACCACGTTGACCACGCCAGGGGGAAATCCCGCCTCCAGCACCAGTTCGGCCAGGCGCAGGGCGGTCAGCGGCGTTTCCTCGGCGGGCTTGAGCACCACCGTGCACCCGGCGGCCAGCGCCGGGGCGATCTTCCAGATCGCCATCAGCAGCGGGAAATTCCACGGAATGATCGCCGCCACCACCCCCACCGGCTGCGGCAGGGTGTAGGCGCTGTACTGGACACCGGGCGGGAACGGAATCGACAGCGACAGCGTGTCGCCGCTCAGCTTGGTCGCCCAGCCCGCCATGTAGCGCAGCCATTGCGCGCCCGAGCCGACCTCCAGTCCCTGGGACACGCCCAGCAGCTTGCCGTTGTTCAGGGTCTCGAGCCGCGCCAGTTCCTCGCCGTGGCGTTCCACCAGGTCCGCCAGGTTCAGCAGCAGGCGCTCGCGCCCGGCCGGCAGCATGTCGCGCCATGGCCCGCTGGCGAACGCGCGGCGCGCGGCCTGCACTGCCAGGTCGATCTGCGCGGGCCCCGCATCCAGCTGCGTGGCGATGACCTCGCCGGTGGCCGGGTCGTGCACGTCAATAGGATCACCCTGCCCCTGGCGCAGCGGCTCGCCGTCGACGATCATGTACTGCCGGATGGCGGCCAATTCCGGGCGGTCGGAGGCGGAAGCGCTGGCGGTGGGGCGGACGGACGACATGCGGAAGGCTCCAACGGATAGGGTCGGGCCAGCATAGCAACGGCCCGGCGCGCTGGCTTGTCCGCGCGTGCATGGCGATTTGTCCCGGTGCGCACGGGCCAAAAAAAAGCGGGACGCTCGCCGCGTCCCGCCTTGCCGGTGGCGTCCACGACGCGCCGGATCAATCCAGCATCAGCACGGTGGCGCCGGTGGTCTTGCGCGAGGCCAGCGCGGTCTGGGCTTCGCCGGCCTGCTCCAGGTTGTAGCGCTGGTCGATGCGGACCTTGATCTTTTTCTTCAGGACCAGATCGAACAGCTCGTCCGAGGCGGCCTGCAGTTTTTCCAGCGTGTTGACGTGCACACCCAGCGACGGCCGCGTCACGTACAGGCTGCCCTTCTGGTTCAGGATGCCCAGATTGACGCCCGCCACCGGACCGGAGGCATTGCCGAAGCTGACCATCAGGCCGCGCGGCTCGATGCAGTCCAGCGAGGTTTCCCAGGTGTCCTTGCCGACGCCGTCGTACACCACGGGCACCTTCTTGCCGCCAGTCAGCGCCAGCACGCGCTCGGCGACGTTCTCGCGCGAATAGTCGATGGTTTCCCAGGCGCCGTTGGCGCGGGCCAGTTCGGCCTTTTCAGGGCTGGAGACGGTGCCGATCAGCTTCACGCCCAGCGCGCGCGCCCATTGGCAGGCGATCAGGCCCACGCCGCCCGCGGCCGCGTGGAACAGGATGGTCTCGGTGCCCTGCAGGCGGTAGGTCTGGCGGAACAGGTATTGCACCGTCAGGCCCTTGAGCATCACGGCGGCCGCCTCGTCGAAGCCGATGCCCTTGGGCAGCTTGACGACCTGGTTGGCCGGCACGTTGCGGGCCTTGGCGTAGGCGCCGATCGGGCTTTGGCCGTAGGCCACGCGGTCGCCCTTCTTCAGGTGCTTGACGTCGGCGCCCACGGCGCTGACCACGCCCGCGCCCTCGAAGCCCAGGCCGTGGGGCAGCGGATGGGGATACAAGCCCGTGCGGAAATAGATATCGATGAAGTTCAGCCCGGCCGCGTGCTGGTCGATGGTGACCTCATTGGCGGCCGGCGACGGCACTTCGACCTCGACCAGTTTCAGGACTTCGGGACCGCCATGCTGCTCGATACGGATTGCCTTGACGAGATTGCTGGCCATGCTGGCCTCCTTTCATTGAAATGTTGCGATTCAAGCGAGAAAACCGGATGTCACCGCGCGGGCGCGCTGCCGCCCGGCGCGGCGGGCGGCGCCTTGGCGGCGCCGCCCCCCATCAATACGAACACCCCGGCCAGTACCAGCGCGGTCCCGGCCATCTGCCACACCGTGACGGGCTCGTGCAGGAACCACGACGCCAGGAACAACACCGACACCGGCCCCAGCATGCCCAGCAGCGACGCGGTCGGCGCGCCGATCAGCGCCACCGCCCACATCAGCATGAAGACGGGCACCACGGTGTTCAGCGTGGCGTGGATGATCGAATAGCCGTACACGCCTGGCGGCTGCACCAGCACGGAGGCGGGATGGATCACGAAGAACTGCACGATGCAGGCCACGCACGACACCAGCATGGCGTACGCCACCAGCCGGGTCGGCCCGATGCGCTTGATCAGTTCCCCGGAGCAAATCAGGTACACAGAATAGCTGAGCGCCGAACCGAAAACGAACAAAGACCCTAACAACACCTCGGCGGAGCCGCCGAAGCTCAAATCATGGGCAAAAACCAGCACGACGCCGGCATACGACAACGTCATTGCGAGCCATTGGCGGCGCTCGACCGGACGCTTGAACCAGAACGCGGAAATCAGCACCACCAGCGACGGCGACAGGAACAGGATCAGTCGTTCCAGGCTGGCGGTGATATAGCGCAGCCCGAGGAAATCCAGGAAGCTGGACAGGTAGTAGCCCAGCAGCCCCAGCAGGCAGACCTGGACCCGTTCCTTCCAGGTCATGACGACGATCTCGCCGCGCGCCGCCAGGCGCGACTGGTGCCAGGCCACGGCCGCGAAAAACGGCATGGCGAACAACATGCGGAAAGCGATGAGGGTGACCGCGTCGATGCCGTAGCGGTAGGTGAACTTGACGACGATGGCCTTGGCCGAAAACAGGATGGCGCCAAGCGCGGCCATGATGAACCCGGCCGCGCGGCTGGAGGGACGGGAGACCGGCAAAAGCTTGGCAATACGATTCATGCGATGATTTTAGATTCAGCGCAACGCGATTTGCACGTGCGCGCCGCGCTTTTTTAGCCACTTGTCCCGCCCCCGGCCATGCCGCCGCCCTTGCCGTCCCACAGCGAATGACCCGACACCGCGCCCTCGCCTATATCCATATCGCCGCCGTCCTGTTCGGCCTGACCGGCGTCTTCGGTGAACTGATCCAGGCCAGCGCGGCGGTCATCACGCTGGGCCGGGCGGTCTTCGCCGTCATCTCGCTGGGCCTGTTCGCCCGCATGCGGCGCCGCCCCCTGCTCGGCGCCCTGACGCCGGCCCAGCTGTTCGTGCTGGTGATCGCGGGCGCGCTGCTGGCGGCCCACTGGGTCACCTTCTTCATCTCGGTCAAGGTGGGAGGCATCGCCATCGCCACCCTGGGCTTCGCCAGCTTCCCGGCGTTCATCACGTTGTTCGAAGGCCTGATCTTCCGCGAACGGGTACGGCTGGCCGAATGGCTGCTGCTGGGCCTGGTCACGGCCGGACTGGTGCTGGTCACGCCGTCGTTCGACCTGGCCGACCAGGGCACCATCGGCCTGGCCTGGGGCCTGTTGTCGGGCCTGACCTTCGCCCTGCTGGCCCTGAGCAACCGCCGCTCGGCCTCGGGCATGGACCCGATGCAGGTGGCCTGCTGGCAGAACCTGGTGGTGGCGCTGGTGATGTTGCCGTTCGCCGTCGGCCAACTGCCCGCCCTGCCCGCCACGGACTGGTTCTGGCTGGCGCTGCTGGGCGTGTTCTGCACCGGCCTGTCGCACTTCCTGTTCGTCTCCAGCCTGACCCGCCTGAACGCCCGTAGCGCCGGCCTGGTGATCGCGCTGGAACCGGTCTACGCCATCGCCTTCGCCTGGCTCCTGTTCAGCCAGCAGCCCACAGTGCGGATGATGGCGGGCGCGGCGCTGATCGTGGCCGCGATCGTCTGGTCCGGGTTGCGCAAGGCGCCGTCATCGGCTTCGGAAAGCGTCCCTCAAAAGCAGCCTTGACAATTACTGACTAGGCAGTAAAATCTGGGCCATGAATGCCTCGTCACGCCCTGATTCTTCCGAAAATCCGATTCATTATCGCGGGGACACCCGCTGCATGATGGAAGAGAACGCCGGCTACCTGATCAAGCTCGTCGCCAATTCCCTGAACCGGATGCTGGACCAGGAAATGGCGCCGCTCGATCTCACCGCCATGCAATGGCGCCCCATCGCCATGGTCTCCCTGGGCCGGGCCGACACGCCCGCCGAACTGGCCCGGCTCAATGGCGTCGACACCGGCGCCATGACCCGCACGCTCGACCGGCTCGAGGCCAAGGGCCTGCTGCGGCGGGCGCGCAGCCAGCAGGACCGGCGCGTCGTGAAGATCGAGCTGACGGAGCTCGGCGAGGCCAAGGCGCGCGAAATTCCGCCCAATATCGCCCACGTGCTGAACCACCACCTGCGTGGTTTCTCCACCGACGAAGTGACGCAGTTGATGCACTTTTTGCGCCGCATGATCGCCAACGGTTCCGCCTCCGCGCCCGAGCGCTGACGACGTCCACCCAAGCCGACCCGCCCCTGCAAAAGGGGCTTTATTTGACGTAATATTTGCCTAGGCAAATACAGATTAATCAATTACTTTCAGCAGATTGTCAGGATGAAACGCCTTCTTTCTACCGCATTAGTGCTGGCCTTGAGCGGTTGCGCCCTGATGGAACCCGGCCCCGAGCCGGTGGCCGCCCTGAATGAAGCCAAGCTGGGATTGACGAGCCAGGCCGTGACCTGGCCCGAGACGAAATGGTGGCAACGCTACGGCGACAGCCAGCTCGACACGCTGATGGACGAAGCGCTGGCCAACAGCCCGTCCATGACCGCCGCGCAGGCGCGCCTGGCCAAGGCCAATGCCGCCGTCAGCACGGCCCGCGCGCCGCTGATGCCGCGCGTGGACGCCAACTACACGCTGAACCGCGAGCACCTGTCCAGCGACTACATCTACCCGGCCCCGTTGGGCGGATCGGTGGTCAGCGACAACCGCCTGGCGCTGGACTTCAGCTATGAACTCGACTTCTGGGGCAAGAACCGCTCGCACCTGAAGGCTGCGGTGTCGCAACAGGCCGCCGCCGAAGCCGACGCCCAGGCCGCGCGCAACGTATTGGCCAGCGCCACCGTGCGCGCCTACCTCAACCTGCAGGACGCGTTCGCCCAGCGCGAGGTCCTCAAGCGCGTGCTGGCCCAGCGCGAGGAAGTCCTGTCTCTGACCCGCGGCCGCTATTCGGCCGGCCTGGACACCCAGGTGGAGGTGAAGCAGGCCGAATCCTCACTGGCCGCCGGCCAGGTCGAACTGACCCAGACCGAAACCACGTTGGCGCAGCTTCGCAACCAGGTCGCGGCGCTGGCCGGCGCCGGTCCGCAGCGCGGCCAGTCGCTGGTGGCGACCACACTGACCGCCCCCGGCGGCGGCGTGCCGGCCAGCGTGCCGCTGGAATTACTGGGCCACCGCCCCGACGTGGTCGCGGCGCGCTGGCGCGCCGAGGCCGCCCGCCACCAGATCGACAGCGCCCGCGCCGAGTTCTATCCCAACATCAACCTCGTCGCCTTCGCCGGCTTCCAGGCGATCGGCACGGGCAACCTGCTCAGCGCCGCCGCCCGCACCGCCGGCATCGGCCCCGCCGTCACCCTGCCGATCTTCCACGGCGGCGAGCTGAACGCCAACCTGGCCAGCCGCCGCGCCGACGCCGACCTGGCCGTGTCCGACTACAACCAGACCGTGCTGGACGCCGTGCATCAGGTCGCCGACGCGCTCGACGGGCTGCGCCTGCTGGAGCAGGAACGGGCGCAGCAGCGCCAGGCGCGCGAAGCCATCGAGGCCGCCTACGAGCTGGCCGTCAACCGCTACAAGGCCGGCATGGGCAACTACCTGACCGTGCTGGTCGCGCAAACCGGCGTGCTGACCCAGGCCCGGCTCGACACCGATCTGCGCATCCGCGCCTACCAGCTGGACGCCAACCTGGCCAACGCACTGGGCGGCGGCTACCTCCCCGCCCCCGCGCAGCAGCCCGCGCCCGCCACGAACCCCACTCATTGAACGCTCCGGATTCAGACGTCATGAACGCAGCCACTCCCACGACCAATCCCGCCCGCAAACGCCTGCTGCTGATCGCCACCGGCGTTTTCATCCTCATCGCGATCGCCTACGGCATCTGGTGGGTCCTGTTCGGCGCCCACTTCGAAAGCACCGATGACGCCTACGTGCACGGCAACCTGGTGCAGATCACCCCGCAGGTGCCCGGCACCGTGGTGGCCATCGAGGCCGACGACACCGAGACCGTCACCGCCGGCCAGCCGCTGGTGCGCATCGATCCCGCCGACACGCAGGTCGCCCTGCAGCAGGCCGAGGCCAAGCTGGCGCAGACCGTGCGCCAGGTCCGCACCTACTATGTCCAGAACGACGCGCTGGCGGCGGACGTCGACCTGCGCCAGGCCGACATCCAACGCGCCCAGGCCGAACTGACGCGCGCCCAGAGCGACGTCAGCCGGCGCCAGCAACTGGCCAAGTCGGGCGGCGTCAGCGGCGAGGAAATCCTGCACGCCGAAGCGGCGCTCAAGACCGCGCAGTCCGGCCTGGCGCAGGCGCGCGCGGCGCTGGCCGCCTCGCGCGCCAAGCTGGCGACCAACCAGGCCCTGACCCAAGGCACCACGGTGGCCGACCACCCTGACGTGCGCCAGGCCGTGGCCGGTCTGCGCAACGCCTGGCTGGCGCAATCGCGCACGGTGCTGCCGGCGCCCGTCGGCGGCGTCATCGCCCGCCGCAGCGTCCAGGTTGGCCAGCGGGTGGCGCCTGGCGCCGCGCTCATGACCGTGGTGCCGCTGGACCAGGTCTGGGTCGAAGCCAACTTCAAGGAAGGCCAGCTGCGCAAGATGCGCGTCGGCCAACCGGTCAAGATGACCGCCGACCTGTACGGCAGCTCGATCACCTACCACGGCACCGTCGAGGGCCTGGATGCCGGCACCGGCGCCGCCTTCGCCCTGCTGCCGGCCCAGAACGCCACCGGCAACTGGATCAAGGTGGTGCAGCGCGTGCCCGTGCGCATCAAGCTCGATCCCGAGGACCTGAAGACGCACCCGCTGCGCGTGGGCCTGTCGATGGACGTGGAAGTCGACGTCGGCAAGCAGGACGGCGAAGCGCTGACCGCGGCCGCCCGCAAGGAACCGGCCTGGTCGACGCGCGCCTTCGAACCCGCCCATGACGAGATCGACGCCACGATCGAGAAGATCATCCAGGCCAACCTCGCCTCCGACGAATTCACCCCGCAGGCGGCCGCATCGCCCGCGACCAAAGAGGGCTTGGCGCGCGGCGCCAAGTAAGGGAGCGTTCCCATGAGCACCACCGCGCAGCCCGCGGCCGGCGGCGCCCCCGCCGAACCCACCGTACTTCCGCCGGGAACCTATCCGCCGCTGGAGGGCGCTACCCGCATCATCGGGTCGATCGCGCTGTCCACGGCGGTGTTCATGAATGTGCTGGACACCTCGATCGCGAACGTGTCCATTCCCACGATTTCCGGCGACCTGGGTGTCAGCTCCAGCCAGGGCACCTGGGTCATCACCTCGTTCGCCGTGGCCAATGCCATCACCGTGCCGTTGACCGGCTGGCTGACGCAGCGGTTCGGCCAGGTGCGGCTTTTCCTGATCTCCACCCTGCTGTTCGTGCTGGCCTCGTGGCTGTGCGGTTTCTCGCCGTCGCTGGAAGCCCTGATCGCATTCCGCGTGCTGCAAGGCGCGGTGGCCGGGCCCATGATCCCGCTGTCGCAGACCCTGATGCTGGCCAGCTTCCCCAAGTCCAAGGCGGGCATGGCGCTGGCGGTCTGGTCCATGACGACACTGGTGGCGCCCGTGGCCGGCCCCCTGCTGGGCGGCTGGATCTCCGACAACTACACCTGGCCCTGGATCTTCTACATCAACGTGCCGGTGGGCCTGCTGGCGGCGTGGATCAGCTGGCGCATCTACGGCAACCGCGAATCGCTGACCCGCAAGCTGCCGATCGACAAACTCGGCCTGGTGCTGCTGGTGGTGTGGGTCGGCTCGCTGCAGATCATGCTCGACAAGGGCAAGGAACTGGACTGGTTCGCCAGCCCCACCATCATCGCCCTGGCGGCCATCGCCTTCGTCGCCTTCGTCTTCTTCCTGATCTGGGAACTGACCGACGCGCATCCGGTGGTCGACCTGCGCCTGTTCAAGATCCGCAACTTCACGGTCGGCGCGCTGACGCTGGCGGTGGCCTACGGCGTGTTCTTCGGCAATGTGGTGCTGCTGCCCTTGTGGCTGCAAAGCTACATGGGCTACACGGCCACCTATGCCGGCCTGGTGACCGCGCCGGTGGGCCTGCTGGCCATCCTGCTCACGCCGATGGTGGGCAAGATGCTGGCCACCCGTGATCCGCGCCAGATCGTGACGGTGGCGTTCCTGATCTTCGCGCTGGTGTGCTTCATGCGTTCGGGCTTCAACACCCAGACCGACGTGCGCACGTTGATGATCCCGACGATCATCCAGGGCGCGGCCATGGCGGCGTTCTTCGTGCCGCTGACCTCGATCACCCTGTCCAGCATCGAGCCCTGGCGCATACCGGCCGCTTCGGGCCTGTCGAACTTCCTGCGGTTGACCGCCGGCGCCTTCGGCACCTCGATCGCGACCACGCTGTGGGAAAACCGCGCCACCCTGCACCATGCCCAGCTGACCGAGGTCGCCAAGCCGGGCCAGCAGGCCTTCGACCAGACCTTGAGCGCACTGCAAAACGGCGTCGGCATGTCGCACCAGCAGGCGCTGAGCACGGTCGACAGGCTGATCAACGCCCAGGCATTCACCATGTCGGCGGTGGATGTGTTCTACGCCTCGGCGGTCATCTTCCTGCTGCTGACCGGGCTGGTCTGGTTCGCGCGGCCGCGCTCGGCCAAGGCGGGCGGCGGTGGCGGCGCCGCGGAAGCAGCCGCGGGCGCCCACTAAACCTCTCACGACAGAGGGGCCAAAGAATAGGGCCCGGCAGAATCTGCCGAGCCCTAATTCAATTTTTCAGCAACGCGCGCCAGTCCTGCCGCTCGATCACCTCCGGCGGCAGCGCGCTTACCGACGACAGATTGATCACCGACACACCGCGCGCACGCCACTGCTGCGCGGCGAAACGAAACGAGGGTTCGATAAGGTGGGCGAAATTGCGCGCCAGCCGGCTGGTCTGAGGCGTGTCACCCTCGTCATAGAACCGCATGCCATGCTGCAGCGTCAGGTCCAGCCCGTGCACGTAAACCTTGCGCGCCCCACCGGAAATCATCACCTGCAGCGCCACATAGGCCACCGTATCGGCGTCGAACACCCCAAGTGACGCGTCGAAGCTGTATCCCAGGCCCTGCTTGGCATCCAATAACCGCAGGTCTGGCGACGCCGCCACGATGCGCTTGAGCACTGCGGGCGCTGCGCTGCGCTGGTAGGCGCGCTCTGAAATGAATTCGATGATACAAATGCGGCAACGAATGTATTCCTGCGCAATCCCCTGCATGATGTAGCGCAGCACATCCGGCAGCACATACAGCGTTAGGTCACAAGCGACGATCTCGCGCACCAGATCAATGCGGTCCCGCACGAAGTTCTGATCGATAATGCAGTAATACTTGAACTGCAGATCGAACTTGCGCTTCAGTGTGATCGAACCATTTACTCCCATGGCGGCCCGGATATTCAGGCGGTCATAAGGAATCTCGGCAATCGAGGGGCCGCTCAGAATCAGATGCATCTCGTCGTCGCTGGGGTCGTATCCCTGCTCCAACGGCGTAATCGGAATAGAACGACCTAGCGCCCGGAAACCACAGATCACTCCGGCCGGATTGCGCCAGATACGCACGAAGGGCCACAGATGCTGATTGTGGCGCTGCGTGCGCGACCGCATCATCCGGAAAAGCTTCCGAACGAAGCGGTCCGCACGACTGCCGCCCACCCGAACAGTGGGGGCGGCAATGGGTTCGACCATAGTATCGGTCCTCATACAGCGCTACACCGACTCGATAAGCGACGCGATAGCGTCGCCCACCTCGGCTGTTGATGCGGAGCCCTTCATGTCGCGCGTACGTGGGCCGTCAGCCAGCACCGACTCAATGGCGCGGACCACGGTCCCCGAGGCATCCGGATACCCGAGAAAGTCCAGCATCAGCGCGCCGCTCCAGATCTGGCCGATCGGGTTGGCGATGCCCTGGCCGTAAATATCGGGTGCAGAACCGTGCACGGGCTCGAACAGCGAGGGGAATCTTCGCTCGGGATTCAGATTGGCAGACGGCGCGATACCAATGGTTCCGGTGCAGGCGGGGCCAAGGTCGGAGAGAATATCGCCGAAAAGATTGGAAGCTACAACCACGTCGAACCAGTCAGGGTGTTGCACGAAGTGCGCGCAGAGGATATCGATGTGATATTTGTCCCAACGAACATCCGGATAGTTCCCGGCCATATCCGCCACGCGCTGATCCCACCAGGGCATCGAAATCGAAATACCGTTGGACTTGGTCGCAGCCGTCAGGTGCTTGCCGCGCTTGCGGGCCAATTCGAAGGCGAATTTCAACACGCGCTCGGCACCGATGCGGGTAAATACGCTTTCCTGAATGACGACTTCGCGCTCGGTGCCGCCAAACAGGACGCCGCCACTGTTGGAATATTCTCCCTCGGTGTTTTCGCGCACGATGAAGAAATCGATCTCGCCGGGCTGGCGGCCGGCCAGCGGCGACGGCACCCCCGGCATCAGACGCACCGGACGCAGATTGATGTATTGATCGAATTCACGGCGAAACTTGAACAGGGAGCCCCATAGCGCCTCGTGGTCGGGCACCGTGGCTGGCCAACCGATGGCGCCGAAGAAAATCGCTTCATGCTGGCCGATCTGCCGTTGCCAATCGTCCGGCATCATCTTGCCGTGCTGGGCGTAGTAATCGCAGCTCCAGTCGAAGTGGTCCCACTGGAACTCAATGCCGAAGCGTGACGCCACGGCGTCGAGTACTTTCAGGCCCTCTGGAACGACTTCCTTGCCAATTCCGTCCCCTGGGATCACCGCAATTTTGTGCTTTTTTACCACCGTCCGCTTCCTTTGTATCCTGGATTGCATCGCCCAGAATCATAGGCATAAATGACGGCAACGCAATACCCCAAGTTACAAACAACGTACTACCCTGCGTTACAACAAACCGAGCACAAATTTGTTCCGTTAATGGAACACAGAATTCAGCGACGCGTCTTGGATCCCAGCAGCGATCCGAGAATACCGCGCGCCAGTTGCGTCGCGATCGACCGGGCCGTGCTTTTGGCGAAGGTCTGCACCACGCCGTCGCGCTTGCCGCCGCGCGGCCCGGTCGAGCCGAACAGCACGTCATTCAGGCTGTCCATGAGCCCCCCGCCCTGCGCCCCGGCCGGCGCGCCCCCCACCGTCGGCGTCGGCGCGGCCCTTCCGGGGGCCTGATCGGCCGGCGCCGCGGCGCGTCCGGCCAACACCTCGTAGGCAGATTCGCGGTCGATGGCCTTGTCATATTTGGCCGACATGGGGCTGCCCTGGCGCAAGGCCTGGCGCTCCGCGTCGGTGGCCGGGCCGATACGGCTCGCTGGCGGCACGATCCAGGCGCGTTCGGTCGGCATCGGTCGCCCCTTGGCGTCCAGCAGCGACACCAGCGCCTCGCCCACGCCCAGTTCGGTGATGGCGGCTTCGATGTCCAGCCCCGGATTGGGCCGCATGGTCTGGGCCGCGGTCTTGACGGCCTTCTGGTCGCGCGGCGTGAAGGCCCGCAGCGCGTGCTGCACCCGGTTGCCCAGTTGCCCCAGCACCGTGTCCGGAATATCCAGCGGATTCTGCGTGACGAAATACACGCCCACGCCCTTGGAACGCACCAGGCGCACCACCTGCTCGATCTTGTTCAGCAGCGCCGGCGGCGCGTCGTTGAACAGCAGATGCGCCTCGTCGAAGAAGAACACCAGCTTGGGCTGGTCCGGATCCCCCACCTCGGGCAGCTTCTCGTACAGGTCGGCCAGCAGCCACAGCAGGAAGATCGCGTACAGCCGGGGCGCCTGCATCAGTTTGTCGGCGGCCAGCACGTTGACGATGCCACGTCCCTGGGCGTCGGTGCGCATCAGGTCGGCGACGTCCAGCATCGGCTCGCCGAAGAATTTCTCGGCGCCCTGCGACTCCAGCGCCAGCAGGCCGCGCTGGATCGCGCCGACGCTGGCGGCGGACACGTTGCCATAGCGGGTCTTGAGCTCGGCGGCGCGGTCGGCGACGTTCTGCAGCATCGCGCGCAGGTCTTTCAGATCCAGCAGCAACTGGCCCTCGTCGTCGGCCACCTTGAAAACCAGGGTCAGCACCCCTTCCTGGGTATCGTTCAGCTCCAGGATGCGCGCCAGCAGCAGCGGTCCCATGTCAGTGATGGTGGCTCGCACCGGCGTGCCCTGCTCGCCGAACACGTCCCACAGCGCGACCGGGCTGGCGCCCCAGGCCGGCTCATCCAGGCCCAGGTTCTTGAGCCGCTCCTGCAGCTTGGGACTGGCCGTCCCGGCCTGCGAAATGCCGGTCAGATCGCCCTTGACGTCGGCCATGAAGACCGGCGTGCCGATGCGGGAGAAGGATTCGGCCAGCACCTGCAGGGTGACGGTCTTGCCGGTACCGGTGGCGCCAGTGATGCAGCCGTGGCGGTTGGCCAGGGCGGGCAAGAGGGCCAATTCGGTCTGCGCGTTCTTGGCGATGACGATGGGATTGGGCATGGACTGCTCTCCGGACCGGAATGACTCAGATGCCCAAGTGTAGAGCCTGCGATGGCGGTTGTGCGCGTGGCAATATGGACACAGGCGGCGCACTCCCGGGCGCGTCGGCCGCCGGCACGGTAAAATGCCGTTTTTGCAGACAATTTATCCTGGGAAGCCATGGCCGGACACAGCAAATGGGCCAATATTCAGCACCGCAAAGGCCGCCAAGACGCCAAACGCGGAAAGCTCTGGACCAAGATCATTCGTGAAATCACCGTGGCGGCGCGCGCCGGCGGCCCTGACCCGGACAGCAACCCGCGCTTGCGCATGGCCTGGGACAAGGCCACCGACGCCAACATGCCCAAGGACAACATCCAGCGCGCCATCCAGCGCGGCGCGGGCGGCGCGGACGGCGAAGCGTACGAGGAAGTGCGCTACGAAGGCTACGGCATCGGCGGCGCGGCGGTCATCGTCGACTGCATGACCGACAACCGCACCCGCACCGTGGCCGAAGTGCGCCACGCCTTCGCCAAGAACGGCGGCAACCTGGGCCAGGAAGGCTCGGTCGCCTTCATGTTCAAGCACTGCGGCCAATTCGTGTTCGCTCCCGGCACGCCGGAAGACAAGGTCATGGAAGCCGCCCTCGAGGCCGGCGCCGAAGACGTCGCCACCGACGAGGAAGGCGTGATCGAAGTCATCTGCGCCCCGGCCGACTACGCCGCCGTGCGCAAGGCGTTCGACGACGCCGGCCTGAAGGCCGAGGTCGACGGCATCGTCATGAAGGCCCTGAACGAAACCGAACTGGCCGGCGAAGACGCCATCAAGATGCAGAAGCTGCTCGACGCCCTGGAAGGCCTGGACGACGTGCAGGAAGTCTATACCACCGTCATTTTCGACGAAGCGCAGTAATTTCCACGCGGTTTTCCGCGCGGTTTTTCCATTACCCGGCGCGCGGCAGGCCTCGCCTCCTCGCGCCACGCTGTCACCGGATCCGGGCCCGCCCGGATCCGTGGCCTATCTCTCGGGCAGGTGTCTGACGACACTCGACTGGCAACCTTAAGAATCACGCAACAATGAAACTCCTGGTAATTGGCTCGGGCGGCCGCGAACATGCCCTCGCCTGGCGACTGGCCCGCTCCCCGCGCGTACACAAGGTGTATGTGGCGCCGGGCAACGGCGGCACGCAACGGGCCGAGCAGATGGAAAACATCCCGCTCACCAATGCCGAGGAATTGGCCGATTTCGTCCAGCGCGAAGGCATCGCCCTGACGGTCGTCGGCCCCGAGGCGCCGCTGGCCGCCGGCGTGGTCGACGTCTTCCGCGCCCGCGGCCTGAAGATCTTCGGCCCGACCAAGGCCGCCGCGCAACTGGAAAGCTCCAAGGACTACGCCAAGGCCTTCATGGTCCGGCACAATATCCCGACCGCGCGCTATGCCACCTTCACTGACCCGGCCCAGGCGCATGCCTACATCGACCAGGAAGGCGCCCCCATCGTGATCAAGGCCGACGGCCTGGCCGCCGGCAAGGGCGTGGTAGTCGCCGCCACGCTCGAGGAGGCCCACGCCGCCGTTGACGCCATGCTGGGCGACGGCTCCATGGGCGAAGCCGGCGCGCGCGTCGTCATCGAGGAATGCCTGGTCGGCGAGGAAGCCAGCTTCATCGTCATGTGCGACGGCCGCAACGTGCTGGCGCTGGCCACCAGCCAGGACCACAAGCGCCTGCAGGACGGCGACCAGGGCCCGAACACCGGCGGCATGGGCGCCTACTCGCCCGCCCCGATCGTCACGCCCGAGTTGCACCACCGCATCATGCGCGAAATCATCCTGCCGACCGTGCAGGGCATGACGCGCGACGGCATCCCCTACACCGGCTTCCTGTACGCCGGCCTGATGATCGCCCCCGGCGATGATCCCGACCGCGACATCAAGACGCTGGAATTCAACTGCCGCATGGGCGACCCGGAAACCCAGCCGATCATGATGCGCGTCAAGAGCGACCTGCTGGACGCGCTCGAGCACGCCGTCGAGGGCACGCTGGACCAGGCCGACATCACCTGGGACCGCCGCACCGCCCTGGGCGTGGTGCTGGCCTCGCACAACTATCCCAACACCCCGCGCACCGGCGACGTCATCCGCGGCCTGCCCGCCGACGCCGACGACTGCATGGTGTTCCATGCGGCCACCCGCCTGGAAGGCGACGAAACCCAGACCACCGGCGGCCGCGTGCTGTGCGTCACGGCGCTGGGCGACTCGGTCAAGATGGCGCGCGACCGCGTGTACGAAGCCATCGACGGCATCCACTTCGACGGCCGCCAGTACCGCAGCGACATCGGCTGGCGCGCGCTCAAGCCGTCGCAGCAGAAGCCCAAGTCCAACGCGTAACCGGAAGCGCCGATGAACGCCTTGCCCGTCGCCGACGTCCGCGGCTACCTCACCGGCCTGCAGTCCCGCATCGTCGCCGCGCTGGAGGCCGCCGAAGGCGGTCCCTTCCGCAGCGACGAATGGGTCCGGCCCGAAGGCGGCGGCGGCCTGTCGCGCCTGCTCGAAGGCGGCCAGTTGTTCGAGCGCGCCGGCGTGCTGTTCAGCCACGTCCAGGGTTCGAAGCTGCCGCCGTCGGCCAGTGCGCACCGGCCCGAGCTGGCCGGCCGCTCCTGGGAAGCCATGGGCGTGTCGATGGTGCTGCACCCGCGCAACCCGTACGTGCCCACCACGCACATGAACGTGCGCATGTTCGTCGCCGCGGCCCGTCCCGGCCATGACGAGGCCGACGTGTTCTGGTTCGGCGGCGGCATCGACCTGACGCCTTACTACCCTTTCGAGGAAGACGCGCGTCACTTCCACACGGTGTGCCGCGACGCCCTGGCCGGGCATGGCGCCGACTACTACCCGCGCTACAAGCGCTGGTGCGATGAGTATTTCTTCCTCAAGCACCGCAACGAAACCCGGGGCATCGGCGGCATTTTCTTCGATGACCTGAACGCTCCCGGCTTCGACGCCTCGTTCGCCCTGACGCGCTCGGTCGGCGACGCCTTCCTCGACAGCTACCTGCCGATCGTCGAACGTCGCCGCCACACGCCCTACGGCGAACGCGAACGCGACTTCCAGGCCTACCGCCGCGGCCGCTACGTCGAATTCAACCTGGTGTTCGACCGCGGCACGCTGTTCGGCCTGCAGTCCGGCGGCCGCACCGAGTCGATCCTGCTGTCCATGCCGCCGCTGGCGCAATGGCGCTACGACTGGCAACCGGAGGCGGGCACGCCCGAGGCCGAGCTGGCTGCCTACCTGACGCCGCGGGACTGGGTGTGAAGCGCATCGGTCTTCTGGGCGGCAGTTTCGACCCCGTCCACGTCGCGCATGTCGCGCTGGCCGAAAACGCGCTGCGGGCGCTCGGCCTGGCGCAAGTGCAACTGATCCCGGCGGCCAACCCCTGGCAGCGCGCCGCCTTGCACGCCACCGCGGACCAGCGCCGCACCATGCTGGAACTGGCCATCGCCGGCCACGATGGCCTGGCGGTCAATCCGATCGAACTCGAACGCGGCGGCGCCACCTACACTATCGACACCCTGCGCGCCCTGCCCGCGGATGCCCGCTATGTCTGGCTGCTGGGCGCCGACCAGTTGGCCAATTTCTGCACCTGGCACTCCTGGCGCGAAATCGCCAGCCTGGTCGACCTGGCGGTGGCCACACGCCCCGGCACGCCGCTGGCGCCGCCGGCGGAACTGGCCGACTGGCTGGGCGGCCAGGGACGCCAGCTCGAAGAATTGCCTTTCGCCCCGATGCCGGTCTCGGCCTCGCAGATCCGCGAGCGCCTGGCCCGGGGCGAATCGACCGACGGCCTGCTGGCCGCGCCCGTCGCCGCCTATATTGCGGCGCACCATCTTTACCGATAAACCCATCCCGCCCTGGCGCGCAGCGCCACGGAAACCGGCACTCGCCGTCCGTCAGCGGGTTATATTTGCAGCTATGGATATACAGAAACTCCAACGCGCCGTCATCGACGCCCTCGAAGACGTCAAGGCGCAAGACATCAAGGTCTTCAACACCACGCATCTGACCAGCCTGTTCGATCGCGTCGTGATTGCAAGCGCCACTTCCAACCGGCAGACCCGCGCGCTGGCCTCCAGCGTGTCGGACCGCGGCCGCGCGCTCGGCCTGTCCGGCATCACGATCGAAGGCGAAGACACCGGCGAATGGGTCGTGGTCGACCTTGGCGATGTCGTGGTCCACATCATGCAGCCCGCCATCCGCCAGTACTACAACCTGGAAGAGATCTGGGGCGGCAAGCCGGTGCGCGTCAAACTGCTGCCCGAATCCACCCGGGTCGCGCCGATCGCCAGCGATAGCGCCTACGACAGCACCGACGACTGAGGCGCGGCGTGAAGCTGATCGTCGCCGCCGTGGGCACGCGCATGCCGGACTGGGTGCAGACCGCCTGGGATGACTACGCCAAGCGCCTGCCCCCCGACTGCGCGCTGGAACTGCGCGAGATCAAGCCCGAGCCTCGCACCACTGGCAAGACCCCGGCCCAGATGATGGCCGCCGAGGCCAAGCGCATCGAGGCCGCGCTGCCGGCCGGTGCGCTACGCCTGGCGCTGGACGAACGCGGCCGCGACCTCACCACCATGGCGTTGTCGCAAAAGCTGGAGCAATGGCGCGCCGGTGGCCAGGACGTCGCCTTCCTTGTCGGCGGCCCCGACGGCCTGGATGCCGAGCTCAAGGCTTCGTGCAGCGGCCAGTTGCGCCTGTCGTCACTGACGCTGCCGCACCCCATGGTGCGCGTGGTGCTGGCCGAACAGCTCTACCGCGCCTGGGCCATCATGACCAACCACCCCTACCATCGCGCCTGAGGCATGACGCCGGACGCCAGCCTGGCGCGCGCCGCTTCCCATGACTGACGCTTCCTCTCCCGCACGCCTGTACCTCGCCTCCGCCAGCCCGCGCCGGCGCGAACTGCTGACGCAGATCGGCCTCGCGCACGACGTGCTGCGCGTGCCGGCGCCGCCCGGTGAAGACGAACCCCAGCACCCCGGCGAAAGCGCCGCCGACTACGTCCAGCGCACCGCGCGCGACAAGGCCGAACGCGGCCGCGATTGGCTGCGCGCGCAAGCCCTGCCGGTCTTGCCGCTGCTGGCCGCCGACACCACCGTCATCCTCGACGGCCAGGTGCTGGGCAAGCCCGCCGACCGCGACGACGCCATCCGCATCCTGCAGGCGTTGTCGGGCCAGACGCACCAGGTCCACACCGCCGTCGCGCTATGGACGGGCGATCGCCTGCTGGAAGCGGTTTCGATCACCCAGGTGCAGATGCGCCCCTTGCAACCCGACGAAATCGCGCGCTACTGCGACAGCGGCGAGCCTTACGGCAAAGCCGGCGCCTATGGCATCCAGGGCCTGGCGGGCACTTTCATCGCGCGCATCGACGGTAGCTACACCGGCGTCATGGGCCTGCCGCTATTCGAGACCGCCAACCTGTTGCGGGCCGCGGGCATCGCGATTCCCTGATTCCGCGCAATCCCATGAAAAAAGCCCCCGAGCCTTGCGGTCCCGGGGGCTTTTTGACGTGGTCAACCGGCGATCAGCTTTGCGACGTCGATACCCGCGCCATTGCCTGCGGCTGCGCGGCCGGCGCCTCGCCTTCCAGCGCGGCATGCAGCTGGTCCTTGTCCAGCTCGCCTTCCCAACGCGCCACCACGACCGCGGCGGTGGCGTTGCCAACCAGGTTGGTCAGCGCGCGGCATTCGGACATGAAACGGTCCACGCCCAGGATCAGCGCCATGCCGGCCACCGGCACCGTCGGCACCACCGACAACGTCGCGGCCAGGGTGATGAATCCGGCGCCCGTCACGCCCGCGGCGCCCTTGGAGCTCAGCATCGCCACCAGCAGCAACAGGATCTGGTCGCCCAGCGACAGCGGAATGTCGCAGGCCTGCGCGATGAACAGCGCCGCCATCGTCATGTAGATGTTGGTGCCGTCCAGGTTGAACGAATAACCGGTGGGCACCACCAGGCCGACCACCGACTTCGAGCAGCCGGCGCGTTCCATCTTCTGCATCAACGTCGGCAGCGCGGCCTCCGACGAGCTCGTGCCCAGCACCAGCAGCAGCTCTTCGCGGATGTAGCGCACCAGCTTCAGGATCGAGAAGCCGTTGTAGCGCGCCACCAGGCCCAGCACCACGACCACGAACAGCACCGAGGTGGCGTAGAAGGTGCCCACCAGCATCGCCAGGTTGATGATCGACTTGATGCCGTACTTGCCGATGGTGAACGCCATCGCGCCAAATGCGCCGATGGGCGCGGCCTTCATCAGGATGGCGACCAGCTTGAAGATCGGTTGGGCCAGCGCCGTCAGGAAGTCCAGCACCGGCTTGCCGCGCTCGCCGACCTGAGCCAGCGCGATGCCGAACAGCACCGCCACGAACAGCACCTGCAGGATGTCGCCGCCGACGAAGGGGCTGAAGATGGTGGTGGGGATGACGTTCAGCAGGAAACCCGTGATGGTCGAGTCATGCGCCTTGGCGACATAGCCCGACACCGCCTTCTGGTCCAGCGTGGCCGGATTGATGTGCATGCCGGCGCCCGGCTGCACGATATGGCTCACCACCATGCCCACGATCAGGGCCAGGGTCGAGAACACCAGGAAGTACAGCATGGCCTTGCCCGCCACGCGCCCGACCTTCTTCAGGTCGCTCATGGCCGCGATGCCGGTGGCTACCGTCAGGAAGATCACCGGGGCGATGATCATCTTCACCAGCTTGATGAAGCCATCGCCCAGCGGCTGCATCGCCTGGCCGAGGTCGGGCTTGAAATAGCCCAACAGGATGCCGACCACGATGGCGAACAGCACCTGCACATACAGAATTTGATAGAACTTGAGCTTGCGCGCAGGCGCGCTTTGATCTACTTCGATCATTGGGATTTGTCCCCACCAGGGGCCCCATGTTCCCTGCGACGATGCACAGTGGTTGTCGGGGCGTTATCTCTTTTAGGGCCTTGCGTATCTCCGCGGGCCGATTTCACCCGGTGCGCGATGCCGCCAGGCTTATCCCGGTAGATGCAAATGTCGTGCCAACCCATGCCGGCCCTGGCGTTGGGGTTCAAGCCCTTGATTCAATGGTGATTTCCATCCGCAGCGATGGCATCGCGCCGAAAACATTGGCGAAATATCACACAGAAAACAGATAAAATGTGCGAAAAACCGCACAACCCATGCCTACCTGTCCTCCTTCTCCAAAGGCGGCCTCCACGGAGGAGCCTTACCCTGGCGCCGCCGCGCTCCGGCGCCGCCCGGCCTGGCCCTGGGCATTGCTGGTCCTGGCGGCGGTGGCGATCGTCTTCGGCGTGCTGCACGCCGCCAGCGAATGGGCGCGTGAAGGCGCGCTCAAAGAGGCCTATCTCCAGGCCCGCAGCGCCGGCCAGATCAACGCCGCCCTGCTGCGCAACAACCTGGACAAATTCCGCGCGCTGCCCTTCG
This sequence comes from Achromobacter ruhlandii, assembly GCF_902859695.1. Taxonomy (GTDB): domain Bacteria; phylum Pseudomonadota; class Gammaproteobacteria; order Burkholderiales; family Burkholderiaceae_B; genus Achromobacter; species Achromobacter ruhlandii. The sequence continues at coordinate 117,187 of NZ_CADIJL010000016.1, forward strand.
TCCTGACCCGCGACGTAGACTTGCGCGCCACCCTGCAGAACCCCACCCCGGCCCTGATCGAATCGCTGGACGAAAAGCTCGATGCCTTGAGTCACGGCGTCGGCGCCTCGGCCATCTATGTGCTGGACCAAAGCGGCTACGCCATCGCCGCCAGCAATTGGCGCGAGCCCGCGACGTTCGTCGGCGTCGACTACCAATTCCGACCCTACTTCCGCGGCGCCGTGACGCACGGTTCGGCCGAGCATTTCGCGCTGGGCACCATCAGCCACGAAGCCGGCCTGTACCTGTCCCGACGCGTCGACGACACCAACGGCGCCATGCTGGGCGTGGTGGTGCTGAAGGTGGACTTCCGCGACCTCGAGGCCGACTGGCGCCAGTCGAACGCGCCCATCTTCGTCACCGACGAACATGGCGTGGTGCTGCTGGGCAGCTTGCCAGACTGGCGCTTCCGCGTGCTGGCGCCGCTGACGCCCGATCTGGCGCAGACCCTGCGCACCAGCCTGCAATTCGGCGACGCCATGTTCCAGCCCCTGCCGCTGCAACCGCCCCTGAAAACCGTCACGGGCGGCCAAATCGTGCGAGCCGGGGAGGCCCTGCCGCAGATTCCCGCCGGCTCCCCGCTGCTGCACACCACGCTGCCCATCGTCGAATCCCCCGGCTGGACGCTGCATCTGCTGTCACCCGTGCAATCCGCCCTGAACCGCGCCACCGCCAACGCCCAGCTGGGCGCACTGCTGGCGCAAGGCGTGCTTGCAGCCATCATCGGCATCCTGCTCTATCGCCGCCATCGCAGCCGCGAACGGACCGCGCAGCAATTGGCCGTACGCCAGCAACTGGCTGACCAGGTCGAGGAACGCACCGCGCAGCTGCGCGAGGTAAACCAGCAACTGCTCGCACAGATGGACGAACGCCAGCGCACCGAGGCACGCTTGCACACCATGCAGGATGAATTGGTGCAAGCCAGCAAACTCGCCCTGCTGGGGCAAGTTGCCGCCGGCGTCGCGCACGAAATCAACCAGCCCGTGGCCGCGATACGCGCCTATGCCGACAACGCCGCCGAATTCCTGCGCCGCCAGGACAGCGGCTCGGCCGCGGAGAATCTTGGCACCATTGCCGCCTTGACCGAGCGCATCGGCCACATCACCGGCGAGTTGCGCGCCTTTTCGCGCAAGGCGGGCGCCACGGTCGGCCCCACCAGCCTGAAGGAAGCGCTGGATGGCGCGCTGCTGTTGGTGGGGCCACGCGCCAGGCGCCAGGGCGTGGCGCTGCAACGTCCTCCCGTCGAACAGGACTACCTGGTACAGGCCAATCGCATCCGGCTCGAGCAGGTGCTGGTGAACCTGCTGCAGAACGGACTGGACGCGCTCGAGGGCCAGGCCGACGGCCGCATCATCATCGCCGTGCAGGACTTGCGCGCCTCGGTGCAATTGTTCGTCAACGACAATGGTCCCGGCCTGTCGCCCCAGGCCAGCGCGCGCCTGTTCACGCCCTTCCATACCACCAAGGCGGAAGGCCTCGGCCTCGGCCTGGTGATCTCGCGCGACATCATCGCCGAATTCGGCGGCGACCTGCGCGCCGCCCACCCCGGCGACGCCATTTTCCCCGCGCCCCACGGCCCCGGCCGCGGCGCGATGTTCACGCTGACGCTGCGCAAGTCGCCGCCCACGATCCATGACCCGCGTACCTGATTCCCCCCCTTCACCGTCCAAGCCCGGATCCGTCGCGCCGTCCAGTCCGGCCGCGCCATCCACGTCCTTCGCGTCGACCGCCGGCTCCACGGCGATCGCGACGCCAGCGGACCTACCCCTGCTCGGCGACAAATCCGGCACACCGCCGACGGTGCGAGTCGCCTTCATCGACGATGACGAAGACCTGCGCCGCGCCAACGTCCAGACGCTCAAGCTGCATGGCCTCACCGTCGACGCCCATGCCAGCGCGCGTAGCGCCCTGGCCACCCTGAACCGCGATTTCGACGGGGTGGTGGTCACGGACATCCGCATGCCCGACATCGACGGCCTGCAACTGTTCCAGCGCCTGCGTGCGATCGATCCGGAAATCCCCGTGATCCTCATCACCGGCCACGGCGACATCGCCACGGCTGTGCAATGCATGCGCGACGGCGCCTACGATTTCCTGGCCAAGCCCTATCCGCCCGATCGCCTGGTCACCGCGGTCACCCATGCCGCCGAAAAGCGCCATCTGGTGCTCGAGAATCGGCGCCTGCGCGACGCCGCCTTCGCGGTCGATGCCGACGAAGTGCCCTTCATCGGCACCACCCCGGCGATGCAACGCATCAAGCAGACGCTGCGCCATATCGCCGACGCCGATGTCGATGTCCTGGTGGAAGGCGAAACAGGCACGGGCAAAGAGGTGGTCGCCACTGCCCTGCATCGCCTGAGCCGGCGGCGCCACCGCGCCCTGGTCGCGATCAACTGCGGCGCATTGCCCGAGAGCGTGATCGAAAGCGAATTGTTCGGCCACGAAGCAGGCGCCTTCACCGGCGCGCAGAAGCGCCGTATCGGCCGCATCGAGCATGCCAGCGGCGGCACCTTGTTCCTGGACGAGATCGAAAGCATGCCTCTGGCCGTGCAGGTCAAGCTGCTGCGGGTGCTGGAATCCCGCCAGATCACGCCGCTGGGCAGCAACGAGGTCCGCAGCCTGGACTTGCGGGTCGTCGCCGCCACCAAGGAAGATCTGGGCAGCCCCGCCATTCGTGCCAAGTTCCGCGAAGACCTGTTCTACCGTCTCAACGTCGTCACTATCCGCATTCCGCCGCTACGCGAACGCCGCGAAGACATCCCGCTGCTGCTGGCGCACTACCTGGGCCACGCCTCGCGCCGCTTCCAGCGCGACATCCCCGACATGCCCGCCGACCTCAAGCGCCATCTGTTGACACACGATTGGCCCGGCAACGTCCGTGAGCTGGCTCATTTCGCCGAACGCTTCGTGCTAGGCGTGCTCAATACCTCTGCCACTGTGCCGCCCACGCAGGAAATCGCGCCAGGCACACTGCCCGAGAAGATGGAACGCTTCGAAGCTCAACTGATCCGCGAAGCGCTCGCCGCCCACCAAGGGGACGTACGCGCCACGATCGAAGCGCTGGGCATCCCCCGCAAGACCTTCTACGACAAGCTGCAGCGCCACGGTATCGACCGCCAGGAATACACGGGCACGCCGGGGTGACCGATCCGCGCGGGATCGACGCCGTCAAACAAAAACCCCCGTGCGGCGCCAGCCGCACGGGGGTTTCTTTTTGGGGTTCGCGGCGCCGTGCGCGGGCGATGAGGGCCCAAGACGCGCCTGCCGCCAGGGACAGCGCGCCGATCCCGATTCAGCCCCGGAGGCGAAGCTCGCACGGTTTGCTCGCACGGTTTTGAGGCGCACCAAAAACAAAACCCCACAGGCGCGAGCCTATGGGGTTTTGAGCAATAAAAGCCTGACAATGACCTACTTTCACAGACGTCCGTCCACTATCATCGGCGCAAAGGCGTTTCACTGTCCTGTTCGGGATGGGAAGGAGTGGTACCACCTTGCTATGGTCGTCAGGCGTAACTGGTTGAGAGATTGTCTTTGGGGACAACCGCTCCAATCTTGG
>NZ_CADIJL010000017.1 GCF_902859695.1 Achromobacter ruhlandii
GTTGGCGTTGCGCGGCGCGGCGTTGGCCGGGCGCGAACGGGGCGCGCCGGCGTTGCCGCCGCGGCCGCCGTTACGGCCGCCGCCGCCACGCGGCTGGCGCGAGTCTTCGTCGCGTTCCTGGCGTTCGAAGGCGGCGGCGCTGGTGGCGGGCGGGGTCCAGTCGGCCACCGGCTTGCGCTCGATGGTCTTCTTGATCAGGCGCTCGATGTCCTTGAGCAGCTTGATTTCGCTGTTGTCCACCAGCGAGACCGCGGCGCCGGTGGCGCCGGCGCGGCCGGTGCGGCCGATGCGGTGCACGTAGTCTTCCGGCACGTTGGGCAGTTCGAAGTTCACCACCTGGGGCAACTGGTCGATGTCCAGGCCGCGGGCGGCGATGTCGGTGGCCACCAGCACCGTCACGGTGCCGTCCTTGAAGCCGGCCAGCGCGCGGGTGCGGGCCGACTGGCTCTTGTTGCCGTGGATCGCGGCGGCGGTCAGGCCGTCCTTGACCAGCTTTTCGGCCAGGCGGTTGGCGCCGTGCTTGGTGCGCGTGAACACCAGCACCTGGTGCCAACCGCTTTCGCGGATGATGTGGCTGATGAGGTCGCGCTTGTGGTGCTGTTCGACCAGGTGCACCGTCTGGGTGACCAGTTCGGTGGCGGTGTTGCGCGGGGTGACCGAGACTTCGCCCGGGTTGTTCAGCACGCCGCGCGCCAGCGAACGGATCTCATCCGAGAAGGTGGCCGAGAACAGCAGGTTCTGGCGCTGCTTGGGCAGCAGGGCCAGGATCTTGCGGATGTCGCGGATGAAGCCCATGTCCAGCATGCGGTCGGCTTCGTCCAGCACCAGGATCTCGACGCCGGACAGGTCGACCGTCTTCTGGCCGCAGTGGTCCAGCAGGCGGCCGGGAGTGGCCACCAGGATGTCCAGCGGCTTGCGCAGGGCGGAGATCTGGGGGTTGATGTTGACGCCGCCGAACATCACCATGGACGTCAGCGAGGTGTGCTTGCCGTAGGTCTGCACCGATTCGGCCACCTGCGCGGTCAGTTCGCGCGTCGGCGTCAGGATCAGGCAGCGCGGGCGGCCGGCCTTGCGGGCTTCCGGCTTGCGCTGCATCAGCAGATGCAGGATGGGCAGCGTGAAGCCGGCGGTCTTGCCGGTGCCGGTCTGGGCGGCGGCCAGCAGGTCGCCGCCCTTGAGGACCTGCGGAATGGCCTGGGCCTGGATGGGGGTGGGCGCGGTGTAGCCGGTATCGGCAATGGCGCGCAACAGGGAATCGGCCAGCCCGAGGTCGGCGAAAGAGGAAGAGGTAGTCAAAACAACTCCAGCGGCAGCCCGTCGCTCAAGTTGAGAGACTCCAATCCAGGCGGACGAATAAGGAGAAAAGGGAAGCGCCCCTGAGGGCGAAGCTTGGCGGCGAAGTGCCTAGCGGACGCGTGCAGATTGGCAAAGCACGCGAAGCGATTGTAGCCGATGCGGCGCTGCGGCACGCATGGGCCGCCGGGCACGGTATTGCAGGGTAACAATTTGCATAACAATCGCACGAAATTAGTGTAATCCCTAGGCTGCCCTCCCTATAATCCGTCGGCTTACCTCCACCAAAAGAATCAAGGGTTGCTATGAAAAAGGCGGCAATAGCGGGTCTGGTCGTTGCACTGGGCGCAATCTGGACCGGCACGGCCTGGTACACCGGCCAGAAGGCCGAGGCGTTCGTCAAGCAGTCGATCGAAGACGGCAACGTCGAACTGCGCAAATTCGGTGAAAAGTGGGGCGTGACGCCCGTGATCGAACTGATGTCGTTCGAGCGCGGCGTGTTCTCGTCGACCGAGCGCTATCGCGTCAAGTTCACCCTGCCCGCCAAGGATGGCAAGCCGGCGGAGGAGCGCGAGCTGCAGTTCGTCGAACACCTGTCGCACGGCCCCTTCCCGTTCTCGAACCTGGCCTCGGGCAAGCTGGCTCCGGCCATGGTCGCGAGCCGCTTCCAGATCGAGGAAACCCCGGCGATCAAGGGCTGGTTCACGGCCACCAAGGGCGCCACGCCGCTGTCCGGCGCCTATAGCGTCAGCTACGGCAAGCAGGTCACCGGCAGCTTCAATCTGGCGCCGGCCGAGGCCTCCAGCAACCAGACCAAGCTGACCTTCTCCGGCATGACCGGCGATGTCGACTTCGACACCAACACCAAGCATGGCGTCCTGGCGCTCAAGAGCGACAGCCTGGCGCTGGACGGTCCGGCCGGCGAGAGCGATATCGTCGGCATGGCGGTCAAGGGCATCACGCTCAACAGCGACCTGACGCCGGGCAAGAGCGATATGGCCATGGGCAGCCAGAAGCTGGTCTTCAAGGAATGGACCATCACGTCCAAGACCCAGCCGCCGGTGCTGTTCAAGGACACCAGCATCGCCGTGGACCTGGCCGAGGCCGACACCGGTGTGAACGCCAAGATGGTGCTGGATTTCGGCATGATCAATGTCCGGGAAAAGGACATGGCGGGCCTGCAGCTGGCCATCGGCATGAAGAACATGGACCCCAAGGCGCTCAAGGCGCTGAATGACGTCTATGAGGCGTCCTCGCGCCGCATGATGCAAAGCGGCGACGACGAAGCCAAGCCCGAGTTCACGCCCGAAGAGCAGCAGATCCTGAAGACCAACGTCGAACTGCTGCTGGCCGGCAACCCCAGCCTGTCGGTGTCGCCGCTGCAGGTGCGCACCGCCAACGGCACCTCGACCTTCAACCTGGACGTGGACCTGGCCAAGCCGGCCTCGACCGACAAGCCGGCCAGCGATGTGGCCATGGAAGCCATCCGCAAGCTCAACGCCAAGCTGGTGCTGTCCAAGGCCAATCTGGCCGACCTGATGGCGATCGAGCCGCAGATGCGTGGCGTGCCGGCCGACCGCGCGGCCCAGACCGCCAAGGGCCAGGCCGAAATGGTCGGCACCATGGCGGTGGCGATGGGCGTGGCCAAGGCGGAAAACGACAACATCGTTTCCTACCTGAACTACGCCGACGGCCAGGTCGACTTCAATGGCAAGAAGATGCCGCTGCAGCAGTTCGTGATGATGGTCATGAGCGGCGCGATGGGCGGCATGCGCTGAGGCGCGGACAACACCCTGGCGCCGGCATGATGCCGGCGCCCAATGCGGGCTGCGGCGCCATCGGGCGTGGCAGCCCGTTTTTCATGCGGGGCGTATGCTTGCGGAGCCGGCCCATGGGGGGCCGCACGGATGCAGGGGCGGGACGGACATCATGCGGAAATGGGTAGCGGCGGGTTGCACCATGCTGGCGTTGGGCGTTATCTGGACGGGGACGGCCTGGTACACCGGCAGGCAGCTGGAGACCGGCATGGCGCAGTTGGCCGAAAGCGCCGCCGAACAGGCGCGGCTGATCGGCGCGAAGCTGGGCGAAACGCTGTCGTTCGAGCAGCTGTCGTACGAACGCGGCGTCTTCACGTCGCGGGGGCGCTACCGCCTGAAGGCGACGCCGTCGCCCAAGGACGGCCCCGGCGCGGCAGGGCGCGATTTCGAGGTGGTGGTGCGCCTGGACCACGGCCCCTTCCCCCTGTATCGCCTGGCGCGCGGACAGCTGTTCCCGGCGATGGTGGCGGCCCGCGCCGACCTGGCGCAGACGCCGTCGGTCGAAACCTGGTTCATGGCAGCCGGGGGCGCCGTGCCCATGACCGCCGAGGCCGTGGCGGGCTATGGCCGCGACATCCGCGCCACGCTGGAACTGGCGCCGGTCGAGCGCGCGCGCGACGAGTCGCGCTTCAGCTTTTCGGGCCTGAAGCTTGAGGCCGACGTGGCCGCCGGCGGCAGGCACGCCGCGGTGGACATCCGCGCCGACCGCGCCGACCTGTTCGAACCCTACACCGAGGACGGTCAGCGCCATACGCGGCGCCTGGCCATGCGCGATCTGGCGATCAGGTACGACGCGAGCCGCGCCGCCGATGAGGCGGGGACCGCGGCTACCCGCGCGAACCTCAAGCAATGGACCATCGAGATCGACGGCGAACCGGTCACGCTGCGCGATGTCGCCTTGACCGCCGACGCCAGGGGCGCCGAGAGCGCGATGAACGCCAAGCTGGCCGTGCAGGTCGCGGGCATCGACACGCGGGCCGGCCAGGCGGCCAACCTGCGCCTGGCCGCCGAGGCGCGCAACTTCGACATCGTGTCGTTCCGCGCATTCCAGGCGTCGGTGGAGGCGACCCGAGGGAGCGCCAGCCTGGGTGACAAGATGGTGGGCGTGGGCCACCTGATGAAGTTCCTGCTGGCCCAGCCGGGCTTTTCGCTGTCGCCGCTGCAGGTGGATACCGCCAACGGTTCCGCGACCCTGCGGCTGGATCTCGACCTGAGCGCGCCCACGCTGTGGAACCACTCGCCCGGCGCGGTCGTCAAGGAAACCGTGCGCAAGCTCGATGCGCGGATGTCGGTGCCGGTCGTCAGCCTGGCCGACCTGATCGCGGTGCGGATGCAGGCCGAAGGCATGCCCGAGGCCGCCGCGCGCGAGGCGGCTGGCCGGCGGGCCGACGAGATGCGCGATCGCTTCCTGCGCGGCCAGTGGGGGCGCCTGGAGGACGGCAAGCTGGTCGCGAGCCTGAACTATAAGGGCGGCCAGGTGGACCTCAATGGCGAACGCATGCCGGTCGAGAGTTTCCTGAGCTGGCTGATGGCGCGTGGCGTGAAGTAAGGCGCCGGCGCGCGTTGCCGTTCAGGCCGGCAACGCGCCAGCCATGACTTCGCCATTGCGCAACACCGCCACATGGAAGCGCCTGTCGGCGGCCCGCATGATGTCCTCGGTCGGGTCGCCGCGCACCAGCAGCAGGTCCGCCACGGCGCCCGCCTCCACCACGCCGTGACCGGCCATGCCCATCAGGTCATGGCCGCGCGAGGTGGCGGCAATCAGCGCGTCGACCGGCGTCATGCCGAATTCCACCATGTAGGCCAGCTCCATCGCGTTCTCGCCATGCAGGTTGAACGGCGTGCCGGCATCCGTGCCCAGCGCGATGCGCCCTCCCGCCTTGTAGTACATCTGGATCGATTCGCGATGGCGCTGCTCCACCGCGCGCGCCTTTTCCACGGCATAGACGGGTATGCCGTTGTCGGCGTTGGCGACGATGTTGCGCACGGCCGCGATGGTCGGCACCAGGTAGGTTTCGGCCGCCAGCATTTCCTCCAGGCACTGTTCGTCCATGAAGATGCCGTGCTCGATCGAGTCGATGCCGGCGCGCACCGCGTTCAGGATGCCCTGCGTGCCTTGCGCATGGCTGGCGGTGCTCTTGCGAAAGCGCTTGGCTTCGTGCACGCCCGCCTTCATTTCGTCGAAGCTGTAGTGCGCATCCATCGGGCTCACGCCCGGCGTCATGACGCCGCCGGTGGCCATGATCTTGACCAGGTCGCAACCGGCGTGGACCTGCTCGCGCACGGCCTTGACCACCTCTTCGCCGCCGTCGGCGACACGGCCGATGCGGTTGCCGTGGCCCCCCGTCATGCAGATGATGCGGCCCGAGGCCTTGATGGTCGGGCCCGGGAACACGCCGCGCGCGATGGCGTCGCGCACGCCGAACTCCAGGTAGTCCTTGCCGCCGCAATCGCGCAGCGCCGTGAAGCCGCCGCGCAGCGCGGCCTGCGCGTTCTCCAGCGCGGTCAGCGTAATCTGGGCCGGGCCTTGTTTCGACATCTGTGTCTGCGGGTCGGCGCCGCCGGTGTAGACCAGGTGCACGTGGCAGTCGGCCATGCCGGGCATCAGCGTCATGCCCGTGGTGTCGATGCGCCGCCCGGCGAAGCCGTTGAATTCGGCGGCCGGCGCCACCCGCGTGACCTGCTTGCCCTCGACCAGCACGCCATGGCCCGGCAGCATTGCGCCATGTCCGTCGAACACCTTGCCGCCGATGAACAGGGTCTGTGGCAACGCACTCATGTCTCGCTCCTTGTCGTGTGGGTGGGGCTCAGCCTTCCACCTCCAGTCCCTCGCGGGACATGGATTGCAAGCGGGGCATCAGCCCCAGCAGGTGCTGGCTGTAGGGATGTTGCGGATGCTCGAACAGCGCCTCGGTGTCCGCCACCTCCAGCAGTTCGCCGTAGCGCATCACGCCGACGCGGTCGCACATCTGGCGGATCACGGGCAGGTCGTGGCTGATGAACAGCATCGTCAGGCCCAGCTGTTCCTGCAGGTCCTTGAGCAGGTTCAGGATCTGCGCCTGGATCGACACGTCCAGCGCCGAGGTCGGTTCGTCGCAGATCAGAAAACGCGGCCGCGTGGCCAGCGCCCGCGCGATGCAGATGCGCTGGCGCTGGCCGCCGGAAAACTCGTGCGGGAAGCGCTCGGCGGCGCGCTCGCCCAGCCCGACCACGTCGAGCAGGTCCGCCACCACGCGGCGCGTCTCGGCCTCGCTGGCCGCCAGCTTGTGGAAGCGGATCGGCTCGGCCACGATGTCCAGCACGCGCATGCGCGGATTGAGCGACGAGAACGGATCCTGGAAGATCATCTGGATCTGGCGCCGGAACGGGTTGAGCTGCTTTTCGCCCTTGAGCGCGGTCAGGTCGGTGCCGCCGAACGTGACCGAACCGCCGCTGGGCGTGTACAGGCCCGAGATCAGCCGCGCCACGGTCGACTTGCCCGAGCCGGATTCGCCCACCAGGCCGAATACCTCGCCTTCGCCGATCGAGAAGTTGACGCGCTTGACGGCATCCAGCGTGCGCTGGTTGCGCTTGAACAAGGCGCTCTTGAGCACGAAGCGCATGCTCAGGTCCCGGACCTGCACCAGCGGGCCTTCGCCGCGTGCGCCGAAGTCGCGCCGCTGGCCGAGCCAGTGCGTGGCCAGGTCGAGCGGCTGGGCCGGCGTCTTGACGTCCTCGATGTAGGTGACCAGCGGAAAGCGCTTGAGCTTGATGTCCGGGCGCGGCACGGCCGAGATCAGGCTGCGGGTGTAGGGATGATCGGGATCGCCCAGGATCTTGGCGGTGGGCCCCTGCTCGACCAGCTTGCCGTGGTACAGCACCGCCACCCGGTCGGTGACGTCCGCGATCACGCCCATGTCGTGGGTGATGATGATCATGCCGACCTGTTCCTGGCGGCAGAGCTTTTTCAGCAGCTCCAGGATCTGCGCCTGGATCGACACGTCGAGCGCGGTGGTGGGTTCGTCGGCAATGATGACCTCGGGTTCGCAGCACAGCGCCAGCGCGATCACCACGCGCTGCCGCATGCCGCCCGAGAACTGGTGCGGATACTGTTGAACGCGCAGCTCGGGCTGGTCGATGCCGACCTGCGCCAGCAATTGCACCGCGCGCTGCCTGGCCTGGTCGTGCGTCAGGTCCAGGTGCACCAGCATGGTTTCGACCAGCTGGCTTTCCACGGTCTGCAGCGGGTCGAGCGAGGTCAGCGGATCCTGGAAGATCATGCCGATGCGGCGTCCGCGCACCTTGCGCTTCTGTGCCGGGGTAAGGGTGTCGATGCGTTCGCCGTCGAGCAGCACCGCGCCGCCGGCCAGACGGCCGGGCGCTTCGAGCAGGCCGATCACGGCGTTGCCGATGGTCGATTTGCCGGCGCCGGACTCGCCAACCACGCCCAGGATCTCGCCTTTCTCCAGCGACAGCGACACGCCGTCCACCGCCACCAGCGTGCCGCGGCGGCTGGGGAATTCAATGCGGATGTCTTCGATGTTCAACAGGGCCATGGCATCCTCAGCGCAGCTTGGGGTTGAGCGCGTCGCGCAGCCAGTCGCCCAGCAGGTTGACCGACAGCACCAGCGCGACCAGCGCGATGCCAGGGAAGATCGAGATCCACCACATACCCGAGAACAGATAGCTGTTGCCGATGCGGATCAGCGTGCCCAGCGACGGCGCGGTGGGCGGCACGCCCACGCCCAGGAACGACAGCGTGGCTTCGGTGATGATGGCGATCGCCAGGTGGATGGTGGCGATCACCAGCACCGGCCCCATGACGTTGGGCAGGATGTGGCGGCGCAGGATGGTGACCGGGCCGATGCCGATCAGCCTTGCCGCCTGCACGTATTCCTTGTTGCGTTCCACCAGCGTCGAGCCGCGCACGGTGCGGGCATACTGGACCCAGCCCGAGATGCCGATGGCGAAGATCAGCACGTACAGGGCCAGCTGGTCGTGCATGTCGCGCGGCAGCAGGCCGCGCGCCACGCCGTCGATCAGCAGCGCCACCAGGATGGCGGGGAACGATAGCTGAACGTCGGCGATGCGCATGATGAAACTGTCGACGCGGCCGCCGGCGTAGCCGCTGATGAGACCCAGCGTGACGCCCAGCACCATCGAGAACAGCACCGAGGCGAAGCCCACCAGCAGCGACACGCGCGAGCCATACAGCACGGCCGAGAGGATGTCGCGGCCCTGGTCATCGGTGCCGAGCAGGAAGTCGGGGCTGCCGCCCTCCTGCCACGCTGGCGGGGTGTTGGCGTCCATGATGTTCAGGGAAGCCAGGTCGAAGGGGTTGTGCGGCGCGATCACCGGCGCGAACAGCGCGCCCAGCAGGATGGCCAATGTGACCACGGCGGCGATGATGGCGCCGGGCGAGCGCTTGAAGCTGTGCCAGAGGTCGCTGTCGGCGGCGCGCGCGAAGAAGGGAGCGATGCGGGCGTTCATGAGGCGGTTCCCTTATTTGCTCTGCACGCGCAGGCGCGGATCGACGGCGAAATACAGCAGATCGACCACCAGGTTGATGACGACGAACATGAAGGCGATCAGCACCAGGTAGGCGGCCATCACCGGGATGTCCACCATGCTGATGGCCTGGATGAACAGCAGGCCCATGCCGGGCCACTGGAACACCGTCTCGGTGATGATGGCGAAGGCGATGATGGAGCCCAGTTGCAGGCCGGTGATGGTAATGACCGGCACCATGGTGTTCTTGAGCGCATGGCGGAAATTGATCAGCCGCTCCGGCAGGCCGCGAGCGCGCGCGAACTTGATGAAGTCGGCGCGCAGCACTTCCAGCATCTCGGCGCGCACCAGCCGCATGATCAGGGTCATCTGGAACAGCGCCAGCGTGATGGCCGGCATGATCAGCGCCAGCAGGCCGGACTTGGTTAGGAAGCCCGTGGTCCACCAGCCCAGCCCGACCACGTCGCCGCGCCCGAAGCTGGGCAGCCATCGCAACTGCACGCCGAAGAACAGGATCAGCAGGATGCCGATGAGGAAGGTGGGCAGCGAGATGCCGGCCAGCGAGATCGCCATGAAGGTCTTGGACAGCACGCCGTGGCGCTTGAGCGCGGTGTAGATGCCCATGGGGATGCCGAGCGCCAGCGCCATCACGGCGGAGACGAACGACAGCTCCAGCGTGGCCGGCAGGCGTTCTTCCAGCAGTTCGCTGACCGGCCGGCGGTGGCGGTAGGAAATGCCGAAGTCGCCGCGCACCGCGTTGGCGACGAAATGCGCGTACTGCACCACGAAGGGATCGTTCAGGCCCAACTGTCCACGCAGCTGTTCGCGCTGTTCGGGCGTGGTGTCCTGCCCCACCATGCTGGCGATCGGGTCGCCGACATACCGGAACATGGAGAACGCGATCAGCGCCACCGTCAACATCACCAGCACCGACTGGATCAGCCGCTGCGCAATAAAGGAAAGCATGGTTGGATGCCCTCTTGGTCGGATAACGCCGGGCCGCGCGTTGCCGGTCGCGGCAAGCGGGGCTGGGCCGGGCGCGCCCGGACGGCTGGCGCCGTCGCGGGGGCCGCATCAAACACGGCGCCGTGCACGCCCTGCGGCGTGGCGCGGCGCCCGGGGACTACGGCAGGACCACGTCGCGCAGGTCGAGCACGTCGTCGGCGCGCTGGATGACCTTGATGTTGTCCTTCACGCCCCATGACATCGGCTGCTGGTGCAGCGGCAGGTAGCCGAAGTCGCTGCGCACGATGCCGAAGGCTTCCTTGATCATCGCGTTGCGCTTGGCCTGGTCGGTCTCGACGCCGATCTTGGCGGTGAGCTCGTCGACCTTCTTGTTGCAGTAGCCGCCCAGGTTGAACTGGCCCGCCGCCGTCTTGGCGTCGCGGCACGCGGCCAGGTTCAGCAGCGTGTTGTGCGCGTCCGTCGAGCTGGGCGTCCATCCGAGCATGTACATGCTGGTCTGGTTGCCGGCCTGCAGCAGGATCTTGCCGAAGTACTTGGACTTGGTCTGCGCCAGCAGGTTGATCTTGATGCCGACGCGCGCCAGCATGCCGGCCACCGCCTGGCAGACCTTTTCGTCATTGACGTAGCGGTCGTTGGGGCAGTCCATGGTGACGGTGAAGCCCTTCGGATAACCGGCCTCGGCCAGCAGCTTCTTGGCGCGTTCCGGGTCCGGTTTGTAGGGCGCGCCGAACGATTCGTCGTAGCCGTTGATGGCGGTGGCGATCAGCGAACCCAGCGGCTTGGCCGCGTTGCGCATGATCTTTTCATTGATGGCCTTGGTGTCCACGGCCAGCACCACCGCTTCGCGCACCTTCGGGTCCTTGAAGGGGTTCTTGCCCTTCACGTCCGAGAACAGCAGTTCGTCGCGGTCCTGGTCCATGCCGATGAAGATGGCGCGGGCCTCGGGCGCGGTCAGCGGCTTGACGCCCTTGGCGTCTTCCAGGCGCTTCCAGTCCTGCACCGGCACCGGCTGCACCAGGTCCATCTCGCCGGAGATCAGCGCGGCCACGCGCGTGGCTTCCTGCGTGATCGGCTGGAAGATGACCTCATCGACGTTGGTCTTGATGTTCTTGTTCCAGTAGCCGTCGTAGCGCTTGAGCACGGTCTTCACGTCGGGCTGGCGCGACACCAGCATGAAGGGGCCGGTGCCGTTGGCGTTGAGGTTGGCGTAGTTGCCCTGGTTGTCGCCCTTGACGTTGGTGGCTTCGGTGGTCTTGTTCTTCTCCGACCACGACTTGCTCATGATGTAGAGGAACACCCACTCGCGCGGCAGGATCGGGTTGGGCGTGGGGGTGGTGACCTCGATGGTGTAGTCGTCGACCTTCTTGATGTCGGAGGCCTTGGCGCCGTAGCCCTTCATGTCGGAGCCCGGCGTCAGGCTGCGCTTCCAGGAGAAGATCACGTCATCGGCGGTGAACGGCGAGCCGTCGTGGAACTTCACGCCCTTGCGCAGCTTGAAGACCCATTTGGTGGGCTCCGGGTTTTCCCAGCTCTCGGCCAGCAGCGGCGTCAGTTTCAGGTTGCCGTCATAGCCGGCCAGCGTTTCGTAGATGTTGCCCTGGAAGCCCAGCGTGAAGGTTTCGTTCAGCGCCATCGGGTCCATCGACGTGGCGTCGCCCTGGTATGACCAATGGAAGGTCTTGGCGGCCGCGCCGGCGCTGAATGCCAATGAGGCAGTCAGCGCAGCCGCCAGCGCCGCGTGTTTCAGGTGGGGGAAAGTACGCATAGCCCTCATGCTCCGTAATGCGCGGATAGCGCGACAGAAGTGATAGGGCCCTGGCCCCACGGGGAGCCGGGGCATGGCGTTGCTGCTTACGACGAAAGGCGGTTCACGGTAGATCCAACCCCTTGTGATTGTCATGGCGGGATGGACCGCACCGATGCAGAACGAATCTTATAGATCGATTCGTTTAAGCGTCAATCGGTTTGGATTGGGGTTAGTACTTGCTTGCTTCGCGTTGCGAATGGTGGGTTTGGCGCGCCACCGGCAGGCCGGCCTCAGGCCTTGGGCGCGGGATCGGCGGCCAGGGTCCGCGCCAATTCGCGCACGATCTGCTTGCGCCGTTCGCTGTCTTCATGGCCCTTGGCCAGCGCCGACCATTCGGGCCGGCTGCGCGCTTCCTTCAGGGCCTCGGGCAAGGGGCCGCGGCGCAGCGCCTCGTCGTCGGGACGGTCGAGCCGCAGCGGCGCGCGGGCGGCGTGGCCGCGGCGCTCCAGTGCGTCGATCAGCTGCCGCTGGCGCAGCGCCAACAGGCGCAGCACCGCGTCGTCGACGCTGATCTCGCGCCAGCCGCGCAGTTTGCCGGCAACGCGTTTGCCAAGCTTTTCCACGCCCTGCCACAGTCCGCCGGCGGCGGCCCCGATCAGCATGCCGGTGCCCAGGCTGAGGCCGGCGCTGAGCAGGTCCACCGCCGCGCCGGCCATGGCGCCGGCCGCGGCGCCCATGCCGACCTGCACGCCCATGTCCTTGAGGGTCTGAGGGTGGAACAGGTCCATGCCCCAGCGTTCGCCTTGCAGCGGCAACGCATCATCGTCGTAATCCGACGCGCGGAAGTTGTACAGCGCCAGCAACGCGGTGACGCAGGCCTGCTCGCGCTGGCGCACTTGCTCACGCAGTTGCCGCGCCGCGGCCGCCAGCGCGGCTTCGTCGCTGGCGCTGGCGATATGCAGCGCGGCGACATCGACCAGCAGGTCGGCCAGCAGTTCGCAGGCGGCGGCGTGGCGCTCGCGGCGTTGGCGCGCCAGATTGTCGGCCAGGCGCGCCAAGGTGTCGGCGTGGCGGTCCAGCAGCACGCCGAGCTTGGCATACAGCTGTTGTTCGCCATTGAGCGGCGGCGCGACGGTATCGAACTCGACGGCGGCGTGCAGGCCCAGCCGCGCCAGCGCCTCGCGCCACTCGGCGGCGCGATGCGCTGGCGCATTGACGAAATTCAGCACCGGCAGCAAGGGCCGGCCGCAGGCCGCCAGGATGGCGAGTTCGTCGCGATGCTTGCCCAGCACCGGATCGCGCGCATCGATCACGTACAGCGCGGCGTCGCAGTCCAGCATCTTCTTCAGGACTCGGGCTTCCTGCTCGTAGCGGCCGTGCGCTTCGGGCGTGTCGAGAAAGCGCCGGATCCGGGCCGGCCCGTCCAGCCGCTCGCCCGGCGCTTCCAGCCGTTCCAGGTATTCGAGCAGCGCGATGCTGTCTTCCATGCCGGGCGTGTCGAACCATTCCAGCACGGCGCGCCCGTCGAGCCGCAGGCGCGCGCCCTCGACGTGGCGGGTGGTGCCGGGCTGGTCGGCGACCTCGCCGAAACGGGTATCGCGGGTCAGCGTTCGCAGCAGCGAGGTCTTGCCGGTGTTGGTGTGGCCCACCACCGCAATGTTGATGAGGCGTTCAGTCATGGCCGTGCTCCAACCACGCCAGCGCGGCGCCTTGGGCGCCAATGACGGCCTGGGCATCCATTCCCAGGGCCGCCAGCCGCTCGCGCCAGAGCGGTTCGCGCGTGTCCGCGCCGGCCGGCGCCAATAACCAAACCCGGGTCAGCGCGGCATGCGCGGCCAGCTCGGCGATCAGCGCCAGCGTGCCGCGATCGGGCGTCTGGCGCGCGTCGCAGGCGATCACGAGGCGCGAGGCGGCCGCGCGCGACAGCGCATCGAGCAGCTGATTGCGCTGCTCCCGGGTATCCAGCGTGCCCGCCATGCGGACCGAGGCGGGCAGGTCGGGCGGCGGCCAGGACAGGTCCGCGGGCAGTTCCAGGCCCAGCAGCACGGGCTGGCCCCCCAGGCCCTGCGGCGCCGATGAGGCCACGCGGGGCTGATGCAGCGGGTCGACCGGACGATCGATGCCGGTGGACTGCGCGGGCGGATCGAGCCGGTCGCGCAAGGCGGCATGGCCGGCCAGCGTGGGATCGATGGCGATGGCGCGCAGCGCGCGCCGGGCGGCGGCCATGCAGGCGAGCCAGGCCGCCAGCCGAGGCAGGATGCCGTAGGTCACCAGCACGCCGATCAACCATAGCGACCATTGCACCTGGGCATCGGCGGCCAGGGCCTGGCTGCCGTCGCTGGCCCGCACCATGGCGGCGTCGGGCAGCGGAAAGCCCAGTTGCGCCGGCAGCCAGCCCATGGCGTGCGTCAACCAGACAAAGGTGTCGGGCGCCAGCAGCGTGGTGGCCCAGACGAAGCGGTAGCTGGCGGTGGTCAGCAGCGCCAGCAGGGTGGCCAGCGCCGCGCCCAGCCCGGCCAGCCAGAGGCCATGGCTGACCGAACCGAACAGCCAGCGCAACGCGCCGGCGCGGCCGAGCAGGTTGAGGAACGCCTGCGGCACCAGGGCGCCGTCGGGGCCGCGCGCCAGCTTGCGCGTCGCCCAGAGCCAGAGCCGTCCCAATGGCGTCATGGCCGCCGGCCGCAGCAGGAAGCTGGCCAGCCACAGCAGGAAGGTGATGGCGTGCAGGCCCAGCAGCGCGCCCAGCGCCCACAGCACATTGACCGGACGGCTGCCGTCGCCCAGGGCGCCGGCGGCCACGCCAGCGCCCGACAGCAGGGCCAGCAGCACCAGCACGACCAGCACGGCGGCGGCGCTGCGGCGCCAGCCGTCGACCAGCGGCGTCAACTGCTCGCGTTGCGCCAGCAATTGGGCGCGGGCCAGGATGCGTTGCCGCAGGGGGACGTCGAGCTGGCGCACCTGGCGCACCACGCCGCTGTCTTCCAGCGGTCCCCAGTGCGCTTCGCGCAATCGGACCAGTTCGGCCAGCCAATGGGCGCGCAGCGGCGTCTGGCCGGCGGCATCGAGGGGGATGGAAACGTCGCGGGAAGTCGGCGATGGCATCGCGGGCGGGGCAGGCGATCAGGCCGCGAAGGGCGATGCGACATTGTAGACCGCGCGGCCCGCGCGCTTACTGCCGGCGGTGGGCGGCGCGGTACTGGCCGGGCGTGACGCCGATGGCGTCGCGGAACACCCGCGACAGGTGGCTGGCGTTGCCGAAGCCGGCCGCCTGCGCGACGCCGGCCAGATCGCCCTTGCCGCTGGCCAGCAGGCCGCGCGCGTGGGCCAGGCGCCGGGCGCGGACCCAGGCGTGCGGCGGCTCGCCGAACGAGGTGTGGAACATGCGGGCGAAGTGGTAAGTGGACAGCGCCGCCACGCCGGCCAACTGGTCCAGCGTCAGGGGCTCGGCGAGGTGCGCGTCGATGTAGTCCATGATCCGACGCCGCACCGCCGGCGCCAGGCCGCCGCGCGCGGGCGACGCGGCCTTGCGCGACACGCCCTGGCGCAACAGGTGGTGCAGCACCGTCTCGGCCGCGCTGCTGGCCGCCAGGCGGTCGGCGGGCGCGTTCCAGTCGGTGTCCAGCAGGGCCCGGCAGACATCGGTCAGCGAGGCGTCATGGATATAGGTGCGGTCGCGCAGTTCCAGCGCACGCGGTTCGCAGTCGAGCCGCAGCACGGCCTCGCGCGCCAGGCGTTCGGGCGCGATGTACAGGTGCAGGAAATGCACCTTGTCGTTCATGCACCAGCGCGAATGGTGTTCGGCGGGCAGCACGCAGAACTTGCCGGCGCCGCCATGCAGCGGATTGCCGATCCGGAATGATTTCTCGCCGCCATGCAGGTAAAGCGACAGCGTGTGGTGTCCGGGCGTGTCATAGCCCAGCGTTTCGTGGGCGCTGCGGCCCCACTGCGAAATGGCGATGCCATCGCCCAGCGAAGCGGCCCGTGCCAGCGTCGCACTGGACGCGGACAGCGTGCGAAAAACGGAGAAGTCGGACGGAGCCGAAGCGGTGGTGCCCATGGAACCGAAATGCTACTGCGATCCCCGCGCGCGTGGCAGGCGCAGGTGCGGAAAAACCGCAAGAACCGGCAATTTTTCCGTCCGCGGCAGGCGCAGACTGGGCGCCGGAGCCCGCGATTTTCGCGGTCCTGGATGTCATGTCCTTTTTGGCCCTGCCGAGCGTCCCAAAGTGAATCTCTTCCTGTATTTCCTGACCGTCATCATCTGGGGCACCACCTGGATCGCCATCAAGCTGCAGCTTGGGGTCGTGGCGATTCCCGTGTCCATCTTCTACCGTTTCGCGCTGGCCGGCCTGGTGCTGTTCGCCGCGTTGCTGCTGACCCGCAAGCTGCAGCGCCTGGATCGTCGCGGGCACCTGTTATGCCTGGGCCAGGGGCTGTGCCTGTTCTGCCTGAATTTCCTCTGCTTCTACACGGCCACGCAGTGGATTCCCAGTGGCCTGGTATCGGTGGTGTTTTCCGCCGCCACGCTGTGGAACGCGTTGAACGCGCGGCTGTGGTTCGGTACGCGGATCGCGCCGCGCGTCATGGTCGCTGGCGCGGTGGGCTTTTCCGGGTTGGTGTTGCTGTTCTGGCCCGAGCTGTCCGGCCAGGAGGCCAGCCACGAGACGTTGCTCGGGCTGGGCTTCGCGTTGCTGGGCACGTTCTGTTTTTCCACCGGCAACATGCTGTCGTCGCTGCAGCAGCGCGCCGGCATCCGGCCGCTGACGGGCAACGCCTACAGCATGCTGTACGGTGCCGCGGTGTTGCTGGCCGGTTGCGCGGCGGCAGGCGTGCCGTTCCGCTTCGATACCTCGTCGGCCTATGTCGGCGCCCTGCTCTACCTGGCGATTCCCGGATCGGTCATTGGCTTCACCGCCTACCTCACGCTGGTCGGGCGCATGGGCCCGGCGCGCGCCGCCTACTGCACGGTGCTGTTTCCGGTGGTGGCGCTGAGCGTGTCCACCTTCGCCGAGGGCTACCAGTGGACGCCGGCCGCGCTGCTGGGCCTGGGGCTGGTGATGTTCGGCAACCTGCTGGTCTTCACCAGGTGGTCGCCGTTCACGCGGCGGTTGGCGGCATAGGGATCAACGCGCTTGCCGCGCCAGGGTGCGCAAGGCGTCGAGCAGGCGCTCGATCTCGTCGTCGCGGGTCAGGTAGCTGACCGAGGCGCGCGCGATCTGCGCCAGGCCGCGCGCCTGCATGTCGAGCGGCGTGTACGGCACGCCGTTGCTGCCGATAGTGATGCCTTGCGCCGCGAGGGCGCGTTGGACGGCGCCGGCTTCCAGTCCGGCAAGATTGAACGACACCAGGCCAGAGCGTTCGCGGCCCTGGTCCAGCACCTCGATGCCGTCGATCGCGGTCAGTCCGGCGCGCAAGGCTTGCGCCACCGTATCGATGCGCGCGCGGATGGCGTCCAGCCCGATATCGAGCGCCTCGCGCAACGCATTGGCCAGGCCGGCGCGCAACGCCAGCGAGGCTTCGGCCGATTCGAAGCGCGCCGCGTCGCCGCGCAGTTGCGGCTGGCCATCGGCGCCCAGCGGCGCGGAATAGGTGTCGACGAAGGCAGGCGCCAAGCGCGGCAGGAAATCACGCCGCACATACAGCAGGCCGGTGCCACGCGGACCGCGCAAGGCCTTGCGGCCGGCGCCGCTGAGCACGTCGCAGCCTACCTCGGCCACGTCCACCGGCAATTGCCCCACCGCTTGCGCCGCGTCGATGAAATACGGCACGCCGGCCGCGCGCGTGACGCGGCCGATGGCGGCGGCCGGGTTGATCAGGCCGCCATTGGCGGGCAGCCAGGTCAGGGCCACCAGCCGCACCCGTTCGTCCAGCATGGCCTGGAGCGCGGCCGGATCGACACAGCCGCTGTCGTCCGACGGAATTGTCTCGATCGTGGCGCCGGTGTGTTGCGTGGCCAGCCGCATGGCAGCGAGATTGCCGCCCCATTCATGGCGGCCCACCAGGATGCGATCGCCGGCACGCCAAGGCCCGAGCGCCGCGAACGCCGCGCCCCAACCGGGCGAGTTGCCGCCGGTCAGGGCGATTTCGTCGGGTTGGGCATTGAGCAGGCGCGCGGCCAGTTGGCGCGCCTGGTCGGTCTGCGCGCGCGCGGCGACACCCGCTTCCATCGGCCCTTGTTCGGCTTCGCGCCGCAGGTGGGCCTGAATGGCCTCGAGCGTGGCCGTGGACGGCAGCGACGCGCCGGCATGGTTGAAGTGGACGGTGGTGCGCGTGCCGGGCGCGGCGGCGCGCAACGCGTCGAGGGCGGCGGGTGTCAGGATGGCGGCGGTCATGGCGATTCCAGGAAGGGCGCGCCGGGCGTGGCCCGGCGCCAGAGGGACATCAGGCGGGCGTGAGGGCGACGACCGCTTCCACTTCCACCGCCACGCCCTGCGGCAGCGAGGCCACGCCGACCGCGCTGCGCGCGTGGCGGCCGGCGTCGCCGAACACTTCCACCATCAGGTCCGACGCGCCGTTGGCGACCGCGCTCTGGCGGTTGAAATCCGGCGTGCTGGCGACGAACACGCCCAAGCGCACCACCCGTGCCACGCGGTCGAGACGGTCGCCGGTGGCGGCGGCGATCTGCGCCAGGAGGCCCAGCGCCGACAGGCGCGCGGCGGCGACGCCGTCGGCCTCGGAGACCTGGTTGCCCAGCTGGCCCAGGAATGCCGGCTTGCCGCCCGCGCGTGAAATCTGGCCGGAGATGTACAGCAGGTTGCCCTCCTGGACGAAGGGAACGTAATTGGCGGCGGGCGCGGCCGCCGCTTCCAGCGCAAGGCCGAGTTCGGCCACGCGGCCGGAGATCGTACGGGTCATGGGGTCACCTGTGAAATGGACGAGGGAATAAGTGATTCCCATGCTATCGGCGCGCGCGGCGCCTGACCAATCAATTCTTGCGCACTACGTATGAGCAAAAGTAATGCGTCAATCGGCGGCCGCGGCCCGCGCCAGCCATGCGTGGAAGGCCTGCGCGGTGGCATCGGCTTTGCCGCGCGGGCTGACGAACCACCAGCCGATGCGCGGATCGTCCAGCGCCGTGCCGGGCAGCGCTTCCACCAGGGCGCCGCTGGCCAGTTGCGCGGCGATCAGGCGGTGGCGGCCCATGGCAATGCCCTGTCCCGCCAGCGCCGCCTCCACCACGATGTTGTAGTCGTGCAGGTGCACTGTCTGGGCCCGGCCCAGGTCCAGTCCATGCTGGCGGGCCCAGGCATCCCACTCGAACGGCAACTGCGCGTGCGAGACCAGCAAGGGGTAGCGCAACAGGTCCGCCGGCACGCGCGGGCGCCGCCGTCCCGCCACCAGAGCGGGCGCGCACACCACCGACAGCCGTTCCGGCATCAGGCGCCGTGCCCGCAGGCCCGGCCAGGTGCCGCGGCCATAACGTATGGCCACGTCCACTTCGCCCGCCGCCACGTCGGCCAGCCCGATCGCCGGCAGCAGCTGCAGGTCGATGTCCGGATGCGTGGCGGCGAAGTCCGGCAGGCGCGGCGCCAGCCAGCGGGTGGCGAACGAGGCCAGCAGGCCGACCCGCAGCGTGCGTCGCGCGACGGTCGGCGCGCGGATCGCATCCGTACCCTGGCGCAGCAGCTCGAAAGCGGCGTGGACCCGCTCGTAATAGGCCTGCCCGGCCGGCGTCAGCGCCACCGCGCGGGTCCGGCGTTCGAACAGCGGCACGCCCAACTCGGTTTCCAGCCGCTGGATATGGTGGCTGATGGCGCTTTGCGTGACGAACAGTTCCTCGCCCGCCAGGCTGAAGCTCAGGCGCCGGGCCGCCGCCTCAAAGGCGCGCAGCGAGACCAGGGCGGGCAGGGAGCGGTGGGAACGCATGAGGCGGGTATGGGAGGCCTGAAACCGGGGGAGCCCCCATTCTCGCAAATCAGGCGCGGGCGTGGAAACGGTTCAGCGCGGCTGGGCGGTGATGGGCTTGCTGCGCAGGATTTCGTGCCGCACGATCTGCAGCGCCTGGACATGCGGCGGCTGGTCAACGGGGATTTCCCAGGCGCGGGCCGCAAACGGCGACGCCGGATCGAGCAGCCTGAAGGCCAGGTCCGTCAGCAGGTAGGACGCCGTGGCCCGGGTGTCGCGTTGTGTTTGCGTCGGCCAGCCGGTCAGGTCGCCGGTTTCGCAGATCCAGAGAATCGCGTTGACCGCATCGGCCTGATGGGCCTTCATTACCGCGACTTCCGGCAGCGCCCGCGAGGCATCGCGAACCAGCCAGGGCATGGCCTGCAACAGGCCGAACACAAGTTCAAAGGCGGTGGTCGAGTCGACGTTCTTCGTACGTTGGGGCATGCGCGGATCCAGGCTGGGACCAAGGCTTTAGCGATGATTCAGCCGCAATCGTAAAACCTTTCGGCCGCGTATCCGGGCCCTTGTCAGCGCTTGACGGGGTGATCGCGTCCGAGTTCGCGCGTGCCGCAAGCCCCGGGCGCGGGACCCTGCCCTGATGCGCGGCCCCAGATGCAAAAGGCCCGCAACCAGGTTGCGGGCCTTTCAGTACTGCATTCTTTGGCTCCCCGAGCTGGGCTCGAACCAGCGACCTGCGGATTAACAGTCCGTCGCTCTACCGACTGAGCTATCGGGGAACAGGTAGAGGGGGCGAATTATGCACAAATTTCGCGGGGAATGCAAAACGGCCCGGATGACCGCAGGGGTTATGACGGTTGGGCGTCAGGGCGATCCCTTATCATGGCAACCAGAAGGTTCGCGACCTCTCACGTTTTTTCCGGATTTCATACATGTCTTCGTTCGACATCCAATTGTTGCTTACCGCCCTGGTAAGCGTGCTGGTGCTGGTCGCACTCATTGTCTCGCGCATCCGCATGCATCCGCTGCTGGCGCTGCTGATCGTGTCCATCGGCGTCGGTTTCGCCACCGGCATGGAGCCCACCGCCATCGTCAAGAACCTGACCGACGGCGCGGGCAAGACTCTGGGCGCGGTGGGCGTGGTGATCGCGCTGGGCGCCATGCTCGGCAAGATCCTGGCGGATTCGGGCACCACCGAGCGGCTGGCCAATGCGATCCTGGCCCGCACCTCGCCGCGCCTGATTCCGTGGACCATGACGCTGGTGGCGTTCATCATCGGCATCCCGATGTTCTTTGAAGTGGGCCTGGTGGTGATGCTGCCGCTGATCTTCAGCGTGGCCCGCAAGCTGGAAGGCCAGGAACGCTTCAGGGGCTCGGCCTACGTGTACGTGGGCGTGCCGGTGATCTCGGCCCTGGCCGCCATGCACGGCATGGTGCCGCCCCATCCTGGCCCGCTGACGGCGATCGCGAGCCTGAAGACCACGGTCGGGCCGACCATGATCTACGGTTTTCTCGCGGCCCTGCCCGCCATGATCCTGGGCGGCCCGCTGTACGGCGCCTTCATCGCCCCGCGCATGACGACCCGCCCGGACGAAGCGCTGCTTGAGCAATTCACCGCCGTCCGCGCGGCCGATGCCGGCCATTCGGTGCCCGGCGTCGGCCTGGGCGTGCTGGCGGCCCTGCTGCCGGCGTTGCTGATGCTGCTGCACGCGGTGGCCGAGATGCTGTTGCCCAAGGCCTCGCCCCTGATGCACGTGGCGGCCTTCCTGGGCAATCCGCTGGTGGCCATGCTGCTGGGCGTGCTGTTCGCGGCCGTGGCGCTGGTGCTGGCGCGGGGCGGCGACGCCGAGAAACTGCGCGACGCGCTCGGCAAGAGCCTCAAGCCCATTGCCGGCATCATGCTGATCATCGCCGGCGGCGGCGCCTTCCAGCAGGTGCTGACCAGCGCCAAGGTCGGCGACGCCATCGTCCACCTGACCCACCAGTTCGCATTTCCGCCGCTGGTGCTGGGCTGGCTGATCGCCATGCTGCTGTCGGTGTCCACCGGCTCGGCCACCGTCGGCATCGTCGGCGCGGCGGGCCTGCTGGCGCCGCTGGCCGGCGCCGATCCCTCGCTGAACCTGCCGCTGCTGGCGCTGTCGATCGGCTGCGGTTCGCTGTTCTTCAACTACGCCAATCACGCCGGTTTCTGGATGGTGAAGGAATCGTTCGGCATGACCATGGGCGAGGCCACCAAGACGATCTCGGTGGTGCAGTCCATCGTGTCGGTGGCCGGCCTGGTCATGGTGCTGTTGTTCAACATGCTGCCGGCGCTGGGGTGAGCCGCGGCACGGGCGCGCCGGAATGCGGCCGCTGCCTGCGCGCAAGGAAACGCAAAAAAACGGCCGAATGGCCGTTTTTTTGTCGGCTGCACGCCGGAACTCCATCAGACAACGCGCAAGCGCGGGAAAATCAGGTCTTCGATAGCAACAGCCGGATGCCGGCATAGGCGAAGGCCGCAGACAGAATGCCCTCTATCCAGCGCCGTGATCTCTGGTAGGCCCGCACCATCAGCGGCGTGGAAAACACCACCGCGTATCCACCGAACACGAAAAGGCCGAGCACGGCGCAACCCATGACGATGGCGGGGAACGTATAGGAGGGCGAGTCGGCGCGCAGGCCGAGCGACATGATGGCAATCCAGGCCAGCACGGCCTTCGGATTGGTCAGGTGCAACAGCACGCCGCGGCGATAGAGTTGCCATGCGTTCGCGGTCGCGCCGCCAGCCTCGGGCGCAGGGCGCCGCGGGGCGAGCGCCGAGCGGGCCGCCTTGCAGGCTAGATAGAGCAGATACAGGCCGCCGGCGACCTTGATGATGAACAGGGCTTCGGCATAGCTCGCCAGGATCGCCGAAACGCCCGTGGCCGCGAGGACCGCCCAGAACAGGCTGCCCGTCGTGACGCCAAGCGCCAGGGCCAGCGCCGATGCCCGGCCCTGGCTCATTGCCACGCCCATGATGGCCATGTTGCTCGGCCCGGGACTCGCCGTGGCGATCAGATAGGTCGCGTAAACCAGCAGCAGCTGGTACAGGTGTTCGGGCGCCATTGGCATCAGGGAATCACCCTGCCGGTAGTTGACGTCTCGGCGTCCTGGACGATATCGCCTCGATAGACGAGGTGGATCTTGTTGCCGTCGGGGTCGCGCAGGTAGGCCCCATAGTAGCCGTTGCCATAGTGGGGGCGCGGGCCCGGAGCCCCCTCGTCCACGCCTCCCGCGGCAAGCCCGAGGGCATGCGCGTGCCTCACCGCCTGCTCGTCGGGCGCGAGGAACGCCACCATGCTGCCGTTACCCGCGGAGCAGGGCTTTCCATCAAACGGCGCGTAGGCGTAGAACCGAGGCAGCGTGGCGCCGGGAACCACCCAGCAGAGCGATGCCGGCCCGCCGTCGGGTGTGACCTGCCGTTGGCGCAGGCCAAGCGGTGCGAGGATCGCATCGTAGAAAACCGAGGCGCGGGCCAGATCGCTGACGCCGACCGTGATGTGACTGAACATGGATCTGCATTTCCCCAATCAAGTGCTTCACAGGCAAGCGATCCTCGCTGCCATGGCCCATCGTGTTACCGCGGCGTTCGGCCCTGTGCGCGGGACCGGGACAAGTATAGCCACGCCGGACTGGCCGGATGGCCGCACTTTCATCGAATCGATCATTTACCGGTGGCACGGCACGCGACGCAATCGCGTGATTGGCGAACTGGGACGTTCGGCCTGACCTTGTGCGCTGAGGGAGGATCCTGGGGGACGCTGATGGTGCCGGTGAAAGGAATCGAACCCTCGACCTTCTCATTACAAGTGAGCTGCTCTACCAACTGAGCTACACCGGCACGGCGCGCCCGGGGGGCACGCGCAGGGACTGCATTGTAATGAAAAAAGGAGATTCTTTCCGGCTCCTGGCGCGCATGCAGGACGGGTGCGGGATCGTCATGCCTGCCGGGTCGCCGTGGCGCAGCGCCGCCTGGCTTCCCAGCCGTGCAGGCGTTCGGCGCGCAGGGCGCGCCACAATTCGTCCGAGCAGAAATAGCCGCTGATGCCGCTGTGCGCAGAGGCCGGCCTGACACCGAATTGGCGCGGCAGCCGCCAGAAGCAGCGGTTCGCGATGGCGGCCTGGTCCAGCACCAGCGGCGTGCCCTTGAGGAACGAGAAGCCGGCGCTGATTTCGTAGCCGGCCCGGCCCATGCCCTTGGAGAATTCGGTCTTTTCGATGATCACGGCGTCGACGCGGGGCGGGCACAGCAGCAGGTGGTAGGTGCGGAAGGGCCGGCTCTTGCGGCCCGGGAGCATGGTTTCGACGTCGATCGGCAGGAAGCGATGCGTATCGGGCTCCAGCGTTTCCATCAGGTGGCGCACCCTCGCGCTGACCACGAACGGCCCGTCTTCCCAACCCAGGATCGCGGGCGCGCGGCTGGCGCCGCGCAGCGTGAGGCGGATCTGTCGCGGGACCTGTGCCAGATCCTCTTCGGACAGGCCGTCGAACAGGCACAGCTTGGCGAGCAATTGGCGGTCGATCTGCGGGACGAATTGCGTCGACGGGCCGCCGGCGGGTGGCATTCCGATCAGGTACGGCATGGGTCTGTGGCGGCTCCTGGCGGGCCGGGCGGTGCGTTGCGCGCGGACAGCGGGCCCGGGTTCAGGCGTATGAGACCGGATTATGGCGATATTTGCAAATGATACGCACTATCGTTCCAGGTTTCAAAGCCACCGCGTCGGGTCCGCTCCGACCCGGATCCGCGGCCGCGAGGCGGCTATGGCGCGGGGTTGGCCGCGAGCCAGTCGCGGGCCGGGCCATGGCCGCGCTCGGCCGCCGCCTGCATCAGCTGGCGCCCCATGGCGGCATCCTGCGGCACGCCCCAGCCCCGTAGATACAGCTCGGCCAGGTTGCCGAGCGCCTGCGGGTTGCCCTGCCGGGCGGATAGTTCATACCAGCGGGCCGCCTCGGCGTAGTCGCGGGGCACGCCAAGCCCCGCGGCGTAGATGTGGCCCAGGTAGAGTTTGCCGAGATCGTCGTTGCCGTCGGCGGCCTGCCGGTATAGCCGCGCCGCCTCGGCGTAGTCCTGGGTCACGCCCTGCCCGGTGCGATACAGGTCGCCCAGTCCCACATAGGCCTGCGTACCGCCCTGCGCTGCCGCCAACCGGTACAGGCGCAGTGCCTCGGCGTTGTCCTGGCGCACGCCCCAGCCGCGCGCGTAGAGCACGGCAAGATTGGTCTGGGCGTTCATGTGGCCCTGCTCGGCGGCAAGGCGATACAGGCTCGCCGCCGCGGCCGGATCCTGTGGGACGCCGCGCCCTTCGATATGGAGATCGCCCAGGTTGGCCTGGCCCGCGCTGCTGCCACGATCGGCGGCGTAACGGAACAGCCGGGCGGCCTCGGCATCGTCGCGCGCCGCGCCCATGCCGTGCAGCGAGAGCAGACCCAGTCCGACATGGGCGGGAACGTCACCCTGCGCGACGGCCCGCCGGAACCACCCTGCCGCTTGCGGCAGGTCTTGCGCCAGGCCGGCCACGAGGCTGTGCTCGCTGGCGTAGATGAAACCAAGCAGCGCCTGGGCCCGGGCATTGCCCGATTCCGCCAGCGCGCGATAGTCGGCCAGTGGCGCCGCGTTGGCCAGCCGGGCCAGCATGTCGTTGTGCATGGCCACCCATTGCGCGTGCGTCACGGCGTCGAGCGCGGCCCGCGCCGTGGCGCTGTCCGCGGCGTTGGCGGCGGGCGCCGGCCGCGGGGAGGCCTGCGCCATGACGGCGGGAGGAAGGCCTCCCGCCAGCGCCACGCAAAGCCATGCGGTCGGGAGGTGTCTCATCGTTCTCTTCGATCAGGGCGGACATCGAAAACGGACGGAAATGCCTGTCGCGCCCCGCCGTCCGCCCGGCGGGGCGAGGACGATGAGGGACGAAGAAACGCCCCTCGGGAGGGGCGTGCAAGATCGGCCAGGTGGCGCCGGCGCGACTGGCCGGAGCGGTGCGCGGGGATGGCCTGTCGGTTCAAGAGAGCCCGGTCCCCGCGCGGCGCGTCATTTGACGATTGTCAGGCGCGGGCGCTTGGGTTCGTCGTCGCCGCCATCGTCGCCCGGCGCGGTGTCCGCGTCGGCTTCGGTCGTGGCCAGGTCGGACGCGCCCGGCGTACCCGGGGCCGGCGGTTCGTAGGGCTGCACTTCGAAGCCCATGCCGGCGCCGGTTTCGCGCGCATAGATGGCGCTGACGGCGCCCACCGGCACGTAGACGTTTTCGGTCACGCCGCTGAAGCGGGCCTGGAATTCGATGAATTCGTTGCCCAGCACCAGGCGGTTGGTGGCCAGCGTGCCCACGTTCAGGGTGATCTGGCCGTCGCGCACGTGGGCGACGGGCACCATGGTGTGCTCGTCGACCTGCACGGTGATGTACGGCGTGTAGCCGTTATCGGTGCACCATTCGTGCAGCGCGCGGATCAGATACGGTTTGGTCGAAGTTTCACCCATCACGCGACAACCTTAGCGACGCATCACTTTTTCCGAAGGCGTCAGCGCTTCGATGTAGGCCGGGCGCGAGAAGATGCGTTCGGCGTACTTTTGCAGCGGAGCCGCGTTCTTGGGCAGTTCGATGCCGTAGTGGTCCAGGCGCCACAGCAGCGGGGCCACGGCCACGTCGAGCATGGAGAATTCCTCGCCCAGCATGTACTTGTTCTTGAGCAGCATCGGGGCCAGCTGGGCCAGGCGGTCGCGGATGTTCTGGCGGGCGTTGGCCAGCTTCTTCTCGTCGGGCTTGGCGCTGCGGTCTTCCAGCGTCGAGACGTGGACGAACAGCTCTTTCTCGAAGTTGTACAGGAACAGGCGGGTGCGCGCGCGCATGACCGGGTCGGCCGGCATGAGCTGCGGGTGCGGGAAGCGCTCGTCGATGTACTCGTTGATGATGTTCGACTCGTACAGGACCAGGTCGCGCTCGACCAGAATGGGCACTTGACCGTACGGATTCATCACCGAGATGTCTTCGGGCTTGTTGTACAGGTCGATGTCGCGGATCTCGAAATCCATGCCCTTTTCGAACAACACGAAGCGGCAGCGTTGCGAAAACGGACACGTGGTTCCGGAATAGAGCACCATCATGGCGAAAAATCCTTTATGAAAAACGAAAGGCCAGCGCCCTAATCTAGCAGGCGCTGGCCCCGATTGCCAGGCGGGGGGTAGGCATACAGCCCTAACCCGCCATTATCCACCCTGGCGAAAATGGGGGCGGATAAGCCTGGCGGGGCGTTGCGGTTAGCGCACGTGTTTCCAGTAAGAGGCGTTCAGGCGCCACATCACCAGGAAGAACAAGAGCAGGAACAACATGACACCGACGCCCAGCTGGACGCGGAAAGTCTGGACGGGCTCGGCCATCCAGGACATGAACGCGGTCAGGTCGGCGACGTCGTTGTCGTATGTTGCGGTTTGGGCCGGGTTGGCGGCCTTGAATTTGGCCTCGAAGGTGGCATGGCCGTGGTAGCTGGCTACCGGCTCGGCCTTGACCGTGGCAAAACCTTGCGCATCGTACACCGTCGTGACCCGTTCCCACGACTTCGGCGCGCCGTCCTTGCCTTCGACCTCGTGCATCGCCACCGTGGTCAGCTCGCGCGGACCCTGCCGTTCCCACAGCGCGTGCGGCATGCCGACGGCCGGGAACACCAGGTTGTTCCAGCCCGTGGCACGCGAGGTGTCGCGGTAGAACGTGCGCAGGTAGGTGTAGATGTAGTCGGAACCCGAGGGGCCGGCGTTGACGGATTTGGCGCGCGCGATCACGGACAGGTCCGGGGGCGTGGTGCCAAACCACTTCTTGGCGTCCTTGGGCGTCATGGCGACATTCATCATGTCGCCGACCTTCTCGCCGGTGAACAGCAGGCTTTCCTTGATTTGCTGGTCGGTCAGGCCAATGTCCTTGAGCTTGTTGTAGCGCATCGACGATGCGCTGTGACAGTTCAGGCAGTAGTTGACGAACAGCTTGGCGCCGTTTTGCAGCGACGCCATGTCGTTGACGCGGTAAGGCGCCTTGTCCAGCGGATAGCCGCCCTCGGCGGCGAACGTGGCGGTACACGTGAGCAGCATCAACGCCACGGCACCAATCAGCTTCTTGATCATGGTCAGTCCGTTATTTTCGTGGGGCTCAGTGGGCGTGGAACGTCACGCGGTCAGGCACTTTCTTGAAAGTGCCCAGGCGGCTCCAGACCGGCATCAGGAAGAAGAATGCCAGGTACAGCAGCGTGCCGATCTGCGACGTGATGTTCAACGGCGGACTGGGCGGCTGCGTACCGATGTAGCCGAGCACCAGGAAGTTGACCATGAAGATGCCGTAGATCCACTTGTGCCAGGTGGGGCGGTAGCGGATCGACTTGACCGGGGAATGGTCCAGCCACGGCAGGAAGAACAGGATGACCACGGTGCCGCCCATGGCGACCACGCCCCAGAACTTGGCGTCGATCACGCGCAGCAGCACGGCCACGACGATCAGGATGCCGGGCACGGCGATGCGCATGAAGCCCTTCAGGTTGCTCTTGACGAGCAGCGCGATGGCGCCCAGCACCGAAGCGCCGGCCAGCACCCACGTGAACTCGTCGGTGGTGGCGCGCAGCATCGAGTAGAACGGCGTGAAGTACCAGACCGGGGCGATGTGCGGCGGCGTCTTGAGCGAGTCTGCCGGGATGAAGTTGTTGAACTCCAGGAAGTACCCGCCCATTTCCGGCGCGAAGAACACGATGAAGGCGAACACCAGCAGGAAGCCCGCGACGCCGACCAGGTCGTGCACCGTGTAGAACGGATGGAACGGAATGCCGTCCTTCGGGCGACCGTACTTGTCCTTCGGGCCTTCCTTGATCTCGATGCCGTCCGGGTTGTTCGAGCCGACTTCGTGCAGCGCCACCAGGTGGGCCGCCACCAGGCCCACCAGCACCAGCGGAATGGCGATGACGTGGAAGGCGAAGAAGCGGTTCAGCGTGGCGTCGGACACGACGTAGTCGCCGCGGATCCAGATCGACAGCTCGGGGCCGATGAACGGGATGGCCGCGAACAGGTTCACGATCACCTGTGCGCCCCAGTAGGACATCTGGCCCCACGGCAGGAGGTAGCCGAAGAATGCTTCGGCCATCAGACAGAGGAAGATCGCGACGCCGAAGATCCAGACCAGTTCGCGCGGCTTGCGGTACGAGCCGTAGAGCAGGCCGCGCAGCATGTGCAGGTAGACGACGACGAAGAACATCGAGGCGCCGGTCGAGTGCATGTAGCGCACCAGCCAGCCCCACGGGACTTCGCGCATGATGTATTCGACGGATTGGAACGCGCGTTCGGCGTCCGGCTTGTAGTGCATGACCAGGAAGATGCCGGTCACGATCTGCAGCACCAGCACCAACAGCGCCAGTGAGCCGAAGAAATACCAGAAGTTGAAGTTTTTCGGTGCGTAGTATTCGGACAGATGCGCTTTCCAGGTGGAGGTCACCGGGAAGCGCCGATCCAGCCAGCCCAACAGGCCTGTCGTCTCGACGGTTTTCTCGCCAGCCATGTAACGGCTCCTTCTCTAATACGTGGCGTATTTGTTTTACTTACGTAATTCGGGAAAAAAGCGCGACGCGAGCGTCAGGCCTTGTTGTCTTCATCGACGCCCACGATGATGCGGGAGTCGGTGAGATACTGGTACGGCGGGACTTCGAGATTATCGGGAGCGGGCTTGTTCTTGTAGACCCGGCCTGCCAGGTCGAACGTGGAGCCGTGGCACGGACAGAGGAATCCGCCTTGCCAGGAGGCGCCCATGCCGCCACCGCCGCCCGTTTCGAAGTGCGAGGTGGGCGAACAGCCCAGATGAGTACAGATGCCAACACAGACGAAGATCTCGGGCTTGCGCGAGCGACCTTCGTTTTCTGCGTATTTGGGAGTGAAGCCGGGGCGTTTGGATTGAGGGTCCGCCAGGAGCGCGTCCTGGGTCTTGAGGCCGGCGATCTGTTCAGGAGACCGGTGGATGATCCAGACCGGCTTGCCACGCCATTCCACGGTTTTCATGGTGCCGACCGGGATATCGCCGATGTCGACTTCGACGGGAGCGCCGGCCGCGCGGGCTTTTTCAGAAGGGGAAAACGTGCTCACAAGCGGTATTGCCGTTGCGACACCTGCTACGCCACCCACAGCACAGGCGGTGGTTACCCAGAAACGTCGCGAAGGATCGGGCGGCAGATTTGGATCAACCGCACCGTCATCATCATGCACCAGCGTATCCTGACTCATCTTCCTATCCTTGTTGATGCGCCCGCTCTACGAGTAGCATCACTTCTGCGGCATCGGCTTCGCGGGAATATGTAACAACATAGCAACCGCGTATTATAGCGCCAGCCTACTGGTGGGCGTATCACGAAGGGAGTGCTTTTATGAGCAAAGCGACTGGTTTCGTCAAAGAATTCCGAGATTTCGCTGTCAAAGGCAATGCGGTTGATTTGGCGGTTGGTGTGATCATCGGCGCGGCATTCGGGAAGATTGTCGATTCGCTGGTCAAGGATATCGTCATGCCGCTGGTGAACTTCGTGCTTGGCGGATCCGTCGATTTTTCGAACAAGTTCCTGGTGCTGTCGATGCCGGCCGGTTACAACGGGCCGATGACGTATGCCGATCTGACCAAGGCGGGGGCCAACGTTTTCGCGTGGGGGAACTTCGTCACGATCATCATCAACTTCGTGTTGCTGGCGTTTGTGATCTTCTGGATGGTGAAGGCGATCTACAAGGCCCGCACCAAGGCCGAGGAAACGCCGGCGCCCGCCGCGCCTGCCGCGACGCCCGAGGATGTGGCGTTGTTGCGCGAGATTCGGGATTTGTTGAAGAAGCAGCCTTGAGGTGAATGGAAGAGCGCCCTGTGGGGCGCTTTTTTATTGGTTCAGTGGGGTTGTTTGCTTGCGGGGGGGCTTCGTAGGCCGCCCGGCGCGGGTGGTCGCGGGCGGGGCGCGCCTGCGATTGCGGTCCGGAGCGTTCGCTCCGGACTGCCCCGTGCTCAACCTCGTGGCCGCCTGTCGGCGGCTGCCTTCGGTTTCCGCCGGGCGCATCTGACGGCGCGCCCCGCCCGCGACCACCCGCGCCGGGCTACCGGTTTCGAGGTTTCATGCGCTGCTGGACCGAGGCGGCATGGGAGGGGCTTGTGTTGCCCGCCAAAACCGGCTGCGCGGGCAGCCGGTTTTGGCATACGTGCTTCTGGGGAGTGGTAGGGGGTGCGCTGCGCGCTGGCGGTGAGTGTCGCGGGTGGCCCGGCGGCGTTCAGACGCTGCGTGGCTGCGGGTGGGCGAGTACGCGCACGGATCAGCGTTGCGGCCATACCCTTTCGTTGCCGTTACACCGGGTTGTCCAGGTCCACGAATTCCACCTTGATGCCGAAGCGCTCGGCCACGGCCTGGCCCAGGGCCTGGACGCCGTAGCGTTCGGTGGCGTGGTGGCCGGCGCCGAGGAAGGCGACGCCGGTTTCCTGCGCCAGGTGGAAGGTGGATTCGGAGGCTTCGCCGGTGATGTAGGCGGTGGCGCCGGCGTCGATGGCGTCGGCGAGCATGCCCTGGGCGCCGCCGGTGCACCAGGCGATGCGGGCGACGGGCTGGTCGGGGTTGCCGACGACCAGGGGCTGACGGCCCAGGCGTTGCTGGATGCGGGCGGCGAGCTGGCCGAGCGTGGCGAGGTCGGGGGCGGCGCCGAGCCAGACCAGGTTGTCGGGGCCACAGGTGCGCGGGGCGCCGTCGTCGCGGCGTTCGGGTTCGAGGCCGAGGACGCGGGCCAGCTGGGCGTTGTTGCCCAGGGTGGGATGGGCGTCCAGGGGCAGGTGGTAGGCGAAAAGGTTGAGGTCGTTCTTCAGCGCCAGCGCCATGCGGGTACGGCGTGTGCCGATGACGCGGCGGTCCTCGTTGCGCCACATCCAGCCGTGGTGGACCAGCACCGCGTCGGCGCCGCGTTCCACGGCGATACGCAACAGCGCTTCGCTGGCGGTGACACCGGTGATAATGTGTCCGACTTCGGATCGGCCTTCCACCTGCAGCCCGTTGGGGCAGTAGTCCTTGAAACGGGCGGCTTGCAGGGTGTCGTCCAGCCAGGCGGCCAGGACGTGGGAGTCCACTTTACTCATTGCTAGTCCTATCAGAAACATGCGCCGATATTGGCTGATCTTCGCTCAGGCCGTCACGGTCTGCCTGGCTATTCTATTCGTCGTCACCACCTTGCGGCCGGATCTGCTGCGGCTGGTCGGGCCGGACGCCGCGCCGGCGGCGACGCCGCAGGCGGTCCTGGCCCCCGCCAGGCCGCTGGCGGGGGCGGTGTCCTATGCCGATGGGGTGGCGCGCGCCGCGCCGTCGGTGGTCAACGTCTACACCACCAAGCACGTGGATGTGCCGCTGGTGCCGCTGCCGGACGATCCGATCCTGCGCCAGCTGTTCGGCCAGGTGCCGGGCGTGAGCCGGCGGCAGGCCAGCACCAGCCTGGGCTCGGGCGTGGTGGTCAATCATGATGGCTACGTGCTGACCAATTATCACGTGGTGCAAGCCGCGGATGCCATTGAGGTGGCGCTGGCGGACGGGCGCAAGGACTCGGCCAAGGTGGTGGGGGCGGACCCGGACACCGACCTGGCGGTGCTGAAACTGGCGACGCTGCGCAACCTGCCGGCGGCCACGCTGGCGCCGGACCGCGGCCTGCGGGTGGGCGATGTGGTGCTGGCCATCGGCAATCCATTCGGCGTGGGGCAGACCACCACACAGGGGATCGTGTCGGCGCTGGGCCGCAACGGGCTGGGCCTGAATACGTACGAGAACTTCATCCAGACCGATGCCGCGATCAATCCGGGCAATTCGGGCGGCGCGCTGGTGGACGCGCAGGGCAACCTGGTGGGCATCAACACGGCCATCTATTCCGAGTCGGGCGGCTCGATGGGCATCGGCTTCGCCACGCCGATCGACATCGCGCGCAAGGTAATGGACGAGATCGTCAAGACCGGCGGCGTCAAGCGCGGCTGGCTGGGGGTGGAGCCGCAGGACCTGACGCCGGAGCTGGCGCGCGCCTTCCAGATGGACCGCGAAGTCCGCGGCGTGATCATCGCCGGCGTGCTGCGCGACGGGCCCGCCGCCAAGGGCGGCCTGCGGGTTGGCGACATCGTGCAGACGGTGAATGGCAAACCGATGATGGATACTTCCGGGCTGCTGGCCGCGATCGCGCAGTTGACGCCGGGCCAGCGCGCGACGCTGGGCGTGCTGCGTGGCGGCAAGGTGACCGAGGTGACGGTGATGGTGGGAACGCGGCCGGGGCTGCCGCGCTAACGGCGCTGCCGCGCTACGGGACCGCAGGGCTTCGGGATAGCAGGGCTTCGGGATAGCAGGGCTAACGGGACTGCCGAGACGGCCCGGGACGACGTGGCCGGCATGGAGTGTCGAGCACCAGGCGCACGACCTGCAGCACGCGCTTGCGGGTGGTTTCGGGTTGGTGCCGCAGCAGCGCGCAGATTTCGGCGCAATAGGCATCGGTTCGTTCTTCTTCGCGCGGCTCGGGCATGGCGGCGGCCTGCGCCACCATGCCATCGGCCAGCCAGGGGACCTGCGTATCCAGCGCCCGCGCCAGCCGTTGCAGCGTGGCGCGGGTGGGCGCGTAGTGTTCATCGCGGGTAAGGATGCGGTGGATGCAGGACTGCGGCACGCCGGAGATGCGGGCAAGCTGGTTCTGGCTTTTGATGCCGCGCCACCGCATCAGGGTGCGCAGGCGTAGGGCGAGCGACATGGCTGCAATGTAAGTTTGCAGTCACCACCGGACAAGCGGAAACGGTCCGTTTATGCAATGACAACGGGGCCCGCAAGGGGCCCCGTCAGGATCGGCAACGAGGGTTCAGTGGCGCTCGGTCAGCGAGCCGTCGTTCACGGCTTCGTCGGCGCCGGGCTTGGGCGTGACCATGCGCGCGCAGATCAGTCCCAGCTCGTACAGCAGGCACAGCGGCACCGCCAGCATGAACTGGCTGACCACGTCGGGCGGCGTCACCACCGCGGCGATGATGAAGGCGCCGACCACCACGTAGCCGCGCGCGCTCTTGAGCTTGGACAGTTCCACCACGCCCATGCGCACCAGCAGCACCACGGCCACCGGCACCTCGAAGGTGATGCCGAACGCCATGAACATGGTCATGACGAAGCTCAGGTAGGCCTCGATGTCCGGCGCCGGCGTGATCGATTGCGGCGCGAAGGTGGCGATGAAGTGGAAGACCGTGCGGAACACCACGAAATAGCAGAACGCCATGCCCGCGATGAACAGCAGCGTGCTGGAGATGATGAGCGGCAGCGCCAGGCGCTTCTCGTGCTTGTACAGGCCGGGCGCGACGAAGGCCCAGGCCTGGTACAGCACCACCGGCAACGCGACGATGAAGGCGGCCATCATGGTGACCTTGACCGGCACCATGAAGGGCGTGATGACGCCGGTGGCGATCATGCGGGTGCCTTGCGGCAGCGAGGCCAGCATGGGCTGGGCCAGCACGTCGTAGATGGCGGACGCGCCGGGGTAGATGAACAGGATGATGAACACCGCCACCACCGCGCCGACGGCGCGCAGCAGGCGGGTGCGCAGTTCGACCAGGTGGGAGATGAAGCTTTCCTGCTGGCCGTCTTCTTGGGAGGCGTCCTGGGTCACGTTGTCGTTCCGGAGGGCGTGGCGGGCTTGTTGGCCGGCGGGGTCTCGCTGGCGGCCGGGGCGCCGGCGCCAGCCGTATTGGCGGGCACGACGTGCGGGTCGGCGGGGGCGGTGGTTTCGGCGCCGGCCGTCAGCGCGGGCTTGCCGCTGGCTTCACGGGCGACTTCGTCGAGTTCGGCGCGGAATTGCTGCACCGGCTCCTGCAAGGCGTTGTGGGTATCGTTCAGCGACTGGTGCACATCCTGTGCCGCGGTCTCCATTTCGCTCTTGAATTTGCGCAGCTCGTCCAGCTCGATCTCGCGCTGGATATCGGATTTCACGTCATTGACGTAACGCTGCGCGCGGCCCAGCAGGTGGCCGACCGTGCGGGCGACCTTGGGCAGGCGTTCGGGGCCGATGACGATCAGCGCGACGACGCCGATCACCATCAGTTCAGTGAGGCTGACATCAAACATTCGACGGCCGCTCGGGAATTGAGGCTATGAGGGCCGGCCGGTGCAGGCCGGGCCCGGGGGCGCGCAGGCGCTCAGGAGTTGGACTTTTCCTTGGCCTGCACGTCGATGGTGTCGCCGGCCACGCGTTGCTGGGCGATGGGTTCGGCCGGCTTGTCGCTGTTGGCGTCCTTCATGCCTTCCTTGAAGCCCTTGACGGCGCCGCCCAGGTCCGAGCCGATGTTGCGCAGTTTCTTGGTGCCGAAGATCAGCGCCACAATGACCAGAACGACCAGCCAATGCCAAATGCTAAAGCTACCCATGATGGTTCTCCGTATTACGCAGTGGGGGCCATGCGCCCTTTCCAGGGTCGCTGACCGCCGATGATGTGGAAATGCAGATGCGGGACTTCCTGGCCGCCTTCGACGCCAGAATTGATCATGATGCGAAACCCGCCATCAGGGCCCGGGGTGCAACCGTTTTCAGCGGCAAGCCGCGGCGCCAATGCCATCATTCTACCCAACCAACCTGCGTCCTCGGCCGTAATATCCTGCATGGATGTGACATGACGTCGAGGGATCAGCAATAAATGCACCGGCGCGGCCGGGTTGATATCGTGGAATGCAACAAAGTCCTCGTCCTCGTAGACCTTCTTGGACGGGATCTCGCCAGCGGCGATCTTGCAGAAAATACAGTTGGCGCTCATTTTTCCGGTTCCGTGTCAGTCCTGGGGACGGCTGGCCTTCTCGGCCAGGCCCGACAGCCCTTCGCGGCGGGCCAGTTCGGCCAGCACGTCGTCGGGGCGCAGGTTGAAGTGCGTCAGCGCCACCAGGCAATGAAACCACAGGTCGGCGGTTTCGCTGACGATGCGTTCGGGCACGCCGTCCTTGGCGGCCATGACCAGCTCGGTGGCTTCCTCGCCGATCTTCTTGAGGAAGGCGTCGGGGCCCTTGGACAGCAGCTTGGCCGCGTACGAGGCCTTGGGATCGCCGCCATTCTCGGGGCGGCGGGTCTCCAGCGTGTCGGCGATGCGGGCCAGGACGTCGTGGGCGGTCAGGGGCGAGTCGGTCATTTGTAGATCAGTTCGGGGTCTTTCAGCACCGGGTCCACGGTAACCCAGGCGGCCTGGTCGGTCTGCCCTTCCAGGCGGCGGTAGAAACAGCTGGCGCGGCCCGTGTGGCAGGCGATGCCGCCTTCCTGGTGCACCTTGAGCAGCACTACGTCGCCGTCGCAGTCCAGGCGCAGCTCGTGCACCTGCTGCACGTGGCCGGATTCCTCGCCCTTGCGCCACAGGCGCTGGCGCGAGCGCGACCAGTACACCGCGCGGCCGGTGGCGGCGGTCTCGGCCAGCGATTCGCGGTTCATCCAGGCCACCATCATGATCTGGCCGTTGTCGGCGTCCTGCGCGATGGCGGGGATCAGGCCGTTCTCGTCGAAGACGACGTCGGCCATCCAGCTGGGTTCGTTGCTCATCGTCATATCCTTACTTCGATGCCCTGCTCGGCCATGAAGCGCTTGCATTCCCCGACCGTGTGCTGGCCGAAGTGGAAGATGCTGGCGGCCAGCACGGCGCTGGCGCGGCCGGTGGTGACGCCGTCGGCCAGGTGCTGCAGGGTGCCGACGCCGCCCGAGGCGATGACCGGCACCGGCACGGCATCCGACACGGTGCGGGTCAGTTCCAGGTCGAAGCCGGATTTGGTGCCGTCGCGGTCCATGCTGGTCAGCAGGATCTCGCCGGCGCCGTAGGCGGCCATGCGGCGGGCCCAGGCCACGGCGTCCAGGCCGGTGGCCTTGCGGCCGCCGTGGGTGAAGACTTCCCAGCGCGGCGCTTCGCCCGCGGCCGAGACCCGGCGCGCGTCGATCGCCACCACCACGCACTGCGAGCCGTGGTAGTCGGAGGCCGCGCGCACCAGTTCCGGATTGGCCACGGCGGCGCTGTTGATGCTGATCTTGTCGGCGCCGGCGTTCAGCAGGCGCTGGATGTCGGACACCTGGCGCACGCCGCCGCCCACCGTCAGGGGGATGAAGACCTGCGAGGCGACCTGCTCGATGATGGGCAGGATCAGGTCGCGGCCATCGCTGGTGGCGGTGATGTCCAGGAAGGTGAGCTCGTCGGCGCCCTGCTCGTTGTAGCGGCGGGCGATCTCGACGGGGTCGCCGGCGTCGGCCAGGTTGACGAAGTTGACGCCCTTGACGACCCGGCCGGCGGTGACGTCAAGGCAGGGAATGATGCGGCGGGTCAGCGCGCTCTGGGCGGGCGCGCCCGCCCCGGAGGTACTGCTGGAGGTGGTCATTTGGCCAATTCGTCGGCGCGGGCCTGCGCCGCTTGGAAGTTGAGCGTGCCTTCGTAGATGCTGCGGCCCAGGATGGCGCCTTCGACGCCCTCTTCCTCGACGGCGCACAGCGCCTCGATGTCCTGGATGCCGGCGATGCCGCCCGAGGCGTACACGGGGATGCGCACGTGCTGCGCCAGGCGCACGGTGGCCTCGACGTTCACGCCCGACAGCATGCCGTCGCGGCCGATGTCGGTATAGATGATGGCTTCGCAGCCGTAGTCCTCGAACTTCTTGGCCAGGTCGAGCACGTCGTGGCGGGTCAGCTTGCTCCAGCCGTCGGTGGCGATCTTGCCGTCGCGGGCGTCCAGGCCGACGATGATCTGGCCGGGGAAGGCGCCGCAGGCGTCCTGCAGGAAGCCCGGGTTCTTGACCGCGGCGGTGCCGATGATCACGTAGGAGATGCCGGCGTCGAGGTAGCGCTCGATGGTGTCGAGGTCGCGGATGCCGCCGCCGATCTGGACGGGGATGTCGTCGCCGACGGCGTCCAGGATGGCCTTGATGGGCGCTTCGTTCTTCGGTTTGCCGGCGACGGCGCCGTTCAGGTCGACCAGGTGCAGGCGGCGGGCGCCCTGTTCGAGCCATTTGGAGGCCATGGAGGCGGGGTCTTCGGAGAACACCGTTGCATCGTCCAGGTCGCCCTGGCGCAGACGCACGCAGCGTCCGTCTTTGAGATCGATGGCGGGGATCAGCAGCATGGTGGGCAGCGGGAAAATATGGGGTTGAACGGGCTGGCGCGCGTCGGCCGGGTGGGCTTACGGCTGCCAGTCTACAAAATTGCGATACAGGCGCAAACCGTGCTCGGCGCTCTTCTCGGGGTGGAACTGCACCGCGAAAATGTTAGCTGCCGCCACCGCGCAGGTAAAGGCGACGCCATAATCGGTTTCACCAACGGTCAGGCTCGTATCGGCCGGGTCGGCGTAATAACTATGGACGAAATAGAAATGCGTGTCGTCCGGAATGCCGTCCCAGATAGGGTGAGAGCGCGTCTGGCG
The DNA here is from genome assembly GCF_902859695.1 of Achromobacter ruhlandii. Classification (GTDB taxonomy): domain Bacteria; phylum Pseudomonadota; class Gammaproteobacteria; order Burkholderiales; family Burkholderiaceae_B; genus Achromobacter; species Achromobacter ruhlandii. Next base: position 37,556 of record NZ_CADIJL010000017.1, read on the forward strand.
CACTTTGTTCCATCCCATGTGCGGGACTTTCAGGCGTTCAGGGCGGACATCGACCGGGCCGGCCGTGCCGGTGTCGGCCTCGCAGGCCGCGTCGTCGGCCGCGACCGGGTCGGCGAAGCGCGGACCGGCAAAGCGGCGCACCACGCCGGGGAACAGGCCCAGGCACGGGGTGGCGCCCTCTTCGCTGGACTCGAACAGCATCTGTTCGCCGACGCAGACGCCCAGCAGCGGCTTGGCGCGGGCGGCCTTGACGACCGCTTCGCGCAGGCCGGATTCGTTCAGGGTGCGCATGCAGTCGGCCATGGCGCCCTGGCCCGGGAACACCACGCGGTCGGCCGCGTCGATTTCATGGGGCTGGTTGCAGATGCGGATGTCCGCGTCCGGGGCGGCGTACTTGAGCGCGCGCGCGACGGAGTGGAAGTTGCCCATTCCGTAGTCGACGATGGCGATAGTGGTCACTTCGGTTTACCTGATGCGTGGCGGGAGGTCGCGCAGCTTACAGCACGCCCTTGGTCGAGGGGACGACGTCGCCCATGCGCGGGTCGACTTCGATGGCCATGCGCAGCGCGCGGCCACAGGCCTTGAAGACCGTTTCGCATTGGTGGTGGGCGTTGGTGCCGCGCAGGTTGTCGATGTGCAGGGTGATCAGCGCGTGGTTGACCAGGCCCTGGAAGAATTCGCGCGTCAGGTCGACGTCGAAGGCGCCGATGTGCGAACGGGTGAACGGGATGTGGTATTCCAGGCCGGGACGGCCGGAGAAATCGACCACCACGCGCGACAGCGCCTCGTCCAGCGGCACGTAGGCGTGGCCGTAGCGGCGCAGGCCGGCCTTGGTGCCGACCGCCTTGGCGATGGCCATGCCCAGCGTGATGCCCACGTCTTCCACCGTGTGATGCGCATCGATGTGCAGGTCGCCCTCGGCCTTGATGTCGAGGTCGATCAGGCCGTGGCGCGCGATCTGGTCCAGCATGTGGTCCAGGAAGGGCACGCCCGTGTCGATCGTCTGCTTGCCGGTGCCATCCAGGTTGATGGCCACGCGGATGCGGGTTTCGTTGGTGTTGCGGGTGATCTCTGCGGTACGCATGTCAGGACTCGATTAGGCACTCAGGATGTCTTGCAGTGCCGATAGCAAAGCGGCGTTCTCGTCCGGGGAACCTACCGAGATGCGGAGGCAGCCGGCCAGGAGCGGATGGGCGTTGGAGAAGTTTCGAACCAATATTTTGCGCTGTTTCAGGGCAAGATGCACGGCGTTGCCGTCCAGCTTGCCGGAAAAGCGGGCGAGGACGAAGTTGGCGGCGGACGGGAATACCCTGACGCCGGGCAGCGCCGCCAGGGCCGCGGCCAGCGGCTCGCGGTCGGCGCGCAGGCGGGCGGCCTGCTGGTCCAGCACCGGCTTGTGGCGCAGCACGGTCAGCAGCGCGGCCTGGGTCAGCACGTCCAGGTTGTAGGGCGGACGCACCTTGTCCAGCTCGGCGACCCAGTCGGGATGGCCGGCCAGGTAGCCGAAGCGCAGGCCCGCCAGGCCGATCTTGGACACCGTGCGCATCACCACCACGTTGGGCGCGTCCAGCAGGCGCGGCATCCAGCTGCGGTCGGTGAAGGGCTGGTAGGCCTCGTCCACCACCACCAGGCCGGGGGCGGCTGCGATGATGGCGGCCATGTCGGCGTCCGACCAGGCGCCGCCGGTGGGGTTGTTGGGCACCGCCAGGAACACCACCTTGGGCTGGTGCTCGCGGATCGCCGCCAGCATCGCCGGAAGATCCAGGGACAGATCTTCCGTGAGCGGCACGCCGACGAAGCGGGCGTGGTCGAAGCGCGCCGCCATGTCGAAATAGACGAACGACGGCCACGGCGCCAGCACCACCTCGCCCGGGTTGCAGCAGGCCTGCACCACGATGTGGATCAGCTCGTCCGAACCGTTGCCGAACAGCACGCCGGCGTCAGCCGGCACGCCGAAGGCCGCTTTCACGGCCTGGCGCAGTTCGGACAGGTCGGCGGCCGGGTAGCGGTTCAGCGGCGTATCGCGCAGCACCCGGGCCAGGTCGTCGCGCACCGCCTCGGGCAGTTCGTAGGGCGATTCCATCGCATCCAGCTTGATGCAGCCTTCGGCGTGCGCCACTGGATACGCGCTCAGTTCACGGATATCGGGCCGGATGGTGCCGGCGATGCGGCCGGCGACCTCGCTCATGGCTGGTCGATCCGGTACTGGGCGCTGGCGGCGTGGGCCTGCAGGCCTTCGCCCAGCGCCAGTTCGGCGGCGATGCGGCCGAGCGTCTGGGCGCCCTGGTGCGAAACCTGGATCAGGCTGGAGCGCTTCTGGAAGTCATAGACGCCCAGCGGCGACGAGAAACGGGCCGTGCGCGAGGTCGGCAGCACGTGGTTGGGGCCGGCGCAGTAATCGCCCAGGGCCTCCGAACTGAAACGGCCCATGAAGATGGCGCCGGCGTGGCGGATCCTGGCGGTCCAGATTTCCGGTTGCTCGGTGGAGATCTCCAGGTGTTCCGGGGCGATGTCGTTGGCGATGCGGCAGGCTTCGTCCAGGTCGCGCACCTGGATCAGCGCGCCGCGGTTGGCCAGGCTGGTGCGCAGGATGTCGGCGCGCGGCATGGTCGGCAGCAGGCGCGCGATGGCGGCCTCGACCTCGGCGATGAAGGCAGCGTCCGGGCACAGCAGGATGGACTGGGCCAGTTCATCGTGCTCGGCCTGCGAGAACAGGTCCATGGCGATCCAGTCGGCCGGCGTCTTGCCGTCGCAGATCACCAGGATTTCGCTGGGGCCGGCGATCATGTCGATGCCGACCACGCCGAACACGCGGCGCTTGGCGGCGGCCACGTAGGCGTTGCCCGGGCCGACGATCTTGTCCACGGCCGGCACGGTGGCGGTGCCGTAGGCCAGCGCGCCGACGGCCTGCGCGCCGCCGATGGCGAACACGCGGTCGACGCCGCTGATGGCGGCGGCGGCCAGCACGATCGGGTTGCGCGCGCCGTCCGGCGTGGGCGTGACCATGACCAGTTCCTGCACGCCGGCGACCTTGGCCGGGATGGCGTTCATCAGCACGGACGACGGATACGCGGCCTTGCCGCCCGGCACGTACAGGCCGACGCGGTCCAGCGGCGTGACCTGCTGGCCCAGCACCGTGCCGTCGGCTTCGGTGTAGGTCCAGGTCTCGGCGCGCTGGCGTTCGTGGTAGCGGCGCACGCGCTCGGCGGCGGCCTGCAGCGCGTCGCGCTGGGCGGCCGGCAGCGCCGCCAGGGCCGCATGCCAGTCGGCCTTGGGAATTTCCAGCGTGTCCGCGGACGCGTGCGGCATGCGGTCGAAGCGCTGGGTGTATTCCACCAGCGCGGCGTCGCCGCGGGCGCGCACGTCGGCCAGGATGCCGGCGGCGGCGCGGTCGATGGACTCGTCCTCGGTGGCCTCGAAGGCCAGCAGCTTGGACAGGGCGGATGCGAATCCGGGATCGCGGGAGTCGAGACGATTGATCAGGGCCATGGCGTTCAGGCGGGTGGCGGTCGCCGCGCGGGGGCGGCGAGCCGGTTTCAGGCGTTGCGGGAAGCGGCGCGCTCGAAGGCGTCCAGCAGCGGTTGCAGGCGTTCGCCGCGGGTCTTCAGCGCGGCCTGGTTGACGATCAGGCGCGAGGAGATCGGCATGATGTCCTCGACCGCGACCAGGTCGTTGGCGCGCAGCGTGCCGCCGGTCGACACCAGGTCCACGATGCAGTCGGCCAGGCCCACCAGCGGCGCCAGTTCCATCGAACCATACAGCTTGATGATGTCGACGTACACACCCTTGGATGCGAAGTGTTCACGGGCTGACTGCACGTACTTGGTGGCCACGCGCAGGCGCGCGCCCTGGTGCACCGCGGCTTCGTAGTCGAAGCCGTTGCGCACGGCCACGGCCAGGCGGCACTTGGCGATGTTCAGGTCGATCGGCTGGTACAGGCCGCCGGGCTGCTGCGCGGCGTGCTCGATCAGCACGTCCTTGCCGGCGATGCCGAGGTCGGCCGCGCCGTACTGCACGTAGGTCGGCACGTCGGAAGCGCGCACGATGATCAGGCGCAGGCCGGGATCGCTGGTCGGCAGGATCAGCTTGCGCGAGCTTTCCGGGTTCTCGGGCACCTCGATGCCGGCTTCCGCCAGCAGAGGCATGGTTTCTTCGAAGATGCGCCCTTTGGACAGAGCCAGGGTCAGGGGGGGGAGCGGGGCATTGCTCATGCCGATTCCTTACCGCTAGTGCGTTCAACGACGCGTTGAATATTGGCGCCCAGGGCGCGCAGCTTGACTTCCATCCGATCGTAGCCGCGATCCAGATGGTAGATGCGGTCGACCAGCGTGTCGCCATCGGCGGCCAGGCCGGCGATCACCAGGCTGGCCGAGGCCCGCAGGTCGGTGGCCATCACGGTCGCGCCCGACAGGCGGGCGATGCCGCGGACGACGGCGGTGTGGCCGTCGATGTCGATGTCCGCGCCCATGCGGCGCAGTTCCTGCACGTGCATGTAGCGGTTCTCGAAAATCGTTTCGACGATGACCGAGGTGCCCTCGGCCACGGTGTTCAGGGTCATCAGCTGGGCCTGCATGTCGGTGGCGAAGCCCGGGTATTCATGCGTCCGGAAGCCCACGGCCTTGGGGCGTTTCGACATGGCGCCGCGGATCCAGTCGGGGCCGGTCTCGATGGTCAGGCCGGCCTCGGCCAGCTTGTCGAGCGTGGCGCCGAGGATGCCGGCATCGGTGTTGCGCAGCACGATGTCGCCGCCGGCCGCGCCCACGGCGCACAGGAAGGTGCCGGCCTCGATGCGGTCGGAGATCACGCGGTGTTCCGCGCCGTGCAGGCGCTCGACGCCGTCGATCACGATGCGGTCGGTGCCGTGGCCCTGGATGCGGGCGCCCATCTTGATGAGCAGTTCGGCCAGGTCGACGACCTCGGGCTCGCGCGCGGCGTTTTCCAGCACGGTGCGGCCTTCGGCCAGCACCGCGGCCATCAGCAGATTCTCGGTGCCGGTGACGGTGACCATGTCGGTGCGGATCGAGGCGCCCTTGAGCCGTTTGGCGCGCGCCACCACGAAGCCGTGCTCGATGCTGATGTCGGCGCCCAGGGCGGCCAGGCCCTTGATGTGCTGGTCCACCGGCCGCTGGCCGATGGTGCAGCCGCCCGGCAGGCTGACGCGGGCTTCGCCGAAGCGCGCCACCAGCGGGCCCAGCACCAGGATCGAGGCGCGCATGGTCTTGACCAGGTCGTACGGCGCTTCAAGGCTGTCGACGCGGTCGGCCTGCAGGGTCACGATGCCGTCGTTGGCGCGTTCGGCGCGCACGCCCATGCGCCCCAAGAGGCGCAGCATGGTGGCGGTGTCATTCAGGTGCGGCACGTTGGCGATGGTCAGCGGGTCCGCGGTCAGCAGGCCGGCGCACAGGATCGGCAGGGCCGAGTTCTTGGCGCCGGAGATGGTGACTTCGCCGTGCAGGCGCGCACCGCCGGTAATGCGTAGCTTGTCCATGGTTACTTGCCCGCCTGGGCGTATTCGGCGGGGGTCAGGGTGCGCATCGACAAGGCGTGGATCTCGGCCTTCATGCGGTCGCCCAGCGCCGCGTAGACCAGTTGGTGGCGCTGGATCAGGCGCTTGCCTTCGAAGGCCGTGCTGACGATGACCGCGTCGAAATGCGAGCCGTCGCCCTGTACGTCAAGGTGTTCACAGGGCAGGCCGTCCGCGATGTATTGGCGGACTTGCGCGGGAGTGGGAAGCATGGACGTCAGTTCCTGAGTTTGTAGCCGCTGGCCAGGAGCCGCAGCGCATAGATCGAAAGCGCGAGGAACACCCCCGTCACCACCGCCAGGCTGCGCCAGGGGGAGACGTCCGACACCGAGAAGAATCCGTAGCGGAAACCGTCGATGGTGTAGAAGATGGGGTTCCAGTGGGACACGCCCTGCCAGAAGGCCGGGAGCGTGTGGATGGAATAGAACACGCCGGACAGGAAGGTGGCCGGCATGATGAGGAAGTTCTGGAACGCCGCCAGCTGGTCGAATTTCTCGGACCACAGGCCGGCGATCAGGCCCAGCACGCCCATGATGCCGCAGGCCAGCACCGCGAACACCAGCAGCCACAGCGGGTTGGACGGCACCAGCGAGACGAAGAACAGCGCCACCACCCACACGCACAGGCCCACGGCCAGGCCGCGCACCACGGCCGCCAGCACGTAGGCGGCGAAGATGTCGCGGTGCGACAGCGGCGGCAGCAGCATGAACACCAGGTTGCCGGTGATGCGGCTCTGGATCAGTGACGACGACGGGTTGGCGAAGGCGTTCTGCAGCATGCTCATCATCATGAGCCCGGGGATCAGGAACGCGGTGTACGGCACGCTGCCGTAGACCATGACGCGTCCTTCCAGCACGTGGGCGAACACCAGCAGGTACAGCAGCGCGGTGATGACGGGCGCGGCGATGGTCTGGAAGCTGACCTTCCAGAAGCGCAGCAATTCCTTGCGCAGCAGGGTCGGAAAGCCCGAGCCCGCGTCCAGGCGGGGCTGCACCAGCGGCTGGCTGGCATTGGCGGCGGGCTGCGTCATTGCGGAATCTCTTCGGTTTGCGGAGCGTCGTCCTGGTGCATGATGCGCACGAAGGCGTCCTCGAGGTCGACGCCGCCGACACGGGCCAGCAGCGCCTGGGTGGTGTCCAGCGCCACGATGCGGCCGCCCTTGAGCATGGCGATGCGGCCGCACAGGGCTTCCGCTTCTTCCAGGTAGTGGGTGGTCAGCATGATGGTGTGGCCGGCTTTGTTCAGGCGCGAGATGAATTCCCACAGGGTGCGGCGCAGGTCGACGTCGACGCCGGCGGTGGGTTCGTCCAGCACGATCACCGGCGGGCGGTGCACCAGCGCCTGCGCCACCAGCACGCGGCGCTTCATGCCGCCGGACAGCGCGCGCATGTTCGAGTTGGCCTTGTCGGCCAGGCCCAGGTTGAAGAGGATCTCGTCGATCCAGTCGTCGTTCTTGCGCAGGCCGAAGTAGCCCGACTGGATGCGCAGCGTCTCGCGCACGGTGAAGAACGGGTCGTAGACCAGTTCCTGGGGCACGACGCCCAGCGCCCGCCGTGCCGACTTGTAGTCGGCCACGACGTCGTAGCCACAGACGGTGGCGCGGCCGGCGGTGGCATGCGCCAGCCCGGCCAGGATGGAGATCAGGGTGGTCTTGCCGGCGCCGTTGGGGCCGAGCAGGCCGAAGAACTCGCCGTGCTCGATGTTCAGGCTGACATTGTCCAGCGCCTGGAAGCCGGCGCCAGGCGCGCGCCCGGTGAGCCTGCCCCAGCCGCTGCGGCGCGGCGAGTAGATTTTGGAGACGTTCTCAAGACTGACGGCAGACATGACGGCGGCGAGGGTGCCCGGCAAAGAGCGAATTGATCATTATATAAGCGCCCCGTTACGCGAGGCGCCGATAGCCCCGGCGGCCGTGGGGGCGTGGCGCGATGGTCTGTCCCCAAAAATGACAGGCCCGGCGGACCGCAGGGGCGCGCCGGGCCGGGACAAGCCGGACGGGATCGTTACTTGTTGCGCTGGTTCAGCGCCTGGATCAGGCCGTCGATGCCGTTCTGGTTGATCTGCTGGGCGAACTGGTTGCGGTAGTTCTCGATCAGCCAGATGCCTTCGACGTTCATGTCGTAGATCTTCCAGCCCTGGGGCGTCTTTTCCAGGCGGTAGTCGACGCCGACCGGCTGGCCGTTGGGCTGGCTGATGAGCGTGCGCACGACCGCGTCGTCGGCCTTGGGGTCGCCGCGGAACGGCAGGGCCGTAATGGTGGTGCCGGACGTGACGCGGGTCAGCGCGCCGCTGTAGGTGCGCACCAGGGTGCCGCGGAAGGCGTCGGCCAGCGCCGTCTTCTGCTGCTCGGTGGCCTGGCGCCAGTAGCGCCCGGCGGCCAGGCGCGTGGTCTTCTGGAAGTTGACGTAGGGCAGGATGTGCTCGTTCACGACCTGGTTGATGCGGGCCGTGTTGCCGGCCTTGACGGCGCCGTCGGCCTTCAGGACGTCCAGCGCCTCATTGGCGGCGGCCAGCACGAACTCGTTGGGCGTGCCGTTCGCATTGGGTTGCGCCTGCACGGCGGGCGTTGCCGCCAGTCCCAGCAGCCCGGCAAAGGCCAGGCGTTGGAGCAGGGGGAAAAAAGAAAACCGCATGGAAACTCCTTGCTGTACTGAAATCGCAATCCGACAGCTTACTTGGTTGCGGGGTTGGCGACCGGAGCGGGCGCGCCCTTGGCCTTGGCGGCGTCGTCCTCGTCGTCTTCGTAGTTGGGCAGGCTGGATTCGTCGTCCACGCGCTGGCCGGCGACCATGGCGGCGCGGCGCTGCAGGTAGGCATCGCGCACGAAGCTGTACGGATCCAGCGCGACGCGGTCGACGGTGTCGGTGGCGTTGAGCAGGCTGGCGCGGGTATCGACCACTTCCAGGCCCCACAGCGAGTTGCGCAGCGCCACGTTGTCGATGGCGCTCACGCCCATGTAGCCGTGCATGCGGCCCTGCCAGTCGCCCACCAGGCCGACGCCGTCGCGCACGCTGGCCGAACCGAAGAACGGCAGCACCAGGTACGGACCCTGGCCGAAGCCCCACACGCCCAGCGTGGTGCCGAAGTCGTTGGGGATCTTGCGCGCGCCGTTGGCCGAGGCGACGTCGAAGCAGCCGCCCACGCCCATGGTGGTGTTGAACAGGAAGCGGCCGAGCGTATTGACGAAGTCGTGGCCGCGGCCCTGCAGGAAGCTGTTGGTGCCCGACCAGAGGTCGCCGACGTTGCTGAAGATGTTGTGCACGCAGCTGCGCACCGGTTCCGGCGTGACGTAGGTGTAGGCCTGCGCCACCGGCTTGAAGACGGCGCGGTCGACGGTGTCGTTGAACTTGTAGACGCCGCGGTTGAAGCCTTCCCAGGGATCGCGCGGATCCGGGTGTTGCGGCGCGGCGCAACCCGCCATCAGCGCGCCGGCGGCGGCCACGGTGGCGATTCGGGAGAGAGCTTTCTTGTTCATGATCAGGGCATCCCTATCAACAGATTTGTATTCTTATTGCAGCGTGCGTCAAGCGTCCGATTGTTGCCGGGGGTGACGCATCCTCTTTAATTTGCCGGGGCTTTCGTTTCCGGCGCGCCAGCCGCGTTCGAGCCTTCTTTTTCCGCCGAGCCATACAGGAACTTGCTGATCAGCTGTTCCAGCACCACGGCGCTCTGGGTGTAGCGGATCTTGCCGCCGTCGGCCAGGTTGTCCTCTTCGCTGCCCGGGGTCAGGCCCAGGTACTGCTCGCCCAGCAGGCCGGACGTCAGGATCGCCGCGGACGAGTCCTTGGGGAACTGGTAGGCGGTTTCCAGGTTGATCGCGACGACGGCCTGGAAGGTCTTGTCGTCAAAGGAAATCTTGGCGATCCGGCCCACCACGACCCCGGCGCTTTTCACCGGGGCGCGCACCTTGAGGCCGCCTACGTTATCGAAATTGGCCGTCAGCGTATAGGTGGGCGCGAAAGAAAAGGTGCTCAAGTTGCCGGCGCGCAACGCCAGGAACGCCAGCGCGGCCGCGCCCAGCAAGACGAACAGGCCTACCCAGAAATCGGTTTTTTCACGAGACATGATCGATCCGTAATCAGTTTCCAAACATCAAGGCGGTCAGCAGGAAGTCCAGCCCCAGCACCGCCAGCGAACCCACCACGACCGTGCGGGTGGTGGCGCGGGCGACGCCTTCGGGCGTGGGCTTGGCCTGCCAGCCTTCGTAAAGCGCCACCAGCGTCACCGTGACACCGAACACCAGGCTCTTGATGACGCCGTTGACGACGTCGTTCCAGACATCCACGCCGCCCTGCATCTGCGACCAGAAGGCGCCGGCGTCCACGCCGATCATCAGCACCCCGACCACCCAGCCGCCCAGGATGCCCACCATGGAGAACACGGCGGCCAGGATCGGCATGGCGATGATGCCGCCCCACAGGCGCGGCACCAGCACGCGGCGCATCGGGTCGACCGCCATGACTTCCATGGCCGACAGTTGCTCGCCGGCCTTCATCAGCCCGATCTCGGCGGTCAGCGACGTGCCGGCGCGGCCGGCGAACAGCAGCGCCGTCACCACCGGCCCCAGTTCGCGCACCAGCGACAGCGCCACCAGCAGGCCGAGCGATTCCTCGGCGCCATAGCGGTTCAGCGTGTAGTAGCCCTGCAGGCCCAGCACGAAACCCACGAACATGCCGGACACGGCGATGATCAGCAGCGAGTAGTTGCCGATGAAATGGATCTGCTGCGACACCAGCCGCGGCCGCGACAGGGCGATGCCGCTGCGCGCCAGCATGGCGCCGAAGAAACGGGTGAAGTAGCCGATGCCGGCGATGCGGGTGCGCACCCAGCCGCCCAGCGCGCCGATGGCGTTGTTGGATCCGCTCATGCCTTGCGCCCTTGTTGTTGCGAAAGCCACTTCTGGAAAGCCGGCGTTTCGGGATACTGGAACGCGACCGGGCCGTCGGGTTCGCCCTTGAGGAACTGCTGCACGTACGGGTCCTGCGACGCCGACAAGCTGTCGGGCGTGCCGGCGGCCTTGAGCTGGCCCTGACCGACCAGGTAGACCTGGTCGGCGATCGCGAACGATTCGTGCACGTCGTGGGTGATCAGCACCGAGGCGCAGCCCAGGCGGTCGGCCAGGTTGCGGATCAGGCGGGCGGTGATGCCCAGCGAGATCGGATCGAGCCCGGCGAAGGGTTCATCGTACAGGATCAGTTCGGGTTCCAGCACCACCGCGCGGGCCAGCGCCACCCGGCGCGACATGCCGCCGGAGATCTCGGCCACCTTCAGGTGGGCGGCGGCGCGCAGGCCGACGGCGTCGAGCTTGTCCAGCACGCGGGCGGTGATCTCGGGTTCGGCCAGCTGGGTGTGTTCGCGCAGCGGGAAGGCGACGTTCTCGAATACGTTCAGGTCGGTGAACAGCGCGCCCTGCTGGAACAGCACGCCCATGCGCTTGCGCAGCGATTGCAGTTCGGCGGGCGTGGCGCGGGCGATGTCCTGGCCGAACGCCAGCACGGTGCCCTGCTGCGCCGTGAGCTGGCCGGTGGCGGCCCGCAGCAGCGTGGTCTTGCCCGAGCCCGAGCCGCCCATGATGGCGACCACCTGGCCCGGACGCGCTTCCATGGAAATGTCGCGCAAGACGGTGAAATCACCGTAGCCTAGCGCCACACCTTCCAGGCGCAGGGCGAATTCCGAGGTGCTGCGGGTTTGATCGGGCATGGGCAACAAAAGGGTGTTTCGGTGGCGGATGCCCCGCCGCCACGCTCATGCGGGGGCGGGGAACCGGCCGGCGCGAGCGAGGCGGGCTGCGTCGGGAAGCGCCCTGTTACTCATAAGCCGGGGACGTGAAAAGACCCGTCGTACCCGGCGGCGAGGGGCCATTGTAGCCCGATGAATTGTCACCGCAGTGGGATATGGCTGTCCGTGGAACAGTGTTTTCGCCTGGGGGAACAATCCGGGGACGCTCCGGATCCTCCCCGGGAAGGCCGGGAGTCAGCCCCGGCCGCGCGCGGCGGCGGTCTCGCGCGCCAGCCGCGCCACCAGCGCGGCCGTGCTTTCGCGCCGGGCGAGCGGCGCGCCCTGGCCGGCCCATAGCGACAGGACGGCGATGTTGCCGGCCTTGCCGCCCGCCGTGCGCATGGGGCGGGTCAGCGCGTTCTGCAACGGGTACGGCAGGATATCGTCCGATAGTTGGTCGGCGTCGCGCATGAAGGCATTCACGATGCCGCGCGCCGGCCGGCCGGAAAAGGCCCGGGTGATGCGCGATTGTTCCGGCCGGGACGCCGGCAGTGCCGCCTTGTAGGCATCGCCGATGCCGGCTTCGTCCGTGGCCAGGAAGGCCGTCCCCATTTGTGCGGCATCCGCGCCCAGGGTCAGCGCGGCGGCGATGCCGCGGCCATCCATGATGCCGCCGGAGGCGATCACCGGGATCGACACCGCGTCGGCCACCTGGGGCACCAGGGCCATGGTGCCGATCAGCGAATGCTCGAAATCGTCCAGGAAGGTGCCGCGATGTCCGCCCGCCTCGGCCCCCTGGGCCACGACGGCGTCGACGCCGTCCTGCTCCAGGGCCACGGCTTCGCGCACGGTGGTGGCGGTGCCGACCGTCAGGATGCCCAGTTCGCGGCAGCGCGCCAGCACGTCCGCCGGCAGGCGGCCGAAGGTGAAACTCAGGACCGCCGGTTTCACGCGCAGCACGGCCTCGATCTGGCCGGGCAGCGGGTCGGCCTGCGGGCCGGGCGCGACGGGCGCTGGCAGGCCCAGCTGGGCGTGGTAGCGCGCCAGCAGCGCCAGCATGCGGCTGGCGTCGCCCTGGTACGGTTGCTCGGGCACCGCCGCGAACAGGTTGATGCCGAACGCCCGGTCGGTGCGCGCGCGGATCCCGGCGGCCGCCGTCTCGATCTGCTCGGGCGTCAGGTAGGCCGCGCCCAGCGAACCCAGGACACCCGCCTTGGAGGCCTCCGACACCAGTTCCACCGTCGTCGCGCCGCCCGCCATGGGCGCCTGGATGATGGGGTGGTCAAGCTTGAGCAGATCGGAAAGGCGGGATGTCATGGGGAAACCTCCTGGTTGGCTTATTGCAGCTGGATGTTTCCAGCCTGGATGACGTGCGCCCACTTGGCCGTTTCGCTCTTGATGAACGCGCCGAATTCCTCGGGCGTGCCGCCGCCGGCCTGGCTGCCGGTGTCGGCGATGGCCTTCTGCACGTCGGGTTCCTTCAGGATGCGGTTGAACTCGGCATTGAGCTTGGCGATGATGGGCGCGGGGGTCCCGGCGGGAGCGACGATGCCCTGCCAGTTGTACGACTCGAAGCCCGGCAGGCCGGATTCGGCCATGGTCGGCACGTCCGGCAGCACCGCGAGGCGCTTGGCGGAGGTCACCGCGATCGGGTGGATCTTCTGGCCCTGGATGGCCGGCAGCGCCGAGTAGCCCATCTCGAACATCATCGAGATATGGCCGCCCATCAGGTCGGTCGCGGCCAGGCTGCCGCCTTTGTAGGGGACGTGCACGATGTCGATCTTGGCCTGCTCGCGGAACATCTCGCCGGACAGGTGATGGGCGCCGCCCACGCCGGACGAGCCGAACGACAGCTTGCCCGGCTGCTTCTTGGCCATGGCGATCAGGTCGGCCAGGGTCTTGACCGGCAGTTCGTTGTTCACGCTCAGCACCAGCGGGCTGTTCTCGATCAGGATGACCGGCGCCAGATCCTTTTGCGGGTTGTACGGCATGTCCTTCATCAGCGACGGGTTGACCGCCATCGGCGCCAGGTTGCCGGTGCCGATGGTGTAGCCGTCGGGCGCCGCCTTGGCGATCAGGTTGGTGCCGACCACGCCGCCCGCGCCCGCCTTGTTCTCGACCACGATCGGCTGGCCCAGCGATTCGCCCAGCTTGCGCGCCAGCAGGCGCACGCGGGTATCGGCAAAGCCGCCCGGGGCGTAGGGCACGATCATGGTGATGGGCTTGGCGGGCCAGTCGGCGGCCTGGGCGTGGGCGGTGCCGCTCAGGGCGGCAAAGGCGGCCAGGGCGGCGACCAGGGGGCGTAGCGATTTCATGCTGGGTGACTCCTCTTTCTCTTAATGTGATGGTTCCCGGGAACCGATCGCATTATGCCCAGCGTTGCCGCCCGTGGTGCTGATTTTCCCCAAGCGCCAGGCCGACAGCGCCAGCAATGCCGCGCCTGCCGCCAGCACTTGCGGCAGCGTGGCGCCCCAGCGCGCGGCGGCGGAGGCCAGCAGCGGCCCCACGATCTGGCCGGCGGCGAAGGCCGAGGTCATGACGGCCGCGGCGCGCGGCGCGGCATTGCCGGCCAGCCGCTGCGCCACCAGCATGCCCGATTGCGTGATGACCATGAAGGTGCCGCCCACCAGCAGCGCGGCGACGATGATCGCGGCGATGTCGTGCCACAGCGCCACCGCCAGCATGCCCAGCGCCATCAGCGCCTGCGCGCCGCGCCATACCGTCTTGTCGTCGCGGGCCTGCGCCACGCGCGGCGCCACCAGGCAGGAGAGCGCGGCGGCCAGACCGAACAGCGGCCAGGCCCAGCCGAACACCGCGGGATCGGGGATGATCTCGCGCGCCATGGCGGGCAGGAAGGTGGCGGGAATGATGTAGCCGGCGCCGAACACGCCGTAATGCAGCGCCAGGCGGCCGATGCCTGGCGACAGGCGCTCGGGCGCGGGCGCGGCGGCCAGGTGGCGGGCCGGCCCGGGGCGCTTCAGCCCGGGCCAGGCCAGGGCCGACAGCAGCAGCGCCAGCGCGCCCAGCGCGATCCAGTTTGCGTTGGCGCCAGCGCCGGCGGCCATCAACCCCAGGCAGGCCAGGCCGGTCAGCGCGATGCCCGCGCCGACGCCGGCGTAGGTGATGGCCGACACCGCTGGCGCGCGCGGGTCGCCCGGGGCGACCGCGCGCGACGCGGCCACGCAGATGAAGGCGCTGGCGCTGCCATAGCCCGCCGCCAGCCGCAGCAGGCTCCAGGCCAGGACGCCGTGGAACGCCGGCATGGCCAGCGTCAGCACGGCCACGGCCAGCAGGCTGATGGCCAGCATGGCGCGCGGATGGCGCGGCGGCCGCACCGCCGCCGCCAGCGCGCCCAGCAGGTAACCCGCGTAATTGGCCGACGCCAACCAACTGCCCTGAGCCAACGACAAGCCGGCTTCCTGCGCCATCAACGGCCAGACCGGCGTGAAGGCGAAGCGGCCGATGCCCATGGCGGCGGCCAGCGCCAGCGCGGCCGGCAAGGCCAGGCTGAGGGCGCCGCGCGGGGGCGCGGGATCGGGGTGGGCGGCTATTGACATGGCTCCCACTCTACGGCTGTACTAATATCTTGAATAGTGAATTATTCAGAACATGAGTTCTTGAAATGAGAAACTTAGACCTCGACGCGCTGCAGATCTTCAAGGCGGTGGCCGACCACGGCGGTGTGGCGCGCGCCGCGGCCCACTTGAACCGGGTGCAGTCGAATGTCTCGACCCGCCTCAAGCAGCTGGAAGCGACGCTGGAGGCGCCGCTGTTTCGCCGCCAGAACCGGCGCCTGGTGCTGTCGGAACAGGGGCGCGTGCTGCTGTCCTACGCCGACCGCATGCTGCGCCTGTCGGCCGAGGCCCAGGCGGCCGTGCGCGACGGCGCGCCGCAGGGCCTGCTGCGCATCGGCACCATGGAAAGCACGGCCGCGGCGCGCCTGCCCCCTATCCTGGCGGCGTATCACGCGGCCTGGCCGAAGGTGCGGATCGAACTGGTCACGGGCACGTCGGGCGCGTTGGCGGCCATGGTGCGCAACTACGAGATCGAGGCCGCCTTCGTGGCGCAGCCCTTCGACGCGCAGGGTCTGGCGCAGCAACCGGCTTTCGAGGAAGAACTGGCGCTGATCTCGCCGCTGGCCTGGCCCGAGATCCGTGGCCCCAAAGACGTCGGCGATCGCAGTGTCATCGCGTTCGCGGCGGGCTGCTCGTACCGCCGCATCCTGGAATCCTGGTTCGGCCAGGAAGGCGTGGCGCCGGGCAAGGTGATGGAATTCGCGTCGTACCACGCCATCGTCGCGTGCGTGGCGGCAGGCTCGGGCGTGGCGATCGTGCCGCGCTCGGTGCTGGCGCTGCTGGGCGCGGAGCCGTCGCTGCGCGTGACGCCGCTGGCTGGCAGGCATGGCCGCGCGCAGACGCGATTGATCTGGCGCGCGGATGACGAAACGCCTGCATTGCAGGCGTTGCGGCAGCTACTGGCGCAGCGGCGCCAGTAGCCGATGGGGCGTGGGTATCAGAAGCGGTAGCCGACGCCCAGCGTGGCGACCCACGGGTTGATGCGGGCGGTGCCGATGTGTTCGCCGTTGAGCTTCACCTTGGACTTGATGTCGATGTAGCGGATGTCGGCGTTCATGAACCAGCGTTCGCTGATCTTGATGTCCGCGCCCAGTTGCGCGGCCACGCCCCAGGAATCGCCCATCTTCAGGTCGGAACCCTTGAGCGCGCCTTCGGCCTTGGTGTCGAAGAACTTGGTGTAGTTGATGCCGACGCCGATGTAGGGCTGCACCATGCTGTCGGGCAGGATGTGCCATTGCAGGCTGAGGGTCGGCGGCAATTGCTTGCTGGAGCCGATCTTGCCCAGGCCGCTGCCGCGCACGTCGTGCTGGAACGGCCAGGCGCCCAGCAGTTCGATGCCGATGTTGCGCGTGGCCATGTAGGCCAGCGTGAAGCTGGGGCGCACGTTGTTGTTGGCGTCGAGCTTGACGGTGCCATCGAGCACCGTGCCGTTGTTGGACGCGGGGCGTACCTGGGTCGCGCCGACCCGGAACAGGATGTCGCCGGCTTCGTGGGCATGGGCGGGGGCGGCAAGCATCAGGGGGGCGCCGCAGGCAGTGGCCAGGGCAAGGGCGCGCAGGCGCCGAGACATCGCGAACATTTTCCTCTCTCCGTGTATTGCATGAATGCAGGCATTCAGGTTCGCAGAGGCGGGAAAAGCGGGCCTTGACGTGTATCAAGCGGCAACGCGGCGCGTGGTAGCGGCGCCACAACTACGTACGAATCGGACTCAACGCAAGTTGTCGGTGCCGCGCGGCACGGCATAGGCGTGGCGGAAATAATCGCGCACCGCGCGCATCGGGCCGGTGATGTCCGCGCCCTTGCGCCACGCCAGCCCCACGTTCATCGGCGGGATCGGGTCCTTCAACTGGATGGTCTCGATGCGCCGGCCTTCCAGCGACCACGGCCGATAGACCATGTCCGACAGCACCGCCACGCCGCCGCCGTTGGCCACCATGCTGCGCACCGCTTCCACCGACGAAGTGCGCAGGCGCACGTCGGGGCGGAACGGCGTCTCGCTCCAGTACCGCAGCGCGGTGTGCGCGGCCTCGTCGACGGTCAGCATGATGAACGGTTCATGCGCCACGTCTTCCAGCGTGACGGTGTCGCGCGCCAGCAGCGGATGGCGCGCCGGCACCCACAGCCGCCGCGGCGAACCGAAGAAGTGCTCGACCGCCAGTTCCGGGTTCACCACGTTCGAGGTCAGCAGCACCGCCATGTCGTAGCGGTGCGCGATCAGGCCTTCCTCGATGGCGTTGCGGTTGAGCTCGTGCAGCTGGATGTCCAGGTTGGGATAGAGCTGCGACAGGCGCTGCAGGTGGTACGGCAGGAAGTAGCCGATCACGGTATAGGACGCCGCCAGCAGCAGGCGCCCGCTCTCGCGCCCGTCGGCGCTGGGCATGCGCAGCGCCTCGTCGACCGACGACAGGATGTTGTAGGCGTGGTTGAGGAAGCCGCGCCCGGTCTCGGTCAGCGCCACGCCGCTGGCGCTGCGCTGGAACAGCGGCGAGCCCACGATCTCTTCCAGTTCGCGGATGGCGGTGGTGACGGCGGATTGTGAGATGGCCAGCTGGATCGCCGCCTGCGAGATCTGCCCGAGTTCGGCGGCCGCGACGAAATATTTGAGCTGCCGGAGGGTAAGCGACATGGCGGCAATATCTGATTAATAGATAGTCAGCCACCAGAATATCTGTTTATCCGCGCCATGGGGGTGCGCCGAATCTCAGGGAAATCCCTGAAATTTCATAGGAATCCGGTAATCGCCCTGATTTGGTGCGCAACGCGGGGCATCAAAAATTCAGATAACCATTGATCCGAAAAAAGAACTTTTTATCCCCCGGGCGCTTCGCTACTGTGCAGGCATTGCGCGGGCCACCGGCCCGCAAACGGAAGGAGATCCTGTTTCATGAGCAAGGCGACGATAGACCTGAACTCCGATATGGGCGAGGGCTTTGGTTCCTGGAAGATCGGCGATGACGTGGACGACGCCATCATGCCGCTGATCAGCTCGGCCAACATCGCCACCGGCTTTCACGCCGGCGATCCCAACATCATGAACCGCACCGTGGTGATGGCGCGCGAGCATGGCATCGGCATCGGCGCGCATCCCGGCTTTCGCGACCTGGTCGGCTTCGGCCGCCGCGACCTGAACGAGAACGCCGAGGGCCTGGTCAACGACATCGTCTACCAGGTCGGCGCGCTGCGCGAATTCGCCCGCCTCTATGGCCTGCGGTTGCAGCACGTCAAGCCGCATGGCGCGCTCTACATGCGCGCCGCGCGCGATGAAACCCTGTCGCGCCGCCTGGTGCAGACGCTGCGCGACCTGGAGCCCACGCTGATGCTGTATTGCATGGAGAACTCGCTGACCTGCAAGGTGGCGCGCGAGCTGGGCCTGCCGGTGGTGCGCGAGTTCTACGCGGACCGCGACTACGACGCCAGCGGCTCGATCGTGTTCACGCGCTACACCCAGGCGCTCGATCCGGAGCAGGTGGCCGACAAGGTGCTGCGCGCGTGCACCGACGGCAAGGTGCGCACCGTGGATGGCCGCGACATTCCGATCGGCTTCGACTCCGTCTGCATCCACAGCGACACCCCCGGCGCGCTGGCGCTGGTGCAGGCCACCCGCGCCCGCCTGGAGGCGCACGGCATCCGCATCGCGCCGCCGCGGCTGTCCTGATCCGTCCATCATTCCCATACATTCCAAGGAGAAAACCCATGTCGCAGCAAGAAATCCAGAGCCCCCTGCCCGGCACCTTCTATCGCCGTCCCAGTCCCGACGCCGCGCCGTTCGTCGAGGTGGGCGCCGCCATCCAGCCCGGCGACGTGGTCGGCATCGTCGAAGTGATGAAGCAGTTCAACCAGATCGAGGCCGAGATCGGCGGCGTGGTCGCCGAGATCCTGGTGGCCGACGGCGACCCGGTCGAACCCGGCCAGGCGCTGCTGCGGATCGAGGGCTGAGGCATGGGCGTGCATTCCTTCTACCGGCCGCGCCGCATCCACACCCTGCTGGTCGCCAACCGCGGCGAGATCGCGCTGCGGGTCATTCGCGCCGCGCGCGAGCTGGGCATGCGTACGGTGGCGGTCTATAGCGACGCCGACCGCGACGCGCTGGCGGTGCGCCTGGCCGACGCGGCGGTGCACATCGGGCCGGCGCACGCCACGCGCAGCTATCTGAACGCCGAGGCCCTGTTGGCGGCGGCGCGTGACAGCGGCGCCGACGCGATCCATCCGGGCTATGGCTTCCTGGCCGAGAACGCCGACTTCTCGCAGGCCGTGACCGACGCCGGCCTGGTGTTCGTTGGTCCCGACGCCCGCACCATCCGCGGCATGGGCGACAAGGCCGCCGCGCGCGCCTGCGCCAAGGCGGCGGGCGTGCCCACCGTGCCGGGCAGCGAGGGCGTGGTCGGCTCGCTGGACGAGGCCCTGAGCCACGCGGCGCAGATCGGTTATCCCCTGATGATCAAGGCGAGTGCCGGCGGCGGCGGACGCGGCATCCGCGTGGCGGCCGACGAGGCGCAGCTGCGCGAGGCCATCCCGATGGCCCAGGCCGAGGCGCGCGCCGCGTTCGGCGATGGCGGCGTCTACCTGGAGCGATACCTGCCGCGCGCCCGCCATATCGAGGTGCAGGTGCTGGGCGACGGCGAGCGCGCGGTGCACCTGTTCGAGCGCGAATGCTCGCTGCAGCGCCGCCGCCAGAAGGTGTTCGAGGAAGCGCCGTCGCCGGCGCTGAGCCCCGCGCTGCGCCAGGCGCTGTGCGAATCGGCGCTGCGCCTGACCGAATCGGTGGGCTATCGCGGCGCCGGCACGCTGGAATACCTGTACGACGAGGCCCGCGGCGAGTTCTACTTCATCGAGATGAACACGCGTATCCAGGTCGAGCATCCCATCACCGAGGCCATCACCGGCATCGACCTGGTGCGCGAGATGCTGCGCATCGCCGACGGCGAGCCGCTGCGTTTCAAGCAAGCGGACATCGTCATGCGCGGCGCCGCCATCGAATGCCGCCTGAACGCCGAAGACCCGGCGCGCAACTTCGCGCCCGGCCCCGGCACCGTGTCGCACGTGCGCTGGCCGGCCGGTCCGGGCGTGCGCATCGACTCGATGGTGTATGCCGGCAGCGTGGTGCCGCCCTATTACGATTCGCTGCTGGCCAAGTTGATCGTGTGGGACGAGGATCGCGGCGCCGCGCTGGCGCGGATGGCGCGCGCGCTGGATGAAACCGAATTCGAAGGCGTGCCGTCGACGCTGGCCCTGCACCGCGCCCTGGTGGCCGATGCGGGCGTGCTGGCCGGCGACTATCACACCAACTATCTGGAAAGCTGGATGCAGCAGCGGGAGGGGACCCAATGACGGTGCGATACACCCATGGCGGCGATGAATTCATCTTCGCCGAGATCAGCGAATCGATGTCGCTGGCGGCGTTCTTCAAGGGCATGGCGATCACGCGCGCGCTGCGCGAACGCGCCGTGCCCGGCGTCAGCGAGATCTGCCCGGCCAACGCTTCGTACCAGATCCGCTACGACCCCGAGCAGGTCGCGCCCGAGGCCATGCTGGCCATCCTGCGCGAGATCGAGGCCACCATCGATCTGGACAACCTGCGGCTCGACACCCGCGTCATCCAGGTGCCGGTGCTCTACAACGACCCCTGGACCCACGAGACGCTGATGCGCTTTCGCGAGCGCCACCAGGACCCGGACTCGACCGACCTGGAATACGCCGCGCGCATCAACGGCTTTGCCGATACCGATGCATTCATCGCCGCGC
This sequence comes from Achromobacter ruhlandii, assembly GCF_902859695.1. Taxonomy (GTDB): domain Bacteria; phylum Pseudomonadota; class Gammaproteobacteria; order Burkholderiales; family Burkholderiaceae_B; genus Achromobacter; species Achromobacter ruhlandii. The sequence continues at coordinate 58,112 of NZ_CADIJL010000017.1, forward strand.
ATTCCAGCGCGCCGTGGTTCGTGTCGATGGTCGGCTTCGTGGCCGGGCTGCCGTTCATGTTCCAGATGGTCGAACGTGACCGCCAGCTGGAAGTGCCCAAGTACCTACGGCCGCGCACCGACACGCCCAAGCACACGGTGGGACATGGCGGTTGCTTCGCCTGCATCTATTCCGTGCGCGGCGCGGGCGGCTATCAGATGTTCGGCGTGACGCCCGCGCCGATCTTCGAGCCCGCGCAGCGCCAGGCGCACCTGCGTGACTCGATGGTGTTCTTCCGTCCCGGGGACATCGTCAAGTTCAAGCCGATCAGCCGCGCCGAGTACGACGCCGCGGTGGCGCGGGTCGAGGCCGGCACCTTCCAGCTCGACATCCGTCCCGTGTCGTTCTCGCTGTCCGAATTCATGGCGGCGCCCGACCAGTACAACGCCCGCCTTCTGGAGACGCTCCATGTCGCATGACGAACCGCTCATCGAAGTAATCAAGCCCGGGCTGGCGACGTCGGTCCAGGATCGTGGCCGCCAGGGCTACTACCACCTGGGCATTCCACCCTCGGGCGCGCTGGACCAGTACGCGCTGGCCGCCGCCAATCTGCTGGTGGGCAATCCCGAGGACGCGGCGGTGCTGGAATGCACGCTGATGGGCCCCGAATTGCGCTTCACCCGCGCCGCGGTGATTGCCGTCACCGGCGCCACCATGACGCCCAAGATCGATGGCCAGGCACAGGCCTGCAACACCGCGCTGGCGGTGCCGGCCGGCGCCCGGCTGTCGTTCGATTTCGTGCAGGCCGGCGCGCGCGCCTGCCTGGCGATCGCCGGCGGGATCGACGTGCCCGAGGTGCTGGGGAGCCGTTCGACCTACACGCTGGGCGCCATTGGCGGCTTCGAGGGCCGCCGCCTGCAGGCCGGCGACCGCCTGCGCGTGGGCGCGCCGCGCCCCGGGACGCGGGTCGGCCGCGCGCTGCCGGCGGCGCTCGCCAGCGAGTGTCCCAAGGAACAGGTGCTGCGCGTGGTGCCGGGCCTGTATGACCATCGCCTGATGCCGGAATCGGCCGCCTCGTTCTACGAGGACGCCTGGAGCGTGACCTCGGAAGCCGACCGCATCGGCTACCGCTACAAGAAGGGCCGCGCGCTGAAGTTCCAACCGCGCGAACAGCCGTTCGGCGCCGGCGCCGATCCGTCCAACATCGTCGACGCCTGCTATCCCATTGGTTCGATCCAGGTGCCGGCGGGGGTGGAACCCATCATCCTGCATCGCGATGCCGTGTCCGGCGGCGGCTACGCCATGATCGGCACCGTGATCAGCGCGGATCTCGACAAGGTCGGCCAGATGCAGCCCAACCAGCAGGCCCGCTTCGAGCGGGTCACGTTGGAGACGGCCTTGCAGGCCCGCAAGGACTACCGCGCCCGCCTCGAGCGGCTGCGCGCCGCCCTGGGCTGATCCCCGCCCCGCTTTCCCGTTGATTGCTGTTTTCCTTCCGGCCCGTTCCGACGGGCCGGACGGGCGCGCTCGCGCCTGTGCATTTGAGTTTCACACGCTGCACGCCGTACCCGTCCGCATTCCGCGGTTCTTCAGCACGTCAGGAGAGCCTCCATGGCCAACCTTGCTTCCAGCTCGTCGTCCTCCGACCGGGACACTTCCCTAGCCACCGTGGCCGATGCCGACCGCATGGGCCGATTCCCGCTCACCATGGCCTGGTGGGCCGTGTGCAGCGCCATCTTCTACATCGTGGTCGGCGCCACGCTGGCGCTCAACTACGGCGCCCGCAACGCCATCATCGGCATGGTGCTGTCGGTGATTTCCTATGGCCTGATCAACGCCGTAATCTCGCGTTACGCCATCCGCACCGGCCAGTCGGTGGCGCTGTTCTCTCGCAGCGTGTTCGGCACCTCGGGCGCGGCGCTGGCCACCCTGATCTTCTTTGCCACCGCCATCTACTACGCCGTGTTCGAGGGCTCGGTGATGGCGGTCGCCGCGCACCACATGTTTCCGGCCGTGCCCTATTGGGCCTTCGCGCTGCTGGTGGTCGTCTACAGCGTGCTGCTGATCTTCGGCAGCGTGCAGCGCTGGCTCGACAAGTTCAACGGCGTGCTGCTGCCGTTCTACCTGGGCGGCCTGCTGCTGGCGGTGGCGCTGGCCACGCGCGAGTACGGCTACAGCGACGCCTGGCTGGCATTCGGCCCGGCCGGCGGGCCGGTGGCGGGCGGCTGGTGGGACGCCTACGTGTACTACATGGGCGTGTGGATCCTGATGATGTTCACCTTCGACTACGCGCGCTTCGGCCGTCGCGAAGACGCGCGCTACCACGGCCGCTACAACTTCGGCATGCCGTTCTACCTGGTGACCTTCCTGCTCAACGGCGTGGCCGGCATCTACCTGGTCGCCATCATTCCCGGCGACGGCGCCCTGAGCGAAGTGTCGGTGGTGCTGGCGCTGCTCAAGCTGATGGGGCTGGGCGGCCTGTTCTTCGTCTGGGTGACGCAGACCCGCATCAATACCGCCAACTACTACCTGGCCACCATCAACATGCAGGCCTTCTTCGCGCGCTTCGGCCAGGCGCGCCTGTCCAAAGCCGCCTGGGCGGTGATCGTGGGCGCGGTGTCATACGCGCTGATGCTGTTCGACGTGTTCGCCTATCTGCTGCAGGCGCTGGCCTACCAGGGCATCTTCGTGGTGGCGTGGGTCGCCGTGGCGCTGGTGCACATCCTGGCGGTGGACGAAGCCGCGCCGGCGCCAGGCGGGGGCAGCGCCTACAACCGCCGCGGCCTGGGCGCCTGGTTCGCGGGCGCGGCCAGCGGCCTGGTGCTGATGCACCTGAACGGTATCGCCGCGACCTTCGCGGCGCCGGCCAGCTTTGTGGTGGCGGGCGCGGTGTACTGGCTGGGGCAGGCGGCGGTCTCGGGGCCGCGCATGCAGCGCGGCGGCGCCTAGCCGCGCGGCGTCCGGCGCTGGTTGGGGCGCCGGCTCAGGCCAGCGCGGCCAGGAATACGAGCGCGCCCAGCGCCAGCATCAGAAATGGGCTGACGCGGGTATAGACCAGCGCCAGCGTGGAGGCCGCGGCCATGCCCCAGGCCCAGGCCCCGCCTTCGGCGGCCCGCAGTACCGTGCACGACGAGGCCAGGATCATGCCGGCGGCCACCGGCACCAGGCCCGCCTCGATGGCGCGGACGCAGGTGGCGTGGCGGTAGCGCGCCCAGACCCGCGCCAGCGCGTAGATCAGCAGCGAGCAGGGCAGGAAGATCGCGATCGAGGCGGCCATCGCGCCCAGCCACCCGCCCACCTGCCAGCCGATCAGCGTCACCAGCAGCGACGCCGGGCCCGGCGTGATGCGGGACAACGCAAAGTAATCCAGGAACTGCGATTCGCTGATCCAGCCATAGCTGTCCACCGCCTGGCGGTGGATGTCGGGCAGGATGCTCTGGCCGCCTCCGACCGTCAGGAACGACAGCGGCGTGAACACCGAGAACAGGTCGTGCAGCGTGGCCAGGTTCATGGTTGCCGCTCCCGGCGCCGCAGTCGCGCGTAGGCGATGCCGATCGACAGGGGCGCCATCGCGCCCACCACCCACAGCAGCGGCAGGCGCAGCAGGAAGATGGCGGCGAAGGTCACGCCCATGACGGCGGCCGGCACCCAGCCCTGCAACGCGCGCCGGGCGGCGCGCAGGCCGGTCTGCAGCGACACCCCGACCGCCGCCGCCGCCACGCCCGCCATGGCCACGTGCAGGCCCTGCGACTGCGCCATGCTGGCGAACAGCGCGGCCGCGCCGATCGCCACCAGCATGGGCGGCACGGTGATGCCCAGTCCGCCCAGCAGCGCGCCGGCGCCGCCGCGCAGGCGAAAGCCGATCCAGATGGCCAGGTTCACCACGTTCACCCCCGGGAACGACTGCGCCAGCGCCAGGCCGCTGAGGAAATCGGCTTCGGACAGCCAGCGCCGCTGCTGCACGAATTCGCGCATCATCCAGCCGCTCAGGCCGCCGCCGAAGCTGGTCAGGCCGACCTTGGCGAAGGCCAGGAAAATCTGCGGCAGTGTCGGCGGGGCGGCAACGGCGGGGTCAGCGGAGGACATGGCAGGCAGCGCGATGGGGCGATGACCGCATCTTACGCAATGCGAAATGTCGGCTGGCTGAAAGAATTTCGCCGCCGGGCACGACGTGCCCGGCGGCGAAAGCGGGGGCCGGTCGGTGACCGGCGCGGCAGCGCGGCGCGCTCAGCGCGGCAAGTCGCTCGACCCCATCAGGTAGGCGTCCACCGAGCGCGCGCACTGGCGGCCTTCGCGGATGGCCCAGACCACCAGCGACTGGCCGCGACGCATGTCGCCGGCGGTGAAGACCTTTTCCACGTTGGTGCGGTAGTCGTCGGTGTTGGCGCGCACGTTGCCGCGCGCGTCGCGGTCGACGCCGAAGGCATCCAGCACGGCCTGCACCGGCGACACGAAGCCCATGGCCAGCAGCACCAGGTCGGCCTTGATCTCGAATTCCGAGCCCTCGACCTCGCGCATCTTCATCTGGCCGGTCGATTCATCCTTGAACCACTCGACGCGGGCGCCGACCAGCTTCTCGACCTTGCCGTTGCTGCCCTTGAGCAGCTTGGTGGTCACCGACCAGTCGCGTTCGCAGCCTTCCTCGTGCGAGGACGAGGTGCGCATCTTCAGCGGCCAGTAGGGCCAGGTCATGGCCTTGTTCTCGGACTCGGGCGGCTGCGGCAGCAGTTCGAACTGGGTGACCGAGGCGGCGCCATGGCGGTTGCTGGTGCCGACGCAGTCGGAACCGGTGTCGCCGCCGCCGATCACCACCACGTGCTTGCCCTTGGCCAGCGTCTGGTTGGTGAGGCGGTCGCCCGCCACGGCCTTGTTCTGCTGGCGCAGGAAGTCCATGGCGAAATAGACGCCCGACAGCTCGCGGCCCGGCACCGGCAGGTCGCGCGGGGTTTCCGAACCGCCGCTCATCACCACGGCGTCGAATTCGGCCAGCAGCGAGTCGGGGGTGCGCACGGTCAGGCCGTCGGCCACCGGGTCGGACGGGTTGCCGACGTAGGTGGAGGGCGCGAATTCCACGCCTTCGGCTTCCATCTGCGAGATGCGGCGGTCGATCTGGTGCTTTTCCAGCTTGAAGTCGGGGATGCCGTAGCGCAGCAGCCCGCCGATGCGGTCGCTCTTCTCGAACAGCGTCACCGAGTGGCCGGCGCGCGCCAGTTGCTGCGCGCAGGCCAGGCCGGCGGGGCCGGAGCCCACCACGGCGACCTTCTTGCCGGTCTTGCGCGCCGGCACTTGCGGCGTCACCCAGCCCTCGGCCCAGCCCTTGTCGATGATGGCGTGCTCGATGGACTTGATGCCCACGGCGTCGCTGTTGATGTTCAAGGTACAGGCGGCCTCGCACGGCGCCGGGCAGATGCGGCCGGTGAATTCCGGGAAGTTGTTGGTGGAGTGCAGCACGTCCAGCGCGCGGCGCCAGTCCTGCTTGTACACCAGGTCATTCCAGTCGGGGATGATGTTGTTGACCGGGCAGCCGTTGTTGCAGAACGGGATGCCGCAGTCCATGCAGCGCGCCGCCTGCTGCTTGGCCTGGTCGTCGGTCAGGTGCAGCACGAATTCGCGCCAGTTCTTCAGCCGCTTCTGCGGGGCCTCGGCGGCCTCCTGCAGGCGCTGGTATTCCATAAAGCCGGTAATCTTTCCCATGGTATCCCTCACGCAGCCAGTTGTTGCGGGTTGGCTGCACGCCACATTTCACCCAATGCGCGGCGGTAGTCCGTCGGCATGACCTTTACGAATTTGCCGCGCGAGGCTTCCCAGTCGCCCAGGATTTCGCGGGCGCGGAAGCTGCCGGTGTAGCGGAAGTGGTCTTCCACCAGGCGGCGCAGGATGGCTTCATCCGTCTCGCGCTCGCCGCCGCGCTGCGCGCTGTGCCAGACGTCGATGTTGTTCTGGGCCTGCTGTTCCGCGTGCGGCAGCACGGCTTCCAGTTCGACCATCGACAGGTTGGCGCGCTGCTTGAGCGTGCGTTCCGGATCCCACACATAGGCCACGCCGCCCGACATGCCGGCGGCGAAGTTGCGGCCGGTGGCGCCCAGCACCACCACGGTGCCGCCCGTCATGTATTCGCAGCCGTGGTCGCCGGTGCCTTCCACGACCGTGGCGGCGCCCGAGTTGCGCACCGCGAAGCGTTCGCCGGCCACGCCGTTGAAGAAGGCCTCGCCCGCCAGCGCGCCGTACAGGACGGTATTGCCGGCGATGATGTGGTCGGGGCCGAAGCCGCGGAAGTCATTGGGCGAGCGCACGATGATGCGGCCGCCCGACAGGCCCTTGCCGACGTAGTCGTTGCCTTCGCCCACCAGGTCCATGGTGATGCCATGGGCCAGGAACGCGCCGAAACTCTGGCCGGCGGTGCCGTTGCACTGGATGTGGATGGTGTCGTCCGGCAGGCCGTCGTGGCCGTAGCGCGCGGCCACGGCGCCCGACAGCATGGCGCCGATGGTGCGGTTGCGGTTGCGCACCGGCACGATGAACGAGACCTTCTCGCCGCGCTCCAGCGCCGGCTTGCTGCGTTCGATCAACTGGTGATCGAGCGCGCCGGCCAGGCCGTGATCCTGTTCTTCGGTCTGGCGCACTTCGGCGTCGGACTGCGTCTGGTGGAACACGCGGGTGAAGTCCAGGCCCTGCGCCTTCCAGTGCTCGACGCCCGAGCGCATGTCCAGCAGGTCGGCGCGGCCGATCAGGTCGTCGAACTTGCGGATGCCCAGCTGGGCCATGATCTCGCGCACTTCCTCGGCAATGAAGAAGAAGAAGTTGACGACGTGCTCGGGCTTGCCCTGGAACTTCTTGCGCAGCACCGGATCCTGCGTGGCCACGCCCACCGGGCAGGTGTTCAGGTGGCACTTGCGCATCATGATGCAGCCTTCGACGACCAGCGGCGCCGTGGCGAAGCCGAATTCGTCCGCGCCCAGCAGCGCGCCGATGACGACGTCGCGGCCGGTCTTCATCTGGCCGTCGGCCTGCACGCGGATGCGGCTGCGCAGACGGTTCAGCACCAGCGTCTGCTGGGTTTCGGCCAGGCCCAGTTCCCAGGGCGTGCCGACGTGCTTGATGGACGAGACCGGCGAGGCGCCCGTGCCGCCGTCATGGCCGGCGATCACGACGTGGTCGGCCTTGGCCTTGGCCACGCCCGCGGCCACCGTGCCGACGCCGACTTCCGACACCAGCTTGACCGAGATCGAGGCCTTGGCGTTGACGTTCTTCAGGTCGTGGATCAGCTGCGCCAGGTCTTCGATCGAGTAGATGTCGTGGTGCGGCGGCGGCGAGATCAGGCCCACGCCCGGCACCGAGTAGCGCAGCTTGGCGATGTATTCGGAGACCTTGTGGCCGGGCAACTGGCCGCCTTCGCCGGGCTTGGCGCCCTGCGCCATCTTGATCTGGATCTGGTCTGCCGACGACAGGTACTCGGCGGTGACGCCGAAGCGGCCGGAGGCCACCTGCTTGATCTTCGAGCGCAGCGAGTCGCCCTTCTTGAGCGCGACGTCGGCTTCGATGCGATCGGAACCGAGCACCGAGGCCAGCGTGTCGCCGTCCTTGATGGTGCTGCGGCCTTCGCGCATTTCGGCGCGGTAGCGCAGTTCGTCTTCGCCGCCTTCGCCGGTGTTGGACTTGCCGCCGATGCGGTTCATGGCCACGGCCAGCACCGAGTGGGCCTCGGTCGAGATCGAGCCCAGCGACATGGCGCCGGTGGCGAAGCGCTTGACGATGTCCTTGGCCGGTTCGACGTCATCGAGCGGGATGGCGCGCGACGGATCGAAGCGGAACTCGAACAGACCACGCAGCGTCATGTGACGGCGGCTCTGGTCGTTGATGATCTGCGCGTACTCCTTGTACGTGCGGTAGTTGTTGGCGCGCGAGGCATGCTGCAGCTTGGCGATGGAGTCGGGCGTCCACATGTGCTCTTCGCCGCGCACGCGGTAGGCGTACTCGCCGCCCGCTTCGAGGTCGTTCGCCAGGACCGGGTCGCTGCCGAAGGCGGCGCGGTGCTGGCGCAGCGCTTCCTCCGCCACCTGGAAGATGCCGATGCCTTCGATGTTGGAGGCGGTGCCGGTGAAGTACTTGTTCACCAGGCTGCTCTGCAGGCCGACCGCTTCGAAGATCTGGGCGCCGGTGTAGGACATGTAGGTGGAGATGCCCATCTTGGACATCACCTTGTTCAGGCCCTTGCCGATCGCCTTGATGAAGTTCTTGACGGCCTTTTCCGGGTCGCTCATCTTGCCCAGCGATTCCAGCGCCAGGTAGGGGTGGATGGCTTCGGCGCCATAGCCGCCGAGCAGCGCGAAGTGGTGCACTTCGCGGGCCGATCCGGTTTCCACCACCAGGCCGGTGTTGGTGCGCAGGCCGGCGCGGATCAGGTGCTGGTGCACCGCCGAGGTGGCCAGCAGCGCCGGAATCGCCACGCGCTCGCTGTCGACCAGGCGGTCCGACACGATCAGGATGTTGTAGCCGCTTTGCACCGCGTCCACGGCGCGCGCGCACAGCGCGGCCACGCGGGCTTCGATGCCCTCGGGACCCCAGGCGGCCGGGTAGGTGATGTCCAGCTCGAAGCTGCGGAATTTCTTGCCCGTCACCTGCTCGATGTCGCGGATCTGCGCCATCGCGGCGAAGTCCAGCACCGGCTGCGACACTTCCAGGCGCAGCGGCGGGTTGACGTTGTTGATGTCCAGCAGGTTGGGCTTGGGGCCGATGAACGACACCAGCGACATCACCATCTGCTCGCGGATCGGGTCGATCGGCGGGTTGGTGACCTGGGCGAACAACTGGCGGAAATAGTTGTAGAACGGCTTGGCGCGGTCGGACAGCACGGCCAGCGGGGCGTCGTTGCCCATCGAGCCGATCACTTCCTCGCCGGTCGAGGCCATGGGTTCCAGAATGAACTTGTAGTCTTCCTGGGTCCAGCCGAAGGCCTGCTGGCGATCCAGCAGCGACACCGACGATTGCGTGGCGACGGCGGCCTGGCGCGGGGCCGGCAGCGATTCCAGCTTGATCTGCAGGCGTTCGATCCACTGGCGGTACGGACGGCTGTTGGCCAGTTGCAGCTTGATCTCGGCGTCGTCGATGATGCGGCCCTGTTCCAGATCGATCAGGAACATCTTGCCCGGCTGCAGGCGCCACTTCTTGACGATGCGGTTCTCGGGGATCGACAGGGTGCCGGCTTCCGAGGCCAGGATGACCATGTCGTCGTCGGTCACCAGGTAGCGCGCCGGGCGCAGGCCATTGCGGTCGAGCGTGGCGCCGATCTGGCGGCCGTCGGTGAACGCGACCGCGGCGGGGCCGTCCCACGGCTCCATCATGGCGGCGTGGTATTCGTAGAAAGCGCGGCGGCTTTCGTCCATCTGCGTGTGCTGTTCCCAGGCTTCCGGGATCATCATCATCATGGCGTGGGCCAGCGAGTAGCCCGAGTTCACCAGCAGTTCCAGGCAGTTGTCGAACGTGGCGGTGTCCGACTGGCCTTCATAGACGATGGGGTACAGCTTTTTCAGGTCGTCGCCCAGCACGGCCGACTGCATCATGCCTTCGCGGGCGCGCAGCCAGTTGAAGTTGCCCTTGACCGTGTTGATTTCGCCGTTGTGGGCGATCATGCGGTACGGGTGGGCCAGCGGCCAGGCCGGGAAGGTATTGGTCGAGAAGCGTTGGTGCACCAGCGCCAGCGCCGACACGGTGCGCGGGTCGGCCAGGTCGCGGTAGTAGCGGCCGACCTGGTCGGCCAGCAGCAGGCCCTTGTAGACCACGGTGCGCACCGAGGCCGAGGGCACGAAGTATTCCTTGCCGTGCGCCAGGTGCATGTTCTGGATGGCGTGGCTGGCGGTCTTGCGGATCACGTACAGCTTGCGTTCGAGCGCGTCGGGCACCATCACATCGGCGCCGCGGCCGATGAACAGCTGGCGGATCACGGGTTCGCAGTCGCGCACGGTGGGCGACATGGGCATGTCGACGTCCACGGGCACGTTGCGCCAGCCCAGCACGACCTGGCCCTCGGCGCGCACCGAGCGCTCCAGTTCCTGTTCGCAGGCCAGGCGCGAGGCGGTTTCCTTGGGCAGGAACACCATGGCCACGCCGTATTCGCCGGGCGGCGGCAGGGTGATGCCGTGCTGGGCGAACTCGTCGCGGTAGAGCGTGTCGGGGATCTGGATCAGGATGCCGGCGCCGTCGCCCATCAGCTTGTCCGCGCCCACCGCGCCGCGGTGATCGAGGTTTTCCAGGATCTTCAGGCCCTGCTGGATGATGGCGTGGCTTTTCTTGCCCTTGATGTGCGCCACGAAGCCCACGCCACAGGCGTCATGCTCGTTGTTGGGGTGGTACAGGCCCTGGGCCGGCGGCAGGCCGATGCGGCTGGCATCGATCGGGGTCGCCTTGGGGGTGGGACAGGATTCGTTCGGGGTGATTTGGGGCATGGCGCGCTCCGCAGTAAGACTGCGTTCTAATGTTGCAGTGCAGGAACGGACAATACCCCCGCGCGCAGTAGGGTGCAATAGGAATATAAGGGGTGTGACCCTAAATAATACGCCGCACCATCATGGAGCATTAATATGGGGACAAAACAACGGCCGCGCCAATAAAGGCTCTCCCGGTGGTGTCGTATGGGAGTCGAGTGCCGAGGGTAGTGAAACCCCTATTTTTCCTGTTTTGTGTCCCCCATTTATTTTGATGTTTTTTCGCTGATCGAGTAACGGTCGCCCGCAGGCGCCGGCCGTGCCATCACCTTGCGCAGGCTCGCGCGAAGCGGGCATGAAAAAGCGCCCGAAGGCGCTCTGTCAGGAAGTGGAGCCGGGGTTGCCGGTCCCGGAGCCAGTACCGGGCCCATTGCCAGGGCTGATCGGCGCCGGCGATGGGGCCGGTGAGGGGGGGGCCGCCTGATCGGTGTCGGCCGTGGCCGGCGCGGCGGGCTTCTTGCGCGGGCGTCCGCGCTGGCCAGGGGCCACGCGCCGGCTGGCGGTGTGGGCCAGGCTGGCGATGAAGCTCGGGCCGCCCAGCGCCCATTGGCCCGAGACGGCTTGATCGATGCGCTGGGTTTCCTCGCGCGACAGGCCATCCTGCAGGCGCTTGCGATAGTTGGCCTGGCGGTCGAACGGCGTATTGCCGCAGGCCCAGTAGTCGGCGTGGTCGGACTGCCACTGCGCCGGAGCGGCGGTGGTGTTGCCGGTGTGGCTGGAGGCCGACGACCAGGGCCAGGAATCGGGGTCTTGGGAAGCGCCGCTACGCACCGGGTAGGTTTCCAGCCAGACCAGCGCCGGCAGCACCCACGCGCCGGGCTCGAGCAGGGCCGAGCGGTAGCGGCCGGCGAACACGCGGCCGCCCCGCAGGCGCGCGGCCAGGTTGCGGCCCAGCGTCTGCATCAGGCGCGGCAGGCCTTCCTCGTCGGCCGGGGTGGCCAGCAGCAGGATGCGGTCGTTGGCCAGCAGCCAGCCGTGCACCGACACCCGATGGCGCTGGGCGGATTCGCCGAGCCACGCGGCCAGTTGGTTGAGGATATCGGCCGGGGCGGGCTGGGACGGCGCCGCCAGCGGCTGAATGAAGTTGGCCTGCACCAGTTGGGGCAGCCCAGGGGCGTACAGACGGGGCAGACGGGCCATAGTGTCAGGGCTTGCGCTTCCAGAAGAACGGGTTGTCTTCTCTCACGTATATAAATAGTGCCACGGTGGACGCTGGTCAAGCCCCGTGATCACAATATGGGCACGGAATCGATACTTTTTGTGGGAAGGACTCCGTTTCGGGCAGGTTAACATTCGGCGACGGATCGTCGTAACGTGGATATACCCTAATCCCGCCCGAATTTTCTTCACTTTCAGACCCGGAGACCCCCGCCATGCCCGCCGCCCTGGAACTCATTTCCCAGCATCGCTGTTTCGGGGGCTCGCAGCGCTATTACCGCCACGAGTCGGCCGAGATCGGCCTACCGATGCGCTTTTCCGTGTTCGTGCCGCCGCAGGCCGAACAGGGCAAGGTGCCGGTGCTGGTCTACCTGGCCGGCCTGACCTGCACCGAGGAAACCTTCATGATCAAGGCGGGTGCCCAGCGCCTGGCCGCCGAGTTGGGGGTGATGCTGGTGGCGCCCGACACCAGCCCGCGGGGGGCCAACGTGCCCGGCGAAGATGAAAGCTGGGACCTGGGCACCGGCGCCGGTTTCTACCTGGACGCTACCACCGGCCCGTGGCGCGCCCATTACCGCATGGACAGCTACGTGACCCGCGAGCTGCACGCCCTCGTTACCAGCGCCCTGCCCGGCGACGCCGACCGGGTCGGCATCTTCGGGCATTCGATGGGCGGCCACGGCGCGCTGGTGCTGGCGCTGCGCAACCCGGGCAAGTACCGCTCGGTCTCGGCCTTTGCCCCGATCGCGGCGCCCAGCCTGTGCCCTTGGGGCAAGAAGGCGTTCGGCGCCTACCTGGGCGACAACCCCGACGATTGGGCCGCCTACGACGCCTCGGCGCTGATGCGCGGCCTGCGCCAGCCGTTTCCGGCAGGCATCCTGGTCGACCAGGGCACGGCCGACCAGTTCCTGGCCGAGCAGTTGTATCCCGAGGTATTCGAGGCCGCCTGCGCCACCGCCGGCCAGCCGCTGGAACTGCGCCGCCATGATGGTTACGACCATGGCTATTACTTCATCTCGACGTTTATCGAGGATCACATCCGGTTTCACGTCGAACGGCTTGGAAAACCGGCCGCCTGACGCCCCGCTTCTATACTGGGCGGCCTGTCGTGGCAGGCCCGGTGCCCGGCCACGGCGTTCCCTGCATAGGATCGCCTGATTTGATCAACGGAATCGCTCCCTTCGTCTGGATCCTGCTGGCCGCGGTGATCGTGTTTCTGCCGGGCCTGGCGATGCTGCTGGGCCGGGGCGGCCCGCGCGACGAGCGCGGCCGGCGGACCTTCCAGTTCCGCCCGGTGCGGCGCCTGTTCGGCCTGATGCTGTTGCTGCTGGGCGGCGTGTCGGGGCTGCTGGCCCTGTCGCTGGTGCAATTCTTCCGCTTGACCACCGACGAGCCCGTGGCCCGTATCGAGGTGCGCCAGCAGGCCGAGGGCCAATACCAGGTCAACGCCACCGCGCCCGGGGTCGGCGCCAAGCAATATGTGCTGTACGGAGACCAATGGCAGATCGACGCTCGCGTGGTGCGCTGGCGCCTGCCCGCCCTGATGGCCGGCGCGCCGCCGCTGTACCGCCTGGAACGCCTGTCCGGCCGCTATAGCGACGCCGCGCGCGAAGCCACGGCCACGCGCTCGGTCCATGCCCTGGATGACTGGCCGGCGCCTGACCTGGGCTCGCTCAAGCAGAGTTTCCCGAACTGGTTCCCCTTCGTCGATGTCCAATTCGGCAGCGCGGCCTACATGCCGCTGTTCGACGGCGCCAAGTACCAGGTGTTCATGGATCCGCGCGGCGCGCTGTTCGTGCGCCCGGACGGCGAAGCCACCGCGGCGGGATTGAAGCGCCTGGGGTGGTAGCCAGCGGCGTCCAGCTCCGTGGCGGACCCGCCCGGCGAAGGCGGCATAGCCCTGGGACCAAGTCGGAAATTAAAATGGGGTCGCATTGCGTGGAGGAAACTTTGACGCGCCGCAATAGTCGAATTAGCACTCCCTTTACTAGAGTGCTAACATCGAATCCATGTCTTTACCCCTTCGCCTTCCGGAGACCGCCGCAATGAAGCAACCCAGTACCTCGTTGGCCACGTCCGGCAACGCCCTGGCGTTGGCCATCGCCAATCCGGGCGCGCTCGGCACCATCGACGCCTACATCTCGGCCGTGAACCGCCTGCCGGTCCTGTCGGCCGAACGTGAAACCGAACTCGGTCGCCGCCTGCGCGACAGCGAAGACCTGGGCGCCGCGCGCGAACTGGTGCTGTCGCACCTGCGCCTGGTGGTGTCGGTGGCGCGCCAGTACCTGGGCTATGGATTGCCCCACGCCGACCTGATCCAGGAAGGCAACGTCGGCCTGATGAAGGCCGTCAAGCGGTTCGACCCCGAGCGCGGCGTGCGCCTGGTGTCGTTCGCCGTGCACTGGATCAAGGCCGAGATCCACGAATACATCATCCGCAACTGGCGCCTGGTCAAGGTGGCCACCACCAAGGCGCAGCGCAAGCTGTTCTTCAACCTGCGCAGCATGCGCCCGGACGGCCAGACGCTGGATCCGGAACAGGTGGACCACATCGCGCGCGAACTCAACGTGCGCCGCGAAGACGTCAGCGAAATGGAAGTGCGTCTGTCCGGCCGCGACATGTCGCTCGAGAACCAGGACGACGATGACGACAGCTACGCGCCCATCGCCTACCTGTCCGACGAAGGCCGCCAGGAACCGACCCGCGTGCTGGAGCGCGCCGCCCGCGACCAGTTGCAGAGCTCGGGTCTGTCGAGCGCGCTGGAAGCGCTCGACCCGCGTTCGCGCCGCATCGTCGAGGCCCGTTGGTTGCAGGACGACGGTGGCGCCACCCTGCACGAACTGGCGCAGGAATTCGGCGTGTCGGCCGAACGCATCCGCCAGATCGAGGCCGCCGCGTTGAAGAAGATGCGTGGCAACCTGGCCGCCTGAATCTCCCCGCCGCAAGCATGCACAGGGCCGCGAATTCGCGGCCCTTTTTCTTGCGACGGCCGCATGGCGGCCGGATTGGACGTCGAGGCGGGGTTATCCTGGCGCGCCAATAAATTGATACAAATTCGCCTCGAATTAACGCGCAATTTCAGAAACTTAATGAAGTTCGGGCCGCCTAACTTCACGTAGACCGCGAACTTCGGTTAGCAGTCTTGTCATCCGTCTCGGCTTCTCCTCTTTCCCCTCCCCTATGAGACGGATGCTTGCGGGGCACCACGCATATGGTGCCCCGTTTTTTATTGCGCGCGCGCAACGCGCGCGGCCGGTTCAGGCCGCCTGCGCACTGTCCGGCCCGGCCTGCGCCGCCTGCCACAGCGCGTCCTGCACGCGTCGCACGCCGGTCGCCATGGAGCCGTCCTGGTAGAGCTTGATCCAGCGGTAGCCGGGCGCGAGGTTGTCGACCACATGCTTGCCGTCGCGGATGCTGAACTGGAAGCAGGTGGACGGCGTGGCCAGCAGGCGCAAGTTGTGGCGGCGGCGATCGAATTCGTGGTGCACATGGCCCCACAGCAGTACCCGCACCTGCGGCCAGCGGGTCAACCGCTTGAACAGCGCCTGCGGGTTGTCGATCATCATCGAGTCGTGCCAGTGGCTGTCGATCTGCATCGGGTTGTGGTGCATGGCCAGCAGCGTATGGCGTCCCGGGGCTTCGGCCAGGGCAGCCTCCAGCATGTCCAGTTGGCTGTCGGGCAGGTGGCCGGCGTTCGAGCCGGGCACCGTGGTGTCCAGCGAGATCACGCGCCAGGCGCCGACGTCGCTCACCGGCGTCGACCATTCGGGCAGTTCCTGGCGCATCGCGGACGGCAGGTCGTGGTTGCCGGGCAGGCAGCGGATGCGGGCGCGCTCCAGCGCGGGCGCGGCCTCCAGCAGCGCGGCCAGGCGTCGGTAGGCGGCGGGTTCCCCATCCTGGGACAGGTCTCCGGTGGCCAGGAGCAGGTCGGGGTGCTTGCCGTCGGCTTCGATCTGGCGCAGCACGGCACGCAGGCTGGCGTCGGTATTGACGCCCAGCATCACGGTGTCGGGCTCGCCGAACAGATGGCAATCGGTCAATTGGACAAGCATGGCCGGGGCATCGTTGCGCCGGGCCAGGGTGTGGACGCGTGCCAAGTGCGGCTCCTGCGAAGTTTCTGCACGGTCCCCTACCTTACCGAAAAATCGCGTCGCGGCGCGTATCGCGTGGCCCGATCGGGGTAACGAAACGTGCGTCCGAACAATCTGTTCGCCGGAATCGACCGGAAAACCCGCTATTCTTGTCGAACTTCTCACAAGCTTCATGATCGGGACGCGGCGCTATCCATGGATGTAGGTTTTCTCGTATTCGGCCTGGCCGGGCTGTTGACCCTGGTGTGCTTCATGCCGCCGCTGGCTGGTCGCCTCAAGCTGCCGTACTCGGTGCTGCTGGCGATCGTCGGCTGCCTGCTGGGCATCATCGTGCACGTCCATGGCTGGGCGCCGAGCTGGATCGGCGATTTCCTCGACTCGCTGGAACGATTCGAGATTTCCTCCGAGACCTTCCTGATGGTGTTCCTGCCGGTGCTGCTGTTCGAGACCGCGCTGTCCATGAACGTGCGGCGCCTGATGGACGACATCGGCCCGATCCTGATGATGGCGATCGTGGCCGTGGTGGTGTGCACCGTGGTGGTGGGCGTGACGCTGAACGCGATCTCGCCCTATGGCCTGGTGGTCTGCCTGCTGCTGGGCGCCATCGTGGCGACCACCGATCCGGTGGCGGTGGTGGGCATCTTCCGCGAGGTGGGCGCGCCCAAGCGCCTGACCACGCTGGTGGAAGGCGAAAGCCTGTTCAACGACGCCGCGTCCATCGCCTTGTACTCGGTGCTGCTGGCGGTGCTGGGCGGCCATGGCGAGTTGACGGCCAGCGGCATCTTCAATGATTTCATCGTGCACTTCATCGGCGGCGGCATCGCCGGTTTCGCCATGGGGCGCCTGGCCTGTTTCCTGTTCGCCTGGCTGCGCGGCTTTCCCACGGCCGAGATCACGCTGACGCTGACGCTGGCCTATCTGTCCTTCTTCATCTCCGAGCACTACCTGAACGTGTCGGGCGTGGTCGCCACGGTGATCGCCGGCCTGGTGGTGGGGTCGACCGGCCGCACCCGCATGTCGCCCACCACCTTCGAGTACCTGTCGAGCGCCTGGGAACAATTCGGCTTCTGGGCCAACTCCCTCATCTTCCTGTTCGCGGCCATGCTGATCCCCAAGCTGATGGCGGCGGCCGACTGGCAGGAACTGGTGCTGGTGGCGGTGGTGTTCGTGGCGACGCTGGTGGCGCGGGCCATCGTGGTGTTCGGGCTGCTGCCGTTGCTGGGGCTGACCAAGTTGGGCACCAAGGTCAGCAATCCCTACAAGGTGGTGATGCTATGGGGCGGCCTGCGCGGCGCGGTGTCGCTGGCGCTGGCGCTGGCCGTGACCGAGCAGACCGGCGTGGCCGAAGAGGCGCGCCAGTTCATCGCGGTGGCCACCACCGGCTTCGTGCTGCTGACGCTGTTCGTCAACGGCATCAGCCTGCGCCCGCTGATCCGCATGCTGGGGCTGAACCAGCTGTCGCCGGTCGAGCGCACCATCCGCAACCAGGCGCTGGCGGTGGCGCTGGAGGACCTGCAGGGCAAGACCGAGGAAGTGGCCAAGACCGAGCACATCGGCAGCGAGGTGCGCGACCGCATCCGCGCGGTGTTCGACGCCAGCCTGACCAGCGTGCACGACGGCCAGGTCAGCCAGATGAGCGACGAGCAGCGCGTGGCCGTCGGGCTGGCGATCGTGGCGCAGCGCGAGGAGGAAATGTTCTTCGACATCCTCAAGGCGCAGATCGTCGACTGGCGCATGGCGGAAACGCTGCTGGCGCGGGCCGAACGGCTGGAGGACGCGATCCGCATGGGCGGGGTGCCGGGTTTCGAGCGCGCCATCGTCGCCGACGTGCGCTATTCCACCGGCTTCCGGCTGGCCCTGCGGGTGCACTACCTGTTCGGTTTCCAGGGCTGGCTGGCGCGCGAACTGGGCCAGCGTTTCGCCAACCTGATGAGCAAGCGGTCGGTGGCGCAGCGCCTGATCGTGTTCGCGCGCGAACAGATTACGCCGCTGCTGGGCGAGACCGCCACACAGCGCATCGTGGCGCTGCACCAGCGCCGCCTGGACCTGATCGAGAACGCCATGCAGGCGCTGAACCTGCAATATCCGTCGTACGCGCAGTGGTTGCAGGAAAGCTATCTGGGCCGGGTGGCGCGCGAGCTGGAGCGGATCCGCTACCGCGACATGCTGGAACAGTTCCTGATCAGCGGCGAGGTCTACGCCGACCTGATGGCGCAGTTGAAGAGCCGCTGGGCGCACATCGACACGCATCCGCCGCTGGACATCGAGATGAGCGCGGCCGACCTGATCAAGCGCGTGCCGCTGTTCGAGGGGTTGTCGGCCGATTCGCTGCGCGCCATCAGCAAACTGCTCAAACCGCGCCTGTCGTTGCCCGACCAGCGCGTGCTGACCAAGGGCCGGCATGGCGAAGAGATGTGTTTCGTGGCGTCGGGCGCGGTGGCGGTGCACCTGCCGGACAACACCATGATCGAGCTGGGCAGCGGCGAGTTCTTCGGCGAACTCGGGCTGTTGGGCGAACAGCAGATCGCGCCCGAGGTGACCTCGCTGGGCTACAGCAAGCTGCTGATGCTGTCATCGCGCGATTTCCATGCCCTGCTGGCGCGCGACGAACATCTGCGCGAGCGCATCCAGGTGGTGGCCAAGCAGCGCCTGCGCGCCATCGAGGTGTGGAAGCAGTTCTCGCAGGCCAATGCGGCGCAGGCGCAGGCGCCCAGCCAGGCGCCGGTGCCCTCGCCGGCGCAGGCGGCGGAAGCGGCCGAGGCCGCGGGCGCCGACAGCGAGCTGGATACGCGGGCGGTGCAGGCGCTGCGGGCGGCCGAACCGGGCGCACCCCGCGCGTCCGAGGCACGGCCGGCCGTGCCGCAGCAGGTCGAGACCCATGCCGCCACGCCGCGGCAGGTCGAGACGCAGCCGGCCGAAACGCCGTCGGTCACGCCGCGGCAGGTCGAGACGCGCCAGGTTGAAACGCGTGAATCGGACGCGGCGCCGGGGGGCGCCAGCGCCTGACGGCGGGCGGCGCGCGGGTTCAGATTTCGCCGGCCGCGCGGCGCCGCATGATGTCTTCGAGGATCACCAGCGCCGCTTCCAGCGTGAATTCGCCTTCGGCCACGCGGCGCACGACCGTGTCGACGTCGGCCGCGTCGATTTCCATGACTTCGCCATCGCGGTTCGCCGGCCGGGCGTCGGCCGCCAGCACACAGGTGCTGGTGAGCACGTCCTCGACCTGGTAGCCCTCGGGCAGCCGGCGATGGATGCGCAGGATGGTGCGCAGCGGCGTGCGCTGCGTCAGGTCCGGCGCGTCCAGGCCGGCTTCCTCCCCGCATTCGCGCACCAGGGCGGTTTCCAGGGATTCTCCGCTGCCGGCCAGTCCGCCCACCAGGGTGTCCCACATGCCGGGGTCGGTGGACTTGCTGAGCGCGCGCCGGGCGATCCAGATGCGGCCATCCGGGGTCCAGGCGTTCAGGTGCACGGCCTTGGTCAGCAGGCCCAGCGGCCGCACCGCGGCGCGCTCGATGACGCCCAGCGCGGTATCGCCATCCAGCACATCCAGCAGTTCATCGCGCCAGCCGCGCAGGCAGTTGGCTTGGCGCAACAGTTGCGCGACCTGTTCGAGCGCCGCGTCCAGGGCCGGGCCGGGCGACAGCCTCGCGCCGATGTGCAAGGCGTCGGCATCGGAATCGATATGGGCGGCGCCCTGCAAGGCATCGCAGGCGGCATGCGTGGCCCAGCCGCAGCGGCGCCCCGCTATATAGAGCGCGTGCGCGCCAACCGGGGCGGGCTCCTGGGCCCGTGCGCTCAGGGCGGCATACAGATCGGACAACTGTTTGGGCATCGTGAGGCGGTGTTAATAAGACTGTCCGCGATTTTATGCCACCCCTGTTTACCCTGGGTCGTGAACGAACGCGCGCAGATGGGGGCGGGCGGTATGAATTCAAGAGCACAAACTTACATCCATTTGCGCGTCCGCTATAATCCGCCAGTTTCTTTGTGATTTCGAGTGGGAACGCGGGGGCCGCTCTATCTCCCCCTGCCTAACCCTGCCATCTAATAATTGCGCGTAGTCCTGTTGCAGTGACATCCGTGCCAACAGGCGACAAGGGCCCTCGCGCCGTGTTTCGAGGTAAGCATGAAGAAGTGGAGAGGGATACTGGGCGCTTGTGCGCTGCTGATTGGCAGCGCGGCCATTGCCCAGGTGCAAGACATGCCCGGCGGCCCGAAGGTCAATCAGCTAAACCTGCATGAAGGCGTTACGCAGATCACGCGTGATGTCATGTGGTTGCACTGGCTACTGCTCACGATCTGTATTGTGATTTTCGTGGGCGTCTTCGGAGTGATGTTCTACTCCATCTGGGCGCACCGGAAATCCCGCGGACACAAGGCCGCGACCTTCCACGAACACCTCGGCGTGGAAGTGGCCTGGACGGTCATCCCCTTCATCATCGTCATCGCCATGGCGCTGCCGGCCACCAAGACGGTCGTCGCCATGAAAGACACTTCCAGCGCCGACCTGACCATCAAGGTCACCGGCTACCAGTGGAAGTGGGGCTACGAATACCTCGACGGCCCCGCCGCTGGCGTCAAGTTCCTCGCCACCCTGTCCACGCCGCGCGCCCAGATCGAAGGCCGCGAGCCCAAGGGCCAGTTCTACCTGATGGAAACGGACAACCACATGGTGGTGCCCGTGGACAAGAAGGTGCGCGTCGTCCTGACCGCCGCCGACGTCATCCACTCCTGGATGATCCCGGACTTCGGCGTCAAGCAGGACGCGATCCCCGGTTTCCTGCGCGACGCCTGGTTCCGCGCCGAAAAGCCCGGTATCTACCGTGGCCAGTGCGCCGAACTGTGCGGCAAGGACCACGCCTTCATGCCCATCGTCGTGGAAGTCCTGGCGCAAGCGGACTACGATAAGTGGGTTGAGGACCAAAAGAAGAAGATGGCGGCAAACGCCGACGATCCCAATAAAGAGTGGACGGAAGCCGAACTGGTTGCCCGTGGCGAGAAGGTCTTCGCCGCCAATTGCGTGGCCTGTCACCAGGCCAACGGCAAGGGCATCCCGGGCAGCTTCCCCGCCCTCGATGGAGACAAGGTTGTGCTGGGCCCGAAAGCCGCCCAGATCAACACCGTGCTGAAGGGCAAGCCCGGCACCGCCATGGCGGCGTTCGGTCCCCAGCTCAATGATGTCGAGATCGCCGCGGTCATCAGCTATACGCGCCATGCCTGGAGCAACGCCGGCAAGGGGCAGGACCCGACAGTGATGCCGAAGGACGTGGCGGCCGCGCGTTGATCGCGCCCGCTTCCCAACGCAGAGCTGGTTCCGTTTAGTCAGAGATACCCTGCCGGTTCCGTGGAACGGAGCCGGCACTCAGCAGGAAGGAGTCCATCATGAGCAGCGTCACTGTAGACCACGTGTCGCCGGGCCACGGCCACGGTCACGATGACCACCACCACGCCACCCCCACCGGCTGGCGCCGCTGGCTTTTCGCCACCAACCACAAAGACATCGGGACGATGTATCTCATCTTCTCGTTCGTCATGCTGCTCGAAGGCGGCACGCTGGCGCTGCTGCTGCGTACCGAGCTGTTCGAGCCGGGCCTGCAGTTCTTCCGCCCCGAACTGTTCAACCAGTTCACCACCATGCACGGCCTGATCATGGTGTTCGGCGCCATCATGCCGGCGTTCGTGGGCTTCGCGAACTGGATGATCCCGATGCAGATCGGCGCGTCCGACATGGCATTCGCCCGCATGAACAACTTCAGCTTCTGGCTGCTGCCGGTGGCCGCGATCATGCTGACGGCCTCGTTCTTCGTGCCGGGCGGCGCCACCGCCGCCGGCTGGACGCTGTACGCGCCGCTGTCGCTGCAGATGGGTCCGGGCATGGACCTGGCCATCTTCGCCATGCACATCATGGGCGCGTCCTCGATCATGGGCGCCATCAACATCATCGTGACCGTGCTGAACATGCGCGCGCCGGGCATGACGCTGATGAAGATGCCGCTGTTCTGCTGGACCTGGCTGATCACCGCGTTCCTGCTGCTGGCCGTGATGCCGGTGCTGGCCGCCGCCATCACCATGGTGCTGACCGACCGCCACTTCGGCACCGGCTTCTTCAACGCCGCCGCCGGCGGCGACCCGGTGCTGTACCAGCACGTGTTCTGGTTCTTCGGGCACCCCGAGGTCTACATCATGATCCTGCCGGCGTTCGGTATCGTGTCGGCCATCGTGCCCGCGTTCGCCCGCAAGAAGCTGTTCGGCTACGCCTCGATGGTGTATGCCACCGCCTCGATCGCCGTGCTGTCGTTCATCGTCTGGGCCCACCACATGTTCACGACGGGCATGCCGGTGACCGGCCAGCTGTACTTCATGTACGCCACCATGCTCATCTCCATCCCGACCGGGGTGAAGGTGTTCAACTGGGTCGCCACCATGTGGCGCGGCTCGATGACGTTCGAGACGCCGATGCTGTTCTCGATCGGCTTCATCTTCGTGTTCACCATGGGCGGCTTCACCGGCCTGATCCTGTCGGTGGCGCCGATCGACATCCAGGTGCACGACACGTATTACGTGGTGGCCCACTTCCACTACGTGCTGGTGGCCGGCTCGCTGTTCGCGCTGTTCGCCGGCACCTACTACTGGCTGCCCAAGTGGACCGGCCGCATGTACAGCGAAAAGCTGGGCAAGCTGCATTTCTGGTCGACGCTGATCTCGTTCAACGTGACCTTCTTCCCGATGCACTTCCTGGGCCTGGCCGGCATGCCGCGCCGCTATGCCGACTACGCCGCGCAGTTCACGACGTTCCACCAGATCGCCACCATTGGCGCCTTCTGGTTCGGCCTGTCGCAGCTGATCTTCCTGTGGGCGGTGCTGCGCTGCTACATGGGCAAGGGCGAGAAGGCCACCGCCAAGCCGTGGGAAGGCGCCGAAGGCCTGGAATGGACGGTGCCGTCGCCCGCGCCGTTCCACACCTTCGAGACGCCGCCCGAAGTCAAGTGAGCGCCGATTCCAACCCCGCAACAGGCAGCATGGCAATGACCCCCGAGCAGCGCCGACGCAACAAGATCGCAGGACTGATTCTGCTGGTATTCGTCATTGCCGTGTTCGCCTGGACCGTATTCCGCGGTTCGGCGCTGTTGACGGGCAAGGCCATCGGCGGCTAGCGAACCATGAGCGACGACCTGCGTGAATCCGCCCAGCGCAAGCTGAGTTTTCTTCAGACGATGAAGGCGGTGGCGTGGGGGTTTTTCGGCGTCCGCAAGGGCGCGGGCTACCGCGAGGACAGCGCCAGGCTCAATCCCGTGCACGTGATCGTGGCGGGACTGTTGGCGGCGGCGATCTTCGTGACCGTGCTGGTGTTAATTGTGCGTTGGGCGGTTTCCAGCCTGACTTGAATCACTTAATTCTATAAATCAGTACCAGGGAGAAAGCCATGAGTGCAAGCCACTCGGTTCAAGGTAAAGAGGCACCCTATTACTACGTGCCCGCCGATTCGGGGCATCCCGTGCGCACGGCGGTGGCGCTGCTGCTCATGGGCCTGGGCGCCGCCGGCTGGATCAACGGCGTGAGCTGGGCCAAGTGGTCGGTGCTGGCCGGCTTCATCGCGCTGATCGTGGTGCTGTACTACTGGTTCGGCGACGCCATCCAGGAATCCGAGGCCGGCATGAACAGCAAGCGCATCGACGGGTCGTACCGTTGGGGCATGAGCTGGTTCATCTTCTCGGAAGTGATGTTCTTCGCGGCGTTCTTCGGCGCCCTGTGGTACGTGCGCACCATCACCACGCCGTGGCTGGGCGACATGGACCACCGCCTGATGCTGTGGCCCGATTTCCAGGCGGTGTGGCCCAATTTCGGCCCGGCCGGCGTGGTCGAGCACTTCCAGACCGTGGGCCCCTTCTGGCTGCCGACGATCAACACCGCGCTGCTGCTGAGCTCGGGCGTGACGCTGACCATCGCCCACCACGCGCTGCGCGAGAACCATCGCGGCAAGACCATGTTCTGGCTGGCCGCCACGGTCATCCTGGGTTTCATCTTCGTGGCCTGCCAGGCCGCCGAATACCACCATGCGTACACCGAGCTGAACCTGAAGTTCAATTCGGGCGCCTACGGTTCGCTGTTCTATATGCTGACCGGCTTCCACGGCTTTCACGTGATCCTGGGCGCCACGATGCTGACGGTCATCCTGATCCGCCTGATGCGCGGCCATTTCCGGCCCGATCACCACTTCGGCTTCGAAGGCGCCGCCTGGTACTGGCACTTCGTGGACGTGGTGTGGCTGGGCCTGTACCTGTTCGTCTACTGGTTCTGAGGCGCGAGCCCGGCGCTGCCGGGCCGGCGGCTGGACGGGGCGAGGCTGGCGGGCCGCCGGGAAACCGGCGCCGCGGGCCTCGCCCTTCGCTCGACGGCGGTCCGTGTTCCAATAGGCGGCTGGACGCGCGCCGGGAACCGGCGGCCAGCGGGGCTATCTAAGCCCGGTGCTTTCGATCCAGCCCATGTGGTGGGCGAACAGCACGAACAGAAACAGGGCCACCGACAGGCCGATGCGCACCGTCAGCGCGTTGACCGTGCGGTTGGTGCTGCCTTTGTCCCGCATCAGGTAGACCAGGGCGGATGCCAGACTGGCCAGGATACCGATGAAGGCCAGTACGACGAAAACGCGCATGATGGTCTCCGGACAAAATCGATTGATTCAATACAGATGGCCCGACCGCATTCAACCCGCTACACGGTAGCCGCTTTGCTCCTGCTGGGGATCGCCGTGGTGATCCTGGCCTCGCTGGGCCAATGGCAACTGCGGCGGGCCGACGAGCGACGCGACATTCTGGCGGCTATCGAGGCCGGCCGCAAGCAAGCGCCGCTGGTGCTGGCGCCGTCAACCGCGCCGGCCGACCTGAAGCCGTGGCGCGTGGCGCAGGCCAGCGGCACCTGGCTGCCTGAATTCAGTGTACTGCTGGACAACCGCAACCACGATGGCAAGCCGGGCTACTGGCTGGCCACGCCGCTGCTGCTGGATGCGGAAAAGCGCACGGCGGTGCTGGTGCTGCGCGGTTGGCTGCCGCGGGTGATCCAGGGCCAGGGCGCTCCGGTGCTGCCCGCCGCGCCTGAAGGCGTACAGACCATCAAGGGCGAGCTGTCGCCGCGCGTGCCGCGCATGTTCGAGCTGTGGTCGCTGGGCGGCCAGGATGCCTCCAGCCTGCCTGCCACGCTGCCGGCCGCCGGTGGCGTCGTGCCGCAGGTGCAGAACCTGCCGCTGGAGGCCTACGCAAAGGCCACCGGACTGACCCTGCTGCCCACGGTGGTGAGCCAGTTTGGCCTGGGCGAGGACGACGGGCTGGTGCATGACTGGCCGCAGCCGTCGGTGAATTTCCAGCAGAACACGATCTACGCGGTAGAGTGGTTCTCTTTTGCCTTGTTCGCCGCGATTGCGTGGCTGGTGGTGCTGGGGGGCGCCATCAAGCGCATGCGCCAACGCGCGGCCAACGACCCGGCGGCCTGAACGGCGGCCTTCCCGACAACAGGATTCCGAATCAACGTGGCTCGCGACATGACTGCTTCCCAACCCGCCCGGCGCTCGCTGACGCCGATGGTGCTGGTGTTCCTGTGCACGCTGGCGCCTATCGTGGCGGCCTTCGTGGTCTATATGAACCCGCAATGGTGGCCGGCGGACGCCAGCAACTACGGCCGGCTGGTCGAGCCGCAGCGGCCCGTGCCGGCGCCCGAGGCGCTCAAGCTGACCACGCTGGACGGCAAGCCGTTCGACCTGCAGAGCCTGAAGGGCAAGTGGCTGCTGGTCGCGGCCGACGGCGCGGCCTGCCCGGAAAGCTGCGCCCGCAAGCTCTACATCACCCGCAATACCCACGCCAGCCAGGGCAAGAACGTCGATCGCCTGGCGCGCGTCTGGTTTATCACCGACGACGGCCCGGTGCCGGACAAGGTGTTGGAGGCCTACCAGGGCACGATCATGCTGCGCGCCGATCCGGACCAGCTGGCGCGCTTCCTGCTGGCGCGCGACGCCGCGGCCGGCCAGCCCGGCCTGGCGCAGCCGATCTGGGTGATCGATCCCCTGGGCAACCTGATGATGCAGTATCCCGCCGACGCCGACGGCGTGAAGGTGCGCAAGGACATCAGCAAGCTGGTCTATAACTCGCGCATCGGTTGAATCGGTATTTCGTTGATTTCCATGGAACGCATCAAAGCGCGGTATCGCAAACTCGTCTTCTTCACCTGGTTCCTGACGCTGGACCTGATCATGTTCGGCGCCTTCGTGCGCCTGACGGACTCGGGCCTGGGCTGCCCGGACTGGCCCGGCTGCTACGGCAGCGTCACGCCGCTGGGAGCGATGGGCGATATCCACGAGGCCTCGCAGGCCATGCCGTTCGGGCCGGTGACCTTGTCCAAGGCCTGGATCGAGATGATCCACCGCTACGTCGGCTCGATCCTGGGCATGCTGATCATCGGCATCGTCTACATGGCCTGGCGCTACCGCCGCGAACTGGGCCGCTCGCCGGCCCTGGCGGTGACGACGCTGGTGGCCGTGTGCGTGCAGGGCGCGTTCGGCGCCTGGACCGTGACCCACAAGCTGATGCCCGCCGTGGTCACGGCGCACCTGGTGTTCGGCCTGTCGGTGCTGGCGCTGATGACCTGGCTGTCGGCGCGCGAGCGTCCGCACCATGCCGTGGCCGCCGCGGCGCGGCGCTTCAAGCCCTGGGTGATCGGCGGCTTCGTGCTGCTGCTGATCCAGGTGACGCTGGGCGGCTGGGTCAGCACCAACTACGCGGCGCTGGCCTGCATGGATTTCCCCATGTGCCACGGCAAGTGGGTGCCGGACATGGACTTCCATGGCGGCTATTCCATCATCCGCGGGCTGGGCGAACTGCCGTCCGGGGAAATGATTTCGCAGCCGGCGCTGACGGCGATCCACTGGGTGCACCGCAATTTCGCTTTCGTCGTGTTCGCGTACCTGGGCGTGCTGGCCTGGCGCCTGCGGGCCGACCGCGGCCTGCGCGGGCCGGCCACGCTGATGCTGGCGCTGCTGGGCGCCCAGTTGCTGACCGGCCTGACGACGATCTTCTTCCAGTGGCCTTTGTTGATCGCGGTGTTGCACAATGGCGGGGCCGCCGGCCTGACGCTGGCCGCGGTGGTCCTGATGGTGCGCCTGTCCACCGCGGGCGGGGCGCCGGCCGGGGGCTACGGCCCCAATTCGGTGCGCGTTTAAAATAGGGTGCATGATGACCAGTCTTGCCGCTCCCCAATCCGGATTGCTCCGCCAGTATTTCGTTCTCACCAAGCCGCGCGTCACCCAATTGGCGGTGTTCTGCGCGGTGATCGGCATGTTCCTGGCCGTGCCGGGCGTGCCGGACATGCGTCGCGTGCTGTTCGGCACCCTTGGCATCTGGCTGCTGGCCGCGGCCGCCTTCGCCATCAACTGCCTGATCGAGCAGGAAGTCGACGCCCGCATGCTGCGCACGGCGCGGCGCGCCACCGCGCGCGGCACCATTTCCGCCTTCCAGGTGCTGAGCCTGTCGGGCCTGCTGGGCGGCGCCGGCATGTTCGTGCTGTACACGCTGGTCAACCCGCTGACCATGTGGCTGACCTTCGCCACCTTCGTCGGTTACGCGGTCATCTACACCATCATCCTGAAGCCGCGCACGCCGCAGAACATCGTCATCGGCGGCCTGTCGGGCGCCATGCCGCCGGCGCTGGGCTGGGCGGCGGTGGCCGATTCCGTGCCGGCCGAGGCCTGGCTGCTGGTGCTGATCATCTTCATCTGGACGCCGCCGCATTTCTGGGCGCTGGCCCTGTATCGCAACCATGACTACGTCAAGGCCGGCCTGCCGATGCTGCCGGTGACGCATGGCCAGCAGTTCACCCGCCTGCAGATCCTGCTCTACAGCATCGCGCTGGTCGCCACCACGCTGCTGCCCACCGCGATCCGCATGAGCGGCGCGCTGTACCTGGCGTCGGCGCTGGTGCTGGGCGGCATGTTCGTGTCGTACGCCTGGCGGCTGTACCGCAACTACAGCGACGAGCTGGCGCGCAGCATGTTCCGTTTTTCCATTCTCTACCTGGCGCTGCTGTTCGGCGCCCTGCTGGTGGACCACTGGGTCGCGCTGATCTGACCCCCTGGAGAGAGTCGATGTCCGTATTTTCCGCCAGCCGGCGCCTGGCCCTGCGCCTGGCCACGGCCGCCGCGTTCACCGCCGCCCTGGCCGCCTGCGGCGACAATGCGCCCCAATTCAAGGGCAGCGACATCAGCGGCACCCAGCTGGGCCGCGGCCTGGAGCTGTCCGACTACAACGGCAAGACGCGTACGTTGCAGGACTTCGCCGGCAAGGCGGTGGTGGTGTTCTTCGGTTTCACGCAATGCCCGGACGTCTGCCCGACGTCGCTGGCCGAACTGACCGAAGTGATGAAGAAGCTGGGCCCGGACGCCGACCGCGTCCAGGTGCTGCTGATCACGGTGGATCCCGAGCGTGACACGCCGGAAGTGCTCAAGCAATACGTAACCGCGTTCGACCCGCGTTTTCTGGGTTTGACCGGCACGCCGGACCAGGTGAAGAAGGCGGCGGCCTCGTTCAAGGCCTATTACGCCAAGGCGCCGACCAAGGACGGCAACTACACCATGGACCACACCGCGGCCTTCTACCTGCTGGACGGCAAGGGTGAATCGCGGGTGCTGGCCAACAACAACATCGGGGTCGACGCCCTGGTGCACGACATTCAGGCCCTGCTCAAGGGCTGAACCAGCGGCCGGGGGCCGCGCCCGGCGCGGTTTTCAGGCGCCGCCGGCGGCGATCCAGCCCGCCAGCGCGGCGCGCGCCTTGTCGCCGAGTTCCCCGGCCGGGATTTCGCGGCGGTGCGACATGATCATCAAGGCATAGGGCGCCGCCAGCGCGGCCGCCTCGGGGCACAGGCGGGATTCGTCGCCGGTCGAGGGCGAGAGATTGCGCCAATAGTTGATGGCCGCTTCGATCTGAGGCATGGTGATGACATTCATGGTCCTATTTTCCACGAATGGCGCGGCCTGTCCAACCGCACGCGTGCAGCAATGAAGCGTCACCATCGCAACATGCCGAAACCGCATCCGGGTGCTATACCACTGCCGGTTAGTAACGATGGAGCATCGTCATGAATTATCCCGCCCCTACCGAATCTCCCCGCCGTGGCCTGCATCCCCTGTTCGCGGCCGCCGCCATTGCCGTGATCGTCATGTGCTCGGTCGGCGTGGCCGCCGTGATGGGCTGGCTGCCGACGCCGTCGGCCACGCCGCACCCCGAGGATCCGGCGCTGGTCCAGGCCGGTCCCGAGGGCGCCAACCTGGCCCCGGCCCAGCCCGGAGCCCCCGGCCAGCCGCAGGCGCCGGCCGCGCGACCGCCGGCGGCCCAGGCCCAGGCTCCCGCCCAGGCGCAGGGCCGGCCAGCGCCCGCGCCGGCGCCGGCCACGCAGGCCTGCCGCACTTGCGGCGTGGTGGAAACCATTCGCCAGGTGCAGGTGCCGGTCAAGGACAATAGCGACCACCTGGTCGGCACTATCGCCGGCGGCGTCGCCGGGGGCGTGGTCGGCAACCAGTTTGGCGGCGGCAACGGCAAGACGGCGCTGACCGTGCTGGGCGCGGTGGGCGGCGCTTTGGCAGGCCGTGAAGTTGAGCGTAATATCAGGCAGCAACAAACGGTGACGCACTACGAGCTCACGGTACGCATGAACGACGGCAGCACGCGCCAGTTCCGCAGCGCGCAGCCGTTCGCCTTTGCGTCCGGCGACCACGTGCGCGTGGAGAATAATCAGCTGCTGCCGGGATGACCGTGCCGGCCGGCAGCGTTTTGGGATCTATGGGAAGACAGGAATGAGCGATCAACACACCAACCCGTTCGTCCTGCCCGGCATGGGCCAGAATTCCGACCTGTCGGGCAACCCGCTGCTGGCCAGCATGGAAATGATGCGCCAGGCCTGGGCAGGCCTGACCGGGCCGGGCGGGCTGGCGAGCAGCCTGCCGATGGCGCCGCCCATGAACCTGGAAGACCTGGATCGCCGTATCGCCGAGCTGCGTTCGGTGGAGAACTGGCTGCGCATGAACCTGTCGATGCTGTCCAGCACGATCCAGGGCATGGAAGTGCAGCGCTCCACCATCAGCACGCTGCGCGCGTTTGTCGATTCGGCCGCCAACCTGGACCTGGGCGCGGTGCGCGACAGCGGCGCGGCGTCGCCGCTGGAAGTGGTGCTGGGCCTGAAGCCGGCCCCGGCCGCCAAGAGCGCGCCGAAAGGCGCGTCGCAAGATTCGGCGGGCGCGGCGCAGGCCGAGGCCAAGGCGTCCGAGGCCGAAGGCGGCGATGCCCGTGCCCAGCCCGGCATGAGCGAGCAGATGGGCGCGGCGGCGCAGTCGGCCTCCAAGGCCTGGTGGGACCTGCTGCAACAGCAGTTCAACCAGATCGCGGCGGCCACGGCCGCATCGATGCCGGGCAGCCAGCCTGCCCCCGCGGCCGACAAACCCAAGGCCAAGCCGGGCGGGCCGCAGGCCGCGGCCGCCCCGGCGGCCAAGGCCGTCAAGACGGTCGCCAAGCCCGCCCGCAAGGCCGCGCGCAAACCGGCCGCCAAGGCGGCCGCCAAGAACAGCGGGCCTGCCGACGGCAAGCCCTGATATTTTCAATCCAGTCCCGGACCGTCGGACGGCGGTTGCGGGCGCATTCACATACCGGAACCTATGCTCAATGTAGTGATTCTCGCAGCCGGACTCGGCAAGCGCATGCAGTCCGATCTGCCCAAGGTGCTGCACACCCTGGCCGGCAAACCCATGCTGGCGCACGTGCTGGACAGCGCCCGCCAGCTTGAGCCGGCCCGTATCATCGTGGTGGTCGGCCATGGCGCCGACCGCGTCAAGCAGGCTTTCGCGGGCCAGGACGACCTGCAATTCGCGTTGCAGCAACCGCAGCAAGGCACCGGCCACGCGGTCCAGCAGGCCGTGCCGCTGCTGCGCGAGGGCGACGGCAAGGACGACGTGACCCTGGTGCTGTACGGCGACGTGCCGCTGGTGCAGCCCGAGACGTTGCGCCGCCTGCTGCAGGCGCGCGGCGCTGGCGCCGCGGTGCTGACCGAAGTGCTGGCCGATTCCACCGGCTACGGCCGCATCGTGCGCGACGCCGCCGGCAACGTCTGCCGCATCGTCGAGCACAAGGATGCCTCCGAGGCCGAACGCGCCATCAAGGAAGTGAACACCGGCATCCTGGCCGCGCCGACCGCGCGGCTCAAGGACTGGCTCTCGCGCATCGACAACAACAACGCCCAGGGCGAGTACTACCTGACCGACGTGGTCGGCCTGGCCGTGGTGGACGGCGTGCCGGTGGGCGCGGCCCAGCCGGGGGCATCGTGGGAGACGCTGGGCGTGAACAGCCGCGTGCAGCAGGCCGAACTGGAGCGCCGCTGGCAGGGCGAGCAGGCGCGTCGCCAGCTCGAGGCCGGCGTGACGCTGGCCGATCCCGCCCGTTTTGACGTGCGCGGCACGCTGACCTGCGGCCGCGACGTGTTCATCGACGTGGGCTGCGTGTTCGAGGGCCAGGTGACGCTGGCCGACGGCGTGCGCGTCGGCCCGCATTGTGTGCTGCGCGATGTGAGCATCGGCGCGGGCACGCAGATCGAGGCCTTCAGCCATCTGCAACAGGCCCAGGTGGGCGGCGATGCGCGCATCGGCCCGTATGCCCGCCTGCGGCCGGGCGCCGAGCTGGGCGACCGCACCCATGTGGGCAACTTCGTCGAGATCAAGAAGAGCGTGCTGGGCGCCGACAGCAAGGCCAACCACCTGGCCTACATCGGCGACGCCGACATCGGCGCGCGCGTGAACGTGGGCGCGGGCACCATCACCTGCAACTACGACGGCGTCAACAAGCACCGCACCGTGATCGAGGACGACGCCTTCATCGGCTCGGACACGCAACTGGTGGCCCCGGTGCGCGTGGGCCGCGGCGCCACGCTGGGCGCGGGCACCACCCTGACCCGCGACGCGCCGGCCGACAAGCTGACGGTGTCGCGCGGCAAGCAGGTCACTGTCGACGGTTGGCAACGGCCGGTCAAGAAGTCGTGACCGGGCCGGCGTCCCAGGCGCCGGCGGGCAGCGCCAAGCCCGCCGCCGCCGACGGCCTGCCGGCGCCGCGCCGCTACTGGGCGGCCGCGACCGTGATGACGGGCATCAGCCTGTCAGTGCTGGACACCACCATTGCCAACGTCGCCCTGCCGACCATCGCGGCCGACCTGAACGCCTCGCCGGCACAGGCGGTGTGGGTGGTCAATGCCTACAACCTGGCGGTGGTGATGATGCTGCTGCCGTTGTCGGCCCTGGCCGAGCGCATCGGCTTTCGCCGCATGTTCACCTTCGGGTTGATGCTGTTCACGCTGGCCTCGCTGGGGTGCGCGCTGGCCGGCACGCTGGCGCAGCTGACGGCGGCGCGCGTGTTCCAGGGCGTGGGCGCGGCGACGCTGATGTGCCTGTTTGGCGGCCTGGTGCGCAACATCTATCCGCTCAGGATGCTGGGGCGCGGCATCAGCATCAACGCCACCACGGTGGCGGTGATGTCGGTGCTGGGTCCCACCATCGGCTCGGCGATCCTGTCGGTGGCGCCGTGGCCGTGGATCTTCGCGGTCAACCTGCCCATTTGCGTGCTGGCCATGTTCGGCCTGCGCCACCTGCCGGAAGTGCCGCGCAACGATGTGCGGCTGGACGGGATCAGCGCGCTGCTGTGCATGGCGACGCTGGGCGTGTTCATTTCCGGCGTCGACATGATGGGCGAGGACCTGCTGCGCGGCATCGGCCTGGTGGCGATCGCGGCGGTGGCCGGCCTGGTGCTGGTGCGCCGCGCCAGCCGCCAGCCCGCGCCGCTGGTGCCGGTGGACCTGCTGCGCATCCGGCCGCTGGCGTTCGCGGTGGGGGCGTCGGCCTGCACCTTCGCGGCGCAGATGGCCTCGTATGTGTCGCTGCCCTTCTATTTCCAGCAGGTGCTGGGCCGGCCCTACCTTGAGGTGGGCATGCTGATGGGCGCCTGGCCGGTGGGCACGGCCCTGATCGCGCCGCTGGCCGGACGCCTGTCGGACCGCTATTCCGCCGCCACCCTGAGCGGCATCGGCGCGGCCACCATGGTGGCCGGCATGCTGTGGCTGGCGGCGCTGCCGGCCGCCGTGGGCAACGTGCCCATCATTGCCGGCATGTTCGTGGCCGGCGTGGGCTTCGGTTTCTTCCAGACGCCGAACAACCGCGCCATGCTGTCGGCGGCGCCGCGCGCCCGCAGCGGTGCCGCGGGCGGCCTGCAGGCCACCACCCGGGTGTTCGGGCAGAGCTTCGGCACCGCGCTGGTGGCGATCGCCTTCAGCGTCAGCGCGGCGCATGGCCCGGGGCTGGCGCTGGTGCTGGGCACGATCTGCGCCGGCCTGGCGGTGGTGGTGAACACGGTGCGCTTCAGCAAGCTGCGGGCGCCCTAGCGCGTAGCGGCCGCCGCGCGCCGGGCGGCCGGCCCGCCCTTCTATAATGGCCACCGGCGCCGGGGCGGGATGTCCCGGCGCGATGATTACCTATTCTTAAGGCGTTCAGGCATGAAAATCACGGTCGTGGGTACCGGTTACGTAGGGTTGGTGTCGGGAGCGTGCCTGGCCGACATGGGCAACGACGTCATGTGCCTGGACGTGGACGCGGCCAAGATCGCCCTGCTGCGCCAGGGTGGCATCCCCATCTACGAGCCCGGCCTGGAAGACCTGGTGCGGCGCAACGTGCAGGCCGGCCGCCTGCATTTCACCGACGACGTGGCCCAGAGCGTGGCCTTCGGCGACGTGCAGTTCATCGCCGTGGGCACACCGCCCGGCGAGGACGGCTCGGCCGACCTGAAATACGTGCTGGCCGCGGCCCGCAACATTGCCCGCCATATGACCAGCCGCAAGCTGATCGTGGACAAGTCCACCGTGCCGGTCGGCACCGCCGACAAGGTGCGCGCCGCGGTGGCCGAGGAATTGGCCAGGCGCGGCGTCGAGGTACCGTTCAGCGTCGCCTCCAACCCGGAATTCCTGAAGGAAGGCGCGGCGATCAACGACTTCATGAGCCCGGACCGGGTCATCGTCGGCGCCGACGACGACTACACCATCGGCGTCATGCGCCGCATCTACGAGCCGTTCCAGCGCACCCACGATCGCCTGATGGTGATGGACGTGCGCTCGGCCGAGCTGACCAAGTACGCCGCCAACGCCATGCTGGCCACCCGCATCTCGTTCATGAACGAGATGGCCAACCTGGCCGAAGCGCTGGGCGCCGACATCGAGCAGGTGCGCCGCGGCATCGGCGCCGATCCGCGCATCGGCTATCACTTCCTGTATCCGGGCGCCGGCTATGGCGGCTCGTGTTTCCCCAAGGACGTGCAGGCGCTGGTCAACACCGCCGCCGAGAATGCGTTGCCGATGCGCGTCATCGAGGCGGCCGAGGCCGCTAACCACGCGCAGAAGTTCCGCCTGTCGGAAAAGCTGGTGGCTCGCTATGGCGAGGACCTGAGCGGCCGCAGGATCGCGCTGTGGGGCCTTTCGTTCAAGCCCAACACCGATGACATGCGCGAGGCGCCCAGCCTGACCGTGATCGCCGAGCTGACGCGCCGCGGCGCCACCGTGCGCGCCTACGATCCGGTGGCCATGCACGAGGCCGCCCGCGTCCTCGACGGCAAGCCCGGCGTGAGCTTCGCCACCGACATGTACGACGCGCTGGACGGCGCCGACGCGCTGCTGATCGCCACCGAGTGGAAAGTCTTCCGCGCGCCCGACTTCGACCGCGTCAAGGCCTTGCTCAAGACCCCGCTCATCATCGACGGCCGCAACCTCTACACGCCGGCCGACGTGCGCGCGCAGGGCTTCGAGTACTCGGGCATCGGCCGCGCATGAAGATCCTGCAGCTCAACTTCGAAAAGGGTTGGCGCGGGGGCGAACGCCAGACGCTGTACTGCATGCGCGCGTTCCGCAACGCCGGCCACCAGGTCGAAGTGCTGTGCCGCGAAGGCGGCCCGCTGGCCGAGCGCGTGCGCCAGGAGGGCTTCGTGGCGCACACCGTCCGCAACGTGCCGGCGCAGCTGGCGTTCCTGGCGCGCGCGGGCAGCGGCTACGACATCATCCACGCCCAGACCGCCAACACCGTCACCTGGGCGGTGCTGACCAAGTGGCTGCACCGGCGCCCGGTGGCGTTTTCACGCCGCACCTCGTTCGTGGTCAAGCCCAACGAGGAATGGAAGACCGGCTTCAAGTGGCGCCACACCGACCTGTTCGTGGCGATCAGCGACATGGCCGCGAGCGAGCCGCGGCGCCTGGGGCTGGACCCGGTCATCATCCGCAGCGCGGTCGAGCCGCACCAGATCAACCAGGAGAACGTCGCCGCGCTGGTGCGTGAGTTCGATCTGGAAGGCAAGAAGGTCATGGCCACGTCGGCCGCGCTGATCCGCGACAAGGACCCGGTGACGCTGGTGCGCGCGGTGGCCGAACTGGCCAGGACGCGGCGCGATTTCGTCTTCCTGCATTTCGGCGCCGGCGGCGACCGCGAACAGCAGGCGCGCGACGAGGCGCGCGCGCTGGGCGTCGAGGACGTCTACCGCTTCGCGGGCTTTCGCAAGGGCGTCGAGGATTTCTACAGCGTCCTCGACGTCTTCGTCATGAGCTCCGAGGAAGAGGCGCTGGGCAGCAGCGTGCTGGACGCCTTCCTGCAGCGGGTGCCGGTGGTGTCCACCGACGCTGGCGGCTTGAAGGAAAGCCTGGCCGACGGGCGCGGCGTGCTGTGCGCGGTGGCCGATTTCCATGCCATGGCCCGGGGCATGGCGCGTTGCCTGGACGATGCCGCGTTCCGCCAGGAGATCACCGACCGCGCCTATGACTACGTGCGCGACGAGCACGACGTGCAGAAGATGGGCAATCGTTACCTGGCGCAGTTCGAGCGGTTGCTGGCGGCCCGCTGAGGCGCGTCGCTATGGCGTCCGCACGTCGATGCGGGTCTCGAACTTGGCGCGGTGCACCGAGAAGAACGTGCGCACGTTGCGCACGTTGGCGTGCGCGGTGAAGGCGCGGTGCGCCAGCGCGTGATAGGCGGGCATGTCCCGGACCTGCGCGATCACCACGAAATCCGGCCCCGGCGACACGCGGTAGCACTGCAGCACCGCCGGTTCCGCCAACATGATCTGTTCGAAGGCGTCCAGGCTTTCGGCTGCCTGCACGTCCAGCGTGATCTCGACGATGGCGGTCAGCGTGCTGCCCAGCTTCCCGGCCGCCAGGATGGCCACCTGGCGCGCGATCACCCCTTCTTCCACCAGGCGCCGCACCCGCCGCAGGCAGGTCGGCGGCGAGGCGTGCACGCGCGCGGCCAGCTCCTGGTTGGTCAGCGAGTTGTCGTCCTGCAGCTGTTCCAGGATGCGCAGGTCCAGATCGTCCAATTCCGGCAGGGTGATCGACTGGTTTTGCATGATTAATTCATGAATGGATGATTGGTGAAATATTATTTAATCACAAATATGTAAGTGAATAAACTGTCAAATATACGCAGATAAAGAAATCAAATTTCTTGTGGCTGCGCGCACAATGCGTTCCGTACTCGAACTTTCCGGAGTCTCTCCTATGTGCGGCATTGTTGGCGCCGTCGCCCAGCGCGACATCACCCCGATCCTGGTCGAAGGCCTGAAGCGGCTGGAATACCGCGGCTATGACTCCTGCGGCGTCGCCGTGTACGCCGACGGCCACCTGCGCCGCACGCGCAGCACCCAGCGCGTGGCCGAGCTGGCCGAGCAGGTCGCGCAGGACAAGGTGCAAGGTTTCACCGGCATCGCCCATACCCGCTGGGCCACCCACGGCGTGCCGGCCACGCACAACGCCCACCCGCATTTCTCGCATCTGGGCAACGACGAGCCGCGCATCGCGCTGGTGCACAACGGCATCATCGAGAACCACGACGAACTGCGCGCCGAGCTGCAGGCCGTGGGCTACGTCTTCGAAAGCCAGACCGACACCGAAGTGATCGCGCATCTGGTCAACCACCTGTACGCCGGCGACCTGTTCGAAGCCGTGCAGAACGCCGTGCGCCGCCTGCATGGCGCCTACGCCATCGCCGTGTTCTGCCGCGACGAGCCGCACCGCGTGGTCGGCGCGCGCCAGGGCTCGCCGCTGGTGGTGGGCGTGGGGCAGAACGAGAACTTCCTGGCCTCGGACGCGCTGGCGCTGGCCGGCACGACCGACCAGATCATCTACCTGGAAGACGGCGACGTCGTCGACCTGCAGCTGTCGCGCGTCTGGATCGTGGACGCCAACGGCAAGAACGTGGAACGCCAGGTGCACACGGTGCAGGTGCATACCGGCGCGGCCGAACTCGGCCCCTACCGCCACTACATGCAGAAGGAGATCTTCGAGCAGCCGCGCGCCGTGGGCGACACGCTGCAGGACATCGAGGCCATCACGCCCGAACTGTTCGGCGACGACGCCTACAAGATCTTCAAGGACATCGATTCGTTGCTGATCCTGGCCTGCGGCACCAGCTATTACGCCGGCCTGACCGCCAAGTATTGGATCGAATCGATCGCCAAGATCCCCGTGGCCGTCGAAATCGCCAGCGAATACCGCTACCGCGACAGCGTGCCGAATCCGCGCTCGCTGGTGGTGACGATCTCGCAGTCGGGCGAGACCGCCGACACCCTGGCCGCGCTCAAGCACGCCCGTTCGCTGGGCATGGAAAACACGCTGACCATCTGCAATGTGTCCACCAGCGCCATGGTGCGCGAGTGCAAGCTGTCGTACATCACGCGTGCTGGCGTCGAAATCGGCGTGGCCTCGACCAAGGCTTTCACCACGCAGCTGACCGCGCTGTTCCTCTTGACGCTGGCGCTGGCGCAGGTGCGCGGCCGCCTGACCGACGAGCAGGAGGCCGAACACCTGAAGGCGCTGCGCCACCTGCCCGTGGCCATCGGCTCGGTGCTGGCGCTGGAACCGCAGATCATGGCCTGGGCCGACCGCTTTGCCTCGAAGGAAAACGCGCTGTTCCTGGGCCGCGGCATGCATTACCCGATCGCGCTGGAAGGCGCGCTCAAGCTCAAGGAAATCAGCTACATCCACGCCGAGGCCTACCCGGCCGGCGAACTCAAGCACGGCCCGCTGGCCCTGGTGACCGAGCACATGCCCGTGGTCACCATCGCGCCCAAGGACGAGCTGCTGGAAAAGCTGAAGTCCAACATGCAGGAAGTGCGCGCGCGCGGCGGCGAGCTGTACGTGTTCGCCGACGCCGACAGCAAGATCCAGAGCGCCGAAGGCATGCACGTGATCCGCATGCCCGAGCACTACGGCAAGCTGTCGCCGATCCTGCACACGGTGCCGCTGCAGCTGCTGTCGTACCACACGGCCTGCGCCCGCGGCACCGATGTGGACAAGCCGCGCAACCTGGCCAAGAGCGTGACGGTGGAGTGATATCGCGGCGTGGGCTTGGGGCCGCCGCCGTGGCGGCCCTTTCGATTGCCGGGCGGCGCCGACCCGAGCCGGCCCCGGCGGCTAGTCGATAATCGGGACGTGCGCGGCGGCAGTTCTCGGCAAGTCGCCGCTCAACCTCGGATCTCTCTGCACTTCCACGCGGATTGCGTAGGGTTTGAAGCCCGCTTTCATGTAGAAGCGCAGGGCCGAGGGATGGTCGTAGGTGCAGGTGTGGACCCACATCCGGTTGATGGGCCGCGCCCAGGCCAGTTCTACCGCCTTGCTCATCAGCGCGCGGCCGACACCCCGGCCTGTGCAGTCCGCGGTGAGCCCCAGGAACGCCAACTCGCATTCCCCCTCCGTGCGGAAGTCCAACTCCAGAATGCCAACGTCCCCGAGTCCGTTCCGGACAATGTGGATGTCGACGTCGGGGTGCGCCAGGATGGAGGCCAGCTCGCCGTCTTCCATGAAAAGGCGCGAAAACCACAGCCAGTCGGCCCCGACCTTGCGGAACAGCGCGCGGTAGGCATCCAGGCCGATTTCGGCAACCGGGGCCAGCTCGAAACCTTGGGGCAAGGAAGCGCCGGGCAAGTCGGGCCTGGACAGCATTTCGAGGTCGGTGACGACACTGGCAATGTGTCCGCGGGGGATGGCGGTGTAGCCGATGGGAATGGGCGAAGAGGCGGCGGTCATAGTCTGCTCGTTCAGTAACGGCAGCACTATGCCCGCGGGCGCGCGGCCCTGTCTTGAACGCTATTTCAGCCGTTGCGCCATTGGCCGGGCGGGACGCCGACGACGGCCCGGAACCTGCGCGTCAGGTGGGACTGGTCGGCAAATCCCAGGTCCAGCGCCACCGCCGCAATGTTCTCGCCTTGGGCGATTCTCTTGCGCGCTTCGACAACCCGTTGGTTCCAGCGCCACGCCAGCGGGGGCATGCCATAGACCCTGGAAAAGGCCCGAACGAGCTGCACGGGCGTCATCCCCGCCGATGCCGCCAGGTCCGTCAGCGTCGGCAAGGCAGGGTCGTCGCGCAGGCGGTCGGCGACGCCGCCGATGGACGCCGGCACGTGCCTGGATGTCGCGGGTCCGCCCGATCCCGCCATCTGCAACAGTTCGTCGAAAACGTGGACCAGCCCTTCCTGCGCCACGCTCTCGGGCGTGTTCCGGTTCAGCGCTGACAGGATGGCGCCGCGCAGCCTGGCTGCAATGCCTGGCGCTTGCAGCAGGGGCTTGTCGAAAACGGTTTCCGGGTGGATGCCGAGCAGGACCGGGAGGGCGGCCGGGTCCACATACATGCTCGCGAATTGCCACGACTCGCTGATGACATGGGAGCTTTGGACCTGCGCCGGGTTGTAGAGCGTGACATCGCCCTCGGCGGCGTCGAAGCATTTCCTGTCTAGCTTGATTTTTTCCCAGCCCCGCACATTGACGCTGATCACGAATTCGTCGTGGAAATGGGGCGCAAAGCCGCGCGTGCCGTCCGCGATGTGCGCGACCTCGATACCGGTGAATTGACGGCGATTGAACGACCCCATGGCGGCCATGTTAGCGCGACGCCCTGGCGCGCCGCGCGGCCGGGCGCTGCCCTGCCGGACCATGTCCCGCCGGCATGGGGGCGCCCGGCCTCGGCCGGAGCATGAGCGGAACTAATGATTTGATCCAAATAAAATCATTTTTATTCATGGAGGGCGCAACATAAAATACGGCTCGAATATTGAAAGTGTCAAGACTGCCAAATCAAAAATCCGAAGAAATTTGGAAATAAATGACGGCAGAAAATAGACGCGAGCTTTTTGTCAGAAATTTGAGCGCCGGATCAGAATGAGTAAAGAGTTTACATTTGCCATCAAGAGCATTTGTTTCGATGAGGATTATCGTCCCGCGGACAATACGCGAATCACGACCAACTTCGCCAATTTGGCCCGGGGAGCGAGCCGTCAGGAGAATCTGCGCAATACGCTCAGGATGATCGACAATCGCTTCAACGCCTTGGCGCACTGGGATAATCCCAAGGGCGATCGCTATTCCGTAAATCTTGAGATCATTTCCGTCGAATTGAATATCGAAGGCCAAAGCAGCGGTAACGGCCTGCCGCTGATCGAAGTGCTGAAGACGAGCATTTTCGACCGGCACACCAATGAACGCTTCGAGGGCATCGTAGGCAATAACTTTTCCTCGTACGTGCGGGATTACGACTTCAGCGTGCTGCTGCTGGAACACAACAAGAACACGACCGCCTTCAGCACGCCGGAGAATTTTGGCGACCTGCACGGCAAGCTCTTCAAGAGCTTCGTGAATTCGAGCACATACAAAGAGAACTTCCACAAGGCGCCCGTCATCTGCCTGAGCGTTTCGAGCAGCAAGGTCTATCAGCGCACCGAAAACCAGCATCCCGTGCTGGGCGTCGAATACCTGCAGGACGAGTATTCGTTGACGGACGAGTATTTCAAGAAAATGGGCATGAAGGTGCGCTACTTCATGCCGCCCAACAGCGCCGCGCCGCTGGCGTTCTATTTCACCGGCGATCTGCTGGGCGATTACACCAATCTCGAGCTGATCAGCACCATCAGCACGATGGATACCTTCCAGAAGATCTATCGGCCCGAGATCTACAACGCCAACTCGGCCGCGGGGAAGTCCTACCAGCCGAGCCTGAAGCACCAGGATTATTCCCTGACCCGCATTGTCTACGATCGGGAAGAGCGTAGCCGGCTGGCTGTCGAGCAGGGCAAGTTCGTCGAGGAAAACTTCATCAAGCCGTATCAGACGGTTCTTGAGCAGTGGTCCGCGGCCACCCCACATTGATTAATAAAGAGCATCAGGTCTTATTGTGAAAAAACTGCTTCCCACCTCCACCGCCGGCAGCCTGCCCAAACCTTCCTGGCTGGCAGAGCCCGAGACCCTGTGGTCGCCCTGGAAATTGCAGGATGGCGGACTGATCGAGGGCAAACAGGATGCCCTGCGCCTGTCGCTGCAGGAACAGCAGCACGCGGGCATCGACATCGTCAGCGATGGCGAACAGACGCGCCAGCATTTCGTGACGACGTTCATCGAGCACCTGGACGGCGTCGATTTCGAGAACCGCAAGACCGTCCGTATCCGCGACCGCTATGACGCGAGCGTGCCGACGGTGGTGGGCGCGGTGGCGCGCAAGAAACCGGTCTTCGTCGAGGATGCCAAGTTCCTGCGCCAGCAGACCAAGCAGCCGATCAAGTGGGCCCTGCCCGGCCCGATGACGATGATCGACACGCTGTATGACGATCACTACAAGAGCCGCGAGAAGCTGGCTTGGGAATTCGCCACGATCCTCAACCAGGAAGCCAAGGAGCTGGAAGCGGCCGGCGTCGACATCATCCAGTTCGACGAGCCCGCCTTCAATGTCTTCTTCGACGAGGTCAATGACTGGGGCGTCGCCACGCTGGAACGGGCCATCGAAGGGCTGAAGTGCGAAACCGCCGTCCACATCTGCTATGGCTATGGCATCAAGGCCAACACGGATTGGAAGAAGACGCTGGGTTCGGAATGGCGGCAATACGAGGAAGCCTTCCCCAAGCTGCAGAAGTCCAATATCGACATCGTTTCGCTGGAGTGCCACAACTCCCACGTGCCGATGGAGCTCATTGAGCTGATTCGCGGCAAGAAGGTGATGGTGGGCGCCATTGACGTGGCGAGCAATACCATCGAGACGCCCGAGGAAGTGGCCAACACCTTGCGCAAGGCGCTGCAGTTCGTGGACGCCGACAAGCTCTATCCGTGCACCAACTGCGGCATGGCTCCGCTGTCGCGTGCGATCGCGCGCGCCAAGCTGAGCTCGCTGAGCGCAGGCGCGGAGATCGTCCGCAACGAACTCTCGAACTGATTTCGAGACGGGAAATGGCCGTCGCAAGCTGCTTGCGACGGACCTGCCCGCAAGGCCTTACATAGCATTCGCGCTGCACCCAGTCGCCAGTTTTGGCAGTCCCTACCATGTCACTCCCCAGTCCCGCCATCGAGCCGTTGCGCTTTCGTGAAGCGCTCGGGCACTACGCGTCCGGTATCACGGTGGTCACCACCCACATCGATGGCGAGCCGATCGGCTTTACCTGCCAGTCGTTCCACAGCGTGTCGATGAGCCCGCCGCTGGTGTCGTTCAGCGTGATGTCCAATTCGGCCAGTTATCCCAAGATCCGCCAGGCGGGCCGCTTTGCCGTGAACATCCTGTCGGATGCGCAAGTCGAGGTGTCCAACCAGTTCGCCCGGCGTGGCACAGACAAGTGGCGCGGCATCGACTGGAAGGAATCGCCGCTGGGCAATCCGCTCATTGCCGGCAGCCTGCACTGGATCGATTGCGAGATCCACGCGGAATACGCCGCCGGTGACCACGTGATCGTGATTGGCGAAGTGAAGGCGCTGAATCTGCAGGAAGCGGCGGCCACGCAGCCATTGCTGTATTTCAAAGGGCAATATCGCAACATCGCCGCGCACGGCGCGGCTTGAGCGCCAATCGCCGCTGGCCGAATCCGTTGCGGCGCGAGGTGGCGCGGCGCCCCTGAACGACTTGGTATCGAGCTGTCTTGAGTGCATTGAAACAGGCGTTGAACGCGAGACGCTTCGCCTGCGTGCTGGAGATCATTCCTCAACAGTCTCCCGCGCGCCGGGCCGCGCTCGAGCGGATCGTGCAACGCGGGCACCTGGCCGGCTGGCCGTTGCTGCCTGCCTTCGCCGACCGCGTCGGCCTGCATTCCGACCTGAGCCCCCTGCAGGGGGCAGGGGCGCTGGGCGATCCGGCTTCATCGCTGTTGCATTTCTCGGGCAAGGATCGCGCGCGCGCCGACCTGCTGGGCCAGATGGACGCGATGCAGGCGCGGGGCCTGTCGCAACTGCTGCTGCTCAGTGGGGACCGCCTGCCTGGCCATGATCCGGGACGGGCGCCCGTGCGCTATCTGGAGTCGGTGCCCGCGCTGCAGATTGCCCGCGAGCACGGCCCGGACTGGCTGCTGGGCGCGGCGTTGAACCCGTTCAAATACCGCGA
This sequence comes from Achromobacter ruhlandii, assembly GCF_902859695.1. Taxonomy (GTDB): domain Bacteria; phylum Pseudomonadota; class Gammaproteobacteria; order Burkholderiales; family Burkholderiaceae_B; genus Achromobacter; species Achromobacter ruhlandii. Next base: position 101,260 of record NZ_CADIJL010000017.1, read on the forward strand.
GGAAGAAGGCGCCGCGCAGTACCTGAAGGCGCAGAAGAAACTGCTGGCCGGCGCGGATTTCCTGACCTTGCAACTGGGCTTCGACGCCGCCAAGCATCTCGAAGCCCAGGCCTGGATGCGCGCCCAGGGCCGCGTCAAACCCATGCTGGCCTGTGTGATGCGGCTGACCCACAGGCGCGCGGCGGCGTTGCAGGATGTGCCCGGCATCGTCATCACCGACGCCATGCGCGAATTGCTGGGCAGGGAGCAAGAGATTTCGCCCGCCGATGCCAGCGCGCGCAGCCTCGAGCGGCTGGCGCTGCAGATCGTGGGCCTGCAATGGATGGGTTATGCCGGTGTGCATCTGTCCGGAGTGCACACGCTGGACGAACTGTTGTTGCTGGAGCAGGCGATCGCCGAGCAACGGGATGCGGTGACCTCGCTGTCCGACTGGATGGATCGATGGCAGGCGAGTTGGCGGATGCCCGGGATGCCCCAGACAGGCTTCGCCCCTGGCATTGACGCGTGGGAGCTGGGGCAGTCCGATGTCGCGGCCACTCCCGGGGAGCGTTTGCGCTATACGCTGCTTTCCACGGTGCATGAACAGCTCTTCAATCGCACGGGATGGCTCGGCAGCGCCTTTGGCTGGAGTGTGACGCGGCCGTTCTGGAAGACCGGCGTGGCGGCGCGGGCGCTGCTCGCGGTCGAACGGACATTCAAGCGGCCGCTGGTGGGTTGTGACACCTGTGGCACCTGCCGCTTGCAGGACACACTCTACGTCTGCCCCGAGACCTGTCCCAAAGGCCTGGCGAACGGCCCCTGCGGCGGCACCCGGCTCAATCGATGCGAATTCGGCGACCGGGAATGCGTGCACAGCGTCAAGTATCGGATCGCCAAGTCCGCGGATCGGTTGCCTGCGCTGGCGCAGACGTTGATTCCCTGTATCGAGGCGGGCGACCGGCATCGCAGCTCGTGGCCCGAATGGTTCGAGCCGGAGGATCCGACGCCGGGCAATGATTGCCAATCGTTGCCAAAGTCTGGTTGATACCTCGACGCTCCCTCAGAATGCACCACGCCTTGGCGTTTGCCTGCCTGTTGCCTGACGTGGAGCCCATCCCATGCGTATCGAGACGATTTCCAGATTGGCCGTGCTGGCCGCCGTTACCGTGCTGGCGGGCTGCGCGCAACCCGTGTCGACCCGCGAAGTCGCGCTCAATGCCGATGCCTACACCGCGCGCACCCTGTTGCCCGATGCCCTGCCGCCCGCGGTGCGGGCCAGGCTGCCGGCGGCGGGCACGCAGCCCATGGGGTTTCGCGCCTTGCGCATGACGGGCACCCAGCATACCGTCGGCATCGACAACGTCGCGGTGGACAGCGAGTACGAATTGACGTTCCACAATGATCGCGACGACGGCACGTTGCGCAGTATCTATATCGGCAAGCTCAATGGCCTGCCGGTCAACTACGTGTTGGCGCTCAACTATCGCAGCCTGGCGCTGCTGATCCATCAGGCCGGCGGATTCAAGGCCGCGCAGGTGCCGCCGCGCTGGATGGCGCGCGACATCCAGCAATGGCCGGGCGATGTGTTGGCCAATCCGCCGGAAAATGCCCGGTTCACGCTCGAGAGCGAGGGCGGATGGGAAGGGCGGCGAACCGGGCCCAGGCAAACGCTCACCTGCGCCAGCGGCACGGATTATCCCGCCAGCCGGGTCCTGACGCAGATCCCGGGGCAGGCGCTCGATGTGAACTGCGTCGAGACCAGCGAGAACGGCGTGCCGGTCCGCAAGCTGCATTACGTCTTCCTGCGCCGATTCGGCCTCACCATTACCGCCGAGATCGCGACGGCCAGGTCGGTGACTAACATGACGGTCAAATCGGTTCGGGTGGAGTAGGCGCGGAAATGGCGGGCGAACCGAACCGCCCGCGACAACGGGCGTCGACGCTTGCCAGGTTCACACGCGGAAAATACAATGAGAATCGTTTTCATTGATACGGTGCGGCCTGGAAGACCTTCCGGGGCCGCCATGCTCCCATGGCTAGCGTTCTGTCTGGCGCGCCCGGTGCCACCGGCGCGCCGCCCTTGCGGAAGATCCACCACTTGCGCCCCGGCCTGAGCCTGCAACTGGCCTGCGAGACCGATAGCGACGCGTCCACCGGGCTGGCGATGGTCGATGATCATCTGCGGATCGTGCTGGTGCTCGACGGCCGCATCGACGTCAGCTACGGACGCAGCGCCCTGCGGCTGGCTCGCGGGCAAGGAGTCGACGCGGGGGTGGTGACGTTGCGCGAGCCCGAGGAATGCAGGCGAGTGGTGCTGGGCGGCGAATCGTCGCGCCGCGTCAGCATCGGCGTGAATCGGCAGTGGCTGGAAGAATCGTTTGGCGAGACCCGGGCGCTCGCACCACATGGGGTTCCCCATCTGGCCACGCGCAGCTGGCGCGCCTCGACACGGGCCCGGCTGCTGGCCGAGCAACTCCTGAATCCACCGTCGCTGTCGCGGCAGATCGCCGGCCTGTATCTCGAAAGCCGTGCCATCGAATTGGTTATCGAGGCGTTGTCGCTCGATGGCGGGGCAGCCGGGCAGGCGACGGATCCGGCGCCGCAGCCCGCCGTTCTGCGTCGCCGCATGGTGGACCTGACGCAGTGGTTGCGGCGCCACGCCGGCGAGCCCCTGAGCATCGAGCAGATCGCGCGCCATATGAACACCACGCCCACCACCTTGCAGCGCCATTTCCGCCAGGCGCTGGGCATGACGGTATTCGACTTCCTGCAACAGGAACGCCTGCGCCTGGCGCGCCAGGCGCTCGAAGCGGAGGGGATCAACGTGACGCAGGCGGCGGCAATCGCCGGGTACGCCAATCCCGGCAGTTTTTCGACAGCGTTCCGGCGCCATTTCGGCCTGACGCCGCGGCAAGTGCGGGCGCGTCTGTAGCGGCGCCGGCGCTGGCGGCAGATCGCCGTTCGCGCGAACAAATCCGCCGTTTTCACGAACGACGCGTATCGGCACCCCATGCTCTACTCGAGTGAGAACAAATCTTATTTACTCGCAGGAGAAGTCCCGTGCCAGCCCTCGCGCCGAAGCGCCTCCCCTTCCGCCGCGCCGCTCGTCCGGCCAGGCGCCGCGCAGTCTATCCGCTGTTGCTCGCCCTGTTGGGGCAGGCTGGCGTCGCCTTCGCGGTCGACGAACCGGTCAGCCTGGAAGCCGTAACGGTCAATGCCTACCGGCCCGCCGAGACGATTGGCGGCTCGACCAAGACCGACACGCCGCTGCGCGAAGTGCCGCAATCGGTGTCGGTGATCGAGCGGCGCGAAATGGACCTGCGCGGCGTGCGTAACCTGAATGAGGCGACCCGCTACACGGCGGGTGTATTGCCCGAGAGCCAGGGCATCGACAACCGGGTCGATGATCTCTATATCCGCGGCTTCGATGCCGGCAGCTTCGGCGCGAACGTGATGCTCGACGGATTGCGCGCGCCGTCGGACAGCAGCCTGAGCTGGAACCGCACCTCGTTCAACACCTGGAACCTGGAGCGCGTCGAGGTGTTGAAAGGCCCGTCTAGCGTGCTGTACGGGCAGTTGGCGCCGGGCGGCATGGTGAACCAGGTCAGCAAGCTGCCGACGCTGGGAGAGGAGCAGGTGGTGCAGTTGCAGGTCGACGGTCACGGACGCAGGCAGACCGCGTTCGACCTGGGCGGCGCCAACGGCGACGAGAACGTGCTGTGGCGGCTGGTGGGCCTGTATGGCGACGGCGCGACACAGATCAGGCACACCGACCACGAGCAGTGGTTCATTGCGCCCAGCGCCACGATGTATTTCAACGATCACGCCACGAGGTTGACGCTGCACGGCCTGTACCAGAAGGATCGGGGCGGCAGCACCTTCCAGTTCCTGCCCTACCAGGGAACGGTGGTGCCGGCCGCCGAGGGCTACATCAAGAACACCACGTTCCTGGGCGAGCCCGACTGGAACACCTACAACCGCGATATCTGGACCGCCGGCTGGCAGCTCGAACATCAGTTCAACAACGCATGGAAGTTCAGCCAGAACGCGCGCTACACGCACGTGGATTCGCTCTACCGCGCGACGGTGGGCAACGGGGTGCGCGGCGCCGCGCTCACCAACCTGAATACGCTCATCGGCGGCCGCATCCTCAATCGTCGCGCGGTGCAGGGCGAAGGCGATTCCGACGCGCAGACCATCGACACGCGCATCGAGGGCAAGTTCGGAACCGGGCCGCTTACCCACACGATGATCGCCGGCTTCGATTGGCAGAAGACCGACTGGACCTTCCTGCGCCAGGCCGCGACCGTTTCGCCGGCCGTCATCGCCATCAATGTATACGACCCGGTCTACAGCCACTACGATTTCGAGCCGACGCTGGCCAAGCAGATGTCCACTCGCGAGACCGACTCGCAGTACGGCGTGTACCTGCAGGACCAGATTGCGCTGGACCGCTGGCGCTTCACCCTGGGCGGGCGACAGGACTGGACGCGCATGGATTCCCTGAACCGTCTGACCGGTGTGCGTCAGGTGACCCGCGACGAGGCATTTACAGGCCGCGCCGGCGTCACCTACCTGTTCGACAATGGCCTGGCGCCCTACTTCAGCTATTCGGAGTCGTTCCAGCCCACGGGCGGCACGACGCGCGCAGGCAATGCCTTCAAACCGACCACCGGCACGCAATGGGAGGCGGGCCTGAAGTACGAACCGCGCTATATCGACGGCATGATCACGTTGTCGGCCTACGAGCTGTCGCAACAGAACGTGCTGACGGCCGATCCGCTCAACGAGGCCGATGAGGCCTACCAGGTGCAGACCGGCAAGGTGCGCGTACGCGGCGTTGAGCTGGAGGGCCGCATCACGCCGCTGCGGGGGCTGAGCGTCATCGGCGCCGTGACGCGCATGGATTCGAAGGTGGTGCGCAACAACGACGGCTATGCCGGCAATCGCATGATCCGGGTGCCCGACTGGATAGGCTCGATGTGGGTGGACTACACCTTCCATAGCGGTCCGCTGGCCGGCCTGGGCATGGGGGCGGGCGTACGCTATGTCGGCGCGACCTATGGCGACCTGGCCAACAACCTGCACATTCCGGCCTACACGCTGTTCGATGCCGCCCTGCGCTATGACGCGGGCAAGATCGGCGGCATGAACCTGCAGTTGGCGCTCAATGGCAGCAACCTGGCCGACAAGCGCTACGTGGCGACGTGCTCGGCGGCCACCTCTTGCTACTACGGCACCGGACGTACGGTCATGGCGACCGCGCGACTGTCGTGGTGACGGCGTGCCGCGGGCTGGCCGCGTGGCTGATGGCGCTTGCGCTGGGCCTGGGGGCGGCGGCGCATGCGGAGACGGCGCCGGATTGGCCACGACGCTTCGATAATGCCGATGGTACGCAGACCACGCTGGTTGCCGCCGCGCGGCGCGTGCTGTCGACGTCGGTGACGGTGACCGGGACACTGCTGGCCATTGAGGCTCCCCTCGTGGCCAGCGCCGGCGGCGCCAATGGCCGCTTCTTCGATCAATGGGCGGCGGTCGCGCGCGAACGCGGCCTCAAGGCGCTGTGGCCGGCCGGGCAGGTCGACCTGGAAGCGGCGTACGCGGCCCGGCCCGATCTGATCATCGTCTCGGCCACCGGCGCGGACTCGGCGCGCGAGCAGCTCGATGCGCTGCGCGCCATTGCACCGGTAATCGTGGTGGATTACAGCCACCAGACCTGGCAGGAACTCGCCATGCAACTGGGCCGGGCGCTCGGCATCGAGGCCGCCGCGGCGCGCACCATTGCGGGCTTTGACGCGCGGGTCGCCGCGGCCCGCGCCCGCTTGCGCATTCCCGAGGGCGCCGTCAATATCGTCAGCTACAACGGCCCGGGCACCAATAATCCCATCGCCACGCCCGCCAGTCCGCATGCGCGCCTGCTGGCCTCGCTGGGCTTCCGCATCGAGGTGCCCGATCCGGCCTGGCACGTGGCGCTGGGCGCGCCGGGCGATTTCGTCTGGGCGCCCTATGAGGCGCTGACACGCCTGACCGCGCGCACCACTTTCGTGCTGCGCGCCGACGCCGCGGGCGCCGGCGCCCTGTTGCGCGATCCGGTGCTGGCCAACCTGCCGTCGGTGCGGGCGGGGCAGGTCTACGGCCTTGGCCGCGACGCCTTTCGCATCGATGCGTACAGTGCTGGCCAGATCATCGACACGCTGCTCGAACACTTCGGCACATGACCTCCCCGCACCCGCCAGCCGCGCGCCACCGCCTCGCATGGGCCTTGCTGCCGGCCTGCATCATCGCGATTGTCCTGCTGGCGTTGGCGAGCCTGATGGCAGGCGCGCGGCCGTTGTCGCTGGCGACGGTGGAGCACGCGCTCACCGCCTTCGATGCGCGTGACAACGAGCATCTGCTGCTGCGCCATCTGCGCTTACCGCGTACAGTGCTGGCGCTGGTCGCAGGCGGGGCGCTCGGCGTAGCGGGGGCGCTCATGCAGACCTTGACGCGCAATCCGTTGGCCGATCCCGGTCTGCTGGGTGTCAATGCGGGCGCGGCGGCGGCGATCGCCGCCGCCATGGCGCAGGGGGCCGCGCACGGGCCGGCGGGGCAGGTGATGGCGGGCTTTGCCGGCGCGGCGGCGGCCGGCGCGCTGGTCTACGCGGTGGGCGGGCTGCATCGCCGGCACGATCCCGTGCGGCTGGTGCTGGCGGGCGCAGCGATGTCGGCGATCCTGTTGGCCGTCACGCAGATCATCACCCTTAACAGCGAGGATCGGGTTTTCGATCAGTTCCGCCATTGGGTGGTCGGTTCATTGCAGGGGCGTTCCGGGCAGGTGCTGGTGGCCGTGCTGCCGGCCGTGGCGCTAGGCGCCGTTGGCGCATTGGCGTTGGCGCGCGCGCTGGATGTGCTGGCGCTGGGACAGGACCTTGGCAAGTCTCTGGGCGCGTGGCCGCGCCTGGTCTGGATCGGGACAGCCGTCGTCATTGTGTTGCTGGCCGGCGCGGCCACGTCCGCCGCCGGTCCGCTCGCCTTCGTCGGGCTGGCCGCGCCCCACGTGGCGCGCCATGTCTGCGGCCCCGGACATCGGCGCGTGATCCCCTACGCCGGGCTGGTGGGAGCCTGCCTGCTGCTGGCCGCAGATACCCTGGGCCGGGTGGTCGCGGCGCCTGACGAGATCGGCGCCGGGATCATGGCGGCGGTGCTGGGCGGACCGCTGTTCGTGGCGTTGGCGCGCCGTGCCGGGATGGGCTGACATGCGCGACACGGTCCATTCGACTGCCCGGTGGGGGCCGCGCGTGGCCGGCGCTGCGCCGCGCGCCGCGCTGGCCGGTCTGGCGTTGCTGATGTCGGCCGGGATCCTGGCGCTGGTCGCGCTGGGGACGGGCAGTGGCGGGCTGTCGCTGGGCCGCATGCTCGACATGCTGGCCGGCGGTTCGCCCGCCACGGCCGGCGAGCAACTGATCCTGGGCTTTCGCCTGCCACGCGTGCTGACCGGCCTGTTCGTGGGGGCCGCACTCGGTGTATCGGGGGCGGTGTTCCAGTCGCTGTCGCGCAATCCGCTGGGTTCCCCCGATCTCATTGGCTTCACCACGGGCGCGGCTTCCGGCGCCTTGCTGCACATCATCCTGTATGGCCCGTCCGTGATAGGCGCGGCCGGGGGCGCGGCCCTTGGCGGCCTGCTGACCGCAGCCATGGTCTGGATGCTGGCCTATCGTCGCGGCGGGATGAGCGCGCGGCGGCTGGTGCTGGTCGGTATCGGCGTGGGCACGATGCTGCATGCCGTGAACGGCCTGTTGCTGGTCAAGGGCGACCTGGATCATGCGCTGCTGGCGAATCTCTGGTTGTCCGGCTCCCTCAATGCGCGCACCTGGACGCATGCCTGGCTGGCGGGGGGCGCCCTCGCGTTGTGCCTGCCCCTCGTGTGCGCGTCGGCGCGCGGTCTGGCTTTGCTGGAAATGGGCGATGATCTGGCCAACCAGCTGGGCGTGCCGGTGGCGCGGGTGCGCGTGACGATGTTCTTCTGCGCGGTGATGCTGGCGTCGCTGGCCACGGGCGCGGCCGGGCCGATCGCCTTCATCGCGTTGGCCGCGCCGCAACTGGCCCGGCGCCTGCTGGGCGGCGCGGGCCCCTCGATCATCGGCTCGGCCGCCATGGGCGCCTGCCTGGTGATCGGCGCTGACGTGCTCGGCCAGTGGCATCCGTGGCAATTGACCCTGCCCATCGGCAAGCTGACCGGCTTGCTGGGGGGGCTTTATCTGATCTGGCTGCTGCTGCGCCGCGGCCCCCGCTGACACTATCCGATTGCGACGAGCCTGCATGCGCGACTGCCCTCCCTCCCCGCCCGCCGATGTCGTGCTGCGCGCGCGCAGACTCACGCTGGCACATGAGCTGTCGCCCGTGTGCCAGGACCTGGACCTGGATATTCCCGCCGGACGCATCACCGTCATCCTGGGGCCCAACGGCTGTGGCAAGTCGACGCTGCTGCGCGGATTGGCCCGCCTGCTGGCGCCCCAGGCGGGTCGGGTGGAACTTGAGGGCAAGGCGCTGCAGCGGTATGGCGCGCGCGAGCTGGCGGTCCGGTTGAGCCTTCTGCCCCAGGCGCCGCAAGCGCCGGACGGCATCCGGGTGCGGGAGCTGGTCGCGCGCGGCCGTTATCCGCACCAGACCTTCTGGCGGCCCTGGTGCGCGGCCGACGACGACGCGGTGCTACAGGCCCTGGCGCAGACCGGCCTGGCCGCGCTGGCCGACCGGCCGGTGCACACCCTGTCGGGCGGGCAGCGCCAGCGCGCCTGGCTGGCGTTCGCGTTGGCGCAGAACGCGCCGGTGATGCTGCTCGACGAACCCACTACCTATCTCGATATCGCCCACCAGCTCGACGTGCTGGACCTGTGCCGCCGGTTGAACCGGCAGCAGGGCAAGACGCTGGTGATGGTGCTGCATGACCTGAACCAGGCGGCGCGCTATGCCGATCACATCATCGCGCTGCGCGACGGCAAGGTCGAGGCCTGCGGGCCGCCTGTCGATGTCCTCACGCCGCAGCGGGTGCAGCGCCTGTTTGGCATCCGCTGCGTGGTGACGGCCGATCCCGTTTCCGGCACGCCGCTGGTCGTGCCCATTGCCAGCGCAGCCCGCGATTGAACGCGTATTTCAAGGAGTCCCGCGTCATGCATTCATCCCCCTTGTGCATCGGATTGTCCCTGGCCGCCACGTGGCTGTCCGCCTCGGCATGGCGGCGGTCCGACAGCCGGGTCGAGCAGTTGTGCGACCTGGATTTCTACCGTCTTATCGCGCAGCGCGCGGAGGCAGCCTGCCTGGACTTCGTGTTCCGCCCCGATGCGTTGTTCCTGGACCTGCCGGCCCTGGCGCAAGGCCCTGGTTTCAGCAGCCTCGATCCGGCGCTGTTGTTGGCTGCGTTGGCGCGGGATACGCGGCACATCGGCCTGGTGACGACCGCCGCCACCTCGTTCAATCCTCCCTACGTGGTGGCGCGGCAATTGCAATCGCTCGATTGGATCAGCGACGGCCGCGCGGGCTGGAACATCGTCACGGCGCTCGACGGCAGCCAGAACTTTGGCGATGCGCCGCTGCCGCCGTCGGCGCAGCGCTATCGCAAGGCGTTGGAGTTCACCGAGGTGGTGCAGGCGCTGTGGCGCAGCTATCCGCAGGACGCGGTGCTGGCGGACCGGACATCCGGGCGGTACGCCGATCTGGCCCGCATCGGCCCGATCGCGCATCGCGGCGAGTATTTCAGTGTGCAGGGGCCGTTGAATGTGCCCGCCCGCGCCGGCGGCCGCATTCCCCTGTTCCAGGCGGGCGCCTCGGACTGGGGGCGGGATTTCGCCGCCCGGGTGGCCGACGCGGTGTTCGCCGCAACGCCCGACGTGGCGTGCGGCCAGGCCTTGCGGAAGGACCTGCGGCGGCGCGTGGCCGCCTATGGCCGCGCGCGGGACGCTATACGGGTGCTGCCCGGGCTGAGCTTGTACCTGGCGCCCACCCGGGCGCAGGCCCGGGCGCTCCATGAGGCGACCCACGCGGGCCAGGATGCGTCGCGCAAGCGCCATTACATCGGGCAGGCACTCGGCCTGGACGTCGAGCACCTTGATCCGGCGGCGCCCATTACGGCGCGCATGCTGGGGCAGCCGCGGACGGGGTTGCGCAGCCCGACACACGCCCAGTTGCTGCGCCGCCTGATCGAACGCGAGCAACCCTGTCTGCGCGAATTGCTGGCGCGGCCCGAGGCCAGCGCGTCAGCGCATTGGACGGTGGTCGGTACCGTCGACGATGCGGTCGATGCGATCCGCCAGCGCGCCGAAGCGGAAGCGGCAGACGGCTTCATCGCGTTACCGGGCGGCGCGATGCAGTCGCTGGACCTGTTCCTGGAGGCGGTGATGCCGCGGCTGGCGGCGCTGGGGTTGGCGCGGCGCGCATACGCCAGCACGACGTTCGCGGGCAACCTGGGGTTGGCGTGACGACTGGCGGCGCGTGCGTTCGCGCCGCCGGCTAGTCGATGACCTTGCCCTGCCGATCGATCGACTGCCAGTTTCCGCCCGACCACCAGCGATGCTCGCCATCGCTTTCTTCCTTGCAGCCGAAGCCCACGCTGGCCCTGCCGTCCTTGAACGGAAAGGCGCAGTCGTAGACGGGGGCGACGACGATGGCGCCGGTTTCTTCGTCGGCATAGCCGATCTTGCCGTTCAGGCGGATGCGGTAGCGCCCGTCCTGCGGATAGTCAGGTCCGTTGTCGAACAGGTAGACCTGGTAGGGCTCGCGCAATTGCACGTCGGCGACACGGAATCCGCCGGCTTGTTTATCGAGATAGATGCAGTAGCGGAATGGATTGCTGGCAAGGAAGCACTCGTCTATCCATTCGGGTTCCAGCGACCGCTGCTTCAGGGTGGCACGGGCCTGTGCGGCGGTGTCATCGACGTCTGCTTGGGCCATGGCCGGAAACGGCAGGGCCAGCAGGATGAGCAGGAGCGGGCGGATGAGGGACATCGCGGTGGGCGGCGGCGGCCGCCATGGCAAGAGGGACGGAGCGTCATCATAGGCCGTTTGCCGCGGGGTGCGCGCCGCCGGGGCGCAATGTCAGGGGGCGACCGCGGGCGCCGCGAGTGGCGGTATTCCGCCGGCCGCTCAGGCCGACGCCGTCATGCCGCCGCCGGCCTCCATGCTGGCGCCGCCCACGCCGCCACTGTCCAGGCCGGCGCCGGTCGGGCCGCCGCCTTCGATCGCATGGGCCGATTTCTCGGCGTCGGCCAGGGCGTCCTGCACCTCGGCGACCTGTTTCTGGGTGGCCTTGTCCTGCATGCGCAGCTTGCTCTTGAGCATGGCGAGCAGTTCCTTCATGGCGCGGATGGCGTCGCGCACCGCCTGGGCATCGTCCTGGCGGCGCTTCTGCTCGACCTGCCGTTCCTGGCGGGATTCGGCGGCGGACGTCGACTTGTCGTCGTCGCCGCTGGCGGCATTGGGTTTGTCTTGCTCGCCGGGCACCGAGACGTCCTTGGCGGCGTCGCGCGGCGCCGGGGTCGCGGCTTGCGCCGCGGGGGCGGGATCCGCCGCTTCGGCCGTGTCGGCGGCGGTCGCGACGGCGGTGTCGCTGGCGGCGGCATAGGCCGCCACGGCGCGCGAGGCGGTGGCGGCGCTGGGCACGGCGGCCTGGGCCGATGCTGCGTCGCCGGCATCGGCTGACGCGGGCCCGGCGGCGTTGGCGTCTTCGGCCGTGGTGGCCTGCGAGACGGTGGCGGCGGGGCCGTCCGTCGCGGGGCCGCTGGCACCCTGCACCACGGGCGCCGCCGTGGCGTCGGCGGCGCTCGCGGCCGGCGCGGCGCTGGCGCTACTTTTGAGCGCCGCGGCGGCCTGGCCGAGTTCGCCGGCCAGTTGACGTAGTTCCAGAAGGATGGATTTGGCCGCGGCCTTGCCCAGGAACATCAGCATTTTCTTGAGCATCTCGATGCGCTGCTTGATCTGCGAGACGCGGGAACGGGCGAAATCCTGGCGCGACTGGGCCGCATCGACGGCGATCTGCGAGGCGGCCTTGCGCGCCTTGGCGGCGCGTTCGAGGGCGTCGTCGCTCAGCACCACGCGTACCGAGACTGGGCGGTCGCTGGTCGTGGTTTCCAGGTTCTGCGCCTTGGCATCGGCGTCGGCGTCGCGTCTGGCGGCGCGCGGGTCGCTGCCGGCGGGGACGGCGGGAGGAAGGAGGTTGTCGGTGGCCAATGGCTGCATGGGGATGTTCCGGTAAGGCGGGGCACATGGCATCGGGGACGGGCCGGGTCGGCCGCCGCCCGCGATGGCGAGGTGACACGATATGTACGGCTGTCCGGCGCGCATTCTTTAACCGGCGGCGGTGGGGATCGGTCCGAGATCGCGTCGCGGGCGGGCGGCGGTGGTATCTTCTGCCCCATGTCCGCCCGTGATTCCTCCTTGTCCCTGTCCAGCGCGCCGGTGGCGCCAGACGTCGCCCGGCCCTACGTGCAGGCCTCCGGCACCACACGCACCCTGCATTTTTCCGAGAAAGTCATCCAGAGCCGCATGTCGACGCTCAATCCCGACGCGCTCGACCTGGAGTACACGCGGATGATGATGGGCTTCGTGCTGTTCGCCCCGGAGCCCGCCGACATTCTGATGGTGGGGTTGGGCGGCGGTTCGCTGGCCAAGTTCTGCCATCGCTACCTGACGCGTTCGCGCATCGCGGTGGTCGAGATCGACCCGGCCGTGATCGCGCTGCGCGAGGCGTTCATGGTCCCGCCCGACAGCGATCGCTTCCGGGTGGTGCAGGCCGACGGCGCCGATTATGTGCGCGGCCTGTGCGAGGCCGCCGACGTGCTGCTGCTCGACGGTTTTGACGATGCCGGGATTCCTGACGCGCTGTGTTCGGCGGATTTCTACGCGGACTGCCATCGCGCCCTGCGCGACGACGGCATCCTCGTGATCAACTTCCACGTCAACCATCCGGATCACCACGAGTACCTGGACCGGGTGCGGACCGCGTTCGGCAGCGCCATGTTCGAGGTGGTGGACGACGACATGACCAACAGCATCGTCTTCGCCTGCAAGGGCGACCTGCTGGATGATCCCGCGGCGGCCGACCTGAAGCGACCGGCCGCGATCGCCAAGGATGCCTGGCGCCAGTTGATGCCGACCTTGCGCGTGATCGGGGCCACGCGGGAATTGAAGTAGCACCGGGGGCGGGTTGCGCGGCCGCCCTACATCTGGTTGCGGGCGGCGGACTTTGGTTGCATCTGGCCGGCCAATGTGTCGCGAGGGCTTGATAGCATCCCCGCTTTCCCCGACAGGCAGGTCGCCCACCATGAGTATCTTCTCCCGCTTTTTCGGCCGCTCCGATACGCCCGGCGAGACCGCGGCCCTCACGGCCAATCCCGATATCGACAATCCATCGAGCCTGCAGGTCGTGTTCGCGGCGCCGCTGGCCCTGAAAGCCGACGCGCTGGCGGCGGCCTTGCGCGCCTACCACCCGGAAATGCGCCAGGCGCGCGCCGAGATCGAGCCGGACATGCCGGAACTGGTGGGCATGGTCGGCTGGGGCAGGCATGTGGTGCGCATGGTGGGCTGGAACGCGCCGTTGCCCCAGAAGGCGCTGGAAGTCTGCGTGGCGCCCGCGCACTACCCCGCGCCGGTCAAGGAGCAGGTGCGCGCCCACGTCAGCCACATTCTGCTGTACTACGCGGGCTTCGACGAGGATCCGCTGGAGCAGTACGTGGCGATGGCCGCGGTGGCTGGCGCGCTGGGTCGCTTCAACGCGGTCGCGGTGCTGAACGAGCATGCGCATACCTCGTTGCCCGCCGGCGTGTTCACCGACGATTCGCTGGGAGACGAAAGCCTTGAGGTGCTGCGTTCGCTGCCGCTGACCATGCTGTATTGCGGCTTCGTGAAATACGAGGTCGAAGGCGTGCAGGGCGTATGGATGCGCACCTACGGCGGCGACCGTTTCGGCCTGCCGGATTTCGCCGTGCTGGCCGAGGGTCACCACCAGGGCGAGGAGTATTCCGGCATGTTCAATAACATCATGGCCTACATGCTGGACAGCGGCGCCGAGTTGGCCGCCGGACATACCATGCAGATCGGCGAGGCCCGCTACATGAAGCTGCGCGAGCCGCGGGAGGCCGAGTACTACCTGCAGGGGCCTGGCCCGGTGCTGGTGGCGGAGATCATCGACGCTTCGCAGATCAATCAGCCCGAAGCCGGCCCCCAACACTGACGTCCCGCCGGGCCGGCGTTCGTCCGGCCCATTGGCGCCCCGGCCGGGGCGCCGTCACATGACCTTGCTTGCCTCTCGCTGCGTTTCATTTGGAAATTATTCTGCCGCCTGCCGATGCGTTGCGGCCCAAGAAAATTCCACCCTGGCACAGCGTTTCAAAAATCGGACAAATAGAAGCGCGCACATAGGAGGGAATGGCCGAAGTTGGGGCCATTAATACGAAATAGCGCATTTCAATCCGTCACTTCCAAATATAAATTCTGTATCCAATTGTATATACTCGCCGCCGGATTTCTTTCTTTCAAACGACGCCCGGCGGGTTTGGCGCGGGCCAGCAGGAGAGTGGCATGTTGAAGAAGGCAGTACAGCTTGGCGCGGTAACGATGTTGTCGCTGGTGGTCGCGGGTTGCGCCACCGAACGCTCCCAGTCCGTGGCGGTCCCCGCCGTGGCGGCGGCCAGCAAGCCCTATCAAGGCGTGCGCAGCCCGATCTCGGTAGGCAAGTTCGACAACCGCACCAACTATCTGCGTGGCGTGTTCTCCGACGGCGTGGACCGGCTGGGCGGCCAGGCCAAGACGATTCTCGTCAGCCACCTGCAGCGCAGCGGCCGGTTCCAGGTGATGGATCGCGAGAACCTCTCCGAGATCGCCCAGGAAGCCGCCTTCAACAAGAAGGCCAGCCAGATCAAGGGCGCGCGCTACGTGGTGACGGGCGACGTGACCGCCTTCGGCCGCAAGGTGACGGGCGACCAGCAGTTGTTCGGCATTCTCGGCCGCGGCAAGGAACAGGTGGCCTATGCCAAGGTCGACCTGAACGTGGTCGACGTGACGACGTCCGAAGTGGTGTATTCCGCGTCCGGCGCCGGCGAATACAGCCTGTCCAACCGCGAAGTCATCGGCTTCGGTGGCACCGCCGGGTACGACTCGACGCTGAACGGCAAGGTGCTGGATCTGGCGATCCGCGAGGCCGTCGACCGCCTGGTCGACGGTATCGAACAGGGCGCCTGGCAGCCCGTACAACAGTGAAAGGGCGCCCCATGTTGAACAATCTGGCGATGGTTCGCCCGGTCGCGCTCGGGCGCGCCGGCCGCATCCTGGCGGTGGCCGCCCTGGCGGGCGCGCTGACTGCGTGCGCGCAACCCAAGAGCATGTATAGCTGGCAGTCATACCAGCCTTCGGTCTACGCCTACCTCAAGGACGACGGCGCCGATTACGCGGCGCAGACGCTGGCGATGGAAAAGAACACCGAGACCGCGCGGGCGACCAACGCGGAACTGCCGCCGGGCTTCCGCGCGCATCTTGGCATGCTGTATCTGAAGATGGGCGAAGGCGCCAAGGGCGTGGAGCAGTTGGAAGGCGAGAAGGCGGCTTTCCCGGAGTCCAAGCCGTTCATGGACTTCCTGCTGCGCAACGCCAGCAAGACGGCGGAAAACGCGTCGCAGGCCGCCCAGCCCGAGGCGGCGAAACCCGCGGCGCCCGCCAGCCAGGCCGCGCCTGAGCAAGCAACCAAGAAGGGAGCCTGACATGACCACGACCCTCCGTATCGCCGTGCTGGCGCTGGTGGCCTTGCTGGCCGGCTGCGCCGCGCCGCAACGCAATGTGGACTACGCCGCTTTCCGCGAGAGCAAGCCGGCGTCGATCCTGGTGCTGCCGCCGCTCAATACCTCGGTGGACGTGGCCGCGACAGCCGCGGTCTTGTCGCAGGCAACCTTGCCGCTGGCGGAATCGGGTTACTACGTGATCCCGGTGGCGGTGATGGACGAGACGTTCAAGCAGAACGGCCTGACCAGCGCCGAAGAAATCCATGAGCTGCCGGCTCCGCGGCTGCGCGAGATCTTCGGCGCCGATGCCGCGCTGTACATGACCGTCAAGCAGTATGGCTCCAGCTACGCCGTCCTTTCCAGCTCGATCACGGTCTCCATCGATGCCGCGCTGGTCGATCTGCGCACCGGCGCCAAGCTGTGGGATGGCAGCAAGCAGGTGGTGCAGGCCAGCAATGGCGGCGGCGGCCTGATCGGCATGCTGGTGCAGGCGGTGGTGGACCAGGTGGTCAACACGCTGTCCGACCGCAGCTTCGGCGTGGCGGGCATGACCAACAACATGCTGCTCAGCGCCGGCACGCCGGGCGGCATCCTGTACGGTCCGCGTTCGCCGCGCTACGCCGCGCAGTAAGTCCCCGACGTTTGCATCGGGTCGCACAGCCCTCGAACCGTTGCTCGGTTCGAGGGCTGTGTCGCATTCGACGTCCGCTGGCGCGGGCCGTCCGGTCAGGCCGCGCAGTTCGCGCCCTGCGCCACGCGGCGCCGGGCCGGCCAGAGGCGCAGGGCCAGGGCGCCGACCGCCGCGGCCGTGGCCACCGCGGTCACGCCGATCCAGTCCCAGTGCGCCAGTGCCAGGCTGCCGAGCGCGCCGCCCGCGGCCATGCCGATGAAGACGCTGACCATCAGCACCGCGTTGAGCCGGCTACGCGCGGCGGGGTCGATGCCATAGACAATGCTCTGGTGCGCGATCAGCGCCACCTGGATGCCCAGGTCGAAACCGATGGCGCTGGCCGCGATCAGCCACAGGCCTGATTGGGCCGACAGCAACGGCAGCAACGCCATGGTGGCGAACGACACCGCGGTCAGCGCGGCGCCCAGGCGGCTGACGGCGTTGGGGCCGCGCCGGTCGGCGTAGCGGCCGGCCAGCGGCGCCGCCAGGGCG
>NZ_CADIJL010000018.1 GCF_902859695.1 Achromobacter ruhlandii
CGGCACGCTGGCCGACGCCGGCGCGGGCACCTCGGCGGAGGGCACCGGCAGGGTCACCTCGGGCGTCGCGACGGGCGCGAATTCGCGCGCCGGAACGGCGGGTTCGACGGGCTGGGCGGGGACCTCGGCCTCGGCTTGCGGCGCGATCCCGGCGTCCACCTGCTCCGGCGGCGGCGCGGGCTGGGCCGGCGCGGCGGGCGGAGGGGATTTTTTCTTGAAGAAGCGGCTAAACATGGGTAACAAGTATATTCGTATCGTCGGGGGCCAATACCGGCGCACCCCTATCGTCGTGCCCGACGTGGAGACGCTCCGCCCGACGCCCGACCGGGTGCGGGAAACGCTGTTCAACTGGCTCAATCACCTATGGGGCGGCGAATTCGCCGACAAGCAGGTGCTGGATCTGTTCGCCGGCAGCGGCGCCCTGGGGTTCGAGGCGGCCTCGCGCGGCGTGGCGCATGTGCAGATGGTGGAACGCGACAAGACTGCCGCGTCCGCGCTGCGGACACTGCGCGACAAGCTCAAAGCCGACATGATACGCATCCATGTGGGCGATGCGATGCAGGTCGTCGAAAGAATGGATGCGTCCCGCTTTGACCTCATCCTGTTGGATCCGCCCTTCGGCCAGGGCTGGCTGCCGCGCCTGTGGCCGATCCTGCCCGGCATCCTGGCCGAGGGCGGATTGGTCTACGTCGAGGCCGAAAGCCCCATCGAACCGCCCGACGGCTTCGAGATCCTGCGCCAGGACAAGGCAGGCGCGGTCCACTACCATCTGCTGGAATTTGCTGCATTGCGCAAATAGATCAATAATCCGAGCTTCGGAGGATGGTGTACACCACTAATAACGGTACGGAGCTCGCATGATCATCGCTGTTTACCCCGGCACTTTCGACCCGCTGACCAGAGGCCACGAAGACCTGGTCCGCCGCGCCGCCACGCTTTTCGACAAAGTCGTCGTCGGCATCGCGCACAGCCGCAACAAGAAGCCCTTCTTCAGCATCGACGAGCGCGTGGACATCGCGCGCGAAGTGCTGGGGCACTATCCCAACGTGGAAGTGCAGAGCTTCGGAGGCCTGCTCAAGGACTTCGTGCGCGACCAGGGCGGGCGCGTCATCGTGCGCGGCCTGCGCGCCGTGTCCGACTTCGAATACGAATTCCAGATGGCCGGCATGAACCGCCACCTGCTGCCCGACGTCGAAACGCTATTCATGACGCCGTCGGATCAATACCAGTTCATCTCCGGCACCATCGTGCGCGAAATCGCCCAGTTGGGCGGCGACGTCAGCAAGTTCGTGTTCCCCTCGGTGGAACGCTGGCTGCAGGAAAAGGCCAAGGAACGCCGCGAGCAATCCTGGCCGGGCTGAGCGCCCCGGCCCCCGGCTCACCGAACCCTCCCGGAGGGCGCCTTGCGCGCCCTCCCTGCGTTTTGGCGCCCGCGATCGCCAGGATGGGCAGGTCGACGCCAGGGGCATGCCGGGCGCCCGTCGGGCCCGGCAGTACAATTGCATCATCCCTGCCGGATTCCGTAGCCTCCCCATCATGGCCCTGACCATCACCGAAGAATGCATCAATTGCGACGTTTGCGAGCCCCAGTGCCCGAACGACGCGATTTCCATGGGCGAGGAATACTACGTCATCGACCCTGACCGCTGCACGGAATGCGTCGGCCATCACGACGAGCCGCAATGCAAGGTGGTCTGCCCGGTGGAGTGCATCGAGCTGCACCCGCAATGGAATGAAGGCCAGGAACAGCTGATGGCCAAGTACCGCCGCCTGACCGGTGCCGCATGAGCGACACCGCGCAACCCGTCTTCGATCCCCCCGCCACCCGCCCCAACGCCCGCCGCGACCTGTCCGCCTCCGCGATCGCGGCCGGTCTGGTCGCCGTGCTGGTCAGCTTCGGCGGCACCGCCGTGCTGATGGTGCAGGCCGGCCATGCCGCCGGCCTGGACGCCGCCCGCATCGGCTCCTGGATCGGTTCGCTCAGCCTGGTGCTGGGCCTGGGCGGCGCGGCCTACAGCCTGCGCACCGGCCTGCCTATCGTCATGGCCTGGTCCACGCCCGGCGCGGCCCTGCTGGTCACCGCGCTGGCCGGCGTGCCGTTTCCCGAAGCCATCGGCGCCTTCGTGCTGGCCGCCGCGCTGACGCTGGCCTGCGGCCTGTTCGGCTGGATCGATCCCATCCTGCGCCGCATTCCCGGCGAAGTCGCCGCCGCCATGCTGGCGGGCGTGCTGCTCAACTTCGGCATGGGCATCTTCACCAATGTCGGCAAGCAGCCGGCGCTGGTGCTGGCCATGTGCGCCGCCTACCTGGTGTGCCGGCGCTGGGCGCCGCGCTACGCGGTGCTGGTGGTGATGGCCGTGGCGGTCGCCATGGCGGCCGGCCTGGGCCTGATGCGGGTCGACCAGCTCGACTGGCACCTGACCGAGTTCGTCTGGACCACGCCCGTCTTCAGCATGCAGGCCGCGATCAGCCTGGGCGTGCCGCTGTTCGTGGTGGCGATGGCCTCGCAGAACCTGCCCGGCCTGGCCATCCTGCAGGCCGCCGGCTACCGTCCGCCGGCCTCGCGGCTGGTCGCCGCCACCGGCTTGCTCGGCCTGCTGGCCGCCCCGTTCGGCGCCCACAGCGTCACGTTGGGCGCGATCAGTGCGGCCATCTGCACCGGCCCCGAAGCGCACGCCGAACCGTCCAAGCGCTACATCGCCGCGGCCACCTACGGCGTCAGCTATTTCGCGCTGAGCATCGTCGCCGGCGCGGTGGCGGTGTTCTTCCAGGCGCTGCCGGCCGCGCTGCTGGCGGCGCTGGCGGGCCTCGCACTGCTGGGCACCATCATGGGCGGCATGGCCGCCGCCATGGCCAACCCACAGCGGCGCGAAGCCGCGCTCATCACGCTGCTGGCGACGGCGTCGGGCTTCAGTTTCTGGGGGATCGGTTCGGCCTTCTGGGGCCTGGTGGCGGGCCTGCTGGCCCACACCGTGTTCGAATACAAGCGCAGGCCGGCGGCCTGAAGCAGCCGCTTCATGCGTTGCCGGTGACAAGCGCGTCCCGCAGCGGCGCGCCCCTGGATTTCCCGCGCCAGGCTCAGTCCGGCCAGACGGACACAGGCGTGTCCGGATGCACCTTCAGGATGCGGCACGGCACCTGCACGAAATTCGAGATCCAGGCGGCGGCCAGCTCGCCTTCGTCGACCACGTCGATGACCTGCTCGCCGACCTTCATGCTGTAGCGCACGCTGTCGTCGTCCTCGATCACGTCCAGCGGAATATCCATGCGCAGCATGCCCGGCGCGCGCAGCACCAGGTAGCCCAGGCGCAGTTCCACCGCCACGTCGGCCAGCCGCGGGCACAGCTCGCGGTTGAGCCATTGGCCCGAATCGTTGGCCACCAGCCATTGGCGGTGATACGGCGCGGCCTCGGCCTGCGCCGTCACGCCGCACTGGGCGATGGGCTGGAAGGCGGCGCTCATTTGCCCAGCAAGCCCTTCAGGGCCTTGTCCACCGCCGCGCCGCCCTTGCCCTTGCCGGTCACGGCTTCACGCAGCTTGTTTTCCAGGCTGCGCTTGAGGATGCCGGCGACGGCGTCCTTCCACAGCAGCGTGTAGGAAGGCTTGTCGAACGGCCCCTTGACGTGCACCGGGATGGTCACGTCCTTCAGGTCGATCAGTTCCTTGCCTTCGGGATCGGCCGCCGGGTTGACCACGCGGGCGCGCGCCACCAGGTCCAGCTCGCTCCTGACGAAGTCGATGGTGGCCGGCTCGCCCTGCGTCACGCGCAGCAACGGCGACACCACGTTCAGCCGCTTCACGCTGGCCACGCCCTTGGTGAAGGCCAGGTCGGCATCCATTTCCGAGAACGCGGTCTGCTTGCTGGTGTCGGCCGCCACCGTCTCGTCCTGCGACTCCGGCTTGAGCGCGGCCTTCAGTTCGCGCAGCGTCTGCGTCAGGTTGATGCCCTTGACGGCGCCGTCGCGCAACCGCACCTGCAGCGTGCCGCCCAGGCCGCTCTTCATGGCGTAGGAATTGGCGCCGGCGGTCTTCAGGTCCAGCGCCAGGCTGCCGGTGCCGCTCAGCACGTCGCGCTGCGCCAGGTCCATCAGCAGCGGCTCGATGGCGATGCCGGCCAGCGACATCTTGGTGGCCAGCTGGTTGCCCTGCGCCGCGTCCAGCGACAGCGCGCCGGCCAGCTTGCCGCCGTACAGGCCGGCGGTCAGGCTGGAGATGTCGAGCTTGCCGCGATCGAGCTTGAGGGCGGCGGCGACGTCATCGGCCTTCAGGCCGCGCACCACCAGCTTGCCGACCTTGAGCGTGCCGTTCACGCTGGGGCCGACCAGCGCCGACAGGTTGATCGTATCGTCCACGGGCGCGGCCGGAGCGGGCTGCGCCGGCTTGTTCTCGTCCTTCTTGCCGTCGGCGGGCGGTTTGGCGGGCGCGGCGGCGGCCGCCGGCGGCACCAGCTTGTCCAGATCCAGCGTGTCCACGGCCAGCGCGAAATTCACCTGCGGCGCATCGCTCAGCTTGGCGATGTCGGCGGTCAGGTCGAACTTGCCGCCTTCGAGCACGGCGTTGATCTTGCTGCTGGCCGTGTCCTTGAGCAGGTCGACGTTGAGGCTGCCGATCACGGGAATCTGCAGGCTGCCCTTGGGCAGACCCGGATCGGTGATGTTGACATCGCCGCGCAGTCCCGCCAGGCCGCCGCGGCGCTGCAGCAGGTTCAGCGACAGCGGCGAGGCGAAGGTCAGCTTGACCACGCGCTCGCCCTTCTTGGAGGTGCTGTCGAGCTTGGCTTCCTTGATATCGAGTTCGGTGGCGTTGCCGCTGATGCCGTTCAGGCCGAAGCTGGCATCCAGCCCGCTGATGCGCACGCGGCCGGTCAGGGCCTCGCCCGTGGCCTGTGTCGGCGAAATGTTAAGCGCCGGCGCGTCCACGGCGAATTCGAACGGGCCGTCGGCCACGCCGCCCTTGGCGCGCACCGCCAGCTTTTCGATCTGCAACTGGCTCTTGTGCGGGTCGATCGACAGCTTGGGCATGGCCACGCTGGCGTCCACGTTGGTGGCGCGCGCGGCCGGGTCGGTCACGTCGCCCTGGAACACCACTTCCAGGCCAGCCACGTCCAGCGCCGACTTCTGGCCGTTGAACGCCAGGTTGCCGCGCATCGCCAGGCTCTTGGCCTCGGCGCCAGGCAGCTTGCCGTCCATGCGCAGGTCCAGCTTCTGCGCCGCGTAGCGCTTGGCGGAAGGGTCCAGCGTCAGCAGCGCCTGGCCGGTCAGGTTGGCGTCGATGCGCGGGTTGCCGCCTTCCAGGCGCGCCGTCAGGCGCACGTCGAACGGCTGGTTGAACGTGACGCGGCCGGTGTTGGCGTTGATCTTGGTCACGGCCACGGCCATGCCCGACATCTCGTCCTGCAGCAGCACCTCGCCGTCCTTCAGGTCGAGGCCGGCAATGTCGATCTGCATGTTATTGCGCGACGGCGGCAGCGTGCCGCTGGTCAGCGCCTGCGCGGCGGTCTGCGCCGCCCCCGCGAGGGCCTCGGCGGGATTGGCGGGCGTGGCCACCACGGGCGCGGTGCCGCCCACCAGATTGCTGAAGTTGAACTGGCCGTCCTTGCCCCGCACCACGCGCGCCTTGAAGCCGCTGATGGCGACGTGGTCCACCACGAAACTGTTGGACAGCAGCGGCCACACGGCCACCGCCAGGCGAGTGCTTTGGATGGAAGCGAAGGTCTCGGTGCTATTGACCTCGGACAGCGACACGCCCTGCACCGACAGGCCGATGCGCGGGAACAGCGACAGCTCGATCTCGCCGTCGATCGTGAGGGTGCGGTGATAGCGTTCCTGGACCAGCTCTTCGAGCTTGTACTTGTACGCGTTGGGGTCGAACGTCAGCAGAAAGATGGCCAGGCCAACGACGGCCACGACAACCAACACCACCAGGCCTATCAGAATGCGCTTGAACCACGTTTTCATTGCCGCCCCGTCGGTACCTCGACTGGTAATCCTTGAATGCCACCCCCCGCGTCCGGCGCGGGAATGGCGCTATGCCGTCGCGCCCGGCGCGAGGCTTCCTGATTTGTCCGTCTTCGATCGCGTGCCGCCGCGAGCGCCAGGCCGGGAGCCGGGACGCCAAGCGGAAAGGAACTGCCATGGAAAGACCTGCTGAAAGACGCCGGCAACACCAGCGTGCACATACCGCTATCGTAACAAATCGGGCCCACCTGCGCGCCGGGCCCGAAACTGACGGTTTTCTGTCTCGGGGATTGTAGGGCTAGAATGATTGATCCATCAATCATTGATCGATCCAACAATGTCCGCCCCCGCCCCCAGCACCCCTTATTCGCCCGGCCAGGTGCTTCCCTTCCGGCAGACCCTGCTCGCCATGCTGGGCATGTGCTTCGTCATGATGATGGTGGCCATCGACCAGACCGTGGTGGGCACCGCGCTGCCCACCATCGTGGCCGAACTCAAGGGCTTCGAGCTGTACGCGTGGGTGGCGACGTCCTACCTGCTGACCTCGGTCATCACCGTGCCGATCTTCGGCCGGCTGGGCGACTACTATGGCCGCAAGCCCTTCGTGGTGGCGGCGATCGTGCTGTTCACGCTGGCCTCGGTGCTGTGCGGCGCGGCCGACAGCATGTTCACGCTGGTGCTGGCGCGGGCCCTGCAGGGCGTGGGCGGCGGCATGCTGGTGGGCACCGCCTTCGCCTCCATCCCCGACCTGTTTCCGGACCCGCACGTGCGGCTGCGCTGGCAGGTCATGCTCAGTTCGGCCTTCGGCATCGCCAATGCGGTCGGCCCGACGCTGGGCGGCGCGCTGACCGAGCACTACGGCTGGCGCTCGGTGTTCTACGTCAACCTGCCCATCGGCATCCTCGGCCTCTGGTTCGTCGCGCGCTACCTGCCGCACCTGCGCAATCACACCACCGGCAAGGTGCGCCTGGACTGGCAGGGCGCGCTGCTGATCGCCGCCGCGCTGGGCGGCCTGCAACTGCTGGTGGAGCTGCTGCCCAAGGAAGGCCTGAGCGCCACCATCGTGCTGCTGGGCGCCGGCAGCGCCGCCGCCTTCGGCCTGCTGTACTGGTGGGAGCGGCGCTGTCCGCATCCGCTGCTGCCGTTCGACATGTTCCGCAACCGCGGCCTGGCGATGCTGTTCATACTGGCGCTGCTGGTGGGCGTGACCATGTATTCGCTGCTGTTCTATGCACCGCTGCTGCTGCAGGGCGGCTTCGGCCTGTCGCCGCAGGACGCCGGGCTGCTGATCACGCCGATGGTGGTCTTCATCACCGTGGGCAGCATCATCAACGGCCGCATCATCACCCGCATCCGCAACCCCAACCGCATGCTGTACGCGGGCTTCATCCTGATGGCGCTGTCCTGTCTGGGCATCGTCACCACCCACAACTACACCGCGCACGGCCTGATCGCCGCCTATATGCTGATGGCCGGCCTCGGCATGGGCTTCATCATGCCCAACCTGACCGTGTTCGCGCAGCAGACCGCCGGCCGCAGCCACCTGGGCATCGCCACCGCGCTGCTGCAATCGCTGCGCATGATCGGCGGCATGCTCGGCACCGCCGTGGTCGGCACCATGGTCAACCACAGCTATTTCAGCGGCGTCGAATCGACGCTGCGCGGGGCCTCGGCGCGCTGGCTGCCGCAGCTGGACGACCCGCAGATGCTGGTCAACCCCCAGGCCCAGACGCAGTTCCTGGCACAATTGGCGCATCAAGGCCAGGATGGAACGTCGCTGATCGAGATCGCGCGGGTGGCGCTGGTCGGCGCCATCCACGAGGGGCAGCTCATCGCCCTGGCGGTCGCGGTGCTGGCGCTGTGGTGCGTGCGGCGCGTCCCCCTGGTGCAATTGGCGCGCGTCTCCAAGCCGGAGCCCGCCAGCGTCGGAGAGTAGCTTTTGCCCAAACAACAACAGGGCCTGCAGGTCATCCAGCACATGGGCCAGACCTACCGCGTCATGCAGAGCGCCTTCAGCGGCCGGGTCGGCCACGCGCTGCCGCGCTGGCGCATCCTGCTGGCGCTGCATGAATGCGGCCAGTGCTCGCAGAAGCACCTGGCCGAGCGCTGCCGCCTCGATCCCGCCTCGCTCACCCGCCAACTGCAGGCCATGCAGAAGCTCGGCTGGATCGCGCGCGCCGTGGATCCGAACGACAACCGCCTGACCAACGCCCGCCTCACGCCGGCCGGCCAGGCCGTGGTCGACGAGGCCCTGCCCAAGCGGGCGGCCTTCTTCGACGAATCGCTCAAGGGCCTGTCGGCCGCCGACATCGACACGCTGAACCGCGTGCTGAACGTGCTGGAAGAAAACTTCCTGCGCGCGGCGGGTGGCGGCAAGGGCGAATAACGGCGCCGGGGGCCGCCCGTGGCGGCGCTGCAAGCCCACAGGCAAAGGCCTTCCCACCGCCGCCGCTTCGCGTGGGCAATATGCCCATCATCGGTCCGTGACGTTGACACTCGAAAATGTTATTGAATAACATTCAATCAATCCATTGATTGTTATTTCGCTTGCCGGAACCCGCATGCTTCCTGGGCTATTCCTTCGCGCCGTGCTGATCGGCGTCGGCGCCACCCTCGTCATGGACCTGTGGGCCCTGCTGCTCAAGCGCCTGTTCGGCGTGCCATCGCTGGATTACGCCATGGTGGGCCGCTGGCTCGGCCATCTACCACAGGGACGGCTGACCCATCCCGGCATCGCGCGCTCGGCCCCCGTGGCGGGCGAACGCGCCATCGGCTGGATCGCCCACTACGCCATCGGCATCCTGTTCGCGCTCCTGCTGCTGGCGATCTGGGGGCCGGCCTGGGCCGCGCGGCCCACGCTGCCTCCGGCGCTGATCGTCGGCATCGCCACCGTCGCCGCGCCATTCCTGATCCTGCAACCGGGCATGGGCGCCGGCCTCGCGGCGCGCAAGACCCCGAAGCCCGCCGTGGCGCGGCTGCGCAGCCTGATGGCGCATGCGTCGTTCGGCGTGGGCTTGTACTTGGCGGGATGGGCCGTGGCGCTGGCTCTGGAGGCCTGAAACGGCGCACGCCCCCGTCAGCCCGGGCAGCCTTGCCTCGCGCGAATTTTGCCAATTCCGCCGAGGGCTTTTACAGTATCGGCCTGGATCACAGTCATCGAGGTATTCGTCCCATGCGCCATTGATGCCGCCGTCGCAATGACGGCCAGTCTCCACCCGCCCCCGTTCGCAGGGGGAGTTCCTGGCATCCCTGGAAGCATCACGCATGACGACTCCTTATCTCACGCTGGAAGGCGTGTCGTATCTGCTGCCCGACGGCAGCCCCCTCTTTTCCGGACTCGACGAAACCTTCGATACCCGCCCCACCGGCCTGGTCGGGCGCAACGGCGCCGGCAAGACCGTGCTCGCGCGCATCCTGGCGGGGCAATTGTCGCCGTCGAGCGGACGCTGCCTGCGCTCGGGCAGCGTCTTCTACCTGGCCCAGCAGGTCTCTCCGCCGCCCGGCGCCACCGTCGCCAGCCTGGCCGGCGTGCAAGCCACGCTAGAGGCGCTGACGCGCATCGAGGCCGGCAGCAGCGCGCCGGAAGACTTCGAATGCGTCGGCGACCGTTGGGACATCCGCCAACGCCTGCATCACGCGCTGGAACGCGACGGCCTGGGCCATCTCGACGCCGCGACGCCCGCCAGCAGCCTCAGCGGCGGCGAAGCCATGCGCGTCGCGCTGGCCAGCGCCATGCTGTCCGAAGCCGACTTCCTCATCCTGGACGAACCCACCAACCACCTGGACCGCCGCAACCGCGACGCGCTGATCGAACAACTGCGCCATTGGCCGCGCGGCCTGCTGGTCATCAGCCATGACCGGCAACTGCTCGACACCCTGGCGCGCATCGTGGAGTTGTCATCGCTGGGCCTGCGCGGCTACGGCGGCAACTACAGCGCCTATGCCGTCAGCAAGGCGCAGGAACGCGTCAATGCGCTGGAGCAGCTGGAACACCGCAAGCTCGAACGCCGGCGCGAAGCACAGGCGATGCAGGCCCAGCGCGAACGGCAGGAGCGCCGGCAGGCGCGCGGCCAGCGGCACGGCAAGCAGGCCAACCAGGCCAGGATCCTGCTCGACCGGCAAAAGGGCCGCAGCGAGGATTCGGCCGGCAGACTGAAGCAACAACACGCAGCCGCGCACGAACGCTTGGCGCAGTCCGTGCGCGACGCCGCGGCGCAAGTCGAAAAGGACACCGCGATCTCACTGCACGCCTTGCCCGTCGCGCAGCCGGCGCAGCGGCGCGTGGCGCAACTGGACGACGTCACGCTGCCGTTCATCGCGGCGCCCACCCGTCATGTCAGCCTGCTGCTGGGCGGCCTGCAACGCGTGGCGGTCACCGGCCCGAATGGCTGCGGCAAATCGACCTTGCTGAAGGTGCTGGCGGGCCAGCTTGCGCCCCTGTCGGGCGAGAGGACGGCGGCGCCCGAAAGCGTCTATCTCGACCAGCGGCTGGCCGGCCTGGCCTCGGAGCGGCCCGTGCTCGAACAACTGCGA
Source organism: Achromobacter ruhlandii (assembly GCF_902859695.1). GTDB lineage: Bacteria > Pseudomonadota > Gammaproteobacteria > Burkholderiales > Burkholderiaceae_B > Achromobacter > Achromobacter ruhlandii. The sequence goes on from NZ_CADIJL010000018.1 coordinate 10,491, forward strand.
GCCGCCAATCCCGACCTGGACGAAGGCGAACTGCGCACACGCCTGGCCCACCTCGGCCTGGATGCGCGCAAGATCCAGGCGCCCAGCGGCTCGCTCAGCGGCGGCGAACGCCTGAAGGCAGCGCTGGCGTGCGCGCTCTACGCCGATCCGCCGCCGCGCCTGTTGCTGCTGGACGAACCGGGCAATCACCTCGACCTGCCCTCCCTGCTCGCCCTGGAAAGCCTGCTGCGCGGCTATGCGGGCGCGCTGGTCGTGGTGTCGCACGACGAGGCGTTCCTGGACAACCTGGCGCTCACGGACAGGCTTCGGGCCACGCAACAGGGCTGGCTGCTGGAACCCTGGCAGGCATTCACACGCCATGCCGATGCGCCGGCATGGCGATGAAGCCCCGCGCGCCGCGCAATCGCACAGCCGGATCCCGTTAACACGGGTTCGCCCCCCCTTAAACAAGTCTTCTTTTGCCGGCCCATTGCGCATTGCGTGGCCCAACCCGGCCGACTTCCGGCATATTCCCTGGCAGCCATTTAGATAAATAAAAATGCAAATCAATGGCGCTTCTTTTCCAATATGAACAGGGATGGATTGTCATGCACCACCACTCGTCGGGCTCGTCCGTACTGCTTGGCCTGATCACGCTTGCCCTGGCCTCCGCGTCCGCCCCCCTCCAGGCGCGACAGCCGGATGGCGCCGACACCGCATCGCCCGGACCCGCCACGCTGCCGGCCATTGAAGTGAGCGGCCAGGCAGACGAACCCACCGAGGCGACACGCGCCTATACCGTGCCCGCGACCCGCGCCTCCACCGGCCTGACGCTCAGCCCCAGGGAAACGCCCCAGTCCGTGTCGGTGGTGACCCGCCAGCAGATGGACGACCAGGGCATGCAGTCCATCGGCGACGTGCTGGGCAGCACCACGGGCATCACTTTCGTCGAAATGGACAACGGCGGGCGCACCACCTACCGCGCACGCGGATTCAACATCACCAACTACAAGGTCGATGGCCTGTCGGTCATCGGCGGGTCCTCGTTCAACAGCGGCGGCAGCGGCGCGATCAACATGGATCTCTACGACCGCGTCAGCATCGTGCGGGGCGCAAACGGATTGTTGGGCGGCACCGGCGACCCCTCCGCCACCGTCGACCTGGTGCGCAAACGTCCCGGCCGCGAGCTCGGCGCGAGCCTGACCCTGCGCACCGGAAGCTGGAACAAGAAGAATGCCGTCGGCGACATCAACATCCCGCTGGCGGCGGACGGCCGCGTGCGCTCGCGCCTGGTATTCAGCGGCGAGAACTCCGACGTGTTCCGCGACCACTCCAGCATCGAACGGCAGGGGTTCCTGGCCAGCATCGCCATGGATGTGACAGCCCGCACGCAGGTGGGCCTGGGCTTCCAGTACGAACACAGCATCTTCCACGGCGCCTCCTGGGGCGCCAACGTGCCCGCCTGGTTCGCGGACGGATCGCCGACCCATTTCCGCCGCAACGTCAACCTGGCGGCGGACTGGAGCAAGACCGACATGGAAGCGAAGACGCTGTTCGCCTCGCTCGACCATCGCTTCGACAACGACTGGAAGCTGCGCGCCGATTATGCCCACACCTCGCGCGCGGACCTGAACAACAAGGGCGCGGTCAAGGTCAACAACGGCAAGGTCCGCTGGCCCCATTGGAAGCAGGACGGCAGCGGCGCCTACCTCAATGCCATCCACTCGGAAACGGAAGGCGAAACCGACGCGTTCTCGCTGGACCTCTCGGGCCCCCTGGAACTGTTCGGACGCCGGCATGAACTGCTCGTCGGCCTGAACGGCTCGCGCATGGACGAACCGTCCTGGACCTTCAACAGCAGCAACTGCAGCATCGACGGCATCGCCGGCTTCCGGGGCCGCTGCCAATACCGCACCGAGCTGCCCGTCGCGGACTGGCGCGCCTGGCGCGGCGACGAATACGGCAACATCCGCGCGTTCCGCACCGATGCCCGCCGCGTCACCCGGACAACGCTCTATGGCGGCTACGTCGCGGGCCGCTTCGAGCTCGCCGACGACCTGACCCTGATCACCGGACTGCGCCGCAGCGCCTACCAGATCCACAGCGACAACTACAACGCGGCGGGTGTCCGCGGCGCGCGCACCGGCGAAAACGCCGCCCACGCCTGGACGCCCTACTACGGCCTGGTCTACGGGTTGACGCCCAACTACTCGGTCTACGCCAGCTACACCGACGTATTCACGCCGCAGACCAGCAAGAACGAAAGCGGCGACGCCCTCAAGCCCATCACGGGCGCCAGCTACGAGGCCGGCATCAAGGGCGAATGGTTCAATGGCGCGCTCAATGCCGCCGTGTCGGCATTCCGCGGCCTGCAGAAGAATGTCGCCCTGAAAGACGGCGACAGGTTGACGCCCGATGGCGACCAGGCCTACCGGACAGGCACGGGCGTCATCGTCAAGGGCGTCGACGCCGAAATCGCCGGCGCCGTGACGGCCGCCTGGAACGTCTATCTGGGCTACACCTATCTGGACGTCGGCAACAAGGACACCGCCGAGCGCCCCGACCCGCGCCATCTGCTGCGGCTGAACACCACCTACCGGCTGCAGGGAATGCTGCGCGGGCTGACCATCGGCGGCGGCATGACCTGGCAAGGCAAGACGGTGTCCGAGCCCTACCCTGGCCGGCCGGACGGCCGCGGCGGCTTCGACGACTCGCCGATTCCGCTGAAGGGCTATGCGCTGTTCAACGCGATGGCGCGCTACGACATCAACCGCCAACTGTCGGCCATGCTGAACGTCAGCAATCTGTTCGACAAGACGTACTACCGGCAGTATGGGTTCTACAACGGCTTGATCTATGGCGAGCCGCGGCGGGTGACGTTGAGCTTGCAGGCGAAGTTTTGAACACCGCGCTACCCGTGTCGGAGCAATACATACTCCACCATCCGCTCGCGCCGGTCCCATACCGGCGCAGGCGGATTTGCGCACTCGTCTGACTCATATATTTCTAATGCCCGCAGGCATCGACGCCTCGCTCGGCTTGGAAAGACGCGTCTGCCGATGCCTACAAAAGGTCGAGCCTTTCCAGCTATTCGGCGGTGTGCTTATTCATGCTCGCCTCCCAGCTCTCGCTCGATCTGTTCGATGCTAGGCAGGCTGGTTTGCAGCTCTTCAGGCAGGGATTCCAACAGTTTGTACTCGGCAATACCCATGGGTTGTGTTTTGTCACCCAAGGCGTATTCGGCCACCACCTTGTTTTTACTCTTGCACAGCAGCAGGCCAATGGTGGGGTTGTCCTGTTCGTGCTTGACCTGACGATCTACGGTGGTGAGGTAAAAACCCAGTTGCCCCAGATGCTCTGGCCTGAAGGCGCCTCCCTTGAGTTCGATGACGACGTAACAGCGTAGCTTCAGGTGGTAGAACAGCAGGTCGATGAAGAACTCCTCACCCCCCACGTTGAGCAACACTTGCCGCCCAACAAAGGCAAAACCCGCGCCCAGCTCCAGCAGAAACTCGGTAACGTGTTTGACCAGTGCGTTTTCGATTGCCCGTTCCTGCGCTTCCTCGGTCAGGCCGAGAAAGTCAAAACGGTAGGGATCTTTCAACGACTCGCGTGCAAGGTCGGATTGTGGTGCAGGCAAGCGCGTGTCGAAATTGGTGACGGCCTGACCATTGCGTTCCAGCAGCTTGGTTTCAATCTGCATAACCAGCACATTGCGCGACCAACCGTGTTCGATGGCCCGAGCAGCATACCAACGGCGGGCTTCAGGACTGGACAGCTTGTCCAGCAACGCCAGTTGGTGGTACCAGGGCAATTGTGCAAGCACCTCTTGCACAAATGAAGCATCCGGCCAGGCTTGGGCAAAGGCACGCATGTACTTGAGGTTGCGCGGGGAAAACCCTTTCATGTCAGGGAAAGCGGTGCGCAGGTCATGGGCCAGCCGCTCGATCACCTTGGCCCCCCAGCCTTGTTCGGTCTGCCGTTGCAAGATGTCCTGACCGATCTGCCAGTAAAGCAGCACCAACTCGCGATTGACCGCACGCGCCGCCTGCTGTTGAGCCGTGGAAATGCGGACTTTCAGCTCTCCCAGCCAGTGGTCGTAGCCTTCGGGCACGGACATCAAGGAGGCGGGCTTGTCGTTCATGCTGCGTCTCCGCTGGTGGCATTGAGCGCGGTCAGTAGTTCTGGTTTCAGCGCCCGTTGTGCCTCGTCGAGTTGTTGGGTGATCAGCTGGTATTCGGCCATGAGTTCATCCAGACCACCATACTCGACAGCTACTTCATGCGCGTTCTCGCAGGAATAACTCTTGTAAGCTGCCGGATATTCCTCGCATAGCTCGGAAAGATACGAGCCGTTTGCCTGCCGGGGGATAACAAGAGAGCACTGCATTATTGTGATCCGATGATATCTTGACATGAGAATGCATCATTTCAAGACGAACACAATCGGAAGGCAACACCCGTTCGGCAAGTGTCATCTCACCACGCTCAAATGAGGTAATTCTCCGACTCGTTACCCTCATTGGCGGAATCAGTACCTCTATTCGACGGACATCGAATAGGAGGCGGAATTGGGCTATTCACGCCCGCCAGCCCCCCCCTAGAACGCCACGCAGTCAAAGCAGCGCGACGACAGACCATCACCCTTAACTTCAACGCAATCGTCCAGAGTCAGACGAGCGATTGGAACTCGGCAGCCCCCAAGGGTGGGTTGGAAGACCTTTCGCAACCACCACGGGCCGCCGAGCACTCAGGCAATTAACTAAGAATGGCCCGCCCTGATCAGACGTTGAACAAGAAATTCATCACATCGCCATCCTGCACGATGTATTCCTTGCCTTCCGCGCGCATCTTGCCCGCTTCCTTCGCGCCCTGCTCGCCCTTGTAGGCGATGTAGTCTTCATACGCGATGGTCTGCGCGCGGATGAAGCCGCGTTCGAAGTCGGTGTGGATGACGCCCGCGGCCTGGGGCGCGGTGGCGCCGATCGGCACGGTCCAGGCGCGCACTTCCTTGACGCCGGCGGTGAAGTAGGTCTGCAGGCCCAGCAGCTTGAAGGCGGCGCGGATCAGGCGGTTCAGGCCCGGTTCTTCCATGCCCATGTCCGACAGGAAGGCCTGGCGGTCGGCGTCGTCCAGGTCGACGATTTCCGACTCGATGGCGGCGCAGATGGCGACCACCGGCGCGTTGCGGGCGGCGGCGAATTCGGTCAGGCGGTCCAGCAGCGGGTTGTTGGTGAAGCCGTCGTCGGCCACGTTGCCCACGTACATCGCGCGCTTGGCGGTGATGAAGCAGAGCTGGGCGATGTCGGCCTTTTCCTCGGTGGTCAGGTCGAGCGCGCGGATCGGCTTGGCTTCGTTCAGTTGCGCCACGCACTTTTCCAGCACGGCGACGATGCGCTGCGATTCCTTGTCGCCGGAACGGGCGGTCTTCTGGTGGCGCTGCAGGGCCTTTTCGGCGGTCTGCAGGTCGGCCAGCGCCAGTTCGGTTTCGATGACCTCGATGTCGGCGATCGGGTCGACCTTGCCGGCCACGTGGATCACGTTGGGATCCTCGAAGCAGCGCACCACGTTGACGATGGCGTCGGTTTCGCGGATGTGCGAGAGGAACTGGTTGCCCAGGCCTTCGCCCTTGCTGGCGCCCGCCACCAGGCCGGCGATGTCGACGAATTCGACCGTGGCCGACAGGATGCGCTCGGGCTTGACGATCTCGGCCAGCTTCTGCAGACGCGGATCCGGCACCTCGACCACGCCGACGTTCGGCTCGATGGTGCAGAACGGATAGTTCTCGGCGGCGATGCCGGCGCGGGTCAGAGCGTTGAAGAGTGTCGATTTGCCAACGTTGGGCAGGCCGACGATGCCGCATTGCAGAGCCATGGGAATCCTGTGTAAGTACGGTATTGATCGTTAACGTTCTAGTTTACCCCGCCGGGCGGCGCGCCATGATGACCGCGCCCGGGGGGACGGACGGCTCAACTGGCCGCCGTGGGGGCCCAGCGCATCACGGCCCAGATCAGCAAAATGGGGCCGGCGTTGAACATGGCGTGCAGCGCGATCGCCGCGCCGATGCCACGGCGGATGCGGATCCAGCCCAGCACCAGCCCGGTCAGCCACTGCGGCAGCACCAGCAGCGGCAGCAGCCAGTACGGCGTGTGGTTGAAGACGAAGTTGGTCAGATGCACGGCGGCGAAGGTCAGCGCCACCAGGTGGAAGACCCAGCCGAAGTGCTTCAGGTAATGGCGCCGCCAGGCGGTGTTCCAGCCCTTGAGCGGCTCGGGGCGCGGCCGCAACGACCAGCAGGCCAGCAGCACGAAGGCGGCCAGCAGCAGGCCGGTCCAGATGCGCGGCCCGTACAGCACCACCGGCAGCAGCGCCGGGCACAGCCACAGCGCCTGCTTGGGCCGGCGCAGGCCGTAGCGGAACAGCATTTCCTCGACCAGCGGGGCCCAGATCACCGCCGTCAGCCAGGGGATGTTGGCCGGGTCCAGCCGATGCGTGACGCCGCCGACGCCGGCGGCGGCGACCGCCACCGGGCCCAGGGCGAACAGGTTGATCAGCCACAGCACCGCGGCCCACGCCAGCAGGCGCCCGGGGCCCACGCCCGGCCACCAGTCGGACACCCAGCCGATCGCCGGCGTGCGGCCGGGCAGACGCCGCAGCGGACCCGGCCGGCGCACGAAGCGCCAGAAATCCGCCAGCTCGCTGCGGAAGCGCAGCTTGCGCGGTTCGGCGGAAGCCGGAGCGCCGTCCATCAGGCGTCGTTGCCGCTGTGCAGCTGGCGGGTGGCCAGCGCGAAGTCGCCGGCCAGCATGGCGGGAACCACGGCGCGGCAGCGGTCGATGACCGCCTCGATCTCCTTCTGTTCCTCGCGGCGCGGCGGGTGCAGCACGAAGTCCGCCACCTGCTGCGCCAGGCCGAGCGTGCGCGGATGGCCGATGCCGATGCGCAGGCGCCAGAAGTTCGGGCTGCCCAGCGCGGCCTGGATGTCCTTCAGGCCGTTGTGGCCGGCGTGGCCGCCTCCCTGCTTGAGTTTCACCTGGCCCGGCATCAGGTCGAGTTCGTCGTGCAGCACCAGCACCTGCTCCGGCGTCAGCTTGTAGAAGCGCGCCAGCGCCCCGACCGCCTGGCCGGAACGGTTCATGTAGGTGTTGGGCTTGAGCAGCAGCACGTTGTCGGCCCCCAGGCGGGATTTGGCCACCATGCCGAAGAACGACTTCTCCAGCGCGAACGAGGCGCGCAGGTCGTCCGCCAGGTGGTCGGCCAGCCAGAAGCCCGCGTTGTGGCGGGTGGTTTCGTAGTCGGGACCGGGGTTACCCAATCCCACGATGAGGCGTATGGGAATAGACATGATGGGGGGTGTTTAAACCAAAAAACCCTGCGCATGCAAATGCACACGCAGGGTTTCGGGCGCAAGCCGCCGGAAAGCCGAGGCTTTCCGACAGGACTTAGGCGGCGGGAGCGGCCGGAGCGGCGTCGGCGTCGTCGGCGGCAGCGCCACCCTTGACGACAGCGGCGGCCAGCAGCGGGTTCTCTTCACCACCGTGCGGGACGTAGGTCACGCCCATCGGCAGCTTGATGTCGGCCAGGTGGATCGAAGCGCCGGCCAGGATGTCGGCCAGGTTGACTTCGATGAACTGGGGCAGCGCCGACGGCAGGCACGTGATTTCCAGTTCGGTGGCGACGTGGCTGATGATCGCGCCGCTCAGCTTGACGGCCGGCGAGACTTCAGCGTTCACGAAGTGCAGCGGCACCTTGGTGCGCAGCGCCTGGTTGGCGTCGACGCGCTGGAAGTCCACGTGCAGGACTTGCGGCTTGTAGGCGTGCCATTGAACCGAACGCAGCAGGACCTGTTCGTCCTTGGCGCCTTCGAGCTGCATTTGCAGGATCGAAGCGTGGAACTCTTCCTTGCGCAGGGCGTGGTAGATCTCGTTGTGGTCGAGTTCGATGTTCAGCGGGGCAGCCGAACCACCATAGACGATGGCGGGAACGCGGCCCGCGCGGCGCAGGCGGCGGCTCGCACTCGAACCCTGGACGCTACGCGCAGTGGCAGTGAATTTCATGGAAAACTCCAAAAACAAAAAATGGCGAAGCGGACTTCACCGGTTAAAGACACGGCGCACAACAGGTGCGCCGTGTTGCTTGTGTCCTGCCGCGACCAGCAGGACACAAAAAACGGTGGGGGGCTGGCGTCAGTCGACGAACAGCGAGCTGACCGATTCCGCGTTCGAGATACGCAGGATGGTCTCGCCCAGCAGCGCGGCGCACGACAGCTGGCGGATCTTGCCGCTGGCCTGGCCTTGCTCGGAGAGCGGAATGGTGTCGGTGACGACCAGTTCGTCCAGTTCCGACGCCTCGATGCGGTCGATGGCGCCGCCCGACAGCACGGGGTGCGTGCAATAGGCGTAGACGGCGCCGGCGCCGCGGTCCTTCAGGGCCTGGGCCGCCTTGCACAGCGTGCCGGCGGTGTCGACCATGTCGTCCATGATGATGCAGGTGCGGCCGTCGACTTCACCGATGATGTTCATCACTTCCGACACATTGGCGCGCGGACGACGCTTGTCGATGATGGCCAGGTCGGCTTCGAGCTGCTTGGCCAGCGCGCGGGCGCGCACCACGCCGCCGATGTCCGGGGACACGACGACCAGGTTCGAGAAATTGCGGCGCCAGATGTCGCCCAGCAAAATCGGACCGGCGTAGATGTTGTCCACGGGAATGTCGAAGAAGCCCTGGATCTGGTCGGCGTGCAGGTCCATCGTCAGGACGCGGTCGACGCCAGCCACTTGCAGCATGTTGGCCACAACCTTGGCCGAGATCGCGACGCGCGCCGAGCGCGGGCGGCGGTCCTGGCGGGCGTAGCCGAAATACGGAATGGCGGCGGTGATGCGGCCGGCCGAGGCGCGGCGCAGGGCATCGACCATCACCATGATTTCCATCAGGTTGTCATTGGTAGGCGCACAGGTGGGCTGCAGGACGAAGACGTCCTTGCCGCGCACGTTCTCGTTGATCTCGACCATCACCTCGCCGTCCGAGAAGCGACCGACGGTCATCTTGCCCAGGGACATATCGAGGTGGTTGACTACGTCCACGGCCAGCCGAGTGTTGGCCGTGCCCGTGAAGATCATGAAGCTATCGTTTGCCATGATGGATGATGCGATGGTCGTTTCGAGACACTAACGAGGTGATGCGAGAACCTGCTGGAACCGGAAAATAAAAAAGCTGCTGAACCCGGGCCAGTGTCTTACAGGCGTGTTCAACAGCTTTGTTATGTATTCGGTTGGCTGGGGAGGAAGGATTCGAACCTTCGCATGCCGGAATCAAAATCCGGTGCCTTAACCAGCTTGGCGACTCCCCAACTATCTTGCAATCCAATTCCGCAACGGATGTTCAGTCAACCCAGGACATGCCTGCACTAACCGGAACCGTGGATGCGTTGTGCTGTCTGTGTCATCTGCGTTTTTGCAGTTTGCTTCAACAGCGCCGCGCATTGTAGCGGTAATTTCCGTTTTCGCCAAAACGGCCTCCGACAGCTCGGAAAACTCGGCGTACAAACACGCGCCAGATCCCGACATGCGAACTTGGGTTCCCGTGTTTTTCAACACACCCTGCTCTGCAAGCCACCGCGATGCCCTGAGAACCTCAGGATAAAGTCGGTAGACCACCGGCTCCAAATCATTTTTCCCGAAGGAAAATGTAGGCGAAGCAAGAAAGTCCGCTATTGTGATGTAAGAAGAATCTCTTGTCAAATCGGGCGCGGAAAAAATTCCAACGGTCGGCACGCTCGCGTCCGGTTGCGCCACCAGATAGGCGCGCGCCGGCAGGTCCAGCGCCGTCAGTTTTTCGCCCACGCCCTCGGCAAAGGCGGACTGGCCGAACACGAACACCGGCACATCCGCGCCCAGCGGCAACGCCAGTTCCATCAGCTCGCGCCGCGACAGCCCGGTGCCCCACAGGCGGTTCAAGGCGATCAGCACGGTGGCCGCGTCGCTCGAACCGCCACCCAGGCCGCCGCCCTGCGGAATGCGCTTTTCCAGCGCGATCTGCGCGCCCTGGCGCGTGCCGGTGGCCTGTTGCAGCGCGCGGGCGGCGCGCAGGGTGAGATCGTCCGCTTCGGACACGCCGGGCAGTTCCGCGGCGCGGCTGATGACGCCATCGGCGCGCGCCTCGAAATGCAGCGTGTCGCACAGATCGATGAAGCGGAAGGCGGTCTGCAGCAGGTGGTAGCCGTCGGCACGGCGGCCCACCACGTGCAGGAACAGGTTGACCTTGGCGGGTGCGGGTACGTCGTAGAGGGTCACGGCGGATCGGGAAAAAAGACAGACGGGTCGATTTTAGCGATCACCCGGCCCCGCGAGCGCCCGATGCCATGCGGGGCTCCGGCCCCTGGGGACTGGCGACAGGGCGGAGAATCGCCCTGTCGCCAGCCGGGAACGACATCATGCGTCTCGCAGACGGGCCTCGGCCCGCCGACGCCGCCCCCGGCCACGGGTCAGGCGATCTGCGGCGCGACGCGGCCAGCCAGCCGTTCGGCCGGGGCCTCGATCACCTGCCCTTCCGGCAGCTTGAACACTGCCACCGCGCCCGCCAGCTGGCGCGCCTGCTCTTCGAGCGCGCCGGCCGCGGCGGCGGCCTGCTCCACCAGCGCGGCGTTCTGCTGGGTCACGCCATCCATCTGCGTGACGGCGCGGTTGACCTGGTCGATGCCGGTGGCCTGCTCTTCCGACGCGGCGGATATCTCGCCCATCAGGCTGGTCACGCGCTGCACCGAATCGACGATCTCGCGCATGGTGGCGCCGGCGGTTTCGACCTGCTCGGAACCGACGCCGACCTTCTGCGCCGAGTCCTCGATGAGCTGCTTGATTTCCTTGGCGGCGGCGGCGCTGCGCTGGGCCAATGTGCGCACTTCGCTGGCGACCACGGCAAAGCCCTTGCCCTGCTCGCCGGCGCGCGCGGCCTCCACCGCGGCGTTCAGCGCCAGGATGTTGGTCTGGAAAGCGATGCCGTCGATCACGCCGACGATGTCGGAAATGCGCGACGAGCTGCCCTGGATGGCGCGCATGGTCTCGACCACGCTGGAGACGGCCTCGCCGCCGCGCTGCGCCACGGCGGCCGAAGCGGCGACCATGCGGTTGGCTTCGCGCGCGGTGTCGGCGTTCTGCTTCACGGTGGTGGCCAGTTCTTCCATGCTGGCGGCGGTTTCCTCCAGCGAGGCGGCCTGCTCTTCGGTGCGGCTGGACAGGTCGGCATTGCCGGACGAGATTTCGCGCGCGCCGACGTTGATCTCATCGACGCCGCGGCGCACCGTGGACACCGTGCGCACCAGGCTGTCCTGCATCGCGCGCAAGGCGTTGAGCAACGCGCCGATCTCGTTGCGGCCGCGATCGGCCACGCGGCGCGTCAGGTCGCCCTCGGCGATGCGGCGGAAGATCTCGCCGGCTTCCAGCAGCGGCCGCACGATCATGCGGCGGATCAGCACATGCGCGCCCACCGCCATCAACAGGCCCAGCACCAGGATGCCGGCCAGCAGGTACGAGAAGATCATGTGGAACAGCGAGATCTCGTCCATCACCTCCTGGCCGGAGGCCTCGGCGCGCTTCATGAAGGCGTCACGCTCGGACACCAGCAGCTCCTGCACCTGTTGCGTGCCCTGCTTGAAGTAGGCGTCCATGTCGCCGGCCTCCAGCACCTTGCCGACGTTCTGCAGGTTGTTGCTGAGGTTGGTGTAGGCCTCGATCAGGTCCTTGGACACGACCTTCTCGTCGGCCGACAGGCCGCCGGCGAAGCCCTGGAAGGCGCGGTCACCCGCGGCGATGCGCTGGCGCGCCAGGCGCAGCGCGGTGGTGTCGCTGGCATTGCCCTGCGCCACCCGGGTGGCGTAGCGGCTCAGGTCGGTGCGCGCCGCCACCAGCGACAACGCGGCCGTGTTCACGGCACTGACCTGTTGCGAGGAAAGGCGATAGAGCTGGCCGACGTCCTGGCTGGTCTGCCGCAGGGCGACGACACCCATGCCGCCCACCAGCAGCTGGAAAGTGAAAAACAGCGCGATGATCCCCAAGAGCATCGTCGCGATTCGCGTATTCCTGAACATTGGCATTCTCCGTAAAAAAGCGGCGGCGCGATCCGCGGCCACCGACCTTGCATGCCGCGCGCAGGGGTCTTGCACGCGGGGATCGGAGGATTATTCAGGCTAAACAGAATCTATCAATCAGTAACAGCGTCGATTTTGCAACGCTGATTTGCTGATTGAGGCGGAAGGGACGTGCTACCGCCAGACGACACAACGGCCCCGCGGGGCCGTCGTGGATGTCACAAAGCGGTAGCAATCAGGGCTGGTTGACGACCAGGCGCACCATGATGCGGCGGCCCGGCTCCTGGCGCTCCAGCACCAGCATCTGCGGGCCAAGCGTGTCGTAGCGCGACAGCCGCGCGCGCCAGCCGCCCTGCTCGAAGGCCACGGGGCGGCCCAGGTCGTCGTTGGACACGTCGGTGGCCTCGGGCTGGCCCGGCAGCTTGCCGCGCAGCCAGTCGCGCATGCCGGATACCGGCATGCTGCTGCCCAGGGCGTCTTCGGCCAGGGCATCGGGGTTGTCGGCCACCAGGCGGGTGCCGTCGGCCTTGGTCAGGCTGGCCGCGCCGGGCTGGCCTTCGACCCGCGCCTCGGTCGAACCGAGCGGATTGGTCAGGTCGAGCACGTAGCGGCGGCCGTCGTCCGACCAGGAGAATCCGCCTTGCACGGCGCTCTGCTTGCCGTTTTCCTCGTTGACCGTGATGGCGAAGCGCCCGATGCGCGAGAAGGCGTCCGGCGACGTGCCTTCAATCGGCTTGGGCGTGGTGGTGCAGGCCGCCAGCACGAACGCCAGCATGGCCAGCAGCGCCCAGCGCATCCCGCCCAGACTGCCGCGCAACGCTGCCGTCACAGGCTGACCCCCAGGCGCTTGATGACGTCGAGCACGGTCTTGTTCTTGGGATCCTTCTGCACCGCGGCGCGCAGCAGCTCGACCGCCTGGTCGCGCTTGCCCTGGGTCCAGAGCACCTCGGCCAGATGGGCGGCGATGTCGGCCTCGGGCCGCACGCCATAGGCGCGGCGCAGGTAATCGACCGCGGCGACCTGGTCGCCCATGCGGAATTTGACCCAGCCCATGCTGTCCAGGATGAACGGGTCGTTGGGCGACAGTTCCAGCGCCTGGGTGATCAGGTCCAGCGCTTCGGGCAGGCGCTGGTTGTGGTCGGCCAGCGTGTAGCCGAGCGCGTTGTAGGCGTGGGCGTGCTCGGGATCCAGCGCGATGACCTGGCGCAACATGCGTTCGAGGTCGGCCAGGCGGTCCTGGCGCTCGTACAGCATGGCCAGCTCGTACTTGATTTCGACGGTGTCGGGCAGCGCCTGGTCGGCCGCTTCCAGCACCGACACGGCCTGGCCGACGCGGTCGGCGTCGCGCAGGATCTGGGCCTTGGTCAGCACGCCCAGGGTGCGTTCTTCCTCGTCCTGGGGCGCGGCGGCGTCGACCATCTTGATGGCGTCGTCGATGCGGCCGGACTTGGCGCGCAGGGCGGCCTGGCGCATGCGCGCCGAGAAACGCAGCGACGGATCGTCGATGCGGCCCAGTTCCGCGATGGCTTCGTCGTACTGGCCCTGGTCTTCGGCGATGCGCGACAGCAGCACGTGGGCGTCGGCCGCGGCGGCGCCGGCGTCGGTGGCGCCCGGCACGATGGCGCGCTGGCGCTGGTTCTGCACGTCCAGGTACTGCTGCAGCAGCGCCTTGGCCTGCGGCAGCTGGCCGGCCTTGTAGGCCAGCTGGGCCTGCATGAAGAGCAGATCGAAGTCTTCCGGCGAGCGCCGCGACATGGCCTGCAGTTCGGCCAGGGCGCCGTTGTAGTCGCCGGCGTCGGCCATCTGGCCGGCCAGCATCAGGCGCACCTTGCGGGCGTTGGGATTGCGATTGATGTACGCGCGGGCATCGGCCTGCGCGCGCTGCGGGTCGACCTTGGCGCCATATTCCAGGACGCGCTGGGCGGCCGGCTCGGACTTGGGATCGGCGGCCAGGGCGGCGCGGGCCTCCTGCGAAGCGCGCGGGTAGTCGCCGGCGGCCGAGGCCACGTCCGCCAGCGCCAGGTGGGCGGCAGGCAGCTTGCGCACGCTGTCGCTCAGCGCTTCGTCGAGGATGCGCAGCGCCAGGCGGCGATCGTTCAGGCGGCTCAGCACGGCCAGGGCCTGGCCGATGGCGGCCGGCTTGTCGCGCGAGGCGTCGATGCGGTTGCGCAGCGCCTGCGACAGACCCTTGGTCTGGCCGTTGGCGGCGGCCAGCGCCAGTTCGGTGGAGCTGGCTTCCAGGTCGTTGGGCGACAGGCGGGCCCAGACCCGGGCCGCGTCCAGGGCGCCCGGCAGGTTGCCGCCGGCCAGCTGGAATTCCAGGCCGCGGCGCGCCAGGCGGGGATCGCCGGTGTCGCGGGCCAGGCCGACCATGGTGTTGGCGGCGGTGCCGTACATGCCGCGCTGGGCGGCGATTTCCGACGCGAGGACGCGGTAGAAGATGTCGGCGGTCAGGGTCACGTAGGGCAATTGGCCCGGACGCAGACGGATCACCTCGGTTTCAGGCTGGCGGCTCTGCGGCGCCATGCGGGGGCCGGTCGCATCGCGCGTCCGGCTGTCGGCGGCCTGGGCTTGGGGAGCCAGGGCGGAGGCCAACGCAAGCGCCAGCGCGGCAATCCCGATATTCATTTGTTTGAAAGACGACTTCACGCGGCCCGTCCGGTTGGTGGCACAATCTTCGTACACGCAATTGATGATCTTACACTGGCTCATGCCGGAACTGCCTGAAGTTGAAACCACGCGTCGGGGAATCGACGCCGTCATCACCGGCCGCCCCCTCGCGCGGCTGGTCGTCCACGAGTCCCGGATGCGCTGGCCCATCCCGGCCGACCTGCCCGACCTGGTGGGCGGGCGGACCGTGCTGGAATGCGGCCGGCGCGGCAAATACCTGCTGCTGCGCTTTGACCACGGCACCCAGATCGTGCACCTGGGCATGTCCGGGTCGCTGCGCAGCGTGGCCCCGGGTGAATTCCTGCGCAAGCACGACCACGTCGAATGGATCTTCGACCAGGCCGTGTTGCGGCTGCATGACCCGCGCCGCTTCGGCGCCGTGCTGTGGCACCCCGATGCGGACGGACCGGTCGAAAACCACCCCCTGCTGGCCAAGCTCGGCATCGAGCCGTTCGACCCGCGCTTTGACGGCGCCTGGCTGCACCACCACTTCAAGAACCACGGCGCCGCGATCAAGCAGGTGCTGCTGGCCGGCATGGCGGTGGTCGGCGTGGGCAATATCTACGCCTCCGAAAGCCTGTTCCGCGCCCGCATCAATCCCAAGACCCCGGCCAACAAACTGTCGCGCGCCCGCTGCGACCGCCTGGCGGACATGGTGCGCGCCACCCTGGCCGACGCCCTGACCTCCGGCGGCAGCACCCTGCGCGACTACGTCGGCGCCACCGGCGAACCGGGCGCGTATTTCGAGATCCACGCGGCGGTCTACGAGCGCGCCGGCCAGCCCTGCCGGGTCTGCGGCACGCCCATCAAGCGCATCGTCCAGGGCCAGCGGGCCACCTACTACTGCCCGAAGTGCCAGAAGACCTGAGCGCGCGCGCCAGCACACCCAACCCCCTGGGGCCGCCCGCGGCCTGAAAGGTTCCCCTCCGGGCCGCCCTGCGCGGCCCGGCGGCATTTGGACACCCCCGGAAACCCAAGGGAAATCCCTGCCAAAAAGGGTCTATTCGTTTATAGCAAACGTATTGCACAACCACTAACGCCACGCTATAGTCCCTCCACACACCCTATTCCTATAAAAGTGGAAGGAGCCTCCATGAGCAAGCAATTCGCTTCGCACGCCGACCTGGCCGACAAGGTCGTGTCGTTCGAAAAGCTGTCCGACAACGCCTATGCCTATACCGCCGAAGGCGACCCCAACACGGGTGTGATCATCGGCGACGAGGCCGTCATGGTGGTCGATACCCAGGCCACGCCGGTGATGGCGCAGGACGTCATCCGCCGCATCCGCGAAGTCACCGACAAGCCGATCAAGTACATCCTGCTGTCGCACTACCACGCGGTGCGCGTGTTCGGCGCCTCGGCCTACAACGCCCAGGAGATCCTGGCCAGCCGCGACACCTACGACCTGATCGCCGAGCGCGGCGAGCAGGACAAGGCCAGCGAGATCGGCCGCTTCCCGCGCCTGTTCCGCAACGCCGAATCGATTCCCCCCGGCCTGGTCTGGCCCACCATGACCTTCAAGGGCGAGATGACCGTCAACCTGGGCAATCTGGAAGTCAAGCTGCTGCAGGTCGGCCGCGGCCACACCAAGGGCGACACCATCGCCTGGCTGCCCGAGCAGAAGATCCTGTTCGCCGGCGACCTGGTCGAATACCAGTCCACCCCCTACTGCGGCGACGCCTACTTCCGCGACTGGCCCAGCACGCTGGATGCGCTGTCGGGCTTCGAGGCCGAAAAGATGGTGCCCGGCCGCGGCCCCGCGCTCAAGAACGCCACCGAAGTGCGCCAGGGCCTGGCCGGCACGCGCGCCTTCCTGACCGACCTGTACGGCGCGGTCAACCGCGGCGTGGCCGAGGGCAAGGACCTGAAGACGATCTACCGCGAGGTCTACGACTTCATGAAGCCGCGCTACAGCGACTGGGTCATCTTCGACCACTGCATGCCGTTCGACGTATCGCGCGCCTACGACGAGGCCACCGGCCACGTCCATCCGCGCATCTGGACCGACAAGCGCGACCTGGAAATGTGGGCCCAGCTGGAGGGCTGATCCCGCGCGGCCGGTTCGCCGGCCGCGGTTCCACCGATTGAAACGGCGCCGCGCGACCCGCCGGCCAGCGGCCGCGGGCAGCGCGCGGCGCCGCGCATAAAAACAAAATGACCCACACAGGAGACAACCGTGGGAGACATCGACTTTCAGGCGATGGAGTTCGCCTATGAAAAACACGACGACCAGGCCGCCGCGACGCAGGCGCGCCACCCGGTGGTGGTGGTGGGCGCCGGCCCGGTCGGCCTGACCACGGCGCTGGACCTGGCGCGCCAGGGCGTCAGGGTGGTGGTGCTGGATGACGACTACCGCCTGTCCACCGGCTCGCGCGCCATCTGCTTTTCCAAGCGCACCCTGGAAATCTGGGACCGCCTCGGCGTCGGCCAGCGCATGGTCGACAAGGGCGTGTCGTGGAACGTGGGCAAGGTGTTCTTCCGCGACCAGGAAGTGTGGCGCTTCGACCTGCTGCCCGAGCCCGGCCACCGCCGCCCCGCCTTCATCAACCTGCAGCAGTACTACGCCGAAGGCTATCTGTACGAGCAGGCGCGCCAGGAACCGAACATCGACCTGCGCTGGAAGAACAAGGTGGTGGGGCTGGAGCAGACCGGCGACGGCGTGGTGCTGTCGATCGACACCCCCGAGGGCGGCTACGCGCTGCGCGCCGATTGGCTGGTGGCCTGTGACGGCGCCCGCTCGCCGGTGCGCAAGCTGATCGGCCAGGAAAGCCATGGCCGCATCTTCCGCGACCGCTTCCTGATCGCCGACGTCAAGATGAAGGCCGACTTCCCGGCCGAGCGCTGGTTCTGGTTCGACCCGCCCTTCCACCCCAATCAATCGGTGCTGCTGCACATGCAGCCCGACAACGTCTGGCGCATCGACTTCCAGCTGGGCTGGAACGCCGACCCGGTCGAGGCCGTCAAGCCCGAGAACGTGCTGCCGCGCATCCGCGCCCTGCTCGGCCCGGACGCGCAATTCGACCTGGAATGGGTCAGCGTCTACACCTTCGCCTGCGAGCGCATGGACAAGTTCCGCCACGGCCGCGTGGTGTTCGCCGGCGACTCGGCGCACCGCGTCTCGCCGTTCGGCGCGCGCGGCGCCAACAGCGGCGTGCAGGACGCCGAGAACCTGGCCTGGAAACTGCGCCTGGTGCTGGCCGGCCAGGCGCCCGAATCGCTGATCGACAGTTACGCCGCCGAGCGCGAGCACGCCGCCGACGAGAACATCCTGAATTCGTCGCGCGCCACCGACTTCATCACGCCCAAGAGCGACATCAGCCGCAGTTTCCGCAACGCGGTGCTGAACCTGGCCCGCACCCATGCATTCGCGCGTTCGCTGGTCAACAGCGGCCGGCTGTCGCTGCCCGCCACGTACATCGATTCGCCGCTGAACAGCCCCGACAGCGACACCTTCGCCGGCCGCATGCGGCCCGGCGCGGTGGCGCTGGACGCGCCGGTGCGCGGGTCTGGCGACTCGCCCTGGTGGCTGTCGCAGCTGGGAACGGGCTTCACGCTGGCGCTGTTCTGCGGCGACGCCCCGCCCGACGCGCAGACCCTGCAGGCCCTGCGCGCGCTGCGCCTGGCGGCCGTGCCGGTCTCACCCGTGCTGGTGGCCAGCCCGGGTTGCGAGGCCGCCGGCTGGCCGGATGACCTGGCGCGGGTCATCGACGTCGAAGGGCTGCTGGCCCAGCGCTATGACGCGCTGTCCGGCACCGCCTACCTGATCCGCCCCGACCAGCACATCGCCGCGCGCTGGCGCGCCTTCCAGCCCGACGCGGTGGCGTCGGCCGTCAACCGCGCCATTGGCCGCGCCTGAATACGGAGGCCCTTTCCATGCTGATTACCGAAACCAACCTGGCCGCGCCGGACGACTTCTACGAAGCGCTGATCGACGCCCATCGCGACCTGAGTAACGAGCAGAGCCAGGAAATGAACGCGGCGCTGATCCTGCTGCTGGCCAACCACCTGGGCGACATGGCGGTGCTGCGCGAGGCGCTGGCGCAGGCCCGCGCGTCGGTCACGCCGGCGGCGAACCCACCGCAAACGCATTGACGATCAGGGCGCGCAACCACTGGTTGCCGCCATCGCGATCGTAGCGGCGCTGCCAGTACATATTGGTCTGCAGCGCCGGCACCTTCACCGGCGGCGTCATGTAGCGCAGGCCGAATGGCTGCGCGGCGCTCGCCGCCAGTTTTTCGGGCACGGTCGCCAACAGGTCGGTGGCGCTGACGATGTACGGCACGGCCGAGAAATGCGGCACGCTGAAGTGCTCGGCCAGCGCGACGCCGGCCCGCTCCAGCGACTGATTGACCTGCCCATAGGGCGCGGCCCGCGACACGATGAGATGACGCTCGGCGCGAAACGCCTTCAGCCCCATGCCGGGGTGGGCCGTGGGATGCGCCTGGCGAAAGAGCGTGGCGTACCCCTGCCGGAACAACATGCGTTGCAAGGTGCCCGCCCCCATCTCGTCGAAGGCGCCGATGGCCAGGTCGACCCGGCCCGCCTCCATCTCGCGCGGCAGGTCCGGCCCCTGCACCCGCACCGAATCGATGCGCACCTGCGGCGCGACCTGTACGCAGACTTCCATCAGGCGCGGCATGAAATGGATCTCGCCGACATCGGTCATGGCCACGCGGAAACGCCGCGTGCTGGTGGCGGGATCGAACGCCGCCTGGTCCTGCAAGGCCTGCGACAGCAGGGCCAACGCCTCGCTGACCGGGCCGGCCAGCCGCTGCGCGCGCGGCGTCGGCAACATACCCTGCGCGGTGCGCACGAACAGCTCGTCGCCGAACGCCAGCCGCAGCCGGCGCAGGGCGTTGCTCACCGCTGGCTGCGACAGGTCCAGCCGCCGCGCCACGGCGGACAGGTTGCGGTCCTCCAGCAAATGCTGGAACAGGATCAGCAGGTTCAGGTCGACGTCGCGCAAGTCCGCCATCAGGCACCCCTACTATTCACGAAATTTATAGTTGATATTTTTGCATTCCCGTAGCCATAGTGGGGGATTTTTCCGACAATGGCGTATCGGCGCCGGACCATTTCATCCGGCGCGCCACGACCAAGACCGCGCGGCCACGCATCGCGCGCCACCCCAGGAGGATTCCATGGAACTGCACTACCAGACCGGCTTCGGCAACGACTGTGCCACCGAAGCCCTGCCCGGCGCGCTGCCGCTGGGCCGCAATTCGCCCCAGCAATGTCCCTATGGCCTGTACGCCGAGCAGTTGTCCGGCACCGCCTTCACCGCGCCGCGCAGCGAGAACCGCCGCTCCTGGCTCTACCGCATCCGCCCGGGCGCGCAGCACAAGCCGTTCGAGCCGTTTGGCGGCGTCAAGGGCTGGGAAAGCGCGTTCGGTCACGGCCCGGTCACGCCGAATCAGCTGCGCTGGAGCCCCTTGCCCATTCCCACCGCGCCCACCGATTTCATCGAAGGCGTGAAGACCTGGGGCGGCAACGGCGGCCCCGATGAGCAAAGCGGCGTCGGCATCCACCTGTATGCCGCCAACCGCTCGATGCAGGGCCGCTATTTCTACAACGCCGACGGCGAGCTGCTGCTGGTGCCGCAGCAGGGCCGCCTGCGCCTGGCCACCGAGCTGGGCCTGATCGACCTGGAGCCGCTGGAGATCGCCGTGATCCCGCGCGGTGTGCGCTTCCGCGTGCAACTGCTGGACGACAGCGCGCGCGGCTATATGCTGGAGAACTTCGGCGCCGCGCTGCGCCTGCCGGAACTGGGCCCGATCGGCTCGAACTGCCTGGCCAACGCCCGCGACTTCAAGACGCCGGTGGCCTGGTACGAAGACCTGGAAGGCGACTTCGAACTGATCGCCAAGTTCACCGGCGGCTTCTGGCGCGCCGCGATCGGCCATTCGCCGCTGGACGTGGTGGCCTGGCACGGCACGCACGCGCCGTACAAGTACGACCTGCGCCACTTCAACACCATCGGCTCGATCAGCTACGACCATCCGGACCCGTCGATCTTCACGGTGCTGACCGCGCCGTCCGACACCCCGGGCACGGCCAACATGGACTTTGCCATCTTCCCGCCGCGCATCCTGGCGATGGAGAACACCTTCCGTCCGCCCTGGTTCCATCGCAACGTCGCCAGCGAATTCATGGGCCTGATCCAGGGCGTGTACGACGCCAAGGCCGACGGCTTCGCCCCCGGCGGCGCGAGCCTGCACAACTGCATGAGCGGCCACGGCCCCGACGCCGAGACCTTCGAGAAGGCCTCGCGCGCCGACACCAGCACCGCGCACTACATCCGCGACACCATGGCTTTCATGTTCGAGACGCGGCGCGTGATCCGCCCGACGGCGCAAGCCTTGGCCTCGGTAGAATTGCAGGGCGACTATTACCGGTGCTGGCAGGGCCTGCAGAAGCATTTCGATCCCGCCAAGGCGTGACCGTTTTCTCTCCCGTCACGCCCGCCCACGGCGATGCGCGCAAGCGCATCGCCGTTTGGCTTTGGATTTTTCCGGCGCCCGCCGCGCCCTTATAAACACATTGAACGAGACATTCCTCATGACCACCGCCATCAACGAAACCCACGACCCGTCGCTCAAGAGCTGGGTCGCCAGCGCCAACACCGGCGCGTCGGACTTCCCGGTGCAGAACCTGCCCTACGCCGCGTTCCGCCGCAAGGGCTCGCAGGAGTCGTTCCGCCCCGGCGTGGCCATCGGCGACCAGATCGTCGACCTGGCGGCGCTGGCCGCCGCCAAGCCGTTCGAGGGCGCCGCCGCCGAGGCGCTGGCCGCCTGCCAGGGCGACAGCCTGAACGCGCTGATGGCCCTGGGCCAGGCCCACTGGAGCGCGCTGCGCCTGGCGCTGTCGCGCGCGCTGCGCGAAGGCGCCGCGCTGCGCGGCGCGGTCGAGCCGCTGCTGGTGGCCCAGGCCGACGCCGAATACACCACGCCCGCCCGCATCGGCGACTACACCGACTTCTACATCTCGGTGCACCACGCCACCGCCATCGGCAAGCAGTTCCGCCCCGACAATCCCCTGCTGCCGAACTACAAGTGGGTGCCGATCGGCTACCACGGCCGCGCCTCCAGCATCGGCGTGAACCAGAAGTTCCCCCGCCCTGTCGGCCAGACCCGCCCCGCCAACGAAGGCGAGGCGCCGCAATTCGGCCCGTGCGCGCGGCTGGACTACGAACTGGAACTGGGCATCTTCGTCGGCACCGGCAACGCCCAGGGCGACCGCATCAAGCTGGCGGACGCCGATGCGCACGTCTTCGGCCTGTGCATCCTGAACGACTGGTCGGCGCGCGACATCCAGGGCTGGGAATACCAGCCGCTGGGCCCGTTCCTGTCGAAGAACTTCGCCTCGACCATCTCGCCGTGGATCGTCACGCTGGAAGCGCTGGAACCGTTCCGCACGCAATGGAACCGCGGCCCGTCCGAGCCGCAGCCGCTGCCGTACCTGGCCTCCGATGCCAACCGCGCCAAGGGCGCCTACGACGTGCAGATGGAAGTGTTGCTCACGACCGAACAGTCGCGCGCCGCCAAGCAGGCGCCGGCGCGGCTGTCGCGCAGCAACTTCCGCGATGCGTACTGGAACGTGGCGCAGTTGATCACGCACCACACGGTAAACGGCTGCAACCTGCAGCCGGGCGACATGCTCGGCACCGGCACGCTGTCCGGCCCGCAGCCCTCGGAGGCCGGTTCGATGCTGGAACTGAACCACGGCGGCAAGCAGCCGATCGAGCTGCCCTGGGGCGAAAAGCGCACCTTCCTGCAGGATGGCGACCAGGTCATCATGCGCGCCGAGTGCGTCAAGGCCGGCTACCCGCGCATCGGCTTCGGCGAATGCTCGGGCACCGTGCTGCCGGCGCGGGTGTAAGGGCTGTCCGTCAGGATCGGGGCGTGGCGGCCGCATCGGCCATCAACGCCTCGATCTCGGCGTCCTTGGCCTGCCACTGCTGGCCCAGCCAGTGGTGGAATTCGGTGCGGAAGGCCTTATCGCGGCTGTAGTCGGCTTCGCAGAAGGCCGGCGGCACCGGCACCTGGTGCATGCGCACCCGCACCG
The DNA here is from genome assembly GCF_902859695.1 of Achromobacter ruhlandii. Lineage (GTDB taxonomy): Bacteria > Pseudomonadota > Gammaproteobacteria > Burkholderiales > Burkholderiaceae_B > Achromobacter > Achromobacter ruhlandii. The sequence continues at coordinate 33,285 of NZ_CADIJL010000018.1, forward strand.
TGCCCATGCGGCCGCAGGCCATGTCCCAGAAGCTGGGCACGCCCGCCGGATAGGCGATGGTGACATCGATCATCGAGCGAAAGCGCGTGCCCATCGCGTTCAACGACACCGCCAGCCCGCCCGCCTTGGGCTTGAGCAAGTGGCGGTACGGCGAGCCCTGCGCATCGCGCTTGGCCGGGGTGAAGCGCGTGCCCTCGGCGAACACCATCACGCTGGTCGGCACCAGCGAGAACTTCTGGCAGGCGCGCCGCGCGGTTTCCTGGTCCTGGCGCCCCAGGGCGGGATTGCGGCGCAGGTCGGCCTTGCCATGGCGCTTCATGAACGGAAAATCCAGCGCCCACCAGGCCAGCCCGATCACCGGCACGTAGATGAGCTGCTGCTTCAGGAAGAACTTCAGCAACGGGATGCGGCGGTTCAGCGCGCCTTGCAGCACGAAGATATCGACCCAGGACTGGTGATTGCAGTTGACCAGGTACCAATCGGCGTAGCGCAGGCCGGCATGGCCGCGCACGTCCCAGGGCGCGCGCTGGATGCGCGAAAACCAGGCGGTGTTAACGCTGATCCAGGCCGTGGCGATGCCATTGAGGACGGGATCGATGCGGCGCCGCGCCGCGGCAAACGGAAGCGCCAGTTTCAGCAGCGCCAGGGGGAACAGCAGCAGGCACCAGAACAGCGTGCTGACGCCGATCATCACTATGCTGAACACGCCGGTCAGCCAGGCCAGTCGGCCGCGCGGCACCGGCCAGCCGCGCCAGCGCGAGGCCGGCACGGATACGGGCGCGTCGCCTTCATTGGCGGCGGGGGGCCGGCTCGGGCCGGCGAGCGGATCGGGAAAAGTCATGAGCGCGAGTGTGCGAGGACTGGCCGCGAGCCGGTTTGAGCGGGATCAAACCGGCCCCCGGGCCAGACGGGGCGAAGTCAAGGCAGGCGGTATTTTTCTTCGCGGTAGACCCAGCTGGCCCACAAGGCATGCGCCAGCGCTTCCTTGCTCAAGGCCTCGTCCGCCGGTTCGACCGGCTCGTAGGTTTCGTCCTGCCCGACCGGCGCGGCGCGATAACGGAATTCCCGCGGCGCCTTGGACGGTTCCAGCACCAGCAGCTTGTCGCCCTGCAGGTAGCCGAAGTTGTCGGCGTACTGCATCAGCGCGCGGTTGGGATCGCGCTGCGTCAGGTCCGCGCCCAGCATCGGGTTGACATTATCCAGCCCGATCAGGGACAGCAGCGTGGGCGCCATGTCGATCTGGCTGACGATGCGTTCGTCCTGGCGCGGCGCGATGCCCGCGCCCAGGATCAGGGCCGGGATCTGGAAGTGCCGCACCGGCACCGGGATCGAGCCGTAGACGCGGGAATCATGATCGGCGATCACCAGGAACACCGTGTTGTTCCAATACGGCGCCTTGCGCGCCTTGTCGAAGAACTGGCCCAGCGCCCAGTCGGCGTAGCGCACCGTGTTGTCGACGCTGGCCGGATCGCCCACCGGCTGGATGCGGCCCGCCGGATACTCCCACGGCGAATGGTTGCTGACCGAAAACGCCAGCGTGAACACCGGCTTGTCGCCGTCGGCGCGCAGCAGGCGGTCGACCTGGGTGAACATGTCTTCGTCGGACGCGCCCCACGAGCCTTCGAACACCGGGTTCTCGAACTTCGGGCGATCGACCACCTCGTTGAAGCCGTTGCCCAGGAAGAAGGCACGCATGTTGTCGAAGTGCGACTCGCCGCCATAGACGAAGCGCGAATGGTAGCCATGCTTGCCCAGCACCTGCGCCAGCGTGAAGAAGCCGGTCTGCGAGCGCGGCAGCTTCACCACCGCATCGGCCACGCTGGGCAGGAAGCCCGCGGTGACCGCCTCGATGCCGCGCACCGAGCGCGTGCCGGTGGCGTAGGCGCGGTGGAACATCCAGCCTTCCTTGCCAAGGCGGTCGATATTGGGCGTGAGGTCCTTGCCGCCCAGGCTCCCGACGTACTGCGCGCCCAGGCTTTCCTGCAGGATGATCACCAGGTTGAGCGGCTTGTCGCGCCGCACCGTGGCCTTCTGCTCGTGCAGGCTGGGGTAGCGCGGATCCAGCGGCGCGCCCGTCAGGCCCGCCTTGTCGCGCACGATGGCGTTCATTTCGTCCACCGGCATCTTCGGATACATCGCGGCCGAGGAGCGTTCGTCGCGCATGCGGTAGGCGGCATCGAACACGCTATAGAGCGAGTTCAGGGCCAGCGAATTGACCATGGCATCCGAGCTGAACGCGACCTTGGCCGGGTTGATGGGGCGATGCTCCAGCGTGCCGCGCGCGCCCAGCACCACCAGCGCCAAAATCACCAGCGACGCCAGCGGCCGCTTCCACCACGCCAGGAACGGATCGCGCACCCGCGTCGGGAACAACTTGACCGCCAGCCACGCGGCCACCAGCAGCACCACCAGGGCGGCCAGCAGCACGCCCTTGTAGCCCTGCCACAGCATCGAGCCGACTTCCTTCGGGTTGAGCAGGTAGATGAAATACAGGCGGTTCGGGCGCGTGTCGTATTCGGCGATGAACTGCGGCGTGGAGACTTCCAGTAGCACATACAGCATCCACCAGACGCGGAACCACCAGGCGGTGACGCGCGCGGCCCACGGCCGATGTCCCAGCCACGGCGAGAACACGGCCGGCAACGCGATCACCATGGACAGCAGGCAGACGTCGATGCGCAGGCCGCCGAACAGCACCGGCCACAGCCCGCCGGCCGCCTCGACCCGGTCCCACATCCACAACGACAGGCCCAGCCGGCTCAGCGTCAGCAGAACCAGCACGGACACGATGAAACGGAGCGTCAGGCGGCGCATGCGGCAGCCCTCCCCGGACGAATGAAATCCGTTGATGCGCCGCGCTTACCCTGCCCGCGATTACCCAGCCAAACCATGCCTGCCGTCCGGTGATTGAAAACGGCCAAGGTTAACGCGGATTGACGCGCCGCAGCGCCGGCGGCGGCGCGGCACGAGGCCCCAATCAGGCAGATGACAACCTTGTCATGTTGTATGACATCCGATTTCGACGCCAAAGCGCAACGCGAGGCGCCCGGCTACCGCCGCGCGCGCTCGCGAATCGGCGTCATTGCGCGCGGCGCAGGCGTTCGCGGCTGTTGCTCAGGTGGGTGCGCATCGCGGCGCGCGCGCCTTCGGCATCCTGGCGCATGATCGCGCTGTAGATGTCCTCGTGCTCCAGGTTGACGCGGGCCAGGTAGGCGGCGCGGTCTTCGTGGGCGAACTTGGCGGAATTGATGCGGGTGCGGGGAATGATGGCCGACCCCAGGTGCGACATCAGATCGGCGAAATACCGGTTGTCGGTGGACTGCGACACCAGCAGGTGAAACTGGAAATCGGGCGTGATGGTGTCGCCGCCGCTGTCCAGCGCGCTCTTGAAGGCATCCAGCGCCCGGCGCATCTCGGCCAATTGGGTCTCGCTGCGGCGCACGGCGGCCAGGCCGGCGGCCTCGCTTTCCAGGCAGATGCGCAGTTCCAGCAGCACCAGCACGTCGCGCACCGTGGCGATGTCGGCGGGGTCGACGCGGAAATCGCCGCCGCCGCTGGGTTCGAGCGCGTAGGTGCCGACGCCGTGATGGGTTTCGACCAGGCCCGAGGCCTGCAGCCGCGACAGCGCTTCGCGCACCACGGTGCGGCTGACGCCGAACTGCCGCATGATCTCGGATTCGGTGGGCAGCTTGTCGCCGGGGCGGATCTCGCCGCTACGGATGCGTTCGGAGATGTTCTCCACCAGGCCCTGGGCCAGGTTCCGTGGACGACGCTGCGGCAGGACGGGGGTATCGACAGGAGCGTTCATCAGGGATTGTCCCAAAGCGGTTGCGTGGCGCTTGACTGCAAAAATTCGTGATCATTATACTTTGGACTAGTTGTACGATAACGTACCAGGCGAGTCCACCCCACCGAGCGTTGCGCCATGAGCCTAGCTGTCGACCGCATGCCTGTCTCCCCCCGCTGCCATCGTTTGTTATTGACCGGCGCCGCCGGCAACCTGGGCCAGGTACTGCGGCCGCGCCTGAAAGCCTTTGCCGACGTCCTGCGGGTGTCGGACGTCGCGGCCATGGCCCCCGCCGCCGACGGCGAGGAAGTCGTGCCCTGCAACCTGGCCGACCCCGCCGCCGTTTCCGAACTGGTGCGCGGCGTCGACGCCATTGTGCACCTGGGCGGCGTTTCCGTGGAACGTTCCTTCGAAGAGATCCTGCCGGCCAACATCCAGGGGGTCTACCACGTGTATGAAGCCGCGCGCGTCCACGGCGTGCGGCGGGTGGTATTCGCCAGCTCCAACCACGTCATTGGCTTCTACGAGCAGGGCGCGCGCCTGGACGCCGATGTGCCGCTGCGGCCCGACGGCTACTACGGCCTGAGCAAGGCCTATGGCGAAAACCTGTCGCGCTTCTACTACGATCGCTACGGCATCGAGACGGTCTGCCTGCGCATCGGGTCGTCGTTCCCCGAGCCGAAGGACCGCCGCATGATGGTGACCTGGCTCAGCTACGACGACCTGACCGACCTGGTGGTGCGTTCGCTGTTCACGCCCAATGTCGGCCACCTGATCGCCTACGGCGCCTCGGCCAACCGCGACAGCTGGTGGGACAACCATGGCGCCGCCGCGCTCGGCTTTGCGCCCAAGGACTCTTCCGAGATATTCCGCGCGCAGGTCGAGGCGCAGCCGCCGCTGCCGGCCGACGACCCCGCCGCGCGTTACCAGGGCGGCGCCTTCGTCAAGGCCGGACCCTTCCCCTTTCCGCCGCGCTGACACCGGCCCCTTCCCACCATGGCGACCTCTGCCGAACGCATCGGGACCGTGCTCTGCGGCGTGGGCGAGAGCCCCGTGTGGCGCGCCGCCGACCAGGCCTTCCACTGGACTGACATTCCCGGCCGCGCGCTGTGGCGCTGGACGCCCGCCAGCGACCGGCTCGATTACTGGACGCTGCCGCGGATGGCCGGCTGCCTCGCCCCGCGCGGCGACGGCTGGCTGCTGGCGATGGAGGACGGGCTGTACGCCTGCGGGCCGCTACTGGCAGGCCAGCCCTGCCAGCCCGAGCCGCTGGCGCCGGTGCGCCACGGCGCGCCTGGCATGCGCTTCAATGACGGCCGCTGCGATCGCCAGGGCCGCTTCCTGGCTGGCACCATGGTCATGGACATGGGCCTGGCCCGCAACGCCGGCAAACTGTACCGCTACGCCCCCGGCCAACCGCTGGAAGCGATCGTCGACGACCTGATCGTGCCCAATGGCCTGGCCTTCAGCCCAGATGGCCGCACCATGTACCTGTCCGATTCCCATCCGACGCGACAGGTGGTCTGGGCCTTCGACTACGACATCGACGACGGTCTGCCGCGCAACCGCCGCGTCTTCATCCCGAAACTGCCGGCCGGCCGGCCCGACGGCGCCGCGGTCGACGCCGATGGCGGCTACTGGATCTGCGGCAACGAGGCCGGCCGCGTCTACCGCTACACCCCGGACGGCCGCCTCGACCGCAGCCTGGAGGTGCCGGCCGCCCGTGTCGCCATGTGCGCGTTCGGCGGCCCCGGGCTGGACCAGTTGCTGGTGACGTCGATCCGCCCCGCCGATGCCGCGCCCGATTCCATCGCCGGCGCCGTCTTCATCCTGCGCCCCGGCGCGCGGGGCCTGGAGGAAACCGCAAGCGCCGGTTAGCACCCGACCGCGGCGCCCCAGGCGCCCACGCACGAGTAGTGAGCAGGTCCGTACACATCGAAGAGCTTCGGGGCCGCAATGGCCCTCAACGAAACGCCGTACTCCCGACCGGAGGTAGACATGTTGCGCCCGACCCTGACCCGCGCCATCCTGGCCGCGGCCGCTTTGCTGACGCTGGTTCCCGCCACCCATGCCGCCGAGCTGCGCTCCGCGGACATCCATCCCGACGATTACCCCACCGTGCAGGCCGTGCGCCAGTTCGGCGAACTGGTCAAGCAGCGCACCAACGGCCGCATCACCGTCAAGGTGTACGCCGGCGGCGCGCTCGGCAATGAAGACGACTCGATCGAGCAGGTGAAGATGGGCGCGCTGGCCATGGCGCGCGTGTCCAGCGCGGCCATGCACAACATCTGCCAGACCACGCGCGTGCCGTCGCTGCCGTTCCTGTTCCGTTCCAAGGAGCATCTGCACAAGGTGCTCGACAGCGAGATCGGCGAACAGATCCTGAAGTCCTGCGAAGCGGCGGGCTTTGTCGGCCTGGCCTGGTACGACAGCGGCTCGCGCTCGATGTACACGCGCAACAAGCCGATCAAGACGCTGGCCGACGCCAAGGGCCTGAAGATCCGCGTGCAGCAGTCGGATCTGTCGGTGGCGATGGTGGAAGCCATGGGCGGCAACGCCACGCCGATGCCGATGGGCGAGGTCTATACCTCGCTCAAGACCGGACTGGTGGACGCAGCGGAGAACAACTACCCAAGCTACGAAAGCGCGCACCACTACGAGGTCGCCAAATACTATGCGCTGACCGAGCACACCATGACGCCGGAAATGCTGATCTACTCCAAGCGCCAATGGGACAAACTGTCGGCCGACGACCAGAAGATCCTGCGCGAAGCCGCGCGCGAGTCGGTGCCCTACATGCGCAAGCTGTGGGACGAGCGCGAGCAGAAGTCGCGCGCGGTGGTCGAGAAGGCCGGTTCGCAGATCGTCGAGGTCGACAAGGCCTCGTTCCAGGCGGCGATGAAGCCGGTCTACGACCGCTTCGTCACCACGCCCGACATGAAAGACCTGGTCGCCAAGATCCAGGCCGTCCAGTAAGGAATCCGCATGTTGGCTACCTCTACCAATGACCCGGATGTCGCGGCGGGGGGCCGGGCGCATGCCCCGGCTGCCCCGCTGGACGCCTTTTCCCGCGGCTGCGCCCGGCTGGCGCGCCTGTGCATGTGGACCAGCGTGTTCGGGCTGGTCTGCCTGATCGTCGCGGTCACCCTGCAGATCGTCGGCCGCCACGTGCTGAACAGCACGCCCACCTGGGCCGAGAGCCTGGCGCTGCTGCTGGTGCTGTACGTCACCATGCTGGGCGCGGCCGTCGGCGTGCGCGACGCCGGCCACATCGGCTTCGAGTCGCTGGTCGACGCATTGCCGCCGGCCGGCCAGCGGCGCCTGAAGGTCTTCATCCACCTGCTGGTGCTGCTGTTCGGCGCGCTGATGGCGTGGAACTGCGCCCTGCTGGCCGAATCCGTGTGGGCCTACAAGATTCCCAACCTGGGCATCTCCAATGGCTGGAAGTACGTGCCCGCGGCCCTCTCCGGCGTCCTGATCGCGCTGTTCTCGGTCGAGCACGTCATCGCCCTGATGCGCAACCAAAAGGTGGTACCGGCATGGCGCTGACCCTACTCTCCTTCACCTTCATGGGCTTCCTGGTGATCGGCGTGCCGGTGGCGTTCGCCATCGGGCTGTCGTCCATCACCGCGATCATGTACGAGGACCTGCCGCTGGCGGTGGCTTTCCAGCAGATGACCTCGGGCATGAATGCGTTTTCGTTCCTGGCCATCCCGTTCTTCATCTTCACCGGCGAGCTGATGCTGTACGGCGGCATCGCCGACCGCATCGTGGCCTTCGCCAAGTCGCTGGTGGGCCACGTGCGCGGCGGCCTGGGCATGTCCAACGTGGTGGCCTGCACGCTGTTCGGCGGCGTGTCGGGTTCGCCGGTGGCGGACGTGTCGGCGATGGGCTCGGTGATGATCCCGATGATGAAGCGCGAGGGCTATCACGCCGACTACGCGGTCAACGTCACTACCCACGCGGCGCTGGTGGGCGCGCTGATGCCGACCAGCCACAACATCATCATCTACACGCTGGCGGCGGGCGGCAAGGTGTCGATCGCGGCGCTGATCGCGGCCGGGGTGGTGCCAGCGCTGATCCTGACGCTGTGCAACCTGGCGGCGGCCTACTTCGTGGCGCGCAGCCGCGGCTATCCCGCCGGCACCTTCCCCGGCTGGCGCATCGTGGCCCGCTCGCTGGTGGCCGCGACGCCGGGGCTGTTCGTGGTGGTGCTGATCATCGTGGGCATCCTGAGCGGGGTCTTCACCGCCACGGAATCGGCCGCGGTGGCCGTGCTGTACGCGCTGGCGCTGACGATCTTCGTGTATCGCTCGCTGACCTGGGACCAGTTCGTGCGCGCCGCCAGCAAGGCGGTCAAGACGACCGGCGTGGTGCTGCTGCTGATCGGCATCTCGGCCACCTTCGGCTACCTGATCAGCTTCTACGGCGTGGCGGAGAAGACCGGCGAGCTGATGGCGTCGGTGTCCACCAGTCCGTGGGCGATCTTCCTGATGGTCAACGTGATCCTGTTCGTGCTGGGCACGTTCCTGGACATGGCCGCGACCATCCTGATCTGCACCCCGATCTTCCTGCCGATCTGCATGCAGTACGGCATGGGGCCGGTGCAGTTCGGCATGGTGATGCTGCTGAATTGCGCGCTGGGGCTGAACACGCCGCCGGTGGGCACCACGCAGTTCGTGGGCTGCGCCATCGGCGGGGTGTCGGTCGGCACGGTGATGCGGACCATCTGGCCGTTCTACGGCGCGCTGCTGGCGGCGCTGGCCCTGGTCACCTATGTGCCGGCGTTCTCGCTGTGGCTGCCGGGGGTGCTGCTGAATTGAAAGGACGCGGCGGGCGAGGCGCTCGGTGTTTGCGTCCGCCCCCGCGCCAACACCGGCCAGAAGAACAGCGCGGCCAGCAGCCACATGAGCGCGGCGGACCACAGCGTCTGGCTCAGGAAGTGCGCGCCCTGCAGGATGCGCACCACGGAAAACCCGACGCCCGCGGCGATGCCGAGCGCCAATCCCGGCCAACGCCAGTCGGCTCGCCCGGCCGCCCAGCCGGCGAAATACAGGGTCAACATCGAATAGCCGGCGCCGGCATGGCCGCTCGGCAGCGCGCCACCCGCCTTGCCGCGATCCCAGGTCCACCAGCTGAGCGGATACGGGGTATATCCGCCCAGCGTGTCCAGGTCGTAGGGCCGCGGCAGCGTGGTGTGATGCTTGAGCTGGGTGATGGCCAGTTGTCCCACGATACAGGTCAGCGCCACCGCCAGCGCCGCCGCGCGCAAGGGGCGCCAGGCGGGGATGCGGTAGCTGGCGGCCGCCACGGCGACGGCGCCCAGGCCGATGCCGATGGGCAGCGCCAGCACCATGCGATGGCCGACCAGCTCCAGCCAGCGGTTGGTATGCAGCGGGAAATCGTCCAGCGCGGGGTTGAACAGGGCCCGCGCGATGGCGAGGTCCAGCCCGGACGCATTGGCCCACCAGGCCAGGCAGGCCAGGATCAGGGTCACCCCCAGCACATGGGTACACAGGTACGAGACGGGCGTCGGGCGCGCGAGCGCGGACGGTAGGGGCGACGACATGGGGGAGCGGAAGGGACGATGGCGACCGGCCGAAGCGGAAAGCTTAGGTGGCCGATAGTCGAAAATTCGTCAAATCCGGCGGCCGGGGCGGTTACTCCCAGGATGGCCGGCAGGCTGGCGTGGCGGCCAGCCCACACGCGGCGCGGCGTGCCGCCCCGGCGCCCCTGCCATCAGGCCGTCGTTGCGCTGGACTCCAGGCGCAGGGTGAAGCGGGTGCCGCGCCGCGGCCCCTCGCGGGAAGAATCGACCGTCAGCGTCCAGCCCTGCATGTCGCAGACCCGCTTGGCGATGGCCAGTCCCAGGCCACGGGCGGTCTCGTCGCGGCCCGCCGTCCCCGCGTCCCGCAGGCGGCCGCTGTAATAGCGGCGGAACAGGAATGGCAGATCGTCGGCCGCGATGCCCTTGCCGTCGTCGCTCAACTGCAGCGCGCCATCCGTCCCCAGCGAAGCCGTGAGGGTGGCCGGCGCGGCATGCTCGACGGCGTTGCGCACCAGGTTGCGCAGTACGGTCAGCAAGGCGTAGCGATCCAGAACGCGGATGTGATCGGGCGGGATGTGGTTGTCGAAACGCAGTTCGGCCAGGCCGGCCTGCGTCTCGTAGCCGCGCCAGGCATCCAGCATGCACTCGGCCAGGTCGACCGGCTCGGGCGGACGCATCTGGTCGCGGGCCATGGCGCGGGCGCTTTCGAGGCAGACGATGACGTCATCGACGTTATCCATCACCCGCGTCAGCCGTTGGCGCTGGTCGGCCGTCAGGTCTTGCGTCAGCAGCATCAATTCGCTGTCGGAGCGGATCGCGGCCAGCGGCGTGCGCACCTCGTGGCTGAGGTTGCCGGCGAATTCGCGTTCGCGCGCAATGGAGCGATCGACCTGGTTCTGTACCCGGTTGAAGGCTTCGATCAGGCGGCCGGCCTCGTCGTCCCGGGTTACCGCCAGGTCGGGCGCCCCCGGCGCCCAGGTCGACAGGCGGTCGGTCAGTTCCAGCAGCGGCCCCACCGCCACCGCCGCCACCCGCCGCGAAAGGGCGTACGCGCCCACCACGCAGATTGCGCCCACGCCCAGCACGATCAGGCCGAAGTCATGTACCCGCTCTTCGTTGTCGGTGGCGTCGTAGAGCAGATAGACCTTGCCGTTGCCGGTGTCGGCCACCATCACGTGCCAGGTATAGGCGCCCGGCTCGACCAGGTGCAGGCCGTTGTCCAACCCGCGGATCTCTTCCGGCATGCCGATCGGCGCCTGGCCGTCGACGCTGAGCCAGGCGCGCATGGAGCCGCCCAGTTCGCGCGCGCCGCGGCGCGGCAGGAACTGGTCGCTGGTGCGCGCGTGCTGCACCAGGCGATCCATTTCGGTATTGAGGATGTCGTTGACCAGATCGTCTTCCATCTGGTCGAACGTCAGGTAGGCAAGCAGCGCCAGCGCCGTCACGAACAGCGCCACGGTGCCGGTCAGCGCCCACACCACCCGCTGGGTCAGGGTGCCGGCTCCGGCGATGCGGCTCATGCGGCGCCTCCGGTCTGCACCAGGCGCCAGCCCGTTCCGTGCATGGTCTCGATTCCGTCAAAGCCAGCGTCCGCCAGGGCGCGGCGCAGCAGGTGGACCTGGCTGCGCAAGGCGTCGGACGACGGCGGTTCACTCCCCCACAGCAGCGCTTCCAGTTCCTCGCGCGATACCACCCGCCCCGGATCGCGCAGCAGCGCTTCCAGGATGAGCGTGGCCTTGCGCGTCAAGTGCACCGGCTTGCCGCCGATCGAGACGCCGCGGCTGCGGGTGTCGTAGCTCAGGTCGCCGAAGACCCGCACGGTGTCCACGATCGCTCCCTTGGCGCGCTGGATCAGCGCCAGCAGGCGGGCCTCGACCTCGAGCAGGGCGAACGGCTTGGTCAGGTAGTCGTCGGCGCCGTGCGAGAAACCGGCCAGCTTGTCGTCCAGGCTGTCACGGGCGGTCAGGACCAGCACCGGCAGCGGCAGGCGCCGCTCGTTGCGCAGCGCGTGCAGCACGGCGTTGCCATCCATGCCGGGCAGGCCGATATCCAGGATCATGGCATCGAAACGCTGTTCCACGAGCCGCTGGAGCGCCGCGGGACCGCTGTACGCCACGTCCGGCAGGAAGCCTCGCGTTTCCAGGAAGGTATACAGGTTGCCGGCAATGATGTGATCGTCCTCGACGATCAGGATCCGGTGATTCGCACCCGCCGCGGGACTGGCCGCCATTGCATCGTTCCTCATGGAAAGAAAGGTTTCGAGGGATCCCGCTCAGGCCTGCAGCACCTTGCCCGGGTTCATCAGGCCTTGCGGGTCGAGTGCGCGCTTGATGCGCCGCATCAGGGCCAGCTCGACCGGACTCTTGTAGCGCGGCAGCTCGTCACGCTTGAGCTGGCCGACGCCGTGCTCGGCGCTGATGGAACCGGCATGCGCGTGCACGCTGTCATGGACCACGCCGTAGATATCGCTTTGCAGGGCCAGCAGTTCGGCTTCGCTCTGACCAGGCGCATTGGCCACGTTGTAGTGCAGGTTGCCGTCGCCCAGGTGGCCGAAAATCACATGGCGCACGCCGGGAAAGCGCGCCTGCAGCAACGCATTGGTCTGGTGGACGAAACCGGCGATGGCGGAGATCGGGATCGAGACGTCGTGCTTGACCGACTTGCCCAGCTCGGCCTCGGCCAGCGGAATGCTCTCGCGCAGATGCCACAGCGCCTTGCTCTGCGCCACGCTGGCCGCGATGGCCGCATCGTTCACCAGGCCCGCCTCGATGGCCTCGCCCAGCACCGTTTCGAACCGTTCGCGCGCATGCGCCTCGCTTTCGCTGTCGGACAGCTCCAGCAGCGCGAACCAAGGCGACGCCGCCGAGGCCCCCTCGAACGGCAGGCGTTGCTGCGGGAACAACCGCACCACCGCCTGCAGGCAATCGCCGCTCATCAGTTCGAAGCCGGTCAGCGCGGCGCCGAAACCGGCGCGGGCGCGCGACAGCAGCTCGACCGCGTTGTCGATGCTGTCCAGCGTCAACAGCGCCGTGCAGGAGGCCACCGGCCGCGGAAACAGCTTGAGCGTGGCGGCGGTGATGATGCCAAGCGTGCCTTCGCTGCCGATGTAGAGATCGCGCAGGTCATAGCCGGTGTTGTCCTTGCGCAGGCCGCGCAGGCCGTTCCAGATCTCGCCCTCGGCGGTGACCACCTCCAACCCAAGAGCCAGGTCGCGCGTGTTGCCGTAGCGCAGCACCTGGGTACCGCCGGCGTTGGTGGCGAGGTTGCCGCCGATGGTGCAACTGCCCTCGGCCGCCAGGCTCAGCGGAAACAGCCGGCCGGCATCGGCGGCGGCCTGTTGCACCGCCTGCAGGATGCAGCCGGCCTCGACCGTGATGGTGTCGTTGTCGGTGTCCAGCGCCCGCACGCGGTTCAGGCGCGCGGTCGACAACACCACGGCGCTGCCCGAACTGTCGGGCGTGGCGCCGCCGCACAAGCCGGTATTGCCGCCCTGCGGCACCACCGGCACGCCATGGCGCACGCACAGTTTGATGGCGTCGGCCACTTCCTGCGTCGAGCCGGGCCGGATCACCGCCAGCGCCACGCCACGATAACGGCGCCGCCAATCCAGCGCGAAAGGCTCGGCGTCGGCGCCGGCCAGCACATGGGGCTCGCCCAGGAGGGACTGCAATTCGCTCAGCAAAGTCATAGACGCCGCACGGAGAGGATCGCGCCGGGCCGCGCCCGGATGCTGTTCAGGGATGGTGCGGACTATTGTAGAGGCAGGACGGGCGCTCAGCCGACGGCCTGGTCCAGACGGGTGCCGGTCAAGCCCGTGCAATAGGCGCGCGAGGCGATGCGGTTCATCAGGAAAGCCCGGTCGACGCCCGCGGGGCCCGGCATTTCGGACAGGGCGCGATAGGCGCGCCGCAGCGCTTCGCCACGGGTGGCGCCGCACACCAGCAGGTGCGTGCACGGCATGTGGCGGTCGGCGCAACCGTCGATGCGCACTTCCAGCGCATGCGCCGCGACCGGCTCGAAATCGGCCACCGCGGCGCCCGAGCGGGGCTGCGAGTCGGCGCGGATCACGCGGAACACGCCGCTGCGGTCATCGAGCGAAAAGGCGACCGTGCCCATGCCCTGCCAGGCGCGATCCCGCGCCACGCTGGCGGCGATGGCGCGCAGGGCGCTTTCGACCGAAGCGGGCAGGTGCGGCGCCGGGCACTCGGCGATCAGCACGCGGGCGTCGCGCCAGACGCAGCGCTCCCAGGCGCGGCCCGTCGCCAACTCGCCCTGGGGCGAGATGAAAACATGGATGTCGAGCCGGCGTTCCCGCCCGGCCGCCGGCCCGGCGAAGTCCGTGGGCGGCCCGCGCCTGCGCCGGGCGCCGCCTGATGACGTGACTGTGGATACTTTGGCTCCCATTGGGCCCCTCCGGTCTTTCTGCTTGCATGACAAGCGTATCACCTTCGGATGACGAGCAAGTTCCATGCCATTGGCCGCCGTCCCCGGGCAGGCCGGCAGGCTGGCCCGCCGGCGCACCGGAACGAGGCATTCCCGCCCGGCTCCGGGCACCAGGCCGGGGCGGCGGGCATGCCCACGACGGCGCCGTCGCGGGCTCGGCCCATACGGCGCCCCTCATTGGAGGATAATTCGAGTTCGTGCCCCGGTTTGCCGGCCTGTATCGGCCTAGGGGTTTACCAGAACTATCCATAGAACAAGGAACCGTCGTGGCCGACAACGCGCAATTTCCCGCCTCCGTCTTCAAGGCCTATGACATCCGCGGCACCGTCCCGGACCTGATCGACGCGCGCTTTGCCCGCTCGCTGGGCGCGGCGCTGGCGGCGGTCGCGCGCGAGCAGGGCGTGCAGACGCTGGTGGTGGGCCGCGACGGGCGGCTGAGCAGCGAAATGCTGTCCCAGGCGCTGCAGGAAGGCATGCTGGAGGGCGGCGTCGACACCCTGGATATCGGCCAGGTGCCCACGCCGCTGGTGTATTTCGCCGCCCACACCATGCAGACCGGCTCCGGCGTCGCCATCACCGGCAGCCACAATCCGCCCAAGTACAACGGCTTCAAGATGATGATGGGCGGCCGCGCGCTCTATGGCGACGACGTGCAGGCGCTGGCCCGGCGCATGAACGGCCCCACCGATGCGCCCGCCGCCCGCACCGGCGTGCGCCGCGAGCTGGACCTGGTGGCGGCCTACATCGCCCGTATCGCCTCGGGCGTCAAACTGGCCCGTCCCATGAAGATCGCGATCGATTGCGGCAACGGCGTGGCCGGCGCCATCGCGCCGCGGCTGTTCCGCGCCCTGGGTTGCGAGGTCACCGAGCTGTTCTGCGAGGTCGACGGCACCTTCCCCAATCACCATCCCGATCCGGCCGAACCCAAGAACCTGCAGGACCTGATCCATTGCCTGGCCACCACCGACTGCGAGCTTGGCCTGGCCTTCGACGGCGACGGCGATCGCCTCGGCGTGGTGACCAAGTCCGGCCAGATCATCTGGCCCGACCGCCAGCTGGTGCTGTTCGCCCGCGACGTGCTCGAGCGCAATCCTGGCGCCACCATCATCTATGACGTCAAGTGCAGCCGGCACGTGGGCCTGTCGGTCGAGGCCGCGGGCGGCGAAGCGCTGATGTGGAAGACCGGGCATTCGCTGGTCAAGGCCAAGCTGGCCGAAACCGGCGCGCCGCTGGCCGGCGAAATGAGCGGCCACATCTTCTTCAAGGAGCGCTGGTACGGCTTTGACGACGGGCTCTATACCGGCGCCCGCCTGCTGGAGATCGTGTCACGCTACAGCGACGCCGGGGCGCCCCTGGAGGCCCTGCCGCAAGACGTCTCCACGCCCGAGCTGAAGCTGGAAATGGAAGAAGGCCAGCCGTTCTCGCTGGTCCAGGCGCTGCAGGAACAGGGCCAGTTCCCGGGCGCCACTCGGGTCATCACCATCGACGGCGTGCGCGCCGAATACCCGGACGGCTTCGGCCTGGCCCGCCCGTCGAACACCACCCCGGTGGTGGTCCTGCGCTTCGAGGCACAGACCGCTGACGCCCTGGCCCGCATCCAGGGCGACTTCCGGCGCGAACTGGCTAAACTGGCCCCTCACGCTATCCTGCCTTTCTAGATTGCCCATGTCTCTACCCAATAGTCCAGCCTGGCGAGCCTTCGCCGCCGCAGCCGCCTCGGCTCCCCTGCACGGCGAACAACTGCGCCTGGTCAATGCTCCTGGACTACGTCTGGATCTGAGCGCGCAGGCCTATTCCCCGGCGCTGCAAGACGCCGGCGCCGCGCTGCTGGCGCAGCAGGACTTCGCTGCCGCGCGCGCCCGGCTGTTCGACGGCGGCGATGCCAACTGGACCGAGCGACGCCCGGCCTGGCACACCGCGCTGCGCGCGGCCCAGCCGCCCGCCATGGTCGCCGCCGCCGTGCTGGCTGAACGCGAACGCGTACGCCAGTTCGTGCGCCAGGCCGATGCCGCCAACCGCTACAGCTGCGTCCTGCACCTGGGCATAGGCGGCAGCGACTGGGGCCCCCGGCTGGTCACGCGCGCCTTGCGCCATGGCGGCTCGCGCCGGGAGGTACGCTTCGCCTCGAACGTCGATTCGCATTCGGTCGCCGACGCCATGAGCCGGCTGGATCCGCACAACACCCTGGTCATCGTCGCCTCCAAGTCCTTCACCACCACCGAGCCGCTGGCGAACGCCGAAGTCGCCATGAACTGGCTGCGCGAAGCCGGCGTGGCCGACCCGATCAAGCAGGTGGTGGCGATCACCGCCAACGTCGAAGCCGCGCTCAACCTGGGCATTTCGCCCGATCACATCTTCCAGATCTGGGACTGGGTCGGCGGCCGCTATTCGCTCTGGTCGGCCATCGGCCTGCCGGTCGCGCTGGCGCTGGGCAATGACACCTTCGACCAGCTGCTGGCCGGCGCCGCCGCCATGGACGAACATTTCCGCCAGGCGCCGCTGGCCGAGAACGCGCCGCTGCAGCTGGCGCTGGCCGGCGTCGTCAACCGCAGCGTGCTGGGCTTCGACTCGCTGGTCATCTCGCCCTACGATTCGCGCCTTTATCACGTGGTGCCGTGGGCCCAGCAGCTCGAAATGGAATCGCTGGGCAAGGTGGCCACCGCCGACGGCAGCCCGGCGGGCGTGCCGACCGGGCCTGCCGTGTGGGGCATGTCGGGCACCGACTGCCAGCACACCTTCTTCCAGTGGCTGCACCAGGACGCCGCGGGCGCGCCCGTCGACTTCATCCTGTGCGAACAGCCCGACCATGCCTATGCGCGCCACCATGAACTGCTGATCGCCAATTGCCTGGCCCAGCGCGCCGCGCTGCTGCGCGGCAAGTCGTTCGACGAGGCGCTGGCCGAGACGTCGCAGGTCGAATCCGATCCGGCGCGCGCCCGCCTGCTGGCGCAGCACAAGGTCCACCCGGGTGGGCGGCCGTCTTCGCTGATCGTGCTGCCGCGCCTGGAGGCCTACACACTCGGCGCGCTGCTGGCGCTCTACGAGCACAAGGTGTTCACGCAGGGCGTGATCTGGGGCATCAATCCGTTCGACCAATGGGGCGTGGAGTTCGGCAAGGCGCTGGCCAAGAACATCATCCGCGAGCTGGACGCGCCCGCCCAGCAGGCGGCGCCGCAGGATCCCTCCACGCGCTTCTGGATCGACGCCATCGCGCGACGCGACTGAGCGCCCCACGGGGCTGCTATGGACAGGACGCCATGACGGGCGAATAATGGCCCGTCGTCCTTTCCCGGAGCGCCCCATGCCTACGCCAGTTCGCAGCACCGCACGGATCCTGGCCGCCTTGGCGCTATGCGCGGCAACCGTCGCGCAGGCGCAGTCCTCCCCCTCCCCCGGCATGGTCGCCGCGGCCAATCCGTTGGCCGCGGCCGCGGGGCTCGACGCGCTCAAGCGCGGCGGCAGCGTGGTCGACGCCGCCATCGCCGTGCAGATGGTGCTGACCGTGGTCGAGCCGCAATCGTCCGGGTTGGGCGGCGGCACGCTGATGCTGGTGTGGGACCAGGCCAGCGGCACCCTGTCCGCGCTGGACGGCCTGGCGGCGGCGCCCGCGCGCACCACCGCCAGCCTGCGCACCGACATCGACGGCGCCACGCTGCCGCTCAAGGACGTGGCCCGGCTGGGCCGCCCGGTCGGCGTGCCCGGCACCGTGCGCGTGATGGCGCTGGCGCACCAGCGCCAGGGCAAGCTGCCGTGGGCCAGCTTGTTCCAGGCCGGCATCCGCAGCGCCGAAGAAGGCTTCCCGATGTCGCCCTACCTGCACGACAGCCTGCAACGGCTGCCGCAGCTGGCCGAGAACCCCGCGATCCGCCAGGTGTTCTACGACGCGCAGGGCCAGTTGCTGCCGGTGGGCGCCACGGTGCGCAACCCGTTGCTGGCCGACGCCTTGCGCAAGGTCGCGGCCGATCCCGACGCCATCAACCACGGCGCGCTCAGTGCCGACATCCTCGCCGTGATCGGCGCCGGCAAGCATCCCAGCCTGATCCAGGCACAGGACCTGGCCGCCTACCGCCCGGTCGAGCGCACGCCGATCTGTGGCCCGTTCCTGTCCTGGAAGGTCTGCACCTTTCCGCCCCCCAGCTTCGGCGGCGTCTCGGTGCTGCAGCAGTTGGGCATGCTGGCCGCGCGCCGCATCGACACGCTGGCGCCGGGCTCCGCCCAGGCCGATCACCTGTTGATCGACAGCGCCCGCCTCGCCCGCGCCGACCGCCTGGCCTATATCGGCGATCCCGACCAGGTCAAGGCGCCGGTCCGGCAACTCATCGCGCCCGACTACGTGCGCCAGCGCGCCACCCTGCTGTCCGGCAAGGCGGTGACGCAGCCGCGTCCCGGCGTGTTCGCAGGCGTGGCGGCGCCCGGCGGCGCCGAGGCCCCGGGCACCACCGAAACCAGCCAGGTCGCCATCGTCGATGCGCACGGCAACGCCCTGTCCATGACCACCACCATCAACCTGAACTTCGGTTCGTGGCTGATGCCGCACGGCTTCTTCCTGAACAACGCCCTGACCAACTTCTCATCGGCGCACGGCAAGGGTGCGCCCAACGCCATGGCGCCCAACAAGCGGCCGGTCACCTCGATGGCGCCGACCATGGTGTTCGATGGCGATGGCAAGCTGGCGCTGGTCACCGGCTCGGCCGGCGGCGGCTATATCGTCGACTACATCGCCCAGGCCGTGGTGGGCACGCTGGCCTGGGGGCTGCGCCCGGCCGATGCGCTGGCGCTGCCGCACGTCGCCGGCAATACCGGCCGCAGCCAGGTCGAAAAGGGCCGGGTGCCGCCGCAGGCGGCGGCGCAACTGGCCGCGCAGGGCCACAAGGTCGAGCAGGTCGAAATGAAAAGCGGCGCCGCCGCGATCCGCGTGACGCCGCAAGGACTGGACGGCGCCGCCGATCCGCGCCGCGATGGCGCCGCGCTGGGCGGCTGAGGCCTCAGGCGCTGAGCGTGTCGTACAGCTCGACGTGGATGCGGGCGACGCGCTCGATGTTGAATTCGCGTTCGGCCAGGGCGCGGCCGGCCGCGCCCATGGCCTGGCGCAAGGCGCTGTCGCCGGCCAGCCGGGCGATGGCGTCCGCCAGCGCCTGCGGGTCGCGCACCGGCACCAGTAGTCCGGTCTTGTCCGGATCGATCGCATCGCGGCATCCCGGCACGTCGGTGGTGACCACGGCGCGCGCGCAGGCGGCGGCCTCGATCAAGGACTTGGGCAGCCCTTCGCGATAGGACGGCAGCACGGCGATGTGCGAAGCGGCGTACAGCCGCGGCACATCGTTGCGCTCGCCCAATGCCTCGACGCAGCCCTCCGCCTGCCAGGCCTGGACCTCGGCCGGCGTAGCCGAGGCCGGATTGCCGGCATCCACGCCGCCCACCAGCCGCATCGTCACCGGCATGCCGCGTTCGCGCAGCAAGCGCGCGGCCTGCACGAATTCCTGCACCCCCTTGTCGCGCAGCAGGCGCGCCACCATGGTCACCACCACCGGCGGCGCCGGCGGCTCGGGCTGTGCGCGGTATTGGTCCAGATCGACCCCGGCGCCACGGATCAGCACCACCTGTTCGTCGCGCACCGCGCCAAGCGACTGCAGCAGGTCGCGGTCGCTGCGGTTCTGGAAAATGACGCGGCTGTTCCGATGGCCCAATGCGAGCCGGTACAGCCGCGCCACCACCGCCCGCACCAACCGCATCTTCAGCGAATTGGACAGGAACACGAAGCCCAGCCCGGATATCGCCGCCACCATGCCCGGCACCCGCGCCAGCCGCGCGGCAATGCCGCCGTACAGGACCGGCTTGATGGTCACCAGGTGCACCACCTGTGGCCGCAGGCGCCGGAACAGCCGCCACAGCGCCACCAGCGTGCCCAGCTCCTGTAACGGGTGCTTGCCGCTGCGCGTCATCGGAATGACGTGGTGGGTCATGCCCAGCGCCTGGATCTCGGCCACCGCGGGGCCGTCCATCGTCGCCACGTGCACGTCATAGCCGGCGCGCTGCGCGGCCAGCGCCACCGGCACCCGGTGCGACATGAAGAAGGCCGGGTTGTTGACCACGAACAGCAGACGACGGGCGGCACTCATGCCGATGCTCCGGAAAGGCGGCGCCACACCGCGATGTAGTCCCGCACCATGCGGGCCAGGTCGAAATTGGCCAGCACCCGGGCGCGGCCGGCCTCGCCCGCACGCCCCTGCCCGCGCGAGGCCACGTCGCGCAGCGCGGTCTCGATGCCGCGCGCCAGCGCCTCGGGCTGCTCTGGCGGCACCACCACGCCGGTATCGCCGACGATATAGGCGGCGTCGCCCACATCCGTCACCACGCAATAGACGCCGCAGGCCATGGCCTCCGCCACCACATTGGGAAAGCCTTCCGCGCAGCTGGACAGCACATGCAGGTCCAGGCCGTTCATCACGGCCGGCACGTCGTCGCTGGGCCCGGCCAGCACCAGGCGTTCGCGCAGGCCGAGCTTGTCGACCAGCGCCATCAGTTCGGGGTTATCGATCGTCATGCCGCGCCCCACCAGCACGCAGCGCAAGCCGGCGTCGCGTCCGTCGCGCACCAGCGCCGCGACCGCGCGCAGCAGATTGGCGTGGTCTTTCAAGGGATCCCAACGCGCCACGCAGCCGATCACCGGCACATCGCCGTCCAGGCCCCACTGGGCGCGCACCCGCGCGCGGGCGGCCGCATCCGGCGCGTAGCGCGACAGGTCATAGCCATTGGAGATCACCGCCATGCGATCGCGGCGATAGCCCTTGGCGGCGTGGCGCTCGGCCGCGTCCTGTGCGGCGCACACGATCGCGCCCGGCAGCACGCCCGACAGCAGCGCGCAGGCGCGCAGCACCATGCGGGCCGAGCGGCTGCTGCGCTCCAGGTGGGCGCCGGAATTGCGGATGCCCCAGGCCACGGCGCGCACACCCGCCAGGCGGGCCGCCAGGCCCCCGATCAGGTCGGCGTGATACATCCAGGTCTGCACGGCATCGGGCCGGGCGCCGGCGATCAGGCGGCGCAGCGCCATGAAACCGCCCAGCGTGATCCGGCCCCGCGGCATGCCCAGCGCGTGCACCGTGACGCCGGCGGCGCGCAGCCGTTCGCCATAGATGCCGTCGTCGGTCAGCGACACGACGATGTGCTCGACCTCCTGCCCGGGAAACGTGGCCAGCCGCCACAGCACCGATTCCGCGCCGCCCTGGCCCAAGCCGGTGATCACGTGCACGACGCGCAATGCGGCGGCGCTCATCGCCCTTCCCTCACGGCCTCGAACAACTCGTCCCATTCGGTCAGCACGCTGGCCAGCGCATAGCGCTGGCGCACCGCGTCGGCGCCGCGCTCTCCCAGTTGCCGGCGCAATCCCACATCGCCCAGCAGGCGGCGCAGGGCCTCGCGCAGGGCATCGCGGTTGCCAGCGGGCACCAGCAGGGCGTCCTGGCCGTCGCGCGTCATTTCGCGCGGACCGCTGGGGCAGTCGAAGGCGGCGCAGGGCAGGCCCAGCGCCATCGCTTCCAACAGCACATTGGGAAAACCTTCCACCAGCGAGCTGAGCACGAAGGCCTGGCCCCGCGCCAGTTCGTCCCAGGGCGTCTCGGTGCGGCCCGGCAGGCTGACGCGCCCGTCCAGGCCGAGGTTCGCGACCTGGCGCTCCAGCGCGCCGCGCTCGGGGCCCTCGCCCCAGATGCGCAGGTTCCAATCGGGGAATTCAGGCGCCAGCTGCGCGAATACGTCGATCAGCAGGTCGAACTGCTTGTCGGTCACCAGCCGCCCCATCGCCAGCAACGTGCGGGGCGCGTCATCCTCGCGCTGGACGACCCGCGGCGCGTCCAGCAAGGGCGCCGGCAGCGGGTTGGGAATCACGGCCAGGCGCTTGATGCCCGGCACCTGGCGCGAGAACGGGCCGGCCGTGTCGGCCGCCTGCACCGTCACCATGTCGGCGCGCGGATACAGCAGGCGGCGCAGCCGGCGCCAGACCGTGCCGGTGGTGGTTTCGGCGACCGGATTGGTGCGCTCGCAGACGATCAGCGGCACGCGCAGGCCGCGGGTGGCCAGGATGGCGGCCACGTTGACGTTGGTCAGGAACGACACCACCGCGTCCGGCGCCGTGTCGCGGATGTGGCGGCGCAGCGCCAGCAGGCGCCTGAACGCGGCCATCGGGCCGGAGACGCGCGTGCCGGCCAGATCCGCCAGCCAGGCGAGCCTGACCTTGTCCGACAGCGGGTAGAAGCAGGTGCCCTTGGACGAATAGGTCGGCGTCAGGGTGACGTCGTCGCCGCGTTCGGCCCACGCGTTGACCAGCGTGGCGGCCACGCGCTCGGCGCCCCCGGCATGCATGGAACTGACCAGCATCAGTATCTTCATTCGTCAGCGACTCCCAACCGATCCTCCCTGTTCGCCACCGGCGCGGTAGCGGTCCAGCCAGGCCTGCATCATCAGCACGCCCCACAGATGGCTATCCCAATTGCGATGTCCGGACACGTGTTCGCGCCACTTGCGCAGGATGGGTTCGGGCTCGAACCAGCCTTCCTGGCGCAGGCGCGCCGGATCCAGCAGCGCCTCGGCCCAGTCGCGCAGGGGGCCGCGCAGCCAGGCCGCCAGCGGCACGGCAAAGCCGCGCTTGGGCCGATCCACCAGCGCCTGCGGCACGTGGCGGTACAGCACCTGGCGCAACAGCCACTTGCCGGTGGCGCCGCGCACCTTGTACTGGTGCGGCAGGCTCCAGGCGAATTCATAGACGCGGTGATCGATCAGCGGCACGCGGGTCTCCAGGCTCACCGCCATGGCGGCGCGGTCCACCTTCACCAGGATGTCGTCCGGCAGATAGGTCACGGTATCGAGCTTCATCATGGATTCGAAGGTCGAGCCGCGCATCGCCTGCGCGAATTCGGACACCGGCTCCACGCCGCCCTTGACCACGCGCGCCGGGTCCGACCAGTACGACACGAACAGGCGGTAGAAATCGCCGCGCGAATCGGCGCGCAGCAATTCGCCCAGCTTGCCGACCTTGCCGCGCCAGGCGCCGCGCCCCGGCAGGTGGGTCGAGGCGCTGAGCAGCGCGCCGGCCGGCGTGCGCAGCAACGACGGAATGCGCTCGCACTTCTGCCACCAGTTGTTGACGCGGAAATAGCGCGAGTATCCGCCGAACAGTTCGTCGCCGCCGTCGCCGGACAGCGCCACCGTGACGTGCTGGCGCGCCATGCGCGTCACCAGCGAGGTCGGGATCTGCGACGAATCGGCGAACGGTTCGTCGTACATGTCGGCCAGGTTCGGCACCACCGCCAGCGCATCGTCGGCGGTGACGTACAGCTCGGTGTGGTCGGTGCCCAGGTGCATGGCCACCGCCTTGGCGTGCTGCGCCTCGTCGTAGCCCTTCTCATGGAAACCGATGGCGAAGGTGCGCACCGGCTGCGAGCTCTGCGCCTGCATCAGCGAGACGATGGTGGACGAGTCGATGCCGCCCGACAGGAACGCGCCCAGGCTGACGTCGGACAGCATCTGGCCGCCCACGGCCTTGGACAGCACGCCTTCGAGCGCGTCGGTGGCCTGCGCGTCGGACTCGAACGACAGCAGCGATTGCGCCGCGGTATCCGCGGCGTCGCGCGCCGACCAGTACACGCGCGGTTCGGGCATGCGGCGGCTGCGGGTGTCGTCGGCGGTGAATTCGATCCAGGTGCCCGGGGGCAGCTTGGCGATGCCTTCGTAGATGGATTGCGGCGCCGGAATGTAGTTGTGCCGCATGAACGACGCCAACGCATTGCGGTTCAGGTTGCGGCCGAACCCGGGGATCGGCATCAGGCCCTTGAGTTCCGAGGCGAACACCAGCTCGGCGCCCGAGTAACCGTAGTACAGCGGCTTTTCGCCCATGCGGTCGCGCGCCAGCACCAGCTTGCGCGAGGCGCGGTCCCACAGCGCGATGGCGAACATGCCGACCGAGGCCTGCAGCGTCGCCTCGATGCCCAGCGCGGTGAAGCCCGCCAGCAGCGTCTCGGTATCGGAATGGCCGCGCCAGGACGGCGCCAGGCCCGATGCCTCGAGCTGCTGGCGCATGTCCATGTGGTTGTAGATCTCGCCGTTGAACACCATCACGTAGCGGCCGCAGGCGGACACCATCGGCTGATGCCCGGCTTCGGTCAGGTCCTGGATCGCCAGGCGCACGTGCGCCAGCGCCAACTCGGCGCCGGTGTCTTCCCAGAAGCCGTTGCTGTCCGGCCCGCGGTGGCGGATGCGCCGGCAGCTTTCCGCCAGCACTTGCGCCTTGTCACCCAGGGGGCCCCAAATTCCGACAATTCCACACATGATTTTCAGGTTCTCGTGGTCACCGCAGCAACGGCATGGCGCGCGGCCTAGCGGCCCGATCCGCGCACACCGTCAAAAAGTTCTTCCCATAGGCCCAGCACCCGCTCGGCGGAAAAGCGCTCGCGCACCGCCGTGGCCGCTTGCGCCATGCGCCGGCGAGCCGCCTCATCGCCCATCACCGCATCCAGCTCGCGGCACAGCGCATCGACGTCGCCATTGGGCCGCACCAGCACGCCATCAACGCCTTCGCGCACGATTTCGCGCGGTCCGGTATCGCAGTCAAACGCCACCGCGGCCAGGCCACTGGCCATCGATTCCAGCAAGGTATTGGACAGCCCCTCGAAGCGCGACGTCAGCACGTACAGGTCGGCGCTTTGGTACCAATCGCCCACGTTGCCCGCGCGTCCCGGCAGGCTGACCCGCTCCTGCAAACCGGCCTCGCGCACCTGCGTTTCCAGGGCGCGGCGCTCGTCGCCCTCGCCCAGGATAACCAGATCCCAGTCCGGATGCGACGGGGCCAGCCGGGCATAGGCGCGCAGCAGCAGGTCAAAGCCCTTGTCGGCGTGCAGCCGCCCCACCGCCAGCAGGCGCTTGCGGCCGTCGCCCGAAGGCGGCGCCAGCGCCGGCTCGCCCTTGGGCAATGGCCAATGCACCGGATTGGGGATCACCGCCAGGCGCGAGCCCGGCACATGCTGTTCGAGCCATTGGGCGGTGCCGCGGGTCAGGGCCACCACCCGCGCGGCGCGCGGATAGGTCAGGCGCCGCAGGCGCTGCCAGAAACCCGACAGGGTCTGCGACGGCGGATGGGTATGTTCGGTGGCGATGACGCGGCACGACAGCCCGGCGCAGGCCAACACCGACAACACCGATGCCGTGGTCATCATGCCCAGCACGATGTCGGGCCGGAACGCCTTGATCACGCGCCGCAGCGCCCGCACGCGCTGCACGTTGCTCCAGATGCCGCGCAGGCCCCCGCCCTCGCCCGCCGTATGCAGCACCTCGCGCCGCACCTTCGGGTGCAGCGTGTAGACGTCGCCCTCGGCGCCAGCCTGGGTCACCACCATGACCTCGCGGCCCATGCCGGCCCAATGCGCGCTCAGGTCGGCGGCGACCCGTTCGGCGCCGCCGCCGTGCAGCGAATGGATGAACAGCAGCACGCGTTGCGGGCGGCCGGAAGCGGAAGCGACGGGCATTCAGTCGGCCTCTTTGGGTTCGGCGCGGCGCAGGGCCACTACCAGGTAGCAGGCATAGGACAGCACATACATCAGGCTGGTCGCCAGCATGATGCCCGCGGCCCCCATCTTCGGCGCCAGCACGGTGTTCAGCGCCGCTTTCAACGCGAAATTGCCGACCGCGATGGCGGCCATGATGCGATAACGGTTCTGGCTGGCCAACAGCTGCACCAGGATCAGCACGCCGAAATAGAACGGCAGTTGCAGCAGGCCCCAACGCAATACATGCGCCACGGCCTCGGTATTCTCGGCGGTGAAGGCGCCGCGCTGGAACAGCACCGCCACGCCCCAGGGCGCAAGCACCCAGCCGATCGCCACGGCGACGCCGCCGGCCGCCACCATCAGCACCGACCATTTCAGCGCCATGCCGCGCGCGCGCGCCGTGTCGCCACGCGCCTGCACGTCGGCCAACACCGGCAGCGCCGCGCGCCCGACCGACACCGCGCCGATGCCCAGCAGCAGCGACAGCAGCCGGCTGGCGTAGCCCAGCGTGGCGTTGGCGTTGGCGCCCAGGTTGGCGGCGGCGTACTGGTCCAGCGGGCCGACGAAACTCATTGCCACCTGGCCGATCAGCATCACGCCGGCCGCGCCCATCAGTTCGGGCCAGTGCGGCGAACGCAGGGTCAACGCCGGCGCGCCCCAGAAGCCGCCGTCGGCGCGCGCGGCCAGCCACGCCAGCCAGGCGGTCTGGATCGCGTAGCCCACCAGCGTGCCCCACAGCAGCGGGCCGACGCTGTCGGCACTGGCCGCCAGCATCACCCACGCCAACGTCGCCACCGCCGGCACGCTGTCCAGCAGGGTGTTGACGTGACGTTCGTGCGCGCGCAGGCGCGCCGCGCTGATGCCCGCGACCAGCAGCAGCGCCGCGACCGGCGCGAAGCCCAGCAGCAGCTCGCCCGTCATGTCGCGCACCCGGGCCGACAGGCCCTGGCCCAGCATGCCAACCACTTGCGGCCAGGCAAACCAGGTCAGCGCGGCCAGCGCGATCCCGGCCGCGGCCACCCAGCCCTGCAGTTCACGGATGAATTGTTCGCGTTCGGCGGCCTCGGCGCGGCGCAGCCGCACCAGCACCGGGATCAGCACCACCGACAGCACGCCCACGATGGTGACCGGCAGCCAGGTGGCCATGGTCATCGTGAACTGGTAGGCGTCGACGGCGTCGCTGACGCCGTAGCGGTACGCCACCGCCATCTCCTTGACGGCGCCGGCGGCCTTGCCCAGCAGCAGGAACACCGCCACCCGGAACGCGCCTTTGAAGATGCGCTGGTGGTCCGGGTGGATGTTGCCGAGTTTGCGGATGAGTGCTTTCAAATCAACGCAGGAATTGCGTGTACCAGGGCATCGCCACTTCCAGGCCCTGCAGCACCGTGTGCGTGGGTTGGTAGCCCAGCAGGCGGCCAGCCTTGCTGACGTCGGCCTGCGAATGGCGCACATCGCCCGCGCGGAAATCGCCGTAGACCGGCTGTTTGCCATAGGCCACGTTCTGGTTGCCCAGCGCCCGCACCAGGAAACCGAACAGGTCGTTCAGGGTGCTGCGGCCGCTGACGGCCACGTTGTAGACCTGGTTGCGGGCTTCGGGCGGCGCCATCGCGGCCAGGATGTTCGCCTGGACCGCGTTCTCGACGAAGCAGAAATCGCGGCTGGTCTCGCCATCGCCGTTGATGGTGACGTCTTCGCCCTTGATCATCGCGGCGGTCCACTTCGGGATCACCGCCGCATAGGCGCCGTCCGGATCCTGGCGCTTGCCGAACACGTTGAAATAGCGCAGGCCGACCGTCTCGAAACCATAGGAACGCGCGAAGACGCTCGCATACAGCTCGTTGAC
This sequence comes from Achromobacter ruhlandii, assembly GCF_902859695.1. Lineage (GTDB taxonomy): Bacteria > Pseudomonadota > Gammaproteobacteria > Burkholderiales > Burkholderiaceae_B > Achromobacter > Achromobacter ruhlandii. The sequence goes on from NZ_CADIJL010000018.1 coordinate 60,440, forward strand.
GTACTTGGTGACGGCATACGGCGACAGCGGATTGCCGATGTTCTCCTCGACCTTGGGCAAGGCCGGGTGATCGCCGTAGGTCGAGCTGGAAGCCGCATAGACGAACGACTTGACCTCGGCGTCGCGCGCGGCCACCAGCATGTTCAGGAAGCCACCGATATTCACCTCGTTGGTGGTGATCGGGTCCTTGAGCGAACGCGGCACCGAGCCCAGCGCCGCCTGGTGCAGCACGAAGTCCACGCCCTGCGTGGCGCGGCGGCAGGCTTCCAGGTCGCGGATATCGCCTTCGATGAACGAGAAGCGGGCCCACTGCTCGGCCGTGACCGAGCCGCGCACCTCATCCAGATTGCGTTGATAGCCAGTGGCGAAGTTGTCCAGGCCGACAACGGTCTGGTCCAGCTTCAGCAGCGTTTCCAGCAGGTTGGAACCGATGAAGCCGGCGCAGCCGGTCACCAGCCACTTGCGCGGCGCGGCGGAAAGTTCCCGGGTGACAGTCTCGAAACGTGTGGTCATGCGACGTCCTCCTTACAGGCGCAGATCGGATTCGGCGGGCGACAACACGTACTTCAGGTCATAAAGGATGTGTTCCGGCTTGCCCAGCTTGCGGATGCCCTCGGCGCCCAGGTCCTTGAACTGGTGGTGCGCCACCGCCAGGATCACGGCGTCGTACTTGCCCGCTTCCGGCTTGGCCACCGGTGTGATGCCGTATTCATGCACCGCCTCTTCGGGCTCCACCCACGGGTCGTACACGTCCACGTCGACGTTGTAGTCGCCCAGTTCCTTGACGATGTCGACGATGCGGGTGTTGCGCAGGTCGGGGCAGTTTTCCTTGAAGGTCAGGCCCATCACCAGCACGCGCGCGCCCTGCACGTGGATGCGGCGCTTGGTCATGGCCTTGACCAGCTGCGACACCACGTAGCTGCCCATCGAGTCGTTCAGGCGGCGGCCGGCCAGGATGATCTCGGGGTGGTAGCCGATCGACTGCGCCTTGTGCGTCAGGTAGTACGGGTCCACGCCGATGCAGTGGCCGCCCACCAGGCCCGGACGGAACGGCAGGAAGTTCCACTTGGTGCCGGCGGCCTGCAGCACGGCTTCGGTGTCGATGCCCATCTTGTTGAAGATCAGGGCCAGCTCGTTGATCAGCGCGATGTTGACGTCGCGCTGGGTGTTCTCGATCACCTTTGCGGCCTCGGCCACGCGGATGCTGGCGGCCTTGTGGGTGCCGGCGGTGATGATCTGCTTGTAGAGCTGGTCCACCAGCTCGGCCACTTCCGGCGTCGAGCCCGAGGTGACCTTCTTGATGGTGTTGACGCGGTGTTCCTTGTCGCCCGGGTTGATGCGCTCGGGGCTGTAGCCGGCGTAGAAATCGACGTTGAATTTCAGGCCCGACACGCGCTCCAGCACCGGCACGCAGTCTTCCTCGGTGGCGCCGGGGTAGACGGTGGATTCGTAGATGACGATGTCGCCGCGCTTGAGCACCGAGCCGATGGTTTCACTGGCCTTGACCAGCGGGGTCAGGTCGGGCTGCTTGTACTCGTCGATCGGCGTGGGCACGGTGACGATGAAGACGTTGGCCTGGCCCAGTTCGGCGCGGTCGGCGGTGTAGGTCAGCTGCTTGGCTTCGGCCAGTTCGGCGTCGCTGACTTCAAGCGTGTGGTCGTGACCAGCCTTCAGGGCATCGATCCGGCGCGTATTGATATCGAAGCCGATGACCGAGCGCTTCTTGCCGAATTCCACCGCCAGCGGCAGGCCGACATAGCCCAGGCCGACGACCGCGAGTTTCACATCCTGAATACGCAACATAACTCTCCCTTCACCGTAAAACGATTACGGCATTTTAAATATGGTCGGGGTGATGAATGAATGAACGGGCCCCCGGCGGAGATCGCCGGGGCGCCCAACACTTAATCGGCTCGCAAGACGGATGGCAACAGCAGCCATCCGGGACGGCGCCAGGACACCAGTCGCGCATACAGCCAGATATAGACGCCGGCGAACACCAGCAGGCTGGCGCTGAGCGCCCAGGCGTTGTCCCACCAGATGGTGGCGGGCACCAGCCCAATCAGCGCCAGCACCCACATGTAGGGTGACGCCAGGGCGTTGCACAGCGCCGGCACCGCGTGGCGGCGACCCCGGCTGAAGGTCACGCGCACCAGGCGGCGGAAGACCAGTTGATGCAGGTGCAGCGCATCCGGCTGGTCCACCGGCACGCCGCGCTTGAAGCGCCGGCGCCAGATCGAGAAACCGGTTTCGAAGACGGGGTAGAACAGCACCGCCAGCGCATAGAACGGCGACACCGACGGATTGCGCACCACCAGCAGCACGGCCAGCTCGGCCAGCATGAAACCCAGGAAGTACGCGCCGCCATCGCCCAGGAAAACCCGGCCGAACGGGAAGTTCCAGACCAGGAAGCCAAGCGTGGCGGACGCCAGGGCCGCGGCCACCAGGAAGATCGGCACGTCGCCCACCTGCAGCGCGACCAGGCTGATGGACACCGCCATCAGCGTCGCGACCATGCCGGCCAGGCCGTTCATGCCGTCGACGATGTTCAGGGCATGGGTACAGCCGCCCACCGCGAACATGGTGAAAATCAGGGAAACCGGCCAATAGGACAGGACGTAATCCACCGGCGCCATGCCGACGCGGCTGACTCCGCCCAGCAGCCACCAGGCGATCGCGGCGGATGCGAAAGCCGCCAGCAGGCGCTTGCTGGCGCCGATGTCCTTGGTGATGTCTTCGAGCAGACCCGCCACGAACACCGGCAGCGCCGAGACGAACAGCGCCGGCCAGAGCCAGGTCAGGGTCATGTTGTCGGGCCCGAGCACCAGCAGGCCCATGAGCGTGCCCGCCAGCACGGCCAGTCCGCCCACGCGGGGCGTGGCGCGCGAATGGTTCGCTTGCGGTTTGTTGAGATCGCTGTCGCCGGTGAAGGCGCCATGCCAGCGCTCCGACGCCACGATGAGTCCCCCCACCATGAACGCGACCACGCATATGTACAGCCAGGTCACAGGGTCACCTCTGGTTGGTCTATCGAGACAGGCCGGCCATTATCAATGGCAGGTGTAACGCCCATATATGGGAGGGATAAGGAAGTGCAAATCACCGGGACAGAACGTAACGCCCGCGGTCCGGATGGGCGCCTGTGCTGGCGTCCCCGGCTGGCCGGGCAGGCTGCAACGTGGACACCGACCCGCGGAAATACGAATTTCATGGATTGATTGTAGAACTTTCCGCCCCCGCGCACGTGAAATATCCAAGGGAAAACGCGAAGCCCTCGCCCGGACAGGCATGCCCTTGCGGACCCGGATCGGCGTGGATTTCTTCATAAAAAAGGGACAGATTGTTTTTGCTCAAAAAAAAGCCCGAGATCGTGAGATCTCGGGCTAAATCCACCAAAGGAGGAGGGTGGAGGAGACAACCGTGGCATGTTGGGAGCGGCTTTCGCTCGCTGCGCTGTCGGGGTTTGGCACCGCGCCGACTGCGTTTCAACATCCGATGAGATGCATAGTATCGGGTTTTTTTGTGCGATGCAAGATTTTTTTTGCCCCCTGCCCTTCAGTCGTTTTGGCGTTGCATTTTTGCCGCAACGGCGCGCGCCATCGCCCGGAAAGCCGCGCCCAGCAATGACCTTCGGAAACGGAGGGTTATTGCCGAACGGGTTAACCCCTTGCGGACTTACCCTAGCCTTTGCCGGGTAATCCCGCCCTATGATTTGCACCAGAAAGGTGCATGTGGCACCAATTTGCGGCAATTTTTGCGCATTGCAACATTTCGCTGCCCCACCTTGTGGCGTGCCCGCGGTTCAGACCCAGTACGCCGTGGTCGTCATGACCTTGGACATGGCGCGCATGGCGGCCTTGACAGGCGCGGGCAGCGGCACGCCGCCCGCCGCCTCGGCGCTGGCGCGGTGCTGCGCCTCGTCGTCCTTCATTTTCTGCACGATCTGGCGCGAACGCGCGTCCTGCTCGGGCAGCGTGCGCAGATGCCCTTCCAGGTGCGCCTCGACCTGTTTCTCGGTCTCGGCCATGAAACCCAGGTTGCGCGGCGCGCCCGCGTAGCCGGCCAGCAGGCCGAGCGCGAAGGAACCGGCGTACCAGACCGGATTCAGCAGGCTGGGCCGGCTGCCCAGTTCCGACAGGCGCTGGTTGCACCACACCAGGTGGTCGACCTCTTCGCCGGCGGCCTCCAGCAACAGGGCGCGCGGGCCCGGCTCGCGACACACGGCCGCCTGGCCGCGGTACAGCGCCTGGGCGCAGACCTCGCCCACGTGGTTGACCCGCATCAGCCCGGCGGCGTGGCGCTTTTCCTGGGCCGACAGGGTGTCGGGCGCCTCCTCGGCGGTGGCCGGATTGGGTCGGCCGGCGCTGGCGCTGCCGGACAGCACGCGCAGGGCGCGGTCGGCCTCGGCCAGCAGCGCGTCCAGGGGATTCGAACGGCGCAGGAAAGCGGTGGGCGCGGAGGGGGACAGGGTGGGGGACATGGACAACTCCTGGATTGGGGCGCACACCCCTGACGCGGGGCGGGGCTCTCATGCCTGGAATTGTACGCAACGGGTATCATCAGCCATTGACTGCGCTCAAGCACAAAGGACCTGACAAATGGAATGCACGATCGACTGGGGCGGCCCCAATGGCATGCTGTTCACCGCCAGCACCGGCAGCGGCCACGTGGCCGTGATGGACGGCGCGGTGGACGGCGGCGGCCACAACCTGGCGCCCCGCCCCATGGAAATGCTGCTGGCCGGCACCGGCGGCTGCACTGCCTATGACGTCGTGCTGATCCTCAAGCGCGGCCGCCACGCCGTGACCGGCTGCAGCGTCAAGCTGCAGGCAGACCGCGCCGATGTCGACCCCAAGGTGTTCACGCGCATCCACTTCGCCTTCACCGTCACCGGCCGCAACCTGCCGCGCGCGGCGGTCGAGCGCGCCGTGCAGCTGTCGCACGAGAAATACTGCTCGGCTTCCGCCATGCTCGAAAAGACCGCCGAACTGACCTTCTCGGTGGACATCGTCGATACCCAGGAAGCCCCCGCGGCCGCCTGACACGAGCCCGTTGCCGGCGCCACTTCAGCCTTTTCTGATTCTGTACCCATGAAACAATACCTGGACCTCGTTCAATCCATCCTGGACACCGGCGCGTGGCAGGAAAACCGGACGGGCATACGCACGCTGAGCATGCCGGGCGCCTCGCTGCGCTTCGACCTGCAGCAGGGCTTTCCGGCCGTGACCACCAAGAAGCTGGCCTTCAAGTCCGCCATCGGCGAAATGGTCGGCTTCCTGCGCGGCGTGCGCAGCGCCGCCGAGTTCCGGGAGCTGGGTTGCAAGGTCTGGGACCAGAACGCCAACGAAAACGCCCAGTGGCTCGCCAACCCGTACCGCGAAGGGCCGGACGACCTCGGCCCGGTCTATGGCGTGCAATGGCGCCAGTGGCCGGCCTACAAGCTGCTGGACGCCGGCCGCGACGGCCAGATCGCCGACGCCCTGGCGCGCGGCTACGCCAAGGTGGCCGATGTGCAGGAAGGCGGCGCGCCCAAGGTGCTGCTGTACAAGGCGGTCGACCAGCTGCGCCAGTGCCTGGACACCATCCACGAGCGTCCGGGCGACCGCCGCATCCTGTTCCATGGCTGGAACTGGGCGCAGATCGAGGAAATGGCGCTGCCGCCCTGCCACCTGCTGTACCAGTTCCTGCCGAACGCGACGACGCGCGAGATTTCGCTGTGCCTGTACATCCGCTCGAACGATGTCGGCCTGGGCACGCCGTTCAACCTGACCGAAGGGGCGGCGCTGCTGCACCTGGTCGGCCGGCTGACCGGCTACACGCCGCGCTGGTTCACGTACTTCATCGGCGATGCCCACATCTATGAGAACCACCTGCCGATGCTGCGTGAGCAACTGACCCGCACGCCGCACGAGGCGCCCCGGCTGGTGCTGTCCGACCGCATCCCCGATTTCGCCCAGACCGGCCGCTACGAGCCCGAATGGCTGGAAAAGGTGGAACCCGGCGATTTCTCGCTGGCCGGCTACACCCATCACGCCCCCCTCACCGCCCCCATGGCCGTCTAGGACCACTTCCGATACGCCCGCCGGGCAACGGGCGCGCCTCCGCCTGGCGCTGGTGAAGATTGGTGAGCATCTGGAAGCGCGTTTTCGGTATAACCCATCCCTTAGCCTCGGACGCGCGTCCTGCAAGCCCTGCGCGCCGTCGCTGCTGAACGGCCCTTGCCGCGCCGTGCCTGCCACTCGCCGCGCGACCGGACAATCCCGCCGGTCCCGCCGACCGCCTGCAGGGCGGCGTCGCCTCCCCCATCCAGACAAGAGAGTATGTGAATCGCCAGCGTCGACAGCAGGATTCCCTTGCGGCCTAGTTGCAACCGTTGACTACTAATTGATTTGAATTGAGGCCGGCGCGGCGGCTGTATGCGCTCAGGACAGGACCCCAAAAATGCTCGTTGGAACATATAACCCTTCGCTCGTCCTCGTATCCCTAGGGGTGGCCATCCTGGCGTCGTACACGGCGCTGGGCATGGCCAACCGCGTGCGGGCGGCGAGCGGACTGCCGGCGGCGCGTTATTGGCTGGGCGGCGGCGCGCTGGCGATGGGCATCGGCATCTGGTCCATGCATTTCGTCGGCATGCTGGCGTTCAACCTGCCGATCCCGATGGGCTACGACCTGCCGCTGACGGTGCTGTCGCTGGCCATCGCCATCGGCTGCTCGGCGTTTGCGCTGTGGATCGTCTGCAAGGACGATCTGCCCTGGCCCCGGCTGCTCAGCGGCGCCCTGCTGATGGGCGCCGGCATCGCCGCCATGCACTATATCGGCATGGCCGCCATGCGCATGATGCCGGGCATCGTCTACGACCCGGCCTGGTTCGCCCTGTCCATCGCGATCGCGGTGGCGGCCTCGGGCGCGGCGCTGTGGATCACCTACCGCCTGCGCCACGACGGACCGCGGGTGGCGCTGTCGCGGCCGCTGGCGGCCGTGGTCATGGGGCTGGCGATCGTCGGCATGCACTACACCGGCATGGAAGCCGCCGGCTTCCCCGCCGGCAGCATCTGCATGGCGGCCGACGCCGGCATCTCGGCCGGCTGGCTCGCCATCGCCGTGACGGCCGTCACGCTCAGCGTGCTCGCCATCGCCCTGGTGGTGGCCGTGCTGGACAACCGCCTCGAAGCCCGCACCTCGGCGCTGGCGTCATCGCTGGCCGAGGCCAACGAAGAACTGGTGCAACTGGCCCTGCACGATACGCTGACCAAGCTGCCCAACCGCATCCTGCTGGAAGACCGGCTGGAGCAGGCCATCGAAAGCGCCAGCCGCCGCAAGGGCTATTTCGCGGTGCTGTTCTTCGACCTGGACGGTTTCAAGGCGGTCAACGACGCCTATGGCCACCACACCGGCGACGCCCTGCTGATCGACCTGGCCCAGCGCATCCGCCAGACCCTGCGCACCCAGGACACCGTGGCGCGCCTGGGCGGCGATGAATTCATCGTGCTCAGCGAGGTGGTGGAACCGACCGACGCCGCCAATGTGGCGGACCGGCTGATCGAGGCGATCGCCCGCCCCGTCATGGTGTATGGCCACGAAGTGCTGGTGACCTCCAGCGTCGGCATCGCGATCTACCCCAACGACGGCGAGGACACCCACGCCCTGCTGACCAACGCCGACGCCGCGATGTACCACGCCAAGCGCCTGGGCGGCACCGGCTACAGCTTCTTCGAGCCGTCGATGAATGCCGACGCGCACGAACAGATCGAGTTGCTGCACGACCTGCGCCTGGCGCAGGAGCGCAACCAGTTCGTGCTGCATTACCAGCCCAAGTACGAGGCGCCCGCCGGTCCCATCATCGGCGCGGAGGCGCTGCTGCGCTGGAACCACCCGACCCGCGGCCTGGTGGGGCCGGACCAGTTCATCCCCACGGCGGAAAAGACCGGCCTGATCCTGTCGATCGGCGAATGGGTCATCAACGAGGCCTGCCGCCAGATGCGCGAATGGATCAACGCCGGACAGGGCCACTGGACCATCGCCGTCAACATCTCGGCGCTGCAGTTCGCCCATTCCGGCCTGGTCGAGACCGTGCGCGGCGCGCTGGCGCGCCACGACGTGCCGCCGACATGCCTGACGCTGGAAGTGACGGAATCGACCGCGATGCGTGACGCCGAGGCCAGCCTGACCGTGCTCAAGCGCCTGTCCGGCCTGGGCGTGACCATCTCGATCGACGATTTCGGCACCGGCTACTCCAGCCTGCTGTACCTGAAGCGCCTGCCCGCCACCGAACTGAAGATCGACCGCGGCTTCGTCAACCAGCTGGACAACGACAACGAGGACGCCGCCATCGTCTCGGCCATCGTCGCGCTGGCGCAGCAGCTGAATCTGCGCATCGTGGCCGAAGGCGTGGAGACCACGGCGCAGCAGAAATTCCTGACGGGACTGGGGTGCGATTCGCTGCAGGGCTTCCTGTTGGGCAAGCCCATGCCGGCCGACGAATTCCTGGAGCACGCCGCCGGTTGATCCCGCGCGCGGCGCATCCGCGCCTGCCGCCTGTCCGCGCCGCTCGACGGCGGCGCCGTCGCGATCCGCCGGCCCGCCAAATTTGATACGCTTGCCAGACTGTGCCGGCGCCGTCGGCCGCCTTTGCCGACCAAACCGCCCGCATGTCCGCCCGCCTGACCCTGATCGTCGCCTATTCCACCAACCGCGCCATCGGCCGTGACAACGCCCTGCCCTGGAAGCTGCCGGGTGACCTGGCGCACTTCAAGCGCAGCACGCTGGGCCATCCCATCATCATGGGCCGCAAGACCTGGGATTCGCTCGGTCGTCCCCTGCCCGGCCGCGCCAACATCGTCATCAGCCGCAACCCCGCCCTGGAGGCTGCCGGCGCCACCGTGGTGCCGACGCTGGAAGCCGCCGTCGCCGCCTGCGGCGACAGCCCCGAAGCCTTCGTCATCGGCGGCGCGCAGATCTACACGCAGGCCCTGGCGCTGGCCAGCCGCGTCCTGGCCACCGAAGTCCATGCCGAGGTCGAAGGCGACGCCTTCTTCCCGCTGCTGCCCGGCTTCCAATGGCGCGAAACGGCGCGCGAGGCGCAGCCGGAGGAAAACGGCTACCGCTACGACTTCGTGACGTACGAACGCGCCTGAACCCACTCGCGCATGCGGCGCCGCGCCCCTTGCCAGGATGCCGCGGGCGCCGCGCCCGGCCGCGGCGACAGACCCTAGGCCGCGCCCTCGTTGCGCATGAAGCGCCACAGCGCCGGCGCTTCCGAATACGCCACGTTGAAGCGCACCCACGGCGTATCGGCCTCGTCGGCCTCGAAATACGACCCCGGCGCCAGCCAGATGCCGTCCTTCAGCGCCAGCCCCGCCAGGCCGTTGGCGCCGCGCTCGCGCCATTGCCCCGCCACCTTGGCCCACAGGAACAGGCCCGCCTGGGGCCGCGCGTAGATCTCGAAACCATGCTGCGCCATCAACCCGGCCACGGTTGCATGCGCCTGGGCCAACCGTTCGCGGGTGCGCTCGATGTGCGCCCGGTAGCGGCCCTCGCGGATGACCTGGTGCACGATGCGCTCCATGATCTCCGGCGAGGTCAGCCCCACCGCCATCTTGGTGCGCGCGATGTCGCGCGCCAGGTCGCGGTGCGCCACCACGTAACCGACGCGCACCGACGGGCTGATGACCTTGGAATAGCCGCCCAGGTAGACCACCCGGCGGCCGCCATCGAGCGCCGCCAGCATGGGCGTGACGCCGGGCGCCAGTTCGCGGGAAATGTCGTCCTCGACCACCCACAGCCCGTGGCGCTCGGCCAGTTGCAGGATGCGAAAGGCGTTGGCCATGCTGATGCTGGCGCCGGACGGGTTCTGCAGGGCGGTGTTGACGAACAGCGCGCGCGGCCGGTGCTGCGACGCGGCCTGCTCCAGCGCCTCGCAATCCAGGCCATCCAGCGTGCGCGCCACCGGCACCACCCGCAGCCCGGCCAACCGCAGCATCTGCAACAGGTTGGCGTAGGCCGGCTGCTCGACCAGCACGGTGTCGCCCGGACGCAGCAGCGTGCGGATCACCATGTCCAACCCGTGCGTCACGCCCTGGGTCAGCAGCACCTGCGACACTTCCACTTCCATGCCCTGTGCGCTGAGCGTGGCGGCGATGGTCTCGCGCAGCGGCGCGTAGCCATAGGGATGGCCGTAGTTGGCGATGCGCATGGCCGGCACCCGGCCCATGTGGCGCAGCGCCATGTGCAGCCCCTCTTCATTGAGCCACTCGCCCGGCAGCCAGCCGCAGCCCGACTTGATGGGAATGGAGTGGTCCGCGAAGATGTCCGACAGCAGCCAGGCCGCGTTCAGCCGCGGCGGCTCCCAGGACTGCGGCTCGCCCCGGCGCGGCGGCGCGTCGGGCGAGGCCACGCGATAGCCGGCGCCGGGGCGCGCCGCCAGCCAGCCCAGTGATACCAGGCGGTTATAGGCGCTGGCCACGGTGAAGGTGCTGACCTGGTACTGGCGCGCGAAGTCGCGCACCGAGGGTAGGGACATACCCGGACGCAGCTCCTGCGCCTCGATGGCGCGCAGCACGGCCGCCACCAGCTGGTCCACCAGGGTTGGCGCCTGCCCCCGGGCACGCACGGGCTGGAAGTCGATCACGGCGCTACGCTATCTGTACAGTTGTCATGCTTGCAACTATACAGTTAGCCCGGTTTGCGCGGATTGTATATTTTCATTCTTCGCCGGACGTACCAGAATCAATCGCATCCCGCCGGCCGCCCGCCCGACACGCGCGCAGGCTCCGGCGCTTGTCCTTCCCCTGGAGCCGCCATGAACGCCCCCGCCGAGTTGCCCGACCTGTCCCATCTGTGGATGCCCTTCACCGCCAACAAGCAGTTCAAGGCGCATCCGCGCATGCTGGCGGCGGCCAAGGGCATGTACTACACCTCGGCCGACGGCCGCCAGGTGCTGGATGGCACCGCCGGCCTGTGGTGCGTGAACGCCGGCCACGGCCGCCAGGAGATCGTCGAGGCGATCTCGCGCCAGGCCGGCATCATGGACTACGCCCCGGGCTTCCAGCTCGGCCACCCGCTGGCCTTCGAGGCCGCCACGGCCGTCGCCAGCTTCATGCCGCAGGGCCTGGACCGCGTGTTCTTCACCAACTCCGGTTCCGAATCGGTCGACACCGCCCTGAAGATCGCCCTGGCCTACCACCGCGCCCGCGGCGAAGGCCAGCGCACCCGCCTGATCGGCCGCGAGCGCGGCTACCACGGCGTGGGCTTCGGCGGCATTTCGGTCGGCGGCATTTCACCCAACCGCAAGACCTTCTCCGGCGCGCTGCTGCCCGCCGTGGACCACCTGCCCCACACCCACAACCTGGAGCAGAACGCCTATTCCAAGGGCCAGCCGGCCTGGGGCGCGCACCTGGCCGAGGACCTGGAGCGCATCATCGCGCTGCACGACGCCTCGACCATCGCCGCGGTCATCGTCGAACCCATGGCCGGCTCCACCGGCGTGCTGATCCCGCCCAAGGGCTACCTGGAAAAGCTGCGCGAGATCACGTCCAAGCACGGCATCCTGCTGATCTTCGACGAAGTCATCACCGCCTACGGCCGCCTCGGCGCGGCCACCGCGTCGGAATTCTTCGGCGTGACGCCGGACCTGATCGCGATGGCCAAGGGCGTCAGCAACGCCGCCGTGCCGGCAGGCGCGGTCGCGGTGCGCCGCGAGGTGCATGACGCCATCGTCAACGGCCCGGCCGGCGGCATCGAGTTCTTCCACGGCTACACCTATTCGGCCCACCCGCTGGCGGCCGCCGCCATCCTGGCGACGCTGGACATCTACCGCCGCGAGGACCTGTTCGCCCGCGCCCGCAAGCTGTCCGGCGCCTTCGAGCAGGCCGCCCACAGCCTGAAGGGCGCGCCGCACGTCATCGACGTGCGCAACCTGGGCCTGGTGGCCGGCGTCGAGCTGGCGCCGCGCGCCGGCGCGCCGGGCGCGCGCGCCGCCGAGGTGTTCCAGAAGTGCTTCGACAGCGGGCTGATGGTGCGTTACACCGGCGACATCATCGCCGTTTCGCCCCCGCTGATCATCGACGAGGCCCAGATCGGCCAGATCTTCGAGCAGATCGGCAAGGTGCTCAAGGAAGTCGCGTAGTCCCCGGCGCGGCGCAGGCGCCGCGCATCGCACACAATGGCGGGCGGCCCCGGGCCGCCCTCCGGCGTTTTCAAAGAACCCCGCTCCGAGCTTTCCCATGAAGAAGAACCTCTCCCACTACATCAACGGCCAGCCCTACGATGGCCGCAGCAACCGCTACGCCGACGGTTTCAACCCGGCCACGGGCGAGATCATCACGTCCGTGCCGCTGGCCTCCACCGACGAAGTGGCGCTGGCCGTGGCCGCCGCCAAGGCCGCCTTTCCGGCCTGGTCGGAAACCCCCGCGCTCAAGCGCGCCCGGGTGCTGTTCAACTTCAAGGCGCTGCTGGACAAGCACCAGGACGAACTGGCCGAACTGATCACGCGCGAGCACGGCAAGGTGTTCTCGGACGCCAAGGGCGAAGTGATGCGCGGCATCGAAGTGGTCGAATTCGCCTGCGGCATTCCGCAGTTGTTCAAGGGCCAGTATTCCGACCAGATCGGCGGCGGCATCGACAACTGGAGCATGCGCCAGGCGCTGGGCGTGGTGGCCGGCATCACGCCGTTCAACTTCCCGATGATGGTGCCGTGCTGGATGTTCCCGGTGGCCATCGCCTGCGGCAACACCTTCGTGCTCAAGCCGTCCGAACGCGATCCCTCGGCCTCGCTGCGCCTGGCCGAGCTGCTGACCGAAGCCGGCCTGCCGCCCGGCGTGTTCAACGTGGTGCACGGCGACAAGCAGGCCGTGGACGCGCTGATCGCGCACCCCGACGTCGAGGCCCTGTCCTTCGTCGGCTCGACCCCCATCGCCGAATACATCTACGCCGAAGGCACGCGCCGCGGCAAGCGCGTGCAGGCCCTGGGCGGCGCCAAGAACCACCTGGTGGTGATGCCGGACGCCGATCTCGATCAGGTCACGGATGCGCTGATGGGCGCGGCCTACGGCTCGGCCGGCGAGCGCTGCATGGCGATCTCGGTGGCCGTGGCGGTGGGCGACGTGGCCGACAAAGTCATCGAACGCCTGATCCCGCGCGTCAAGGCGCTGGTGGTCAAGGATGGCATGCAGGGCGACGCCGAAATGGGCCCGCTGGTCACGGCGCAGCACCGTAACAAGGTCATCGGCTACATCGAGGACGGCGTCGCCGCCGGCGCCGAGCTGGTGGTCGACGGCCGCGGCCTGAAGGTGCCGGGCGCCGAAAAGGGCTTCTTCCTGGGCGGCACGCTGTTCGACAAGGTCAAGCCCGCGATGAACATCTACCGCGAAGAGATCTTCGGGCCGGTGCTGTGCGTGGTGCGCGTGCCCGACTTCGCCGCCGCGGTCGAGCTGATCAACGCCCATGAATTCGGCAACGGCGTGGCCTGCTTCACGTCCGACGGCGGCGTGGCGCGCGCCTTCGCCCGCCAGATCAAGGTGGGCATGGTCGGCATCAACGTGCCGATCCCGGTGCCGATGGCCTGGCACTCGTTCGGCGGCTGGAAGCGCTCGCTGTTCGGCGACCACCACGCCTACGGCGAGGAAGGCATCCGCTTCTACTCGCGCTACAAGAGCGTGATGCAGCGCTGGCCGGACAGCATCGCCAAGGGCGCGGAATTCACCATGCCCGTGGCCAAGTAATCCTGCCCACACCGCCCCGGCCCGCCAAGAGGCCGGGGTTTTGCCGAAAGACACACAACAAGGGGAATCCTGATGCGCATCGGGATAGGCGGCTTTCAGCATGAAACCAATACGTTCGCGCCCTCGCGCGCGGCGTGGGAAGACTTTGCCGACAAGGGCGGCGGCTGGCCGAAGCTGGTCAGCGGTCCGGCGATGTTCCAGGCCGTGGCCGGCGCCAACATTCCCGTGGCCGGCTTCATCGAGGCCATGCAACAGCACACGCTGCTGCCGGCCACGTGGGCCGCGGCCAGCCCGTCCGGCCCAGTCACCGAGGATGCCTTCGAACGCATCAGCGCCCTGATCCTGCAGGGCCTGCAAGCGGCGATGCCGCTGGATGGCGTGTACCTGGACCTGCACGGCGCGATGGTCACCGAGCACCTGGACGACGGCGAGGGCGAACTGCTCAAGCGCGTGCGCGCGCTGGTTGGCCCTGACGTGCCGGTGGTCGCCAGCCTCGATCTGCACGCCAACATGACAGCGGCAATGGTGCGTTACGCCGACGCGCTGGTCTGCTACCGCACCTATCCGCACATCGACATGGCCGAGACCGGCCAGCGCGCCGCCGCGCTGCTGGCGCGGCGCCTGGCCGGCGCGCCCCGTCCCTGCGTGGCGCTGCGACAGTTGCCCTACCTGATTCCGCTGTGCTGGCAATCGACCGACATCGAGCCGGCGCGCAGCCTGTACCAGATGGTGGGCGACATCGAGGCGCGCGGCGCCCAGAGCGCGTCGCTGGCCACCGGCTTTCCCGCCGCGGACTTTCCCGACTGCCTGCCGGCGGCATGGGCCTACGGCGCCACCCAGGCCGAGGCCGACGCGGCCGCCGACACGCTGGCGCGCGCGGTGCTCGATGCCGAACGGGATTTTGGCGGCACCCTGTATTCACCCGATGACGCCGTCACGACCGCCCTGCGCCTGGCGCGCGAGGCCAACGCGCCGGTGGTGATCGCCGACGCGCAGGACAACCCCGGCGCCGGCGGCAGTTCCGACACCACCGGCCTGCTGCGCGCGCTGATCCGCCACCAGGCGCGCGATGCCGCCATCGGCCTGATCGTCGATCCGGCAGCGGCGCTGGCCGCGCACCGCGCTGGCGTGGGTAAATCGGTCCGCATTGCATTGGGTGGACACTCGGGTATTCCCGACGACGAACCGCTGGACGCGGAGTTCATCGTGGAGAAAACTTCGGATGGGCGCTTCGATACGCATGGCGCGTTCTACCGCGGCTTCCACATGGACCTGGGCCCCAGCGCCTGTCTGCGCATCGGCGGCGTGCGCATCGTGGTGGCCTCCAACAAGGTGCAGATGGCCGACCAGGAGATGTTCCGCTTCGCCGGCATCGAGCCGCGCCGCGCGGCCATCCTCGCGGTGAAAAGCTCGGCGCATTTCCGCGCCGACTTCACCCCGATCGCCCACACGATCCTGGTTTGCGCCGCGCCGGGTTCCATGCTGATGGATGCGGCAAAACAACCATGGACACGGTTGCGTCCCGGTATCAGAATGGCGCCTTGCGGCCCGGTCTTTGCCGGCGCCGCAACCGACTGACCCTCGCACGCCGCGCCCGGGGCGCGGCGCGTCAACGACGTAGCGGCAATCCGCGCCGCTCACTACGCATAAAAGGGGAATTTCATGCTCAAGTTCGTCCGCGCGGCCGCATTCGCCGGCGCCACCCTGCTGATGGCCCACGGCGCCTACGCCGACACCGTCATCAAGGCGGTGATGCACTCGCCGCTGCGCCTGACCGATCCGCACGCCACCACCGCGTACATCACGACGTGGCACGGCTACATGATCTACGACACCCTGCTGGCCACCGACGCCGACAACAAGATCCAGCCGCAGATGCTGGAAAAGTGGGATGTCTCGGCCGACGGCAAGACCTACACCATGACGCTGCGCCCGGGCCAGAAATGGCATGACGGCAAGCCCGTCACGGCCGAGGACTGCGTCGCGTCGATCAAGCGCTGGGCCGCGGGCGACGGCATGGGCCGCACGCTGCTGAAATTCACCGACAAGATCGAAGTCATCGACGACAACAGTTTCCGCATCGTCATGAAGGAACCCACGGACCTGGCGCTGCGCGCCCTGTCCAAGCCGACCGGCACCGCGCCGTTCATGATGCCCAAGCGCATCGCCGAACAGGCCATTGGCCAGCCGATCACCGACATGACGGGTTCGGGCCCCTTCAAGGTGGCCGAATTCAAGCCGGGCATGAAGACCGTCTACGTCAAGAACACCGACTACGTGCCGCGCAAGGAACCCGCCAGCGGCCTGGCCGGCGGCAAGGTGGTGAACGTGGACAAGGTCGAGTGGGACGTGATGCCCGACGCCCTGACCACCGCCAACGCGCTGCTGGGCGGCGAAATCGACTTCGTCGAGCAGTTCCCCTACGACCTGCTGCCGATGGTCGAGGGCAACAAGGACCTGAAGGAAGAGTCGCTCAGCCCGGTCGGCTACTTCACGATGTACCGTTTCAACTTCAAGTACCCGCCCTTCAACAACAAGAAGATCCGCCAGGCCGCGATGTACGCCATCGGCCAGGAAGACGTGATGAAGGCGCTGGTCGGCAATCCCAAGTACTGGAAGACCTGCGCCTCGTTGTGGGGCTGCGGCACGCCGCTGGAATCGGACATCGGCAAGGACGTGGTGGTGCCCTCGAACATCGAGAAGGCCAAGGCCCTGCTGAAGGAAGCCGGCTATGACAACACCCCGATCCTGGTGATGCACGCCACCGACGTCGGCACGCTGTCGGCGCAGCCGGTGGTGATGGCCCAGGCGCTGCGCAAGGCCGGCTTCAACGTCAACCTGGCGGCGATGGACTGGCAGAGCGTGGCCACCCGCCGCGCCTCGAAGGCGGCGCCGGCCGAAGGCGGCTGGAACATCCACAACACCAACTGGTACGCCACCGACGTGATGGACCCGGTGCGCTCGGCCCCGGCCGCGGCCAACGGCGACAACGCCTGGTTCGGCTGGCCCGACTTCCCCCAGGTCGAGGAACTGCGCACCAAGTTCGCGCTGACCTCCGATCCGGCCGAGCAGAAGAAGATCGCCGATGAATTGCAGCGCATCGGCATCGACGAAGGCCTGTACGTGCCGCTGGGCCAGATGTCCGTGCCCACCGTGTACACCACCAAGCTCTCGGGCCTGGTGCATGCGCCGGTGTTCGCGTTCTGGAATGTGAAAAAAGCCCCTTGACGGGCAAGTAGTTCAGGGGGAAATACATGCTGGCATTCGTCTCACGCCGGCTCCTCGCGACCATCCCCGTTCTGGTGATGGTCGCGGTGGTGGTCTTTGCGATATTGCGTCTGAGCCCGGGCGATCCGGCCATCATCATGGCGGGCGACGGCGCCACGCCCGAACGGATCGAGCAGATCCGCCAGACGATGGGCCTGGACCAGCCGGTCGCCAAGCAGTTCTTCATCTGGGGCGGCAAGTTGCTGCAGGGAGACCTCGGCACCTCGCTGATGTCCGGCGTGCCGGTCACCCAGCTCATCGGCCAGCGCCTCGAACCATCGTTGAGCCTGGCGTTGCTGACGCTGGTCTTCACGCTGGTCGTGGCGATTCCGCTGGGCGTGCTGGCGGCCTGGCGCCAGGGCCGGCTGCTGGACCGGGCGGTGATGGGCTTTTCGGTGCTGGGCTTTTCGGTGCCGGTGTTCGTCACTGGCTACCTGCTGATCTGGGCCTTCGCCATCAAGCTGGGCTGGTTCAACGTGCAAGGCTACACGCCGCTGGCCAATGGCTTCTGGCTGTTCCTGCATCGGCTGATCCTGCCGTCGCTGGCCTTGTCCACGGTGTATATCGCCCTGATCGCGCGCATCACGCGCACCAGCGTCATCGAGGTGATGGGCGAGGACTTCATCCGCACCGCGCGCTCCAAGGGCCTGACCGAGACCGGCGTGCTGCTGGGCCACGCGCTGCGCAATGCCGCCGTGCCCATCGCCACGGTGGTGGGCCTGGGCATCGCGCTGCTGATCAGCGGCGTGGTGGTGACCGAATCGGTGTTCAACATCCCCGGCCTGGGCCGGCTGGTGGTCGAAGCCGTGCTGGCGCGCGATTACCCCGTGATCCAGGGCCTGACGCTGTTCTTCGCCTTCGTCTACGTGTTCATCAATCTGGTTGTCGATTGCGCCTACACGGTGTTCGACCCCCGTATCCGATACTGAGGCCACGCCATGCAAACGCCAACCGACGCCGCCGCGCAAGCGGCCGCCGATCTTCCCGGCGGCGGCACGCCCCACGTCACCGCCTGGCGCCAGATCCGCCAGGGCCTCAAGAGCTGGCCGGTGATGCTGGCCCTGGTGGTGCTGCTCATCATTGTCGCCATCGCCCTGTTCGCCCCGCTGCTGGGCACGGTCGACCCGACATTCATCAATCCCGGGGCACGCCTGAAGCAGCCGTTCACCGACTACCTGTTCGGCACCGACGCCTTCGGCCGCGACGTCTGGTCGCGCGTGGCCTACGGCGCGCGCGTCTCGCTGATCGCGGGCCTGGGCGCCGCGGTCGTCAGCGTCGCCATCGGGCTGGTGGTCGGCGTCATCGCCGGCTGGTTCCGCTCGCTCGATGGCATCATCATGCGCACCATGGACGCCATCATGGCGATCCCCGGCATCCTGCTGGCGATCGCGCTGGTGTCGGTCACCGGCGCCAGCCTGACCACGGTGCTGGTGGCCATCACCATTCCCGAGATCCCGCGGGTGGTGCGGCTGGTGCGCGGCCAGATCCTGACCGTGCGCGGCGAGCCCTACGTCGAGGCCGCGCTGGCGCTGGGCACGCCGCTGCCGCTGCTGCTGTGGCGCCACATGGTGCCCAGCACCATCGCGCCGCTGACCGTGCAGGGCACCTATGTGTTCGCTTCGGCCATGCTGACCGAGGCCATCCTCAGCTTCCTGGGCGCGGGCATCCCGCCCGAGATCGCCTCCTGGGGCAACATCATGTCCGAGGGCCGCATGTACTTCCGCATGCTGCCCGGCCTGATCCTGTTCCCGGGGCTGTTCCTGTCGCTGACCGTGCTCAGCGTGAACATCCTGGGCGACGCGCTGCGCGACGCCCTCGATCCGAAAATGGTGCGCAGGATCTGATGCCGATGACCTACTCTCCCACTCCCCCCGCAGGCGATACCTCGTCCGCCGTGCTGGCGATCCGCAACCTGTCGGTGGAAGTCGGCGGCGCCGGCAACCGCGTGGTGCGCAACCTGAGCCTGGACGTGCACGCCGGCGAAACCGTGTGCGTGGTCGGCGAATCCGGCTCGGGCAAGTCGGTCACCTCGCTGGCCGTCATGGGCCTGCTGCCGCCCGGCGTGCTGCGCATCAGCGCGGGTTCGATCCGGGTCGAAGGCGAGGACGTGGCCAGCGCCACGCCGCGCCGCCTGCGCGAGCTGCGCGCCACCCGCATGGCCATGGTGTTCCAGGAACCCATGACGGCGCTGAACCCGGTGCACACCGTCGGCAAGCAGGTCGATGAAGTGCTGCGGCTGCATCGCCGCATGTCGGCCGCCGAACGCCGCGCCAAGGTGCTGGACATGTTCCGCTCGGTGCACCTGCCCGACGTCGAGCGCATCTACGATGCCTATCCGCACCAGCTCTCGGGCGGCCAGCGCCAGCGCATCGTGATCGCCATGGCGCTGATCCTGGAGCCCAAGCTGCTGATCGCCGACGAGCCGACCACGGCGCTGGACGTCACCACGCAGAAGCAGATCCTGCTGCTGATCAAGGAACTGCAGGTCAAGCACCGGACCGCCGTGCTGTTCATCACGCACGACTTCGGCGTGGTGGCCGAGATCGCCGATCGCATCGTGGTGATGAACCGCGGCGACCTGATCGAGAGCGGCACGCGCAACGAAATCCTGGCCGAACCCAAGCAGTCGTACACGCGCCGCCTGGTGTCGTCGGTGCCCAGCCTGGTGCCCTCGCACCGCGAAGCGCCCGCCGGCCAGCCGGTGCTGCACGTCAAGGGCCTGGGCCGCACCTACGGCGGCAAGGGCTCGCTGTTCTCGCGCCGCGCGCCGCAGAACGTCATCGCCGCGGCCGACGTCAACCTGACGTTGCGCAAGGGCGAGATCCTGGGCATCGTGGGCGAATCCGGTTCGGGCAAATCGACGGTGGCGCGCTGCATCGTGCGCCTGATCGAGCCCACCGCCGGCCACATGATGATGGGCGGCGAAGACCTCAGCACCCTGTCCGGCGCCGCGCTGCGCCCGGTGCGCCGCCGCATCCAGATCGTGTTCCAGGACCCGTACCGCTCGCTCAACCCGCGCCGCCCCGTGGGCGAATCCATCATCGAAGGCCTGCTCAATTTCGGCGTGCCTCGCGAACAGGCGCTGCAACGCGCCGGCGAAACGCTGGCGGTGGTCGGGCTCAGCCCCGACGCCATGCGGCGCTATCCGCACCAGTTTTCCGGCGGCCAGCGCCAGCGCATCTGCATCGCCCGCGCGCTTGTGATGGACCCCGAGATCCTGGTGGCCGACGAAGCCGTGTCGGCGCTGGACGTGTCGGTGCAGGCGCAGGTGCTGGAACTGCTCGAGCAGGTGCGCGAGCGCACCGGCGTGGGCGTGCTGTTCATCACGCATGACCTGCGCGTGGCCGCGCAGATCTGCGACACCATCATGGTCATGCAACGCGGCAAGGTCGTCGAGACCGGCGCCGCCCAGGCCGTGCTGACCGACCCCCGCCACGAGTACACCCGCGCCCTGATCGACGCGGCGCCCGGGCGCGACTGGGACTTCCGCAACTTCCGGCCCGTGGCGGCCGGGCTGGCGGCCCCCGCCGCCTGAGGCGTCCCAATCAACCCAGGCATCCCACGCAATCGGAACCCGCCATGTCGCAACCGCATGAACTCTCGGCCCAGGAACTGCTGGCCGCCTATCGCAACAAGACCCTGTCGCCGGTCGAGGCGACCCGCTCGGTGCTCGACCACATCGCGCGCTGGGAACCGCACATCCACGCCACCTATGCGCTCGATCCCGACCAGGCGCTGGCGCAGGCGCGCGCTTCCGAGGCGCGCTGGATGAAGGGCGAGCCGCAGGCTTGCGGCGGCTACTCGCTGGACGGCGTGCCCGCCACCATCAAGGAAAACATCGCCACCCGCGGCGTGCCGGTGCCGCTGGGCACGGCCGCCACCGACCTGACGCCGGCCGCGGCCGACGCCCCGCCGGCGGCGCGCATGCGCGAGGCTGGCGCGGTGGTGCTGGGCAAGACCACCATGCCCGACTACGGCATGCTGTCCTCGGGACTGTCGAGTTTCCATGCGCTGACGCGCAACCCCTGGGACCTGAGCAAAAACCCGGGCGGCTCCAGCGCCGGCGCCGGGGCGGCGGCGGCGGCGGGCTACGGCCCGATGCACATCGGCACCGACATCGGCGGCTCGGTGCGTCTGCCGGCCGCCTGGTGCGGCATCGCCACGCTCAAGCCCAGCCTGGGCCGCATTCCCATCGACCCGCCCTTCATGGGCCGCTGCGCCGGCCCCATGACGCGCGACATCGCTGACGCCGCGCTGATGATGGGCGTGCTGTCGCAACCCGACGCGCGAGACCACATGAGCCTGCCGTTCCAGGACTTCGACTGGCTCAACCTGGATGCCGACATGCGCGGCCTGCGCATCGGCCTGCAACTGGAGGCCGGCTGCGGCCTGCCGCTGGACCCGGAGATCCGCGCCGCCGTCGAAGCCGCGGCCCGACTGTTCGAGTCGGCCGGCGCCATCGTCACGCCGCTCAAGCCGTGGATGACGCCGGAGATGCTGGACGGCGTCGACCGTTTCTGGCGCACCCGCTCGGCCATTGACCTGGGGGCCCTGCCGCAAGCGCGCCGCGACAAGATCCTGCCGTTCATCCGCGCCTGGGCCGAAAGCGGCGGCGGCCAATCCGGCGAGGCCGTGTTCCGCAGCTACTACGAAACCCTCAACGTGCGCGCCAGGACCGTTGCCGCCACCGCCCCCTACGACTACGTGCTGTCGCCGGTGGCGCCGGTGGTGGCCTACAACGCCGAGTGGGCCGCGCCCACCAACGAAGTCGCCACGACCATGCACCACATCGGCTACACCCTGCCCTACAACATGAGCGAGCAGCCGGCCGCCTCGGTCAATTGCGGCTACACCCGGGCGGGCCTGCCGATCGGCCTGCAGATCGCCGGCGCGCGCTTCGACGATCTGGGCGTGCTGCGCGTGGCCCGCGCCTGGGAACGCATGCGCCCGGCCCAGCAGCCCTGGCCGCAACCGCCCCGGGCCTGACGCCGTCCCGCTCCCCTTCCCCTTTGGCAACCCACAGGAATTTCCATGCGTTGGCTTCTGGCAATGATCAAGCACGAGACGAACACCTTCTCGCCCGTGCCGACCCCGCTCGCGCGCTTTTTCCGCGGCAATCCTGAAATCCTGGCCGGCGACCGCGCCATCCGCGCCTACGAGAACACCGACAGCGGCCTGGGCGGCTACATCGAGGTGGCGCGCCGCGTCGGCGCCGAGATCGTGGTGCCGGTGGCCGCCGAGTCCTGGCCCAGCGGCCCGGCCAGCGCCGAGACCCACGAGCTGCTGTGCAAGCGGGTGCTGGACGAGGTCCGCAAGGGCGGCTACGACGCCATCCTGCTGGACCTGCACGGCGCCATGGTCGCCGAAGGCGTGGAAGACGCCGAGGGCGACCTGCTGCGCCGCCTGCGCGAGATCGATCCCAAGACACCGGTGGCGGTGACGCTGGACATGCACGCCAACATCTACGCCGACATCGTCGACAACGCCACCGTCATCAGCGGCTTTCATACCTATCCGCACGTCGACATCCGCGAGGCCGGCGTGCGCGCGGCCAACGTCATCGTGCGCACGCTCAAGGGCGAGATCAAACCCGTGATGACCTGGGGCGGCAAGCCCATGCTGCCGCACGTCATGTGCCAGGGCACCCACGCCGATCCCAACAAGTCGCTGCAGGAACGCTGCCGCCAGCTGGAGGCCGACGGCGTGCTGGCGGCCTCGGTGTTCGTGGGTTTCCCCCACGCCGACATCCGCGAGGCCGGCCTGAGCGCCGTGGTCTGTACGGACGCCAACCTGGCCCAGGCGGAGCAATACCGCGACGAGCTGCTGGACCGCGCCTGGAACGACCGCGCGAAATGGGTGTTCCATTCCGAGCCGCTGGCGCCCACCATTGCCCGGGCCAAGGCCATCGAGCAGGGACCGGTGGTGCTGCTGGACCATTACGACAACACCGGCTCCGGGGGCACCATGGACACCACCGCGGTGCTGGCCGAGGTGCTGCGCCAGGAACTGGACAACGTGGTGTTCTATGCCATCTGTGATCCCCAGGCGGCGCGCGAGGCGGCCACGGCGGGCGTGGGCAGCACCGTCACGCTGCCGCTGGGGGGCAAGGTCGACATGCCCGCCATCAATCGCCGCGGCGAACCGCTGACCGTGACGGGCCGCGTCAAGCTGGTGTTCGACGGCGTCTACCTGAACCGCGGCCCCATGTACCGTGGCGTGCGCAACGACACCGGCCTGACGGTGGTGATCGATACCGGACGGGTCGAAATCGTGGTGGTATCGCGGCACCAGGAACCCTTCGACATCAATTGCCTGCTGTCGGCCGGCATCGATCCGCTGCAAAAGCGCTATGTGGTGCTCAAGAGCCGGGTCCACTGGCGCGCCGGCTTCTCCGAAATGGCCACCGAGATCATCGAGTGCACCGGCGTGGGCGTCACCACCTCCGACTACGGCCAGCTTGACTTCAAGCACGTGCGCCGGCCGATCTACCCGCTCGACCCGCTGTAAATCGCGGTTTGTCGACAATATGGCCGGCGCCCGAGGGCGCCGGCTTTCATTTTGAAATCTTCGGTAACCGGGCGCGCGGCAAGAGGCCACCCCGCCTCGGTATACTCGCCGCGGGTCCTGACAGGCCGATGAACGCGTCCTGCCGCCCGCGCCCAGCAATGGCGTCGCGCCGCTGGGACGAGACTCGACAATCAACGACAAAGCAAAACGATGAAAAAGAGCGTAGCGATCACCCTCGCGGTGGTCATAGTGGGAGCGGGAAGCTGGGTCGGTGCCACGTGGTACACCGGCAAGCGCATCGAGGAAGGCGCCCAGCGTCGCCTGGCCGAGGCCAACGAGAAGCTGGCCAAGATCACGCCTTTGTTCGGCCTGCGCATCGACCAGATCAAATACGAGCGTGGCCTGTTCTCGACGCAGGCGCGCTACGGCGTGTCGTTCGTCAAGAGCGACAAGAGTCTGAGCGACATGCCGGACGGCATGCTGGAATTCGACGCCCGCATCGAACACGGCCCGTTCCCCAAGAGCGCGCTGGCGCGCGGCGCCATCGCGCCCAAGCTGGCTTTCGTCCACACCGAAATGGCCAAGACGGACAACGTCAAGCCGGTGTTCGAGCTGACCAAGGACGTCTCGCCCCTGGTCACCGATGCCATGGTCAGCTTTGGCGGCAGCACGGCATCGACCGCCCGCATCGCGCCGGTGAAGGTGACGCATGAAGGCAACTCGGTCGATTTCAGCGGCATGGAAATCACCGGCACGTTCGACCGCGGACTGGCCGCCATCACCGCCAATGCCAAGACCGACACCCTGGCGGTGGACGGCACCAAGGGCAGCGATCCGATCAAGATGGCGATGTCCGGCCTGACCATGGACGTGGACAGCCGCATGGGCAAGTTCGGCCTGTCGGTCGGCGACTCGGGCATCAAGATCAAGCGCATCGAAGTCATCAAGCCGGACGCCGACGCCAAGGTGATCCTCGACAACTTCAGCTACACCGTCAAGCTGGCCGAGGACGACAAGAACATCAACATCCAGGCCGCCTACCAGACCGGCGACATCAACGTCAACGACGTGCCGCTGGGCAACGGCCAGGCCGTCATCAAGCTGGCCCGGCTGGACGGCGCCGCGGTCAAGCAGCTGTCCGATACCTACAACCAGCTGATGCGCCAATACATGGCCGATGCCCACGACGAGGGCCTGAACGACGAACAGTTCCAGGTGCTGCTGGATAACGCCGGCAAGCTGCTGGCCGGCAACCCTTCGTTCAGCATCGACCCGATCAGCTGGAAGACCGCCAAGGGCGAAAGCAAGCTGAACGTCACGCTGGACCTGGCCAATCCTCCCAACGTCAAGGACCTGACGCCGCAGGAAATCGTGGTCAAGGCCATCAAGCAGATCGACGCCACGCTGGTGATCTCCAAGCCGATGGTGCAGGACCTGATGGTGCAGTACGCCATCAAGAAGGACGGCATGCCCGCAGACAAGGCCGAAGCCGAGGCCGCCGACAACATCCGCAGCATGTCCGGCATGGCCGAGATGTTCAACGTCGGCAAGAACGACGGCGACAACATCGTCGGCAAGTTCCACTTCGCCGACGGCATGGGCGACCTGAACGGCAAGAAGATTCCCGCCGACGAACTGTTCTCGGGCCTGCTGGGCGCGACCGGCATGAACAGCGCGATGGACGATGACGAGGAAGAAGCCGAACCGGCCGCCGGCGCCACCGCCATGGACGACGAAATGGCCGCGACCAGCAACGCCGACGTGGTCAATGAGTTCGACGTCGACATGGTCGTCCATATGCTGGAAGACATGGGCTACACCACCCGCAAGACCGACGGCGATGAAGGTCCGGTGCTGATCCTGGACGCCAGCAATTCCGGCGCCACCGACCTGCGCCTGGAATTCCTGTGCAATGACTTCTCCGAGAAGTGCTACGACCTGGTCGCCACCGCCACCTACGCCAGCAAGAAGCCGGCCACGCTCAAGGCCATCAACGCCTGGAACCAGGAGTACCGCTGGACCCGCGCTTACCTGGACGACAAGAACCAGGCCGTGCTGCAGATGGACATGAACGCCGAAGGCGGCATCGGCAAGAAAAACCTGCAGATCCTGCTGAACACCTACTTCAGCATCACCGAGGAATTCGCCACCGCGATGTCGGCGGCGCCGGCCAGGAAGTAAGACGGCCGCGCAAAAGCAAAACCCCCATCGTGCGATGGGGGTTTTTTTTGCCTGTCGCCAGGCAAGCCTCGATGACCCGCCCCAAGGGGCGGGCCGTCACGCGGCATCAGGCGTAGGCTTCGACCGGCAGGCAGGCGCAAACCAGGTTGCGGTCGCCATAGGCGTTGTCCACGCGCGCCACCGGCGGCCAGTACTTGGCCTCGCGCAGCGACGCCACCGGGTAGGCGGCCTGCTGGCGCGGGTAGTCGTGCAGCCATTCCTCGGCCAGCAGCATCTGCGCGGTGTGCGGCGCGTTCTTCAGGACGTTGTCCTCGCGATCGCGTTCGCCACGCTCGACCTGGGCGATTTCCTCGCGGATCGAGATCATCGCCTCGATGAAGCGGTCCAGCTCGGCCACGCCTTCGGATTCGGTCGGCTCGACCATCAGCGTGCCGGCCACCGGGAAGCTCATGGTGGGGGCATGGAAGCCGTAGTCCATCAGGCGCTTGGCGATGTCCTCGGCGCTGATGCCGCTGGTTTCCTTGAGCGGACGCACGTCCAGGATGCACTCGTGCGCCACGCGGCCGTTGCGGCCCGCGTACAGCACCGGGTAGTGGCCGCGCAGGCGGG
Organism: Achromobacter ruhlandii; assembly: GCF_902859695.1. GTDB lineage: Bacteria > Pseudomonadota > Gammaproteobacteria > Burkholderiales > Burkholderiaceae_B > Achromobacter > Achromobacter ruhlandii. The sequence goes on from NZ_CADIJL010000018.1 coordinate 86,722, forward strand.
TGGCGATGTAGTTGGCGTTCAGGATCGCCACTTCGGTGGCGCGGCGCAGGCCGTCGGCGCCCATCAGCGCGATGTACACGAACGGGATCGGCAGGATGCCGGCCGAGCCGAACGGCGCGGCCGAGACCGGGCCGACCTTGGCTTCGCCCGGCAGCTTGCCCTGCTCGTTGACCACGCCCGGCAGGTACGGCGCCAGGTGCGCGCGCACCGCCACCGGACCGACGCCCGGGCCGCCGCCGCCGTGCGGAATGCAGAAGGTCTTGTGCAGGTTCAGGTGCGACACGTCCGAGCCGAACTTGCCCGGCTTGGCCACGCCGACCATGGCGTTCATGTTGGCGCCGTCCAGGTACACCTGGCCGCCGGCCTGGTGCACCAGGTCGCAGATCTCGGTCACGGCTTCCTCGAACACGCCGTGCGTGGACGGGTAGGTGATCATCAGCGCGGCCAGCTTGTCGCCGACCTGTTCGATCTTGGCGCGCAGGTCGCCCAGGTCGACGTTGCCGTTGGCGTCGGAGGCCACCACCACCACGTCCATGCCGGCCAGTTGCGCCGACGCGGGGTTGGTGCCGTGGGCCGACGACGGGATCAGGCAGACGTTGCGCTGGTGCTGGCCGTTGGCCTGGTGGTAGCCGCGGATCGCCAGCAGGCCGGCGTATTCGCCCTGCGCGCCCGAGTTGGGTTGCAGGCTGATGTTGTCGTAGCCGGTGATTTCGCACAGCGCGGCCGACAGGCGCGTGATCAGCTCGTCGTAGCCCTTGCTCTGCGAGGCGGGCGCGAACGGATGCACCAGCGCGAACTCGGGCCAGGTGATGGGGATCATCTCGGCCGTGGCGTTCAGCTTCATGGTGCAGGAGCCCAGCGGAATCATGGTGCGGTCCAGCGCCAGGTCCTTGTCGGCCAGCTTGCGCAGGTAGCGCAGCATGTCGGTTTCCGATTGCACGCTGGAGAACACCGGATGCTTGAGGATGGCGCTTTCACGCGCCACCGCGGCGGGGATGCCGCCGGCCGCCTTGGCGTCCAGCGCGTCGATGTCCAGTTCGACGTCGTCGCGTTCCAGGCCGGCGGCGAACACGTTCACCAGCGCCTGCAGGTCGGCGGCGGTGACGGTCTCGTCCAGCGACACGGCCAGGCGCGCGCCGTCGACGCGGCGCAGGTTGATGTGCTCGCACTCGGCGGCCGTGATGATGGCGGGCGTGGCCGGGCCGGTTTCCAGCAGCAGCGTGTCGAAGAAGGTGTCGTTGGCGACCTTGATGCCCAGCTTGCCGAGTTCGGCGCGCAGGATGGCGGTGTAGCGCTGCACGCGCTCGGCGATGCGGCGGATGCCGGCCGGGCCGTGCCAGACCGCGTACATGCCGGCCATCACGGCCAGCAGCACCTGCGCGGTGCAGATGTTCGAGGTGGCCTTCTCGCGGCGGATGTGCTGTTCGCGCGTCTGCAGCGCCAGGCGCATCGCCGGGTTGCCCTGGGCGTCCTTGGACACGCCGACCAGGCGGCCGGCCATGTTGCGCTTGAAGGCGTCCTTGCAGGCCATGAAGCCGGCGTGCGGGCCGCCGAAACCGAACGGCACGCCGAAGCGCTGGGCCGAACCGATGGCGATGTCCGCGCCCCATTCGCCAGGCGCGGCCAGCAGCGCCAGCGCCAGCAGGTCGGTGGCCACGGCCACCACCGCGCCCTGCGCGTGGGCGGCCTCGGCCAGCTTGCGGTAGTCGGCCACCGAGCCGGTGCTGTGCGGGTACTGCAGCAGCACGCCGAAGCACTCCGGCAGGCCGTCGGCCTCGTCGCCGACGGCGATCTCGATGTCCAGGCCCTCGGCGCGGGTGCGCACGACTTCGATGGTCTGCGGATGCACGTGGCGCGAGATGAAGAACACCGGGCTCCGCGACTTGGCGCCGCGGCGCGCCAGCGTCATGGCTTCGGCGGCGGCGGTGCTTTCATCGAGCAGCGAGGCGTTGGAGATGTCCAGCCCGGTCAGGTCGGCAACCATGGTCTGGTAGTTCAGCAGGGCCTCCAGGCGGCCCTGCGAGATCTCGGGCTGGTACGGCGTGTAGGCCGTGTACCAGGCGGGATTCTCGAGAATGTTGCGCAACACCACGTTGGGCGTCTGCGTGCCGTAGTACCCCTGGCCGATGTAGTTGCGGTAGACCTTGTTGCGACCGGCGATCTGCTTCAGTTCGGCCAGCACGTCGGCTTCGCTGCGCGACGGCGGCAGCGCCAGCGGCGCCTGGCTGCGGATCTTGGGCGGCACGACTTCTTCGATCAGGGCGTCCAGGCTGGGGCTGCCGATGGCGGCGAGCATGGCGGCCTGGTCGGCGTCGGAGGGGCCGATGTGGCGGGGGATGAAGTCGGTGTGGGTGTCTAGGGCGCGCGACATGGGGGGATCTCGGGATGGCGGTGTCGTCGGGAGGGACGGACGGTGATGCATGGACGGGCGGCGGCGCCAGCGCCGCGCCCGCCCTGACGGGCTTAGCCGTTGGCGACGGCTTCGTAGCCGGCGGCGTCCAGCAGCTTGTCGGCATCGGCGGCGTTGACCGGCTTGATCTTGAAGATCCAGGCGGTGAAGGCCGATTCGTTGATCAGGTTGGGGTTGCTTTCCAGCTCGTCGTTGAACGCGACGATTTCGCCGGCCACGGGCGCGTAGATGTCGGAGGCGGCCTTGACCGACTCGACCACGCCGGCGGTCTCGCCCGCGTTCAGCTTGGCGCCGACCTTGACGTCGCCGACGAAGACCAGGTCACCCAGCTGGTCCTGGGCGGTATCGGTGATGCCGACGACGAACACGTCGCCTTCGGCTTTGACCCATTCATGGGACTCGGTGTACTTGCGATCGGTGGGCAGACTCATGGGAACTCCTGGGGGATTCGGATAAGGAAATGGTGTTGCGCGCCTCGCGCCGGCGGCCTGCCCCGAGGGCCCGGCCAGCGGCGCGAAGCTTCGAGTTTACGAGTGTTCGACGGCTTTGCCGTTACGGACAAACGGCAGCTTGCAGACCAGGGCAGGCACCCACTTGCCGCGGATGTCGACCTCGACCGTGTCGCCCGCGACCACGCCTTGCGGCAGGCGGGCAAAACCGATCGACACGCCCAGCGTCGGCGACATGGTGCCGCTGGTGAGTTCGCCCGTGCCGTTCTTGGTGCGCACCGCCATGTGGGCGCGCATCACGCCGCGTTCCTGCAGCTTCAGGCCGACGAAGGCGGCGGGCGTGGCGAACTGCTCCAGCGCGTCGCGGCCGATGAAGCGGCGCTCGGGGTTCTTCAGGGACACCGTCCAGGTCAGCGCGGCTTCGCCGGGCTGGGTCAGTTCGTCCATGTCCTGGCCGTAGAGGTTCATGCCGGCTTCCAGGCGCAGCGTGTCGCGCGCGCCCAGGCCGGCCGGGCGCACGCCCTGGGCCGCCAGGTCGCGCCACAGTTGCACCGCCTCGGCGGCGGGCAGCACGATCTCGAAGCCGTCTTCGCCGGTGTAGCCGGTGCGCGCCACCAGCGTGTCGTCGCCGACGCGGGCGGCCACGAACGGGGTCAGCGGCTCGCTGGCGGCCTGCCAGGCCGGGCGCGCGGCCCAGACCTTGGCGCGGGCATTGGGGCCCTGCACGGCAATCATGGCCAGGTCGCGGCGCGGCGTGATGGTGACGTCGAACTTGCCGGCCTGCCTGACGCGCTGCATCCAGGCCATGTCCTTGTCGGCGGTGCCGGCGTTGACCACCACGCGCCATTCGTCGGCGGCGAAGAAATACACGATCAGGTCGTCGATGACGCCGCCCTGCGGGTTCAGCATGCAGGTGTAGAGCGCCTTGCCGGGCACGGTCAGCTTGGCCACGTCGTTGGCCACCAGGCGCTGCAGGAAGGCGTAGGCGTCGGGGCCGGTGATGTCGGCGTTGAGCATGTGCGAGACGTCGAACATGCCGGCATCCTGGCGCACCGCGTGGTGCTCCTCCAGTTGCGAGCCGTAGGCCAGGGGCATGTCCCAGCCGCCGAAATCGACCATGCGAGCGCCAGAGGCGATATGTTCGTCGGCCAGCGGGGTGCGTTTGAGGGGTGCGGACATGCGCGGGTACTCCGGAGCGGCAGCGTTGCCAGGGTTACGGAATGCCGCCGGCGGACGGGATGCGCCCACGCAACGGCTGAATCTTCCGCCCCTCTGTCCTTTTGCCTGAGAGTTGCCCCGCGTGGCGGGTTTGCACCTTCGGCGCCTGGGCTGCTCGCTATGTCCCTGATTGGGCAGCGGCGCCAGGTCTCTCCAGAGTGCTGCTTTGCCGCGTCCGCGCGGTGAAAACCGGGACAGGGCAAGCATGCGCGGTATGGGATACCTGAGCGATTCCGGGCGAATTGCGCCTTCGGCGGCAGCCGCGAACGGCCGCTCTCTCCCGCAACATGCGTGACAGCGCCGAAAGCATACCGCGAAACGCGATTGCGTTGTTGATCCGTGAACGCTGGCCGGTCGCCGCGCCGCGCCCGTGTCAGCCCAGCGCGGTGTCCAGCAGCATCATCAGCACGAAGCCCAGCATCAGGCCGCAGGTGGCGTAGACCTCGTGCCCCTTGCGGTGCGACTCGGGGATGATCTCGTGGCTGATCACGAACAGCATGGCGCCGGCGGCAAAGCCCAGGCCCCACGGCAGCAACGCCGTCGACCAGCCCACCACCACCGCGCCCAGCACCGCGCCGACCGGCTCGACCAGGCCCGACAGCATGCCCAGCGCCACCGCGAACGCGCGCTTGTAGCCGGCGGCGATCAGCGCCACCGCCACCACCAATCCTTCGGGGATGTCCTGGATGGCGATACCGGTGGCCAGCGCGGTGCCCCGCAGCGGATCGTTGCCGGCGTAGCCGACGCCGATGGCCAGGCCTTCGGGCAGGTTGTGCAGCGTAATGGCGAAGACGAACAGCCAGGCGCGGCGCAGGCGGTGCGCCTCGATGCCCTCTCGGCCCTTGATGAAATGCTCGTGCGGCAACAGCCGGTCCATCAGCAGCAGCGCCGCCGCGCCCAGCAGGATGGCGGCGCCCACCGTCAGGCCCGCGCCCCAGGGGCCGGCGCCCTGCGACTCGGCCGCCGCGATGCCCGGCGCCACCAGCGAGAACGCGCTGGCCGCCAGCATCACGCCGGCGCCGAAGCCGAACATGCTGTCCTGCATCTTCTGGGGGATGGTGCGCGCGAACAGGATCGGCAGCGTGCCCGCCGCGGTGGCGCCGGCGGCGACCATGCCGCCCAGCAGCGCGTCGGCCACGTGCGGCGCATTGGCATCGAAATAGACCCAGGCCTGGTGCAGGCCCAGGCAGGCGACCAGCACCGCCAGCGTCCAGACGCTGACGCTGGTGGCCGCGGGCCGGATGCGATGACGGCTGAAGGTGTTCATGGTCCACTGCCCCCGCGCGATGCCGGCTCAGCCCACGGCGACGGCGTAGCGGCGCGCCACCTCGGACCAATCGATCACATTGTAGAAGGCGCCGATGTATTCCGGACGGCGGTTCTGGTACTTGAGGTAGTAGGCGTGCTCCCACACGTCCAGCCCCAGGATCGGCGTGTTGCCCTGCATCAGCGGACTATCCTGGTTGGCGCTGCTTTCCACTGCCAGCTTGCCGTCCGGCGTCACGCTGAGCCAGGCCCAGCCGCTGCCGAAGCGCGTCAGCGCGGCCTTGGTGAAGGCATCGCGGAAGGCTGCCTGGCCGCCCAGCTCGGCATCGATGGCGCGGGCCAGCGCGCCGTCGGGCTCGCCGCCGCCGCGCGGCGACATGACCGCCCAGAACAGGCTGTGATTGGCATGCCCGCCGCCGTTGTTGCGCACCGCGCCGCGGATCGCCTCGGGCAACTGGTCGATGCGCGCCACCAGGGCGTCGACCGGCTCGTCGGTGGCGATGCCGGCGCCTTCCAGCGCGGCGTTCAGGTTGTTGACGTAGGTCTGGTGATGCTTGCCGTGGTGGATCTCCATCGTCAGCGCATCGATGTGCGGTTCAAGCGCGTCGTAGGCGTAAGGCAGGGGCGGCAGGGTGTAGGCCAAGGCGATCTCCGTCGGGCAACGCCGCCGACGATGGCGAGCGTCTTATTTTTGAAAATACAAATGATAGGTATTTTTATTTGATACGACAACGATAACGTTGCAATGCCTGTCATGCAGGCAGGCTATGGGCCGGACAGCCCTTGGCGAGCAGCACGAAGCGTGCCCGCGCCGGCGGCGGGAAAAGCGTTGGACAAAGCGGGCGTCGCGCCCAGAAGGAATGTGGCCGGAGCGCGGGGCACGCGGGCAGCGCCCGGAACGGCTAGAGCGCCTTGCCGCAGGCCACGCCGGAGGCCCAGGCCCACTGGAAGTTGTAGCCGCCCAGCCAGCCGGTGACGTCCACGGTTTCGCCGATGAAGTACAGGCCGGGCATGGCGCGGGCCTGCATCGATTTCTGGTCCAGCCCGCGCGTATCGACCCCGCCGCGCATGACCTCGGCCTTCTTGTAGCCGGCGGTGCCGCTGGGCACCAGGGTCCATTGGTGGATGTCCTGCGCCAGCGCGCGCAGGGTCTTGTCCGGCGCATCGGCCAGGCGCAGCGCCGCCAGGCCCGGCTTGCCGCCCTGCTCGGCCAGTTGCAGCCAGCGGTCGGCCAGGCGCTTGGGCCACAGGCCGGCCAGCACCGTGTGCAACTGCTGCCGGTTGCCGGACTTGGCCGCCAGCAGTTCGGCCGCCAGGTCGCGCCCCGGCGCCAGGTCGATGACGATGGGCTCGCCCGGCTTCCAGTAGCTGGAGATCTGCAGGATCGCCGGGCCCGACAGGCCCCGATGGGTGAACAGCAGGTCTTCGAGAAACTCGCAGCGCGCCTTGCCCTGCCCCGTCGCCAGGTTGACCTCCAGCGCCACGCCGGACAGCTCGGCCAGCGGCTGCCAGTGCGCGGCGTCGAAGGTCAGCGGCACCAGCGCCGGCCGCGGCTCGACCACCTTCAGGCCGAACTGGCGCGCCAGCTTCAGGCCAAAATCGGTGGCGCCCAACTGCGGGATCGCCATGCCGCCGGTGGCCACCACCAGCTTGGCCGCGCGGATCACGCCCTGGCTGGTGCGCAGTTCGAAGCCGGCCTCGCCATGGGCCACCTCGGCCACCTGGCAGCCCATGCGCCACTGCACGCCGCCGGCATCGCATTCGGCGCGCAGCATCTCGATGATGGATTCGCTGGAATCGTCGCAGAACAGCTGGCCGCGATGCTTCTCGTGCCAGGCGATGCGGTGGCGCCTGAGCAGCGCCAGGAAGTCCTGCGGGGTGTAGCCCGACAACGCCGACCGGCAGAAATGCGGGTTGTCGGAGAGGAAATTGGCGGGCCCCGCGCCGATGTTGGTGAAGTTGCAGCGGCCGCCGCCCGAGATACGGATCTTCTCGGCCAGCCGTTCGGCGTGATCCACCAGCACCACGCGCAGGCCGCGCTGACCGGCGACCGCGGCACACATCATGCCAGCGGCGCCGGCGCCGAGAACGGCGACATCGAACATCAGGACTCCGGACCCGATCAGTCTTCGATCAGGCAATCAACGTAATAACGCTTCTCGCCGTCCGGCCCCACTTCGTCGGCCAGGCCGTGGATGTAGGTCTCGAAGCCCGGGAAACGCTCGTTGAACTCGCGCGCGAACTGCAGATACTGGACGATGGTGCGGTTGAAGCGCTCCCCCGGGATCAGCAGCGGGATGCCCGGAGGATACGGCGTCAGCAGCACGCCGGTGACGCGGCCTTCCAGCTTGTCGATATCCACGCGCTCGACCTCGCGGTGCGCCATGCGGGCGAAGGCGTCGGACGGCTTGAGCGCCGGCACCATGTCGCTCAGGTACATCTCGGTGGTCAGGCGGGCCACGTCGCGTTCGCGGTAGGCCTCGTGGATCTGCTGGCACAGGTCGCGCAGGCCCATGCGCTCATAGCGGCGATGGCCGCGGCAGAAGTCCGGCAGGATGCGCCACAGCGGCTGGTTGCGGTCGTAGTCGTCCTTGAACTGCTGCAACGCGGTCAGCAGCGTGTTCCAGCGGCCCTTGGTGATGCCGATGGTGAACAGGATGAAGAACGAATACAGGCCGGTCTTCTCGACCACCACCCCGTGCTCGGTCAGGTACTTGGAGACCAGCGCGGCCGGGATGCCGGTTTCGCCGAAGCTGCCCGACATGTCCAGCCCCGGCGTGATGACCGTGGCCTTGATCGGGTCCAGCATGTTGAAGCCTTCGGCCAGGTCGCCGAAGCCGTGCCAGTGGTCGTTCGACTCCAGGATCCACTCATCGCGGTTGCCGATGCCTTCGGACACCAGGCGGTTCGGGCCCCAGACCTTGAACCACCAGTCGTTCTTGCCGAACTCCGATTCCACCTTGCGCATGGCGCGGCGGAAGTCCATGGCTTCGCGGATGCTCTCCTCGACCAGCGCGGTGCCGCCCGGCGGCTCCATCATAGCGGCGGCCACGTCGCACGACGCGATGATCGCGTACTGCGGCGAGGTCGACGTGTGCATCAGGTAGGCTTCGTTGAAGACGTTGCGGTCCAGCTTGCGGGTCTCGGATTCCTGCACGATGATCTGCGAGGCCTGCGAGATGCCGGCCAGCAGCTTGTGCGTGGAGTGCGTGGCGAACACCATCGCGTCCTTGCTGCGCGGACGGTCCTGGCCGATCGCGTGCATGTCCTGATAGAACTCGTGGAACGAGGCGTGCGGCAGCCAGGCTTCGTCAAAGTGCAGCGTGTCGACGTAGCTGCCCAGTTCCTTCTTGATCATCTCGACGTTGTAGATCACGCCGTCGTAGGTGCTCTGCGTCAGCGTCAGGATGCGCGGGTTCTTGTTCACCGCTTCGCGCGCGAACGGGTTGGCTTCGATCTTCTTGCGGATGCTGTCCGGGTGGAACTCTTCCAGCGGGATCGGGCCGATGATGCCCAGGTGGTTGCGCGTCGGGCGCAGGAACACCGGGATCGCGCCCGTCATGGTGATGGCGTGCAGGATCGACTTGTGGCAGTTGCGGTCCACCACCACCACGTCGCCGGCGGCGACGTTGGCGTGCCACACCACCTTGTTCGAGGTCGAGGTGCCGTTGGTCACGAAGTAGCAGTGGTCGGCGTGGAAGATGCGCGCCGCGTTCAGTTCGGACTCGGCCACCGGGCCGGTGTGGTCCAGCAGTTGGCCCAGTTCGTCGACGGCGTTGCAGACGTCGGCGCGCAGCATGTTCTCGCCGAAGAACTGGTGGAACATCTGGCCCACCGGGCTCTTCAGGAACGCCACGCCGCCCGAGTGGCCCGGGCAGTGCCAGGAATAGGAGCCATCCTGCGCGTACTTGACCAGCTCGCGGAAGAACGGCGGCGGCAGGCTGTCCACATAGCTGCGCGCTTCGCGGATGATGTGGCGCGCCACGAATTCGGGGGTGTCCTCGAACATGTGGATGAAGCCGTGCAGTTCGCGCAGGATGTCGTTCGGAATGTGTTCCGAGGTGCGCGTCTCGCCGTACAGGTAGATGGGGATGTCGGCGTTGCGGAAGCGCAGTTCGCCGATGAAGGTGCGCAGGTTCTTGATCGCGCTGGCCACGTCCTCGGGCGAATCCACGTCGAACTCTTCGTCGTCGATCGACAGGATGAAGGCGCTGGCCCGGCTCTGCTGCTGGGCGAACGAACTCAGGTCGCCGTAACTGGTCACCCCGATCACCTCGACGCCCTCGGCCTCGATCGCCGCGGACAGGGCGCGGATACCCAGACCGGACGCGTTCTCGGAACGGTAGTCCTCGTCGATGATGAAGATGGGGAAGCGGAATTTCATGCAGGCGCTCCTGGGGGCAAGGCGAATCGGACCGGGTTGGCGGACGCGAGTGTACTTCTAGTGAAAAACCGTCTGATGACAGGCGGGCGCGAGGTTCCCGCCGGCGGCGGGAATGGCGGAATTGTAGGGCCGTTTTTCTCCAGGCCCTATGGTTTTCCCGAGGGCGGCCGCCAGCGGGCCGCGCGAGGCGCGGACCCGGGTGGCGGACGAGGGGCCTGCCGCGCCCCCGGTCCGCCCCATGAAGCGGCCCGCGCCGGGCGGCCGACCCTAACGGATGGTGACGTCCTGGCCCGCCGCCAGCGCCGCCAGGAAGCGGTCGAAGTACGGCGGGATGGCCTCGGCGGCGCCGTAGCGGATGCGCCGTTCGACCTTGGCGATGGCGCCGAAGCAGATTTCTGCGTCGGGCCCGCCGCAGACCAGCACCACCGGGTCCTCGTCGTCGCAGACCTCGTACAGGCCGCCATGGGCGCGCCGCGCCACTTCGTAGAGGTAGGCGGCCGCGCCAACGGTCTGCATGGGGGTCAGGGGCAGCGTGCCCAGGTGCGCGGCTTCGAGCGCGTCGTCTAGCGCGTGGACGCTCGACGGGGAGTAGTCGAGCCCGGTGCCGGCCGATCCGGCTGCCTGGACGAAATCCTGCGCGGCGGTGGCCACGCGCGCCACGAACTCTTCCTGGACTTCGTCGCGCTTGGCGTCCTGGTTTATCTTGAGGAAACCGAACATCAGTGGCTCCTTTGTGAAAACCGCAAGCGGCGTTGACCCCATTATAGGCGGCCCCTGCCCCTATACTGGCCAGACCGTTCCCTATTCCCAACACTCGCCCCGTCCCGTGAATTCCGCTCCCGCCCCGCTGGTCCGACGTCTTGCCCCCGAGGATGCCCCGGCGCTACGCCAGCTGCGCCTGGACGCCCTGCGCGAGACGCCGGAAGCATTCGGATCGAGTTACGAAGAGGAACACACGCTGACACTGGAAGACATCCGCGGCTGGATCGCCCCCGCGGACGACAGTGCGATGTTCGGCGTGTTCGCCGGAGACGCGCTGGCCGGCATCATCGGCGTGGCCCGGCAGCGCAAACTGAAGATGCGGCACAAGGCGCATGTCTGGAGCGTCTACGTGGCGCCACCCTGGCGCGGCCGCGGCCTGGCCCGGCTGCTGATGCGGGCGGCTATCGACCATGCCGCCGCCATGCGCGGTGTGCGCACGGTGCAATTGAGCGTCACCGCCAACAATGCCGCCGCCTGTCAGTTGTACGCCAGCCTCGGCTTCGAGCAGTACGGCCACGAGCAGGAAGCGCTGTGCGTCAACGGCACGCTGTACGACGAATTGCTGATGGCGCTGCCGCTGCCCGGCCGTTGACGCCCCCCGGGTTCGGCGCGCCCCCCCCGTCAGGCGGCGCCCGCGCGCCGCCGCGCGCCATAGGCGCAGACCTGGTTGCGGCCGCCGTCCTTGGCCTTGTACAGCGCCTGGTCGGCGGCCTTGATGACCGCATCCGGCGCGCGCAGCGTCTCGCCGCGCTCTGCCACGCCGATGCTGACCGTCACGCGCAGCGGACGCGCATTGCGGCCGGCGCGCGCGCCGCGCCGGCGCAGACCGAGCTGATCGGCCTTGGGCCGCGCCGGCTTGTCACGCAGGCGCATCTGGTAGGCCTCGATCGCGCGCCGCACGGTTTCCAGGTGCGGAATGGCCTCGACCGCGGTCTTGCCCGGAAACACCAACGTGAATTCCTCGCCGCCGTAGCGATAGGCATAGCCGCCGCCAGACACCCGGCGCAGTTGCGCCGCCACCATGCGCAGCACCTGGTCGCCGACGTCGTGGCCGTGGGTGTCGTTGAATGCCTTGAAGTGGTCCACGTCGGCCATGGCCAGCGTATAGACGCGGCCCATGCGCTGCAGGCGCTCGTTGAGCGCACGCCGCCCGGGCAGACCGGTGAGTTCGTCGCGGAAGGCCATGTGATAGCCCTCGTGCGCCAGCGAAATGGACAGCGAGGTCAACGCGGCGGCGGCCATCACGGCCAGTTCGATGCCGTGCTGGGCGCCGCGCGGCAGCGCCCAGGCCATGCAGACGAAACCCAGCCATTGGCCGGCCTGCTGCGGACGGCCATAGCGCAACAGCAACAGGGTCAGGGTCAGGCCTGTGAGCAACAGCGCCGCCAGCGCCTCGAACGGCACGCCCAGCCGCGCCAGCACGCCTTGCACCGCCAGCGCGCCGAACAATTGCGCCACCCCTTCCTTGCCCGCCAACGCGATGACGGCGGCGCCCGCGGCCATCAGCCCCAGGCGCGCGGCCAGGTCGCGCAGCATGCCGGCGCGCTCGGGCCACAGCGCATTGATGGTGTAGGCCAGCGACCACCACACCAGCGCCGGCCCCAGCGCCCAGGGCGCCTGGCTGGCCAGCATCGGCCACGCGGCCACGGCGGCCAGCACCGCCAGCATCAATGCCAGTGTCTGCGAGCGCTGGTACATCAGGCAGATGGCCGCGCCGACCAGCGCCATGACCCACGGCACGAACGGCACGATCTGGGTCAGCGCCGGAGGCCACTGGCGCCACAGCAACAGCCCGACCGCCGCCATCACCGGCAGCGCAGGGTAGAACAACAGGGGCAGCCAGGGGATATGGGGGTAACGCACGGATAGGGCCTTGCTCACGCTTGCTGAGATGACGTCGCCAAATCGGCAAACACATATGCCATTTTACGGTCGCGGTCGCGGGTTCTTTAGCGAGTTAGCGACGCTTGCGCGGCGGGCGCGCCGTGCTATGTTCAGCGCTCGCCCCCCCTGGAAAAACCTCATGCGCATCCTGGTCAATATCGACGTTCCCGATCTTGAGGCGGCCATCGATTTCTATGGCCGCGCCTTCGGGCTGACGCTGCACCGCCGGCTGGGACCGGGGGCCGCCGAAATGCTGGGCGCGTCGGCGCCCATCTACCTGCTGCAAAAGGCCGCCGGCACGCCGGCCGCGGGCGCCGTGCGCCAGCCGCGCGACTACGCCCGCCACTGGACGCCAGTGCACCTGGACGTGGTGGTCGATGACGTCGACGACGCGGTCGCCCGGGCGGTGGCCGCGGGCGCGCGGCTGGAGGACCCGGCGGCGTCGCATGACTGGGGCCGCATCGCCCACCTGAGCGATCCATTCGGCCATGGCATCTGCATCATGCAGTTCCTGGGCCGGGGCTACGACGCGCTGGCGGCGGGCGCGCTACGCGACGCGCCGGTGACCGAGGCCGACTTCGACACCCTGCTGGCGATCCGTATCGAAGCCATGCGCGACAGCCTGGAACGCCTGGGCCGGTTCGACCCGGAACGGGCGCGGGCGCGGCTGCGCGCCACGTTCCGGCCCGGCCACACCTGGTTCATCGAGCGCGACGGCGCGCGCATCGGCTTCTATGCCGTGCGCCCGGACGGCGACGGCCTGCGGCTGGATCATCTGTATGTGGTGCCCGCGGCGCAGGGGCTGGGGGTGGGCGGCCAGGTGCTGGGCCGCTTGCTGCAGGATGCCGACCGACGCGGCCTGCCGGTCAGTGTGGGCGCGCTGCGCGGCAGCGACTCGAACCGCTTCTATCGCCGCCACGGTTTCGCGCAGGTGTCGGAAAGCGAATGGGACATCGAATACCTGCGCCTGGCGCCGGGACGCGCCTGACGGGCGTGCAGGCAAGGCGGGCGCGCCGGGCGGCGCCCCCGCCGCTGGGCCGTCAGGTGCGCGGCAGCGTGACGCCGCGCTGGCCCTGGTACTTGCCGCCCCGGTCGGCGTACGAGGTCTCGCAGACCTCGTCGCTTTCCAGGAACAGCATCTGCGCGCAGCCTTCGCCGGCGTAGATCTTGGCGGGCAGCGGCGTGGTGTTCGAGAATTCCAGCGTGACGTGGCCTTCCCATTCGGGTTCCAGCGGCGTCACGTTGACGATGATGCCGCAGCGCGCGTAGGTGCTCTTGCCCAGGCAGATCGTCAGCACGCTGCGCGGGATGCGGAAGTATTCGACCGTGCGGGCCAGCGCGAACGAATTGGGCGGGATGATGCAGACATCGCCCTTGAAATCCACGAACGAGCCTTCGTCGAAATTCTTGGGGTCGACGATGGTGGAATTGATGTTGGTGAAGATCTTGAATTCGTCGGCGCAGCGCACGTCGTAGCCGTAGCTGCTGGTGCCGTAGCTGACGATGCGCCCGCCATTGGCCGTGCGGACCTGACCCGCTTCGAAGGGTTCGATCATGCCGGCTTCGGCCTGGCGGCGGATCCAGCGGTCGCTTTTGATGCTCATGATGGCAGAGGTGCTTGGGGGAATGGAATGGGCGACATTTTATCCCGAGCGCCGCCCCGCCCCCGAATGGGGACGGAACGGCATCGGATATCAATCGCCGAAGAAGGTACGGTACACCAGCGCGATGCCGTTGACCGAACCGCCCTTCAGGTCCAGCGACAGGCCCCGCGCCAGCCGGTAGCTGGCCCGGCCCACGGTGTCGCTGCCGGCCAGCGCCTGCTCGACGCTGAGCGTGATGCCATTGGCGAACGACTTGCTGGCCACCAGGAATTGCGTCGCCAGCTGACTATCGCTGTCGCGGTTGACGTCGCCGGCCACGGTGCGGTCCGGCAGAATGCTGCCCGAGCTGCCCAGGTTGCCGGTGCGCACGCTGACGTCGTCCAGCCCGAATTGCTTGTAGAACGGCTCGCCGCCGCCCAGCAGGGCCGTGCCCACCGACAGCAGCAGCGCGGCGTCGCTGCCGCTTTCGTCGGGGCCGCGCCCCAGCAGCAGCCACGACAGCTTCTCGACGTCGCTGACGTCCGGATACGACACCAGGTCGATACGCGGACGCTGCGCGGTGCCCACCACCTTGACACCGGCCTCGACCTGCTCGCCCGTGCGCAGGGCCTCGATGTCCAGCAGCGGGTTGTCCAGGCGGCCCTGGAAGGTCAGCGTGCCGCGCCGCAGCCGCAGTTTCTGGCCATAGGCCTCGATGCCGCCGCCCCGCGTGCGCAGCGCGCCCACGCCGGTCAGGCGGCCGTCGTTCAGCAGGATCTGGATCGACCCCAGCAGGCCGGCGTCCAGCCCCATGCCGGTGATGTAGAAGCGCGGCCCCATGTCGAACTTCAGGTTCATGCTGGTCTGCAGCGGCGTCGACACGGTGCCGGGGTCGTCGCCCGCGCGCCGCACCTTGACGTCGTCGTCCAGCGACGGCACGCCCTGCAGGATCTCCAGGCTGAACCAGCCGGCGTCCGCCTTCAGGTCGCCGACGATGTCGATGCGCGGCATCGCGGCGTTCAGGTCGATGGTGCCGGAGACCATGGCATAGCGGTCGGAGCGCTGCAGCGCCGGAAAGCGATACAGCGTCAGGCGCACGTTGCCGCCGCCGTCGATCAGGTTCCATTGCCCCTTGGCCTCGGCATAGCCGCCCTTGGCCTCGGGGTTGGTGGTGATCCATTCCTTGGTGCGCCATTCGGCCGGCATCACGCGCAGCGAGGCCGGGAAACGCAGGCTGTCGAGCACCAGCTTGTCGCCGTCCAGCCGCGCCGCCAGCGTGCCGTCGATCAGGCGCACGCCGTCGTCGATGCGCACCACGCGCAGCTTGTCGCCGCGGATCGCGCCGCTCGCGCTCCACTTGCCGCTGAGCGTGCCCTGGGCTTCCAGGTTGGCCTTGACCTGGCCGCCGACCTCCATGGAGTCGCCGACGAACAGGCCGACCCAGGCCAGATCGGTGATATCCGCATCCAGCCTGGCGCGGATCGGCTGGCGCGGATCGAGCGCCATGCCGCCCTTGGCGTCCACCGCCAGCACCGCCGTGCCATTGCCGGCGATCTTGCCCATCTTGTCGGTGGCCAGGTCCAGCTTGGCGTCCAGCCGGCTGGCGTTGGCCGAGGTCGGCGTGGCGGTCAGGTCCAGCACCAGCGCCTTCACCCCCAGCGGCACCGGCGGGTCGCCCGGGATCAGCAGATCGCCGTCGCGCCGCGCGATGCGGGCGCGGCCGGCCAGGCGGCCGTCGAACTTCAGGTCCCAGGACGCGTCCAGCGCGATGCGGCGCTGGCTTTCCGCCACCGTAGCATTGACGCGCTTCGGTCCTTTGTTCATCTTGGCCGCGGCCTCCGGGTCGACGGCGGCGATCACCTGCCGCGCCATCGCGGCGGTGATGACCAGGTTGTCGGCCTGCCCGGCGGTTTCCCAGCGCTTGGCGTCGCCGCGCGACCCCTTGTGCGCGATCGCCAGTTTTTCCTTGCCCGGCAGGGCTACCCCCAGCACGGTCTGGCCCACCTGCCACTGCCATTGCAGCGCCACCGCCGCCGGCAGGTAAGACAGCGTCACGGGCCGGTCGACCGAAACGGTAAAGCCGGCGCTGTCGGCCGTCAGGCGCGAAACCGTGCCGCGCCAACCGGTCAGGGCGGCGTCGGCCGCCCCCGCCGCGCCTTTGCCCCAACCGCCAGCGAAGGCGAGCGTGGCCTGGGCCCGCGATTCGCCCAACACGCCGGGGCGCGGCTTGGGCGGGTTGTAGCCGGCGGTGATCTCGGCCTTATGGGCGGCGATGGTACCGCCGAGCTTGCCCTTGAGGTCGGCGCCGCCCGGAATGCCGGGCCAGAATGCATCCAGCTGCGGCGCCTGCGCGTCCAGCGTCAGCGCGCCGTCGGCCCCGCCGATCTCGCCCTGCGCCCGGATCCGATTGGCGCCCAGCTTGAGATCGACGTCCAGGCCGTGGATACGCAGTCCGGCCAGCAGATCGGCGGCGGGCGTGCCGGCGTCGGGCGTACCGGCGGCGGGCTTGGCGGCGGCATCGGGCGCATCGGGCGCATCGGCGGCGGGCCTGACCGCGGCATCGGGGGCTCCCGGCGCGGCATCTGGGCCCGACGCCACGGCGCTGGCGCTGACCTGCGGGCCGGCGGCGGGCGCGGCGATATCCACCTGGGCCTTGACCGCGCCCGCCAGCGCCTGCTTGTTCCAGCGCGCGCCGTCTTCGAAGCGCAGGTCGATCGCGGCCTGGCGCAACTGGCTGAGGTTCTCGAACTCGGCGCTCAACTGCGCGCTGGCGCTGACGATGGCCGGCGGAATCGCGTCACCCAGCCAGGGCGACAGGTCCAGGCGCCGCGCCCCAACGGTGCCGACGATGCGGTCGCGGCCCGGCTGGCCGTCCACCGCCCGCAGGTCCAGGCGCGCCGACAGCGTCGACTGGTCCGGCAACCGCGCCTCGGCGCGCGCGCTGCGCAGCACCAGCGGCGTGCGCGGCGCCAGATCGGCCATCACCTCCAACGCCAGACCGGCGCCGGTGCCATCCAGCTTGGCCTGGATGCCGTCCAGCGAGCCCGCCGCATCGGCCTGCAACATCACCTGGCAGGCCGGCGCCGGCGGGCCGACGAACGCATCCGTGGTCTTGGCCTGGGCGCCCTCGGTCGGCGTGGCGGAGGACGGCCTGGCGCCGGCGGCGGCCTTGGCGGATTCCCCCTTGGCCTTGCCGGCCCGGGGCTTGGCCGCCTCGGGCGCCTTGGGCCTTTCCTCTTGCGGTTTCGCGGGCGGCGCGAACTTGCCGCTCAACTGATCGGCCTGGCACAGCGGCGAGGCCGGGCCCGATCCGCGCGCCATCACGTCCAGCCGCGCGGCGAACGGCCAGGGATCGGCCAGGCCCTGCAATTCGGCTTGCCCGCTCAGTTGCGCCTGGCCGACCTCGTGGCCCACGCGCAGATTGGCGATGCGCAGTTGCGCGCCCTGCTTGCCGGCGGCGAAAGTGGCATTCAGGTCGCCCAGTTCGACCGGTAGCGGCTGGCCGTCCTGCAGCAGATGGAATTCACCCAGCGCCAGCCGGTCCACGGCGATATCCACCGGCAGCGACGGCAAGGTGAAGGGTTCGTCTTCGCCCTTGGCGGTGGCTTCGTCGCTGGCGGTCAGGGCGACTTCGACGTTGCCCGCCGAGATCTCGCGCACGTGCAGCAAGCGATTGCCCAGCGCGCGCCAATGCACGCTCAGGCGCAGGTCGCTGATGCCGATGCGGGTGCCGCTGATGTTCAAGTCCAGCCGCCCGACGTCCAGCCCGCGCAGCACCGAGCCGCGCACGTCCAGCGCCTGGCCGTCCAGTTGCTGGGCGGCGGTGGTCAGCAGCAGCCGGGTGCCGGTCTGCGAGGCCAGCAGCCAGAACACGAAGCTGCACGCCAGCACCGCCAGCATCGCCAGCCCCGGCAGCCACCACACCAACAGGCGCCGCAGGAATCCGCGCAGCGCCGTCAAAACGCGATCCCCAGCGAGAAGTGCAGGCGCAGGTCGCGCTCGCGCTGGCCGTAGGCCACGTCCAGGAACAGCGGGCCGGCCGGCGTGCGCACCCGCGCGCCCACGCCGTAACCGACCGCCAGCGACATGTCGCCGAACGACTGCGCCGCGTCGCCGGCATCGACGAACACGCCCATGCCCCAGCGTTCATTGAAGTAATGGTCGTACTCGATGCTGCCAACCACCAACGTGGGCGCCCCCACGATGGCCTTGTCGCGCTTGAGGCCGATGCTCTGGTACTTGTAGCCCCGGATCGAGCGCGCGCCGCCGGTACGGAAACCGAAATCGTCCGGCACCTGCACGTTGCCATTGGACCAGACCCGCCCGACCTCGCCGCGCACGGTCAGCACGTCCAGCTTGCCGATCGGCCACCATTTCTGGGCCCGGAAACGGGCGCGGGTGTAGGGCTCGCCGGTATCCAGTGTCACGCCCACGCCGCCGCCCAGCGCGATCAGGTTGCCCTCGCGTGGGTCGTACTTGTTGTCCACGTCGCGCCGCAGCCACTCGCCGGTGGCGGTCAGCGTGGGCAGAGAATATTCGTCGCCGCCGTCGATCTTGACGTCGTCGTGCGCCAGCAGCAGGCCCCAGCGGGTTTCGTAGGTGACCCGGCTGTCGCCGGCGCCCTTGCGCTCCTGGCTGCGGGTGGCGCCCAGGGCGTAGCGGGTCACCGCCAGGCCCTGGATGTCGGAATGCTGCGCCAGCACCCCGATGGAGTCCTTGTAGCCGCGCTCGGTCGGCGGCAGCAGGAAATCGGTATAGACGCGCTGCTGCAGGCGGTCGACGCTGAAGCCCGATTCCATGGTCAGCGGCTGGCCGAACACCACATTCTGGCGATAGAGCGATTCCAGCCGCACGCCGGCCTCGTCGTCGACGCCCAACGAGGCCGAAAAGCGCTTGGGCGGCGCTTCCACCACCCGCACCTGCACCGGCAGCGTCACTTCGCCGTCCGAGTCGTACTTGGGCGGCGGCGGCGGCACGGCGCCGGACACCACCGGATCGCCGGCAGGCGCCGACTCGGCGGCGTTGGCGGCGCCCGGCGCGCGGGCGCGGTCCGACGCCGGTTCGGCAAGCTGCTGGTCGCTGCCGGGCTGGCGCAGCGCGACGAAGGCGCCGCGGAAGAATGCGGTGGACTGCAGGTCCTGCTGCCATTCATCCAGCCGGTTCTGATCGTAGGCCGCCCCCGGCGAATAACGCACGTAACGGGTGATCAGCTTGGGCGGCACCCGCTCCAGGCCCTCGGTGCTGAGTTCGCCCATGCGCACCTGCGGTCCGCTGTCGATGGTGACGCGCAGGGCCGCCGACGCGCTGTCGGCCTGCACCTCGGCTTCGGACGCCGTCATGCGCGCCAGCATGAAGTCGCGCACCGAGACCTCGTCCAGCAGCGACGACTTGGCCTTGTTCCAATCGGCGTTGATGAAGGGCTGGCCCGGTTTGAGCAGCCAGTCGTCGCGCAGCTTCTGCACCCGCTGCGCGTATTCCGGCCGCGTGATGCGGCCGGTGAAGGTCAGGTCGACCGAGGACACCGTGGTTCGCTTGCCCGGCACGATGCCGATATCCCAGGTTTCGCCGCCGATGTCGGTGCCGGCCTCGAGCGTGACGGTGGGCGAGAAATACCCCTGCGTGGCCAGCGCGGCCAGCGTGGCGTCGCGGGCGCGGCGCCGCAGGCGGTTGATTTCGCCGCCGTCCTGGTCTTCAGCCAGGCGCGCGATGGCGCCCACCGCCTCGGTGATCGCCTGCAGCGCGGCGGGCGGCACGCCGCCCGGGTCCACGATGATCTCCGGGCGCTTGGCCGCAGCCTCGCCCGCCACGACGCAAAGTCCAGCCAAGAAGGCCCGGGCCACCCACCGCATGCGTTACGACGGCTGCTGCACGACGATGGACGGGAATTTCCCGGCCATGTCACGGGGCAGCGCCGCAACGCCGGCCGCGAGTTTACGGGCGATGGCGCGGTACAGGCCCGCCGCTTCGCTGCCAGGATCGGCCACCACGGTGGGGGTGCCGGCGTCGGTCTGTTCGCGGATCGCCAGTGTCAGCGGCAGGCTGCCCAGCCAGGGCGTGCCGTACTGCTCGGCCATGCGCTGGCCGCCGCCTTCGCCGAAGATGTGCTCGGCATGGCCGCACTGCGAGCAGATATGGATGGCCATGTTCTCGACCACGCCCAGGATCGGCACCTCGACTTTCTGGAACATGCGCAGACCCTTGCGCGCGTCCAGCAGCGCGACGTCCTGCGGCGTGGTGACGATGACCGCGCCCACCACCGGCACCTTCTGCGCCAGCGTCAGCGCCACGTCGCCGGTGCCCGGCGGCATGTCGACGATCAGGTAGTCCAGGTCGCGCCAGTTGGTCTGGCGCAGCAGCTGTTCGAGCGCCTGGGTCACCATCGGGCCGCGCCAGATGGCGGGCGAGTCGGCATCGATCAGGAAACCGATGGAGTTGGCCTGCAGGCCGTGACCGGTCAGGGGCTCCATGCTTTTGTTGTCCAGGCTCTCGGGACGGCCCGAGACGCCCAGCATGGTCGGCACGCTGGGGCCGTAGATGTCGGCGTCCAGCAGGCCGACCTTGGCGCCCTCGGCCGCCAGCGCCAGGGCCAGGTTCACGGCCGTGGTGCTCTTGCCCACGCCGCCCTTGCCGGAGGCGACCGCAATAATGTTGCGGACGTTGGGCAGCGGCTTGAGGCCCTTCTGCACCGCATGCGCGGCCACCTTCCAGGAAACGTTCACCTGGGCGCCCGGCGCGCCGGCGCCGGCCAGCGCGGCCACGGCGATGTCACGCACCTGTTCGCGCACGGCATCGGCCGGATAGCCCAGTTCCAGCGCCACGGTGACGCGGCCGCCCTCGATTTGAATGTCACGATCTTTTACAGAAACGCCCAGATCCAGGCCGGTATTGGGGTCTTGCGCGCCGCGCAGCGCGGCGCGGAGGTGTTCTATCGTTATACTCATGTCACTATGGTTCCGTAGGCAGCGCGGCGTCTGCGGGCCGCCATCCCCTAAAGGATAGCGGATACACGGGAACCTTTCGCTGCGTTTTGCATCCGACCTACATGACCAATACTCTCATCCGCTTCTTTCGTGCCGTGTTGTTCGCCGCCCTGGCCTTGATTGGCATGGCGATGGCGCTGGTCTTCATGCTGTCCACGGCGATAGCCGTGGCGATCCTGTACGTGGTCGCCAAGGTGCGCGGCAAGCCTTTCGGCGTGCGCGCCTACTGGAGCCAGCGCCAGGGCGCCCGTCCCAGCCCCTTCCAGTCCGCCAACGCCCCGTTCGCCACGCAACCGCGCGGCGACGTGATCGACGTCGAGGCCCGCGAGGTCCGCTGAGCGCGGCATCGCCGGCGCCCGCCGCCTCCCGCGGCGGCCCGCGCCGCGCGCTCGTGGCCGAACGACCGGCTCGCTGTTCCCCAACCCGCCTGGCGCCCGCGTGCGCGACCGGCGGGTTGTGTCGTTTCAAGGGTCCGCCCCCCTTCCCCGCGGGCGCATCGCCGCCATTGCCCTAAAATGGCCGGCCAACCCATTTTTCCCCTCAACCTCGACCGACAACCATGTCTCGCACCCTCTTTGTCACCACTGCGCTGCCCTACGCCAACGGATCCTTCCACATCGGCCACATCATGGAGTACATCCAGGCCGACATCTGGGTTCGTTCGATGCGAATGGCGGGCCACACGGTGCACTTCGTGGGCGCCGACGACGCGCACGGCGCGCCGATCATGCTTAAGGCCGAGAAAGAAGGCATCACGCCGCAGGCCCTGGTGGCGCGCTACGCCGCCGAGCGCCCGCAGTACCTGAACGGCTTTCACATCCGCTTCGACCACTGGCACACCACCGATTCGCCCGAGAACGTCGCGCTGTCGCAGGACATCTACCGCGCGCTCAAGGCGCAGGACCTGATCGAGACCCGCTCCATCGAGCAGTTCTACGACCCGGTCAAGGGCATGTTCCTGGCCGATCGCTACATCAAGGGCGAATGTCCCAAGTGCCACGCCAAGGACCAGTACGGCGATTCCTGCGAGGTCTGCGGCGCGGTCTACGCGCCCACCGAGCTGATCAATCCGTACTCGGCCCTGACCGGCGCCACGCCGGTGCTGAAGTCGTCGGATCACTTCTTCTTCAAGCTGTCGGACCCGCGCTGCGTCGAATTCCTGCAGCAATGGACCACCGGCAGCAACGCCAACGGCGGCAAGCACCTGCAGCCCGAAATGCTGGCCAAGACCCGCGAGTGGCTGGGCGCCGAGGACGGCGAGGCCAAGCTGGGCGACTGGGACATCTCGCGCGACGCGCCCTATTTCGGCATCGAGATCCCGGACGCGCCGGGCAAGTACTTCTACGTCTGGCTGGACGCGCCGGTGGGCTACCTGGCCTCGCTGAAGTCGTACTGCGCGGTCAAGGGCCTGGACTTCGACGCCCTGCTCGACCCGGCTGGCAGCACCGAGCAGGTCCACTTCATCGGCAAGGACATCGTCTATTTCCACGCCCTGTTCTGGCCCGCGATGCTGAAGTTCGCCGGCCGCAAGACGCCGGACGCGGTCAATGTGCACGGCTTCATCACCGTCAGCGGTGAAAAGATGTCCAAGAGCCGCGGCACCGGCATCTCGCCGCTGCGCTACCTGGAACTCGGCATGAACGCCGAGTGGATGCGCTACTACATCGCCGCCAAGCTGAATGCCCGGGTCGAAGACATGGACTTCAATCCCGAGGACTTCATCGCCCGCGTCAACAGCGACCTGGTCGGCAAGTACGTCAACATCGCCAGCCGCGCCGCCAGCTTCATCACCAAGCATTTCGACGGCGCCCTGGCCTATTCGGGCGACACCGCCGCGCTGTCGGCCGAATACGCCGCGCAGGCCGAGTCGATCCGCGCCGCCTTCGAGGCGCGCGAGTACAACCGCGCCATCCGCGAGATCATGGCCTACGCCGACCGCATCAACCAGGCGTTCGACACGGCCCAGCCGTGGGTGCTGGCCAAGGGCATCGCCACTGCCGACGAGGCGCAGAAGGCCGCGCTGCAGGACATCTGCTCGCGTTCGCTGGCCGGCTTCAAGGCCCTGTCGGTGATGCTGGCGCCGGTGTTGCCGGCCCTGGCCGAGCGCGTCGCGCGCGAGCTGTTCGCCGCCGATGCCGACTTCACCTGGGCCGACGCCGCCGTGCTGCCGCAGCGCGTGGCGCCGTTCAAGCACCTGATGCAGCGCGTCGAGCCGCAGATGCTGGAAGACCTGTTCGAGCCGCCCGCCGCCCCCGCCGTGATCCCCGGCGGCGAGCCGCTGGCCGAGACCATTTCGATCGACGACTTCGCCCGCGTCGACCTGCGCATCGCGCAGATCGTCAACTGCGAGCACGTCGAAGGCTCGACCAAGCTGCTGCGCCTGACGCTGGACGTGGGCGAGGGCCGCCACCGCAACGTCTTCTCCGGCATCAAGTCGGCCTACCAGCCCGAAGACCTGATCGGCAAGCTGACCGTCATGGTCGCCAACCTGGCGCCGCGCAAGATGAAGTTCGGCGTCTCCGAAGGCATGGTGCTGGCCGCCAGCCATGCCGACGAGGCGGTGGACGCCGGCATCTACGTGCTGGAGCCGTTCCCCGGCGCCAAGCCCGGCATGCGCGTGCGCTGATCCGCCACCGCGCCATGCGAAAAAGCCCGCCGATCGGCGGGCTTTTTTCATGCGGCGGCGAGGCGCCGGCCCGGCCGGCGCGCTATCAGTCCTGGCTCGGCGCCAGCGCGGGATCGAGCGAAATACGTTCGTCGAACACGAAGCACTTGCCGTCGAACCCCGGGCCGCCGGTTTCCTCGAAATACTTGAGAATGCCGCCGTCGAGCTGGTAGACGTTCTCGATGCCCGCCTCGTTCATGTAGATCGCGGCCTTCTCGCAGCGGATGCCGCCTGTGCAGAAGCTGACCACGGTCTTGCCTTCCAGCTCGGCGCGATGCGCCTGCACCGCCGCCGGGAACTGCGTAAAGCGGTCGATGCGCCAGTCGATGGCGTCGCGAAAGGTGCCCTCGTCGACTTCAAAGGCATTGCGCGTGTCCAGCATGACCACCGGGCGTCCGCTGTCGTCGGTCCCCTGCTCCAGCCAGCGCGCCAGCGTCCTGGCGTCCACGCCCGGGGCGCGGCCGGCCTCGGGCCGGATCGTCGGGTGGTTCATGCGGATGATTTCGCGCTTGATCTTCACCAGCAGCTTGCGGAACGGCACTTGCGCACTGTGGCTGAACTTCACTTCCAGGTCGGCGAACCGGGCGTCGCCGCGCAAGCCGTGCAGGAAGGTGTCGATGCCATCGGCGGCGCCCGCCAGGAACAGGTTGATGCCTTCCTCCGCCAGCAGGATGGTTCCCTTCAGGCCCGCCGCCCCGGCCTCGGCCAGCAGCCGGGCGCGCAGTTCGGGCAGCGCGTCCAGCGAGACGAATTTGTAGGCAGCGATATTGACGACGGAAGACATGGCAAAGCGGGACGAAAGCGGCGAAGGCCGTAATAGTAATCGCTGCCCCGCGCGGCCCGCTTGTCGCGGGTCAAGCGCGGCCCCCGCCCCCCCCGGCTCAGCGCCGCACGATTTCCTGTTCCACCACCGTATCCAGCACCCAGCGCAGGCCCGAGGCGTCGGCCGGCGGATTCGGGTCCCTGACCTCGACCACGCGCAGGCGATAACGGATGCCGGGCTGGAAATTGAAGCCGGTGATGTCGCCGTACCAGAGCTGCCACGGCTGCGTCGGCGTGTCGCGCACCTGGTAGCACATGGCCCGGCCGGCGCCGGCGTTGCACGGCACGCGTTCGGCGTTGACGTAGACCAGCTTGGTCGCGCCCACCTGGCCGCCGGCGACCGGGTCGAGACGGCGGCCAAAATCCAGCGTATCGCCGTTGCTCAAGGCCCAGGTCATGCGCTGCGGATTGCTGGTGTTGTCGAACGAGGTGGCGGTGATGCGCGTCAGGCCGGCCAGGAATTCCTGTTCAAGCTTCATGTTGACCGGCGCGCAGGCCTTCATCGTCGCCACGGGGTTGGACTGGATGATCAACTGGCCGTTGGCGACGGTGTAGGGCGCGCTGTAGGTATTGCAGCCGGCGAAACCGGTGGCGCGCGTGGCGCCCTGGTCATGGATGAAGCCGATGGTCAGCGGTACCGAATTGGAGGACGGATGCGGGATTTCGCGCAGCGCGCCGCCGGGGCGGGTCCAGCGCGCCAGGTCCCAGTTGGTCTGCGCCAGCACGTCCGAGGCGGCGGCCGGCTGGAAGCGCGGGTCGCGTCCGTCGGCGGTGCGTGGCGGCGCCGCGCAGGCCGCCAGGGTCAGGCCAAGCGCGCAAGGCGCGATCCAGCGCCAGGAAGTGGACAAGGACATGCAAATCTCTCCCGCAAGAAACCAGGGGTGCGCGCCGCGGCGCGCCAGCCGGACAGCCGGCAGCGCCAATTGTAGGCGCGGCACGGACGCCGGCCCGGCGCCGCAAAACATACTGAAACACCTGCCCCATTCCCTTCAGGCCATGGGGGGATGGGCGGGGCCACCCGGGGGGTTCTTCACGCCATGGACCGGCGTCCCGCCCACGGGAACCGGCGTCAGGGCGTCGGCGGGTCCTGGCGCCGCTCGAATTCCAGCACGTCGCCGCCACGCAGGTTGAAGGTCAGGTGGCGCGGCGCGCCGCCGCTGTCCAGCGTGAACGTGTCGATCGCGCCCAGGGCGCGCAGGTAGTCGTTTTCGAGCGCGGCGCGGGCCGCCGGCACGCAGGCCATGCGCGTGGCGGCGGGCGCGTCGATCGCCAGCTTGCCGCTTTGCAGCTTGTAGCTGCCCATGTAGCGATTGCAGCCCGAAAAGCCTTCGACCCGGTATTGCTTGCCCTGCGCCAGGAAGGTCAGGCGGATCGGCTCGCCGTTGTCGCCGTGCGGAATCTCGCGCAGGGCGCCGCCGGACTGCGTCCAGCGCACCAGTTCCCAGCTGGTCTGGGCCAGTGAATCCGCGCTGCTGGCCGCGTTGGCGGCGGCGGCGCCCTCGGCGCGCGCGCCTCCGGTGGATCCGGCGCAACCGGCCAGCGCCACGGCCAGCATTCCGGCGCCGACCAGCCGGCAAGGCGTAGACAGGAAGGTAAACATGGACAGCACTCCTGAAAAGACACAGCCTCGACTGTAACCGCATGGGCTCAGCACGTCCCGTGCCCTCCTCCCGACAGCCGAATCCCAAAGCTGCACGCGGGGCGGGGCGCGTTACGCCGCGCGCCGGAAGGGGTGCATCGTATGCCGCATGGCGGCGGGCCGCCGTGGCGCGCAGAATCGGCTGACGCCTCGCGCATGGCCGGCAACGGCCCGGCCGACGACCAAGACAATTTCCGGAGACACGGCGATGGGCATGCTGAGAACCTTGCTGGCGCTGTCCGTCGTGCTCGACCACCTGGGCGGCGGCACCACCGACTGGCTGGTGGGAGGACGCCTGGCGGTGCAGCTGTTCTACGTGATTTCGGGCTTCCTGATTTCCTATGTGCTGACGGCCACCGACCACTACCGCGGCGCGCCTGGCCGCTTTTACGCCAATCGCGCGCTGCGCCTGTACCCGGTCTACCTGGCGGTGGCGGCGCTGACCCTGCTGGCCTATGCGGGCAACGGCGGCGCCGCATTCTGGCGCGTCTACGAGGGCCTGCCCCTGACCGCCACCTTGTTCCTGGCGCTGTCGAACCTGGTGATACTGGGGCAGGACTGGCTGATGTTCTTTGGCATCGAGCACGGCGCGCTGGCCTTCACCGGCAGCTTTGCGCACAGCGACGTGCCGCTGTACCAAGGCCTGCTGGTGCCGCAGGCCTGGACCCTGGGGGTGGAACTGAGCTTCTACCTGATCGCGCCGTTCGTGCTGCATTCGCCCCGGCGCCTGCTGGCCTTGCTGGTCGCGTCGCTGGCGTTGCGCGTGGCGCTGGTGGCCAGCGGCATCGGCGTGAGCGATCCGTGGACCTACCGATTCTTCCCGACCGAACTGGCGCTGTTCCTGGCCGGTTCACTGTCGCACCAGGTGCTGCTGCCGCGCTGGCAGGCGTGGATGGCGCGCGCGCCGCGCCTGCCCGAAGTGGGCACGGGACTGCTGCTGCTGTATGTGCTGGCGCATTTTTCCATCGGCCTGCCGCATACGGTGCGCGACGGCCTGGCGGTGCTGCTGTTTGCCGCGCTGTTGCCGCTGGCCTTCCTGTTCCAGTCGCGCCACCGCCTGGACAAGGTGATCGGCGAACTGAGCTACCCGATCTACATCTGCCACGCGTTGGTCATCCTGTTCTTCGACTGGCTGCTTGACGGCACGCAGGTGCGTCAGCCGGCGATGTTCACGGCGCTGGTGGTGGCTGGCTGTATCGGCTTCGCGGCGCTGTTGAATACGTTGATTGCCGATCCGGTGGAGCGGCTGCGCCGGCGCCTGCGCCGCGCGCCACCGGCCAACGTCACGCCGGAGGAACCGGCGCCCGTGGCGGGCGCGACACGCGCCGGCGCGCCGCGGC
>NZ_CADIJL010000019.1 GCF_902859695.1 Achromobacter ruhlandii
TTCATCCAGGCGGATGCGGGCGACGCGGTCGCCTTCGACCTTGCGCTCGATCCACATGAAGATCTCGGTGTAGACCGTCTGCGGACAGGCGTAGCCGCAGAACAGCCGCCCAGCCACCGCGGTGAACAGGAACAGCGCCAGCGCCGAGATCACCAGCAGCACCGCCAGGTAGACCACGTCCTGCGGCCACAGCACCAGGCCGAACAGGTAGAACTTGCGCGCGCCCAGGTCGAACAGCACCGCCTGGCGGCCGTTCCATTGCAGCCACGGCAGGCCGTAGAAGATCAGTTGGGTGAGGAAGACGAAGGCGATGCGCCAGCGCGCGAAGATGCCGCTGACCGAGCGCGGATAGATCTTGCTGCGCACGCCGGCCAGGGTCTGTTCCAGCGTTTCCTGGCCCGGACGCGGCGGCCGCACGTGCGGCCGCCAGGGTGGCGGGTCGCCGCCAGGCGGACTGCTGACGCTTGCGGTTGACCCATCATCCATGTGCTGCTCCGTGCGGTAAGTCCATGCGATATGGGGGCTGCCGTCGCGGCCTGCCCCCACCTATGTGGCGACGCCTAGTTGGCCGAGGCGGCGGCCGAGGCTGGTTGCGGTTGCGCGTCCGGCTTGTTCGACAGGCCCCAGACCCATGCCGTCAGGATCTTGATCTGTTCCGGGGTCAGAATGTCGCCGTGCGCCGGCATGCGGTTCTCGCGCCCATCCAGGATGGTCTTGACGATGGTGGCTTCCGAACTGCCATAGAGCCAGACGTCATCGGTCAGGTTGGGCGCGCCCAGCGCCTGGTTGCCCTTGCCGTCGACACCATGACAGGCCACGCAGAAATTGGCGAACTCGCGCTTGCCGCGGAACACCCGGACCGGGTCGGCCGTCAGGCCCGACAGCGAACGCACGTACTGCGCGATGTCGCCGGCGGTCTTGGGGTCGATGGCCGACTTCCAGGGCGGCATCACGCCGATGCGGCCATTGGTGATGGTCTGCATGATGGCCTCGGGCGAGCCGCCGTGCAGCCAGTCGCCGTCGGTCAGGTTGGGGAAGCTGGGGCCGCCTTTGGCGTCCGAACCATGGCACTGCGAGCAGGTGTTCAGGAACAGGCGCTGGCCGATTTCACGGGCGCCCGGATCCGCGGCGATCTGCGGCACCGTCATGGTCTCGAAACGCGCATAGATCGGGCGCACGGCCTCGGCCATTTTGGCCTGTTGCTGCGCCACCTCGTTGGCACTGCTGTAGCCCAATTGGCCCTTGTACGACCCCAGGCCCGGCATGAAGAACAGGTAGCCCAGCGCGAAGGCGCAGGCCAGCAGGTACATCCAGGTCCACCAGCCGGGCACCGGGTTGTTCAGTTCGGTGAGGTCGCCGTCCCAGACGTGGCCGGTGTCCTCGACCTGGCCGTTGGCCGGCTTGGTGCTGAGCCAGCGGCGCTGCGTGTACAGCAGCCACACACACCACACCACGCCGCCGACGGCGACGATCGAGATGAAATACCCCCAGAAGCCATTGACGAAATCGCTCATGACCGATCCGCTCCATCTTGTTGTGCCGGCCCGAACTCATCGGGCAGCGCGAACGGCAGCATGGCCGATTCGCTGTTGGCATGCTGGCGGCCGCGCGAGCAGGCCCACCAGACGATGCCGAAAAAGGTTGCCATCGAAATGGCGGTGACGATTGCGCTCAGCAAAGCCATGATCAGCCTCCCGACGCCGCGGGTTGCGTAGCGGCGGCCGCCGGCTGCGCGGCCTTGCGGGCTTCCTCGGCCTTCTTGGCCTCTTCCGCCTTTTTGGCCTGCTGCGCCTTGCGCACGCCCACGCCCAGCCCCTGCAGGTAAGCCACCAGCGCGTCCTCTTCGGTCTTGCCCTCGATGGCCTTGGGCGCCGCGGCGATCTCTTCGTCGGTGTACGGCACGCCCAGGGCCCGCAGCGCGCGCATGCGCTGGTCGACGTTCTGGCCGGTGATCACGGTCTTCTCCAGCCACGGATAGGCCGGCATGTTGGACTCGGGCACCACCTGGCGCGGGTTGCGCAGGTGGATGCGGTGCCAGTCGTCGGAATAGCGCTCGCCCACGCGCGCCAGGTCGGGACCGGTGCGCTTGGAGCCCCACAGGAACGGATGGTCGAACACCGACTCCGAGGCCAGCGAGTACGAGCCGTAGCGCTGCACTTCGGCGGCCAGCAGGCGCACCTGCTGCGAGTGGCAGCCGACACAGCCTTCGCGGATGTAGACGTCGCGCCCCATCAGGCGCAGCGGGCTGTAGGGCTCGACCCCCGCCACCGGCTGCGTGGTGCTGTGCTGGAAGAACAGCGGCACGATCTGCACCAGCCCGGCGAAGGACACCACCAAGATGCTGGCGATGATCATCCAGCCGATGTTCTTCTCGAGCGTCTGGTGAGAGAAAAAGCCTTGTTGCTTGTTGGCCATGATGTCCTCGTCAAACGGTGGCCGGCGCGGGCGCGGCGACAGCCGGCGCGCGGGTGGTGTGGGGATCGTCCTGCGGGATGGCGGGGTTGACCGCCTGCGCGCCGCGCACCGTCTTCCACACGTTCCAGGCCATGACCAGCACGCCCGACAGGAACAGCGCCCCGCCCAGCAGACGGATCAGGTAGTACGGCACCCGCGTCTTGAGTTCTTCGACGAAGCTGTAGACCAGCGTGCCGTCGGCGGCGGTGTCGCGCCACATCAGGCCCTGCTGCACCCCGGCGATCCACATCGCGGCGATGTACAGCACCACGCCGATGGTGGCGATCCAGAAGTGCAGCTCGATGGCCTTGACGCTGTACATCTTCTCGCGGCCATACAGGCGCGGGATCAGGTAGTAGAGCGAGCCGAACGAGATCATCGCGACCCAGCCCAGGGCGCCGGAGTGCACGTGGCCGATGGTCCAGTCGGTGTAGTGCGACAGGGCGTTCACGGTGCGGATCGACATCATCGAGCCTTCGAACGTGGCCATGCCGTAGAACGACAGCGCGGTCACCATGAACTTCAGGATCGGATCGGTGCGCAGCTTGTACCAGGCGCCCTGCAGCGTCATGATGCCGTTGATCATGCCGCCCCACGACGGCGCCAGCAGGATCAGCGAGAACGTCATGCCCAGCGACTGGGTCCAGTCGGGCAGCGAGGTGTACAGCAGATGGTGCGGACCGGCCCACATGTAGGTGAAGGCCAGCGCCCAGAAGTGGACGATGGACAGGCGGTACGAATAGATCGGACGGCCGGCCTGCTTGGGCACGAAGTAATACATCATGCCCAGGAAGCTGGTGGTCAGGAAGAAGCCCACCGCGTTGTGGCCGTACCACCACTGCACCATGGCGTCCTGCACGCCGGCGTAGGCCGAGTAGGACTTCCACAGCGTCACCGGCATCTCGATGTTGTTGAAGATGTGCAGGATGGCGATGGTGAGGATGTACGAGCCGAAGAACCAGTTGGCCACGTAGATGTGCTTGGAGCGGCGCTTGATGATGGTGCCGAAGAACACGATGGCATAGGCCACCCAGACCAGCGTGATCAGGATGTCGATGGGCCATTCGAGTTCGGCGTATTCCTTGCTGCTGGTGTAGCCCAGCGGCAGGGTGATGGCGGCGGCCACGATGACCGCCTGCCAGCCCCAGAACGTGAACGCGGCCAGCTTGTCACAGAAAATGCGGGTCTGACAGGTGCGCTGGACCACGTAGTACGAGGTTGCGAACAGCGCGCTGCCGCCGAAGGCGAAGATCACGGCGTTGGTGTGCAGCGGACGCAGGCGGCCGTAGCTGAGCCAGGCGGTGTCGAAATTCAACTGAGGCCAAATCAGCTGCGCGGCGAGAAAAACGCCCACAGCCATGCCGACAATGCCCCAGACCACGGTCATGAGCGCGAACTGCCTCACGATCCTGTAGTTGAAGGTGTCGGCCTTGCTTGCGATTGCGGCGCAATCGTTCATCACCCTTCCCCCAAACAAAAAGAAACAAGTAGCTCCAGGTTTCAATGATGGGGGGTCGCGGGTAAAGCGGGGTTGATGTGCGTCAAACCCCATTGCTCGCGCAGGGGAACCCGCGGCGCGGCGGCAACGTCGATGGCGCGGACGCCGGCCAAGGCCGGGCGGGCGGCCAGCGAACGGCCGCCGCGAGACGCCTGGAGGGATCGCGCGATCCTAGCCGCGCGAGGCCGGCCCGCTATCGTCGTCGCGCAGGATGGCGGTGCCGGCGTTGTCGGTGTCGTCGTATTGGCCGTTGAACACGGCCCACCACAGCGACACGCCGATCGCCAGCACGAACAGCAGCGACAGGGGCAGCAACAGGTAGAGGATGGTCATGGCGCGGCTTCCAGCGCGCCGTCGGGCGCCGGGCTGCCGGACCAGTCGCGGCGCGACAGCCGCCACGAGTTGTAGGCCACCGCCAGCGACGACAGCAGCATGGTGATGGCCGCCAGCCAGGGCGTGACCCAGCCGACCAGCGCCAGCGGCGTCATCAGCAGGTGCCAGGCCAGCGAGCCATGCAGGTTCTGGCGCGCCTTGCGTTGCGCCTCGGCCAGCAGCGCGTCCAGCGCCGCGTCGGGCATGGACGGATGCGCCGCCAGCGCCGCATGGGCCGACGCCATGGCGGTGGGCACCGCCATCGACATGGCACAGGGACAGCTCATCACCAGCAGCGCCACCATCACCGGGATGCTGTGGGCCGGATCGATCCAGGCCCAGACCGCCGCCGCGCCCAGCGCCAGCGCCACCTGCGCCATGACGAAGCGCGAGGCCAGCCGGTCGGCGCCGGCGCCCAGCAGTTGGCGTTGCGCCTCGACCCGGGCGTGGCGCTGGCCGCCGGCGCTGCCGCCGAACGACTGGCGCGCGCACAGTTCCAGGTAGCGCGCCGTCAGCAGGAAGGCCACGAACATGGTGACCGAATCGAAATAGACCTCGCCGTGGCCGGTGTAGGTGGCGTGCACGCTGGGAATGAAGGCGGCGACGATGCCCAGCGCCACCGGCACGTCCATGCCGGCGCGGCCCTGGCGCAGGTTGGCGCCGGCGTGGCGCCAGATCGGCCAGGCCGAATACAGCACCACCGGCACCGTCAGGGCCAGGCTGGCCCAGTTCATCAGCACGATGGCCCAGTCGAGCGTATCAAGGGCGTCCTTGGGGATGCCCTCGTGGCGCAGGTAGCCCGGCCAGGCGAACATCATCACCTGCATCATCGCCAGCCACGCCAGCGACAGGCGCACCAGCGCATGCCGGCGCTGCTGGCGCTCGGCGTCGGACAGGGATGGCGGGACGGCGAAGATGGATTTTGCTCGCATGCGCCGATGCTACCCAGCGCCGCCGGCGCTCGCCTTGACCTGGATCAAGGCACGCCGGGCGATTTGCCCGGGCACGGCGCGCGGCGGCCTTGCAGAATTGCCGTCCCACAAGCGCAGGCGCGGCATTGCCAGAGGATCCGCGAAAGCTCCCCTGGCCCGCGGGGCCGCCCGCTGGCGCCCGCCTTCAGGGCCGTTGGGCGCGCAGCACGGCGATCACCGCCCGCATCAGCGTGTCCAGCTCGTCCGGGGCGATGGTCAGCGCCGGCGTCAAATACACCACATTGCCGAACGGCCGCACCCAGACGCCGGCCTCGACCAGGCGGCGCTTCAGGGCCTCGCGGTCGTCGATGCGGTCCAGCTCGACCACGCCGATCGCGCCCAGCACCCGCACGTCGCGCACCCAGGCCAGCTCGCGGCACGGCGCCAGCCCCGCCGCCAGGGCGGTCGACAGCGCCCGCGCCTGCGCCAGGCGCGGCTCGCTCTCGAACAGGTCGAGCGACGCATTGGCGGCGGCGCAGGCCAGCGCGTTGCCCATGAAGGTCGGGCCGTGCATCAGGGCGTGCGAGGGATCGTCCGACCAGAAGGCGTCGAACACCCGGCTGCTGGCCACCGTGGCGGCCAGCGGCAGCGTGCCGCCGGTCAGCGCCTTGGACAGCGTGATGATGTCGGGGCGGATGCCGGCCTGCTCGAACGCGAACAGGGTGCCGGTGCGGCCGAAGCCGGTGAAGATCTCGTCGAAGATCAGCAGCAGGCCATGGCGGTCGGCCAGCCGGCGCAGCCGCCGCAGCACCTCGGGGTCGTGCAGCAGCATGCCGCCGGCGCCCTGCACCAGCGGTTCGACCAGGATGCCGGCCAGTTGCGGGCCGCGCGTCTCCAGGAAGGCGTCGAGCCGGGCCATGGCGGCGTCGTCGCGCGGCAGGTCGACAATGTCGTGCTCGGCCAGCATGCCGCGGAACAGGCTGTGCATGCCCTCGTCGGGGTCGCACACCGCCATGGTGCCGAAGGTGTCGCCGTGGTAGCCGCCGCGAAAGGCCAGGAAGCGGCTGCGGCCGCGCTCGCCCTGGTTGAGCCAGAACTGTACCGCCATCTTCATGGCGACTTCCACCGCCACCGAGCCGGAGTCCGTGTAGAACACGCGGTCCAGCCCCGGTCCCAGCAGGGCCGCCAGGCGCCGCGCCAGGGTCAGCGCGGGTTCATGGGTCAGGCCGCCGAACATGACGTGCGGCATGGCGTCCAGCTGCGCCCGCACCGCCTGGGCGATATGCGGGTGGTTGTAGCCGTGGCAGGCGGTCCACCAGGACGCCACGCCGTCGATCAATTGGCGGCCGTCGGCCAGCTCCAGGCGGCTGCCGTGGCTGCGCACCACCGGCAACGGCGGCGTCGCGGTCTTCATCTGGGCGTAGGGCTGCCAGATATGCGGCTGGCCCCGGGCCACCCAGTCAGGCGTCTGCATGTTTCACCTCCACTACAATGGCTCGCATTCTACGGCCGGGGGCCTGACGGCGCTGTTAACGGCCGCGGCCCGACCGCGGGACGCCCCCGCCGCCGGCCGCCGCAGGAAATCGTGATGTCCAAGCTGGATCCCCTCTTTTCTTCCGAACTGGCGCAAGCCGAATCGCGCCGCGTGCGGCGCCGGCTGCGCACCGCCGCCGCCGCGCCCGCCGGCCGCATCGCGCTGGACGGCGTCCCGGCGCTGAACTTCTCCAGCAACGACTACCTGGGCCTGTCCAAGCACCCGCTGCTGATCGAGCGCTCGCGCGAATGGGCCGCCCGCCACGGCGCCGGCGCGCAGGCCTCGCGGCTGGTGTGCGGCAATCTCGACCTGCACGAGCAGGTCGAGGCCAAGCTGGCCCGCCTGAAGGGCACCGAGGCCGCGCTGCTGCTGGCCTCCGGCTGGCAGGCCAACGCCGCCGTGCTGCCCGCGCTGCTGCGCGCGGCCGCAGGCCAGGGCGAGGTGCAGGTCTACGCCGACAAGCTCAACCACGCCAGCCTGCACCACGGCTGCCAGGCGGCGGGCGTGCGGCAGATCCGCTTCCGCCACAATGACCTGGACCACCTGGAAGCCTTGCTGGCGGCGCGCGCCGACCCGTCAGCGCGGCCCGCCGCGCGCTTCATCATCACCGAAAGCGTCTTCAGCATGGACGGCGACCGCACCGACGTGGCGCGGCTGGCGGCGCTGGCCGAGCGCTACCAGGCCTTCGTCTACCTGGACGAAGCCCACGCCACCGGCGTGCTGGGACCGGGCGGCATGGGGCTGGCGGGGCTGGCGCCGGGCGGTATCGACCTGGCCATGGGCACCTTCAGCAAGGCGCTGGGCGGCTTCGGCGCCTACGTGGCCGGCTCGCGCGCGCTCTGCGACTACCTGGTCAACGCCTGTTCGGGTTTCATCTACACCACCGCCCTGCCGCCTTCCGTGCTGGGCGCGATGGACGCCGCGCTCGACCTGGTGCCGACGCTGGACGCCGAACGCGCCCGGCTGGCCGCCTCGGGCGAACGCCTGCGCGCCGCGCTCCGCGGCCTGGGCGTGGACAGCGGAGACTCGTCCACCCAGATCGTGCCCGCCATCGTCGGCGACGAGGCCCGCGCCCTGGCGCTGGCGGCGGCGCTGGAACAACGCGGCCTGCTGGCCGTGGCGATCCGCCCGCCCACCGTGCCGGCCGGCACCAGCCGCCTGCGCATCGCCCTGAGCGCGGCACACCGCGACGCCGATGTCGACCAACTGATCGACGGCCTGACGGCCACGCTCGCCTGATGCCGGCCGCCGCTCCTGTCCGCCCCACCCTGCTGTTCGTGCATGGCTGGGCCTTCGACGCCGCATTCTGGGGGCCGCTGGCCGCCGCGCTGGCCGACTGGCCGCAGGCCATGGCCGACGCCGGCTATTTCGGTCCGGCCCATACGCCCGCGCCCGCCGGCCCGGTGCTGGCCATCGGCCACTCGCTGGGCGCGCTGCGGCTGCTGGGCGAACCGCCGCCCGGCTGCCTGGGCCTGGTGGCGATCAACGGCTTTGCCCGCTTCGGCGCGGCCGCCGACTTCCCCGAAGGCGTGCCGGCCCGCATGCTGGACCGCATGTTGAACCGCCTGGCGGCGCAGCCCGAAACCGTGCTGCGCGATTTCCGCCAGCGCTGCGGCGACACCAGCGCCATCGGCGTCCCCCAGGTCGAACCGCTGGCGCGCGACCTGCGGCTCCTGCGCGACGCCGACCAGCGCGCCGCGCTGGCGGCGCTGCCGGTGCCGCTGCTGGCGCTGGCGGGCGCGGCCGACCCGATCGCCACCGCGCCGATGACGACGGCGGGCTTCGGCGCCGCCATCGAGATCCACTGGCGGGAGCACGGCGGCCACCTGCTGCCGCTGACCGACACCGACTGGTGCGCGCGGCGCATCCGCGCCTTCCTGGCCCGCGTGGCGCCCGCCGCATGAGCGCCCACCTGCGCAATGCCCGGGTCGGCGCGCGCTTCGGCGCCGCCGCCGCGCACTACGACGACCATGCCCCCGCCCAGCGCATCACCGCCGGACGGCTGGCCGACGCGATCGGCCGGCTGCCGCTGCCGCCGCATCCGCGCATCCTGGAGATCGGCTGCGGCACCGGCCTGCTGACGCGGGCGCTGGCCGCCCGGCTGGGGCCGGCGGACTGGACCGTGACCGACATCTCGCCCGCCATGCTGGCGCGGGCGCGACAAGGTCCGCCGCTGCCCGGCACCGCCCGCTACCAGGTGCTGGACGGCGAGCACCCCCGGGACCTGCCGGGCGGGTATGACCTGATCTGCTCCAGCCTGGCGGTGCAGTGGTTCGCCGACCTGAACGGCGGCCTGGGCCGCCTGGCCGGCCTGCTCGCGCCCGGCGGTCACCTGGCGGTGGCGACGCTGGCCGAAGGCACGTTCGAGGAATGGCGCGCCGCCCATGACGCCGTCGGCCTGGTCGCCGCCACGCCACGCTATCCGCCGAGCGGCGCCATCCGTCCGGCCATGGCCGATCTGGCCGGTGGCGTGCACAGTGAACGGCTGATACAAGATCATCCTGACGGCCTGCATTTCCTGAAGGCGCTCAAGGGCATCGGCGCCACCACGCCCGCGCCCGGCACGGCGCCGCTGGGCCCGGCCGCATTGCGGCGGGTGCTGGCGCAGTTCGACCAACAAGGCGCCACGGTGACCTATCACCTGGCCTATGGAATCTGGAAGAAACATGACTGACTCCCGCGCCCACGGCGTATTCGTCACCGGCACCGACACCGGCATCGGCAAGACCCTGGTCTCGGCCATCCTGGCGCGCGCCTGGCAGGCCGACTACTGGAAGCCGGTGCAGACCGGCGTGGCCGAGGAGCCGGGTGACACCGAGACTGTCGCGCGCCTGGCGCAGTTGCCGCCCGAACGCCTGCACCTGCCGGCCTACGTGCTGCAGGCGCCGCTGTCGCCGTGGGCCGCCGCGCCGCTGGAAGACGCGGTGATCGACGCCACCGCCATCGTGCCGCCCGCCACGACCGCGCCCCTGATCGTCGAAGGGGCCGGCGGCCTGTACGTGCCGATCGACGACAGCCACATGATGATCGACCTGATCGCGCGCCTGGGCATGCCGGTGGTGCTGGCCGCGCGCAGCGGCCTGGGCACCATCAACCACACCCTGCTCAGCCTGGAGGCGCTGCGCCGCCGCGCCATCCCGGTGCTGGGCGTGATCATGAGCGGCCCGCTGTCGGCCGGCAATCGCGAGGCGATCGAACGCTTCGGCAATGTGCGCGTGCTGGCCGAGATCCCCCCGCAGGACCGCGTCGACGCGGCCGCCGTCGAGGCGCTGGCGCGCGCCGTGCCGCCGCTGGCGGAATGCCTGGCGGCGATGCGCGCCGCCGGTTGACGGCAACGGACTGACCGCAGCGCCGCGCTCAGTCCCCGGCGGCGGTCCGCAGGAAGCGCTCAATGGCCGCCGCCAGCGCCAGCGGCGTTTCATTCATCGGATAGTGCCCGGCATTGGCCAGCACCTCGACTGTCGTGCGCGGATAGCGCCGCGCATAGGTCGCGGCCATCAGCGCCGGCGTGAACACGGGATCGTGCTCGCCCACCAGGGCCAGCACCGGATGGCGGCCGTCGATGCGGTCGCTGAAATCGGTGCCAACCCACGCGGGCAGGTACGCGGCGAACGCGGCGGCCGACGAATGCGCGGCGGAATAGTCGGCCTTCCACGCCACCCATGCCGCCGGCAGGCGCCCGCCGGTGCTGCGGTCGATGATGGCGCGGCGCGCGGCCAGGTCCGCGGCCGCGCCGTCGAACAGCGCGCGCGTGGCCGGCGCCATGGCCACGCCGCCGCACGGCACCGGGGCCACCGCCACCAGCGCGCGCACCCGCTCGGGCGCCAGCGCCGCGACCCGCTCGATCGCCATGCCGCCCATCGAATGGCCCACCAGGCTGAAGCGCTCGAACCCCAACGCGTCGGCCAGCGCCAGCGCGTCGGCGGCGATCTCGTCGATCGAATGTTCGCCGGCCGCCTCGCGCATGCCGCCGTAGCCGCGGTAGTCCATGAAGACGTAGCTGAAGTCCGCGCCCGACAGCCAGGGTTCGATCGGTTCGAAGGCGCGCGCGTCGCCGAACCAGCCGTGCAGCACGATGACAGGATGCGGGCCGTGGCCCACGCGATGGAAAGTGTTGGCCATGTCGGCTCCTGGGATCTGGCGATGCGCCGCCGGGGCGGCGGACGCGATTGGCAATGCCGACATCCTAGGCCCGGCAAAGCCGGCCCGCCTTCGATATCGGGTCATCCGCTGTAGAATCCAGGCCATGCGCAATACCCTGGTCGACCCCTACGAGGACATTCCGCGCGATGTGGTGGTGACGGCCTGCGACTACCCGGCCGGCCTGACCTTCCCGCTGCACGCCCACCGCCGCGGCCAGTTCGCCTACGCCGCGCGCGGCGCCATCAGCGTGGCCACGCCGACGGGCCGCTGGCTGGTGCCGCCGCAACGCGCCTGCTGGGTGCCGGCGGGCATGGATCACCAGATGACCATGAGCGGCGCGGTGACCATGCTCAACACCTTTCTCACCGCGCGCGCCGCGCAGGACCTGGGCCTGCCCGCCGAATGCCGGGTCCACGCCGTCTCGCCGCTGCTGCGCCACCTGCTCGATGAAGCCATCGACCTGCCCGCGCTCTACGACCTGGACGGCCGCGCCGGCAAGCTGATGGCGCTGCTGGCGGCCGAAATCGCCGCCATGCCGGCGCTGTCGCTGCACGCGCCGCTGCCCGCCGACCCGCGCCTGGCGCGCGCCTGCCGCGCGCTATGGGCGGCGCCGTCGATCACGACGGACCTTGACACGATGGCGGCCGCGGCCGGCATGAGCCGGCGCACCTTCACCCGCCAGTTCCGCGCCGAAGCCGGCATCAGCTTCGGCGCCTGGCGCCAGCAGGCCTGCCTGCTGGCCGCCATCGAGCGCCTGAGCCAGGGCCAGCCCGTCACCCGCGTCGCGCTGGACCTGGGCTACGCCAGCGCGAGCGCCTTCACCAGCGCGTTCCGGCGCGCGCTGGGCCAGGCGCCCAGTGCCTACCTGGCCTCGAACGGCCGCGCCGCCTGAAACAACCGGGGCCGTCCCACTCAGGTCTCGTAGGCGATGCGGTAGCCGTCGCCCTGGCGCGCGATACGGGCAAAGCCGGGTTCGCCAAGATGCATGCCGGCGATCAGGAGTCCGTCCGCGCTGACGATGTCCAGCAGCGCCGAGCGCGTGTCGGCGGCCAGGGTCGGATCCTGGTCGAAGGCGATCGACACATCGGGGCGCGCGATCTGGATCTGCGGAAAATGCACGATGTCCCCCCAGACCAGCACACTCCGTCCGTCGGACTCGATACGGAAGCCGGAATGCCCGGCGGTATGCCCTGGCAGGGGCACCGCGTCGATGCCGGGCAGGACCTCGCGGCCCGTGAACGTGCGCATCCTGGCTCGATACGCGCCGAACACCTTGCGGGCGAACTGGAAGTTGCCGCGTGCGCGCTCGCTGGCCCGCGCGAGATTGCCATCGTCTTGCCAGAACGCCACCTCCCGCGCATGCACAACCAGCTCGGCCCGCGCAAAGACTTCCCGCCCCGCGGCATCCAGCAATCCGCCAATGTGATCGGGATGCGCGTGGGTCAGCAGCACCGTATCGACGTCGCCGGGTTGCACGCCGGCCAGCGCCAGGTTGGCCAGGAGCTTGCCGCCCCATTGCTTGAATCCGCCCGCGCCCGCATCGATCAGCAGCGTGCGGCCCCTGCCCCGCACCAGATAGCCATTGATATGGATGGCGCCGGGGTCGGAGACGCCCGCGTCGCGCTGCAGCCTGGCGGCATCCTCCGGGTCGATGTTGGAGAGCGATTCAAGGGCGGCGGACAGGTATCCGTCACTGATGGCGGTGATCGAAAACTCACCGATCCGCAGGCTTGGCAAGGTCATGGGTGGCATGGCGATCCTCCAGAATGCTCAATGGCGCGCATGGATGGCTCCTGCCGCATGGCCGAAGCAGCGGATGCGCGCGGTCAGCCCCGTGATGCGCAGGATGGTCTCATCCACCCCCGCCATGAAGGCCTCCATCACGGCGGGCGGGCGGAACGGTTCGAGCCGGAATTGGACTTCCGCGAACGCCGGAAGTCCGCGCCCGGGGTGCACCGCCAGGTAGATGATGTGCACGTTCTCCAGCGCCGCGCCGAGCACGTCAACGCACAGCGCTGTGCATGCCTCGGCCAACTCCGCCAGATCGCGGTCGGCCGGCATGCATGGCGCCGCGAAGAAAAATGTCACGTTGGGCATGGCGGCGCTACTTCGACGCATCGCGTCCGGCCCCGCGCGCATTCGTCAGCTGTGCCGTCATCGGCGCATAGCGGTGCACGCCGGACGGCAATGCGGGGGCTTCGATATTCGCGCCACGCGGGCACTTCGCCAGCCACCGGTGGCCGGGCGATTTGTCCAGCGCCACGGCGCGCATGGCGGCGGGCGTCAGGCCCAGCGCGACCAGCGGCTCGGCGCCGACGTCACTCACCAGCAGGGTTTCGTCCGCGGCAATGGCGGGGGCTTGCGCCAGGCCGGCATAGAGATTGCGGTGCCAGTCCGTGATGTGCGGCTGCCAGCGGGCGAAGTTGCCGCCGCCCTTCTGCCGATACTCCTCGCCGAGCAACACCTCGAGCCCGGCGATCGAATGGACGGCGAGGTAGGTCGGGCAACCCGGGCTCAGCGCCTGAAAGCGCTGCGAGGTCTGGAAACCGCTCACGGAAATGAGCGCGGGCAGCTTTTTCAGGCTGTAGAAATCATTCCAGGCCCCTTCGCTGGCGGGGTCCGAGAAACTGCATTCGACGGTGTAGATCATGGGTTCGGTCGCGGCCGGCCATGTTTCGTGGCCGGCGCCTTGATTGAGGTTTCATCATGGTAGGGCCGGAAAAAGACGCCATAAAACGATTTTTCGGTATGCTTCAGTGAGCAAACATCAAGGCAAACCGGAACTCGCCCCATGCGCCGCAGGATTCCCAGCAATACTTCCTTAATGGCCTTCGAGGCGGCCGCCCGCCATGGCAGCTTCGCCCGCGCGGCCGACGAACTGGCCGTCACCGAAGGCGCCATCAGCCGCCAGATCGGCCGGCTGGAAGCCTTCCTCGGCGTTCCATTGTTCGAGCGGATCGGTAACCGCGTCCGGCTGCTGCCCAACGGCGCGCGCTACGCCGACCAGGTGCGCGAACTGCTCGACCGGCTGGATCGGGACAGCCAGTACCTGATCGGGCAACAGCAGGACAGCGCCAACCTTGACATCGCCACGGTGCCCACCTTCGCCATGCGTTGGTTGATTCCCCGCCTGCCGCGATTCCAGCGGCGGCACCCGAACATCGCCGTGCATCTGGCCGAGCGCCTGGAGCCGTTTGCCCTGGCCGGCAGCGGGTTCGACGCCGCCATCCATTTCGCGCATCCGGCCTGGACTGGAATGCATACGCAGCATTTGCTCGACGAAGTGCTGATCCCCGTGTGCCATCCCGCGCTGGTGGAAGGCGACGCCGGTCCGATGGCCCTGGACGCCCTGCCGCGACTGCATCGGCGGCAGAATCCGGACGCCTGGCAGCGGTTTGCGCGGGAAACCGGCATCCCCCTGGCCAACGCGGCGCTGGGCGTGCGCTATGACCTGCATGCCATGCTGATCGAAGCGGCATTGGCCGGCCTGGGCGTGGCGCTGGTGCCGCGCCTCTACGTGGAAACCGAAATCGCCATGGGCCGGCTGGTAGCGCCATGGCCCCAGGCAAAAACCGTCTCCAAGGCCTTCTGTCTGGTGCTCCCCGAACCGTTCACCCTGAGCCCGCCCCCTATCCAGGCGTTCACCGAATGGCTAAAGGAAGAAGCGGGTAACGCGGCGGCAGCCGGGCCGTAGGACGCCGCTCCCATCGCGCGACGGTGCCCGCCCAAAAAAAAGAGGGTGCCCGAAGGCACCCTGAATCCACCCTACAACAGCACTACAACTGCAACTGCACAATCAATCCCGTCCGGCTCAGGCGGCCTTCTGCTCCTTGCCGTGCTCGAACTGCGCCTCTTCGGTCGAACCGGTCAGCGCGGTGGTCGAGGACTGGCCGCCCTCGATGGTCTGGGTCACGGCGTCGAAATAGCCGGTGCCCACTTCGCGCTGATGCTTGACCGCGGTGAAGCCCAGGTCGGCGGCGGCGAATTCCTTCTGCTGCAATTCGACGAAGGCGCTCATCTGGCGGCGGGCGTAGCCGTGGGCCAATTCGAACATGCCGTAGTTCAGCGCGTGGAAGCCGGCCAGCGTGATGAACTGGAACTTGTAGCCCATGGCGCCCAGCTCGCGCTGGAACTTGGCGATGGTGGCGTCGTCCAGGTTCTTCTTCCAGTTGAACGACGGCGAGCAGTTGTACGCCAGCAGCTTGCCCGGGAACTGGCGATGGATCGCGTCGGCGAACTTGCGGGCGTATTCCAGATTGGGCGTGGAGGTTTCGCACCAGATCAGGTCGGCGTACGGCGCGTAGGCCAGGCCGCGCGAGATCGCCTGGTCAATGCCGGCGCGGGTGCGGAAAAAGCCTTCCACCGTGCGCTCGCCGGTGATGAAAGGACGGTCGTTCTCGTCCACGTCGCTGGTCACCAGGTCGGCGGCGTCGGCGTCGGTGCGGGCCAGCAGCACGGTGGGCGTGCCCATCACGTCGGCCGCCAGGCGCGCCGAGACCAGCTTGGCCACGGCTTCGCGGGTCGGCACCAGCACCTTGCCGCCCATGTGGCCGCACTTCTTCACGGACGCCAGCTGGTCCTCGAAGTGCACGCCCGAGGCGCCGGCCTCGATCATGGCCTTCATCAGCTCGAAGGCGTTCAGCACGCCGCCGAAACCGGCTTCGGCATCGGCCACGATGGGCGCGAAGAAATCGATGTAGCCCTCGTCGCCCGGGTTCTTGCCTTCCATCCACTGGATCTGGTCGCAGCGGGTCAGCGAGTTATTGATGCGGCGCACGACCTGCGGCACCGAGTTGGCGGGGTACAGCGACTGGTCGGGGTACATCTCGCCGGCCAGGTTGGCGTCGCCGGC
Organism: Achromobacter ruhlandii; assembly: GCF_902859695.1. Lineage (GTDB taxonomy): Bacteria > Pseudomonadota > Gammaproteobacteria > Burkholderiales > Burkholderiaceae_B > Achromobacter > Achromobacter ruhlandii. Next base: position 15,765 of record NZ_CADIJL010000019.1, read on the forward strand.
CACCTGCCAGCCCGACAGGTAGATGGCCTTGAGGCCGGCCTTGACCTGCTGCATGGCCTGGTTGCCGGTCAGGGCGCCCAGCGAATTGACGAAAGGCTCGCTGTGCAGTTGCTCCCACAGGCGGGTCGCGCCGCGGCGGGCCAGGGTGTGCTCGACGGCGATCGAGCCGCGCAGGCGGATGACATCCTCGGCGCTGTAGTCGCGCTTGATGCCCTGCCAGCGGCTGTTCTCGGCCCAGTCTTTCTGCAGATTGCGGATTTCGGTTTCGCGGTGGCTCATGGTCATGCTCCTTGGTCTATGGCTGAAAAGGCAAGAAAACTTCGGGGTTGCATTGCGTGAATCGTTGGAGAAAGTCTATGCCTGTGCTGCGGAGCAATGTGGCCGCGCCTCTTATATAAGAGGAAAAATATTATTTATATAAATCAATAAGTTATTTCATTCATTCCGCATTACGGAACGCAATTGTCATCCGTGAAATGGCCTCGCGCGGCGGCGCAGCACGAACTTTCACATGCCGGGAGCAGCGTTTCATGATGCGAAAAATGAAGCGTTCGCAACCGCCTACAATGCGGTCATCTCCACGTTTTCCGACGACCTTTCCATGACGCTGTCTCACGGCCCGCTGGGCCAGAGCGTGACCTACGTCTCGCAATACGACCCCTCGCTGCTGTTCCCCATCGCCCGCGCCCACAACCGCGAGGCGCTCAACCTGGCGAGCGGGCCCCTGCCGTTCACCGGAGTCGATCTGTGGAACGCCTACGAGCTGTCCTGGCTCGACGCCAAGGGCAAGCCGCGGGTGGCGATGGCGACGTTCTCGGTGCCGGCCGACAGCCCCAACATCATCGAGTCCAAGTCGTTCAAGCTGTACCTGAATTCGTTCAACCAGACCCGGCTGGTCAACTCGGCCGCCCTGCGCGGCCGCCTGGAGCGCGACCTGAGCGCCGCCGCCGGCGCCCCCGTGGGGCTGGACTTCATCCTGCCGCAGCGCTTTGGCGAACTGCGCATGGGCGAATTGGACGGTATCTATATAGATAAGCTCGACATCGAGATCGACACCTACGAGCCGGCGCCCGAGCTGCTGCGCACGCGCGCCGGCGAGGTGGTCGAGGAAACCCTGTGCTCGCGCCTGCTCAAATCCAACTGCCCGGTGACCGGCCAGCCCGACTGGGCCAGCGTGCAGGTCCGCTACCGCGGCAAGCCGATAGACCGCGAGTCGCTGCTGCGCTACGTGATCTCGTTCCGCCAGCACGCCGAGTTCCACGAGCACTGCGTGGAACGCATCTTCACCGACATCATGCAGGCCTGCGCGCCCGAGCAACTGACGGTCTATGCGCGCTACACGCGGCGCGGCGGGCTGGACATCAACCCGTGGCGCAGCAACGTCGAGACGGCGCCGCCGGCTGACGTGCGCACGGTGCGCCAGTAAAAACGGTCGTCGTCCGCCCCGACGCGAACGACGCCCTTCACGGGCGGCTCCCCCGACGACGCCGCCCCCTCCCTACTTCACGAACGGCGCCGGCCGCGGCGTGTCGTCCGCCGACGGCGGCAGCAGCGGGTACTGGATCGCCGGCTGGTCGCCCGTCAGGGTCTTCAGGAACGCCACGATCTGCGCGTTCTCGTCCGGCGTGAAGGTGCGGCCCAATTGCAGGCGGCCCATCACGTCCACCGCCTGCGTCAAGGTGGCGGCCTCGCCGTCATGGAAGTACGGATAGGTCAGCGCCACGTTGCGCAGCGTCGGCACCTTGAAGTTGAAGCGATCGGCGTCCTTGCCCGTGACGGCGGCGCGGCCCTCGGCCTTGTTGTCGGTCTGGTACGGCGCCACCAGCCCCATCTTCTGGAACGAGTTGCCACCCACCGCCACGCCGTTGTGGCACGCCACGCAGCCGCTGTTCTTGAACAACGTGTAGCCGGCCAGTTCCTGGACGGTCAGCGCCTTGTCGTCGCCCTTGAGCCACTGGTCGAAGCGCGAGTTCGGCGTCACCAGCGTTTCCTCGAAGGCGGCCAGCGCGCCCGTCACCTCGTCAATGGTGATGCCGTCCTTGCCGAACACCTGCTTGAACTCGGCGCGGTAGCCCGGAATGGAATTGAGCACCTGCACCGCCAGTTCATGGGTGGAGGCCATTTCCATCGGATTGGCGATCGGGCCGCCGGCCTGCTCGCGCAGGTCCTTGGCGCGGCCGTCCCAGAACTGGGCGATGTTCAGGCTGGAATTGAGCACCGTGGGCGAGTTGATCGAACCCTGCTGCCACTTGTGGCCGATCGACGCCTTCAGGTTGTCCGAGCCGCCCATGCCCAGGTTGTGGCAGGAATTACAGGAGATCGCGCCCGAGCGCGACAGGCGCGGGTCGAAGAACAGCTTCTTGCCCAGTTCCACTTTGGCCGGGTCCTTGACCACCGCCGCCTCGATCGGCTGGATCGGTTCCTGGCGAGGCGCACCCGACGCCTGGCCCGCCCATAGCGCAATGACGACACCCGCCGCGAGCATCGCGTGCTTCTTTCTCATGGCTTTCTCCTGTTGAAATAACCTTATCCTCAGCAAGGTCATTACAGCGGAGCGGGCCGGCGGGCGGCTTGCGATGCGTCAAGGGCGCCAGCGCGCCGTCTCGCCCCGCCAAGGCCGCTTGACCTGACGCAATCCGAACACGCCGACCTGTCGCCGCCCCATGCCCCGCCGCGGACGCGTGCATCGAGCGCGTGCATCGAGCGCGTGCATCGAGCGCGGACATCGATTCGCGGCCTCGATTAGCGGCCTCGATTAGCGGCCTAGATTAGCGGCCTAGAGGCCGCCTCGATAGGCGGCCCCGATTGGCTGCCTCGATCCGCCTGGCCAGCGCGCCGCGCGGGCCGATCGCGTCAGTCGTTCGCGTCAAGCTGGCGCAGATGCGCCTCCAGGAAATCCACGCACACGCGCACCTTGGCCGAAGCGTTCAGCCGCGCCGGATACACGGCCCAGATATTGGCCTCCTGGCGGTATTGCGGCAGCACCGGCACCAGCTTGCCGGCGGCGATCAGCGGCCCCACATCCCAGGCCGAGCGCAGAATGATGCCGCGGCCGTCCACCGCCCACTGCACCACCATCTCGCCATTGTTGGCCGACAGCGGTCCGCGCACCTTGACGGTGTGCTCGCGCTCGCCGCGCCGCATGCGCCAGACGCCGAAGGGATGGTCGCGCTCCTTGATCACCAGGCAATCGTGCGCCGCCAGGTCGTCCAGCTTGCGCGGCACGCCGCGTTCGGCCAGGTAAGACGGCGCGGCGCACAGCAGCCGGTGGTTGGCGGCAAGCTTGCGCGCGATCACGTGCGGCGCGATATCGTCGCCGACCCGCACGTCCAGGTCGTAGCCCTCGGCGGCCACGTCGACCAGCCGGTCGAACACCTCGAAGCGCACCTGCACCTGGGGATGGCGCGACACGAACGCCGACAGCGCCGGCGCCACCACTCGCCGCCCAAAGCCAAAACTGCTGCAGATGCGCAGCAGCCCGCGCGGTTCGCGGCGCGTGACGCCGACCTCTTCGACCAGGTGCTCGACGTCGTCCAGAATGCGCTGGGCCCAGTGGTAGACACGCTCGCCCGCTTCGCTGACGACCACGCGCCGCGTGGTGCGATGGAACAGCGGCGTGCCCAGGCTGGCTTCGAGCAGCCGGATGCGCTTGGTGACGTAGGCCGCCGACATGCCCAGGTCTTCAGCAGCCCGGGAAAAGCTGGAGGCGCGCACCACCGCGTTGAACACGCGCAGGTCGGCAGGCAGCAGGTCATTATTCATGATTCGTGCATATTCATTTCACGCGATGGATCATTGTAGATGGACTGTAGGCGCGCCTACCATGGCTGCCATTGCCTGCAACGCGCCCGATGGCGCGGCGCGGTGCGTTCTTTCCTCTTCCCTTTTCAGGTCGCTCTCCATGTCCCACGTTCACAAAATCGCAGCCATCGCCGGCGACGGCATCGGCAATGAAGTCCTGCCCGAAGGCCTGCGCGCCGTCGAGGCCGCCGCCCGCCGCTTCGGCCTGACGCTGCAGATCGACACCTTCCCCTGGGCCAACTGCGAGTACTACGCGCAGCACGGCGAGATGATGCCGCCCGACTGGAAGGAACAATTGCAGGGCTACGACGCCATCTACTTCGGCGCGGTCGGCTGGCCCGCCACGGTGCCGGACCACGTGTCGCTGTGGGGCTCGCTGTTGAAATTCCGCCGCGAGTTCGACCAGTACATCAACCTGCGGCCGGTCCGCCTGTTCGAGGGCGTGCCCTGCCCGCTGGCCGGCCAGCGCCCGGGCGACATCGATTTCTTCATCGTGCGCGAGAACACCGAGGGCGAGTACACCAACCTGGGCGGGCGCCTGTTCTCCGGCACCGAGCGCGAGATCGTGATCCAGGAATCGGTCTTCACCCGCCACGGCACCGACCGCGTCATGCGCTACGCCTTCGAGCTGGCCAACCGCCGCCAGCGCAAGCAGCTCACCATCGCCACCAAGAGCAACGGCATCGCCATCAGCATGCCGTGGTGGGACGAGCGCGCCGACGCCGTCGGCCAGCAGTATCCGGACGTCAAGACCGACAAGCAGCACATCGACATCCTGGCCGCGCGCTTCGTGCTGCAGCCGCAGCGCTTCGACGTGGTGGTGGCCTCCAATCTGTTCGGCGACATCCTGTCGGACCTGGGCCCGGCCTGCACCGGCACCATCGGCATCGCGCCCTCGGCCAATCTGAATCCGGAGCGCGCCTTCCCCTCGCTGTTCGAGCCGGTGCACGGCTCGGCGCCGGACATCTACGGCAAGGGCATCGCCAACCCGATCGCCATGATCTGGTCGGGCGCGCTGATGCTGCAGTTCCTGGGCAGCCAGGACGCGCACGACGCCATCCTGGCGGCCATCGAGCACTGCCTGAAGGACGGCCCGCGCACGCCCGACCTGGGCGGCAAGGCCCGCACCGAAGACATCGGCCGCGCCATCGCCGCCCATATCGAGGCACAAGGCTGATCCCGGGCGCGACAAACGCCCTCTCCCCCCGGGAGCGACGGCGAATCCGCCGTCCCCCAAAGCAGAACGCCGCCCGAGGGCGGCGTTCTGCTTGCGGCCATGGCGCGCGGCGGGCGTGTCAGGAACGCGCCGGCACCGCGGCGGCGGGATCCGCCCGGCGCGCCTGCACCGCGATCCACTGCGCCAGCAGCGCGGCGGCGGTGAATGCCACGCCCGCGCCGATCCACGGCCCCTGGCGCAACCCCGCGTCCAACAGCAGGCCGAAGGCCAGCGGCCCCAGCGCCGAGCCGACATCCATGCCGGAATACACCAGGCCATAGACCGAGCCGGTCGAGCCCTTGGGCGTCACCCGCCGGATCAGCATGTCGCGCGACGGCGCGGCCACGCCCGAGCAGAAACCGGCCAGCGCCACCACCGGCGCGGCGAACAGCGCCGGCACCAGGCCCAGGGCCAGCACCACCAGCGTCAGGCCGGCCAGGATCAGCGCCACCATCACCGTGCGTTCGGTGCGTGGATTGGCCGACACCAGGAAGCCGCCGGCCGCCATGCCCGCCGCCGACGCCACCATGTAGCCGGACAGCGCCGAGCTGGCCGCCACCTTGGACAGGTCGTACAGCTGGCCCAGCAGCGGAATGGTGTAGTTCTGCACCGATGACAGCGCGATCGAGGTGCAGGCGAAGAACAGGAACGCGCCCCACAGCGCCGGCTTGGACAGCAGCGTGGCCAGGGTCGTCAACACGCTTTCCTGCGGCTTGGGCGCGGCGCGCGCGCCGGCCTTGGCGTCGTCCGCCTGGGCCGGTTCCGCGCCGCCCAGCAGGTTGCGGCCGAGCACGGTCAGCAGCAGCACGAAGGCCACCAGCGCGGCCGCGCTGTAGGCCGCCACGCGCCAGTTCGCCAGCAACGTGATCGAGGTCATGAACACGGGCGTAAGCGCCCAGCCCAGGTTGCCGGTCAGGCCATGGGCCGAAAAGGCGTGGCCCAGGCGCGGCGCCGTGACGCGGTGGTTGATGATGGAATAGTCGGCCGGGTGGAACACCGAATTGCCGATGCCGCCGACCACGGCCGCCGCCATCAGCATGGGGTAGCCGGTGGCCGAGCCGATCAGCAGCCCCGACAGCACGAAACAGGCCAGGCCGAACCACAGCACCGGCCGCGCGCCGATGCGGTCCACCACGAAGCCGGACGAGGCCTGGCCAATGCCCGAGACCACGTAGAAGGTCGACACCAGCAGGCCAAGGCGGGCGAAGTCCAGCCCGAACTCGTTGCCAAGCGACACGTACAGCGACGGCAGGACCAGTTGGAAGAAATGCGACGAGGCGTGGGCCACGCCGATCAGGAGGATGATCTGCCAGTCGCGCCGGCGGACGGCGGCGTCCGAGGCCAGGGAGGATGCAGCGGTAGTCATTGCGCAAGGCCGCGGGCAGCGGCGAAAGGCGGCCGCCTGGGGCGGCGCGCGGGTTGTCTCCAGCAACGTCCGGCCGGGCCGGCGTTGTCCCTGTGGCGAATGCGGCGCGCGGCCGGGCCGGTCGCGGTCCACGCCCCGCCGGCTTCGCTCTTGGTCTGTCCTGGCGGCCCCGCACGCAAGCCGGGCCGCCGTGATGGTTACTGCGCTTTCTCGCGGATCGCGGGCCAGGCGCGCTGCAGGTAATACAGCATCGACCAGACCGTCAGCACCGCGGCAACGATGATCAGCACGTCGCCCAGCAGCTTGCTGGACACGCCGTAGATCGGCTGGTTGTACAGCAGGCACGGAATCGCCACCATCTGCGCGGCGGTCTTGAACTTGCCCAGCCGGTGCACCGCCACGCTGGCGCTGGCGCCGATCTTGGCCATCCATTCACGCAGCGCCGAAATGGTGATTTCGCGGCCGATGATGATGAGCGAAATGAAGGCATCGACGCGGCTCAGGTCCAGCAGCACGATCAGCGCGGCGCAGACCATCAGCTTGTCGGCCACCGGATCCAGGAACGCCCCGAACGCCGAGGTCTGGTTCCAGCGGCGCGCCAGCCAGCCATCGAACCAGTCGGTCAGGGCGGCGATGATGAAGGCCCAGGCGGCGAACGTGTCGCGCACCGGCACGGACAACCAGCTTTCAGGCAGGTAGAACAGCCCGACTACCAGCGGGATCATGGCGATACGCAGCCACGTCAGGATGATGGGTACGTTAATTGGCATAGTGTCCGTATGCTACATCAGCCGGGTTGCACTGGCTGTCTCGGGGCCGCCGGGCGGCCACGAACCGGCCGTCCGGGCCCTATCCGCGCAGCGCCTCATAGATCCGTTCGGCCAATTCCTCGGAAATGCCGTCCACCGACGCCAGGTCCTCGATGCTGGCCGAGGCCACCCCCGAAAATCCGCCAAAGCGGGCCAGCAGACGCTGCCGCCGGCGTGCCCCGACCCCTTCGATCTCCTCCAGCCGCGACACGTTGCGGGTCTTGGCGCGACGCGCGCGCATGCCGGTGATGGCGAAACGGTGGGCCTCGTCGCGCACCTGGGCAATCAGCATCAGGGCGGCCGATTCGCCGCCCAGCGCCACCGGCGGGCGGCCATCGGCAAATACCAGGGTTTCCAGGCCGACCTTGCGCCCTTCCCCCTTGGCCACGCCCACCAGCGCCTGGATGTCCAGGCCCAGCTCGGCGAATACCTGGCGCGCCACCTCGACCTGGCCCTTGCCGCCGTCGATCAGCACCAGCCCGGGCATCTGCGCCTCGCCGTCGGCCACCTTGGCGAAGCGCCGCGTCAGCACCTGGCGCATGGCGGCGTAGTCGTCGCCCGGGGTAATGCCGGCGATGTTGTAACGGCGGTATAGCGAGGGCTGCATGTCGTGGTGCTCGAACACCACGCAGGAGGCCTGGGTGGCCTCGCCGGCGGTATGGCTGATGTCGAAGCACTCGATGCGCAGCGCGTCCAGCGCCGCCTCGTCGGTGTCCAGGTCCAGCGCCTCGGCCAGCGCCAGGGTGCGGGCGGCGCGGGCGCCGGATTCGGTCAGGGCGCGGGCCAATGCCATCTCGGCGTTCTTGAGCGCCTGCTCCAGCCAGGCGCGGCGCGCGCCCTGCGGCCGGGTCAGCACGCGCGACGGGCGGCCCCCGGCCTGCTCCACCAGCAGGTCGATCAGGCCGGCGTCGGGCAGCGCGTGCGAACAGACCAGCACCGGCGGCAGCGCGTTGTCGGTGTAGTGCTGGGCCACGAAGGCTTCCAGCACCTGCGGCGCGGCCTCGCCTTCGGCGTGGGTCGGGAAGAACGGCTTGTCGCCCAGGTGGCGCCCGCCCCGCACCATGGCCAGGTTGACGCAGACCTTGCCGCCGGCAATGGCGACCGCGACGATGTCGGTGTCCTCGCCGCTGACGTTCTCCATGGTCTGCTGGTGCAGCACCCGCGCCAGCGAGCCCATCTGGTCGCGCAGCGCGGCGGCCTCCTCGAAGCGCAGCGCCTCGGCGGCCTCCAGCATGCGGGCCTCGATCTCGCCCATCACGTCCTTGGCCTCGCCGTTCAAGAAGCGCACCGCGCGCTGCACGTCCGAAGCGTAGTCCTGCGCCTGGATGGCGCCCACACAGGGCGCCGAACAGCGCCCGATCTGATGCAACAGACAGGGCCGCGAACGGTTGGCGAAGACGGTGTCCTCACAGGTGCGCAGGCGGAACACCTTCTGCAGGATCTGGATGGTCTCGCGCACCGCCCAGGCGTTGGGGAACGGGCCGAAGTATTGGCCGCGCTTGTTGGTGGCGCCGCGGTAATAGGCGATGCGCGGCCAGTCATGGCCGGTGATCAGCAGGTACGGGTATGACTTGTCGTCGCGGAACAGGATGTTGTAGCGCGGCTTCAGGCTCTTGATGAGGTTGTTTTCCAGGATCAGCGCTTCGGCCTCGGAGCGCGTGACGGTGACCTCCAGCCGCGCCACCTTCGCCACCATCTGGGCGATGCGCGGGCTGGACAGGTTCTTCTGGAAATACGACGAGACGCGCTTTTTCAGGTCGCGCGCCTTGCCGACATACATGACCTCGCCGGCCGCATCCAGGTGCCGGTAGACACCCGGCAGATGCGGCAGGTCAGCCAGGAACGATTTGAGATTGAAGTCGTCGGGCATTCTGGTAACGGCTTTCGGCCTGCAGGGAATCCCAGTCGAGCGCGTCGAAACGCGGCATCAACCGGCGGATGCGGGCCACGGACTCGGGCGCGTGGTCGAATTCGAGCCGCGCCAGCAGCTCGTCGGCCAGGTCGGGCCGGTTGCACACCAGCACCATGTCGCAGCCGGCGCCGAGCGCGGCCTGGGCGCGCGCCAGGATATCGCCGGCGACGGACGCGCCTTCCATGGTCAGGTCATCCGAGAACACCACGCCATCGTAGCCCAGGCGGGTGCGCAGGATGTCCTGCACCCAGCGCCTGGAGAAGCCGGCCGGATGCTTGTCGACCTTGGGGTAGATCACGTGCGCCGGCATCACCGACGGCAGCACCGCGTCGCCCAGCCAGGCGTAGGGCGCGGCGTCGTCCTTGAGGATGCGTTCGAGCGGACGCGGATCGACCGGGATCTCGTGGTGCGAATCCGCGCCGACGAAGCCGTGTCCCGGGAAATGCTTACCGCAGGCCGACATGCCGGCCAGCGCCAGGCCCTGGATCAACGCGCGCGACAGCATCGTCACCACCCGCGCGTCATGATGGAAAGCGCGGTTGCCGATCACCTTGCTGACGCCGTAGTCCAGGTCCAGCACCGGCGTGAAGCTCATGTCCACGCCGCAGGCGCGCAGCTCGGCGGCCAGCACGTAGCCGGCCTCGGTCGCCAGGCGCATGGCGGTCAGCGGATCGCGGTCCCACAGCGCGCCCAGGTCGCGCATCGCCGGCAGCGGCGTGAAGCCGTCCTCGCGGAAGCGCTGCACCCGGCCACCCTCGTGGTCGACCAGGATCAGCAGGCGCTCCTTGCGCGCCTTGTGGATCTGGCGGGTCAGCTCGGTCAGCTGGCGGCGGTTCTCGAAATTGCGCGCGAACAGGATGACGCCGCCCACCAGCGGGTGGCGCAGGCGTTTCTTTTCTTCCTTGGTCAGCACGGTGCCGGCCACATCGACCATCACGGGACCGGGCGGCAGCGCCCGGGATTTCTTCTTGGCCATCGGCGTGTCCTTCTGTGTTGCAAGCCGGCCCGCGGGCGTCAGGGCTTGCGTTCGACCACCACGTAGGCGGCGGCCATGTCGGATTCATCGGTAATGGAAACGTGCGCGGCGCCAAAGCGCTGCACGTACCATTCCAGCAGTTCAGGGGCGATCACCAGCACCGGCCGGCCGCCGGGCGCGTTCAGCGTCTGCACCCGGCGCCAGGTCATGGGCATGCGCATGCCCAGCCCCACCGCCTTGGAGAACGCTTCCTTGGCGGCAAAGCGCGTCGCCAGGAAGCGCACGCCGCGCACCGGGTCGCGGGCGCGGCGGACATGGAACTTGGCCAGCTCCTCGGGCCCCAGGATCTTCTCGGCGAAACGGTCGCCGTGGCGCGCCAGCGCGCGCTCGATGCGATCGATGCGCAGCAGGTCCATGCCGATGCCGCCGATGGCGGCCGGCGCGGGGACGGCGAGAGGGGCTTCGGGCTGGGACATCGCTGCGGCGCCGTTCAAGGGGATCGGGCCCGGGCTCAACGGCCGCGCAGCGCTTCCAGGCGGGCCTGCACCATCAGCGCCTTCATGTCGCGCACGGCCTTTTCCCAGCCGTCGAACACCGCCTGCGCCACGATGGCATGGCCGATGTTGAGTTCGGAAATGCCGTCCAGCGCCGCCACCGGCTTGACGTTGCCATAGTGCAGTCCATGGCCGGCGTTGACGCGCAGGCCATGGCGCAGCCCTTCGGCCACCGCCACGCGGATGCGCTCCAGCTCGGCCAGGGCGGCGTCGCCCTCGGCTTCGGCATAGGCGCCGGTGTGCAGTTCAATGACCGGCGCGCCCGCGCGGGCGGCGGCGGCGATCTGCGCCGGATCGGGATCGATGAACAGCGACACGCGGATGCCGGTCTCGGTCAGCAGGCCGACCGCGTCCGTCACCGCCGACAGCGCGCCGGCCACTTCCAGCCCGCCTTCGGTGGTCAGTTCGGTGCGTTTTTCCGGCACCAGGCAGACGTCATTGGGCTTGACCGCGCAGGCGATCTCCAGCATCTCGGGCGTGACCGCGCATTCCAGGTTCATGCGCGTGCGCAATTGCGGCCGGATCGCGTAGACGTCGGCGTCCTGGATGTGGCGGCGGTCTTCGCGCAAATGCAGCGTGATCAGGTCGGCGCCGGCGTCCTCGGCGCGCAGCGCCGCGGCCACCGGGTCGGGATAGGTCGTGTGACGCTGTTGCCGCAGGGTCGCGACGTGATCGATGTTTACACCAAGTTCTATCATTGCACTTTCGTTGTTTCTTCCCAGCCGCCGCCCAACGCCTTGTAGAGTTCCACACGGTTGATCAGCGCGGCCAGGCCGGTTTGCACCAGCGCCAGCTGGGCATTGAAAAAGTCCACTTGCGCGGTCTGCACCTGCAGGTAGCTGTCGATGCCATTGGTATAGCGCAGGTTCGACAGTTCCAGGGTGCGCGCCGACGAATCCTGCAACGCGCGCTGGGCGTCCAGCTGCGCGCCATAGGTAGCCTCGCCCGCCAGCGCGTCCGAGACCTCGCGGAACGCCTGCTGGATGGTCTGCTCGTACTGCGCCACGGCGATGTTGTCGCGGGCCTTGGCCAGGTTCAAGCCTTCGCGGATGCTGCCGCCGGCGAACAGCGGCGTGGTGATCGACGGCGAGAAGCTCCAGTAGCCCTGGCCGCCCTTGAACAGGGTATCCAGCGACGGGCTGGCCACGCCGAACAGCCCGGTCAGCGAGATGGTCGGGAAGAACGCCGCGCGCGCCGCGCCAATGTTGGCGTTGGCCGACTTCAGGTTGTTCTCGGCGGCCAGGATGTCCGGACGACGCTCCAGCAGGTCGGACGGCAATCCGGCCGGCACCGTGGCCAGCAACTGGTCGCGGCCGAACGTGGCCGGCGGCGGCAGGTCCTCGGGCAGCGGCGTGCCCAGCAGCAGCACCAGCGCATTGACGGCCTGGGCCTGGGCCCGGGCCAGTTGCGCCAGGTCGGCCGATGCCGTGTCCAGCAGCGACTTGGACTGGTTCAGGTCCAGTTCGGACGCCACGCCGCCATCGAAGCGGCGCTTGACCAGGTTGTACGACTCCTGGCGCGAGGCCAGCGTGCGCTGGGTCAGTTCCAGCTGCACCTGGGCGGCGCGCAGGTTGAAGTACGACTGCGCCACCGCGCCGATCAGCGTGATGTGGGTGCTCTTTTGCGCCTGCTCGGTCGACAGGTACTGCTGGTACGCCGCTTCCGACAGGCTGCGCAGGCGGCCGAACAGGTCGATCTCGAACGTGGTCAGGCCGATGCCGGCCTGGTACGAACTGCTGATCGAACCGGCGCCCGGCTGGCGCATGTTCTCGGGCAAGCGCTGGCGCTGGCCCTGGATGCCGGCGCCGATGCTGGGCCATTGCGCGCCGCGCTGCACGCCGTACTGGGCGCGCGCCTCTTCGACGCGCTGCACCGCCACGCGCAGGTCGCGGTTGTTGACCAGCGCCAGTTCGATCAGGCGCTGCAGGCGCGGATCGCGGAAGAAATCGCGCCAGCCCAGGTCGGCTGCCGGCGTGCCGGCCTGCGGCGCCACCGCCGCCGCGGGCTGCGTGCCCAGCGACATGGGCGTGGCGTATGCGCCGTACTGCACCTTGGGCTGATCCGGCCAGTTGCCGGAAACCGGCGCGTCGGGACGCTTATAGTCGGGCGCCAGCGAGCAGCCGGCCAACGCCACCGCCACGAAGGCGGACAAGGCGGTCTGTTTGAACATCAGGGCGCTCATTCCTTGCCCTCCTGGCCACCGTTGGGTTGTGCGGGAGCGTCCGGCGGGGTCTGCCCCGCGGCCGCCTTCTTGGCCGCCTGCTCTTCCTCGAAGGCGCGCAGCTCGGCGCCCAGCAGGCGCGGCTTGGTCTTGAACAGGCCCAGCACCACCACGAAGAAGGTCGGCACGAAAATCACCGCGAACGGCGTGGCGGCCAGCATGCCACCCAGCACGCCCAGGCCCACCGCGCGCTGGCTGGCGGCGCCGGCGCCGGTGGCCATGGCCAGCGGCACCACGCCCAGGATGAAGGCCAGCGAGGTCATCAGGATCGGCCGGAACCGCAGGCGCGCGGCTTCCACCGCCGCTTCATATAGCCCCATGCCGCGCGCGTACTGGTCCTTGGCGAATTCCACGATCAGGATGGCGTTCTTGGCCGCCAGCCCGATCACGGTCACCATGCCCACCTGGAAGTACACGTCGTTGGACATGCCCAGCGCGCTGACCAGCGCCACCGCGCCCAGCATGCCCAGCGGCACCACCAGCATCACGGAGATCGGAATGGCCCAGCTTTCGTACAGCGCGGCCAGCACCAGGAACACCACCAGCAGCGACAGGCCCATCAGGATCGGGGCCTGGTTGCCGGCCTGGCGTTCCTGGTAGGACAGCCCGGTCCACTCGTAGCCGAAGCCCTGCGGCAACTGGCCCACCAGCTTCTGCATTTCCTCCATGGCCTGGCCGGTGGTGTAACCGGCCGCGGCGCTGCCGCCGATCCGCATCGATTCGTAGCTGTTGTAGCGCACCACCTGCACCGGGCCTTGCGACCACTTGGCGGTGACGAACGACGACAGCGGCACCATGCCACCCTGGGTGTTGCGGGCGTTCAGCTTGAGCACGTCGGACAGCTGCATGCGGTACGGCGCATCCGCCTGCACCCAGATGTTCTGCATCCGGCCCAGGTTGGGGAACTTGCTCAGGTAGGCTGAACCGACGGCGGTGGAGATCAGCGAGGCGGCCTCGTCGAAATTCACCCCCAGCGCGGCGGCCTTGTCGCGGTCGATGTCCAACGTCAGTTGCGTGCCGGCCGACAGGCCGGTGATGCGCACCTGCGACAGCACCGGGCTCTTCATGGCCATGCCCATCAGTTGCCCGGTGGCCGCGGCCAGCGCCTCGGTGCCGGCCGCGCCGCGGTCCTGCAGGCGCAGGTCGAAACCGGTGGCGTTGCCCAGCGACGAGATGGCTGGCGGCACGAGCGTGAACACCTGGGCGTCGTGGATGCCCATGAGCTGCTTCTGGAATGCATTGAACGCAATCGCGCCGGCCGAATCGCCCTTGCCCTTGCGGTCCTTGAAGTCCTTGAGCGTGGTGAAAGCGATGGCCGCGTTCAGGCCGTTACCGTTGAAGCTGAAGCCCTGCACGGTAATGATGTTCTCGACCGCGGGGATCTGGCGGAAATAGGCCTCGACCTCCTCGATCACCTCCACCGTGCGGTTGGCGCTGGCGCCCGTGGGCAGCTCGATGTTGCTGATGACGTAGCCCTGGTCTTCTTCCGGCAGGAACGAAGACGGCAGGCGCAGGTACAGCCAGCCCAGCAGGATCACCAGCACCAGGAACGCCAGCATCATGCGGCCGCCCTTGTGCAAAATGCGCGAGACCCAGTTCTGGTAGCCATGCGTGGTGGCGTCGAACTTGCGGTTGAACCAGCCGAAGAAGCCCTTTTTGTCGTTGTGGTGTCCCTTGGGCACCGGCTTGAGGATGGTCGCGCACAGCGCCGGCGTGAAGGTCAGCGCCAGCAGCGCCGAGAAGAAGATCGACACGGCCATGGCCACCGAGAACTGGCGGTAGATCACGCCCACCGACCCGCTCATGAAGGCCAGCGGCAGGAACACCGTCACCAGCACCAGCGTGATGCCGATGATGGCGCCGCTGATCTGCGGCATGGCCTTCTTGGTGGCTTCCTTGGGCGGCAGGCCTTCGGTCGCCATGATCCGCTCGACGTTCTCGACCACCACGATGGCGTCGTCCACCAGAATACCGATGGCCAGCACCATGGCGAACATGGTCAGCACGTTGATCGAGAAGCCCAGCCCCAGCATGACCGCGAACGACCCCAGCATGGCCACCGGCACCACCAGCGCCGGGATCAGGGTATATCGCACGTTCTGCAGGAACAGGTACATCACCAGGAACACCAGCACCATGGCTTCGGCCAGGGTGTGCAGCACCTGCTCGATCGAGACCTTGACGTACGGCGCGGTGTCGTAGGGGATGGCGTAGGTGATGTTGCCGGGGAAGTACTTGGACAGCTGATCCATCTGCTGACGCACGCCCTGGGCGGTGGCCAGCGCGTTGGCGTCAGGCGACAGCACGATGGCGAAGGCCGCCGTCGGCTTGCCGTTCAGGCGCGCGCCGAACTGGTAGTTGTCGGCGCCGACCTCGATGCGGGCGACGTCGCGCAGCAGCACCTTGGAGCCGTCGGTGTTGGCGCGCAGCACGATCTTGCCGAAACCTTCCACCGTGCTGAGCTGGCCGTTGGCCACCACCGTGGCGGTGATGCGCTGCGAGTCGGGGTTGGGCGGCGCGCCGATGCTGCCGCCGGACACCAGCACGTTCTGCGACGAGATGGCCTGGTTGACCTCGGCCATGCTCAGGCTGAAGCCCACCAGCTTGGCCGGATCGACCCAGATGCGCATGGCGCGCGGCGCCGCGAACAGCTGGAACTGGCCCACGCCCGACACCCGCGACACCGGGTTCTGGACGTTGCGGGTGATGTAGTCGGCCAGCGCCGTCTGGTCGAGCGAGCCGTCGGTGGACGACAGCGTCACGATCATCAGGAAGCCGGTGCTGGTCTGCTCGTACTTCAGGCCCTGCTGCTGCACGGCGGCGGGCAACTGGGCGATCACGTTGGACACGCGGTTCTGCACGTCCACCTGCGCCAGGTCGGGATCGCGCCCGGGCGCGAAGGTGGCGGTGATGGTCGAGGTGCCGTAGGAATCGCTGACCGACTCGTAGTAGATCAGGCCCTTGGCGCCGTTGAGCTTGTCCTCGATGATACTGGTGACCGATTCGGCCACTTCCTTGGCCGACGCGCCCGGATAGGTCGCGGTGATGGTGATGGCCGGCGGCGCCACGTCGGGGTACTGCGACACCGGCATGTTCGGGATGGCCAGTATCCCCGCCAACAGGATGAACAGGGCGACTACCCAGGCGAAGATTGGTCGATCAATGAAAAATTGCGGCATGTGGGCTGACTCTGAAAGCGATGCTCACCAAAGAGGAACGCAGCGCGTTGCGCTGCGAGCCGCTTACGATTTCTGCGGGGCCTGTTGCGCCGGCTGGGCCGGCTTGGCGCCCGGATCCGCGGGCTTGGCGCCGGGCTGCGCCGGCTGCCCGCCCGCGGCGGGCGCGCCGCCCGCCTTGTTCCAGGGGCTGGCCTGCACCGGCGCGCCGGGTCGGATCTTCTGGAAGCCTTCGACCACGACCACGTCGCCAGCCTTCAGGCCGCTGGTGATGATCCAGTCGTTCTTGATGGCCCCGCCGGTGGTGACGGGCAACTGTTCGATCTTGTTGTCCTTGACCAGCATCAGGCTCTGCGAACCGTCGGCCGTGCGCTGCAGGGCCTGCTGCGGCACCAGCAGGGCCTGGTCGTCCACGCCCTGCTCCAGGCGCACGCGCACGTACATGCCGGGCAGCAGGATGCCGTCGGGGTTCGGCACCTCGGCGCGCAGGTTGACCTGACCGGTGCTGGGATCGACGGTGATGCCGGTGAACAGCAGCTTGCCGGGGCGGTCGTACTCGGTGCCGTCCTCGAGCACCACGGTGGCGCGCGCGGCGTCCTTGCCCACCTGCTGCAGCTTGCCGCTGGCGAAGGCGCGGCGCAATGCGGCGAGGTCGGAGGTGGACTGGGTGAAGTCGACGTAGATCGGGTCGAGCTGCTGCACGGTGGCCATCTGCGTGGCCGAGGTGGCCTCGACCAGCGCGCCTTCGGTCACCAGCGGCTTGCCGATGCGCCCCGTGATGGGCGAAACGACGTCGGTGTAGCCGAGGTTGATCGAGGCGTTGTCCTGCGTCGCCTTGGCGGCGGCCACGGTGGCCTCGGCCTGGCGGTACGCCGCCACGGCGTTGTCGTATTCCTGCTTGCTGACGGCGTTGGCCTTGACCAGCGGCGCGTAGCGATCGGCCAGCAGCTTGGCGCTGAACAGATTGGCCTGCGCCTGCTTGAGCTGCGCGGTGGCCTGGTCGTAGGCGGCCTTGTAGGGCGCCGGATCGATCTTGAACAGCAGCTGGTTTTCCTTGACGTCACCCCCTTGCTCGAAGGTGATCTTCTGCACGATGCCGGTGACCCGCGAGCGGATCTGGGCGTCGCGCACCGCGTCGACGCGGCCGGGCAGTTCGGAAACGATGGGGGTGCGCTGCGGCTGCACCGTGATGACGCTGACCTGGGGCATGCCAGGGTTCATTTGCGGTTTTTCACCGCAGCCCGCCAACAACAGCGCGAGGACACCACCGGAAAGAGCCAGACCTGAGACACGTTTAGGCGAAAACCGCATTGAAACCCCCGCGAAGTTAACCGCGTCAAGCGACCGCAACAATGTAACGGCGTCTGCCGACTGCCGAGTCCGGTTGCCGAAGGGCGGTCGCGGGCTTGCGCGGCCGTGTCCGACCGCCGTATTTGACCGCAATAAACGTTTGCGATCAAAGCAACACCCTGCGCCCCGCCAATGACACGTGAATAGCCCGTTAATGTAACTCAGTTATTGGGGAAATCACGGATTTTCACGGGCTCGCGCGGCGTTGCGGAGGGGAAGAAAACAACGCCGATCAGACGTCGGCCACTTCTTGCAGGTTGCCCAGGAACACATAGCCCACGCCGTGCACGGTATGCAGCGGCAGGCGCCCGCCCGCCTGGCGCACCTTGCGCCGCAGGCGGCAGATCGCCACGTTCAGCGCACGCAGATTGGTGCTCTGGCGCGGCAGCATCAGTTCCTCACGCAGCAGCGCCAGTTCTTCGCGCAGCAGTTCCTTGCGCGGGTTGCGCAGCAGGCACTGGAAGCAGGCGCGCTCGACTTCGGTCAGGTCCAGCCGGGTGCCCTGTGGCGTCAGCAGGGTCCAGCCATGGTAGAGCAGGCTCCACCAGCCATCCAGGCGCACCGGGAAGGGTCCGCCGGCCCGCTCGGCGGTTGCGGCCACCTGGGGATCGCCCGGCGGCATCGTCGCGGCGGCGGGTCCGGACGGCGTGGATTGCGGGGCGGACGGGGCGGAATACGGGGCGGGCTGGCTCATGCGGTGTCTCCATCGGGCCGGGCCACCGGAATGACGGTGGCCCGGCGCCGAAACAAGGTTTCAAGTCTTGCCGAAAGACTACCGTTCTTGACGCCGTTATGCGGCGCCCCGCCCCGGGAATCAGACACGTCCTAGTCAATCCGTGCCTGGATCAAGACGTATGCGTGCCGTTGCGATGGATGTCGTGCGTGACAAAACAACTGTCCTGGGTGGGACGCGCCAGGATGCCGGGCTTGGCCAGCGTCTGGCGGATATCGGCCAGGCCCGATTCCCAGTGCTCGCGCATGGCCTCGGTGCCGAATTCATAGTCCTTGGAGAAACGCTCGCGATGCTTGGACTCGTAGATCAGGTTGATGATGTTAGTGGCCGGCGTCTTGGCCAGACGACGGATCTCGGCCAGCTCGGGCGCGCCGCGTTCCTTTTCGGGCAGGCGCTCGAGCAGTTGCTGCAAGCCATGGCGCAGCTTCAGCACCCGCCGCAGCTGGTCCGTGACCATGCGGGTCCGGCTGGAATACTGGATGTCCTTCTGGCGCTCGGCCACCTCTTCGAGCGTGGTCGGCAGGCCGCCCCGGGCGGGCCACAGGTCCACCTGGAACGCCAGCGTGTCGCGCATGGTGTCGCTGGTCAGCACCTGGGCCAGCGGCGTGTTGGAGACCACGCCGCCATCCCAGTAATGCTCGCCGTCGATCTCGACCGACGGGAAACCGGGCGGCAAGGCGCCCGAGGCCATGATGTGCTCGGGGCCGAGTGTATGCGTCCGGCTGTCGAAATAGGCGAAGTTGCCGCTGCGCACGTTGACCACGCCGAAGCTGGCGCGCACCGCGCCCGAATTGAGCAGGTCGAAATCGATGTACTGGCGCAGCGTCGCGGCCAGCGGCGTGGTGTCGTAGAAACTGGTGGAGGCCGCGCCCTTGCCATGCATCCAGTACGGCGGCGGGAAGCGCGGCTTGAAGAAACCCGGCTGGCCCGAGAACAGCGCCTGGAAGGCCGACAGCTGGCCATTCATGGCCGGCGAGCCGAAACCGAATGGAATCCCCTCGAACATGCCGGCCAGGGTGTCGCCCCAGGGCACCGAGGCGAACCCCGCCGGCCGGCAGATGCTTTCCCAGAACCCGCGCAACCGCTCGACCCGCTCGTCCTCGGGCGAGCCGGCGATGATGGCCGCGTTGATCGATCCGATGGAGATGCCGGAAATCCAGTTGGGTCGGATCCCCGCCTCGTGCAGCCCCTGGTACACCCCGGCCTGGTAGGATCCCAGGGCGCCCCCGCCCTGCAGCACCAGGGCCACGGTTTCATAGGACGGCGTCGCGCCGGTGTCGGGGGATGCGGCCTTGCGGCGAGTACTCATGCGGCGGTTCCTTGGGATACTAGGGCTTGGTCTTGTCCGGCCCCTGCGGCGCGGCCACGCCGGCGCGGAACGGATACTTGGCGAAGATGTCGGCCACGGCCTTGTCGATGCTCTGCGGCGAGGTCGCCATTTCGGGGTTCCGTACCTCGCCGACGGCCACGCCTTCCCACACCATCTGCTTGCGGCGCGCGTCCACCAAATCGATGTTGAGGGTGCCTTCGGTGTACTGGTAGACGGTGTCGCCCCAGCCGTAGCCGGGCCAGCCGCCGTAGAAGCCGGCGCGGTAGCCGTAGTACGGCCCCATGGCCGGCGGCGCCTCGGTCACCTGGGTCTTTTGCTGCAGCTTGCCATTGAAATTGACCAGCAGGTCGGGATTGGCGGCGTCGTAGACATAGCCGCGCATTTCCATCTGGCCACGGGTGGCGTCCTTGAGCCGCTCGGTCAGCAGGGTGCTGTAGCCCGCCTTGTCGGTGCCCAACGGCGACATGTAGCCAAAGGTGCGGTACCGCGAGAAGTCGGCCTGGCGATCGTAGTCGCCCTTGACGGTGGGTCCGGAGGCGCAGGCCGCCAACAGTGTCGCCATGGAACCCGATGCCAGCATTTTCAGCGCTTTCATGTCGATCTCCAAGAAGGCGGGGCCGCGAGCCGGCCCCCGATGTCAACATCCATCAACACACCCTGAGCGCATTCATAGTGCCGCGAAGCGGATAAAGTTTCAACAGCATCTCATTCTCATCGGATATATCTCAAAGGACGGCGGACCTGGCTCCATTACACTCGGGGTTGCTTCCAGACCCTGACCACACCTGATACCGATGTTGGAACTCGACGGCTCGATTTGGTTTCGTTCCGGCGCCCAGAACTGGGGCGGCAGGAACCGCATAGACCTGCTGGCGCAGATCGACGCCACCGGCTCGATCACGGCCGCCGCGCGCGCGGTTGGCATGAGCTACAAGGGCGCCTGGGATGCCATCGACGCCATGAACAACCTGGCCGGCGAACCGCTGGTGCTGCGGGCGGCCGGCGGCAAGGGCGGCGGCGGCACGCGCCTGACCGACCGCGCCCGCGGCCTGATCGCGACCTTCCGGGCGCTGGAAGCCGAGCACCGCAGATTCATGGAAAACCTGGCGCGCGCCGGCCTGGATGCCAGCGGCGACATTGACCTGATGAGGCGATTCATGCTGAAAACCAGCGCGCGCAACAAGCTCATGGGCACCGTGATGGAAGTCCGTCCCGGGGCCGTCAACGACGAAATCCGGCTGCGCATCGCTGGCGGCCAGGTCATCACCGCCACCATCACGCGCGAAAGCACGCAGGAACTGGAGCTGGCTCCCGGCAAGGAAGCGCTGGCGCTGGTCAAGGCCTCGTCGGTCATCGTCGGCGCGCCAGGCGCCGGCCTGCGCCTGTCGGCCCGCAATCAGCTGGCGGGCACCATCACGGCGGTGCGCACCGGCGCGGTCAACAGCGAGATCCTGATCGGGCTGGAAGGCGGCGCCACGCTGGCCGCCATCGTCACCAACGATAGCGCGCAGGACCTGGGGTTGGGCGAAGGCGCACCCGCAGTCGCCATTTTCAAGGCATCAAGCGTGATCCTGGGCGTGCTGGACTGACCGCGCGCCCACCGGGCGGACACCCGCCCCCGAGCGGCCGCCCTGGCGGGGCGGCTATGACATCCACGCGCGGCACGCCGCCCCTGTCCGTCAGAGCCCGACATCCTCATCGCGGCGGCGCACCTTGCCGTCGCGCAGCTCGAACACTTCATCGGCCAGCGCCTCGACGTCGGCCGGGTCGTGCGTGATCAGCAGCATCGGCACGTCCAGCTGGCGCTGCAACGTATCCAGTTCCTGGCGCATCTTGCCGCGCAGTTGCGAGTCGAGCGCCGAAAATGGTTCGTCCAGCAGCAGAATCTCCGGCTTGAGCATCAGCGCGCGCGCCAGGGCCACGCGCTGCTTCTGGCCGCCCGAGATCTCGTGCGGATAGCTGCCCAGGATCGCGCCCAGCTCGAAGGCGTCGACCCAGCGCCGCGCCTCGGCCGACACGGCCCGCCGCGGCGGATTGCGCCAGCCGCGGCGCGAGCCGAAGGCGATGTTCTGCGCCACCGTCAGATGCGGGAACAATGCGTAGTCCTGGAACAGGTAGGCCACGCGGCGGGCCTGCGGCGCGACGCTCAGGCGCGCGTCGGAATCGAACAGCACCCGGCCGTTGATCTCGATGCGGCCGGCGTCCGGCCGCAGCAGGCCGGCCACCGCCCGCAGCGTCAGGCTCTTGCCGGCGCCCGACGGGCCGAACAGCGCGATGCGCTTGGACTTGGACGAGAACGCCACGTCCAGGGAAAAGTGACGCTCACCCGACACCATGTTCTTGCGTATGCGCAGATCGACGCTCATCGCCCGCCTCCGCGCCGGCTGGAACGGATCGGCACCAGCCTGCCCGCCGCCAGCAGCACCACGATGCAGGTGATGGACGTGACCAGCACCAGGAAATTGGCGGTGGCGTCGTCGCCCGCCTGCACCGCCTCGTAGATGGCGACCGACAGCGTCTGGGTGCGGCCCGGCAGGTTGCCGGCGATCATCAGGGTGGCGCCGAACTCGCCCAGCGCGCGGGCGAAGGCCAGCAGCACGCCGGCCACGATGCCGCGCGCCGCCAGCGGCAAGGTCACGCGAAAGAACACGCCGACCTCGCGCACGCCCAGCACGCGGGCCGCGCTTTCCAATTGGGGATCGACGTTTTCGAAGGCGGCGCGGGCCGACTTGAACACCAGCGGAAAGGCCACCACCGACGCGGCGATGACCGCGCCCTGCCAGGTGAACACCAGTTCAATGCCCAGCGCCGCCAGCTTCTCGCCCAGCACGCCGCGCCGTCCCAGCAGCACCAGCAGGTAATAACCCAGCACCGTGGGCGGCAGCACCAGCGGCAGGGTCAGGACGGCATCCAGCAGGTCGCGGCCCGGCCAGCGCCAGCGCGACAGGCCATAGGCGGCCGCGGTGCCGGCCACGGCGGCCAGCAGCGTTGCCCAGCCCGCCACTTTCAGGGTAAGCAGCAGGGGCACCCATACCGGATCACTCATCACAGACCGCGTGGGCTACCCGCCCGCGTCCTCAAGGCTTCTGGAAGCCGTAGCGTGACAGGATTTCCTGTCCGGCGGGCGACATCACGTAGGCCACGAAGCGCTTGGCTTCCTGGGCGGCGGCATCGCGCGCCGTCACGGCGATGGGATAGGTGACCGGTGTCTGCGACGGCACGCGCACCGCCACCTTGACCTTGTCCGGCATGATTGCCGCGTCGGTGGCGAACACGAAGCCCGCGTCCACTTCGCCGCGCGACACGTAGTCCAGGCTCTGGCGCACGTTCTGCGCCAGCACGCTCTTGGCCTGCACCGCGTCCCACAGGCCGGCGGCCTGCAGCGCGCCCTGCGTGTAGCGGCCCACCGGCACCGAGGCCGGGTTGCCGTAGGCGATGCGCTTGATGTCGTCGCGCGTCAGGTCCTTGAGCGCGGTGATGTTGGCCTTGCTGTCGGTCGGCACGATCAGCACGACCTGGTTGGCGGCGAAATCCACCCGCGATTCGGGCTTGACGGCCTTTTCCTCGACGGCCTTGTCCATCGCCTTCTGGTCGGCGGACGCGAACACGTCGGCGGGCGCGCCCTTGACGATCTGCTGCAGCAGCACGTCGGAAGCGCCGAAGTTCAGGATGACCTTGGTGCCGGCATGCTCCTTCTCGTACGCCTGGGCCACGTCCTTGAACGCGTTGGTCAGGCTGGCGGCGGCGGACACGACCAGGTCGCCGGCGTGGGCGCTGGGGGCCCAGGCGGCGGCGAGGGCCAGCGACAGCGCCAGGACCGGGTGTTTGCGGAACATGTATCTCTCCTCGGACAAGATCAATCTCGGTGACGAAATATATATAGGTATATAACGCTCGTCAATTTGTGCCCGGGGCCGACTTGCGCCCGATCAACGAAAGGAGGAAATCGACCCGGAACCCGCTCAGCCGCGGTCGACCGTGGTGACGCGCACCGTGTCGGGGGCCAGCGCGGCCCGCAGCCGCTCGAGCGCCAGTTCGGGCCGGGCGGCCCCGCACATGAAGATGTCCAGCGCCGCGAACCGGTGCTCCGGCCAGGAATGCACGCTGATGTGCGATTCGCTCAGCATGACCACGCCCGTCACGCCCGCGCCTTCGCCGAAATGGTGGAAGTGGGCGCCCAGCACGCGCGCGCCGGCGGCCTCGGCGGCCCCCAGCAGCTCGCGCTCGAGCGCCTGGGCGTCGGCCAGCAGGCCGGCGTCCACGCCACGGAAGTCGGCCAGGATGTGGCGGCCGGGCGTCGCGTGCGGCGTCACTTGTGCGATCCGCCCGACGACCAGCCCGAGCTGCCCGACGATCCGCCGCCCCAACTGCTGCTGCTGCCGCCGCTGCCACCGCTGGTGAAGCGGGCGCCGGGCGAGCTGGCGCCGGTGGCTGCGATGACCACGATCAGGGCGTAGATGGCGTAGAAGAACTTGCCCATGCCTCAGTCGTCCTTTGCCGACATCTTGTCCGCGAGGCTGGCCGGCAGCCACAGGAAGGCCAGGCCGATCAGGATCGGCAGGATGCGGCCGCTGAAGATGTTGCCCAAGTTGAGGAATCCCATGGCGATGGTGGCGAACCAGGCCCATTTGCGATAACCGCCCAGCGAGGCCGAGCGCGGCATCGCCTTCTGCCTGGCCAGTTCGGGATTGTCGAACCACTGGGCCAGTTGCGCCGGCGCCACCGGCGCAGCGGCCGACCAGCCCACCTCGGCCGGCCCCTGTTCGCGGGTGAGCTTGAGGTTGCCGGCCTTGTAGTCGGTGATCTTGGTGCTGTCGCCGACCCTGACGCGCCAGTTGAAGGCGCCCAGCGCCAGGTCGACGCGCGAGGTGTAGTCGTACAGCTTCTGGTACAGCTTGGAGCGCCAGCGCACGCTGGTGGCGTTGTTGTAGCTGGGCCAGGTATCGCAGACCTGCACGCGCTCCCAGCCCTCGTCCGTCTCCACCAGCCAGATGAAGCCCTTGGCGGGGTTGAACAACAGGTATTCGATCCAGTCCGAGGGCTCTTCGGGATCCGGATCGGCGCATTTCATCAGGCCGATCAGGGTGTAGGCGGCGCCATCGATCTTGGCGGTGGCGCCCAGCGCCAGCGTGGTCTTGATGGCGTTGATCTTGCGCGCCTTGCCGATGACTTCGGCGGTCTCGCCGGCGCAGTCGACCGTGGCCGCGCACGACGGGCACACCACCTGCGTCGCCATGGCGGCGACGAAGCTGATCGGCGCGCCGCAGCTGGGGCAGTCCAGGGCCTTGATCTGGCCGCGGAAGCGCCCGGCGGTTTCCTCGACCTGTTCGTTCGAACGCAGCGTCGCCGCCTGCATGCCCGACAGGTCGAAGGCCTTGCCGATGTAGAGCTCGGGTTCGGGACCATCGGAGAAGTCCAGCGTCAGGAACGCATCCAGGCTGCGGAAATCGGCCACCTTGGCTTCCCAGCCATCGCCCGGCACGAACGGCAGTTCCCCCTGCGCGCCGCCAGCGCGGCAGCGCCGCACGTCGGAAGCCGTGAAGCGCTGGCCGTCCAGCTTCATGTCGTCGCCGGGCGAGATGTCGGCGAAGGCCGGCAGGCCCTGCACCGTCTTGACCTTGCGGCGGCGGGTAATGGCGTACTGGCCGGAGGCGTCCGACAGCCAGCCGTCCGAGCCGTCATCGAACCACAGGTACCACTCGTTCCAGAAGCCGTCCTCGTAGCGCAGCTGGATGCGGCCGATCAGGTCGAAGCGCTTGCCCTCGAACTGGCCGGCGGCGCCCAGGCACAGCGGCGAATAGTCTTCCAGGACATCGGCGGTCTCGCCGATGCGCTTGACCGACTCGGCGTCCTTGAGCAGCGTGCTGCGGCAGGCGCCGCAGACCGCCATGACCGATGCCGTGGAAGTGAACTTGACGGGTGCTCCGCACTGCGGACACAGGACCTGCTGCATGGGCGGGCGGCGCTCAGCTGGTGAGTTTCTTCAGGACTTCGGCCTTGGCCGCGTCGTAGTCGGCCGGCGTGATCAGGCCCTTGTCGAGCAGGTCCTTGAGCTGCTGCAGGCGCTGCACCGGGTCGGCGCCCGAAGCGGCCGCCGCGCCCGCGGCCGTGCCAGCTGCCGCCTGGGCGCCGGCCGCCGGTTGCCCCGCGGCCACGCCCAGTCCGGCCGCCATGGTCTGGCCCAGCGCCGCGCCGGCCGCCAGGCCCGCGCCGATGCCGGCGATGCCGCCTTCGTTCTGCGCCGCCAGTGGGATCGAGGTGGCGGTCTGGTACTGGGTGAACTTGCCCAGGTCGCCCGCCATGCCCATCGAGATCCGCGTGTCCAGCGCCTTCTGCAGTTCTTCCGGCAGCGACACGTTCTCGACCGTGAAGTTGTCGAGCTTGACGCCATAGCGCTCGAACACCGGGCCGAGCTGTTCGCCGATGCTCTGCGACATCAGGCCCTGGTTGCCGGCGATGTCCAGGAACGGCACCTTGGAGCCGCCCAGCGCGGTGGTCATGGCCGCGACCACCATGTTGCGCAACTGCGCTTCCAGGTCATCGACGGTGTAGACGTCGCGCGTGCCGCTGATCTCGCGGTAGAACTTGGCCGGATCGGTGATCTGGTACGAATACACGCCGAAGGCGCGCAGCCGCACCATGCCGAATTCGCTGTCGCGCAGCGTCACCGGCTGCGCCGTGCCCCAGCGCCGGCCCAGTTGCAGGCGGGTGCTGAAGAAGATCACGTCCGACTTGAAGGGCGACTCGAACAGCTTGTCCCAGTTCTTCAGGTACGTCAGCACCGGCAGCGTCTGGGTGGTCAGCTTGTACATGCCGGGGCCGAACACGTCGGCCACCTTGCCTTCGTTGACGAACACCGCCATCTGCGACTCGCGCACGGTCAGGCTGGCGCCGTACTGGATTTCGAAATCCTGCATCGGGTGGCGCCAGGCCAGCACGCCGTCGCCGTCCTCGTTCCATTGCAGGATGTCGATGAACTGTTTGCGGATAAATGAACCGAGACTCATGGCTAGTTCTCCTGTGTCAGAGATGGGTCGACGCGCGGGCCGCTCAGGTCAGGCAGGCGGCGTTGACCACGCCGGCGGCCAGCGAGATCGAACCGATCAGGCCGCCCATGGCGATGTTGTTTTCCTCGATGGCCTCGTGCAGGCCCTGGATGGCGCGCGACACGACGGCATAGACGACCAGTTGCACCACCATGGCGGCCACGCCCCAGACCAGGAACATGACGAAGCTCGCATGGATGGCGATGCTGGAGCAGAGCGTGAACGAAAAACCGACCAACGCGCCGCTGTATGAGAGCACCGCGGCAATGTTGCCCTGGCGGATCAGTTCGAATTCCTTGTAGCGCGTCACCGTGGTGTAGACGGCGGTGAAAATGCCCAGCATGACCAGCGCCGAAACAATGTAGATCAGATAGGTCACCGCCGGATGCATCGCTTCTCCCATAATCGCCCCTCCAGGCCCTGATTGCGCGCAGTATATACGCCGCCTTCGATATACTGCGAACGCATTTTTCGAGTCGGAACCCTCATGCGCGACCGCGTCCTCATCCTGTCGGTATTGATCGTCGCTTCCTGCGGCCTGGGCTACGAGCTCATCAGCAGCGCGCTGGCCAGCTATCTGCTGGGCGATTCCATCCTCCAGTTCTCGTCCGTCATCGGCTGCTATCTGTTCGCGATGGGCATCGGATCGTGGTTGTCAAAATATGTAAGAGACGACGACGTTTTGAATCGATTCATCGACGTCGAACTGGCCGTCGCCTTGCTGGGCGGGGTTTCCGCCGCGGTCCTGTTCCTGGTGTTCGCCTGGCTGTCGGCGCCGTTTCGCGCGGCGCTGTACGCGGGCGTCTTCATCATCGGACTGATGGTCGGCATGGAGATCCCGCTGGTGATGCGCGTCTTCAACCAGCGCAAGGCCGAGTTCCGCGAGATCGTCAGCCGCGTGCTGACTTTCGATTATCTCGGCGCGCTGGCCGTGTCGCTGATCTTTCCGCTGCTGCTGGCGCCCAAGCTGGGCCTGCTGCGCACCAGTTTCCTGTTCGGCATGCTCAACGCCGGCGTGGCGCTGTGGACCACCTGGCTGTTCCGCGGCGAGATCCGGCGCCCTGCCGAACGTGCCATACGCGGCGGCGTGGTGCTGGGGCTGCTGGCGCTGGGCTTCCTGTTTTCCGGCCAGATGACGGCCTGGGCCGAGAAGGGCCTGTACGGCGACGACGTGGTGCACGCCGAGACCACGCCCTACCAGCGCCTGATCGTGACGCGCTGGCACGACGACCTGCGGCTGTACATCAACGGCAACCTGCAATTCTCGTCGCGCGACGAACACCGTTACCACGAGTCGCTGGTGATCCCGGGCCTGCAGGCCCTGCCCTGGGCCCGCAACGTACTGGTGCTGGGCGGCGGTGACGGCCTGGCGGTGCGCGAGATCCTCAAATTCAAGCACGTTGAGCGTGTCACGCTGGTGGACCTGGACCCGGCCATGACCGGCCTGTTCTCGCGCTCCGAACCGTTGACGAAACTGAATCAGGGCTCGCTGACCGATCCGCGCGTCACCGTCATCAACGACGACGCCGGCCGCTGGCTCGAAAGCCACGCCGAGGTCTACGACTTCATCGTGGTGGACTTTCCGGATCCGTCCAACTTCGGCCTGGGCCGGCTGTACTCGGTGCCGGTCTACCACCTGATGGCGCGGCACCTGGCCGAGAACGGCTACATGGTGATCCAGTCGACCTCGCCCTACTTCGCGCCGCGCTCGTTCTGGAGCGTGGACTCCACGCTCAAGGAAGCCGGCCTGAACACCTGGCCGTACCACGCCTACGTGCCGTCGTTCGGCGACTGGGGCTTCATCCTGGCCGGCAAGCGCCGCGACTACACGCCGCCGGACGCCGTCACCGTGCCGACCCGCTACCTCGATCCGGCCACGCTGCGCGAGCTGTTCCACTTTCCCGCCGACATGCCGGCGCTGGCCATGCCGCCGAACCGCCTGAACGAACAATCGCTCGTGCGGTACTTCGACGAGGACTGGCGCAAGGTCATCCGCTGATGCGGCGCCGCACCTTCCTGCTGGGCGTCGCCACCGCCGCCGCCGCCGGCACGGCGGGTTACTACCGTTCACGCGTGGTCGAGACCACGCCCGAGGTGCGCTACCCGGGCATGCAGGCCGGTCACGCGCTGCGCGATGGCGCGGCGCTGCCGCCGTCGGCCGGCGCCCGCCGCTGCCAGGTGGCGATCCTGGGGTCCGGCGTGGCCGGCCTGTCGTGCGCCTGGAAACTAGCGCGCGAAGGCTTCACCGATTTCGTCGTGGTCCAAGGCCCCGAGTACGGCGGCAACGCCGCCGCCGGCGCCCGCGACGGGCTCGACTACCCGCTCGGCGCGCACTACCTGCCGCTGCCGTCGATGCAGTCCACCCACGTGCGCGAGATGCTGGCCGATTTCGGCATCGCCGAGCGCGACGCCTTCGGCGAGCGGCCCTATTACGACGAGGCCATCCTGGCGCACTCGCCGCAGGAACGGCTGCTGCGCGACGGCCGCTGGGAAGACGGTCTCTTGCCGATGCACGGGCTGCCCGAGGCCGATCTCGAACAGCACCGCAAGTTCCTGGCGCTGGTGGACCGGCTGCACGGCGCGATCGGCAACGACGGCCGCAAGGTCTTCTGCATCCCGATCGTGCTGTCCTCGCGCGACCCTGTCTGGCGCGCGCTGGACGCGCTCACATTCAAGCAGTGGCTGGACCGCGAAGGCTACACCTCCCCCGCCCTGCACTGGTACCTGAACTACTGCTGCCGCGACGACTACGGCGCGCCCTACGACCGGGTCTCGGCCTGGGCCGGGCTGCACTACTTCGCCAGCCGCGACGGCCATGCCGCCAACGCCGCCGAGGGCGCGGTGCTGACCTGGCCCGGCGGCCTGGCGCCGCTGGTGCAACGGCTGCGCAACGCCATCAGCGCCCGTCTCGGCCATGAGGGCTGGCTGCTGCCCGGGACCGCCGCGCGGTTGCAGGAAAGCGCGGCCGGCCCGCGCATCGATTGCCTGGCGCCGGGGCCCGCCGCCCGCGTCTTTACGCTGCAAGCGCAACGCGCGGTCTGCGCCATGCCGCTGTTCGTGGCCCAGCGCCTGCTGCCCGACATCCGCGCCTACGGTTACGATCCGGCCGCGCATGCGTCGCCGCACGCGCCCTGGCTGGTGTCGAACTTCGTCATGGACGGCTATCCGCGCGAAGCGCCGGGCGAACCGCTATCGTGGGACAACGTGGTCTACCAGGGCCAGGCGCTGGGCTACGTGGTCTCGACCCACCAATTGCTGCGCGTGGCGCGTTCGCCGCGCACGGTGTTCACCGCCTACCATGCCCTCAGCAACCAGACGCCACAGGCCGCGCGGCAATGGCTCGCCGAGGCCCGCCCCGAGGCGCTGCGCGACGAGGCCGCCGCCGACCTGGTCGCCGCCTATGGCGACGAGTTCTGGCGTCGCGCCCGGCAGTTGGAGATCACGGTGCGCGGCCATGCCATGGCCTCGCCCTATTGCGGCTATCTATCGAACGCCGGCCTGGCGGCGTTGCGCGAGGTGGACGGCCCGGTGCTGTTCGCCCATGCCGACCTGTCCGGCTATTCGGTGTTCGAAGAAGCCGCGTGGTGGGGCGTGGCGGCGGCCGGCCGCATCCTGGGGCAGCGGCCGCCGGCGTGACCAGCGCCGGCCCACCCGCCTGGTGGCCGCCGCGTCGCAATCCTGGAATGCCCGCCTTCGCTGGCGCCCGCCCGCTGCCCTACAATCGTCCGCTCACCTCCCTTGGTTCCATACCGACTCAAGCAGCGACAGCGACGATGGGAAAGCAAGTCATAGTGCTCGGCGCCGGCATCGTCGGCGTCTGCTGCGCGCTGGAACTGCAGCGGCGCGGCATGCAGGTCACCCTGGTCGACCGCCAGGATCCCGGCCGGGAAACCTCATCCGGCAACGCCGGCGTCCTGGCCCGCAGCTCCCTCATGCCCTTCAACCATCCCGGCCTGTGGCGCCAGTTGCCCCGGCTGCTGCGCAACGACACCGTCCAATTCCGCTACCGCGCCGCGTACCTGGCCCGCAACCTGGGCTGGGCGGCGGGCTTCCTGGCGCGCGCCCGGCCGTCGGTGTTCGGCGAAACCACGGCGGCGCTCGACGGCCTGATCCGGCGCTCCGCCGCCGAACACCTGCGCCTGCTGGACGCGGCCGGCGCGCGCCACCGCCTGCGCGACAGCGGCTGGATCTTCCTGTTCCGCAGCGAACAGGCGTGGCAGGGCGGCGCCCTGGCGCGCGAGGCCTACGCCCGCCACCAGGTGCCGACCCAGGCGCTGGCCCCGGCCGAACTGGCGCAACTGGAGCCGGCCCTGGCGCCGATCTTCCCGCGCGCGCTGTGGATCCAGGGTTCCTATTCGGTGGACGATCCCGGCGCCGTGACCACGGCCTACGCCGACCTGTTCCAGCGCTCGGGCGGCGTCTTCCGCACACTGCGGGCCGCCGCCATCCGCCGCGATGGCGGACGTGGCTGGATCGTGCAAGGCGACGCCGGCACGGAAACGCTGACGGCGCCCGACCTGGTGGTGGCGCTGGGCCCGTGGTCCAAGGCCCTGCTCAAGACCACCGGCATCGACCTGCCGCTGGCGTTCGAGCGCGGCTATCACATGCATTACGGCGCCGCCGGCGGCCCGGCGCTGGGCCGCCCCATCTACGACACCGGCGGCGGCTACGTGCTGTCGCCGATGGCGCGCGGTCTGCGGCTGACCACCGGCGTCGAGCTGGACGACTGCGACGCGCCTGCCCGTCCCATCCAGTTGGACCTGGCGGAAACCCGGGCGCGCGAGGCCATCGACCTGGGCGAGCGGCTGGACCCGCGGGCCTGGCTCGGCCGCCGCCCGACGCTGCCGGACAGCCGCCCGATGATCGGCCAGGCGCCGCGCCATCCCGGCCTGTGGCTGGCGCTGGGCCACCAGCACATCGGTTTCAGCACGGCGCCCGGCACCGCGCAGATACTAGGGGAATTGATGACCGACGGCGACGCCACCGGCCGCCACGACGCCTTCCGTCCGGGACGATTCCTCTAGGGCGTATCGACATTCACGGGAGCCTCGCGTGGCCACGAACGATGCAACTCTGCCAGCCGCGCCCGCGGCCCCAGGCGCCTTTCTCGGCCTGCTGATGCTGGACACGCGCTTTCCGCGCCCGCCCGGCGACGTCGGCAACCCCGAGACCTACGCCCGCGCCGGCATCCCGGCGCGCTTCGTCACGGTGCCGGGCGCCTCGCCGCGCAAGATCGTGCAGGAAGCCGACCCGGCCTTCCTGCGGCCGTTCATCGATGCCGCCGTGGGTCTGGCGCGCGACGGCGCGGCGCTGATCTCCACCAGTTGCGGTTTCCTGGCGCGCTACCAGGACGCCTTGCAGGCCGCCGTGCCGGTGCCAGTCGTGTCGTCCAGCCTGCTGCAATGCCATGGCCTGGCGCGGGTGGGCATCGTCACCTTCGATGCGGCCTCGCTCGATCGCGCCTTGCAGGATGCGGCCGGCGTGCCCGCCAACGCCGTGGTCGAAGGCCTGGCGCCCGGCTGCGAGATGCAGGCGCGCATCCTGGAAAACGCGCCGGACATGGATCTGGCGCGGGTCGAACGCGACGTGGTCGAGGCGGCCGAACGGCTGGCGCGGCGCGCCCCGGACCTGACCGACATCGTGCTCGAATGCACCAACATGCCGCCCTACCGCGAGGCCGTGGCGCGCGCCACCGGCCTGCCAGTGCACGACATCGAGACGCTGCTGCTGCGCAGCTGGCGCGCGCTGGCGGCCTGACCGCCAATCCGCGCGGGCGCCGCGCGCCGGCATGAAAAAACCCGGCGTGATCCCGAGGGATCCGCGCCGGGTCTTGCGCCTGGCGGCTTCCGGAGCGTCCGTTCAGCCCAGCAGCAAGGCGTCGTCCGACAGCTTCTCGCCGCGCACGCGCTCGAACATGGCCAGCAGGTCGGGCACGTCCATGCCGCGGCGTTCATCGCCGGACACGTCCAGCACCACCTGGCCCTGGTGCAGCATCACCGTGCGGTCGCCCACGTCCAGCGCCTGGCGCATGCTGTGCGTGACCATCATGGTGGTCAGCTTGCTTTCGGCCACGATGCGCGCCGTCAGTTGCAGCACGAAGTCGGCGGTGCGCGGGTCGAGCGCGGCGGTGTGTTCGTCCAGCAGCAGGATGCGCGACGGCTGCAGCGCCGCCATCAGCAGGCTCACGGCCTGGCGCTGGCCGCCCGAGAGCAGGCCGATGCGGTCGGTCAGGCGGTTTTCCAGGCCCAGGCCGAGCGTGGCCAGGCGTTCGCGGAAACCTTCCTTCATCGAGGCCTTGACCGCGCGGCCATAGCCACGGCGCGCGCCGCGCAACTGCGCCAGCGCCATGTTCTCTTCGATGGTCAGGTCTTCGCAGGTGCCAGCCATCGGATCCTGGAACACGCGCGCCACGCGCGAGGCGCGGGCCCAGACCGGCTGGCGCGTGACGTCGGCGCCGTCGATCTCGATGCGGCCGGAATCGACCGGCAGGTCGCCCGACACGGCATTCAGGAAGGTCGACTTGCCCGCGCCGTTGGAGCCGATGACGGTGACGAACTGGCCCGACGGGATGTCCAGCGACAGCCCGCGCAGCGCCCGCGTCTCGATCGGCGTGCCGGCGTTGAAAGTGATCTTGAGGTCTTTTGCGGACAACATATCAGCGCCCCTTCTTGCCGACCAGCCGGCGCTTGAGCATGGGAATGACCAGGGCGATCGTGACCAGCACCGCGGTGACGAGGTTCAGGTCCTGCGCCTTCAGGCCGATGAAATCGCTGTTCAGCGCCAGCGCGATGAAGAAGCGGTAGACGATGGCGCCGATGATGACGGCCAGCGTGGCCAGCACCAGCTTGCGCGACGGCAGGATGCTTTCGCCGACGATCACCGCGGCCAGGCCGATGACGATGGTGCCGATGCCCATGGAGATGTCGGAACCGCCCTGGGTCTGCGCGAACAGCGCGCCCGCCATGGCGACCAGCGCGTTCGACAGCGCCATGCCGCCCAGGATCATGCGGCCGGTGTTCACGCCCTGCGCGCGGGCCATGCGGCCGTTCGAGCCGGTGGCGCGCACCGCCAGGCCGGTCTGGGTGGCGAAGAACCAGTCCAGCGCCAGCTTGGCCAGGATCACGATGACCACCAGGATCAGCGGCCGCGCCACGTAGTCCGACAGCCAGCCCGGCTGCAGGATGGTGAAGACGGTGGGTTCGGTGATGAGCGGCACGTTGGGCTTGCCCATGATGCGCAGGTTCACGGAATACAGCGCGATCATCATCAGGATGCTGGCCAGCAGATCCATGATCTTGAGCTTGACGTTGAGCCAGCCGGTGACCAGCCCGGCGGCGGCGCCGGCGAAGGTGGCGGCGATGGTGGCCACGAACGGGTCGGTGCCCGAGGCGATCAGCGTGGCACAGACGGCGCCGCCCAGCGGGAAACTGCCATCAACGGTCAGGTCCGGAAAGCGCAGCAGGCGAAAGGAGATAAATACGCCCAAGGCCACCAGGCTGAAGATCAGGCCGATCTCCAGTGCGCCTAACAACGAGAACAATGACATGGGTCAAATCCAATCAGGTAGGGAACGAGCATATTAGAGATTAGGAACGTCCAACTTCTTGCGTTTCGGGGTCAGTTTTACCCGAGCTTTCGCAATAAACGTTTCCTGCCGTGCGATTTTCTCTCGATTCCTGCCAAGGCGTTGCCGGGCTTGGCGGCCAGGGCCGCAAGCGGGCTGCTTGAGGGACGCTCCGGGGAGCAAAACGCGGCATGCGGTCCGTGACCAACCTGCCGTTCAAGGCCAACGCCATCGCGCCGGGCCGCGCGCACCTTGTGGATGCTGCCGCCCTGTGGACCCCGCGTACCGGCGCGGGGCAAACACAAGAAAACAAGATAAAACAAAACCCCGCTCATGCCGGGTAGGCACGGGCGGGGCCGAACGACTTGCGCTTTACTTTACCACCACCGCGGCCGACTTGATGATCGCGTCGGACAGCGTCACGCCTTGCTTGGCGGCGGCGCCCGGGTTCACGTAGAGCTCCAGCTTGGAGATGGTTTCGGACGGAATCGCGCCGGGCTTCTCGCCCTTGAGGATGCGCACCACGACCTTGCCGGTCTGCACGCCCAGGTCACGGTAATTGATGCCCAGGGCGGCGATGCCGCCGCGCTTGACGCTGTCGGTGTCCGAGGCGATCAGCGGGATCTTGGCGTCGTTGCCGACCTTCACCAGCGATTCGTAGGCCGAGACCACGTTGTTGTCGGTGTTGGTGTAGATGACGTCGACCTTGCCGATCAGGCTGCGCGCGGCGGACGCCACGTCGACCGAACGCGGGGCGGCGGCTTCGACCAGGCTCATGCCCGACTTGGGCAGGATTTCCTGCAGTTTCTTGACCACCACGACCGAGTTGGCCTCGCCCGGGTTGTAGACCATGCCGACGCGCTTGGCGTTGGGCACGATCTTCTTGATCAGCTCGACCTGCTTGTCCAGCGCCAGCAGGTCCGACACGCCGGTGACGTTGGTGCCCGAGGCGTCCATGCTGGCGACCAGCTGGGCGGCGACCGGGTCGGTCACGGCGGAATACACCACCGGCACGTCCTTGGTGGCGGCCACGACGGCCTGGGCCGACGGGGTGGCGATGGCGACGATGGCGTCGGGCTTGTCGCCGACGAACTTGCGCGCGATCTGGGCGGCGGTGCCGGTGTTGCCCTGGGCGCTCTGGTACTGCCACTTCAGGTTCTTGCCCGGCTCGTAGCCGGCTTGCTTGAGGGCGTCCTGCACCCCGTCACGCACGGCGTCCAGCGCCGGGTGCTCGACGATGGCGGTGACCGCCACCGACTTCTGCTGCGCCGCCACCGGCGCGGCGATCGCCATCGCCAGCGCCATTGCGCCAACCGTCAGAAAATGTTTTTTTCCGATCAGCATAGGTAAGCTCCTTGAACCCTTGGTATTTGTTCATTATTACGGCTGTTCCGCGGGCTTCCCCACGGTCCGGACAGCCGTAAAGCCGTATAGTCTAACGTGTCGCAACACAAATTCACTTGGGGGGAATCCCTGAAATGGTGCATGCGCGGCGCGACTGCCCCATGCCGGGGCGGGCGGCGCCAATATACTAAAAGCGCCGCGCCCGCGCGACACGACATCCGCGACATCCAAAGGGCCACATCATGATCAAACGCGCATTGGGCCGCTCCGGCCTGCAGATTCCTCCCCTCACCTTCGGCGGCAACGTCTTCGGCTGGACCGTCGACGAGGCCGGCACGTTCTCGCTGCTGGACGCGCTGGTTGACGCCGGCCTGAATTTCATCGACACCGCCGACGTTTATTCGCGCTGGGTGCCCGGCAACCAGGGCGGTGAATCCGAAACCCTGATCGGCAAGTGGCTCAAGCGCTCGGGCAAGCGCGACCGCGTGCTGATCGCCACCAAGGTCGGCATGGAGATGGGCCCGGACGCCAAGGGCCTGGCGCCGGCCTACATCCGGCGCGCGCTGGACGCGTCGCTGGCGCGGCTGCAGACCGACCACGTCGACCTGTACCAGTCGCACAAGGACGACCCCGACACGCCGCTGACCGACACGCTGGGCGAATACGCCAAGCTGATCGAAGCCGGCAAGGTGCGCGCCATCGGCGCCTCCAACTACACCGCGGTGCGGCTGTCCGAAGCGCTGATCGCCAGCGAACGCCACAACCTGCCGCGCTACGAGAGCATCCAGCCGGAATACAACCTGTACAGCCGCGAACCGTTCGAGGGGCACCTGCAGGCGCTGGTCAAGGCGCAGGACCTGGGCACCATCAACTATTACGCGCTGGCCAGCGGCTTTCTCAGCGGCAAGTACCGCGGCCCGGCCGACGTCGGCAAGAGCGCGCGCGGCAAGAAGATCGTCGACACTTACTTGAACGACCGCGGCTACCGCATCCTCAAGGCGCTGGATGAAGTCGCCGAGGACGCCAACTGTACGCCCGCCCAGGCCGCGCTGGCCTGGCAGATCGCGCAGCCCGGCATCACCTCGCCGATCGTCAGCGCCACGTCGCTGGCGCAGCTGGACGAACTGGTCAAGGCCGCCAGCCTGACGCTGACGCGCGACCAGCTGGCCAGGCTCAGCCTGGCCAGCGACTGGCGCTGACGCGCGCCCGCGCCCGCGCCGCGGGCGTCAATCCAGCTTGACGCCCGAGTCCGACACCACCTTGGCCCAGCGCGACACCTCGCTGTCGACGAACTTGCCGAAGGCCGGCCCGGTCAGGGTCGGAATGGCGGTGCCGTTGCTCTCCCAGGTCTCCTTGATCTTCGGCGTGTTCAGGGCCTTGGTGATTTCCGCCGTCATGCGGTCCACCGCCTCCTGCGGCGTGCCCGCGGGCGCCCAGATCGCGTACCAGGTCGACACCACGTAGTTCGGCACCCCGGCCTCGGCCGCGGTCGGCACGTCCGGCAGCGACGGCGAGCGCTTGTCGGCGGCCACCGCCAGCGGCTTGATCGCGCCCGAGCGGATATGACCCGATGACGAGCCCAGGCCGTCGAACGCCAGGTCCACCTGCCCGCCAATCAGCGCGGTCAGCATCGGCCCAGCGCCCTGGTACGGCACGTCGACCAGCTTGATGCCGGTCTGCATGGCGAACAGTTCGCCGGCCAGGTGGTGGGTGCTGCCCTTGCCGGCCGTGCCGAAGTTGATGTCGCCGGGATGCTGCTTGGCGTAGGCGATGAATTCCTGCAGCGTCTTGACGGGCAGCTTGGTGGCATTGATGACCACCACCTGCGGCGGCTGCGCCACCAGCGCCACCGGCACGAAGTCCTTCTGGATGTTGTAGTTCAGGCTCTTGTACAGCGACGGCGCCAGCGCATGGTGCGCGCCCCCCATGAAGAAGGTGTAGCCGTCCGGCCGCGCCTTGGCGGCCACGCCCGCGCCGACGGTGCCGCCGGCGCCGCCCTTGTTGTCGATCACCACCGACTGGCCCAGTTGCATCGTCAACTGCTGGGCCAGCGGCCGGGCGAAGGTATCGGTGCCGCCCCCGGCGGGAAAGGGCACGATGAGCGTGATGGGCCGTTCCGGCCAGGACGCGGCGCTGGCGGTGCCGGCGAAACCGGCGGCCAGCGTGGCCAGCAGGGTCGCGGCGAACATGCGGTATTTCATATTGTCTCCTCTTGCTGCAGCGTGGGGACGGCGCGTTTCCCGCGTCTCGTCTCTTGTGTTCTTGGGTTGGGATGCTGCCTGGTTCGGGAATCGTTCTGGAAAGGGGTCGGGCTCCTTGGAAAAAAATGGCCGGTCTGCGTGGACCGGCCTGGCATGACGACGCTACAGCGCCTGATAGGTTTCGCGCAGCACGTTCTTCTGCACCTTGCCCATGGTGTTGCGCGGCAGCTGGTCAACGATGTGCACGCGCTTGGGCACCTTGAAGTTGGCGATGCGCGCCTTCAGCTCGGCCTGCATCGCGGCGGCGTCCAGCGTGGCGCCGTCCTTGGGCACCACCACCGCCACCACCGCTTCGCCGAAATCGGCATGCGGCACGCCGATGACGGCCGACTCGGCCACGCCCGGCATGTCGTCGATCAGCGTCTCGATCTCTTTCGGATAGACGTTGAAGCCGCCGGAGATGATCAGGTCCTTGCTGCGGCCGACGATCGACAGGTAGTCGGCAGGCACGTCACGGCCGGCGGATTCGCCGCCCCAGCGGCCCACGTCGCCGGTCTTGAACCAGCCGTCCTGCGTGAATTCCTCGCGGGTCTTTTCCGGCATGCGCCAGTAGCCCGAGAACACGTTGGGTCCGCGCACCTGCACGTTGCCGATCTCGCCCGGCGCCAGCGCGATGCCGGCATCGTCCACCACCCGCACCTGCACGCCCGGCAACGCCCGGCCCACGGTGCCGGCCAGGCGTTCGCCATCGGCCGCGTCATACGGATTGGAGGTCAGCATGACGGTCTCGCTCATGCCGTAGCGTTCCAGGATGGCGTGGCCGCTGCGCTCGCGGAAATCGTTGAAGGTCTCGGACAGCAGCGGCGCCGAGCCCGAGATGAACAGGCGCATGTTGGCGCACACGTCGCGATTGAAGCGCTTGTCGGCCAGCAGCCGCACGTAGTAGGTCGGCACGCCCATCATTACCGTGCTCTGCGGCAGGTAGCGCAGCGCCTGGTCGGCGTCCAGCTTGGGCAGCCAGATCATCTTCGCCCCCGCCAGCAGCGCGCCGTGCGAGGCCACGAACAGGCCGTGCACATGGAAGATCGGCAGCATGTGCAGCAGCACGTCGTCCGAGCGCCAGCCCCAGTGCTTGTGCAGCACTTGCGCGTTGGACGCCAGGTTGCCATGCGACAGCATCGCCCCCTTGCTGCGGCCGGTGGTGCCGGACGTGTAGAGGATGGCGGCCAGGTCGTCCGGCTTGCGCTTGACGGTCCTGAAGGTCTGCGACAGGCCGCCGGCGGCTTCCAGCAGCGTGCCGGTGCGATCTTCGTCGAGCGTGTACACATGCGCGCAGCCGGCCTTGTCGGCGGCGCGCTGGACCCAGTCGCGGTTCTTGCCGGCGCAGACCACCACGGCCGGCTCGGCGTTGCCCAGGAAATACTCGATCTCGGCTTCGCGATAAGCGGTGTTCAGCGGCAGGTACACCAGGCCGGCGCGCAGCGTGGCCAGGTACAGCAACAGGGCTTCGGGCGATTTCTCGACCTGCACCGCGACCCGCGCGCCCTCGGGCAGCTTGAGCGAGGCCAGCAGGTTGGCCAGGCAGGCCGTGGCGCGGTCGATGTCGTCCCAGGTGTAGGCCAGCTCGGGGGTTTCGAGCGCGACCTGTTTGCGATCGGCGGGGAATCCGCCCTCCAGCACAGCGTATAGATTGGCGTTGCTCACCGTTTTCAGTCTCCGGAGAAGTGGGGGTCTACGCCGGCCAGGAAAGCGCGCACGCCCTCCTTGTGGTCCCGGCTCTCGGCGTAGGAGAAATAATCCTGGTATTCGGCTTCGGTCAAGGCGCCGCCCTGCGCCAGGCGCGCCGACAGGCGCTTGTTGATGCGGGCGGCCAGCGGCGCGCCCTGGCAGATGCGTTCGGCGCTGCGCCGGGCCTGCGCGGCCACCTCGGCATCGGCCACGATGCGCGTCAGCAATCCCAGGTCGCGCGCCTCGGCGGCGCCGAACACGCGGCCTTCGAGCAGAATGGCCAGCGTCGCGGCGCGGCCGGCCAATGCCAGCAGGCCGCGCATCTCGTCGGGCGCCATGGGAAAGCCCAGCCGGTTGATCGGCACGCCAAAGCGCGCCGATTCGCCGGCGATGCGCAGGTCGCACTGGCAGGCGATCTCCAGCCCGCCGCCGACGCACACGC
Source organism: Achromobacter ruhlandii (assembly GCF_902859695.1). Lineage (GTDB taxonomy): Bacteria > Pseudomonadota > Gammaproteobacteria > Burkholderiales > Burkholderiaceae_B > Achromobacter > Achromobacter ruhlandii. The sequence goes on from NZ_CADIJL010000019.1 coordinate 55,534, forward strand.
CTTCGATCTGCGCCACCACCGGCTGCGGGCATTGCGCCACGGCCATCAATGCGGGCGCCAGTATCTCGCGGTGATAGCGCTGCACGCCCGCGGCATCGGCGCGCTCGGCCGGAAACTCGCGGATGTCCGCGCCCGCGGCGAAATTGCCGCCCTCGCCGCGCACGATCACGCAGCGCAGCGCGTCGTCGGCGGCGATGCGCGTGAAGACGTCGCGCAGTTCGCGCCACATGCCCACGGTGATGGCGTTCAGGCGCCCCGGGTGCGACAGCGTCACCCAGGCCAGTTGCCCGTCGCGTTGCAGCAGCACACGGCCTGCCGTGTTGTCCGTCATGTCCCCTCGCTGGTTATCGTTTTTTTTTTGTGTGACGACGCGCCGCCGCTCAGGCCGCGCGTCCCACGCCGCGGCTCACTTGCGGCTTGCCTTCATGCAGGCGCGCCAGATTGCCGTCCAGTTCATCCAGGTCGTACAGGTAATTGACCATCAGGCCGCAGGACTGCTTGAGTCCCTTGGCCGACGTATCCGCCGCCCAGTTCAGGCGCTCGATGCGCGCGCCGTTGCCCAGGTGGAAGCGCGCCACCGCGTCCAGCGGCAAGCCGTTCTTCATCGCCTGCAGGTAGTGCGCGGCCAGGCGGAACGCGGCGCGCTTGACCACGTCGGACGTCTTCCTGCCCTGTGCCGCGCGCGTCAGCCGCGCCACCCAGCGCCGGCCGTCGGGCACGCCGGCGCGCTGGCGCGCCTGGGCGCGCGACTTATCCTCGCGCAGGACCGCCTCGACCGCGTCGGCGTCGAGCTTGCCGAGCCAGTCGGCGAAGCCGGGAATCGGCGACAGCGTGGCGAACGACTTGAGCTTGGGCAGTTCCTCCAGCAATTGCTCGACCACGCGCTTGAGCAGGAAATTGCCGAAACTGATGCCCTTCAGGCCCGGCTGGGTGTTGGAAATGGAATAGAAAATCGCCCAGCGCGCCTTGTCCAGGTCCTGCCGTGGCGCGGCGCTGTCCAGCAGCGCCTGCACGTTGTCGGCCATGCTGCCGGCAAAGGCCACCTCGACGAAGATCAGCGGCACGTCGGGCAACTGCGGATGGAAGTATGCGTAGCAGCGGCGATCCGGCGCCACGCGGTGGCGCAGGTCGTCCCACGACTGGATCTCGTGCACGGCCTCGTAGATGATCAGTTTTTCCAGCAGCGAGGCGGGCGAGTCCCAGGTCAGCGGCCGCAGTTCCAGCAGGCCGACGTCGAACCAGGCCGACAGCAGGCCTTCGAGATCCTTGTCCAGCGCCTGGATGCCGGCGACCTGCTTGCGCCAGCGCAGCATGTCGGCGCGCAGCTCGACCAGGAAGCGCAGGCCCATCGGTTGCGCGTTGAAGCGCTTGAACAGGCGTGCGCCCTCGGCGGCATCGCCCGCGAAGGTGCCGCGCACCTGCGCCAGGGCGGCCAGCATCAGGCGCCGGTCCTTGCCGTCGGCGGCGCTATAGCGCTCGCACCAGCGCCGCGCCAGCTTGTTGGCGGCCACGTCGGTCAGGCGCGCCTCGAACAGCCGCCGCACTTCGGATTCACTGGGCAGGCGGCCGCGTTCCCACAACCGGCCCAGGCGGGTGATCAGGCTTTCGCCGGCCTCGGCGGCGTCCGTGTCGACCGGTTCGGCGTCAGGCGTGCGTGCGCCGCGCGCGGGCGCGAGATTGGCGGGTGCGTTCATGGGCGGTTTCCTCGGCTGCGGGAAGATCGGAAAGCGGTGGCGCGTCGTCGGCGGCGGCCAATGCGCGCAGCACCTCGAGCTGGCGCATCAGGTGATGACGCGCCAGCGCCTCGGCGCGTTCGGGCTCGCGGGCCCGGAGGGCCTCGAAGATGGCCAGGTGCTCGGCACAGGACTCCTGGATGCGGCCGGGCCAGGCCAGGCTGCGGTGGCGCGACAGGCTCAGCACCTTGCGCAGATTGCCCACCATGTCGACCAGCCACTGGTTGCCGGCCAGCGCCTGCACCGCCTCGTGGATCAGGTAATTGGTCTGGTAATAGGCGTCGATGCGGCCGGCGGCGGCATGGCCGGCCAGCGCCTCGTGCAACGGCGCCAGCGCCGCCAACTGCGCGTCCGACGCCTTGCACGCGGCTTCATGGGCGCAGCGGCCTTCCAGCATGGCCATCAACGGAAAGATGTCTTCCAGGTCCTGCGCCGACAATTCATTGACGAAGCAGCCGCGGCGCGGCTCCAGCCGCACCAGGCCCTCGGTGGCCAGCACCTTCAACGCCTCGCGCAGCGGCGTGCGCGAGATGCCCAGCTCGCCCGCCAGGCGCAGTTCGTCGATCCACTCGCCGTTGCGCAGCGCGCGCGCGTGGATCATGCCGCGCAGGCGATCCGCGACTTCCAGGTACAGGGCTTGCCGGACGATGGGTGAGGTCATGGGCAGACGGCCTGACGGCGCCGTAATTCATAATTATGAATAAGGCCATCATATCTCCGGTCTGTGGAAGCGGACCAGTCCGATGTTGTAAGGACTTGCCCTAACCCGTACCTAAAAATGCAGAACGCCGTCAACCGCGTGACGGGTCAGCGCACGCGCCCAGCGGCGCGCCGGCAGGCCATACTGGGATTCGACCACCTCGGCCCGCGCCAGCAGCTCGGCCGGCGTGACCGCCAGGCGCGGACCGGAAAACGCCAGCACGATCTGGTTGCCGGCATCGATCTCGGGCAGCAGCACGATGCGATCGTCGAAGGCCTTGGCCAGATTGTCGATGTTCTTGCCGAAACTTTCGTGACGGCCGAACAGGTTCACCGCCACCACCCCGACCTCTCCCAGCACGCGGCGGCAATCACGGTAGAACTTGACGCTGTCGCGCACCGGCCCCTGCGCCGAGGCGTCATACAGGTCGACCATCAGCACGGGACAGCGGCCGGCGTTGAGCGGATCCGCGGCCCATTCGGCGGCGTCGGCGTGCTCGACCCGCAGGCGGTTCTCGCCCGGCAGGCGGAAGAACATGTGGCAGGCGGCGGTGACACGCGGGTTCCATTCCACCGCCAGCAGCGGCGCGCGCGTCTGCCTGGCGCAGAAGCGCGCCAGCGAGCCGGCGCCCAGGCCGAACATGCCGATGGCCTCGTCCTTGGGCGGTTCCAGGAACAGCAGCCAGGCCATCATCTGGCTGGTGTATTCCAGCACCAGCTCCGCCGGGTTCTTGATGCGCATGGCGCCCTGGACCCATTCGGTGTTGAAGTGCAGATAACGCACGCCGTCCAATTCCGACAGGGTCGGCTGGTCGAGTTCGGAGGGGAATTTGGATTTGTACATGGGCGCGATTGTAGGCCCGGCGCGCACAGCCGTCGGCGCCACGCCGCCATGCGACCGGAATGCGGGCCGGCGCGGGCGGACCGTCGCGGCCCGCCCCGGGATACCGATGCGCGGTCAACGCCGCACCGGCGAAGCGTCGCTCAGATGCGCTCGAAGATCGCCGCGATGCCCTGGCCGCCGCCGATGCACATGGTCACCAGCGCGTAGCGGCCTTGCACGCGCTGCAATTCGTGCAGCGCCTTGACCGTGATGATGGCGCCGGTGGCGCCAATCGGGTGGCCCAGGCCGATGCCGCTGCCGTTGGGGTTGACCTTGGCCGGGTCCAGCTTCAGTTCGCGGGTCACGGCGCACGCCTGCGCGGCGAAGGCCTCGTTGGCCTCGATCACGTCCAGCTGGTCCACGGTCAGGCCGGCGCGCTTGAGCGCGGCCTGCGTGGCCGGCACCGGGCCGATGCCCATGATGGTCGGGTCGACGCCGGCGTGCGCGTAGGCCACCAGGCGCGCCAGCGGCTTGACGCCGCGCTTGGCCGCCACCGAGGCGTTCATCAGCACCAGCGCGCCGGCGCCGTCGTTCAGCCCCGAGGCATTGCCGGCGGTGACGGTGCCGTTTTCCTTCTGGAACACCGGCTTGAGCGCGGCCAGGCTGTCGGCCGTGACGTCGCGACGCACGTGCTCGTCGGTGTCGAACACCACTTCGCCCTTGCGCGTCTTCTGCACGATCGGCACGATCTGGTCGCGGAAGTAGCCGGCCTCGATGGCGTTGGCGGCGCGACGATGCGATTCGGCGGCCAGCGCGTCCTGGTCCTGACGGCTGATGCCGAACTGGGCGGCGACGTTCTCGGCGGTCACGCCCATGTGCATGCGGCCGAACGGATCGGACAGCGCGCCGGTCATCATGTCCTGCATGATGCTGTCGCCCATGCGCGCGCCCCAGCGCTGCGCCGGCGCGATGTAGGGCGCGCGGCTCATGCTCTCGGCGCCCGCGCCGATGGCGATGTCGGCATCGCCCAGCAGGATGGTCTGCGCCGCCGACACGATGGCCTGCAGGCCCGAACCGCACAGGCGGTTGACGTTGAAGGCGGGGGTTTCCTTGGCGATGCCCGCGTTCATGGCGGCCACGCGCGACAGGTACATGTCGCGCGGTTCGGTGTTGATGACGTGGCCGACGGCGACATGGCCCACTTCGTCGCCCTTGACGGCGGCGCGTTCCAGCGCGGCCTTGATGACGGCGGCGCCCAGATCGCAGGGCGGCACGTCCTTCAGCGCGCCGCCGAAATCGCCGATGGCGGTGCGGACGGCGGATGCGACGATGACTTCGTTCATGATGTGTTTCCTCCTGGTGATCCTTTCATCATACTCGCGCCGCCGCGCGCTCCCGGTCCGATATCGGATCCTTATCGGCAGGCAAGAATTTACTATTGGACAGCCCGCGCGCGGCTCGCGGATAGTGGCCAGCGGCGCGCCGCCCCGGCGCCCGCCAGACCGGACCCGCCATGATCGAAACGCTGGAACTGACCGCCATCCCCCCGCAGGACGAGGCGCTGCGCGCCGACGTACGCGCCTTCCTGGCCGACGCGCTGGACGGGCTGGAACCCGATGAACGCGCCCGCTCCTGGATGGGTTACGACGCCGGTTTCAGCCGCCAGCTGGCCGAACGCGGCTGGCTCGGCCTGACGCTGCCGCGCGAATACGGCGGCGCCGGGCGCGGCCATTTCGCGCGCTTCGTGCTGTCCGAGGAATTGCTGGGTGCGGGCGCACCGGTGTCGGCGCACTGGATCGCCGACCGCCAGAGCGCGCCGCTGATCCTCAAGCTCGGCACGCCGGCGCAGAAGGCCTTCTACCTGCCGCGCATCTGCCGCGCCGAGGCCTTCTTCTGCATCGGCATGAGCGAGCCCGGCTCGGGCTCCGACCTGGCCAGCATCCGCACCCGCGCCGAGCCCGTGGCGGGCGGCTGGCGCCTGAACGGCAGCAAGGTCTGGACCACCAATGCGCACCGCTCGCACTACATGATCGCGCTGGCCCGCACCTCGGGCACGCCGGAGGACCGTCACCAAGGCCTGTCGCAGCTCATCGTCGACCTGTCGCTGCCGGGCGTGTCCATCCGGCCGATCAAGGATCTGGCCGGCGACGCGCATTTCTCCGAAGTGTTCTTCGACAACGTCGAGCTGGCGCCGGACGCGCTCATCGGCCAGGAGGGCGCGGGCTGGGCCCAGGTCAACGCCGAACTGGCGTTCGAGCGCAGCGGGCCGGAACGCCTGTATTCCTCCATCTCGCTGTTGCAGTGCTGGCTGGCGCACGGCCGCGCCGGCGGCGGACTGGACGCCGCCGACCAAGCCCTGCTGGGCGCCCTCCTGGCGCAGATGGCGGTGCTGCGCGCCCTGTCGCTGGCGGTCGCCGGCAAGCTGGCGGCGGGCCAGAGTCCGGCCATCGAGGCGGCCCTGGTGAAGGACCTGGGCACGGAACTGGAGCAGGACATCCCGCGCCTGATCGCCGACGCGCTGGGCCGCCGGCCCGAGCGCCCGCCCCCCTTGCCGCTGCTGCGCACGCTGGCCTACCTGGAACAGGTGGCCCCGACTTTCTCGCTGCGCGGTGGCACCCGCGAAATCCTGCGCGGCATCATCGCGCGCGGCCTCGGCCTTCGATAGGAACCCATCATGGAATCGATGCTTGGCGATGCCGCCAACCGCCTGTTCGCGCAGACCTGCACGCCCGACGTGATCCGCCAGGCCGAACAGGGCCAGCCGCCGGCGCAAGCCTGGCAGGCCTGCGAAGACGCCGGATTCGCCGACGCGCTGGTGCCGGAATCCCGAGGCGGCGCCGGGCTGGCGCTGGCCGACGCGCTGCCGCTGGCCACCGCCGCCGGCCGCCACCTGTGCCCCTACCCCATCGTCGATACGCTGCTGGCGCGCGCCTGGCTGGCACACGCCGGTCATGCGCCCGCCCCCGGCGCGATCGCGCTGGCGCCGCATGGCTGGCAGGCATCCGGGCGCCAGGCAGCGGGCGCCAACGTGCCCTGGATCCGCGGCGCCGATGCGGTGCTGGCGCGCATCGGCGAACAGACCTGGCTGCTGCCGGTCCGCGCCGCAACCATTGAATCCAGCGGCGTGCACGGCAGCCTGGACGCGCCGGCGCGCTGGTCGCTGGAGGACGGCGAGCGCATCGACGCCGGCGCCGGCCTGCCGGCCCTGGACGAACTGGCGGCCACCGCCTGCGCCGGCCTGATCGCCGGCGCCATGGACCGGGTGCTGGCCATGACACTGGACCATGCCAACCAGCGCCAGCAATTCGGCAAGCCGATTGGCCGTTTCCAGGCCGTGCAGCAACAGATCAGCGTCATGGCCGAACAGGTCTGGGCCGCGCGCATGGCGGCGCAACTGGCCTTCCAGGGCCGCGACGGCCTGCCACGGCCCTTGCTCGCCGCGCTCGGCAAGGCCCGCGCCAGCCTGGCGGTGGCGCGCGTGGCCGACATCGCCCATGCGGTGCACGGCGCCATCGGCATCACCGAGGAATACGACCTGCAGCTGTACACGCGCCGGCTGCGCGAATGGCGGCTGGCGGCCGGCTCGGAATCGCACTGGCACGCGCGCATCGGCGCGCATGCGCTGGCCGACGGCGGCGACGCGGTGTCCTACCTGCGCACCGCGCTGTTCGATCGCGAGACCGCCTGAGGCGGCGCCGCTCAGTCCATTTGCGCCAGCATGCTGTCGCGCAGGCGCAGCACCGAGGCACAGGACGTATCGCGGTGCGTCACCAGCGATAGCGACAACGCGGCGCGCGCCTCGGCATCGGCCAGCGGCACGAATGCCACCAGCGGCGTGCTGTAGGCGCGCGTCACGCCCGGCACCAGCGCCAGCCCCATGCCGCTGGCCACCAGGCTGACCAGCGTCTGCACCTGGATCGCTTCCTGGCTGATGCGCGGCGAAAAGCCGGCCTTGCGGCACAGCGCCTGCGCCACGCCGTGCAGGCCCGGCACCTTGGCCGGCGAATACATCACGAAACGCTCGCCGCGGGCGCGGGACAGTTCGACCGGCGCGGCGCCGGCCAGCGGATGCCCCGCGGGCACCGCCAGGATCAGGTCGTCGTGCTCGACCACCCAGGAATCCAGCGCCGGATCCTCCGCCAGCGGACCGCGCACCAGGCCGGCATCGATATCGTTGGCGCGCAGCATCGCCACCAGGCCCACGGTGCTGTCCTCGCGCAGCTCCAATTGCACGTCCGGATACTGCGCGCGGAAGGCCGGCAGGCAGCGCGGCAGCAGCGTGTAGGTGGCCGAGCCGACGAAACCCAGCCGCAGCGTGCCCCACTCGCCCAGCGCCACGCGGCGCGCGGCCTGGCGCGCCTGCTCGGTATGGAACAGCGCGCGGCGGGCGTCGGCCATCAGCGCCTCGCCGGCCGGCGTCAGCGTCACGCCCTTGGCGCCGCGCGCCAGCAGCGGCACGCCGACCGCGTGCTCCAGTTTCTGGATCGACACCGACAGCGCGGGCTGCGCGATATGCAGCGCGTCGGCGGCGCGGCGATAGCTGCCCAGTTCGGCGATGGTGAGGAACTGGCGCAGTTGCCGTAGATCGATAGCCATAACGGATTCCATATCAAGCAATACCGAAGCCATATTAGACGGGTATCAACCGCGCCGATAGGATTCCCGCCATGAGCTCCGCTACCCTCCCCCAAGCCGCCGCCCTGGGCGGCCTGCGCGTGCTGGACCTGACGTCCGTGGTGTTCGGTCCCTACGCCTCGCAGATCCTGGCCGACTACGGCGCCGACGTCGTCAAGATCGAGGCGCCCGCCGGCGACTCCACCCGCAACACCGGCCCGGCCCAGGAACCCGGCCTGGCCGCCATCTTCCTGGGCCTGAACCGCAACAAGCGCAGCGTGGTGCTGGACCTGAAACAGGCCGCCGCGCGCCAGGCGCTGCTGACGCTGGTGGACGGCGCCGACGTACTGATGCACAGCATGCGGCCGGCCAAGATGGCCGCGCTGGGCCTGGATCCCGCAACGCTCTGCACCCGTAACCCGCGCCTGGTGTATGCCGGCCTGTATGGCTTCGGCGCCGGCGGCGCCTACGACGGCAGGCCGGCCTACGACGACATCATCCAGGGCCTGTCGGGCTTTGCCGACCTGGCCGACCGCCAGACCGGGACGCCGCGCTACCTGCCGACGGTCGCGGCCGACAAGACCTGCGGACTGATCGCCGCGCACGCCATCCTGGCCGCGCTGTTCCAGCGCGAACGCACCGGCCAGGGCCAGCAACTCGAAGTGCCGATGTTCGAAAGCATGGCCTCGTACGTGCTGGTCGAGCACTACTACGGCCGGCACCTGGCGGACACGCCCGGCGAGGCCGGCTACCCCCGGGTGCTGACGCCGTGGCGGCGGCCCTGCCGCACCGCCGACGGCCACGTCTGCCTGATGCCATACACCGATGCCCATTGGCGCAGCTTTTTCGAGGCCGCCGGCCGCCCCGACCTGGCCGCGGACCCGCGCTTTGCCGACATCGCCGCGCGCACCCGCCACATCGAAACGCTCTACGAGCTGCAGGCCGGCATCGTCGCGGCGCATGACACCGCCTACTGGCTGGCGCTGTGCGAAAGGCTGGAGATCCCGGCAGCCCGCGTCAACCGCCTGCAGGACCTGGAGACCGATCCGCACCTGCGCAGCGTGGACTTCTTCCAGCCCCTGCAAAGCGCCGCCGGCAGCCGGTATCGCTTCCCGCGCAACCCCGTGCGGCTGCAGCGTTCGCAGGTGCCGCCCGCGATGCCGCCGCGCCTGGGGGAACACACCCGCGAGGTGCTGGCGCAAGCCGGCCTGGCTGGCGCCGCCATCGACGCGTTGCTGCAAACCGGCGCCGCCCGGCAAGCCGACGCCCCTCCCGCTTCCACCAAGGACTCCGCATGACCCAAGACCGCTCCGCCCCCACCCCGCTCGGCCAGGGCTATTACTGGCAGGACCTCGCCGTCGGCCAGCGCTTTCGCACCTTCCGCCGCACGGTCACCGAAACCGACATCGTCAACTTCATCAGCGCCACCGGCATGCTGGAGACGATCTTCATCGATGCCACCTATGCGCATGGCGCGATCCAGGGCCGTCCCGCGCCGGGCGCGCTAACGTACGGCCTGATCGAGGGCCTGATCATGCAGGGCATGGTGCAGGGCACCGGCCTGGCGCTGCTGGAAGTGCACAAGAAAATGCTGGCGCCCGTGGTGGCCGGCGACACCATCTGGGCCGACATCGAAGTCACCGGCGTGCGCCCGACCTCGGCGCACAACCGCGCCGTGGTCACCTCCGCCATCGAGGTTTTCAACCAGCACGGCAAACCCGTGATGGCCTACACCGCGACGCGCATGCTGGCCGGCCGGCCGGACTGACGCGGCGCGCGGCGGACAAGCGTCCCATCCAGAGGACGCTGCCGCCACGGGGCTTCGGTCCCGCCCACCAAAGCAAGGAGACAAACCATGAAACGCGCATTGCTCGCGGCCGGCCTGGCCGCGCTGACATTCATCGGCGCCCCCACCGCCCGGGCCGCCTGGCCCGAACGCCCCATCACGATGGTGGTGCCCTTCCCGCCGGGCGGCCCCACCGACCTGGTGGCGCGGGTGCTGGCCAAGCAACTGACCGACCAGTTGGGCCAGACCGTGGTGGTGGAAAACAAGGGCGGCGCCAATGGCAACATCGGCATGCAGTATGCGGCCGCCGCCAAGCCCGATGGCTACACCGTGCTCTACAACACCTCGTCGATCGCGCTCAGCCCCAACCTGTACCGCGCGCTGGCGTTCGACCCGGTCAGGGACTTCGCGCCACTGTCGTCCACGGCGGTGATCCCGCTGGTGCTGCTGGTGCATCCCTCGGTGCCGGCGCGGGACGCGCGCGGCTTCGTCGACTACGCGCGCCAGCATCCGGGCAAGCTGTCGTACGGTTCGGCCGGCGCCGGCAATGTCACGCACCTGGGCGCGCTGTTGCTGTTGCGTTCGTTGGACATCGACGCGGTGCACGTGCCCTATCGCGGCAGCGCGCCGGCCATGACCGATCTGGTCGGCGGCCAGGTGCAGCTCATGACCAACACGCTGAACGACTCGCTGGGTTTCATCCGCGAGGGCAAGCTGCGCGCCCTGGCGGTCACCAGCCGCGAACGCAGCGCGCAATTGCCCGAGGTGCCCACGGTGGCGGAGACCGTGGCGCCGGGCTTCGAAATGGGCGCCTGGCAAGGCGTGGTGGTCCCCGCCGGCACGCCGCAACCGGTGATTCAGAAGCTCAATGCCGAGATCCGCCGCGCCCTGCAATCGGACGAGATGCAAAAACAGCTCAAGGCGCAGGGCGCCCAGGCCCTGGGCTCGACCCCGCAGGCGTACGGCGCCTACATCCAGAGCGAGATCCAGCGCTGGGGCGCGGTGATCAAGGAAGCGGGCGTCAAGCTCGACTAGGCGCGGGCGCGCAAGCCGCGCCGCCGCGCGCCACCGCCCGCTTTTCCCCAGCCGCCACCCTGGCGCGGCGGTCCGGCATCGACCTCTCCTCACGGCAAAAACGCGCTTACAAAAATGGGATTGCCCCCGGGCAATCCCTAGTCCCAGTCATAATTGACAGCGCTGTCATTTTTGCAGACACTAGCTTCGCCGGTACCCGCCGGCCCACAAAAAGCAAGCCGCAACGGCCTCAGGCACGGGCGGCGTCAGGAGACAAAGACATGGCAACACCTCCCTGCTTCACGGCAGCGGCAGGCACCGGCGTGCACCTCCGGCCTCCGCGCTTCCCATTTCACTCGTCGCGGCCATCGCGCCTGCTGTCCTGCCTGCTGGGAGCCAGCCTGCTGTCGGTCGCGGCCTCGGCCCAGGCCTACGACCTGCAGACCAGCCCCTACCTCTTCGGCGACTGGGGCGGCCTGCGCACCCGCCTGGCCGAACGTGGCGTCACCCTGAACCTGGGCTACACCGGCGAAGCCGCGCACAATTTCAGCGGCGGCCAGGACAAGCTGACCCGCTACACCGACCAATGGGTGTTCGGTGCCACCATGGACCTGGACAAGCTGCTCGGCTGGCACGGCGGCACCTTCCAGATGACCATCACCGACCGCAACGGCCGCAACCTGGGCGCCGACGCCGGCATCGGCAACAACATGCTGATCCAGGAGGTCTACGGCCGCGGCCAGACCTGGCACATGACGCAGTTCTGGCTCAATCAATCGTTCCTGGACGACCGGGTGCAATGGAAGATCGGCCGGCTCACCGTCGGCGAGGATTTCGCCAGCTTCTCGTGCGACTTCCAGAACCTGACCTTCTGCGGCGCGCAGCCCGGCAACCTGGTCGGCAGCTACTGGGTCAACTGGCCCACCAGCCAATGGGCCACCCGCCTGAAGGTCAGCACGTCCGAGCGGACCTACGTGCAGGCCGGCGTCTACCAGGTCAACCCCAACTACGTCGACGACGGCTACGCGCGCCGCCACGGCCTGTCGCTGGACAATCCCAACGGCACCACCGGCGCCCTGATCCCGGTCGAAGTCGGCTGGCTGCCGGCCTGGAACGGCCTGCCCGGTTCGTACAAGTTCGGCGCCTGGTACAACACCTCGAACGGCAAGGACCTGTACCAGGACGTCAACCACGCCCCGCGCGGCGAAACCGGCCTGGCGCCGCGCGAGCGCAACGGCCAGTACGGGATCTACATCAACTTCGAGCAACAGGTCAGCGGCACCGCCGGCGGCCGCGGCGCTTCGGTGTTCCTGAACGTCTCGCAGGCCGATCGCGACACGGCGGCGCAGGACCACCAGATCGCGCTCGGGCTGCAATACAAGGGACCGTTCGCCCAGGCCCGCGACGTCATCGGCGTGGCCGTCGGCGCCACCCACAACAATGGCCGCTACGCCGACTACGTGCGCCAGCAGGACCAGCGCCTGGGCACCAGCACCAAGGTTGGAGACGGCTACGAATACGTGGCCGAGGCGTATTACAGCTGGTCACCGATCCCCTCCATTTACCTGCGCCCCAATCTGCAGTACATCAGGCATCCTGGGGGCACCAGCGCCAACCACGACGCCTTCATCGTAGGCCTGAAGACCGGCATCACATTCTGAGCGCATCGCGCCACAAGGAGACTGACATGACCCCAATCCTGCGCCGCCTGCTGGCCTGCGCGCTGGCGTTGCCCGCCGCGCTGTTCGCCGCCCACGCCGCCCATGCCAGCAAGGAGGCCCCCGTGATCGGCTTTTCCATCGACGACCTGCGGGTCGAGCGCTGGACCCGCGATCGCAATTATTTCGTCGAGGCCGCCACCGCGCTGGGCGCCAAGGTCAACGTGCAATCGGCCAACGCCAGCGAATCGCGCCAGATCGCCCAGGTCGAGAATCTGATCGCCGAGGGCGTGGACGCGCTGGTGATCGTGCCGTTCAATTCCAAGGTGCTGGGCAGCGCCATCGCCAAGGCCCAACGCAACGGCATCAAGGTCATCGCCTACGACCGCCTCATCCTGGGCGCGCCGCTGGATGGCTACGTGTCGTTCGACAACGTCAAGGTCGGCGAAATGCAGGCCCAGGGCATGGTCGATGCCGTGCCCAAGGGCCGCTACTACCTGCTGGGCGGCGCCGCCACCGACAACAACTCGCGCATGTTCCGCGAAGGCCAGATGAACGTGCTCAAGCCGCTGGTCGCCAAGGGCGATATCACCATCGTGGGCGAGCAGTGGACGCCCGAATGGGACCCGTCCAAGGCGCAGAGCATCATCGAGAACGCGCTGAACGCGAACAACAACGACATCCAGGTCATCGTCGCCTCCAACGACGGCACCGCCGGCGGCGCCATCCAGGCCCTGGCCAGCCAGAAGCTGGCGGGCAAGGTGGCGGTATCGGGCCAGGACGCCGACCTGGCGGGTGTGCGCCGCGTCGCCGCCGGCACGCAGACCATGACGGTGTACAAGCCGATCAAGGCCATCGCCGAAGCGGCCGCGCACATGGCGGTCGACCTGGTGCAAGGCAAGACGCCCGCCTTCAACGCCAAGCTCGACAACGGCAAGGGCGAGGTCAATTCCCTGCTGATCAAGCCCACGCTGGTGACGCGCGACAATCTGGACATCCTGGTCAAGGACGGGTTCTATACGGCTGACCAGATCGCGGGCAAATAGCCGGGAGACGCGTCATGGACCAGCGACAGCCGCTGTTTGAAATGCGTGACATCGTCAAGGAATTCTCGGGCGTGCGCGCGCTCTCGGGCATCAGCCTGGGCGTGCGGCCCGGCGAGTGCCTGGGTCTGTGCGGCGAGAACGGCGCCGGCAAATCGACCCTGATGAAGGTGTTGTCCGGCGTCTATCCCCATGGCAGCTACGGCGGCCGGATCCTTTGGGAGGGCCGCGAACTGCGCGCCCGCTCGACCCGCGACAGCGAACGCGCCGGCATCGTCATCCTGCACCAGGAACTGATGCTGGTGCAGCAACTCAGCGTCACCGAGAACATCTTCCTGGGCAACGAACTGCGGCTGCCGGGCGGCCGCATGGACTACCCCGCCATGCACCGGCGCGCCGCCGAGCTGCTGGCGCGCCTGAAGCTCACCGACGTCAACGTCGCCGCGCCCGTCATGAACTACGGCAACGGCCACCAGCAACTGTTCGAGATCGCCAAGGCGCTCGCCAAAGAGGCCCGGCTGCTGATTTTCGACGAGCCGACCTCCTCGCTCACCGCCAAGGAGATCGACGTGCTGCTGTCCATCATCGACGACCTCAAGCGCGCCGGCGTGGCCTGCATCTACATCTCGCACAAGCTCGACGAGGTCAAGCGCGTCTGCGACACCATCACGGTGATCCGCGACGGCCAGCACATCGCCACCCGCGCGGCGGACACGCTGGACGAAGACGGCATCATCGGCCTGATGGTCGGCCGCGCGCTCGAATCGCGCTTTCCGCGCACCGAACGCCAACCCGGCGCGGTCATGCTGGAAGCGCGCGGCGTGACCTGCTGGGACGTGACCAACCCGCGGCGCAAGCGCGTCGACGACGCCTCCCTGCAGGTGCGCGCCGGCGAGATCCTCGGCATCGCCGGACTGGTGGGCGCGGGCCGCACCGAATTCGTGTCGGCGATCTACGGCGCCTACGCCGGCCGCAGCGCCGCCCAGGTGTGGGTGGCGGGCCAGCCGGCGCGCATCGCGTCCCCCGCCGACGCCATCGCGCTCGGCCTGTGCCTGGTGCCCGAGGATCGCAAGCGCCACGGCATCGTGCCGCTGATGAGCGTGGCTGAGAACATCACGCTGGCCAGTCTGGCCGACCACGCTCGCGCCGCGCGGGTGGACGGCGATTCCGAGCTGGCGACCGTCGAACGCGAGATCGCCCGCCTGCGCATCAAGACCGCCAGCCCGGGCCTGCCGGTGGCCAGCCTGTCCGGCGGCAACCAGCAGAAAGTCGTGCTGGCCAAGATGGCGCTGAAGCACCCCAAGGTGCTGATCCTGGACGAACCGACGCGCGGCGTGGACATCGGCGCCAAGTACGACATCTACAAGATGATCTTCGACCTGGCCGATCGCGGCGTGGCCATCATCATGGTGTCGTCGGAACTGCCCGAGATCCTCGGCATGAGCGATCGCGTGCTGGTCATGAACGCCGGCCGCATCACGGGCGACTTCCCGATCCAGGGCCTGACGCAGGAACGCGTGCTGGCCGCCGCCCTCCAATCCGAACCGTCGCGGCACGCCGCCTGAACGCCATGACCCAGATGCTCGCTTCCTCATCCTCCGAACCCCGGCCGCGCGGCGGCCATCCGCCGCTGCGGCAACTGTTCGCGCGCCACAAGCTGCTGGCCATGCTGCTTGCGCTCGGCCTGATCTGGCTGTTCTTCTGGCACCAGACCCACGGCAGCTTCCTGCGTCCCAACAGCATTTCCAATCTGCTGCTGCAGATGTCGGTCACCGGCATGCTGGCCTGCGGCATGGTGCTGGTCATCATCGCCGGCGAGATCGACCTCTCGGTGGGCTCGCTGCTCGGCCTGCTGGGCGGCCTGGTCGCCATCCTGACCGTCAACCTCGGCTGGAACACCTGGCTGTCGGTGGCCGTGGTGCTGGCGGCCGGCGCGGGGCTCGGGCTGGTCAACGGCTGCCTGACCACGCGGCTGCGGGTGCCGTCCTTCATCGTCGGCCTGGGCGGCATGCTGGCCTATCGCGGCCTGCTGCAATTGAGCACCGACAGCGTCACCATCGCCCCCGTGCCCGACGATCTGGGCGCCATCGCCCAGGCCTTCGTGCCGCCCGCGTTGTCGTGGGCCATCGCCGCCTTGATCATCGCGCTGGCCTGCGGCCTGACGCTGGCGCGGCGCCGCCGCCATCGCCGGCTGGGGCTGGAGGTGGCGCCGCGCTGGATCGACGGCCTGAAGATCGGCGCCATCGCCGCCGCGGCCGCCGGCTTCGTGCTGGTGCTGAACCAGGCCCACGGCGTGCCGCTGCCGGTGCTGATCCTGCTGGCGCTGCTGGGCGTGTTCTCGTGGATCACCACCCAGACCGTGTTCGGCCGTCACGTCTACGCGGTCGGCGGCAACGTCGAGGCCAGCCGCCTGTCCGGCGTCAACGTCAAGCGCGTCAAGCTGAT
This sequence comes from Achromobacter ruhlandii, assembly GCF_902859695.1. Lineage (GTDB taxonomy): Bacteria > Pseudomonadota > Gammaproteobacteria > Burkholderiales > Burkholderiaceae_B > Achromobacter > Achromobacter ruhlandii. Next base: position 71,349 of record NZ_CADIJL010000019.1, read on the forward strand.
GGTGTTCATGCTGATGGGGCTGATGTGCGCCTTCGCCGGCATCGTCACCACGGCGCGCTCGGCGGCCGGTTCGCCGTCGGCCGGCGTGGGCGGCGAACTCGACGCCATCGCCGCCTGCTTCATCGGCGGCACCTCCATGCGCGGCGGCTCCGGCACCGTCTACGGCGCGCTGATCGGCGCATTGGTCATGGCCAGCCTGGACAACGGCATGCAGCAGATGAATGTCGACACCTCCTGGCAGATGATCGTCAAGGGCGCCGTGCTGGTGCTGGCAGTGTGGATCGACGTGGCGACGAGGTCCGAACGTGCATAGCCCGCCCCTATTCGACGCGCCCGGCAGCTGCGTGCTGGCCGTCGGCACCTATACCGAGATCCTGCCTCACGTGCAGGGACGCGGCCGCGGCATCCACCTGCTGGCGTTCGACGGCGCGACCGCCTCGTTCCACGAACGGCAGGTGCTGGCCGGCCCGGTCAACCCCTCATACCTGTGCGCGGCCGCGGGGCGGCTCTACAGCGTCAGCGAGCGGGAACAGGACGCGGTCCTGGAAATCTTCGCCATCGAGGACGGCGCCGCCGCGCTGCGCGCCGTCGGCCGCGTCGCGGTGCCCGGCGCCGCGCCCTGCCACGTCAGCGTCAACCTGCCCGCGCGGCAGCTATACGTGTCGAACTACGGCTCGGGCGAGCTGCTGTGCTTCGCGCTGGACGCCGACGGCCTGCCGCTGGGCGCGCCGCAGGTGATCGCGCGCCGCGGCGCCGGCCCGCGCGCGGACCGCCAGGAAGGGCCGCACGTGCACTATGCCGCCGCCACCGGCGACGGCGCCTGGGTCTACCTGTGCGACCTGGGCACGGACACCATCGCCCGCCACCAGGTACGGCCCGATGGCCTGGCCCCCGCGCCGGCGCGGGAACTGCGCGCGCGGCCCGGCGCCGGGCCGCGCCACCTGGTCCTCACGGCCGATGGCACGCTGGCGGCGGTGGCCGAGGAACTCTCGAATACCGTGGCCGTGTATGCGCTGGACGAGCCGGCGGGAGAACGCGCCCGCGCCAGCACCCTGCCGCGCGACTGGCGCGGCGCCAACACCGCCTCCGCCATCCGCCTGCATCCCAATGGCGAACTGCTCTATGCCGCCAACCGTGGCCACGACAGCATCGCGGTCTACCGCCTGCGCCACGCCGCTCCCTGGCTCGATCCCGTCGGTTTCATCGAGGTCGGCGGCCGCGCCCCGCGCGACATCGCGCTCACTCCCGACGGCGCGTTCCTGCTGGCCGCGTCCCAGGACGACCACTTCATCCGCGCGTGGCGCATCGACCCGGCCACGGGCCTGGCGCACGCGCAGGGCGAGCCCTATCCCCTGGCCTCGCCCGCCTGCCTTTGCCCCTTGCCTTGAACCGGAAGCTTTCACCGTGACCTCTCCCCTGCCCCCCGCCCGCATTGTCGTCACCGGCGCCACCGGCCAGCTCGGCCGCAAGGCGCTCGCCATCCTGGCGCGCCAGCCCTGGTGCGAGCACCTGATCGGCATCGACCTGCAGGCGGACGACACCGTCTTCAGTCCGGAAGTGCGCGAACGCCTGACGCTGGTCGCCGCCGACCTGGAGCGCCCCGCCCCCGCCTGGACCCGCCATTTCGAGGGCGTCGATGCCGTGCTGCACCTGGCGGCCCGGCACTCCACCCCCGACGCCAGCTGGGAAGAAGCGCTGGGTTCGTACAACATGACACTCAACGTCCTGACCACGGCCGCCACGCATGGCGCGCGACGATTGGTGTTCGCGTCCTCCAACCACGCCATGGGCGGCTACAAGGACCCGCCACTGGCCGCCGCCATGGGCCCGGGCAAGCTGACCGCCAGCACCGAACCGGCCCCCGGCACGCGCTGGTTCGATGGCGAGCGCGAGGTGCATTCGCTGGCCTACGGCACCTCGAAGGTCATGGGAGAACGCCTGTGCCGCGCCTATGCCGCCGTCACGCAAGGCCGGCTGTCCACCGTGATCGCGCGCATCGGCTGGATCCTGCCGGACGACAACGACCCGCGCGACATGACTTACTCCGGCGTGGCCCACCGGCGGGCGCCCGAACCGGATGCGCACGACGAACCGGCGCGCCGCGCGCTGGCGTGGTTCCACGACATGTGGTTATCAAACGGGGATTTCGAACGCCTGCTGGTCGCCTCGCTGACGGCGGACGCGGCCGACTGGCCCGGCGCCAGCGTCACGGTCAACGGGGTGTCCGCCAACCGGGGCAGCGCCTGGGACGTGACGGAGGGGCGCGCCAGTCTCGGCTACGACCCGCGCGACGACGTGCGCCGCCATCTGGGATAGCGGCCGGGGAGGTTCAGGCCGGCGCGCGGGTCGAATCGCGCAGCACGATCTCGTACCCCAGGGTCCGGACCCTCGCCTGCGGCTCGCGCGAAGCCAGCTGCTCGACCGCCGCGTAGGCCATGTCGCGGATCGGCTGGCGCAGGGTGGTCAGCTTGGGCCAGGTCTGGCGCGACAGCGGCGTGTCGTCGTAGCCCGCCACCGACAGCTCCTGCGGCACCTTGATGCCGCGCGCGTGCGCCGCGTACAGCACGCCGGCCGCCATGTCGTCGTTGGCCGCGAAGATCGCGCTGGGGCGGTCGGCGCGATCGAGCAACCGTTCGCCGCAACGCACGCCGGAATCGAAGGAGTGCAGTCCCTGCTCCACCAGGTCCGCGTCATACGCCAGGTTGCGCTCGGCCAGCGCGTCGCGATAGCCCTGCAAGCGGCCGCCGACGGCGCCATGGTCGGGATGCCCGGCCACGAAGCCGATGCGGCGGTGGCCCAGGTCCAGCAGGTAGCGCGTCATGTCGCGCGCCGCCGAGCGGTCATCGGTGCTGACCTCCAGCCCCCTGGCGCTGGGCGAACTGGGCGCCAGCCGCACGAACGGCACGTCGCTCCGGTCGAGCGCGTCGATCAGGGCGCGCACGTCCGACAACGGCGGCGTCAGCACCAGGCCGGCACAGGCGTGCTGGCGCGCCGACTGTTCGATCTGCGCGGCCAGGTCGGGCGCGCGGTAGTCGCAGGGGTGCAGCAGCAGGCTGTAGAAATAGCGCTTGCAGGCGTCGAGCGCGCCTTGCTGGATGTTGATCAAGTAGTTGTCGCTGGGATTGTCGTAGACCAGCATGATCAGGTCCGAGCGCTTGCTGGCCAGGCGGCGGGCGGAAGGGTTGGGCTGGTATTTCAGCAGCGCGATCGCCGCCATCACCTTGGCGCGGGTCTTCTCGCTGGTGTTGGGCTCGTTGTTCAACACGCGCGAAACGGTCTTGATGGACACGCCCGCCTCGGCCGCCACGTCGTCGACGGTGACGGAACCCTTTTCCTTGCCGGTCGCCATGCTCCGGTCTCAGCGGCCGGCGGCCTTGGCGCTCAGGCCGTTGGCCACGCCCATGTCGGTCTTGGGCACGTCGCGGATCAACACCCGGACGTCTTCACCCGAAATGCCGATGCTGGCGCACACGGCCTGGTTCAGCGCCGCGATCAGCGCCGATTTCTTGGCCTCGTCACGCCCCTCGATCAGGGCCGCGTCGACGCGCGCCATGGGCTTGCCGATCTGGCCGGCCACGATCACGTGTTCGGCGGGGATTTCCTGCAACACGATGCGCACGCTGGACAGCGGCGCGGCGATGCTCTCGACCACCGCCTGCGATGCCGCCTTCAGCAGCGCGGTCTTCTGGGCGGCCGAATGGCCCTGCATGATCTGGACATTCAAGATGGGCATGACGGGTTCCGATATTCCGAATAGTGGCGAACCGGCGATCATTGCCGGCCAGCCATCATATCCGGACTGGCCCCGGGCGCAAGCCTGCCGCCCGGGAACCGGGCCGCGGCGACGGGTCGCCCCGCCGCCGCGCGGCTTGCGCCGTCAGGCCGCCTCGCCCCGTTGCGCGGGCTGCGGCTGGCCTTGCAGTTCGGCCTCGGCCGGGTCGGCGCCATCGGCGGCCGGCGCGGAGTCGGAAGCCTCCGTTGCGGGCGCGGTCTCGGCCAGCACCGGCGTCACCAGCTCGACCACCTTCTTGCGCGACAGCATGCCGATGAACTCATCGTTCTCGCCCGTCACCGCCACCGGCTGGTCGCTGTGCACCAGCTGCGCCAGCACCTCGCCCAGGCCGGCCGTGGCCGGCACCGAGGCCAGGTCCTCGACGAAGCGCGACACGTCGCGTCCGCCCTCGCGAACCGCCTGCTCGGCCGCTTCCAGCGTCAGCACGCCGGCCAGCCGCTTGCCGTCCAGCACCGGCGCGTACTCGTAGTTCAACGCGCGCATGCGATCCACCGCGTGGGCCGGACGCGACCGCATGGTCAGCGTCAGGCGCGCCGGGTTCACGGCATGGGTCGCGTTCAGCACCTTGGTGCGGTTCACGTCCTGCAGGAACGACTGCACGTAATCGTTGGCCGGGTTCAACAGGATGTCTTCCGGCGTGCCTTCCTGCACCAGTTCGCCGTCCTTCAGGATGGCGATGCGGTTGCCCAGGCGCAGCGCCTCGTCCAGGTCATGGGTGATGAAGACGATGGTCTTGTTGAGCTTGGATTGCAGCTGCAGCAGCTGGTCCTGCATCTCGCGGCGAATCAGCGGATCGAGCGCCGAGAAGGCCTCGTCCATCAGCAGGATCTCGGCGTCGGTCGCCAGCGCGCGCGCCAGGCCGACGCGCTGCTGCATGCCGCCCGACAACTGGTGCGGATACTGCTGCTCGAAGCCCGACAGGCCGACCTGCTCCAGCCATTCGCGGGCGCGCTGCTCGCGCTCGGCGCGGCCCACGCCCTGCACGGCCAGGCCGTAGGCGGCGTTGTCCAGCACGGTGCGGTGCGGGAACAGGCCGAAGCGCTGGAACACCATGCTCATCTTCTTCTGGCGGAAGGTCTCCAGGTCGCGCTTGTTCAGGCTGACCACGTCGACGCCGTCGACCAGGATGTGGCCGGCGCTGGGCTCGATCAGGCGATTGAAGTGGCGGATCAGCGTCGACTTGCCGGACCCCGACAGGCCCATGATGACATAGATGCTGCCCTCTTCGATCGACAGGCTGATGTCGCGCAGGCCCAGCGTGTGGCCGCTTTCGGCCAGCAGCGCTTCCTTGCTCATGCCGCCCTGCGCGGCTTCCAGCCACTTCTTCGGATGCGGCCCGAAAATCTTGTAGATGTTCTTGACTTCGATCTTGCTCATCGCTGGCCTCCCATGCGCATGCGCTGTCCATACGATTGCGTGATCCGGTCGAACAGCACGGCCAGCACCACGATGCCCAGGCCCGCCAGCAGGCCGCGGCCCACTTCCAGGCGGTTGATGCCGAGCAGCACTTCATACCCCAGGCCGCGCGCGCCGATCATGGAGGCGATCACCACCATCGACAGCGCCATCATGGTGGTCTGGTTGATGCCGGCCATGATGTTGGGCAGCGCCAGCGGCAGCTGTACGCCGAACAGTTGCTGGCGCGGATTGGCGCCGAACGCGCGCGACGCTTCCAGCACCTCGCGGTCGACCAGGCGGATGCCCAGGTCGGTCAGGCGGATCAGCGGCGGCACGGCGTAGATCACGGTGGCGATGATGGCCGGGATCTTGCCCAGGCCGAACAGCATCACCACCGGAATCAGGTACACGAAGCTGGGCATGGTCTGCATCACGTCCAGCACCGGCAGCATGATCGAACGCAGCCAGTTGACGCGCGCCATCAGCACGCCCAGCGGAATACCGATAATCACCGACAGCCCGGCCGCCATGATCATCAGCGCCAGCGTCTGCATGCCGGCGTCCCACAGGCCGAGCACGCCGATCACGCACAGCAGCGCGCCCATGGCCAGGCTCAGACCGATGCGGCGGCTGACCAGCCAGGCGATGACGATGGTCACGCCGACCACGGCCCACCAGGGCGAGCTGCGCAGCACCTGCTCCAGCCACACCAGGGCGTGCAGCACGGGCTGGGACAGCGTCTCCAGAGTGTCGGCGTAATTGGTGACCAGATGATCGACGAACCCGTCGATGGCCCCGCGCACCTGACGCGCGGGAATGATTTCAGGAAACATGTTTTTGACTCCATTTCAGCGCGTTCGCCACGCGCCGCGCCGTGCGCCAGCACGGCATCCGGCCCGCTGGCCGGGGCGGCGCCCCTCGCGGGGAACCGTCATCGGCGAGGGCGAAACACGCTTACAGTCCGGCGCGGGAGCAACACCTCCCGCGCATGCTCGCTTGGCGGGCAGTCCGCCTGCCGGAGGGCTTTTTCCCCTTGGGGTCATCCCAAGGGGGAAAAGTCCAAGCCGGCGGGTCGTCCCGGCAGGCCGGAACGGCCCGCCGCCGGAAAGGCGGCGCGGGTTACAGCGCGCTTTGCACGCGCCCGGCGACGTCGGCGGGGACCCACTTGGTCCAGACGTCGGGCTTGTTCTTCAGGAACCACTTGGCCACGGCGCCGGACTCGTCGCCGGTTTCCTCCATATGGGCCAGGGTCTCGTTCATCACGGGCAGGGGCACCGAGACCTTCGACAGGAACTCGGTCAGCACCGGCGCTTCCTGCGAGAACTTGGTGTTCACCGCGGTGAAGACGGGGTTGTCGGGATAGGCGCTGGCCTCGGGCTTGGCGCACTTGGGCGACGTCAGGCACTTGTGCTTGTCGGCGTCGTAGGGCGGCATTTCCAGCTTGACCAGGTCCATGGCGCCGACCAGCGGCGTGGGCGACCAGTAGTAGAAGACCACGTTCTGCTTGCGCTTGTAGGCCGACATCAGGGCCGCCTTCTGCGCCGCGCCGGTGCCCGGCGAGTACAGCGTGTAGGTGTCGTCCAGCTTGAGGGCGTGGAACAGGTTGGTGCTGGTGACTTCGCAACCCCAGCCGGCCGGGCAGCCGTAGAAACGGCCCTTGCCGGGTTCCTCGGGGTCCTTGAACTTGTCCTTGAACTTCGGCAGGTCGGCCGCGGACTTCAGCTCGGGCAGGCGCTCGGCGGTGTAGCGCGGGATGTACCAGGCCTCGCCGCCCATGTAGAGATCGCCGATCCGCTTGACGCGGCCGGTCTTTTCGGCGCGTTCCCAGGGGTCGGCGACGCTGTTCAGCCAGATCTCGGTGTTGATGTCCAGGTCACCGCGCTCGAGCGCGGCCAGGGCGGGCAGGGTCTCGGTGGGCAGGGTTTCGGTCTTGCAACCGTAGCCCTTTTCCATGATGAAACGCTCGACATCGACCAGGACCAGATTGGATTCCCAGTTCATGGCGCCGAAGTTGATCGGACGCTTGAGTTCGCATTGCGGCGCATCGGCGGCTTGGGCCGAACCGGCGAAGGCGAACAAGACGGCCGCGGCGGCCAGGGTCTTGACGGGGGTGAAACGCATTGGCTTTTGCCTCCATAGGTTCAGGGACACGACGGCGCTGGTCCGGCCGTGCCATGGAGCTAAGGGGGTTGTGCGGAAGACGGGCAGAACCGCCAATACAAACCGACACTAGCAACAAGAAAATCCGCGGGGTGCGGGGTCTTGCAAGACAGGAGCCTCAAAAACGGAGTTTTCGAGAACCCACAGATAGTGAACAAACTGAAAGAAGAAGGCAGCATCTTAACCGAAATTGATGCATGACCCAAGCCCTGACCTGAACAAAACAGATACATTCAGACGGTAAAACGTCCGGACAAACCCTGATTCCCAGGAGACGGTTTCCCGTTTTTCCCAGGGGAATCCCCCCTCGAAAACCCAAATACATTTAGTTAATATTTTGTTCGTATAAATACAACTGGCGCCCCGAAATCGCCGCTTTAGCGGGCTTCGCCCGCGTCGTCGCGGTACATGTAATCGCGTCGCCAGGGGTAGGCCAGGTCCGGGGGGTTGTCCAGTTCGTCTGCCCGCCCGGTGGCCGGATGCTGGCCCAGCACCTGGTGCAAGGCAATCCAGCCATGCTCGAACCCCATGGCGCAGCCGGCCAGGTACAGCCGGTAGGCGCGCAGCGACCGCGCGCCCTGTTCGCCGCCGAGTATCTGCGCGGCCTCCGGCAGGCGCGCCTCGAGCGCATCGCTCCAGGCCCACAGCGTGCGCGCGTAGTGCGGCCGCAGATTCTCGACGTCGACTTCCTCCAGGCCGCCGTTGGTCATGGCCTCCATGACCACGCTGATGTGGGTCAGTTCGCCGCCGGGGAAGATGTATTTCTCGATGAATTCGCCCATGCCGCTGCCCAGTTCGGCGTTGTAAACGCCGGCCGCGGTGATGCCATGGTTCATGATCAGGCCGCCGGGTTTGAGCAGCCGCCGCAGCTTGGCGAAATAGCCCTCCAGCTGGGCCCGGCCGACGTGCTCGAACATGCCGACCGAGGCAATCTTGTCGAACGGCGTGGCCTCGTCGAGCTTGCGGTAATCCAGCAGCTCCATGCGCACGCGGCCACCCAGCCCCTTTTCCTGGATCAGCTTGGTGACATGCGCGTGCTGGTTGCGCGACAGCGTGATGCCGGTGGCATCGACGCCGTAGTGCTCGGCCGCCCACAGCAGCAGGCCGCCCCAGCCCGCGCCCACGTCGAGAAAGCGTTCGCCAGGCCGCAGCCGCAGCTTGCGGCATATATGGTCGAGCTTGGCCTCCTGCGCCTGCGCCAGGGTCATGCCGGGTTCACGGTAATAGGCGCAGGAATAGACCCGGCGCGGATCCAGCCACAACGCGTAGAAGTCGTCGGACAGGTCGTAATGGAATTCGATCTGGCGGGCATCGCGCTCCACCGAGTGGCGCCACACGGACATCACTTTGCGCACCAGCTCGGTCAGCCAGCCGCCGCGCGCCGCGTCCACCGGCGAACCCGGCAGCAGCGCCGAGGCCGCCGCCATCACGTCGCGCATCGAGCCTTCGATGTCGATGCGGCCCTCGACGTAATCCTGGCCCAGTACGCCGACCGCGCCTTCGGCCAGGTGGGCCAGGGCGGTCTTGTCATGCGTCACGAAGCGCACCTTGGGATCCGGCGGCCCCATCACGGTGCCGTCAGGCAACACCAGCTGGACGGTCACGGGCAAAGCCTGGAGCTTGCGTTCCACCACAGACAACAAAGGATTCACGACCTCTCCTCTGAAATACGTACGGACACGACAGACTGTATCGGAAATCGGTTGAAATTTGCGTGTAAGGTGCTCCGTGATACAGTCATTGGCTTGGTGCAAAACACGCAATAAAGCGCGTCGCACCCTGTCCCTCGCGCGAGCCTTCTCGCGATCCACATGCCCCCTACCCTTTCCTCACGCGGCGCCCTGCCGGGCTGGCTCATTCTCATGGGCGCCCTGACGGCGATCGGCCCCTTTGCCATCGACATGTACCTGCCGGCGTTCCCGACGATCGCCGCCAACCTCGGCGTGCCGCGCGGCGACGTCGAACGCACCCTGGCCGCCTATCTGATCGGCCTGGCCCTGGCGCAGGTGTTCTACGGCCCGATGGCCGACCGCTACGGCCGCAAGCCGCCGCTGATGGTCGGCCTGGCGCTCTTCATGGTGGCATCGCTGGGATGCGCGCTGGCCGGCTCGGTCGAGGCGCTGACCGGCTGGCGCGTGGTGCAGGCCATGGGCGGCGCGGCCGGCATCGTGATTCCGCGCGCCGTCATCCGCGACCACTACGAGACCCACGAAGCGGCGCGCGCCATGTCGCTGCTGATGCTGATCATGGGGCTGGCTCCCATCCTCGCGCCGCTGGCGGGCGGGCAGCTGCTGGGCTTCGCCAGCTGGCGCAGCCTGTTCTGGGTGATGCTGGCCGGCGGCGCCATGCTGATGACGGCGGTCATCCTGATCATGAAGGAATCGCTGGCGCCCGAACGCGTCGTGCCGCTGCGCCTGCGCACCATCGTGCAGAACTACCGCGCCCTGTTCGCGCATCGCGGGTTCATGGCGCACAGCCTGGCCGGCGGTTTCGGCCAGGCCGGCATGTTCGCCTACATCATCGGTTCGCCCCGGGTGTTCATCGAGCTGTACGGGGTCGACCCCAAGTACTACGGCCTGCTGTTCGGCACCAACGCGCTGTCGCTCATCATCTGCTCGCAGATCAGTGCCCGCCTGCTGCGCAATCACACGCCGCGCCAATTGCAGCGCCGCGCCCTGACCTCGCTGGCCTGCGCCAGCCTGGCGGCGGTGGCATTGACGCTGGCAGGCTGGATGACGCTGCCGCTGCTGATGGCCTGCCTGATCTGCTACATGGGCAGCCAGGGGTTCGTGAATCCCAACTCGGCGGCGCTGGCGCTGTCCGACCAGGGCAAGCGGCTGGGCGCGGCCTCGGCCCTGTTGGGGACGCTTCAGTTGTCCTGCGGCGCGCTGGCCGGCTTCGCCGTCAGCGCCTGGCAGACCGACAGCGCCCTGCCCCTGACGACCACGCTGGCGACCTGCGCCTGCCTGTCGTGGCTGTCGGGCCGCGTGGCGCAATCGCACCCGGCCTGAAGCCGGGGACGCAAGGCGCCGGGCGAGGCGGCAGCCTCGCACCGGACGTCCGCCGGCGCGCGCCGTCCGGACGCGCCCATCGCGGCAGGAACGCCACGCTTTTCCACGCGCCGCGCCCTGGTACTTGATTTATCTCGATTTTTCGTATTAGAATCTACGTCTTCACATGAAGTTTCCCGTGCTGGACTACTATGCTTTGTAGTTCAACACTCTGACCCCCAAGCGCATTTTTGCGGATGGCAGGCAGCGGGTATAAGCACTGGGCGGGATCCCAGGGGTTGAAATCGGTAGTCTTGACGACGCGGCATTTCAACACGCAGGTTCCCCCCTCATCCACTAAGACTGGGTGGCCGGCAAGATGGCAAGAACCTCGGGCAAGTCCCGGCGGCAAGCCTCTCACAGCCCGGCGGCTGAAACCCTGTCTACCCCCCCGGTGATGCGCAAGAATAAATGAGGTGCATCCATGGCACGCGTATGCCAAGTGACCGGCAAAGGCCCGATGGTGGGCAACAACGTTTCGCACGCGAACAACAAGACCAAGCGTCGCTTCCTGCCCAACCTGCAATCGCGCCGGTTCTGGGTTGAAAGCGAAAACCGCTGGGTGCGCCTGCGCGTCTCGGCCAAAGCCATCCGCACGATCGACAAGAACGGCATCGACGCCGTGCTGGCCGAAATGCGTGCCCGCGGCGAACTGGCCTAATCGGCCCCCCGCCAATCTGACATACTAGGAGCACGACATGGCCAAAGGTATCCGCGAAAAGATCAAGCTCGAGTCGACTGCCGGCACGGGTCATTTCTACACGACCACCAAGAACAAGCGCAACATGCCCGAGAAGATGCTGATCAAGAAGTTTGATCCGGTCGCTCGCAAGCACGTTGACTACAAGGAAACCAAGCTGAAGTAATTCAGCCGGTATCCGGAAAGCCGAAAAAGGCCCTGCATCGCAGGGCCTTTTTCTTTGGCCGAGCGCAACGGGGAATCAGGTCGAAACGCCGTTTTCCCTGGCGCGAGGGCGCCGCGCATGCTTCAATTGGGCCGAAACTGCAATCGTGCCCTACATGAGCCCGGCTTCGATCGGGCTCTCTTGCCAGCGATACCCGCCATGCTCCGTCCTTGCCTGACCCTGCTGCGCCGCGCGCTCGCGCCCGCGCTCCTGGCCCTGGCGCTGACCCCGGTCGCGTCCGCCAAAGACACCAAAGAGCCGATCCGCATCGGCGAAATCAACAGCTACAAGGCGATACCGGCCTTCCTGGGCCCGTACAAGAAAGGTTGGCAACTGGCGCTGGAGGAGGTCAACGCCTCGGGCGGGGTGCTGGGACGCAAGCTCGAAGTATTTTCGCGCGACGACAACGGCAATCCCGGCGACTCCGTGCGCGCCGCGCAGGAACTGCTGGCGCGCGAAAAAGTGGATCTGCTGTTCGGCGGTTTCCTCTCCAACACCGGCCTGGCGCTGACCGATTTCGCCAAGCAGCAGCAGGTGTTCTTCCTGGCCGCCGAACCACTGACCGACAAGATCACCTGGCAGGAAGGCAACCGCTACACGTACCGCCTGCGGCCGTCCACCTGGATGCACGTGGCCGCGCTGGCGCCCAAGGCGCTGGCGCTGCGCAAGAAGCGCTGGGCCATCGTCTACCCCAACTACGAGTACGGGCAGTCCGCCGTGGCCACCTTCAAGGCCATGATGAAGTCGTTCCAGTCGGACGTGGAATTCGTCGCCGAACAGGCCGTGCCGCTGGGCAAGGTCGATGCCGGCGCGGTGGTGCAGGCCCTGGCGGACGCCAAGCCCGACGCCATCTTCAACGTGCTGTTCGCCGCCGACCTGACACGCTTCGTGCGCGAAGGCAACACCCGCGGCCTGTTCGAAAACCGCGCCGTGGTCTCGGTGCTATCCGGGGAACCGGAATACCTGGAGCCGCTGGGCGCCGACACGCCTTCGGGCTGGATCGTCACCGGCTACCCCTGGTATGCCATCGACACGCCGGCCAACAAGACCTTCGTCGAGGCCTATCGCAAGCGCTACAACGAGACGCCCAAGGTCGGCTCGGTGGTGGGCTACGCCTCGCTGATGTCGATCGCACAGGGCCTGAAGGCCGCCGGCGAGGTCGACACCGAGAAACTGGTCGACGCCTTCGCCGGGCTGAAGGTGGACACGCCCTACGGCCCGATCCAGTACCGCAAGATCGACCATCAATCCACCATGGGCGTGTACGTCGGCGTCACCGCGGTCGAGGACGGCAAAGGCATCATGAAGGACTTCGCCTACATCGACGGCGCGCGCCTGCAGCCGCCCGACGAGCAGGTTCGCAAGATGCGCCCGCGCTGATGAGCCTGTCCGGACTGCTGTCGCAGCTGCTCAATGGCCTGGCCGACGCCAGCGCGCTATTCCTGGTGGCGGCCGGCCTGTCGCTGATCTTCGGCGTCACGCGGGTGGTGAACTTCGCCCACGGCTCCTTCTACATGCTGGGCATCTACCTGGCCTGGACCTTCACCCGCCACTTCGGCAATGGCGCCGGCTACTGGGCCGGCCTGCTGCTGGCCGCGCTGGTCACCGGGCTGATCGGCGCCGCCGCCGAGCTGCTGGTGCTCAAGCGCCTGTATCGCGCGCCTGAACTATTCCAGTTGCTGGCGACCTTCGCGCTGGTGCTGATCATCGGCGACGCCGCGCTGGCCATCTGGGGCGCGGAAGACCTGTTCGCGCCCCGCGCGCCCGGCCTGGCCGGCGCGGTCGAGATCCTGGGGCGGCGCTTTCCGCAATACGACCTGCTGCTGATCGGCGCCGGCCCCGTGGTGCTGGGTTTGCTGTGGCTGCTGCTCAAGCGCACGCGCTGGGGCCGCCTGCTGCGTGCCGCCGCCGAAAACCGCGACATGCTGGCCGCGCTTGGCGTCAACCAGGCCTGGCTGTTCACCTCGGCCTTCACGCTGGGCGCCTTCCTGGCCGGACTGGGCGGCGCGCTGGCCGCGCCGCGCGTGCCCGCCACCCTCGGGCTGGACCTGGAGATCATCGCCAGCGCCTTCGTGGTGGTGGTGGTCGGCGGCCTGGGCTCGATCCCCGGCGCCTTCCTGGCGGCGCTGCTGATCTGCTGCGTCAAGGCGCTGTTCGTGTTCATCGGCCAGGCGCATATCGGCCCCTGGACCTTCAACCTGTCGAAACTCACCCTGCTGGCCGAATTCGCCGTCATGGCGGTGGTGCTGGTGGCGCGCCCCTGGGGCCTGCTGGGACAACCGCCGGCGCCGTCCTCGCAGACACCCGCCGCCGAGCCGCCCATCGCCCCGGCAGGCCCGCGCCTGCGGCGGGCCTACGGCGTGCTGCTGGCCCTGCTGGCGCTGGCGCCCCTGGCAACCGCGCACGCGCCTTACCTGGGCATCCTGCTGACCGAGATCCTGATCGCCGCCCTGTTCGCCGCCAGCCTGCACTTCCTGACCGGCCTGGCGGGCATGACCACCTTCGGCCATGCGGCCTGGTTCGGCCTGGGCGCCTATGGCGCCGCGTTGCTGCTGAAGCTGGCGGCGCTGCCGATGGAGGCGGCGCTGCTGCTGGGGCCATTCGCGGCGGCGCTCGGCGCGCTGGTGTTCGGCTGGTTCTGCGTGCGCCTGTCCGGCGTCTACCTGGCGATGCTGACGCTGGCGGTGGCGCAGATCTTGTGGGCGCTGGCCTATCAGTGGGACGACGTGACCGGCGGCAGCAATGGCCTGATCGGGCTGTGGCCATCGAGCTGGCTGGCGCGCGGCCCCTGGTTCTACTACCTGACGCTGGCACTGTGCGCGCTCGGCATTGCCTGGCTGCGGCGCCTGGCTTTCTCGCCGCTGGGCTACGCGCTGCGCGGCGCGCGCGATTCCGTCCTGCGGGCCGAGGCGCTGGGCATGGACACGCGCCGCATCCAGTGGGCCGGTTTCGTGGCGGCATCGCTGGCGGCCGGCCTGGCCGGATCGCTGTACGCGTTTTCGAAGGGCAGCATCGCGCCCGACGTGCTCGCCGTCAGCCGCTCGGTCGACGGCCTGGTGATGGTGCTGCTTGGCGGCCTGCAGACGCTGGCCGGCCCCCTGGTCGGCGCGGCGGCCTACACCTGGCTGCAGGACGCGGCGGCACGCAGCACCGAATACTGGCACGCCGTGCTGGGCCTGGCCATCCTGGCGCTGGTCATGTTGTTTCCCGCCGGCCTGGCGGGCGCGGCGGCCCGCCTGCAACGGAGGCGATCATGACGGCCGCCCTGCCCTTGCTGCGGGTCGATGGACTGCGCAAATCCTTCGGCGGCATCGACGCCCTGGCGGACGTCTCGTTCCAGCTGGAAGCGGGCCGCATGCTGGCGCTGATCGGCCCGAACGGCGCCGGCAAGTCCACCTGCTTCAACGTGCTTGGCGGGCAGTTGCGGCCGGACGCCGGCTCGGTGCGGCTGGACGGCCGCGAACTCGTCGGCCTGTCGGCCGGCAGGATCTGCCGCCTGGGCGTGGGACGCACCTTCCAGACCGCCGCCACCTTCCGCTCGATGACGGCGCTTGAAAATGTGCAGACCGCCCTGCTGTCGCGCGACCGCCTGCTGTTCCGCCCCTGGCGCCGCGCCGAGTCGCACCGCGTCAACGAGGCGCTGGCGCTGCTGGAGCAGGTGCAGATGGCCGGCCAGGCCCGCGCCCATTGCGGCGCCCTGGCCTATGGCCAGGTCAAGCGGGTGGAACTGGCGATGGCGCTGGCGCACCGTCCGCGGCTGCTGCTGATGGACGAACCCACCGCCGGCATGGCCACCAACGAACGCCATGCCCTCATGCGCCTGACACGCGAACTGGCCGATACACAGCGCATGGCCGTGCTGTTCACCGAGCACAGCCTGGACGTCGTTTTCAAGCATGCCGACCATATCGCCGTGCTGGTGCGCGGCAGCCTGCTGGCCGAAGGCCCGCCCGACCGCATCGCGGCCGACCCGCGCGTCCAGGCCGCCTACCTGGGCGCCGACGCGCCCCTGGCCTGAACGGCGCTCACGCGTCTGCCTGCGGGCTTTCCGGCTGGCATTCCCAGAACACCTTGGCGCGGCAACTGGCGCAGATGCCGCGATCCAGGCGGGCGTAGATGGCATGCAACGCCGTGGCCTTGTCGGGAAACACGTGATCCTCGCCCAGCCGGTCCAGGAAGCCCGTGCGGCGCCACATCGCCAGCACTTCCGGCCGCGGCCGATGGAAATACAGATCCCCGCCCATCGCGCGGCGCGCGGCCAGCTCGTCTTCCCAGACCTGGGCGCCGGCCAGGTCGATGAAATTCATGCTCTTGGCCATCACCAGCAGATGGCGCGGCGCATCGGGCCCGGCGCGCAGTTCCTGCAAGCGCTGCGCCACGTGCGCGGCGGCGCCGAAGTAGACCGACCCCTCCATGCGCAGCAGCTTGAGCTGGGGGCACTCCGGCAGCGCCTCGGGCTGCCGCTCCAGCACCACGAAGCGGCGCTCCAGCCCGCGCGAATCGAAGCCCATGGTGCGCATCGCCGGCCGCGAGGTGCGGTGCAGGTACACCATCAGCGACAGCACGGTGCCCAGCAGGATCGCGACTTCCATGCGGAGGGTCACGGTGGCCGCCAGCGTGGCGGCGGCGATGGCGCTTTCGCCACGCTGGGTACGCATCAATTGCCGCCAGCGCGGCGCGTCCAGCAGCGTCCAGGCCACCAGCAACAACAGCCCGGCAATGGCCGCGTGCGGGATCCGCGCCAGCAACGGTCCGCTCAGCGCCACCAGCGCCATCAGCAACAAGGCCGAGAACACCGCCGCCAGCGGCGTCTTCGCGCCCGCCTCGTAATTGGGAATGGAACGGTTGAGCGAACCGCAGGACAGATAACAGGAAAAGAAGCCGCCGACCACGTTCGACAGCCCCTGTCCGACAAATTCACGATTGGCGTCGATGCGCTGGCCCGAGCGCGCGGCCACCGCCTTGGCAATCGAAATGGACTGCGCCAGCGCCACGATGGTCAGCGCGAACGCGAGGCTGAGCAGATCGGGCAAGACGCGCCAGTCCACGCTTGGAATATGGAACGGCGGCCACGGCTGCGCCAGATCGCCCAACAGCGGCACGGCGGCCACGCCCCAGCCCGGCGCCAGGGCATTGAACCCGGCCGCGGCCAACGCCCCCGCCGCCAGCCCCGCCAGCATGTACGGCTTGCGCTTGTCGAACCGCTTGAGCAACAGCGCCACCGCGATCGTCACCGCCGTGACCAGCAACGCGCCCGATTGCACCCGATCCAGGCCGGCGGCCAGGCCGAGCAGCAAGGCGCCCGCGCCGTGCGCCCCCGGCGCCGGCAAGCCGAGCGCATCCTTCAAGGCATGGATCGCGATCAGCAGGGCCGCGCCGCTGGTGAAGCCGAACAGCGCCGACGGCGAGATGAAATGCGCCAGCGACCCCAGGCGCAGGGCACCGACCAGCCACTGCATGAGGCCGACCAGCACCGTCACCGCCAGGGCCAGCTCGATGTAGCCGGGGCTGCCCGCCGCCGCCAGCGGCGTCAGCACCGCGAAAAGCGCCAGCGAATTGGCGTTGGTGGGACCGGACATGACATGCCGGCTGGAGCCGAACAGCGCCGCCACGATACAGGGCACGATGGCCGAATACAGGCCATACTGCGCCGGCAGGCCGGCCAGCGTGGCGAACGCCACGCCCTGTGGCAGCACCAGCAAGGCCCCGAGCAATCCCGCCGCCAGGTCGGCGCGCAGCGTCGCGGGGCCAACTTCCGGCACCCAATCGCCAAACACCCGCGCCAGCCACGCCCTGCTTCCCGCCGCCATCATTCCCCGTCCTTGTATTCTTTTCGATGCCGGGCGCGTTCAGCGCAGGAACTTGCGCTCCAGTTCGCGCATCCCCTTGTCGCCCTGCAAGTCGATGATATCGCGCACCGTGGGCAGGCCGGCATCCACGCCATGGATGCCGCCCTCGGCGCGGATGCGGGCGAAGACCTCGCGCATCGCGCCCACGGCGGCGCGGATCGCGTGATTGCCGTAGATCACCAGCCCCACCTTGCCCAGCGCCTGGATGTCGGCCTCGCGCAACTGCGGATAGGCGGTTGGCACCAGCACCAGCGGCACGCGGCCGGACCAGGCCGCGATGAAGGCCAACACCTCATCCGGCGTGGTCTGCTTGGAATGGATCAGGATGGCGTCGGCGCCGGCAGCCTCGTAGGCGGCCGCGCGCGCCAGCGCCTCGGCCTGGCCGAGCCCCGCGATCAGCGCCTCGGTGCGGGCAATGACGCAGAAATCCGGATCACGGCGCGCGGCGCAGGCGGCCTCGATCTTGCCCTGGAACTCGGCGACACGCACCAGTTCCTGGCGGCCGTCGGCGCGCAGGCTGGTGTCCTTGGGAAAGGTCTTGTCCTCCATCACCACGGCCGACACGCCGGCCGCCTCGTACTGGGGCACGGTGTAAGCGACATTGATGGCATTGCCGAAACCCGTATCGATATCGGCGATGACCGGCACGTCAACGGTGGCAGCGATGGCCCGCATCATCTCCAGGTGCTGGCCGGCCGACAGGATGTTGGCATCCGGTACCGCGTAACTGGCCGACAGTTCGAACCCGCTGCCCCAGATCGCATCGAAGCCCGCCTCGGCCGCCAGCCGGGCCGACAGCGGATTGTGCGCCGACATGGCGTGCATCAGGGAGGGGTCCTGCAATTTCTGGCGAAAGCGCGCGTGACGGTGCATGGCATGAAGGTCTGGTGACCCGGCGCGAAGGGCTCCGGCTGGGGTCATTTAACACTAAAAGCGGGCCCTGCCCACGCCGGGATCTCAACCCGACTCAAGCGGTCCCGCCACCGCGCCGCGCCTTCATCGCCCTGCTGATCGCGGCCAGCGCGTCATCGGCCACCAGGCGCGCGGCCAGCGGCAGCAGTTCATCTTCTTCGCGCCGGATATGCTCGGCATAGGCCTTCGCGAACGCCTCCACCCGCGCCGCCGGCAGTTCGGCGGGACGGCCCGCGGCAACCGCTTCCAGGATCTGCCGCAGCGGCGTCCACAGCGCCGCTAGCCGCGCATGATCGGCCACCAGCCCATCCACCAGCGCATGCAGGCAAACGGCGTCCGAACCGGCCATGGATTCGATCAGGGCCGGGAACAGGTCCTCCTCCTCGTCCTCATGGTGGTGCCGCGCGGCGGTCTCGAAATAGCGCACGACGGCCGCGGCGGCGACCTGGGCCGCGGCGTCGCTGCCGTACGCGGGCAAGTGCGCGGCCAGCCGCCGCAGGGTGTCGCACTGGCGCGCAATGCGGCCGTGGCAGGCCGACAACAGGCCCAACGGATCATCAGGGGTCGGCGCCGCCGCCGGCCCGCCGGGAAAACTCACGGCCATGGCTCACCTCCCTCAGCCCGAATGCCCGCGCCACCACAGGCGAATCGAATCCCAGGCACGTCCGGCCAGGCCGGCCTCATCCACCGGCTCGAGCGCCACCACCGGAAACTGCATGGCGGGCTTGCCGTCGACCATCACGCGCAGCGAACCGACCGTGGCCTGGGCCGCGATCGGCGCCACCAGCGGGTCCTGCGGCGTCCAGATCGGCTCGACCTTGGCGCCCGCCGGCACGGTGACGTAGGCGTCCCGCGCAAAACCGGCCTTGAGCGTGTCGGCCTGGCCTTTCCAGACCTCGGGCGTGGCCACCGCCTGGCCCTTTGCGTAGAGCTTGATGGTATTGAACCCCTGGAAGCCCCATTCCAGCAATTCGCGGCTCTCCTGCGTGCGCAACTTGTCCGACGCGGTGCCCACCACCACCGTGATCAGGCGTCGCTGCTCCTTGCCGTTGGGCCGGTGCGCGGTGGCCACGATGCAGTATCCGGCCGCGTCGGTATGGCCGGTCTTCAGGCCGTCGACGCTGGGATCGAGCCACAGCAATCGGTTGCGGTTGGGTTGCGTGATGTTGTTATAGGTGAAGGTCTTGGCCGAATCGTAGGTCTTGTACAGCTCGGGGTAATCGCGGATGAAGCGCGTGGCCAGGATCGACAGGTCGCTGACCGTGGAATACGTGCCCGGATCCGGCAGCCCGTGGGGACTGGCGAAGTGCGTGCCATGCAGGCCGAGTTGCACGGCGGTGTCATTCATGCGGGCCACGAACGCCTCGACGCTGCCCGACACCGCCTCGGCGAGCGCGATCGCCGCGTCATTGCCGGACTGGATCATCAGGCCGCGCAGCAGCTGGTCCACCGACACCTTGGAGCCCGGCTCCAGGAACATCTTGGAGCTGCCGGGCGGCACTTTCCAGGCGCGCGTCGAGATGGTGACCTTCTGGTCCGGCGACAGCTCCTTGTTGTGGATGGCGCCGAACACCACGTACGCCGTCATGATCTTGGTCAGGGAGGCCGGCTCGATCCGGACGGTGGCCGCGTGCGACGCGATCACCTGGCCGCTGGTCTCATCCAGCAGCAGCCAGGCCTTGGCCGACAGGTCGGGCTGAGGCATCGTTTGCGCCAGGGCGCCTGACATACACGCGGTCGCAACGAGCAGGCTCGCCGCCAACTTCTTCATCAACATAAGGGACTTCACTTCCATGCGGGGTAAGGATGGCACGCGGGCCAGCGCATGCAGGCAGCCCGCGGCCGCCTGCATGCGCTGGCCGACGCGCGGCGCGAAGCATTGGAACACGCCGACCCGGGATGGTTCAAAAGCCCCTTGCAAAAGCACTTTCGCGCAACGCGCGACGTCGCTGCGCACGGCATTCGCGGCACTGAAAAAATCGCAGCGATTGTCACTGCATTTTGCAGAACCCCTTGCAGAAGGGGTTTTTCTGCCTGGAAAACAACAAAGAATGCGCAAAAGGCCTTGCGAAAGCGGCTACAACCGCCACTCTTCCGCTATCATCGGGCGCGTAGCGTTAAACGCCGATACCCGGCGCGCGCTGCCCCAATGTCCTCAACATACGGATTTTGACCATGGCCACGAAAGCTAAAGCTCCTGCCAAGAAAGTCACCAAGCCCGCCGCCAAGGCGCCCGCAAAGAAGGCTACCGCCGCCAAACCCGCTGTGAAGCCGGCAGCCAAGAAGGTCGTCGCCGCCAAGAAGGTCGCTGCCGCCCCCAAGGCTATCAAGGCTGCTCTGAACAAGACCCAGCTGATCGCCTACATCGTCGAGCAGTCCGGCGTTGAAGCCAAGGCGGTCAAGGCCGTCCTGGCCAGCCTGGAAACCTCGGTGCTGAGCTCCGTGGACAAGAAGGGCGCCGGCGAATTCACGCTGCCGGGCCTGTTCAAGGTTGCCGTGCAGAAGGTTCCCGCCAAGGCCAAGCGCTTCGGCAAGGATCCTTTCACCGGTGAAGAGCGCTGGTTCCCCGCCAAGCCGGCTTCGGTCAAGGTGAAGGTTCGCCCGCTCAAGAAGCTGAAGGACGCCGCGCAGTAATTCCGCACGGTTATCCGGTCAAGCCGGAAAGGGCCTGCCCCGCATGGGGCGGGCCCTTTCTTTTTTCGCGCCCGTGTTTTCTCCCGCGGTCCGCGCCGCCCCATCGCGCGCGCCTTGCGGGATTTCAGGCCGGCCTGCTAGAATTTATCTTTACGTAAAGATACTTGATATAAAAACATCATGAACGATCTGGTCGACCTGGTGCTGTCGCAGTGGGAGCGGGAATGCCCCAACCTGGACATCTCGCCGATGAGCGTCCTCAGCCGCGTGTTCCGCTTCCACGCCTTCGCCGCGCGCGACGTCGGCCAGGCATTCAAGCGCCACCACCTGCACCAGGGCGAATTCGACGTGCTCGCCACCCTGTACCGCAGCGGCGCGCCGCACGCCATGAATCCACAGAAGCTGGTCGCCGCGCTGCTGTTGACCTCCGGCGCCATGACCAACCGGCTGGACCGCCTGGAACAGGCCGGCCTGCTGGCACGCACGCCCAACCCCGAGGACCGCCGCGGCGTCATCGTGGCGCTGACCGCCGAGGGCCTGCGCGTCATCAAGCAGGTGCTCAAGGACTACCTGCGCGAACTCGAAGCGCTGCTCGCCCCCCTCAATGCCGCCGAGCGCCGCCAGATGGCCGGCCTGCTGAAGAAACTGCTGATCCCGCACGACCAGGAAACGCCCGGCGGCATCGCCGCCTGAGCCTTCCCCCCGCCACTCCCGACTCCCGCCCCACATGAACGCCGCTCCCGCCCAACCCGCCCCGCTCACCGCGCCCGTCATCCTGCTGATGTCCGTGGCCACCGGCCTGGCGGTCGCCAGCAACTATTACGCGCAACCGCTGCTGCACACCATCAGCCAGCAGTTCTCGCTGTCCAACGCCACCGCCGGCAGCATCGTCATGATCGCGCAGCTGAGCTACGCGCTCGGCCTGATCCTGCTGGTGCCGCTGGGGGATCTGTTCGAACGCCGCGGCCTGATCGTGCTGATGACCCTGCTGTCGTCCGGCGGCCTGCTGCTGTCGGCCTTCGCCCGCAACATCCAGATGCTGATGCTGGGCACCGCGGTGACCGGCATGCTGTCGGTGGTGGCGCAGGTGCTGGTGCCGTTCGCGGCCACCCTGGCGGCGCCGCACGAGCGCGGCAAGGCGGTCGGCACGGTCATGAGCGGCCTGCTGCTGGGCATCCTGCTGGCCCGCACCGCGGCCGGGGTACTGGCCGACCTGGGCAGCTGGCGCACGGTCTACTGGGTCGCCGCGATCCTGATGCTGGCCATGTCCGCCGCGCTCTGGAAGGTGCTGCCGCGCCACAAGAGCCAGGCCGCGATGAGCTATCCGCGCCTGCTCGGCTCGATCTTCCGCCTGTTCGCCGAGGAGCCCCTGCTGCGCGGCCGCTCGCTGCTCGGCGGCCTGCTGTTCGCGGCCTTCAGCATGCTGTGGACGCCGCTGACCTTCCTGCTGTCGGGCCCGGACTACGGCTTCAACAACACCACCATCGGCCTGTTCGGGCTGGCCGGCGCGGCCGGCGCCTATGCCGCCAACCGCTTCGGCAGGCTGGCCGACCGCGGCCTGGGCAACCAGGCCACCCGCATCGGCCTGCTGCTGCTGCTGGCGTCGTGGGGCCTGATGGCCTTCGGCCAGGCCTCGGTCATCGCGCTGCTGGCCGGCATCCTGATCCAGGACCTGGCGATCCAGGGCGTCCACGTCACCAATACCAGTTCGCTGTACCGTAGCCGGCCCGAGGCCCGCAGCCGCCTGACGGCCGGTTACATGACCAGCTATTTCATCGGCGGGGCCACCGGATCGCTGGTATCGTCCTGGCTGTACTCCCATTACGGCTGGCCCGGCGTGGTCACCGCGGGCGCGGTTCTGGCGGCCATAACCCTGGCCTACGGCATGCTGGGGGCCAGCGCCCGCATCCCGGAAACCGCCCCGCCCCCTATCCGCGCCTAGCACCTCCTATAATCAGGGGTTTTGGCCGCCCCCGCGCCTGGCGCGCGGGGGCGGTTCACCCATTTTTCGCCATCGCGCACGAGCCCATGCAGGAACGTTACCTCCCCACTACCGTCGAAGCGGCCGCCCACCAAGACTGGCAGGCCCGCGACGCCTATCTGGTCCATGAACACGCGAAGAACCCGGACGGCTCCGAGAAGCCGAAGTTCTACGCCTGCTCGATGCTGCCCTATCCCAGCGGCAAGCTGCACATGGGCCACGTGCGCAACTACACCATCAACGACATGATGGCGCGCCAGCTGCGCATGCGGGGCTACAACGTGCTGATGCCGATGGGCTGGGACGCCTTTGGCATGCCGGCCGAGAACGCCGCCATCAAGTCCAAGGTGCCGCCGGCCAAATGGACCTACGACAACATCGCCTACATGAAGAAGCAGATGAAGGCGATGGGCCTGGCGATCGACTGGTCGCGCGAGATGTGCGCCTGCGATCCCGAGTACTACAAGTGGAACCAGTGGCTGTTCCTGAAGATGCTCGAAAAGGGCGTCGCCTACCGCAAGACCCAGGTCGTGAACTGGGATCCGGTCGACCAGACCGTGCTGGCCAACGAACAGGTCATCGACGGCCGCGGCTGGCGCTCGGGCGCCCCGGTCGAAAAGCGCGAGATCCCGGGTTACTACCTGCGCATCACCGATTACGCCGACGAACTGCTGGGCGCTGTGCAGAACGATCTGCCCGGCTGGCCCGAGCGCGTGCGTCTGATGCAGGAGAACTGGATCGGCAAGTCCGAGGGCCTGCGCTTCGCCTTCCCGCACCAGATCGCCGGCCAGGACGGCCAGTTGATCCAGGACGGCAAGCTGTACGTCTTCACCACCCGCGCCGACACCATCATGGGCGTGACCTTCTGCGCCGTGGCGCCGGAACATCCCCTGGCCACCCACGCCGCGCAGTCGAACCCGGCCCTGGCCGCCTTCATCGAACAGTGCAAGCTGGGCGGCACCACCGAGGCCGAACTGGCCACGCGTGAAAAGGAAGGCCTGCCCACCGGCCTGTTCGTGACCCACCCGATCACCGGCGACCAGGTCGAAGTCTGGGTCGGCAACTACGTGCTCATGACCTACGGCGACGGCGCCGTGATGGGCGTGCCCGCCCACGACGAACGCGACTTCGCCTTCGCCAAGAAGTATGACCTGCCGATCCGCCAGGTCGTGGACGTGGCCGGCAAGGCCTACTCCACCGACGCCTGGCAGGAATGGTACGGCGACAAGCAGAGCGGCCGCACCATCAACTCGGGCAAGTACGACGGCCTGTCGCACAAGGAAGCCGTGGACGCCATCGCCGCCGACCTGGGCGCGCAAGGCCTGGGCGAAAAGCAGACCACCTGGCGCCTGCGCGACTGGGGCATCTCGCGCCAGCGCTACTGGGGCACCCCGATCCCCATCATCCACTGCGCGGATTGCGGCCCGGTGCCGGTCCCCGAGAAGGACCTGCCGGTGGTGCTGCCGGACGACCTGATCCCGGACGGCAGCGGCAACCCGCTGGCCAAGAACGAAGCCTTCCTGTCGTGCGCCTGCCCCAGCTGCGGCAAGCCGGCGCGCCGCGAGACGGACACGATGGACACCTTCGTGGATTCGTCCTGGTACTTCATGCGCTACACCTCGCCGGGCAACAACACTGCCATGGTCGACGCGCGCAATGACTACTGGATGCCGATGGACCAGTACATCGGCGGCATCGAGCACGCGGTCCTGCACCTGCTGTACGCGCGCTTCTGGACCAAGGTCATGCGCGACATGGGCCTGCTCAACTTCGACGAGCCCTTCACCAAGCTGCTGTGCCAGGGCATGGTGCTGAACCACATCTACTCGCGCAAGAACGCCCAGGGCGGCATCGAGTATTTCTGGCCCGACGAAGTCGAGAACGTCTACGACGCGCGCGGCGCCATCGTCGGCGCCAAGCTCAAGTCCGACGGTTCGGACGTGACCTACGGCGGCGTGGGCACGATGTCCAAGTCCAAGAACAACGGCGTCGATCCGCAATCCCTGATCGACACGCTGGGCGCAGACACCGCGCGCCTGTTCGTCATGTTCGCCAGCCCGCCCGAGCAGACGCTCGAATGGTCCGATTCCGGCGTCGAAGGCTCGAACCGCTTCCTGCGCCGCCTGTGGTCGATCAGCTACGCGCAGCGCGACACCGTCGCCCGCGGCCTGGCCGCCGGCGCCGACTGGACCGACGCGCCCGCCGCCGTCAAGGATCTGCGCCGCGAGGTCTACAACCTGCTCAAGCAGGCCGACTACGACTACCAGCGCATCCAGTACAACACCGTCGTGTCGGCGTGCATGAAGATGCTCAACGCCATCGATGACGCCAAGCTGCCGGAAGGCAAGCACGCCGACGCCGCCTACGCCGAAACGCTGGGCGTGCTGCTGCGCGTGCTGTATCCGGTGGTGCCGCACATCACCTGGCACCTGTGGCGCGACCTCGGCTACGCGCACGAGCTGGGCGACCTGCTCGACGCGCCGTGGCCGCACGTCGACGAGGCCGCGCTGGTGGCGGACGAAATCGAACTGATGCTGCAGGTCAACGGCAAGCTGCGCGGCTCGATACGCGTCGCCGCCAAGGCCGCCAAGGAAGACATCGAAAAACTCGCCGCCGCCCAGGATGAAGTCGCCCGCTACCTGGAAGGCCGCCCGCCCAAGCGGGTCATCGTGGTTCCGGGCAAACTGGTCAACGTCGTAGGCTGATGAGGTCAAGCATGTACTTCGCCGGGCAACACACGCAATCCCCCCGCCAATCCTGGCTGCTGCGCGGCGCCTGCCTGGCGCTGTTCATGCTGATTTCGGCTTGCGGCTTCACGCTGCGCGGCGTCACGCCGCTGCCGTTCGAAACGCTGTATGTCGGCATTGCCGACAACACCCAGTTCGGCGCCGACGTGCGGCGCGCGCTGCGCGCGGCCTCGCCCGACACCAAGCTGGTTGCCTCGCCCAAGGATGCGCAGGCGATCCTGCAGGAAGTCTCCAACACGCGCGCCCTGCGCGAGGTGTCGCTGAACGCCCAGGGCCGTGTCGAGGAATACGAACTCGGCATCAATTACACCTTCCGCCTGATCGATGCGAAGGGCCGCGCCCTGATCCCGGACACGACCCTGTCGATCTACCGCGAAATGCCCTACGACGACCAGATCGTCCAGGCCAAGCAAGGGCAGATCGAAACGCTTTACATCGCCATGCAGCGTGATCTGGTTTCGCGCTTGCTCCGCCGCATGACGGCCCCGGAAGTGCGCAAGGCCTTCGAAAACCGCGAACAGCGGGCGGAAGACGGCGAGACGCCGCTATACGATCCCACCGCTCCGCAGCCTCGCCGCACGCCGACGCCGTGGCAGACGCCGTCCACCACCGACCCGGCCTACACGCGCTGACCGATGGCACAAGTCCTGGACGCGGATCGCCTGGCCGATCACCTGCAGCGGGCCGGCAACCGCCTGGCCCCGCTGTATACGGTGTCCGGTGACGAGCCCCTCCTGGTCACCGAGGCCGTGGATGCGCTGCGCGCCGCCGGGCGCGGCGCCGGTTATACCGAACGCCTGTCGATGGTGATGGACGCGCGCAGCGACTGGAGCGCGGTCATCGCCGCAACCCAGAGCGTGTCGCTGTTCGGCGATCGCCGCATCCTCGAACTCAAGATTCCCACCGGCAAGCCCGGCAAGTCCGGCGCCGATACCTTGGCGCGCCTGGCCGAGCAGGCCGAAAAGCAGGCGGACAACCCGGATACCCTGATCCTGGTGGCGCTGCCGCGCCTGGACAAGGCCACCCGCGAAAGCCGCTGGATGCAGGCCCTGGGCCGTGCCGGCACGATGGTCGACATCCCCAGCATCGAACGCGGCCGCCTGCCCGCCTGGGTCGGCCAGCGCCTGGCGCGCCAGAACCAGCGTACCGACAACGCCACCCTGCAATGGATGGCCGACAAGGTCGAAGGCAACCTGCTGGCCGCCCACCAGGAAATCCAGAAACTGGGGCTGCTTTATCCCGAAGGCCAGTTGGCGCCGGAGGACGTCGAGCGCGCCGTGCTCAACGTGGCCCGCTACGATGTATTCGGCCTGCGCGATGCCATGCTGGCCGGCGATATCGCCCGCACCATCCGCATGATCGACGGCCTGCGCGCCGAAGGCGAGGCCCTGCCGCTGGTGCTGTGGGCGGTGGGCGAGGAAATCCGTCTGCTGGCGCGCGTGGCCGAGGCCCGCAGCCTGGGACAGGACGCCAACGGCCTGATGCGCAGGCTGCGCATTTTCGGGGCGCACGAACGCCTGGCGCTGCAGGCGCTCGGCCGGGTCCGCCCCGACGTCTGGCCTGCCGCGGTGCAACACGCCCACGAGGTCGACCGTCTCATCAAGGGCCTGTCGGTGCCGGGGCGGCTATCCGACCCCTGGGAAGAAATGACCCGCCTGGCCTTGCGCGTGGCCGCCGCCGGCAACCGACCGTGAAGGCGGCCCCGGCCGCCACCGCTTCGTCTCCCCCGGCCCCCCTGGCCGGATAAACTATCCCTATCCGCAAGCGGCGCCCTGGCCGCCCTCTTTACTATGAACGACGCCGTCATGTCCTCGTCCTCTATCGAACAAGCCATGCTGACCCTGGGCGAGAATGCGCGCCGGGCCTCGCGCGCCATGATGCGCGCCAACAGCGCCGCCAAGAACCAGGCCCTGCTGGCCATGGCCGAAGCGCTGGCCGCCAACCAGGCCGAATTGCTGGCCGCCAACGCCAAGGACGTGGCCGCCGCGCGCGCCAATGGCCTGGAACCGGCCCTGCTCGACCGCCTGACCCTGTCGGAGAAGACGCTGGCGCACATGGCCGAGGGCCTGCGCCAGATCGCCGCCCTGCCCGACCCGATCGGCAGTGTCACCGCCACTACAGTGCGTCCCAATGGCATGCGCGTGGCGCAGATGCGCGTGCCGCTGGGCGTGATCGGCATCATTTATGAATCCCGCCCCAACGTCACCATCGACGCGGCGGCGCTGTGCCTGAAATCGGGCAACGCCGCCATCCTGCGCGGCGGCAGCGAGGCCTTGCACTCCAACGTGGCGCTAGGCCGCATTGTCCAGCTCGGCCTGGCCGCCGCCGGCCTGCCGCAGGACGCGGTCCAGGTGGTCGCCACGGCCGACCGCGCCGCGGTCGGCAAGCTCATCACCATGACCGAGCACATCGACGTCATCGTGCCGCGCGGCGGCAAGGGCCTGATCGCCCGACTGTCGCAGGAAGCGCGCGTGCCGCTGATCAAGCACCTGGACGGCAACTGCCACATCTACATCGATGCGGTGGCCGACCCGGACAAGGCCCACGCCATCGCCTTCAACGCCAAGACCTACCGCTACGGCATCTGCGGCGCCATGGAAACCCTGCTGGTGGACGCGGTGGCCGCCGTCTCGATCCTGCCGAGCCTGGCCGCGGCGCTGACCGAACACGGCGTCGAACTGCGCGGCTGCCCGCGCACCCTGGCGCTGCTGCCGCACGCCAAGCCGGCCACCGATGAAGACTGGGCCACCGAATACCTGGGCCCGATCCTGGCGATCCGCATCGTCGACTCGCTCGACGACGCCATCGAGCACATTGCGCGCTGGGGCTCCGGCCACACCGACGCGATCGTCACCGAAGACCTGTCGGCGGCGCAACGCTTCCAGCGCGAGGTTGACTCCAGCTCGGTCTATGTCAACCTGCCCACCTGCTTCGCGGACGGCTTCGAATACGGCCTGGGCGCCGAGATCGGCATCTCCACCAATCGCCTGCACGCCCGTGGCCCCGTCGGCCTGGAAGGCCTGACCACCCTCAAATGGGTCCTGACCGGCGAAGGCCAGACCCGCGGCTGAACGCCTCTCCTTACCACCCTTAGTTCGCGGCGCTGCCGCGCGTTACCGGAATTTTCATGCACTCACCCGCCATGGCCATGGCCTTCAGCCTTTTCGTGCTGTGCTTCATCACCTGCTCGCTGAGCGGCCTGGTGCTGTTCTTCTTCAAGAGCAAGCAGATCAACGCCGCGCTCAAGCATCCCTATCTTCAGCACCGTCCCTTCGAACAATATCCGCTGGCGATCAAGGCTGCCATCATGCTGGATTATTTCTTCCGCCTGATGTTCCCCGGCACCCGTTTCTGGCTGATCGGCAACGCCAACGACCTGCTGGGCCATGTCGATCCCAAGAAGACGCCGCTGGCCCTGAAATGGCCGATCGTCGGCTTCTGGGGCTCGTGCTGGCTGGGCCTGATCGCCATGATCGTCCTGTGGACCCTGCTGTTCATGGGAATGTGACGCGCATGCGGCTCCAGATCGAAGACTATCCCGGCTGCGCCGAAGCGGCCCGCATCCTGATCGCCGCGCGCGAAGCCGGCATCGCCGGTCCGCGCCTGCCGGCGGACTGTCGCCCGCAGACCCAGGGCCAGGCCCTGGCGGTACAGCAGCGCACCGCGCGGTTGCTGCGCGAGACGCGCCAGGACGCCATCGCGGCCTGGAAAAGCGCCTTGCCGTCGCCCGAAAAAACCGTGGTGGCGCCCATCTATGCCTCGTCCGTGGCGCATGGCGATGTCGTCCCTGCCCGCGCGCCGGTGGTGCGCATCGAACCTGAAATCGCGTTCGAACTGGCATGCGACCTGCCCACGCGGGACGAACCCTATACCCCTGCCGAGATCGACGCCGCCATCGGCTCGGCCCGCCTGGCCTTGGAAATCCTGGGCTGCCGCTACGCCGCGCCGGAACACGCCAGCCTGCCGGAACTGCTGGCCGACCACATGTTCAACGCCGGGCTGGTGCTGGGACCGCGCATCGCCTCACCCGACGCCGCCCCCGCAAGCATGACCCTTACCCTCTCGGTCGACGGCGCCGAAGTCGAGCAGCACGCCGGCATCCATCCGAACAATCATGCAAAGGCCGGCCTGTACTGGCTCGCCAATTTCCTGCGTGAACAGGGCCTGGGCCTGAGCGCCGGCCAGCACGTCATCACCGGCTCCTACGCCGGTTTCCTGGACGTGCCCGCCAACCGCGACATCGCACTCGCCTACGGCGACCTCGGCGTCTTGAAACTGCGTTTCACTGCCGGTTAAGCGGGTAGCCGCTACCCACCACGGCTTCAACCATGCTGACCCTGCGCCCCTTCTCGACCACGGACTACGCCCAGCTCGCCAGCTGGTTCAAGAGCCTCGCCGAGGTCGTGCAATGGGGCGGATCGCACGTGGCCTATCCGCTCGAAACGGCCGACATGGACGCGATGCTGCGCGAAGGCCAGGCACAGCCGCCGACACGCCGTTGCTGGATGGCCTGTCGCGACGGCCAGTCAATCGGCCACGCGCAACTGGCGTACGACTGGCGCGATGGCAACGCCCGCCTGGGCCGTGTCGCCATTGCCCCCGAGGCGCGCGGCCAGGGCCTGGCCCGGCCAATGGTGGCCCTGATGATCCGCGAAGCCTTCGGCACGCCAGGCATTGAACGGCTGGAGTTGAACGTGTACATGTTCAATACCCCCGCCATTCGTACCTACCAAGCCCTGGGTTTCACCCTGGAAGGGGTACGACGCTCGTCCACCCGCGCCGGCAATGACCGCTGGGACACCGGCATGATGGGCTTGCTGCGATCCGAATGGCAGGCGGCGCCACGTTGAGCCGCCGTGCCGACCGGCGCTCCCGGCGGCGGGAAGCGGCGGCGCCACCGGCCAGGGTCAACGCGCCGCCGGCTCCGCCAGCGTGACCATCGGCCCGGCCGCCTCGATGGCCTCCCCGGCGGCCAGGCACAGGTCTTCGCGATAGCGTCCCGCCACCACCTGCACTCCCACCGGCCGATCACCGGCGCTGCCCATGGCCACCGACAACCCCGGCAAGCCCATGAAGGGCAGCCCGATCTGCGTCATCTGCGCGCGCCAGACCCGTTCGTAAGCGGCATCGCCCTGCAGATCGAGATTGTCGGTGAAAGGCAGCTCGGCCGACACCGGCAGCAACAGCACCGGATATTGCGCCAGGAACAACTCCCACAGGCGCGTCAGCGTCGCGCGTCGCGTCAGCACCGCCGAGAACTTCGCCATGTCCATGTCCGCCACGCGCGCGCGCTGGCCTTCGAGCGCCGTCAACGCGCCACGGTCGCCTTCCTTGCGTGCCGCCTCGACCATGCCCTCGTAGCCATCGGCCATCCACATGCGGATCTGCAGGTCCGCGGCTTCGCGCAACGGCGGCAACTGGTCGACCGTGTCCACCGCCCAGCCGGCTTCGCTCAGGCGCCGGGCGGCGTCCTGCAATGCCTTGACCACCGCGGGTTCGGTATCCATGCCATCCGGGCTCAGGCACAGCGCCGCCCGGCGCGGCGCCGCGGGTCCGGTCAGCGGCGCGGGGACCCACCATGGATCGCGCGGATCGGGCGCCGCCATCGCGGCCAGCCCCAATCGCAGATCGGCGATGCTGCGGGCCAAGGGTCCGGAAACCGCCGTGATCTGCCCCCCGATGGTGCGCTCGGGCAAGGCCGCGTTGAAGGCGGCCACCCGACCCAGCGACGGCCGCAGGCCATGCACGCCGCAGGCATAGGCGGGATAGCGGATGGAGCCGGCGATGTCGGTGCCGTGGGCCAGGTGTCCGATGCCTGCCGCCACCGCAGACGCCGCGCCACCGGACGAGCCCCCCGGGGTCAGGGAGGGATTCCGAGGATTGAGGGTGTCGCCGTGCAGCCGGTTGCCGGTGAACCAGCGCAACGAAAACGCCGGCGTATTGGTACGTCCGATAATCACCGCGCCGGCGCGGCGCAGATTGTCGACCACCGGATTGTTGACGCTGGCGACCACGTCCTTCTGCAACGTCACGCCGTTGGTGGTGGCGTAGCCCGCCTGGTCGACGTTGACCTTGACGGTCACCGGCACGCCAGCCAACGCCCCCGGATCTTCTCCCCGGGCCAGGGCGCGGTCGACCTCGGCGGCCTGGGCCAGCGCGTCGTCGGGACGGTGATCGACCACGGCGTTGATCAGCGGATTCACGGCCTGCAGGCGCGCCAGCGCGCTTTGCGTGGCCTCGACTGCGGAAACATCACGCCGGCGGATGCGGGCGGCAAGCTCTACTGCGGACAAACGCCAAAGTTCGGACACACGACACTCCTGTTTCGACGACATGGAAGGCGGGCGGCGCAATGCCGCCGGACCGTCAAACCTTAGCGCCCCTCGCCCCTGCCCACAAGCCACGGTTTACCGCAGGTCAGCCGGCTTCGAACACGGCAATGATGGCGTCCGCCACCGCGCGCACCCGCGCCGTCCGGTTCAGGTCGCCGTGCATCACCAGCCACAGGTCATAAGGTTCGCTGCGGTTCGGCCAGATCCGCACCAGGTCCGGATACTGCGGCGCCATATGGATCGGCAATTCACCAATGCCCAGGCCCGCGGCCACCGCTTCGATAATCAGCATTCCCGAATTCAGCTCCACCGCGATGCGGCCATTACCCGTCGGCTCGCCACAAAAGGTATCGGACCAGCCCGGCAGCACCGCTTGCTGATATGTCACCAGCGTATGGCCGGCGAACGCGGTGCCGGGACGCGGCTCGCCATGCGCCACAATGTAGGACTTCGACGCATAGAGTCCGACCTCGCGCCGCGCCAGGTGGCGGTGAATCAGGTCGGGACTGTCCGGCTTGACATTGCGGATGGCCAGATCGGCCTCGCGCCGTGTCAGGTTGCTCAATTGGATCGACGTCGACAGCGCCACCCGGATATCGGGATGCTGGGCATGCAGGCGACGAATGGCCTCCATGATGAAATAGCTGGCGACCGTTTCGGAGGTCGCCAGCCGCACCACGCCCGAGAGCCGGTGATCCAGCCCCTGCATCTGCCGCTGCAACTGGTCGGCCGCCTGTTCCATGCGCTCGGCGGCGGCAAAGGCCTGTTCGCCCGCCGCGGTCGGCACATACCCCGACGGCGTCCGCAGGAACAGGCGCGCATCCAGCGACGTTTCCAACGCCGCCAGGCGGCGCCCGGCGGTGGCCTGGTCGATCTGCAACAGCGCGGCCGCGCCGCGCAGGGTGCCATTGCGATAGATCGCCAGGAAGATCCGTGCATTGTCCCAATCCATGACCCCAGCCTGCTCCCGTCGAGAATATCCACATGATGCGATTTTGCATCACAAGGAAGCGATTATTCCCCTTTTTTGCATCAGGGAAAGCGCCTAATCTGTGCGCCTCGGAAAGCCCCGGAAGTCCCCGCCATGCGCACCGCCTGCTCTGCCCCCTCCGTTCCGCCCCTGCCCGCCAACGCCTCCCCCCGGCCCGCAGCCACTGGACTGCTCCCCCTGGTCACGCTGGCGATCGGTTTCGTCATGGCGATGCTGGACGTCACCGTGGTCAATGTCGCCCTGCCCAGCATTGCGCAGCAATTCACCGTGCCGCTCACCGATCTCGTCTGGATCGTCGATGGCTACACCCTGACCTTCGCCGCGCTGCTGCTGGTGGCAGGCGCCCTGGCCGATCGCTACGGTGCCAAGACCATCTACCTGTGCGGCCTCGGCGTCTTCACACTGGCGTCGCTGCTGTGCGGCATCGCGCCGAATGGCGACCTCCTCATCGCCGCCCGCATGCTGCAGGGGCTGGGCGCCGCGCTCTTCATGCCCAGTTCGCTCAGCCTGCTGACCCATGCCTACGAGGACGAGCAGGTGCGCAACCGGATGCTGGCCGCATGGTCGGCCATCGTGGCGGTGGCCGGCGCCGCGGGCCCGCTGCTGGGCGGTGTACTGATCCATCAGTTCGGCTGGCGCGGCATATTTCTCATCAACCTGCCGCTGGGCCTGGCCGGCCTCTGGCTGGCACGGCAACGCATCCAGGCCGCGCCGAAACGCCCGCGCGCCCTGAACCCGATCAGCCACCTGCTCGGGGTCATCGCGCTGGCATCACTGTGCTTCATCCTGATCCAGGGCAACACCTACGGCTGGTCGTCTGCGCCCATTCTGGCGGCGGTGGCCTTGTGCGTCCTGGCCACCGTGGCGCTGGTGCGCCGTGAACGGCGACATGCCGAGCCGATCCTGCCGCGCGCACTGTTCCAGACCACCCAGTTCGCGGCGGCCAACGGCGTGGGGTTCCTGATCAACCTCGCCGCCTATGGACAGCTGTTCCTGCTCAGCCTGTTCCTGCAGCAGGCGCGCGGCGCCGACGCCCTGGAGACCGGCATCCAGCTGGTGCCCATGCTGGCGGTTTTTTCCATCGGCAACCTGCTATCCAGCCGCGTATCGGCGCGCTGGAACGTTTCGACCGCGTTGCTGGGCGGCATCTCGCTGGCGGCCGCGATGAGCGCGGTCGGCCTCTTCACGTTCGCTCCCGACATGCCCTACTGGCCCTTCGCCATGATCGTGGCGCTCGCAAATCTGGGCGTGGGCGTCGCCGTGCCCGCCATGACGAGCGTCGTCATGCAGGTGTCGGGCAGGCACCATGCCAACAGCGCCGCGGCCGCGCTGAACGCCAACCGCCAATCGGGGGCCCTGGTGGGCGTGGCACTGATGGGCACCATCCTGCACCTGTTGCCGGACTGGCATGCAAGCCTGCCCGCCGCCTACGCCATCATCGCCGGCGGCTACCTGGGCGCCGGGTTGCTGGTGTGGCGTCATCTACGGGGCACGCGCAACGCGTAGCGCGCGCCTCGCTCAGGCCGGGCCCAGGATCGCCACGCCGCGCCCGGCGAAGAACCGGTCAAAGTCGGCGAGCGACACGCTGGCATCGGCCTGCGCGCCGGACTCCCCGGACGGATTGTGAAAAACCACGTGTTGCGGCGTGGCCCGGGTCACCAGCACCAGGTGGCCGCCCTTGGCGGGCGGCTCGCGGTCCGGCCAGCGGATCCACGGATGCACGGACGCCATGAAGTACTTTGCCTGCGTCATCAAGTCCGGCAGCGCTTCGGCGCGCAGGCCGACCCGCACTTCGGCACGCATGTCGAACTCCTGCGCGACGAAGCGCACGAACGGGGCGTAGATCAGCCCCTTGATGACGCCATCCTCGGCCAGCGTGTAGGCGCCATACGGCAGACTCCGGCGCATCAGGGCCAAGGTCGGATGGACCTCGCCGGACTCCGCCGCCAGCACCATCTTCAGGCAAGCCATGCCACAGACATGACTGGCCCAGCGCGCGTATTCGTCGACATCCCGCGCCCCGGATGCGCGCCACGCCGGATCGTCCTCCAGGCGCAACTCCTTGCGGATGATCGCGCCCGCCAGATCGGCTGATTCCCATTGGCAGAAATACGGTACCGCGGCGCGAGGGCCGGAGCGGGAGGCATTCATGTTGCGCGTCATGTGAAGAAGGAAGTACGGCGGGTGCCGGCATGGAGCGCATCTTGCCGCTCAACGGCGCGCGTGGCAACCCGATCGTCTTTGCTTCACAATGGACCTTCCCTTCGACCCATCCGGAGCGCCGCATGACCGACTCGTCCCCCTTCCCCGCCATCCGCCGCGTCGCCATCGTCGGCGCCGGCACCATCGGTGCCAGCTGGGCCGCACTGTTCCTGGCGCACGGACTCGACGTCGTGGTCTGCGATCCCGCGGACGATGCCGAGCCGTTGACGCGCGCGCGCGTTGCCGCGGCCTGGCCAGTGCTGGCGGAACTGGGACGCGTCGCCGCGGGGGCCTCACCCGACGGGCTGCGCTTCGAATCCGACCTGGCCATTGCGTTGCGCGACGTGGACTTCGTCCAGGAGAATGCGCCCGAGCGCGAGGATTTCAAGACCGACCTGTTCGCGCGCATGGACGCATTGCTGCCGCCCCACGCCATCGTCGCCTCCAGCTCATCCGGACTCATCATGAGCCGCCTGCAAGCGCGGTGCGAACATGCCTCGCGCTTCGTCATCGGCCACCCGTTCAACCCGCCGCACCTGATCCCGCTGGTGGAAGTGGTGGGCGGCAGGCAGACCTCCGCCGCCACCATCGACCGCTGCATCGACTTCTATCGCCAGTTGGGCAAGTACCCGATCCGCGTCAACAAGGAAGTCCCCGGCCACATTGCCAACCGCCTGCAGGCCGCGCTGTGGCGCGAGGCCATCCATCTGGCCGCCGAGAACGTCGCCAGCGTGGCCGACATCGACGCCGCCGTATCGCAAGGGCCCGGCCTGCGCTGGGCTTTGTTCGGCCCGCACATGACGTTCAACCTGGGCGGCGGCGCCGGCGGCATGGCGCATTTCATGAAGCACCTGCTGGGACCGGTGCAGACCTGGTGGGATGACCTTGGCACCCCCGAGGTCACGCCTGAACTGCAGCGCCGGCTGATCGAGGGCGTCAACGCCGAGGCCGGCACGCGCAGCATCGCCGACCTGGTCGAAACACGCGATGCGCAACTGACCGCGCTGCTGAAAGCGCTGCAGCGCTGACCTTCCCGGAATGCAATCCTCGGGCCTCGCTCCAGCGGGTTCACTCGACCCTCGCCGAAGCACCGTCGCGGCGCCGACGGCCAGGGATCGCGCCACTGGTATCCTATGAAGGATGCCCGTCCCCCTGGGGCGCCCAATTTCACGCAGGAATTCCCATGGTCTCCGTCATCCACGACACCCAGCACTCCCGCTTCACAACCACGGTCGATGGCGTTCTGTGCGTGCTGGACTACCATCTGCGCGACGGCGTAATGACCATCACCCACACCGGCGTTCCAGGCCAGGTGGGCGGTCGCGGCATCGCCGCCGAACTCACCCGTGTCGCACTGGATTCCGCGCGCGCCCAGGGATGGAAGGTGCGGCCACAGTGCTCCTACGCCGACGTCTACATGCGCCGCCATCCTGAATACAGCGACCTGCTCGCCTGAAGCCCGCCGTGACCACGCCCGACCCGATCGCCTGTCCCTGTGGCTCGGCCAAGTCGTACACCGCCTGCTGCGGCCGCTGGCACGCCGGCCCCTTGGCGCTGCAGGCCCCCACCGCGCAAGACCTGATGCGCTCGCGCTACAGCGCTTTCGTGCTGGACAGGCTCGCCTACCTGCTCGACACCTGGCATCCCAGCACTCGCCCCGCGTCGCTTGAACCCAACCCGCCAGGCCTCAAATGGCTGGGCCTGACCGTCAAGCAGGCTCGCGATCAGGACGCCGACCACGCCACGGTCGAATTCGTCGCGCGCAGCCGCCTCGCCGGACGCGCCAGCAGAATGCATGAAGTCAGCCGCTTCGTGCGTGAAGCCGGTCGCTGGTATTACGTGGATGGCGATCTAAGCTGATGGCGCCAGGCCGGGCGAGGCATTGTCGTCCTGGCCCACTGCCCGCTTCAATACCGCCACCAGGTTAGCCACCGCATCGCCGGCGGCGAGGCGCGCTTCGCCCACGATCGCCAGTTCGGTATTCGGCGCTGGCGCCAACCCCTGCGCGACGCCGAGTATTCCGTGCTCCGGCAGCCGCGCGAACGCCGGCAGCAGTGAAATACCCAGCCCCGCGCTGACCGCCGCCTGCACGCCCGCCAGGCTCTGGCTGTGATACGCGGCGCGCCACGGCCGTCCGGCGCTCTCCAGCGCATAGATCATGCGCTTGCGGTAAATGCATCCGTGCGGGAACAGCACCAGCGGCACCGGCCCCGCCTGCTGCAACAGACGCTTGTCGCCCGCCCAGACGAGGCGTTCAGGCCACGCCGCCAGGCACGGCCCCTCGCCAGGCTCGCGCTTGATCAGCGCCAAGTCCAATTCCCCCGCCGCCAATCGGGCCTTCAGATCCGTGCTCATCCCGCTGCCGGTTTCCAGGCGGATATCCGGATGGCTGGCAGCGAACCCCGCCAGTAATGCCGCGAGGCGCGACACGTCGAAGTCCTCGGGAATTCCCAAGCGGATCGCCTGCACGCGGCGCGGCGCGGACAACACCAGCTCCGCCTCGTCCGCCATCGCCAGCAACTTGCGCGCGTATGCCAGCATCAGCTCGCCATCCGCCGTGGCCGCCACCTGATTGCCCGCGCGGTCGCGCAGCAGCAGTGTCTTGCCGACCGCCTGTTCCAGCTTGCGCACTTGCTGGCTCACGGTGGACTGCGTGCGATGCACGCGGCCGGCGGCTCGCGTGAAGCTGCCTTCGTCCGCGACGCACACAAGGGTCTTGAGCAATTCCAGGTCGAGCATGGGCTATCCGATGGGCGAGAGAGGGCTGAAGGATTCACGCCATGGGATATTCTTAATTCCACTGACATGAGTACTTTTATTAATTTTACAACTCATGGGGTCCCACCTAAGCTGACCTTTCCCGACCGGCTTTTCAAAAGGAGAATCCCATGCCCCTGGACCATCTGCCCCGCCCACGATGGCTGACCTTCGATTGCTACGGCACCCTCATTCAGTGGGACGAAGGACTACAGGCCGCGGTAGCGCGTATCCTCGCCGCCAACCCCCAACGCCATGCGCCGACACCCGCGCACTTCCTGCACGTCTATGACGAGCACGAACATCGCCTGGAACGCACGCCGCCCCACATGTCCTTCGCCGACATCTCCCGGGAATCCCTGCGCCTGACCATGCGCGACCTCGACCTGGCGTACCGGCCCGATGACGCCGCATTGCTCACGGACAGCATTTCCGCCATGCCACCGTTTCCCGAAGTGGTCGATACACTGGCCGCGCTCAAGCGCGCCGGATTCCGCCTGTGCATCATCTCCAACACCGATGACGGCATCATCGCCGGCAACGTGGCGCAATTGGGTGGCCATATCGACCGCGTCATCACGGCCGAGCAAGCTGGCGCCTACAAGCCGTCGCGGCGGATCTTCGCGCATGCCCACGACAGCCTTGGCGTCACGCCCGATGAAGTGGTGCACATCTGCGCCAGTCCTCACCTGGACCATGCGGCCGCGCGCGATATCGGCTTTCGCTGCGTCTGGATCGATCGTGGCACCGGCCGCCAGCCCTTGCCGGACTATCGCCCCGACGCTACTGTATCGACTCTGGATAAAGTCCCCGGCCTGTTCCAACAGGCCGGGTGGATGTAAGGCCGCATGGCCGGCGGCACATTCCATCGCCGGCCGGAGCACGCACAAAGCGGCGATCATCCGCGCGCCTTTGTGGCGAGCCACTCAACGCAACACTTCCCTGTCGATCAACATTTCGGGCTGCCCATGAACAAAGATCCTCACTTCGCCGATGCGCTGTTCCATGCCGAACGCGTTGCCGGTCTGCGCGCCGACCTGGCACTGGCCCTGCGCGCCGCCGCGGCCCACGGACTGGGCGAAGGGGTATGCAACCACTTCAGCGTGGCGCTACCAGGTGACACTGATCACTTCCTGCTGAATCCCCGCGGGCTGATGTGGCACGAAGTGCAGGCGGAAGATATCGTGCTGGTCGACGCGCAAGGCTGCAAACTGGCCGGCCGTCACGAGGTCGAGCCCACTGCAATGTTCATCCATGCCGCGATCCATCGCATCGCCGGCAAGGCCTGTGTGCTGCACACGCATATGCCTTACGCCACGGCCCTGACGCTCACGGCAGATCGCACGCTGGACACCACGTTGTCGCAGAACGCCATGCGCTTTCATGGCCGGATCGCCGTGGATGGCGAATACAACGGCCTCGCTCTGGACGCGAGCGAAGGCGAACGCATCGCCCGCGCCATGCAGGGCGCCGATATCGCCTTCCTGGGCAATCATGGCGTGGTGGTATGCGGCGAGCGTCTCGACTACGCCTACGACGACCTGTTCTTTCTCGAGCGCGCCTGTACCGCGCAGGTATTGGCGCAGTCCACGGGACGGCCGCTGGTGCCTGTCGCTCCCGGACTCGCCGCCAAGGTCGCCGCCCAGATCCAGAGCGAACGCCTGCAATCGGAGCTGTTCTTCACCGCTCTCAGGCGTCAACTGCCGGAGACGGCACGACACCAGCCAGGCTGAAGCGGGCGGACCACGGGCGGGGTCACGCGCTTCCAATGCAAGGCCGCCCTGCCATGGGTCTATTCAAGGCCATAAAGAAAAACCCCGCAGGCGTCAGCCTGCGGGGTTTTCTTTTTGAATAACTGCCTGATACTGACCTACTTTCACAGACGTCCGTCCACTATCATCGGCGCGAAGGCGTTTCACTGTCCTGTTCGGGATGGGAAGGAGTGGTACCACCTTGCTATGGTCGTCAGGCGTAACTGGTTGAGAGATTGTCTTTGGGGACAACCGCTCCAATCTTGG